>NZ_JAUASX010000004.1 GCF_030345715.1 Solimonas sp. SE-A11
ATGCAGCTGGCGCAGGACAACGGCCTGAAGATCGTGGAGCGCCGCATCACGCGTGACGAGGTCTACGTGGCCGACGAGGCCTTCTTCACCGGCACCGCCGCCGAAGTGACCCCGATCCGCGAAGTGGACAACCGCCCCATCGGCAGCGGCTCGCGCGGGCCGATCACCGAGAAGCTGCAGAAGCAGTACCTGCAACTGGTCAAGGGCGAGAGCAGCCAGTACCCGGAGTGGCTCAGCCACATCTGAGCCGTTCGCCATCCTGACCGGGCACCTGGGAGTCGTGAACCACCTTGCCCTGTTCGGTGCCGCAGCCCTGGCGCATCTGCTTGCCGTGATGTCGCCAGGGCCTGATTTCGCAATCGTTTCGCGCCAGGCCCTGTTGCATGGACGCAGCGCGGGCCTGTGGACCGCCTGGGGGATCGCTAGCGGCATCGTTGCCCATGTGGCCTTGGGCCTGTTCGGACTGGGCTGGTTGCTGGAGCGCCTGCCTTCACTGCTGGAATGGCTGCGCTACGGCGGCGCCGCCTTCCTGATCTGGATGGGATACGGCAGCTGGCGTGCATCCAGCACTCCGGGCAGCGAGACCGCGGTCAACGCCGCGCCGGCCCCGAGGAGAAGCTATCTCCTCGGCGTCGCCACCAACCTGTTGAATCCCAAGGCCGCCCTGTTCTGTGCGGCGCTGTTCTCGGCAACCCTGACCGCCGGCGCGCCCGCCTCGCTGAACATCCTGCTGGGCGCCTGGATCATCCTCAGCACCGGCACCTGGTTCAGCCTGATCTCATTGGCGATCGCTCATCCGCGCATCCGCCAGCACCTGCTGTCTCGAGCCAGGCTCATCGATCGCGCGATGGCCGTGCTGCTGGTATCCCTGGCCCTGCTCTTACTGTTTTCGCCCTAGCCAGCGATCAACCGTTCAGCGCCGGCCGTATCGTCCATGAGGCCGAGCGCGCCCAGCCGGTGACCTTGACACGGTCCCTGCGGATTCACGACGTGCCGTACGCCGCCTCGCGCCCCCGCCCCCCCCCGCACACGTCATGCCGTCTCCAGGACCTTGCCCGGATTCAGAATGCCCTTCGGATCCAGGCTGCGCTTGAGCACGTGCATCAGCGCGATCTCGTCGGCCGAACGCGAGATGCCCAGCTTGCCGCGCTTCTCGGTACCGATGCCGTGCTCGGCGGAAATCGAACCGCCGATGGGTTCCAGCGGCGCGTAGACCTCGACATCGGACTGCTCGTGCTGCCCCTCGCCTTCGCAGCCGGGGTGGACAAACAGGTGAAGGTTACCGTCACCGATATGCCCGATCACGTCGCAGCGGCTGTTGGGCCAGCGCTGCTTCAGGCGCTGCTGCACGGCCGCGATGTAGGCTTCCATCTCGCGGATCGGCAGGCTCACGTCGTAGAGGAAGATCGGCTTTCGCTGGTACAGCGCCGAGAAATTCTCGCGGATCTCCCACAGCGCCCGGCGCTCGGTATCGGACTGGGGGATCACCGCGTCGGCCACCAGCCCCTCTTCCAGCGCCTGCGCCATCACCGCCTCGAACTGCTCGCGATCGGCCCCGGGGTTGGCACCCTCGGCCTCCAGTACCACGTAGTAGGCATGCTCGCGCTCCATCGGCGCGCGGTGCCAGCCCGGCGCCGTCACCTCGCGGAAGTAGTCGCCCCACATTACCTCGTAGGCGCTGAGCTGCCCGCCCAGGGACTGCTGCAGGCGCTTCAGCAGGCCGGTCACGTGACCGAAGCTGGCCAGGGCTACCATCGCGGTATTGCGGCTCACCGGCAGCTCCTCCAGCCGCACCACCACGCGCGTGACCACGCCCAGCGTGCCCTCGCTGCCGATGAACAGTTGCTTGAGGTCGTAGCCCGCGTTGTTCTTCAGCATGTGGTTCATCGAGGAGATCACGGTGCCGTCCGCCAGCACCGCCTCCAGGCCCAGCACGCGGCTGCGCATCATGCCGTAGCGGATCACGTTGATGCCGCCGGCATTGGTGGCGACGTTGCCGCCCACCGTGCAGGAGCCACGCGCGCCGAGGTCCACCGGGAACATCAGCCCCTGCTCGCGCACCGCCTCCTGCAGCCGCTGCAGCACCACACCGGCCTGCACCGTCGCCGTGCGGCCGACCGAGTCGATGTCCTCGATCGCGGTCATGCGCTCCAGCGATATCACCACGCTGGAGGCGTCGGTGGTGGCGCCCTCGACGCAGCCGGTAAGCCCGCCCTGCGTCACCACCGGCTGGCCGCGCTCGTGGCAGATCTGCATCAGCCGGGAAAGCTCGGCCGTGCTGCGCGGCCGCACCAGCGCCGCGGCGCGCATCGGCGACGGGTCCCAGTAGCTGTTGGCCCGGTCGGCCACGCGCTCCGGCGGCAGCACGGCATCGGCGCCCAGGGCTGTAGTCAGGACTTCGAGAATGCTGCTCATGGAATCTTGCCCCTCAGGCAGCGACCGGACGGCCGATCGCGGTATCGGAAACATGGTCGGAAACAGTGCTGGCAACAGCGTACCCCGCCCTCAGCGACAGGGCGACGGCGCGAGGATAGACACTGCTGTGAGTCTCACCCTCCAGGCATTCGCAGCGCAGTTCCAGCGCCGGTCGCTGCTCGCGCAGGCGCTGGCCCCACTCCTCGGTACGGTCGATACCGGCCATGCGGTTGAACGCATTGTCCCTCTCCAGACTGCCTAGTGTCAGCACCGCCAGGCCGGCACGCGGTGCCATGTCGCCGGGCTGCGCATGGTTCAGCAGCCAGGAGTCGCTGATGCCGACGCCGGGGCTGATGGCGAAGTAGCGCCGGAATGGCGAGTCCGGCCGATACAGCGCATAGCCGACGAAGGTTCCGCCGGCAGAGTGGCCCAGCAGGCCCAGGTCGCCGGCATCGATCGGCAACTGCCGCTGCAGCAGCGGCAGCAGTTCATCGACGATGAAGCGGAAGAACTTCGGCGCCCGGCCCAGGCGTCGTCGGGCATCCTGGCCACGCAGCGCGAACAGACTGCGGAACACGCGCCCGAGATCGTCACCGCAGGCATAGGCCCGGGGAGCCGGCGGCGAGAACTCCTCGAAGCGGCGGAAGGCGAACTCCATCGGCCCTTCACTGCGCGGGGTACCGATGCCGATCACGATGGTCTCGGCGATCTCGCCGGCCGCCGCCATGCGCGCGGCGGCTTCAGCCACTGTGGAGAATTCGATGTTGGCATCCAGCACCAGCAGCGCCGGGTAGCGGCGCAGGCTGGCCGGCGCATACGACGCTGGCAGCGACACGAAGATCTCGAAATTGCGCGCCATCTGCTCCGCGCGCAGCAACTGCCGGTTGGCAGGGTTGAACGCCGTGGGCGGCCGGCGCCGCAGGCGCCGGAAGACCGGAGACAGCAGTCCCAGCAGGCCGCTGACGGCCCGCTTGCCCATCGGCACGACGTTGTCGCCGTAGTTCTTGCCGGTGCCCCAGAGGCTGCGCAGGCCATCCAGCAGCGCCGGCATGGCCAGCGTGCTGGCGCCCAGCCCGGCCTGCCAGCGCAGCGACACCGCGGCACCGCCGGCTGCTTTGGAGAGCGCCTTGCCGAGTTCCTGCCAATCCACCTCGCCGGCTCGGCCGGTGGCGGTGATGGACAGCTTGCGGCCGGCGCCGCGCTCGGCCGGTAGGTCCCTAAAGCGGCGCAACACCGCGCTGGCCCGCGCCAGGTCGTGCTCGCCGGCGATGAAGCGGCCGATACCCTCGACGCCGCCCAGCAGCGCCTGCAGCACCACGCCGGCCGCGGCATTGCAGCCGTACAGCGCTACCTCGTCTTCCTCGACGCGGTAGCGCTCGCGGCACCAAGCCAGGATTTCGCCGCCGATCATTGCCGCGAGCCGGCCTGCGGCCTCGGCGGAGCCGTCGCCACCCAGGTCCGGCAACCCCACCACGATGCACTCGCGGTTCTCGCTGGTATCCGACATCAGGCGGCTCATCTCCACCGCCGAGCCGAACAGCCCCTCCGCATCCAGAACGAACAGCAGCGGGTAGCGTTGCCGGCGCGAGCCTTCGTAGCTCTTGGGCAGGGCCACGCGCAGTTCACGCAAGGCACCGCCGGCCTCGACCGCATGGCGCTCCACCGCATCAAGACGATCGGCGGCATCATCGCCCCCAAGGACGAAGAGCGGGCTTTTTTCAGAAGTCATAGCTGAGCCTCAGGCCGATCACGCGCGGCGTGATGACCGTATACTGGGCGATGGGAGCGGAGATGGCGACGACGGCGCGCTTGTCGGTGAGGTTGTCGCCGAACAGCTGCAGGCGCCAGCTCTGGCGGCTGATGCCGATGCTGGCCTTCAGCTGGTCGTAAGCGTCGATGACGATGTCGTCCACGCCCTCGGAGCGGAAGATCACCGACTGCTTGTCGATGTACGAATACGTGGCCGAGAACTCGCCCTGCAGGTCCATCGGCAGCAGCCAGGTGTAGGCCAGCGTGCTGCTCCAGGTGAGCTTGGGGCTGTTCGGCAGCGCCGAGCCCTTGACCACGTGGCTGTTCTCGCGCGGCTTGGTCACCTCGCCGTCGTTGTAGCCCAGGTTCAGGCTCAGCATCAGCCCCTCCAGCGGCATCCAGTTGATGCCCAGTTCTGCGCCCAGCAGCTTCGAGTCGCCGGCATTGGCCAGGTAGGCGAAGTCGGTCGGCACGATTCCCAGGCGCGCGGTTCCCACCACAGTGCCTTGCATGTCCTCCCAGTCGATGCGGTAGAGCGCCAGGTTCGCGATCAGCGTGCCATCCAGCCAACTCGACTTCAGGCCGATCTCCTTGTTCCAGACATAGTCCGGATCGACGATCGGCGGGCCGCTGGCCAGTGCCGCGTAGACGTTCGGCGTGCCGGAGCGGAAGCCGCGCGCCACGGTGGCATAGGCCATGTGGTCGTCGGTGATGTGCCAGGACAGCGAGACCTTCGGCAGGATGCCCTGCGTGCGCAGTGCCTGGCTGAAGTACTTTCTCGCGGTGCCCGTCTGCGGGTCGATGTTGCGCGGGTCGGTGGCCAGCAGGAAGGCCTCCACGCCGTAGAACTGCGTATCGATGAAGAACGACACATCCTCGCGGAAGGCACGCAGGCCGCCGATCAGCTCCAGCTTGCCGGGCACCAGTTCCCAGTTCACCTCGCCGTAGGCCGCGATCTGCTTGAAGGTCTCGTCGCCGAAACCCTGCTCCTGCCGCCCCTGGATCGGGTTGAAGCCGCGCAGGATGCCGTTGAACAGGCCGGTTGGATCGTCGGGGATCACATCCTCGCGCTTCTCCTGGTCGAAGCCCTGGCTGCGGTCTCGGTAGAACAGGCCGCCGATCCAGTCGAAGCGCTCGTCGCCGGCCGACACCAGGCGCAGCTCCTGCGAAAATGACTCCAGCTGCGTCAGCACCTGGGTGGAGGCATTCGAGAAGATGTCCGGCGCCGTCAGTCCCAACTGCCCGAACTGCGTCTGCAGCAGCGACTGCAGCACCGGCGTGCGGCGGCGGCTGTCGCGGTCGGTGTTGTAGAAGGCACTGACCGCAGTCAGCTGCGCGAAGGACAGGTCCCAGCGCACCGTCAGCGCGTGGATGTCGAACTCCGTCAGGGCGTACTGGTCCTCGCGCCGCGAGTTGGTCAGCGCCTCCTGCTTGCCTGGATCCACGGTCGGGAACTGGTCGCGGTCGGTCTTCTCGTAGAAGTACATGTACTCCAGCTCGAATGCGTCCCAGGGCTTGTAGGACAGGATCGCGCGCAGCGAGCGGTCATCCTCCGAATCTGCGTCCTCGCGGTCCAGGGCCGTGTAGTCGACGTAGCCGCCGGTGTGGCGCATCGTGCCGACGATGCGCGCCGCCAGCCGGTCCTCCAGGATCGGCACGTTCACCGCGCCACGGAAGTCTCGGCTGGGCGCACCGTCGGAGGTCACCGAATACATGGCGGCGGTGCGGAACACCCACTCGTCCATGTCCGGCGCCATGGTGATCATCTTGATCGCGCCGCCCATCGAGCCCTCGCCGTACAGCGTGCCCTGCGGGCCCTTGAGGATCTCCACGCGGTTCAGGTCGAACAGGTTGAGATCCGGGAACACGCCGGAACCCTGGATCGCCACGTCATTCAGATAAACGCCCGTGGTCGGCGAGCCGGCGCCGTAGCCGAGATCCGAGGCATTGACGTTGGAGATGCCACGGATGCTGATCTTGGACGAGCCGTTGCCCGACTTCTGCAGCGACACGCTCGGCACCTCCAGCAGGTAGTCCTGCATGCCCTTGGCGCCGGCCTTGTCCAGGCCCTCGCCACCGAAGACCTGCGCGCCGCCGACCACGTCCTGGATGCTCTGCTCGCGGTAGGCCGCCGTCACTACGATCTCCTCCACCTGGCGGCTGGAGGGTGCCGCAGCCATGGCCGGCACCGGCTGCGGTTTCTGCGCCACCGGAATCACGTCCAGTTCCTCGCCCGGATCCGCCGCGGCCGGCGCAGCCTCGTCGCTGGCTGCGGCGGTAGCCTGCGGCGCCTCGGGAGCCGCAGGTGGCGGCGCCGGCTCGGCCATCAGTTCATCGAGGAAATCCGCGTCCTCTGCCCCGGCGTCCCCCCCGGGCGCCTCCTGCGCCACGGCGGTGGTGGCCACCGTCAGCACGACAATCGCGGCCGCAGCGCGCGACAGCCCGAAAATCTTCATGACGCTCTCCTCACAGCAGCGCTACACTAATATGCAGCGTCTATTAATACTCTGTGATTTTCAATATATGATGTATTTAATTGGCTCGCAAGGGGAACCCGCCAAGTCATGAAAACCGCAAAACCCGAGCTGGCCGGCAAGCCGCGGCTGTCGCGCGCCGAGCAGAAGCTGCAGCGCAGCCAGGACCTGCTTCAGGCCGCGCGCATCAAGTTCATGGAGAAGGGCTATGAGGCCGTCACCATCGACGACGTCGCCGAGTACGCCGGCATGTCGCGCATGCCGGTCTATTCGTTGTTCGGCGACAAGCAGAACCTGTTTTTCGAGCTCTGGCACAGCACGGTCGGCCAGTTGTCCAAGCGCCTGGTCGGCGTCTCCGCCCCGGGCCAGCCGCTGCGAAGCAAGCTCACGGCCCTGGCCGACCTGATCGGCCAGGGCGATGCCGCCGCCTCCGCCGACGACCCCGGCATGAACCTGTTCTTCGTGGTGCAGACCATCGCGCTGAGCCGGCCGGAGATCGCCGCCAAGCTACGCGCCACCGCGCAGGAGATCGTCGCCGACTTCACCGCCTTCATCCGCGACGCCACCCACGTCAAGGGCGAACGCCTGCGCAGCGATCCGGAGACCGTCGCGGTCCACATCGTCGCCCACATCAACGGCCTGTCCACCGCCCAGTTCCAGACCGGCAAGCGCTACCTCGATCCGCGAGAGCTGGCCGAGATCTTCATCGGCATCGCCATCCGGACCGCATGAGCGCAGGCCTGCCGCTGCGCAACGCCACGCTGGAGCGGGTCGCGCAGATCACCGTTGACGGCGCCGCCGTGGACACGCCGCGGTATGCGCGGCAGATGAGCCAGCGCATCTGCCACCTCGGCGTCGGCGGCTTCCACCGCGCGCACCAAGCACTGGTGCTGCACCGCCTGCTGCAGCAGGGCCTGGCCGACGGCTGGGGCATCTGCGGCATCGGCCTGCGTGCCGCCGACCGCCCCATGCACCAGGCCCTGCAGGCCCAGGACGGTCTCTACTCGCTGTGGGAACTGGAAGGCAATCAGCGCCGCGTCACCGTGGTCGGCTCGATCATGGATCACCTCGACGCCAGCGACGACAGCCGCGCCGCCGTGGCCCTGCTGGCCGACGCGAACACCTTCATCGTCTCACTGACCGTCACCGAGGCCGGCTACTGCCTGGATGCCGCCGGTGCCCTGGATACCCTGCACCCCGACATCATCCACGACCTCGTCCAGCCCGCCCGCCCGCGCAGCGCGCCGGGCCTGCTGGTCGCCGCCCTGTCCGCGCGCCGCGCCGCCGGTATCGGCGGATTCACGGCCATGTCCTGCGACAACTTGGTCGGCAACGGCCACCGCCTGCAGGCCGCCGTGCTGGGCCTCGCTGCGCGCCTCGATCCGGCGCTGGCCCAGTGGATCGGTGCCGAGGCCAGTTTCCCCTGCTCGATGGTCGACCGCATCACGCCGGCCGCCGATCCTGCGCGCAGCGCCCGCCTCTGCGCCGACTGGGGTGTGGACGACCGCATCCCCGTGGTCTGCGAGCCCTGGCTGCAATGGGTGATGGAAGACCGATTCATCGCCGGCAGGCCACCGTTCGAGCAGGACGGCGTGGTGTTCTCCGACGCAGTCGAGCGCTACGAGGACATGAAGGTCGGCCTGCTCAACGGCGGCCACAGCGCCCTCTCGCACCTTGGCCTGCTGCTCGGCTACACGAGGGTGCATGAGGCGCTGGCCGATCCCCTGGTGCGTGACTGGCATCTCGGCTACATGCAGGAAGTGGCGGCCACGCTGCAGCCGCTGGGCGGCGTCGATTACCGCGCCTACCAGGCCTCGCTGGCACAGCGCTTCGCCAACGCCGCCATCGAGGACCGCCTGCTGCGGCTGGCCATGGACAGCTCTACCAAGTTTCCCCAGGTACTGCTGCCACCAACGATCCGGCGCCTGCAGGCCGGGCAGCCGATCGACCACCTGGCCACCGCCATCGCGCTGTGGATCGTCTACCTTGACGCCCTCGCACAGGACGCGGCGCAGCGCCGCGAGTACGTGGACCATGACCGCGACGGATTGATCGCACTGGCCGTCGCCGCGGTGGCGAGCCGCCAGGCCGACACGTTCCTGGCCTCGAAGCTATCATTGCCGCCCACCCTGGCCACCCCGTTCGCAGACGCTGTCACGCAGCAACTGCGTTCACTGCTCCAGTGCACACCCCGCGACCACATCCGGAGCCTCGCGCAATGACCGCCTCTTCCTCGCCCGCCCTGGTAGTCTTCGGCGAGGCCCTGACCGACTTCGTGCACCACGGTGACGGCCGCTGGCAGAGCGCGGCCGGCGGCGCCTGCTGGAACGTGGCGCGCGTCGCGGCGACGCTGGGCATCCCCACCGCCTGGGCGGGCGCGGTCAGCAACGATGCTTTCGGGCAGCAGATCGTCGACCTGTCGCGCGTCGCCGGGCTGGACCTGGACTACATCCAGGTGGTGGACAAGCCGCCCCTGCTGGCCATGGTCACGCAGATCGACCCGCCGCGTTACCTGTTCGTGGGCAACGACGCAGCCGACCTCGCCTTCGACGAAACGCGGATGCCGGCCGGCTGGCAGTCCGGCTGCCGGATCGCGCACTTCGGCTGCATCAGCCTGGTGCGGCAACCGCTGGGCGAGCGCCTGCTGCGCATCGCCGAGTCGCTCAAGCAGGCCGGCGTGCAGATCAGCTTCGACCCCAACCACCGTGCCCTGATGGGCCCGGACTACCCGGCGCTGTTCGAGCGCCTGGCCGCCATCGCCGACATCCTCAAGGTGTCCGACGAGGACCTCGCCGGCATCTATCCCGGCCTGCCGCTGGATGCCGCGCTCGGCAAGGTGCTGGAACGGGCCCCCACGGCCCGCGTGATCCACACCCACGGCGCCGCCGGCATGACGCTGCACTACGCCGGCCTGCGCCTGGCCCAGGCCTCCTTCCCGGTGCAGGTGGCGGACACCGTCGGCGCCGGCGATGCCTGCATGGGCGCCTTCCTGGCCCATCGCCTGGCCGAGCCGGACGCGCCGCCCGCCGCCGCCCTGCGCTACGCCGCGGCCTCGGGCGCGTCCGCCTGCGCCCGGGTCGGCGCCCACGCCCCCACCGCCGACGAGCTGCGCCGCATCCTGGGCTAGGGCCTCTCGGCCCTGGCAGTCCCCGGGGTGAGGCGAACGCCACCCGGAGCCGTCATGCTTCGGCGTTCCCGGTGCGCGGAGGCGCGCCGGATGCCCGATGACGCGCTCGAACAGGTGAAGCAATGAAGACCTTCCTCCGGATCCTGGTGCTGGCCCTGTGGCTGCCGCTGGGCATCGCCCAGGCCTCGCCCGCCGACGAAGTACTGCAGCGCCATATCGAAGCACTCGGTGGCCACGACAAACTGGCGCGCATCCAGACGCGCGTCATGGAAGCCAAGATTTCGGTCGGCTGGTTCAGCGCCAAGATGAAGTCACGCCTGATCCGCCCGAACATCTACGAGGCGGAGGCCACCATCCTCGGCCAGGGCGGCGGCAGCGGCTATGACGGCACCACCGGCTGGGTCCGCAAGGGCAGCAAGATCAGCGTCGCCCCGGACAAGGAGCTCAAGCGCATGCTGCGCGGCAACAGCCTGGACTGGGACCGCAAGTTCAAGCAGTTCTACCCCACGCGGCGCCTGCTGCCCGACGAGACCATCGACGGCAAGAGCGTCAAGGTGGTGGAACTGATCGCCGACAACGGCGACCGCGAGATTTGGCGCTTCGACACCGCCACCGGCCTGCTCAAGCAGCTGGAGGCCACCAAGCAGGACGAGGAGAATCCCGAGCCGGTCAAGGTGATCTCCAACGTCAGCGACTACCGCGAGATCAACGGCATCCTGGTCGCCCACAAGATCACCGGCCTGGAAGGCAAGCGCGAATTCTCGATGGAGCTGCTGTCGGTGGTGTTCAATCAGCCGGTCGCGCCGATCCGCTTCCCCGGCACCAAGTAGTCGCTAGCGAGCTACAGCTCCGGCCCGCGGCGGCGGATCACCGACTTCAGCGCAAAGCTCGACTGGATGTGGGCGACGCCGGGAATGCGCGTCAGCTTCGACAGCAGTTGCTGGTAGTGGTCCAGGTCGCGCACCACCACGCGCAGCGTGTAATCCGCGCCGCCGGACATCAGGAAGCAGCTCATCACCTCCGGCAGCGCGGTCACGCGCTGCTCGAAGCGCGCCAGCACCTCTTCCACCTGCCGCTCCAGCGTCACCGAGACGAAGGCGCTCATCGCGCCCATCAGCCGCTTCTCGTCCAGGTGCGCGCTGTAGCCCTCGATATAGCCCTCTTCCTCCAGGCGCCGGACCCGGCGCAGCGTCGGCGTCAGCGACAAGCCGATGTCGTCGGCCAGACTGCGCCAGCTCATGCGCCCGTCCCGCACCAGGGCGCGCAGGATCTTCATATCGTAGGAATCGAGATCTTCAGCCATATAAAACCAACAATTTATTGTTTATTGGTTCATTCATACTAAAACATCCCGATTCCAAAGTTAAATTTGGAATCCTGTACTCCGGCCCCGGACCTAAGATTTCCGTACGCAGAGGCGCCATTGGCGCACCCACGGAGAGTCCGATGTCCGCCGCACCGATCCTGGCCCAGCCCGACTTCAGCTACGACGACGTGTATGCCCGCGCCGACGGGCCGATCTTCATGACCGGCATCCAGGCCCTGGTGCGCCTGCCGATGGCGCAGCGCCGCTTCGACCGCGCCCGCGGCCTCAGCACTGCGGGCCTGGTGTCCGGCTACCGCGGCTCGCCGCTGGGCGCCTACGACCAGCAACTGTGGAAGGCCCAGAAGCACCTGGATGCGCACGACGTGAAATTCCAGCCCGGCCTCAACGAGGACCTGGCCGCCACCGCGCTGTGGGGCGCGCAGATGCACAAGGCCTTCGGCCAGACCAAGGTCGATGGCGTCTTCGGCGTCTGGTACGGCAAGGGCCCCGGCGTGGATCGCACCGGCGATGTCTTCCGCAACGCCAACATCCTCGGCACCTCGCGCCTGGGCGGCGTACTCGCGGTAGCCGGCGACGACCATGCCGCGCAGTCCTCCATGTTCCCTCACCAGACCGACGGCATATTCCAGTCGGTGATGATGCCGATCATCCAGCCCGCCAGCGTCGAGGAAATCCTCTCGCTGGGCCTGGCCGGCTTCGAGCTGTCGCGCTACTCCGGCCTGTGGGTGGCAATGAAGACCATCGCCGAGGTGGTGGAAAGCGCCTCGTCCTTCCTGCTGCCCGCCGCCGCCCCGCTCTTCATCGAGCCCGAGGGTGCGCCCGCGCACGGCCTCAACTGGGACCCGGGCATCGCCTGGCCGGCGCAGCGCGCCGAGCTGGAGCGCCGCCTGGTGGACGAGCGCCTCCCCGCCGCCCTGGCCTGGGCCCGCGCCAACGCCCTCAACCGCCCGGTGGTGCGCGCGCGCCAGGCACGCCTGTGCATCGTCACCGTCGGCAAGGCGCACCAGGACCTGATGCAGGCCCTGGCCGACCTGGGCCTGCGCGACAACGACCTGCAGGCCCTGGGCATCTCGGTGTTCAAGGTCGCCATGAGCTGGCCGCTGGAAGCCGGCTCGCTGCTCGACTTCGCCGACGGTTGCGACGAGCTGCTGGTGATCGAAGAGAAGCAGCCCATCGTCGAGTCGCAGGTCAAGAACGCGCTGTACCACCGCCCCGCCGCACGTCGCCCGCGCGTTACCGGCAAGACCGATCCGGAAGGCCGCCCGCTGCTGCCGGTGGTCTCCGAGTTCACCCCGCTGATGGTGGCGCGCGTGCTGCGCGGCCGCCTCGCCGCCATGGGCGAGACGCTGGCGCTGTCGGGCCGCATGGCGGAGATCGAGGCGCGCAGCGGCGCCAGCTCGGTTACTCCGATGCCGGCACGCAAGCCCTTCTTCTGCTCCGGCTGCCCGCATGGCACCTCCACCAAGACGCCGGAAGGCTCGATGACCGGCGGCGGCATCGGTTGCCACATCATGGCGCTGTCGCAGCCGGCGCTGAAGACGCCGACCTTCAGCCAGATGGGCGGTGAAGGCCTGCAGTGGGTGGGCGCCGCGCCGTTCTCGGAGACGCCGCATATCTTCCAGAACCTGGGCGACGGCACCTACCAGCATTCCGGCCTGCTGGCCGTTCGCGCCGCCGTGGCCGCCAAAACCCGCATCACCTTCAAGATCCTCTACAACGACGCCGTCGCCATGACCGGCGGCCAGCCCGCCGAGGGCAGCATCGACCCCGCGCGCATCACCCGGCAGCTGGCCGCCGAAGGCGTCGGCCGCATCGCTCTGGTCAGCGACGATCCCGCCCGCTGGCAGAAGGCCGAAGGCCTGGCCGAGGGCGTCGAGATCCATCACCGCGACGCGCTGGACGCCGTGCAGCGCGACCTGCGCGAGCAGGAAGGCGTCACCGCCATCATATACGAGCAGACCTGCGCCGCCGAGAAGCGCCGCCGCCGCAAGAAGAAGATCCTGCCCGCCTCCAGCCGCCGCCTGTTCATCAATCCCCGCGTCTGCGAAGGCTGCGGCGACTGCTCGGTGCAGTCCAGCTGCATCGCCGTGGAGCCGATGGAAACCGGCTACGGCCGCAAGCGCCGCATCAACCAGTCCAGCTGCAACACCGACCTGTCCTGCGTGAAGGGCTTCTGCCCGAGCTTCGTCGAGATCGACGCGCCGGTGCTGCGCAAGCCGGACCCGGATCGTCTCAAGTCCTTCGAGGCACAGACCTTCGCGCAGTTGCCGGACACCGCCTTGCCGGCGCTGGACGGCGTCTGCAACGTCTACGTCGCCGGCGTCGGCGGCACCGGCGTGCTGACCGTCGGCGCGCTGCTGGGCAGCGCCGCCTACTTCGACGGCCGCCACGCCTCGGTGCTGGACTTCACCGGCCTGGCGCAGAAGAACGGTGCCGTGGTCAGCCAGGTGCGCATCGCCGCCACCGCCGGCGAGATCCACGCTGTGCGCATCGGCGCCGCCGACATCGACCTTCTGCTGGGTGCCGACTTCGTCAGCGCCGCTGCGCCGGACGCGCTGCAGAAGCTGGCGCCCGGCCGCTCCGCCGTGGTGCTGAACACCGACGAGACGCCGACCGCCGACATCGTCGCCGACCGCGACGCCCGCCTGCCCTCGCAGCGCATGATCGACCTGGTACTGTCGCGCGCCGCCGCGGACAAGCGTCACGCGCTGCAGGCCCACCGCATCGCCGAGGGCCTGTTCGGCGACACCGTGGCCGCCAACACCCTGCTGCTGGGCTACGCCTGGCAACAGGGCCTGGTGCCGCTGTCGCTGGCCGCCATCCGCCACGCCATCAAGGTCAACGGCGCGGCGGTCGGCCTGAACCTGCGCGCGCTGGACTGGGGCCGCCTGGCCGCCATCGACCTGGGCAAGGTCGAGCAGATGGCCGGCCTGGTCGAGGCCGAGGAAAGCGAAACCCTGGAGCAGTCCATCGAGCGCCGCGCCACGGACCTGGTGGCCTACCAGGGCCCGCAGCACGCCGAACGCTACCGCGCGCTGCTGCAGCGCGTGCGCAGCGCTGCCACGCCGCTGGGCGAGGCCGGTCAGGACTTCATCGCCGCCGTCGCCGCCAATGCCTACAAGCTGATGGCCTACAAGGACGAGTACGAGGTGGCGCGCCTGTACGTGGAGCCCGCCTTCCGCAGCGCGCTGGACCAGCAGTTCGCCGATGCCGGCAAGGTCTCGGTGTGGCTGGCTCCGCCGCTGCTGTCGCCCATCGACGCGCGCACCGGCCGCCCGCAGAAGCGCCGCTTCGGTCCCTGGATCTTCCGTGCCTTCGCGCTGCTGGCCAAGCTGAAGTTCCTGCGCGGCACGCCGCTGGACCCCTTCGGCTACAGCGAGGAGCGCCGCGCCGAGCGCCGCCTGGCCAAGGAATACATCGAGACCATCGAGGCGCAGTCCGCCACGCTGTCGGCGGCCACGCTATCCACCGCCATCGAGCTGGCGACGCTGCCGCAACAGATCCGTGGTTACGGGCCGGTGAAGATGGAAGCCATCGCCAAGGCCGATGTCCGCCGCATCGAGCTGCTGTCGGCACCGGCGAAGCTGCCGCCGCCGGCACGCATCTACAACGCCGCCGCCTGACGAGACCGGCGCCGGGGCCATCCGGCGCCCGCTGGCCTCAACGGTACAGCCGCGCCATCCAGTCGCGGATGTCCGCCAGCGCCTGGTCGTGCGCCGCCGTCGGCTCCAGGCCGACGAAGCCGTGCTTCTGGCCGGGGTAGCTCTTCACCTGCACGTCGTTGCCGGCCTCTTGCATGCGGCCGGCGTAGGCCCGGCCCTCGTCGCACAGCAGGTCTTCCTCGGCCAGCAGCACCAGGGCCGGCGGCAGGCCGGAGAGATCGGCCACGCGCTGCGGCGTCGCCAGCTCATGGGTGTTGGAGGCTGGCCACTCGGAGCTGTCGGCGGTATACCAGCGCCACAGGTCGGCCAGGCTTTCGCGCGTCAGCGGATAGGGCTTGCGGCCGTAGCGCGCATAGGACGGCCAGTCGCCGGAGACATGGTCGGTGACCGGATAGATCAGCACTTGGCCCTTGAGCACGCCAGGGTGGCGGCTGCGTGCCTGCAAGGCCACCACCGCGGCCAGGTTGCCGCCAGCGCTGTCGCCGCCGATGCTGATGCGCTGCGGGTCCGCGCCAATGCGGGCCGCGTTGGCCACCAGCCAGTCGAGCGCCGCCAGGCAATCCTGCACGCCGGCCGGGAACGGATGCTCCGGCGCCAGGCGGTAGTCCACCGAGATGACGATATGCCCGCTGCGGCGGCAGATGTCCCGGCACAGCGCATCATGGGTATCGAGGTTGAAGCCCACCCAGCCGCCGCCGTGGAAATACAGCATCACCGGCAGCGCGCGATGATCACCCGCCGGGGTATAGCGCCGCGCCGGGACCCAGGTCTCGCCGAAGGCGATTCCCAGCGGCTCAGCCGTCACACCGGCAGGCACCTTGCCGCGCCACTTCAGCCGGATCACCGGCACCAGAAGCCGCCGCAGGATCCTCAGCTTGATCAGTTCAAACATGGGGGACATCTCTCGCTTTCTTCGGATGGAAGCGTGTCAGCAGCAGCGCATAGGCACGTGCCAGCACGGTGGTATGGGTCTCGCCGTCCAGGCAGGCATAGTCGATGCTGCCCGCCTGGCCGCGCTGCCGCAGCGCCTCGGCATAGTGCTCGGCCTGCGGGATGCCGGCCAGGCGGTTGAATGCGTTGTCCTGCTCCTCCCCGCCCATGGTCACCAGCAGCTTGCCGGCGCGGGGCATCACCGCCAGGCCGTCCTCCGGCGCGAGCATCCAGTCGCGGCTGATCGCCACCCCCGGGCTGAGCGAGCCGATGCCGGCGAACGGCGTATCGGCCTGCGCGCGCTCGTACGCCGCGTAGGTGCCGCCGGCGGAGTGCCCCACCAGGGACAGGCGCTCGGGATCGATCGGCAGGCTTCGCATCAGCTGCGGCAACAGTTCCTCGGAGAGGAACCGGTGGAACAGCGGCGCCCCGCCGAAATGCTGGCGCGCATCGCGGCCGAACAGCGAGAAGATCGACAGGAAGAAACGCCCCAGGGCACCCTCGAAGGCCCCCTCGGCCGGCGGCGAGAACTCCTCGAAGCGGCGCAGGCCGAAGGCCACCTCGCCCTCGGCGCGCGGCACGCCGATGCCAACGGTGATGAGGTCCTCGATCTCGCCGGCGTCGATCATGCGCGCCGCGATCTCGGAGATGCAGGACCAGGTGGAGTTCGCGTCCAGCGCCAGCACCGCGGGATAGCGGCCGCCCGCACTGGGCCGACCGCGCGGCAGGCCGACGAAGATCTCGAAGTCGCGATCCATGATCTGCGAGCGCAGCACATGGCGGCTGGCACCGCCCACCGGCACGGCTGGCTCGCGGCGCAGGCGGCGGATCAGCGGCGACGCCGTGCGCAGCAGGCGTTCCACCAGCGGGCGGCTCAAGGGCATCACGTCATCGCCATAGGCGCGGCCGGAACCCCAGAAGCTGCGGATGCCATGGCACAGGGCCGGCACCGCCAGGCCCTCGCCCGTGGATTCCGGCAAGCGCTTGACGGCAACACTCGCCGGCGCGTCGCACGCCGGCGTGTCATTGGTGGCCCAGGCGACTCGGGGGCGCCCCCGGTGCAGGCCCGCGGGCCAGGGCAGGCTCGCGGCCTCGGCACCGGCCACGATCCAGCGATCGATGGCCGTATCGGGCTGCCGCAGCAATTCGCGCGTGCAGGCCAGGCTGCGGCCCGCCGCAAACAAGGCGACCTCGCCCGGCTTCACGCGGTAGTGCAGCTGGCACCACTGCAGGATGCGCCCGATGCGTTCGGCCTGCACCGCGGCGTCGGCGCGAGCCAGCCAGGGATCGTCATGGCTCACCACGATGCACTCGCCCGCTTCCTTGGTGGCGACCAGCACGCGTGCCATCTCGATGCTGGCTCCCAGCATGCGGGTGCCGTCGGCCAGCAGCAGCAGCGGATAGCGCCGCAGCCCTCGTTCCCGGAACGACAGCGGCAACGCCACGGTGAGCCGGAAGCCATCCGCCGGCCCAGCGCCATGCACGGCATGGCTCTCCACCCGCGGAAAGCGCAGGCGCGCGGAATCGTCGGTGCCGATGACGAAGCGGCAATGGTCCAGGGGGGGGGCCAGGCGGGCGGCGTTGATCGGCTGGTTCAGGGCACTCAGCATGGGGACGCGCTCAGAAGCTCAGGCCGATGCGCGCGACGAAGGTGCGCGGGCGGATGTAGCCATGGTCCTTGGCGAATTGCGGGTTGTTGACGCCGCTGACCACGCCGCGCTCGTCGGTGAGATTGACCAGGGACAGCGACAACTCGGGCCTGCCGCTGATCGCGTCGTTGCCCAGCGTGAGAACGGCATCGAGCGTCTCGTAGCCGAACACACTGTCGAGATAGGCCAGCGTATTGGGTGCGGAACTGATCGTGGTGTAGGTCAGCGCGCCGCCGCCATTCCAGGCACCGGCCAGCGGGCGCGCATAGCTCAGCGTGGCAGCGGTCTGCCATTCCGCCGCCAGCGGCCAGCGCGTGCCGGGCTCGATCTCGTCGCCGTTGTTGGCGGTGAAAGGCTTGGTTGTGACGGTGTCCACCCAGGAGCCGGAGAAGGCCAGGGCCAGGCCGGGCAGCGGCGTGAGGTAGCGCAATGCCAGCTCCACACCACGCGAGCGAGCGCCGCCGACGTTGTCGAAGTAGGCGCCTACGCCGCTGGAGTCGGACTGCTGCAACTGCGGATCGATCCAGTCGAGCTGGAACGGCGTGATGTCGATCTGAAGGGTGTCATCCAGCCACTGCGTGCGCAGGCCGAGTTCGTAGCTCCAGATGGTGTCGGACTTGTAGGTATCCGGTGCGCGCGACGTCAGCGTGCCCACCAGCACCTGTGCGCCGCCGAAGCGGAAGCCCCGGCTCACCGCGCCATAGACGCCGACGTTCTCGTTGACCTGGTACTTGACCGCGATCTTGGGATTCAGGCCCTGCTCTTCCAGCCGGCCCTCCTTCACCGCCTGCAGGCTGCCATTGGGCAAGGTCTGGTTGGCAGCCAGCGCGCCGGAGAAGATCACGCGGCTGTCGGACACGGCACGGAACGCGCGCAGGCCCAGCGTGACCTCCAGCGAACCCCAGAAGACCCCGGTGGTCTCGCCGAACAGCGCCGTCTCCTCGACCACGATGGGATCGGCGTTGCCGCGCACCAGGTTGACCTGGCCATTCTCCGTGATGGTGCCGCCGAGCCCCGGCAGCGCACGGCCCAGCGCTTGCAGCAGCGCCGGCGGCAGCGGCAGCGTGACATCGGTGAGCAGGTCCGTGGTCTCCACCATGCGCAGGCGGCGGTAGAACGCACCGCCCAGCAGCTTCCAGCGATCGCTGAAGCCGTCGTTGGAGGTGAAGCGCAGTTCCTGCATGAAGCTCTTGGACTCATTGTCGTTGGCCGTGGTGGCCAGCGGCGGCGGCCGGTCCATCAGGTTGGCGATGCGCGACACGTCGATCCGCGCGTGGAATTCCTTGTAGGTACGGCTGGTCTGCGACAGCAGGTCGAAGCGCTCGAAGGAATATTGGATGCCGAGCGTCTCCAGGTCGTAGCGCGTGTTAGTCGGACTGGCCTTGGGCGTGTTCGAGCGGCTCAGGCGCCCTTCGCGGTTGTCGGTGACGGCGGAGTCGAGCACGTCGGTCTCCTGCAGCACCGCCATGCCGCTGATCTTCCAGCGCTCGGACGGCTGCCACAGGCCCAGCACGCGGCCGCCGCGCTGCTCCACCTCGTTGACGTCGTCCAGGCCGCGCTGCAGGTCGTCCACCCAGCCCGGCGAGCCGCGGTCGAAGCCCACCACGCGCAGCGCGAAGGTCTCACCCACGGGGATGTTCACCGCGGCGCCATAGATCTGCCCCATGCCGCCCTCATGCACCAGCTCGGTCTGCGCGAAGGTCTTGAGCTCCCACTGCTCCAGGCGCGGCTCCTGCGGCACGTAGCGCACCGCGCCGTTGAGCGCGGAACCACCGAACAGCGTGCCCTGCGGCCCCTTGAGCACCTCGATGCGTGCGAAGTCGAAGGGATTGGGGTCCAATGTCACGCGCGGCAGCACCGGATCGTCGAAGGGCACGTCGCCCAGGAACACACCCGTGGTGCTGCTGGTATTGAGGTCGGCGCCGATGCCGCGGAAGGTGATGCGGCTGGCGTTGATGGAGTCGTTGGTGAAGGTCACGCCCGGCACCAGCTTGAGGAAATCCTCCTGCCCCTGCGCGCCGCGCATCTCCAGTTCCTGTGCGCCCAGCGCCGTGACGCTACCCGGCAGATCGCGCGGATTGGCCTCGCGCTTGGTGGCGGTGACCACGATCTCTTCCAGCAGGCCGGCGGGAGCGCGGGCCGTTTTCAACGCCGGCACGGTTTCCGTCCTGGCGGCCACCGGGATGGTCGGCAGCGATTCCGGCGCGACGGGGGGCTCCGATTCGCCCCGCGCGGCTTGCGCGTCCTGCTCCCCGCTCGCCTCACCTGCTGTTTGGGGCTCCAGGAGTTCGTCCAGCAGGACATCGTCCGGCGTGGCCGGAGACGAGTCGGCGAGCGCAGTCATGGGCAGCAGGCAGCACAGCGCGCAAAGGCCCGCCCCCGCTATTCCGTGCTTCATCCGGCGCTGCCGCATGGCTCTCCTCCACGCTCCTATTTTTGGAACGTTGTGTTCTGCAGAACATTATGTTCCCATTATCAGCGGCAGATGCGATCAAATGCAAGCCTCGAATCCTGGAAGCCCGATGAACACGCCTGCAAAGCCGAGACGCCAGCGCCTGAACCGAGGAGAGCAGAAGGAGATCCGTAGCCAGGAACTGCTGGACGCTGCCTGGGAGCTGTTCTGCGAGCGTGGCTACGAGGCGGTAACCATCGACCAGGTGGCGGAACTGGCGGGCTATTCGCGCAAGCCGGTGTACACCCTGTTCGGTGACAAGCAGACCCTGTTCTTCGAACTCTGGTCGCGCATGTTCATCGGCATGGCGGACCTCACGGTCTCGCTGTTCGACCCCCGCCAGACGCTGCGCACCAACCTCAAGCGCGTCGCCGAGCTTGGCGCGGAACGCGGCAGCCAGGAGCGCTCGCGCAAGGTGGAAGGGCTGCTTTTCTTCGTGATCCAGACCATCACGCTGAGCCGGCCCGACCTGGAGAAGCGCGTGCAGCCGCTGTTCGAGGACGCTCAGAGCCGCCTGGCGCAGGCCATTCGCAGCTGCCCGCTGGACCGCAAGGAGCGCCTGCGCGGGTCGGCGGAACAGGTGGCCGCGCACCTGGCAGCACACATCAATGGGCTCTCCCTGCTGCAGTTCCAGACCGGCCGGAACTATATGCAGGCGCAGGACCTGTACGACCTGTTCGTGTACATGGCCATCGTGCGCGAGGAGTGATGCGCGCCAGCGCCGCTGAGGCCACTCAGGGGATCAGGACTTCCAGATAGCTGTCGCTGTCGTCGATGCCGAATTCGATCCACATCGGCAGGTGGTCGCTCCTGCGGTCCTGATCGGCCAGCTGTCCCGATCCTACGCACGCCGCGGTGGCGCCCACCACCTCGCACGCACGATATCCCGCATGAAAATGAGACCTGCGACGCATTCCCGGCGGGGTTTCAGGACGAGCGGAGCACAGGCCGCCCCTTGGACAAGGACGCCCGTATCCACCACAGTGGCAGGCCACCCCGCCCACACGCACCCGGATTCCCGGACAGACAGACCATGCTCGAGTCGCTGGCGTACACACCGATTCCCCTGGGCCTGCAGCTGGCCTACACCGGCTTCATGGCCGTACTGGTGCCGGTTTACCTGCGCAAGTACGGCCCCACCAACTTCCTTTACTTCTGCGATGTGGCATTGTTGCTCACGCTGGCAGGCATCTGGCTGGAAGATGCCCTGCTGCTCTCGATCGCGGCGGTCGGCATCCTCGTCGCCCAGCTGTTCTGGCTGTTGTCCTTCCTGGCCCATCTCTGCAGGCGCAGGATCAGCGGCATGACGGACTACATGTTCGACAGCGGCCGATCGCGTTTCCTGCGAGGGCTGTCGCTATTCCATGGCTGGCTGCCAGTGCTGCTCATCTACCTGCTACTGCACACCGGCTACGATGCCCGCGCCCTGCCGATCTGGACCGGCCTGGGCACACTGCTGGTGCTGGTCTGCTATTTCTTCATGCCGCCGCCTTCGCCCCAGCGGGGCCTGGCGCCAGTCAACATCAATTACGTCTACGGCCTCGACAGCGACAAGCCCCAGCGCTGGATGCCGGAGCGCACCTGGCTGGCCACGGTGCTGATCGGTTTTCCGCTGCTGCTCTATCTCCCGGCTCACTTGCTGCTGGACCGGCTCATGCCGGCCGCTCTCCGCTGAGCTTGCCCCCGTCCTCAGGCCGTTCGCTCCGGTGCTTCGCAGCAGCCCCCATACGGGCCGAAGGATCATTCGGAATTGATTGACCCCACCCCCCCGGGGGTGTATAAACCCCGACTTTGTTCGACTTTGCATCGCAAAGGCAGATGGCATTAGATTGATCCAAATGAAAGCCAAAACGACGAAAAGCCCGGCAAAATCGGCTCCTGCGAAAGCAGCGGCCCCCAAGTCCGGCGGTTCCAAGAGTGCTCCTGGATTGCTCAGCAAGCTCAAGGGTGCGTTGACCAGCAAGAAGCCCGCCCCCGTCGCCAAGGCGCCGGCCAAGGCTGTCGCTAAGCCTGCCGCCAAGGCGGCTCCGGCCAAGGCTGTCGCTAAGCCTGCCGCCAAGGCGGCTCCGGCCAAGCCTGCGGCGCCTGCCAAACCAGCTGCTGCGGCCAAAACCGCCGCGGCCAAGCCCCCCATTACTTCCCCCTCGATGAAATCCGCCAGCACCGACAAGAGCAGCAAAGCCGCACCCGCCCCGGCCCCGGCCAAGAAGGCCGCCGCTCCGGCGCCCGTCCCGAAGAAGCCGACACCGCGCAAGCCCGTCGCGCCGATGAGCTTCGATGGCCTGCCAACCGAAGACCAGCTCCGCGCCATGTCGGACGACGACTACATGAACGACGTCCAGCTGGAGTTCTTCCGCCACCGCCTGCTGCAGATGCGTGCCGAGGTGCTGGAGCGCGAAGTGGACGTCAAGGAACGCCTGCATCAGCGCGAGGTGTTCGCCGACCCGGCCGACCGCGCCACCGCCGAGGAAGAGCACTGGCTCGACCTGCGCCTGCGCGAGCGTGAGTCGCTGTTGCTGCGCAAGATCGACGACGCCCTGCGCCGCCTGGAGAACCGCGAGTACGGCTACTGCGAGAAGACCGGTGACCCTATCGGCATCCCGCGCCTGCTGGCGCGACCCACCGCCACCGTCTGCGTGGACGTTAAGGGCCAGGACGAGCGCGTGGAAGCGCAGTTCCGCGACCGCTGAGGCATTCCGCTGCAAACCAAAGAAGCCCTGGAGCGATCCAGGGCTTTTTTGTTGCCGCTCCGGACAGGTCAGATTTTGAGTCTGCTGCGTCTACCGCCCACCTGAACGACAAAAGCCCCGGATCGCTCCGGGGCTCTCATGTCGCTCTTGTACTGGCGGCAGGTCCGCCTGGTGCCCATGGCCGGACTCGAACCGGCACGCCTCACGGCGCAAGATTTTAAGTCTCGTGCGTCTACCGATTCCGCCACACGGGCTACGGGAAATGTACGGTAAATGGAGGCCAGGGTCGGAATTGAACCGGCGTACGCGGATTTGCAGTCGGTTGCCTTCGCCCTGCAAAATCTTACGGATGCCGCCAAGCCTTCGATAACTTTAAGGTTTTCTCTCCCGATTGTTCCCGGGAGAACCCGCTAGTACCTGTTCATTGTAGCAAAAAATGGCTTCAATCCGGCCAACAAACCGGCCACGGCGTGCTCCCCCGCTTGTGCTTTCCGGAAACCCGGATACCGCGACTCGGTAAGATAACCGAGTCAAGCCATGACGAATGACGTTGATGTGGTCGATGCAGAAGTGGTTGCGCGGACCTGCGGCTGGACGTTGAAGACCCTCTGGAACCGGCGGTCAGCCGGAATGCCGACGCCTCCGAGCGTGCAAGTTCCGGGGATGAAACGACCAGTATGGCTCAGGCGCGACTTGATCGAATGGCTTGAAATGCACCGGGTCCGGCCCGCTCGTCGGGGCCGTCCAAGGAAAGGCGTTCCTTCGTGAGGGCTGTGCACACTGGTCATTTATGGGGAGTCTAGGTGCGCAGCAAGGCGCTCACGGCAGAGCTTTATCGCCGCCGCCGAGCGATCCGAGAGCAGCGCCGCACAACCGAGCCGCACGGCCGCAGCACCGGTGGTGCCGCTGCCCGCCGTCGGATCGATCACCAAATCCCCGGGCTTGGTCGTCATGCGTAGCAAAGGTTCAATCACCGATTCCGGCTTCTGATACCGAAATCCTGTCTGCTCCGAACGTTTGATGAATCCCGAGAGAAGCGCCTCCTGGAAAACGCTGTAGGGGGTCATCTTGAATTCGAGGCGATTCGCCGCCGCAAGCGCCCGGTGCTTCTCCGAGTAGAAGTGTTCGGGATACAGCTTTCCGTCGCGTCTTCGCAGGTGCAGACAGGTCTGCTGGGAGGGCCGCCACGATTTGGACCGTGACGGAGCATTTTTGAAGAACCAGGTCAGCCACCCCTCCAGCTTCAAGTGCGAAGGCCAATGGTCTACAAGCCTCGCTACTGACTCTGGAAATCCCCAGATAAAGATGTGAGGGGCGACCTGACTCGCCGCAGTAATCAGCGGGATCGTTTCGGCAAGGTAGGCAGCCCGTCCTGGCACATTCTTGTTCCTGTACATCGGATCCAGAACGACAGCACGTGCCTTCACGCCGGCGGCATGGAGCTGCGCGAGCAGCTCAAGGGCCCCGATTGGACCACGGACCAAAGCCCGGCCGGGTCGTGGAAGCACGAGTTGCTCTGGCGTTGGATCGACGGCCGCTATCCTGCTTGCCGCAGTATCAGCCCGGGACCGATTATGGGCCGCCAGCAATTCGGACACCTCTCCAAGAAGGCTCAAAGGAACCCGGACGCTCCGCGCAGGTTCTCCAAATCGCCCCGAGCCTAGTGGTCGCCCCGACCCGGTTCTACGTCCACCCTTTGGCACGTGAATTTGTCTTCTGATTGTCTGGCGACAATCATAGGGCATGAAACCCGGTAGGAGCAGTTCAAGGACTAGAAGGTTAAAGGCACGATCCGCAGTCCGGCATCCGGTTTGGGGCTGTTGATGCAAGGCAAAGCAGGCTATGCCGCAAAATTTTGATCGCTGGTCGAAAAGTCTATTGCCCGTACAGCGGTCAATGCCACATCCGATATTTGACCGACTCGGCAGACGCTTCAGGCTTTGGGACAGTGCCCCGAACTAGTCCACGGTTTAATGTAACCCGTACCTCGGAATTCGGGCCAACACTGATTTCTTGCCAATTTGCCTCAAAATCACCGGCGAACAATGCATATAGTGCATTGATTTTAAAATGTTTTTCAATAAACGCTGTTACACTTATGATAATAGCCCTTATCGTAAGTTGGGGGTCCGGACCAATCAAATACTGTACTTTTGACCCCACTTTTGTGTCTCAAGAACCGCGCAGTCGGCCTTGGCCTAGCATCGCTCCTGCCTCGGTATCCTGTGTCTCACGCAGGGGCCGGCAAAGGCAACACACTGAAGTTCAAGCGTTGGAAAAAGCACTGACCACCCAATCGGCCGCCACCCAGGCAAGGAACAGCCACAACGCTACAAAACACGTTGCGGCGGTATAACTGACGGGCCTGCTCGCGGCTTGCCGTGCTTGCACCCGGGCCGACTCTAGGATTTCTGGGGGAGTGAGCCGGACGACCAGGGCCAGACCCAGAGGGATCAACACTAGGTCATCAAGGTAGCCTAGGACGGGAATGAAATCCGGGATGAGGTCGATCGGGCTGAGGGCATATGCCGCCACAACCAGAGCCACTAGACGGACATGAAATGGCGTGCGGGGATCACGCGCGGCGAAGTACACCGTCAAGGTTTGTTGCTTGAGCTGCTTGGCTTGAGCCTTCAGGGAATCCAGAACTCTCACTGGCCGTACTTCGTTGATGTTTGCGCGCCGAACATTGGGAGTGACCAGCGTACCACTCGTTGAGAATCAAGCGCTGCCCGGCTCACTGGATTTGGCCTTCTGCAGCCGCCGGATTTCTGCTCTGGCTTCTTCCAACTGGCCCTGCAGCGCCGAAAGCTTCCCATCGAGCTTCGCTGCTTCCCGGAGGGCTTCATCGCGATCCCGCTTGTGTTGCTCAAGCGCGGCCGTCAACTGCTCGATCTCGGCGCGCGCCCGATCCAGCTCAGCGTGGCGCAGCGCCTGATCCTTGGTGGCCTGCTCCTGGGCCCGCTGCAGGGCGTTCTCGGCGGCTACCACAGCGTCCTGGCGCTTGGCGAGGTCGCGCTGGGTGGTCGTCAGCTCGGCCCGGAGCGAGGCATTCAGCTTGGCGGCCTCCGAAACCGAAGTTTCAAGAGTTGCCGCATGCTTGGCAGCGGCCGCCGTTTCACGCTCCCGGTCCTGCACCAGGCGTTGCAACTGGGCCTTTTGTTCGTCGATGCGACCCAGCAGATGACGCTCGTTGCCCTCAGCCTGGTCGCGTAGTCGCTGCAGTTCGCCAGCATGCTTCTGGGCGGCGCGTTCGCGCTCGGCCTCGGAGGCGCGGGCCTGGGCCTCGGCGGTGGTCGCGCGGGTCGTCTGGCTCCCCAGTTCTTTCTCGGTGCTGGCGAGCTTGGCTGAGGTGGCTTTGAGCTGCTCCCGGTGACGTTCGAGATCGGCGTTCAGGTCGGCCACCCGCTGATGGAACGCCGTGCGCTCGACTTCGAAGTCCCGACGCTCCTGGGCCAGGGCCTCACGGCCCGCAGCCAGCTCGCCCTCGGCTGCCGCTCGCTCCTTCTCGAGCTCCTCGCGGGCGGTGGCCTGCACCTGCTCGTAGAGCTCGGCGGCCGCCGTCGCGATCGGCGCCGGCAGGTTCAAGCGCGCCTGCAGCGACTGGAAATACTGCTTCAGCAGCGCGTTCACTGTCGCGGGCGAGCCGGTGCCGAGGAGGCGCCGGATGCCGTCAATCGTGGGCCGTTCGCCGTCGGCGAGGAGCTGGTCCGCGGCGCGGGTGATGTCGTCGATCGTTACACCGCGCACGGACGGTCCTGGCCGGCGGCTGGCGCCGATGTTGTGGTCAAAATTCCCATTTGGGGTCTCCCGATTCTCAAACCCCTACCCTTGCTTTTGTACTCGTGATAAGAGATGTTTATCACGAATACGATAGATCGAACGTCGCATTTAATACATAGTACATAGGATTTATACCGATATGCCGACCGCTGAGCCACCGCGTCGACGCAGACCCAAATCCCGGGCAGTGACAGTTGTCGGCCCTGCAGAATTGATCTCGCCGTCCGAATTGGGCGACGCCGCGCGGCGGGCCGCTGAGGAAATCCTGGTCGCCGGCCAGGCCGAGAATACCGTCCGCAGCTATCGCAGCGCGCTGCGCTACTGGTGCGCCTGGGCCCAGGCCCGCTATGGCCAGCCGCTGGCCCTGCCCGTCGCCGTGCCGACCGTGCTGCAGTTCCTGGTCGACCATCTGGTGCGCGGCCCGATCGATCAGCCGGTCTGCGAACTGCCGACGACGATCGACGAGTTGCTGGTCCAGAGCGACTTCAAGCGACAGACCGGCCCGTTGAAGATGAACACAGTGGTCCACCGGCTGGCAGTGCTGTCGAAACTGCACCAGCTGCGTCGGCAGCCGAATCCCTGCGAAGACCCCCAGGTCCGCCAGCTGCTGTCGAGCGCCAAACGCGCGGCCTCCAAGCGTGGTGAAATCGTCACGAAGAAGACCGCCGCCACCCGGGAACCTCTGGAAGCGATGTTGGCCACCTGCGACGACTCGCTCGAAGGCATTCGGGACCGTGCGCTGCTGCTGTTTGCCTGGGCCAGTGGCGGCCGGCGCCGCTCGGAGGTGGCCGACGCCGTCGTAGAGCGCTTGGTCAAGGCGGATGGCAGCAACTATGCCTATCGGCTGCACCGGTCCAAGACCAACCAGGACGGGACGGTCAAGCAGCCGGATAAGCCGATTCGTGGCAAGGCAGCCGAAGCCCTCAAGACTTGGCTCGACGCGGCTTCCATTTCCGAGGGCGCGATCTTTCGGCGGCTTTGGAAGGCGCGGGTGGGCCCTCCCCTCACCCCGGAGTCCATCGCGAACATCGTACGTAAGCGCGCGCTGCTCGCCGGCCTGGACGGCGACTGGGCAGGCCACAGTATGCGGTCGGGGTTCGTCACCGAGGCTGGACGGAAGAACATCCCCGTGGGTGACGTCATGGCGATGACCGAGCATCGGAAGGTGGAGACGGTGATGGGGTACTACCGCAGCGGAGAGCTGGCAACCAACGCTATTGGAAACCTGTTGGACTAAGGCAGTTCCGTACGTGGAAGTATCCCGAGCAATACTCGGCAGATGTGGGAGGCTTGAGCTACTATCGAACTTGGCAAAGGCCGGAATCTGCAGGTCGAAGCCTTTGATTCAGAATAAAAAGACTCAAAAACGATCGAGGACCAAAGCGGCGCCATGCCTATCGCCTTCATTCACCTCTCGGACATCCACTTCGGCCAGGAAAAAGGCGGAGCTGTCGCCGTCCACGACGATGTCAAGGAACGGCTGATTGAAGATGTCCAGGATCAGGTGGCACGTCTTCCCGGACAGCGAGCCAGCGGTGTTATTGTTTGCGGGGATATCGCGTACGCTGGAAAGCGTGAACAGTATGCGGCCGCTGCGGCTTGGCTCGATCAGATCGCTGGCGCAGCCGGTTGTGCGAAAACCGACGTACAAATGGTGCCGGGCAACCATGATGTAGATCGCGCCAAGATTTCTGCAGCACTCACTTGGATGCTTGAAGAGATCAAGGTGAAGGGCGAGGCGAAACTTGACGAGTTTTTTGAGGCCGAGAACGACAGGACCCTCCTCTATAGCCGCTTCCAGCAGGTAGAACCTTCGAGGGAGGAAATGCAAATGAACCTGGCAACAGCGTGTGCGTCCTCCGACGAGCAGGTCCCTTGGGACAGCATCGACTGGTCCAAGGTACATCGGCACGTCAGGAGGCTCCAAGCGCGTATCGTGAAGGCGTGGCAGGTTGGTGATCACGGCAAGGTGAAAGCCCTGCAATGGCTGCTGACCCACTCGTACAGCGGTCGTGCGTTGGCCGTGAAGCGGGTGACGGATAATCGTGGCAAGAGAACGCCAGGAGTCGACGGGATGATTTGGTCGACGCCTGGGAGCCTGTCAGGATTTTTGTGTGCTGAGCCATACACTGCCCTCTTGGGCAAGGAAGGACGTATGGCAAAGAAGGACGCGGGGCCGTTTACGGCGGAGCTTCTGGACTCGCTGCTGGCAGGGCGTGACCCCAAGACGATACTGGATTCTGGCGGCCTGCTCGGCGAGCTGAAGAAGGCCTTGGCGGAGCGCATGCTCAACGCCGAGATGGACGTTCATCTGGACGGCGAGGCCGAAGCAGGCCTGTCCAATCACCGCAATGGCAGCAGCCCGAAGACAGTTCTGACGCCCGAAGGCGCGATCGAGTTGTCGATCCCGCGCGACCGGCACGGTCGCTTCGACCCGGCCCTGATCGCCAAGTATCGGCGCCGCTTCCCCGACTTCGACGACAAGATCATCGCCCTGTACGCCCGGGGCATGAGCACCCGGGACATCCAGGCGCACGTCCGCGAGCTATACGGCATCGAGGTCTCGCCGGTTACCGACTCGGTGATCGACGAGGTGACGGCCTGGCAGGCCCGGCCGCTGGAGTCGACCTACGCGATCGTGTTTTTCGACGCCCTGCGGGTCAAAATCCGCGATGAAGGCCTGGTCCGAAACAAGGCGGTGTACCTGGCCATTGGCATGCGTCCCTCCGGGCACAAGGAAGTGCTGGGCCTCTGGATCGAGCAGACCGAGGGCGCCAAGTTCTGGCTGCGCGTCATGAACGAGATCCGGGCCCGCGGTACGCAGGACATCCTGATTGCCGTCGTCGATGGCCTGAAGGGCTTCCCGGAGGCGATCACCGCGGCCTTTCCCGACGCCGTGGTCCAGACCTGCATCGTTCACCTGATCCGCTACTCGATGCAATTTGCGTCCTGGAAGGAGCGCAAGGCCGTGGCCGCCGGTCTCAAGCCGATCTACCGGGCCGAAAGCGCCGAGGCCGCCGCCCGTGAACTGGACGCCTTCGACCAGGGACCGTGGGGACGGAAATACCCGGTGATCGCCCAAAGCTGGCGGCGTAACTGGGAGGCGGTGATCCCGTTCTTCGCGTTTCCGGCGGACGTGCGCAAGATCATCTACACGACCAACGCCATCGAGAGCCTCAACGCTTCGGTACGCAAAGCCATCCGCAACAAGGGGCACTTCCCCAACGATCAGGCCGCCACCAAGCTGATCTGGCTGGCACTGCGACACATCACCGACAACTGGAAGAATCCACCCATCACGTGGCACTCTGCCCGGGCACAGCTGGCTATCCAGTTTGGCGAGCGCTTCACGCTGACCGATTGATTACACCAACCGGCTCACACACAGAATTTCTGACAGGCCCAAAACGCATGACCTCCCCCTTCCCTTCCGAGCATTGCCCGAATGACTGACCACAATCACCCCGAAGCCTGGAACCAGTTTCTCGCCATCGCCCCCTACACCGGCCTGCTGCGCATGGAAGCCGCGTCGGCCTCCGACAGCGGCTGTGTCATCGCCCTGCCCTACCACGACGACTTGGTCGGCGACCCCGACAGTGGCGTGCTGCACGGCGGCGCCATCACCGCGCTGATGGACGTATGTTTTGGCTTTTCGGTGTACTTCCGTACCAGGAAGTTCGTGCCGATGGCCACGCTGGACCTGCGCATCGATTACCTGCGCCCGGCGCAGCCGCATCGCAAGGTCTACGCCACAGCCAACTGTTACAAGCTCACGCAGGACCTGGCCTTCGTCCGCGGCCACGCCTACGACGACGCCTCCGACAACCCAATCTCTACTAGCGTCGGCATATTCATGTTCACCGCCGGCAAACCCGCCTTCACCGAAACCAAAAAGTCCTCATGAGCCTCGCCGAAACCCTCACCGACATCCGCGCACGCGCCGACTGGGCCGCGCTGCCGCGGGCCCTGCCCTTTGCCCGCATGCTGGGCCTGCGCGTGGAGGTGCGCGGTGAATCCTTCACCTGCGTGATGCCCTTCGAACAAAAGCTCATCGGCAATCCGGCCCTGCCGGCCTTGCACGGCGGCGCCATCGGCGGCTACATGGAATGCGCCGGCATCCTGCATCTGCTGTGGAGCAGCGAAGCCTTGGCCGTGCCCAAAACCATCGACTTCACCATCGACTACCTGCTTTCCGGGCGCCCGCAGGATACCTACGCCAACGTCTACCCAATCAAGCTGGGCAAGCGCGTGAGCAACCTGCGCATCGAGGCCTGGCAGACGGCGCCCGCAAAGCCCATCGCGGTGGCCGTGATGAACATGCTGATGCGCTGACCCATTTCAATAGCCTAGGAGCTGTCGTGAAATACCGTTCCATCTATCATCCCGATCTATTCAAAAGCAAAACCGTGATCGTCACGGGCGGGGGCAGCGGCATCGGCCGCTGTACCGCGCACGAGCTCGCCAGCCTCGGCGCCAGCGTCGCCATCGTCGGCCGCAAGGTCGAAAAGCTGGACCGGGTACGCGGGGAAATCGAGGCCGCCGGGGGGCGCGTGAGCTGTCATGTCTGCGACATCCGCGAGGAGCCGATGGTGCGCCAGATGATCGCCGAGGTCATCGCGCGCCACGGCGGCATCCACGGCCTGGTCAACAACGCCGGCGGCCAGTACCCCTCGCCGGCCAGGGATCTGAGCACCAAGGGCTGGGAGGCGGTGATTCGCAACAATCTCACCGGCGGCTTCATCGTCGCACGCGAGGCGTACACCCAGTGGATGGAGGCGCACGGAGGCAGCATCGTCAACATCGTCGCCGCCAACGTATAGCACCCTATGGACATGCACCCGGTGAATGTCATTCTATGGACATTCACCGGGGCGTAGACAGGGTACGTGCATTTCCCGGGTGGAGGCTTATAGCTATTAAAGAGCCTAATCCGGGGAGGTGGTCGTGGCGTGTCTGGAGTACATCAATTACCAGCCGTGGCGGGATGTCGCGGTAGGGAAAAGCATCATTTGGGAACCGGACGCGATTGCTCCGGGAGTGCGCGGCCTCCCCCAGGTATTCTGGAAGAGTGGTGAGGGGTGGGCCGAAGCAAACCACTGGGCCTTGGAAAAGGTCATCAACCAAGGCGTCCACCTCGATACCGCCAAAGCGCTGCTAAAGCATCTCCATGCTTATGCCTGCTTCCTGGAAGAGAACGAGCTGGACTGGCGCCACTTCCCTACCCGCCTAGCTGATCGCGCCGTGGTGCGCTTCAGGGGCCACCTGGTGAGGGAAATCGAGCGAGATAGCTTGAAGTCGAGCACGGCTCGCTCTCGCATCAACGCGGTTGTTCAGTTCTATCGCCACGCCGCGGCTCACGACTTCGTTACCTCCACTACCCCGATGTGGCGCGAGCGCACCGTCGTAGTCCGGTACTACGACACGGTAGGCTTCCAGCGATCTCTGCTCCGCCTGACCACCGATCTGGCCATTCCCAACCGAGCCATACCAGGAGTGCGCCTGGAGGACGGCTTGTTGCCGATCACCGACTCGCACATGACTGAACTCCTAGAGTTCACCGCTGGCAAGGAGACTGCTGAACTGCATCTCATGCTGACGACGGGCTTCTTCACAGGAGCGCGCCTCGGCAGCATCACAACCCTGCGCATCGAAAACTTAGAGCATGCTCTCCCTGACCCATTGATGAAGGGCTTCTACCTGTTGCGGGTCGGACCCGGCACGAATGTCGCGACGAAGTTCAACGTTGAGGGAAACCTGCTGGTCCCAAAGGCGCTGTTGGAGGAGTTGAAGCGGTACGCATACTCCACTGAACGCCTGAAGCGGGAAGCCCGGGCCACTGCCGCTCACCGGACCCTGCTGTTCCTCACATCGCGAGGAAAAGGCTACAGCGTCAATTCCGTGGGCCGGCTGATGACTGGACTGCGTCGGAAGGCAGTTCGCTCCAACCTGCGTTTCATGCAGCACTTCAAATTCCACCAGACAAGAGCAACCTACGGTACCTGGCTGATGAAGCTGGTGTTAGGGGTGACTACGGCCAGCGCGGCTGTAGAGTTCGTCAAGAACGCCATGCTACACAAGCACGAAGCAACGACGTTCAAATACGTTAAGTTCTTGGAGGACACCAAAGGCAAGCAGGAGGCCGCCCGCGCTTTCCATGAGGCTTTTACAGGCCTTAAGAGAAGGGACTGGGACGACGTCCATGCTTAACGACATAAAGCTTCCTGATCTGACATTCCCCGAAGTGAAGTTGGGCGAGCGTGAGACCCCTTGGAATCTCGCACCCCTGCTATTCAGGGGTGGCGCTGCCACACACACACGTCGGGTAGCCGAGCGGATAACCAACGGCTCCCTCGGCGCCCCGCAACTCGATCGCATTCCGCTCGTAACGAAAATACATGAATCGATCAATGGCAAACTGGTAGGCGGAGGCAGCTTCTACTCGGCGAACGCATCGATAAACAACTTCCGCTACATGTTCACCTGGGCCGAGCGCACCGGTGAGAAAATAACTCTTGAGTCAGTGGAGAAGGTTTTCCTGGCTTGGACCGATTCACTGGTGCACAGGCAACAGGTGGTGAAGGACCTGGTGCAATGCTCTGCATACTCCAAGGCTTCTGTCGTCGGCAACATTCTGGACGATGTTCTACAACGGCCATTTCCCCTGATCACAATGACCCGGTTGCGGGTGCCCAATCGGCGTAAGCGGGCCCGTACAGCCAAAGCCGAGAAGCAGAATCTTGCCGAGACCTTCGAATTCGGGCATTTCCTACAGGACATCTGCGACGCCCTGCCAACCGATGTTGTCCTGCGCGGCGCCCTCCCGGTTCATATCCCGTTGCGACGCGGAGGCGAGCTAATCGAGTGGTCAGGCTATTCAAACTGGAAATCGGTGCTTCACCACCGTGCAAACCCGCTCACTGACCAGGCCCCGGGAAAGCAACGGACGGCTCAGCGCAAGTGCTTGGCCTGCTTCGAGGCATGGGAGAGCGACGGCACACTCCGCACCCGACGTCCTCTCGCAAACAAGCGTTCAGAAGCTGAACTCCTGTTGTTCATCGGCCAGACCGGAATGAACTTCACACAGGCCCACAAGCTCAAGCTGACGCATTTCTCGTATGCGAGTCATCTCGATGGCTATCTCGTCCGCGACCGGAAGGGCCGGCGCGGCGGAGATGTACTTTTTGAGATCTACAGAGAGTACAAACCTCACTTCGAGCGCTACCTTGATTGGCGACGCCAACTATTTCCTGACTCCGATGACCTCTTTCCTCTGGAGGTGGAGCCTGGCCGCGCATTTCTGAAGCTTCCCCAGTTCGGACTCAGATATACCTGTGAGAGGATAGGACTCGCCTTCGTCTCGCCGCGAAAGTTGCGCAATACCCGTGTCAACTGGCTGCTCCGTCGGACCGGCGATCCGGACCTGACCGCAGCGATGGCTCAGCACAGTAAGGAAACGCTGCTCGAAGTCTACGAACAGCCGAGCCAGCAGCGTGCGATGACGGAAGTCACCCACTTCTGGGCCCAGCATGATCCGTCATTGAGTACCTCATCGGCGGGGCCTGGGGAATGTGACGGAAACCCCGTGCCATTGAGAGACCTTCCGAAGGACGTCTTAATGCCAGATTGCATCCGACCATCCGGCTGCCTCTGGTGCGAGCACCATCGGGATATCGATAGCCAAGACTACGTTTGGTCGCTCGCTTGCTTCCGGCATCTGAAAATCATTGAGGTCTCCGTTTGGACTCCTCCGAAAGGCCAGGGGCGGGAGAATCATCCCGCTCAACTCGTCGTGAACCGGATCACCGACAAACTGCGATGGTTCCGAGGCTCTAACCAGCGCCGCCAGGAATGGGTCGATGAAGCACTCGCGCGCGTTGAGGAAGGGAACTACCACCCCGACTGGAGCCGGAGAATCAACGCCATGGAGGGAGCCGCATGACCGCCCGACTTGACGTGTTCGGGCTGCGCCAGACCTCGGACTGGATGACGCCCCAACACCGATCGTTCCGGCCTCCGGCCTGGCCGCCGCCGAGGGATTGGGTGGTCAGCGAGGATCGCAATGGGACTGTCTTGTCACGGTGGGGCGACCCCGTCTGGGACATTACCCCGTGGGCTGGGCGTTCCATGATCTTGGACTTTGGTGATGACGCGCCGCAGACCACCAGAAAAGCCAAACCACTTAGCGCAGATAACGCTGACCTCCTCCGTATGATTGCCACCTGGCGGATGTGGGGGATAAAGGCGACATCGACGGCCAACACATTGAAGAGCGCGTTCCTCGGGCTGCGGCGGATCGTCGCGCTCTGCAACGATAACGGGATTCTCGCCAGCCAGCTTATGCGCTTCCCGCGGGTGTTCGAGCAATTGCCCGGCCTCATTCCACCCAGCGAGTATACAAAGACCATCGTCGAGCTACATCGGCTATGGGACGCTCGAAACTACATCGAATTCGTGATGGTTGATCCCGAGGGGATCAAACGGCTCGCGCTTGCAATGCCGAACCGCGAGATTGAGCAGACGGCGTTCATCCCTCCGCGAATCTGGACCTACCAGGTGAAACGCCTGAAGGCGTGCCTTGATGACTACTTGGCTCACAAGAGCGCAGTGGAGGACTGCTTCACTTTTTGCGTTGACGCATACGCACACAATTTCGGGTCACTGGAGAAGGCCATGTCGGATTGGTCCCGGCATCGACTTCCATTCTGGACTCCGCCCTCCATTGGAAAGGGGTCAAAATCAGGCTGCATCTACCGCGGGCCGTTCAACCTCACAGCAGAGCGATATGGCATTGCGCAGTTGATCGAGCGGTGGACCGGCGTCCCTGTTGCAAAACAAGACATCCGCCAGTTCTCCGCCTACCTCACGCTCGTGCAAAGCACCGGCCTGGCCTACATCACAAACTTCACGCTACAGCGAGTGAGTGAAGCAGCCTCCTTGCGCACCGACTGCCTGACCTGGGAGACGGATGAGAAGCTTGGACGCATCCCCATCATCACTGGCGAAACGACAAAGACCGATCCGGACAGCGATGCCCGTTGGCCCACGAGCCCCAGCGTAAAAGCCGCTGTCGAGGCCATGGCAAGCATTGCCCGCCTCCGCATGCGCTGTGCTGCCGCCGATCCGAAGGTTAGCCCCTCTGCCGCCGACATCCAGAACCCACTCCTATACAACACCTCGTTTGAACCATGGAGCGGGAACGTAGCGAAGTCCTACGCGATCATGCCGCACTACGGCGCTTATCAGTCGATGGCAAAGCGGTTCGATCGGCTATTCGATGACGAGCAACTGCGGATCACGGAGGATGATCTTCGGATCGCACGCATGCTTACCCCAAATCTAAGTGAGGCGAGCGGTTTTGCGGTCGGCCGGGTCTGGCCGCTCGCATGGCATCAGTTGCGTCGCACCGGCGCAGTGAACATGTTTGCCAGCGGGCTTCTATCCGATTCGAGCATGCAGTTCCAGATGAAGCATGCCTCTCGGTTGATGCCTCTCTACTATGGCCGAGGGCATGCCAAACTGCGCCTGAACGACGACGTGGAAGCAATCATCGTCGCGGCGATGTATGAGGCCATGGCGCACAAGCTCCACGCAGCTGTTGGCGACCGCTTCGTATCGCCGCTCGGCCCAGAGCGGAAGGAAGCAATTCTGGTCAACATGGTCGGGGACAAGGAGTCGAAGCAACTCGCGGCCGAGAGCCGAAAAGGCAAGACCCACTTTCGGCCAATGAGACTTGGTGGATGCGTGCATCGCGGCACCTGCAAATACGGTGGTGTGGAGTCCATATCGCGGTGTGCCGGCGGCGACGGCGATGGCCCCTGTGCAGATGCCCTTTACGACCGCGAGAAAGCACCAGAGATCGAGAAGGACCTGGCGCTCATTAACGAAGAAATTTCATCAACCCTAGCTGGCAGCCCGCGCCATAAGGCTCTGCTCGCGGAACGCCAAGGCATGGAGAATTATCTGAATGTCGTCAAAGCCTGAGTCTCTGACAGCCGAAGATCGTTTTCGGCAAGCATTTGAGCGGCTGAAGCTCAACAAGCCCAAGACGTTGCCGATCGGAACGCCGGTCTCTCAGAACAATGTGGCGAAGGAGGCTGACTGCGATCCATCAGCGCTCAAAAAAGCTCGCTTCCCATCGCTCGTTCGCGAGATACAGGCGTATATCGAAGTTCATGAGCAGGAGCGCCCGTCCAAGCGTAAAGAGCAGCTTAAGCAGCGCCAAGCCAGGGGCAGCCTTAGGGACCGATTGAAGGATGTGGCTGAGCAGCGCGATAAGGCCCAATCGGAGCTGGTGAGTGCTCAGCGCCGCGTCGTTGAGCTGGCAACAGAACTCCAGGCTGTGAAGGAGGAGCTTGACCGTGTGCGGCCTCGCCCTACCGCGTTACGCCGATAAAGTTCGCAAACACGCCTGGCGGGCTTCTATTTCTCCGACCGCTGGTTTGCAGAAAATCCGATATCGGGCTGAGGCTTTCCTTCACCTGACGGCAGAGTCAGGTTAGTGCCGCTTATCACGGGGTTCATTGATTATCATGTAACTGTCTCTTAGCATCAATCAGGGATGCAAAGCAGTCCGCCGCAAATCCATGCCGTAAGACGGACGTTATTCGGGCTGCCAAGAGGGGGACTTATGGCACGAGACGGGGATAAACGAGTCACACGCGCACTGGTAGCATGGCTTTCTGGGGCGTTATCACTGATGGCTTGCAGCCAGGCCGCTGCGCAATGTAGCGCGCCTGAGGTTAAGAAAACGCTGGCGAAGGTGTTGGAGCCAGAAGTGACGAGTGCACTGCAAAGCACTCTGTTTTACGGCGCCTTGATAGATGGGATGATGTCGGATGACGGCGCTACTGCCACCCGGGAGATATTTGGCTGCGATACAGCCTTCGATCCGCTGAAATCCGGGCTTCCGCCGGAGGTTGCTTGGCAGCAACGGGAACAGTTGCAGAAGGAACAACGAGCAAAATGCGAGGCGCAGCATGGGACACAGAGTGCCCTGAACGCACAACCACGGATTACGGTTTCGGCTATCCGGTTCAGGGGACGGGGCAAGGGCACCGACCGCGTGCTTTGCGCCGCACGCGTGACGGCGGCTCCGCAGGGGAGCCCGACTGACAGGGCGGATCTTGATTTCGAGATTACCTATTCTGTCGAGGCTACTGAGGATGGAGAGAGTTATGTGACGATCTTGTCAGCAGACAAGTGACATACGTGATTACGGAAATCCAGGGTGTTGAGGAACTGTTCCGAGCCGAATTCGGGACTCTCACGGAGAAGTTCACCGTTGTAGACCTGACGCGCGAAGAGGCACGCGCGTCAGATTCTAGGCGAGTGGCCATTCCCGGCGTATATGTTTGGTGGAACCCCGAGTCCAATGCCATCAAGATTGGAAAGTCATTCGATAACTCCAGAGCCCGCGCCTTCAAGCACTTTCGTGACGACACGGCCGGCAGGTTCGTGAAACTGGCCGATCACCCTTTGACGCGACTATTCTTATCTAATGTTTCCAACCCTGCGGATGCACATTGGGTGGCCGCATTGGAAATCTTCCTTGAACACCGCTTGTCGCCGGCGATTCCGGCTCGAAGGATTGGGTGAAACGATGCGCTATTCAGTATTGTTTTTAGCCGCTTCCACTGCATGGCTCTCTGGTTGCGTGGTTGAGCCTATCGTTGAAATGATCCCGGGTGGGCGCGATGCGCTCCAAAATGCCCTGTCGCCAGCGAAGACGGAGATGAAAGCGCCTGCAGTGCTGCAAGCCTCGCCCCAGCTGCTTCAAAAAGATACGAGGGTTTTCTGCTTCGGCCCCCAGAAGAGCACTGGAGGCAGGGTGACTCGAATCGAATCGCCTCCGGGGTTCAGTGCCCAATCGGAGCGCGAAGCCCGCAGGCTTGCGGCGGACGCCCAGGGGAAGGCTGATGGACGTCCTGATTATGTGGCCCTATTCGCTCAAAATCGCTCACTCGCAGAAGCCGGCGATGCAAAAGCCGGCTTCTGTTTAGGATTCATGTACTCCCAAAGCCTCGGGACATTCAAAGATGAGGGGCAGGCGGCGCGGTGGATCGGAAACACTGCCGAGCAAGGTCTGGCCGAGGCGCAGTACCGGATGGCAATGTCGGTGGGCGCTGAGGATCGACAAGGAACTGCGATGGTCGATTTTTCTACGAGTTCCAATTCTAGGTGGGTGTGGGATGAGGGGTGGCGGCGGCCTATGCGTGCAGGACGATCTGATAGTGGACTCCAAGTCTACTCGGTCGAAATGCAGGCCGCGCAGTGGCTGGAGAAGGTTGCGGCCCAGGGCTACGCGGATGCCCAGTATCAACTGGCATTACTTCTCAGCGGAAGTTGCGGCCTCATCGCAGCCTGCGGTAGCGACAATCCGGCAATAGTCGAGCGCGAGAAGCAGGCGCGTCAGTGGTGGGACAGAGCGATCGATCAGGGCTACGTGCCCGCGATCGTCGCAAAGGCAGACCGCCTCAAAGAGACTGAAAAAGTCGAAGCTGCACGCCTCTACTGCAACGCGATGCAACAGCAGTATTGGAATATCTACAATGCAGACATTGATGCTGCTCGATCACCGCAAGAAGAGTCTCAAAACAAATGGATGGAGCGCCAAAAAGAGGAGGCGTACTTCAATCGCATTTCAGCGAAACTACAAGAACTTAAGAGGTACGAACCCTCGGCACCATGGCCGGAATGCAAAGTCCGAAAGGAATGACCGGGCGGCTGTTGGGACTTGAAAGCGCTACTCGGTCTGTATGCTATTGAGGCCCCAAAGGTATGGACATTGGGCGTCCATATTGGCCGAAATCCGCTATAGTTCCATGGACAAGCCAACACCCGCAGAAAACTGCACATCTGTCTGCGGTTAGCATAATGTCCATAGATGCCTAATCGCGGGTGCGGCGACAACGTGTAGTTCTCCTGCGCAAACGAAAAAGCCCCGGCAGATGCCGGGGCTTTTTCGTTGCCGGCAGCATCAGGGCGTGCAGCTGCCCTGCTTGGTGCTCTGCACGCCGTTGGTGGTGGTGGAGATGCCGTAGAGCAGCGAGGACAGGCTGCCGTCACGGTTCAGGTAGGCATAGATCGATTTGCCGACGGCGCCAATGTAGATCTGGGACCGGTTGCCGCTACGGTCGCTGGCCGCATTGAACGTGGCGTGGTCGTCGAACTCGAAGAAGCGGAACTGCAGATAGTCCTCGGGCGTGATCGACAGGCTGCCCAGACTCGCCTTGCCGGCGGTGTCGATAACGAAGGTCTGCGCGCCGCTGATGGCTTCGCCGGTGCAGGTGACGTTGACCGAACGGGCATAGCTGGCCACCGTCTCCTGCAGCGGGAAGATCGGCAGGGTGGGACCGTTGGCCGTGCAGGCAATCGACTTGTTCGGCTGTTCGCTGATGGTGCCGCCGGTGAGCTTGCCGTTGTCGTCGGTGTACAGCAGGACCTTGGGCAGGCTCTGGCCGCCATCGTCGCGGAACAGGTTGATGATCTTGTTGACCACACTGACGAAGCCGGGGCTGTTGGGGCCCACGATCTGCGTGCTGTCCAGGCTGGCGCTGCCATTGGCGGCGATGGTAACGACACGGTCCTTGCGGCCGCTGCTGGTGCTGAAGTCCTCGCAGGACAGAGTGTAGCTGCCGACATAGGCCGCGCCGATCTTCTGCGCGATCTTCACGTTGGCGGGCTCCGGCGCTGGCGGCTCGGTGGTGGGGCCCGACACGCTGCAAGTGGCGTTGGTGCTGCCACTGCGGTAGTTGACCTTCTTGATCGTGCTGGTCGGGCTGTCGACGGTGACCTCGACGGACTTGGGTGCACTGCCGCCGACCACGGCCAGCTTGAACGTGCCGTCGGCGAATACGGTGCTGCCTTCGGACTGCAGTGAATCGTGCGCGATCAGGCTGTTGGCCTCGGCCACGGTGACCGAGACGCCGGCGATGCTGAGCTTGCTGTCTTCACCGATGGTGAGAACCTTGGCGCCAGCGTCGCCGCAGCTCGCGGCATAGCTGCCCTTGAAGGTCTTGATGATCTGCGGCAGCGTGTAGACCGACGACACCTGGGTGCCGCTGCATTGCGTGAAGGTCTTGCCCTCGACCTTCTGGTCGGGCTGCGCGCCGGCACCTTGGCCGTTGTTCAGCATGAAGTGCAGCTGGGTGCCCTGCCCCACGCCGACCAGGATGTCCGCCGGGCGGCCGGGGCTGGCGTCGTAGTTGAAGAAGTAGTCCGCCGTGGTGGCGCTGTAGTTGCGCGTGCTGCCGTCGGCTTCCACCGAGAAGCTGCCGTTGGTGTTGAGCCTCAGCTTCAGCGGCGCGCCGCCGCAATCGAAGCTGTAGATGCCCTCCAGCATGGCCCAGTGGCGGCGGATATAGTGCGTTGCCGGCACGTCCGGCGCGGGGCCCGGCGTCATGACCGTGGCGGGGATGTCGCCGCCGTCGACGTAGCTGGCGCGGAATTCCTCGAACGACTGACCCGCGGCCGCCAAGGCGGCGGCGACGGCTTCGAGCAGATCGTCGTAGAGATCGCAGGCAAGGGCCTGGAAGACATCCCTGAAGAGGTCGAGGCCTTCAGGCACGTTGTAGCCGCGATCACGCAACTCCGTCAGCAGTGCCGCCTGGGCGGCGACGATGCGGGCGGTGACCTGCTCCGCGGAGGGTGCGCCTGCCGCATACCAGTCGGCGAGGCTGCGGCCGTCGGCGGCGCGCACCGCCTGGGCCATGGCCAGGTCGGTCAGCGGGGTGATGTTGGAGACCAGCGTGCTGCCTTCGCCCACTGCGACGGAGTACAGCACGGTGGTGTTGGTGGTGCCGCCGTTGATGCGGCCGCCGTCCACGCGCACGGCACAGGGCAGCGCGGCGCTGGGCACGAGCACGCTCCAGGAGCCAGTGGCCGAGGTGATGGCGCTGCGCGTGACGCTACCGCGGCAGACCAGGCGCACGTCGGCTCCGGTGAGCGGCGAGCCGATGGCCGCGACGCCGCCGACTGAGCTGGTGGGCGCCGGGGTGGTGCCGTTGTCGTCATTGTCGCTGCAGGCGGACAGCGCCAGCAGCAGGGCCGCGGCGCAGGCGGCGGCAGGAATGCGGAAGTTCATGGGAGTGTTCCCTGCAGTGCTGGGTGAGAGGCGAAATCAGAGGGCGCTGCCGAGGCTCTGCACCATGCCGGCGGCGCTTTCGCCGATCAGCTTCTGGATGGCCTCGCTATAGGCGCCCTCGCTCTGCGGCATGACCTGGCTGGACTTGCGCTTCTGGCCGAAGCCGCCCACCAGGGAGCCGAAGGCGTTGGTGATGGCATCACCCTTCTTCGATTCAGTGGTCGTGGTGTCCTCGACGCCAAAGATGCCGGGGCCGGCACTCAGGGGTTCCTTCAGGTAAACGGCACCGGTATGGCGCGGACGGCGGCTGTTGGTGAAGGTGCGGAAACCGGCGTCGGTGACGAACTGGATTTCGGTCTCTTCCGGGAACAGCACCAGCTGCGGCTCGATGGCCGCGCGGGCGACGCCGGCGATGCCGGCCAGCACGCCGTTCTTGGTGCCCGACACCAGGCCGAAGCTGGCGAGGTAATGAATATGCAGCAGTGTCACATCCAGCGATTTGGCGAGGTCGCCTTCCTTCTTGCCGCGGCCCTGATTCTGCGAGTCGGTGCGCTGGCCGAAGTCGCCGCGGGTGTTGCTGGAGGAGAAGAAGGCCGGCATGCCGGCGGGCGCGAAGATCTTGCTGATCGAGGGCGCGCCTTCCACCAGCTTGTCGTCGGTGAAGGTCAGCGGCGAGGCGGCGCCGTATTTCTTCGCCAGCTCCTGGTACAGCGGGCTGGCCTCCAGCGCGCTGCGCTCCATGACCTCGAAGCCGGCCTGGGTCAGGGCAGCCACGGTGTCCTTGTAGGCTTGCTCGGTAATCGCCTGGAAGGCGGCGTCGCTGACACCGGCCAGCGTGGTGGTGACCTGGGCATTGCTGCCGCCTGCGCGCCCCTCGCTGTGCAGCTGGGTGTAGAACTCGACGCCGAACTCGGCGATCACCACCTTGCGGTGTCCCTTGATCGCGGAGACGTTGTCCGTGCCGATGGCAGGGGCGGCGGCCGCAGGAAGCATGGCGCAGGCCAGCAGCAGGGACGTGGACAGCAGCGCGATGCGTGAAACACGATTCATGAGGAGCTCCGGGAAGGACGGGGCATTGTCCCTAGCGCTCCGCTGGCGACGTACCCCTCCGTGGTAGGGATGGGGAAAGCCCGACACGCGGAACTCCTACCCCGCGGAAGGCGTCTTTCCCTTGCCCTTTGCATGAAAACCGGCAAGGATTTCGCGGCAGCCGCGCCCAGACGCGGCCCCTGACTATTTCTTCACCCCCAAGAACGAGGAGTACACCCGATGTCGTCGTCCCTGCTGATGGGCCAGATGATGGAACGCCCGCTGCTGATCTCGTCGCTGCTGATGCACGCCGAGCGGTTCCATGGAGACAGCGAGATCGTCTCGCGCACGGTCGAGGGACCGATCCATCGCTATACCTGGTCGGAGGCGGGCCGCCGCGCACGTCAGGCCGCCAAGGCGCTGGAGCGCCTGGGCATCCGCCAGGGCGACCGCGTGGCAACGCTGGCCTGGAACGGCTACCGCCACCTGGAGCTGTACTACGCGATCTCCGGCACCGGCGCGGTGATGCATACGATCAACCCGCGCCTGTTCCCCGAGCAGGTGGCGTGGATCGCCGATCACGCCGAGGACCAGGTGCTGTTCTTCGACATCACCTTCGCGCCGCTGGTGGACGCGGTGGCAGCCAAGTGCAAGACGGTGAAGACCTGGGTGGCGCTGACCGACCGCGCGCACCTGCCGGAGATGAAGAACGTAAAGCCGCTGGCGTACGAGGAGCTGATCGGCGCCGATGACGACCAGTACGAGTGGCCGGAATTCGACGAACGCGCCGCGGCCTGCCTCTGCTACACCTCGGGCACCACGGGCAATCCCAAGGGCGTGCTGTACTCGCACCGCTCCACCCTGCTGCACACCTTCGCGGTGCCGCTGCCGGACGTGATGAACCTGTCGGCACGCGACGTGATCCTGCCAGTGGTCCCGATGTTCCACGTCAACGCCTGGGCACTGACCTATGTCGGCGCGATGATCGGCTCCAAACTGGTGTTCCCCGGCCCGGCGCTGGACGGCGCCAGCATCTGCGAGCTGTTCGAGAACGAGAAGGTCACCTTCAGCGCCGGCGTGCCCACCGTGTGGCTCGGCGCGCTGCAGTACCTCAAGCAGACCGGCAAGAAGCTCAACACGGTGAAGCGCATGGTGGTGGGCGGCTCGGCCTGCCCGCCGGCGCTGATGGAAGCCTTCGAGCGTGACTACGGCATCAAGCTGATCCACGCCTGGGGCATGACCGAGATGTCGCCGCTGGGCACGGTCTGCACGATGAAGAACCGTCACCTGGAACTGTCGAAGGAAGAGCAGTTCAAGGTGGAGCTCAAGCAGGGCCGCCCGCCCTTCGGCGTGGACCTGAAGATCGTCGACGAGGACGGCAAGGAGCTGCCGCGCGACGGCCAGACCTCCGGCGACCTGCTGGTGCGCGGCTATTGGATCGTGGACCAGTACTACCGCGGCGAGAAGAGCCCGCTGCAGGACGGCTGGTTCCCCACCGGTGACCGCGGCACGTTGGACTCCGACGGCTATCTGACGATCACCGACCGCAGCAAGGACGTGATCAAGTCCGGCGGCGAGTGGATCGGCTCCATCGACCTGGAGAACATCGCCATGGCGCACCCGGCGGTGGCGATGGCGGCGGTGATCGCGGCCAAGCACGCCAAGTGGGACGAGCGCCCGCTGCTGATCGTGGTGAAGAAGCCCGGCGCGGACGTGAGCCGCGACGAGATGCTGAAGTTCTACGAGGGCAAGATCGCCAAGTGGTGGACGCCGGACGACGTGGTGTTCGTCGAGGCCCTGCCCCTGGGTGCCACGGGCAAGGTGCAGAAGAACAAGCTGCGCGACGAGTTCGGCGAACGCCTGATGACGGCCTGACGGGTTCCGGAGGCCGGCCTTGGGGGTTCCCGGGCCGGTCAGGCATGAAAAGCCCCCGGAAAACAAAAAACCCAGCAATTACGCTGAGTTATTTGTTTTCCGGGACTTCTGGGAAGTCAAAAATGGTGGTGATGAGTGGAATCGAACCACCGACCTCAGCATTATGAGTGCCGCGCTCTAACCGTCTGAGCTACATCACCGGGGGCGCGCATTGTAAGTGGTTGGAAACGCCACGTAAATGCCGGGCGGGGGACTAGCATCGGACCGGAAGCAGGCCGACACCGCGATCGTCATCCCGTAGCGCGTACCCTGCTTCAAGCACGCCCGACTCATGGCCAGTTCCTTCGCCCATGGCAGCAGACGACTCACAATCTGCTCCTTGGGATTTCAAGGACGGCGGTCCTCAGGCAGGGTGAACACAGGCAGGGTCAGACCGAAGACGATCGCCGCGATGCGCATCATCGCGACCAGGATCATACCTGCGGCGGCGGCGGCCGGCGCCGCGATACCGACGTGCAGCAGCAGGACCATGAGCGCGCAGCCCGAGATCGCGGCCGTGGCGTAGATGTTGCCCTTCTGCAGGATCATGGGGATCTCGTTGCAGAGCACGTCGCGCAGCAGGCCGCCGAAGGCGCCGGTGATCGTGCCCATGACCACGGCAATCAGGCCCGGCTTCTCCAGGGCGATGGAAACCTGTGCCCCCAGGATGCTGAAGAGCGCAAGGCCCAGCGCGTCGGCCAGTTCCAGCAGCTTCTCGGGCGGGCGGGCGAAGCGCACGTAGGGCACCGTCAGCAGGGCCGCGATCAGGGCCGCTACCAGGAACTGCGGTCGCTCCACCCAGAATACCGGGCGGTCCAGCAGCAGGTCGCGCAGGGTGCCGCCGCCGGTCGCCGTCACCCAGGCGATCACCACCACGCCCAGCAGGTCGAGCGACTTCCGCCCGGCCGCGAGCGCGCCGGATACCGCAAACACCGCCACGCCCGCCAGTTCGATCCAGGGTGCAATCATCGTGGCGGCATGCTAACCGCTCAGTGCCGGGCCTGTCCGCCCGCCATGCGCTTCAGGGCCAGGGCGTCGGCGATCACATGCGGCGGCGTGCCGGATGCCTTCGACTCCGCGAAGATGCCGGCCAAGGTCTGCTCGATGCCGGCGACACGCTTCCAGACCTCCTGCTCGCTGCCGCTGCGCAGGTACTCGGAGGCGACGCAGATGATGCCGCCGGCGTTGATGACATAGTCCGGCGCATACAGGATGCCGCGGGCGTGCAAGGCCAGACCGTCTTCCGGCGAAGCCAGCTGGTTGTTGGCACCCCCGGCAATCACCGAGGCGCGGATCCGCGGGATCGACTGCGGATTGAAGACGCCGCCCATCGCGCAGGGAGACAGCACCTCCACGTCCTGGAAGAGGATGTCCTCGGGGCTCACCACCTCAGCGCCGAAATGCTCGCGCAGGTTCTCGCAGGCTGCAGGATTGATGTCGGCCACCACCAGGCGGGCACCGGCCTTGTAGAGGTTTTCGCAGAGATGACGGCCGACGCTGCCCAGCCCCTGCACCGCCACGCGCAACCCCTCCAGATCCGAGCGGCCCAGGCGAGCCTTGGCCGCGGCGAGGATGCCACAGTAGACGCCGTAGGCCGTCTTGGGAGAAGGATCGCCGCCGGCGGTATCGCCGTGGCTGGAAATGCCGCTGACATACGGGGTGCTGCGCGCCACGCAGGCCATGTCGGCCACGCTGACGCCCACATCCTCCGCGGTGACGTAGGCGCCGTGCAGGCGATCCACGACCCGCCCGAAGGCCTCGAACTGCGCCTCGGTCACCGGCTTGCCGGGCTCGCGGATGATGACCGCCTTGCCGCCGCCCATCGGCAGGCCCGCCACCGCGTTCTTGTAGCTCATGCCGCGCGACAGGCGCAGCACATCGTGCAGCGCCGCCTCCTCGCTCTCGTAGGCCCAGGCCCGGCAGCCACCCGCAGCAGGACCCAGCGCAGTGGAGTGGATCGCGATGATCCCCTTGAGGCCGCTGGCCGCGTCGGAGAAGAAGGTCACGCCTTCATGGCTGTCGAACGCTTTGCTGCTGAACATGGAGGGTCTCTCGATGACTTTGTGGACGTCGGCTGGGTGAGAGCAGACTAGCCCTTCGAGCCCGGGATATGATTTCTTTTTTGCCTCGCTTTGATTGAAATCAGGGACGAATCCCGACCCAAGCCAGATTCCAGAAACACCTTGTCGAGCAGCACGGAGGCAGCAGCCGAGCCCCGTGCGGCACCGGCCGCGGCAGCCGGCGGCCGATGCCGGGACCGCCTCTGCTCAGGGGGCCAGGCCCAGCTGGTCGATGAAGAAGGCCAGCCAGTCGGCACCCTGCGCGCGCTGCCCTGCCAGGTCCGCCGCGCCATGGCCCACGCCATCGCGTACGCGCATCAGGATCGGGTGCGGGCCCGCATTTGCCGGCTGCATGCGTGCCGCCTGCTTGCGGACATGCCAGGGCGGGCAGCGCAGGTCCTGCTTGCCCGCATCCAGCAGCAGCGCCGGATAGGCCGTGCCGTCCTTGACGTTGTGGTACGGGCTCCAGGCATGCAGCACCTCGGACATCTCCGCATCGTTGGGATCGCCGTAGTCCAGGGTGGACGCCATGCAGATGGCATCCCGCGCACGCGCCAGCGGGTCGGTGATCGGCACCTGCGCGATACTGGCGCGGAACAGGTCGGGCCGCTGCACGGCCACTGCCGAGGCCATGACACCGCCGTTGGAGCCGCCGACCACGCCGAGCTTGCCGGCACTGCTGATGCCACGCGCGATCACATCCTCGCCGATGGCGAAGACATCATTGAACGAGTTCTGCTTGAGCTTGAGACGGCCCTGGTGCCACATGTCCGGGCCGAGCTCGCCGCCACCGCGCAGGTGCATCAGCACCAGCACACCACCGGCCTTCAGCCAGGCGCCCAACCAGGCTCCCGACCAGCCGGGAATCAGTGCTGCCTGGAAGCCACCGTAGCCGTACATCGCGGTGGGTTGCGGCCTGGACAGGTCCACGCCGGCATGGGCGATGACCTGGTAGGGCACGCGTGCGCCGTCGGCGCTGGTGGCGGAGTGGCTGCGGATCTGCCCTTCGAGCCGGAATAGCGGCTGCGTCAGCGCGGTCACTGCCAGCGTGCGCACGTTGACCTTGTACAAGGCCGGGGACTGCAGGGGCGAGGAGAACGGGAACAGCACGTCGCCGTCGGCACCCTTCCAGATCATGTCCATCATGCTGAAGATGGCGAACTGCGCAGCGCTCAGGGAGCCACGGCCCGGCAGGGCCACCTCGCCCTTGGGCCGGCCCTCGGTGTCGAACACACGCAGGCGCGACCAGGTCTCCACCAGATCGACCAGCACGAGGCAGCCATCGATCGTCAGCAGCGTGCCGAGCACGTCACTGGAACCTGGCAGGAGTTCCTTCCAGGTACTGCGATCCTTCGGCGTGGCCAGCGGAATCGACACCAGGCGCCCGCAAGGCGCGCCGTCGCTGGTCACCGCGTAGTAGTGATCGCCGATGATGTCGCCGCGGAACTGTGCGGCCTCCCCCTTGAGGAAGGGACGCCAGCCACTGGCGGACGTCTCGTCGCGGATGTATTCCGGGCGGGGATTAAGGTGGTCCGCGATCAGCAGCATGTGCTTGCCGTCGGCGGAGGACTTCACCCACATCGTATCCGCGCTCCGCTCGTAGTCCTCGCGCGTGGAGTTGGGCGCCGCCCCCAGTGTATGCCGGTAGATCCAGGAGCCGTCCTGCATCGCGCCGGGATCCCGCCCCAGGATGTAGAAGCCGCTGCTGTCCGGCAGCCAGGCGGCGAAGAACGCATATACCTGCGGGATCGAGTCCATCAATACCTTGCCGCTGTCCACCTCGAACACCCGCAGCTCGGCAAGCTCGACTCCGTCCACGCTGAACCCGATTACCGCCTTGCGCCCATCGGGCGACGGCACGAAGTTGTCGACCGACAGCATGCGGCCGTTCGCGAAATCCTGGAGATCGACGACCAGGCGCCAGGGGCCTTCGGAAGAGTCGGCCACCTCCACCACGTGCATCTTCCGCCCCTCCGGCGTGCGCTTGCGGAACCAGCGGCCACCACTGAACAGCGGGAAATCGTTCTCGATGTGCGGCATCGAGTCCATCAGCGCCTGGGCGCGGACCCCGGCGGGATTGCTGTTGAACCAAGCCCGGGTGAGACCATCCTGCAGGGCCTGGAATTCCAGCGACTCGGGACTGTCCTGCTCCAGCCACTGGAAATCGTCGGTGTAGCTCACGCGGCCGAAGGTCACGGCGACGGGTTGGCGCTTGGCGGTGGGGTATTTCATGGTGTTCCCGGCATGGATGAGGCAGCCGCTCAAGGCACGAGGCCGAGCTGGTCAATGAAGAAGGTAAGGAAGTCCGCGCCCTCGGAGCGCTGGCCTTGGGGCGTACGCTCGCCGTGGCCGCTGCCCTCGCGGATACGCAGCAGCACCGGATTCGGGCCGGCATTGGCGGGCTGCATGCGTGCGGCCATCTTGCGCACATGCCAGGCCGGGGTGCGGTCGTCCTTATCGCCGGAGTCCATCAGGAATGCCGGGTAGACGGTGCCATCCTTGACGTTGCTGTAGGGGCTGTAGGCCGCCTGGACCTCCGACAGTTCAGGGTCCTCGGGGTCGCCGCCATCCAGGGTTGCACCGAGACAGATCGGATCACGCCCGCGTGCCAGCAGATCGGGGGCGGCGGCGTAGGCCGCTGCGGCGCGGAACAGGTCCGGCCGTTGCACCACGACCACGCAGGCCATCACACCGCCATAGGAGCCGCCGGTCACGCCGAGTTGCGCCGTGGTGGTGATGCCGCGCGCGATCAGGTCATCGGCAATGGCGTAGACGTCGTTGAAGGTATTCTGCTTGTGCCGGAGGCGGCCCTGGTGCCACATGTCCGGGCCCAGTTCACCACCGCCACGCAGGTGCCCCAGCACCAGCACGCCTCCGGCCTGAACCCAGGCGGCGTACTGCGCACTGGACCAGCCCGGGACCAGCGAAACGGCGAATCCGCCGTAGCCGTAGATGATGGCCGGCTGCGGTTTCGACAGGTCCAGGTCCGCTCGTGCGATCACGCGATAGGGCACGCGCACCCCATCGGCGCTGGTGGTGGCATAGTCATGCAAGTGGGCATCGAGCCGGACCGCCGGCTGCATCAGCGCGGTCACCTCGCGCGTATGGATATTGGCCTTGTACAGTCCTGGCGACTGCACCGGCGACGAGAAGGCGAACAACACCTCGCCCTGCCCGCCCTTCCACATCATGTCGATCATGTTGAAGAGGACGAATTGCAGGGTGCTGATGGAACCGCGCCCCGGCAGGGCGACCTCGCCCTTCAATCGCCCCTCGATGTCGAGCACGCGCAGGCGCGAGTAGGTATCCACCAGGTCCGTCAACACCAGGTGCCCATCGATGATCAGCAGCGTGCCGAGCACGGCATCCGATCCCGGCACCAGTTCCTTCCAGGTGCTGCGGTCGGCAGGCGTCGCCAGAGGAATCGACACCAGGCGTCCGCACTTGGCACCATCGTCGGTCACGGCGTAGTAGTGGTCGCCGATGATGTCGCCGCGGAACAAGGCGGTTTCGCCCTGCAGGAAGGGTTTCCAGGCGCCTCCACCCGTGCCTTCGCGGATGTACTCAGGGCGAGGATTCAGGTGATCGGCGATCAGCAGCACATGCCGGCCGTCTGCGGCCGCCTTCGCCCACATCAGCGAGTGAGTGGTCTCGAACTCCTCCGGCTGGGTGACGGGTGCCTCGCCCAGCACCTGGCGATAGACCCGCGACTGGAACAGCGAGACCGTGGGATCCCAGGCCGCGTAGTAGAGGCCGCTGCTGTCGGGAAACCAGGACGGGAAGATCGGTCGCACCTGGCGGATCGACTCCAGCAGCATCTCGCCGCTATCGACATCGATTACGCGGAACTCCGCCATCTCACGGCCGTCGATGCCCCAGCCGAAAGCCAGCTTGCGCCCGTCCGGTGACGGGACGAAGGTATCGGCGACCAGCGACTGTCCGCTGCTCATGGCGTTGAAATCCACCACGATGCGCCAGGGGCCGTCGATCGCCCCCGCCACTTCGAGCACCTCCAGGTTCTTGCCCTCCGGCACACGCTTGCGGAACCAGCGGCCACCGCTGTAGCTCGGAAGATCGACACTGACGCGCGACATCGCGTCGATCAATGCCTCGGCGCGCGCGCGCGCCGGACGGCTCGCCATCCAGTCCAGGGTGTAACGATTCTGCCGGGCCTGAAAGTCCAGCGACTCGGGGGTATTTTCTTCCAGCCACTGGTAATCGTCGGTATAGCTGACGCGACCGTGGGTAACGGGCGTGGGTTGCGGCTTGGCGATCGGGTAGTTCATCGAGAGTGTTGTCGTGTTCATTGTTTGAAAGGAGGCATCTAGAAGCTGCCGCTCAGGCGCAGCACGAAGATGCGCGGCGCAACGTAGGTAACGGTGTCGCGGGCGGGAAACGGGTTGGTGGTGATGTTCCCAGCGCTCGCCCAGTTCGCGTGTCAGTTCACCGAAAATCGGCCGCTTCCAGGTCGATCTCACCGCGAAGCTGGCCGATATCGAGCATGCTGGCCATCTTGCTGGCATTGCCGGGACAAGGCGTGGCCAGGATGCCGTTGAGCAGCGGAGGTATAGACAGTGTCGGCAGCCCCCTCGGCCGCACCGATTTCCGAGCAGTCGTAGAGCTGCATGCCTTAGTAGAAGCCGCCGAGGAGCCGCCTCCAGGGACCGTCGCCCGGTGCCGAGACCGCGCGCAGCTCCTGCGTGAAGCCCTTGCTATGGTTGTCGTTGGCGCCCGCCAGCAGCGGCAACAGGCCGCCCAGCGCTCGCGAAGCCTCGATGAATATCTCGAACCGCTTCTTGACGTACGAGGTCTGCGAGATCAGGGCGCCCCAGTCGAAGCGTCGCTCGATGGAGAGGTTGGCGAGGTCGTAGCCGGACTTGCCAGGACTGGCCCGTGGCGAGTCGCCGTGCTCCAGCCGGCCATCGTAGTTGTCGGCATAAGCGATGTCGTCGTCCTCGGTCCGTTGGGTGGCACCCAACAGCGGGAACTTCCAACGGTCGTCCGGCTCCCAGGCAAGGATGCCGCGCAGGCCGTATTGCGAGGCCGTATTGATGTCGCGACGGCCGTTGGCACTTGAACCACCACGGATATTCATCAGCTTGCGCTCCTGCGAGAGGCCGGGGACAGGCCCGGCAGGACGAGATCGATCATGGCGTCGAGATACTGCTCGAAGCCGTATTGCTCGACCGGGTCGGCAGAGGGCCTGGCAGGGATGCTGCGCAGACGCTTCTCGTACTCCGCCCCCAGCCGACGCTCGGCCTCCACGGCCAACGCCACCGTCGACAGCAGGGCGCCCAACGCCAGGTGGACGGTCTTGCGGTCTGGCGCGTATGCCAGCAGTGCGCCTTGCCATCGGTCGCCGACCTGCATGAAGGTCTGCGCGGCCGCGGAGTCGTGACGGGACAGCATCACTCCGGGGTGATGCAGCATCAGGCGACGGGACGCAACCAGGAAGGCGATCAGTTCCACGCGCAGCTCCGGCACGGAGCTGGATTGGGGCAACGGCAATTGGTCCGTCAGCCGGTGGACCGCCTTGTCCTCGATCTCCTCGATGGCGCCAATGTAGTTGTAGAGCGTGGTGTGGCTGGTCCCCAGCTCCGCGGCCAGGGACCGGATGGTCAGGGCGGCATAGCCCTCGCGCTCCATCACCCGCAGCGCCGCCTCCACCAGCAACTCGTCCGAATACTTGCGCGGACGCCCCCTAGGGTTGCGCTGCTCCGCTGCCGCCGTCTGCCATTCACCCATCGCCGCCACTCCCCATCACCTTGCGAGGCCATCCACCACCCGGATGAATTTATTTCCATTGTGGTCGTAAATTAAGTGTAATATACATACACATATGTATAATGGCAAGACGCATAATCCTGGGATGGACGGATCACTGTGAATTCCGCGACGCAACAAATGAATGCAGGCACCTCCGCACCCCTGCGGCGTGACCTCCTCATCACCTTCACCCTGCCGACCCTGATCCTGGGCGTCATGCATGGGCCAGAAGGCCAGATCCAGGCGATCTACGCCAAGCACGCCGGCCTGTCCCTCACCGCGCTGGCCCTGGCGATGCTGATCACCAAGATGTTCGACGCGATCACCTATCCGCTGATCGGCCACCTGTCGGACCGCAGCTATGCACGCAGCGGCACGCGCCGCAGCTGGACCATCGCCGGCACCCTGCTGTCCGTGGCCGGCACCTGGTTCCTGCTGCGTCCGCCCGAGGACGTGACCGTGCTCTACTTCGGCATCTGGACCGCGGTGCTGTACCTGGGCTGGAAGACCATCGAGATCCCGCTGCAGGCCTGGAGCTACGGCCTGTCCCCCGACTACGCACAGCGCGCCCGCGTGCAGGCCTGGCGTGCGATGTCGCAGATGGCGGGCAACCTGCTGTTCTTCGCCACGCCCTTCATCGCGATGAAGCTCGGCTATTCCGACAGCACCGAGCTGGATTTCCGCAGCCTGGGCGTGGCCGCTGTGATCTGCGTGCTGGCCCTGCCACTGGCCACCACCCTGCTGATCCTGCGCGTACCCAGCGGCGATTACGTGCCGCCGCCCGTGCAGCCGCGCCACGGGATCAAGGAGATCATCGTGGCGGTACGCGACAACCCACCCCTGCTGCGCCTGTTCGCCGCCTTCCTGCCGGTGAACCTCCTGGCCGGCATGAGCGGCGGCGTCGCCTACTTCTACATGGACACCTACCTGGGACTAAGCAAGGAATTCCCGGCCATCATGATCGTGTCCATGCTGCTGACCTTCGTCGGCATCCCGTTCTGGACCTTCCTGTCCGCACGCTACGAGCGTCACCGCGTGTGGGCCAGCGGCCTGGCAGTGGGCGGCATGGCCTGCATCGGCTTCGCGCTGCTCACGCCGGGCCCCTCGGCGCTGATGATGTGCTTCCTGCTCTATCCGCTGATCATCCTGGCCCTGGTCGGCACAGTCATCGTCTACACCATGTCCGCCGACATCGTGGATTACGGCAAGCTGCACACCGGCGAAGATCATGGCGGTCTCTACGGCTCGCTGTTCGCCTTCCTGCAGAAGTCCTTGCAGGGGGTGTCGGCCGCCGCCGGCGTCGCCCTGGTCGGCGCCTTCGGCTTCGACGCCACCGCCACCGCGCAGACCGCCAACGGCGTGCTGGGCCTGAAGCTCGCCATGGCCATCGCCCCGGCAGCCGGCCTGATCGGCGGCGCCCTGATCATCTGGAACTACCCGCTGACCCGCGCGCGCGTGGCGGAAATCCAGGCCACCCTGGCGGAACGCGAGCGGGCCGCCCTGCAGTCCGCCGCCGCCGCGAAGGCCTGAGACCCGGCATGAGAATGCAGGACCGCTACGCCGCCGCCGAGAAACTGCTGCCCTCGGTCTTCCTGCCCAAGCTGCACAACCTCTCGCCGACGCTGCGCTGGGTGGGTCAGACCGACCAGTGCTGGTACCAGCACACGAGCGCGGAAGGACATCAATGGCTGCTGGTCGACGCCGCTACCGGCTCGCGCCGCCCGGCCTTCGACCACCAGCATCTGGCGGATGCGCTGCGGGCGCTCGGCCATGCGGCCGAACCCTCGAAGCTGCCGATCGCGGTCACCCGCATCACACCGGATGCCGTCGAGCTCTCCCACGACAAGACCCGCTATCGCTATGCGGGCAATGAACTGAGCGCGATCGGGGAGACCGAATCGGGCCACGGTCCGTTGCGCTCGCCCGACGGCCGGTGGGCACTGAGTCAGCACGACGGCAACCTGTGGCTGGCCGAGGCCGGCGGTGAGCCGCAGCAGATCACCCATGACGGCTCGCCCGATGATGGCTATGCCATCTACCACGGCAACTTCAAGGCCGGGCACGTGCCGCGCAGCCGCGTGACCGCCAATGGCCGCCCCGCCGGCATCGTCTGGGCGCCCGACAGCAGCAAGCTGATCGTCTGGCGCATCGACCAGCGCCATGTCGCGCCCTATCCGATGCTTGAAAGCGCGCCGCAGGACGGAAGCTTCCGGCCCAAGGTCCATCTGCCGCGCATGCCCTTGACCGGCGAAGCGCCTCCCACCATCCGCTGGCTGTGCCTGGACCTGGCCACGGGCCGGCTGGTGCCGCTGCAGCTGCCGGACGACCAGCTGCACCTGCACCAGGACTGGGAGGCGGTGCGGCGCTGGATGTGGAGTCCCGACTGCCGCCGCGCCTGGGCCGTGATGTTCGGCGAGCATCAGAAGACCGCGTACCTGCTGGACATTGACCTCGCCAGCGGCGCTTCACGCATCGTCGTCTCGGAAAAAGACGAGCCCCGCGTCGAGCTCAACACCACCTCCTACAGCCAGGTCGCCGTCGAGGTCATCGGCGACATGGAGCAGGTCATCTGGTACAGCCACCGCTCGGGCTGGGGACACCTGTACCGCTACGATGGCCAGACCGGCCAGTTGCTGAACGCCGTCACGCAAGGCGAGTGGCTGGTGCGTGACCTGATCGACGTGGATGCCCGCAGCGGGCGCGTACTGTTCACCGCCTGCGGGCGTGAAGGCGGCAACCCTTACCTGCGCTCGCTGTACGCGGTGAACGCGGACGGCAGCGGGTTACGCCGCATCACGCCGGCCGGCCTGGATGCCGACATCAATCCCGGCCTCACCGCGATCTCCAAGACCAGGGAATTCGTCCGGCAGCCGTCACCCAGCGGCGAGTTCCTGGTCTACACGCGCTCTACCGTCTCGGTTCCGCCGCAGACCGTGGCGGTGCGCCTGAAGGATGGCCGCGAGCAACTGATCGAGCAGACCGATATATCCGCGCTGCTCGCCGCCGGCTACGTCCCGCCCGAGGAGTTCGTCACGCTCGCCGCCGACGGCCAGACCGAGATCCACGGCCTGCTGTATCGGCCGCCGGTCCTGCCCGCCGATGGCAAGGCGCCGGTCCTGGTGGCACAGTACGCCAGCCCGCTGATGGCGGCCTGCCCGCGCACCTACCTGGCCGCGTCCGCCAGCCCCGGCGTCTGGATTCCGCCGGCTGCCTATGCCGCGCTGGGCTGCGCGGTGATCGCGCTCGATGCGCGCGGCACCACCGGCCGCAGCCGGGCGTTCGCCACGGCCGGTCAGGGCAAGCTCAACCTCATCGGCCTGGACGACTACGTTGCAGCGATCCAGCAGCTCGGCCAGCGGCATTCCTGGATCGACACGCGACGCGTCGGCATCCAGGGTGGCTCTTACGGCGGCTACACCACGCTCCGCGCCATGCTGGAGTTCCCCGAGGTTTTCACCGTGGGCATCGCCGCCGCGCCGTTCGTCTCGGTGCACAACATGTATCCCGACTACCACTGGACCGGCTGGCAGGGCGTGCCGGACTACGGCAACGGTCGCGGCGAGCGGCCGACCGCCACCGCGCGGCCCGTCAACTATGAGTCGATGGACGCGATCCAGCAGGTGCCGCGGCTCAAGGGCCAATTGCTGGTCGTGGCGGGAGAGCTGGACGAGAACTGCCCGCTGGGCCCGATCCTGCAGCTCTACGACGCAGCGGTGGAGGCCGACGTGCCCATGGAGCTGATGGTGCTGCCCAACCGCAACCACTACACGCTGGGGCGCACGCGCCACACGCTGCGCCGGGCCATGGACCATTTCTGCCAGCACCTGCTGAACAAGGCACCGCCGCGCAGATTCAGGTTCAGCTTGGTGCCGCAGCCGCCCGAGCCGGCGGATCGCGAGACCGCGTGGTGATCCCCCGGCCCCTGCATTCATTCATCCTGTGGTATAGCCGCAGGCGCTTCATCGGAGAGTCCACATGAGCATCAAGATCCTCAGGAACGGCCTGGTCTTCGACGGCCGCAACGAAGCCCTGATCGAGGGCGGCAGCATCGTCATCGAGAACGACCGCATTCGTGAAGTGGCCGCCGGCGACGTGAGCATCGCCGGAGCCGACGTCATCGACATGGGCGGCCGCTTCGTCATGCCCGGATTGCTGGACCTGCATTTCCACGTCTACAGCATCTCGCTCAACATGAGCCTGATCGACAACATGACGCTGCCGCTCAAGGTCGCGTATGCCGCGCGCCTGCTCAGGGGCACCCTGCACCGCGGCTACACTACCGTGCGCGATCCGGGCGGCGGCGAGATCGGCCTGCACCTGGCCATCAGCCAGGGCCTGATGGAAGGCCCGCGCCTCTACTACGGCGGCAAGGCCCTGTCGCAGACCGGCGGCCATGGCGACATGCGCCCCGAGCACCACCACGACAGCCCCTGCGGCTGCGCCGCCAACAACACCTTCGCCGAGGTGGTCGACGGCGTCGAGAACGTGCGCAAGTTCTGCCGCAACGAACTGCGCAAGGGCGCCGACCACATCAAGCTGTTCATCTCCGGTGGTGTCGCCTCGCCTACCGACCCGATCTGGATGCCGCAGTACACCAACGAGGAAATCCTGGCCGCGGTCTACGAGGCCAGCACGCGCCGCAAGTACGTGGTGGCGCACTGCCATACCGACGACGGCGCGCGCCGCTGCCTGGAGACCGGCATCCGCTCCATTGATCATTGCACCATCATCACCCAGGAGACAGCGCAACTGATCGCGGCCGCCGACGGCAAGACCTACGCCGTGCCGACCATCGCCGTGCAGGAGCAGATCATGCGCCACGGCCCCGAGCTGGGCGTGTTCGGTGAGAGCCTGGAGAAGATCAAGGTGGCGCACGCGGCGGCTTACCAGTCGATGGAGTACCTGAAGCGTGCAGGCGCGCGCGTCGGCATGGGCACCGACCTGTTCGAGGAGCGCTTCCACCCGATGCAGAACCAGGAGTTCAGCTTCCGCTCCGACATCTTCACGCCGATCGAACTGCTGCGCTCGGCCACCAGCATCAATGCCGAGATCATGCAGAAGAGCGGCCTGGTCGGCAGCCTCGAGCCCGGCGCCTACGCCGACCTCATCGCCATCGACCGCAACCCGCTGAAGGACATCCACGTCATGGCCCAGCCCGACGAGCACTTCAGCGTGATCATGAAAGGCGGCGAATTCGTGCGTAACCGCCTGTAGGACCGTCCGGACCGATTACCGGGGCTGCCGGCCTCTGGCCCCATCCATTATTATGCATAACTGCATGTTTTAAGCGTCTCGAGGTACTGAAATGAGAAGCACAAGCGAATCCTGCCTGGGTAGTGCCGAAGATTGGGAAGCTCCCGCCGGGACGGCGGCAGCTTCCCGCACCCGGGTCGTCGAGTATCTGCAGCGGCCGGCCGGCCCTGCCTTGCCGCAACTGCAGTCGCTGGACCAGGCACGCAACCTGAGCCTGCTGCTGCAGGGCTACCTGCAGAAATCGCCGGAGGCGCTGGTGTTCCTCGATGGCGGCGGAACCATTCTTTACAAGAGCGCCAACGGAGACGCACAGTTCGACCGCTGGAACCGCACGCTGGTGCGCGGCCAGGAGTCCAGCAGCCTGCCGGCCGCCCTGCGCCCGGCCGTTCTCGGCGGTGATCGTCCCCTGAAGTTGCAGCACCCCCAGCTGCCGGGGCTATCGGCCACCCTGGAGCCGATCCCCGGCGGCTTCGTGCTGCGCCTGACGGACGACCAGACCCTGGGCCGTTCGGGCGAACTGTCGGCACAGGCGCTGGCGGCACTGAAGAAGCTCTCGACGTCGGAGCAGCGCGTCGCACGCCTGGCGGTCGAAGGCTTGCGCAACGACCAGATCGCCAAGCGCCTGTCGCGCTCGCCGCGAACCATCGAATTCCAGCTGCACTGCAGCTTCCGCAAGCTGGGCGTCAGCAACCGCGTCCAGCTGTCGCGCCTGCTGAGCTGAGCCCTCCCGCTCAGGCGGCGCGAGGTTCCGACTTCTTCAGCGCATCGAGGTACTTCTGGCCACCGAGTAGCTGGTGGAAGAACTCGAGGTTTTGCTCGCGATACTCCAGAGGGTCTTCGACGCCGAGGGCGTAATATCCGATCTGCTGCCAGTAGAACAGCTTGCCGCGCAGCTCGGCCTCCTGAGGCGCATAGCCCAGGCCGACGAAGACGGCCTGCAATGCCTTGACGCGGTCGGCATCCACCTCGTGCACCACGTCCGCCACCGGCTGCGAGATACGCGCCCACTCGCGGACGGCCATGTCGAACTGCGGATCGAAGCCGCGCTCGTGCACCAGGTTGTCCGTCATTTGCTTGAACACATCGATCGCGGCACGCGGCGACGAGGCATCGGCGTTCTTGGGGATGAAGCAGTTGTTGACGCGCCAATCGTCCAGCAAGGCCTGCAGCAGCTTGTGATGGCTGCTGAAGTGGTAATAGAAACCACCGCGCGTCACCTTCAGCCGCTTGGCCAGGCGATCCACCTTGATGCCGGCCAGGCCCTCTTCGATCAGCAGCACCCGGGCGCAGCTGATCCAGCCTTCCATGGGCACCTTGATGTTGCCCTTGCGGCTGGGGGGTTCAAAGCTGAGTACCCGCTTCTGCCGGCGGGTGGAATTGAGACGCTTGGCGGCCATTCAGGGGCGATCCGGAGGATGAGACAGACCTGAATCATACACTTTTCAGAAAACATTCCTGGCCGCATCGCTCGGCGCCGCCAGGCGCAAGGCCAGGACGCCCGCCGCAATGCCGGCGGCCGCCTGGTTGACCAGGGGATCAAGCCCGGCGAGTTTCCAGAGACCTGCAGCAGTCAGCCCCGCCAGCACCGAGAGGATCAGCGAGCGAGCGTCGTGCCGCCATCCGAGTGCCTTGGCCATCACCGCCGGAGCGATGCCGGCCGCCATCATCGCGACCGAGCCCAGGGCCACCTGCATGACACTGCCATGGAGCAGCAGCGACAGTCCCATGGTGAGGGCGCCCATCAACACGCAACCCCAGGCGATCGAAAAGCGCCTCCCCGGCATGGAGCGCGGCAGCAGATCGTGGCTCAGGGTCTGCGCCATGGCCACCAGCAGGGCATTGGAGGTCGCCGCGATCGTCGCGAAGACGTCGGCGACGATGATGCCAGTGGCCACTGCGTTCATGCGCTGGCTGAAGAACAGGCTCAACCCGGCCTCGGGGTCCTGCAGGTCCGGCATCACCCCGCGCAGCATCACGCCAAATACGGTCATGGAAATCCAGGTGAACTGGACGAAGCCCATGTAGATCCACCAGGCGGAGCGCGTCTCGGCCGGGCTGGCCCCGGCCAGGTAGCGCGAGACGATGTGAGGCTGTCCCAGGCCGAACCCCAGCGCAGCGGCGCCAAAGCCCAGCAGGAATCCGGCTGTCGCCGGCCAGCCGCCTGCCGGCAGCAGGCTGAGGAAGCCTGGCCCGGCGGCGGCAAGATTCTGTTGCACGATCGCCCCATCCTCGCGGGCGACCCAGAACACGGAGAGCAAGGCCAGGGCCGTGCCGATGATGCGGATGACCGCCTGCAGGCTGTCGACATAGACCGAGCCACGGAAGCCGCCGATGCCGGTATAGGCAATAATCAGCACGGCGAAGAGCGCCAGGGCGCCGAGGCCGGAGACGGGGAAGGCGCCGGCGATGAACTTCTGGCCGGCCAGCCATTGCGCCGATACGTAGCCGGACAGGCACAACAGGATCAGCAGGCCGCAGATCAGCACCAGTATCGTGGCACCGCGGCCCTGCAGCCCATGGGTCAGGAGTTCCGGCAGCGTCGTCGCGCGCGAACGTCGGCCGAAATCATTCAGCCGCTGCGGGAATAACGTCCAGAAGACGATATCGCCTACCAGCCAGGACAGCGGCAGCAGCACCCATTGCATGCCGTACGCATAGCCCAGGCCCACGGCACCCGTGACGATGAATCCGCTGTTGGCGGCGGCGCCCGCCGACAGGCCGATCAGCCAGCGATTGAGCTTCTGCTCCGCCAGACCGCCATGGTCAGACCCGCCATGACGCCGGCCAAGCCAGGCCATCAGGAAGGTGGCCGCGAGCGTCAGCCCGAAGACCGCAATCGAGATACTGGAATAGCTACTGGACATGCCGTACATCCCCCCGGACGTCGCTGAGTCCTCGATCTTGCCTCTACTCGCCAGTTCCCGCCTGCCGGCGCAACTCGGCCGCCTGCAGCGTGTTGCGCATCAGCATCGCCACCGTCATGGGCCCCACGCCACCCGGCACGGGCGTGATCCAGGCAGCGCGCTCGCGCGCCGCCTGGAATTCCACGTCGCCGCGCAGCTTGCCGTCGGCGCAGCGGTTGATGCCCACGTCGATGACGGTGGCGCCGGGCTTGATCCACTCACCCTTCACCAGCCCAGGCTTGCCGGCGGCCACCACCAGGATGTCCGCGGTGCCCACGTCCTCTGCCAGGCTGCGGGTGAAGCGATGGGTCACGGTGACGATGGAGCCGGCCAGCAGCAGTTCCATCGACATGGGGCGCCCGACGATGTTGGAGGCGCCGACGATCACGGCGCGGCGCCCGTAGAAGCTCTCGCCGATCTCGCGCAGCAACTCGATCACGCCATAGGGCGTGCAGGGCCGCAGGCGCGGGATGCGCTGCATCAGGCGCCCGACATTGAAGGGATGGAAGCCGTCCACGTCCTTGTCCGGGTGGATGCGCTCGATCACCGCAGTGGCATCGATCGGTGCCGGCAGCGGCAGTTGCACGAGGATGCCGTCCACCGACGGATCCTGGTTGAGCCGGCCGATGATCCCCAGCAGTTCTGCCTCGCCGGTCTCGGCCGGCAGCTCGTGCGGCCGCGCGTCGATGCCGACCTTGCGGCAGGCCTCCACCTTGTTGCGCACGTAGACCGCGGAAGCCGGGTCCGCGCCGACGATCACAGTCGCCAGGCAAGGCGCGCGCCATCCTCCGGCACGCTCCGCGGCGATGCGGCGGGAAACCTCCTCCAGCACGCCGGCGGCAACCGCCTTGCCATCGATCAGGGTCGCGCTCATCGCTGTCCTAGGCGAAGACGATGGTCTTGGGCCAGTTCGGGATCACGCGATGCTCGACGTGCCAGCGTACCGCCCGCGCCAGCACGCGGGCTTCCACGTCGCGTCCCAGGTTGGCCATTTCCTCGGCGCTGATCGCATGGTTCACGCGCACCACGTCCTGCTCGATGATCGGACCCTCGTCCAGGTCCGAGGTGACGTAGTGCGCCGTGGCGCCCACCAGCTTCACGCCGCGCTCGTAGGCGCGCTTGTAGGGGCTGGCGCCCTTGAAGCTGGGCAGGAAGGAGTGATGGATGTTGATGCAGCGGCCATCCAGCGCGCGGCACATGTCCTGCGACAGAACCTGCATGTAGCGCGCCAGCACCAGCAGGTCGACCTGTTCCTTCTCCATCAAGTCGAGGATCTGCGCCTCCTGCTGCGGCTTGGTCTCCGCCGTGATCGGAAAATGGTGGAACGGCAGGCCGTGCCACTCAGTCAGGCTGCGCATGTCCGGGTGGTTGGAGACCACGCCCACGATGTCGGTGTGCAGCAGGCCCGAGCGCCAGCGGTGAAGCAAGTCGTTGAGGCAATGGCCGAACTTGGACACCGCGATCAGCGTGCGCAGCTTGCGGTTCCAGGGCGCGATCTTCCATTCCAGCAGGCGATCGCGGGCGATCGGCGCCAGCTCGTCGCGGATCTGTTCCTGGCTGAGCGACACCGGCGAAGCCAGGTGCATGCGGATGAAGAACGCGCCCGTGTCGGGATCGCCGAACTGCGCGCCATCGCGGATATCGCAGCCGGCGCGATACAGCGCCGAGGTCACCGCCGCCATGATGCCGGGGCGGTCCGGGGCGCGGAAGGTCAGGATGTGATCGTGGGTGGCTTCGGTCATGGCAGGGCTTCGGTCGCAGGAAAGGCGGGAGCTACGGCGTCATTACAATACATAACTGCATTATTCTCGGCAGGGCCGGCTGGGTACGCAGCAGCGCCCTACTCCAGTGCCGCCGTCAGCCGGCCGGCATCCGCCAGCCAGGACGACAGATATCCCGCCAAGCTGACGTCGATCAGCAGGCGGTAGTCGTCGTCGGCGAGACGCTGCACCAGCACCGGCACGGTCTCCGCGAACAGCGTGCGCGTGAACCCCGATGGCGGCAGGCTCACCGACGTGGCCGCCGCCAGCACCGCCGGCGCACGCGCGCCGTGGAGGCGGACACTGGCCAGCCGCGAAGACAGGTCGGTCACCACCCAGGCATCCGTGCTTCCCGGCAGCGCCCGCGGCGCGACGGAGATCAGCATCCAGGCATTCGGCTCGAAGCGCGCCAGCGACGAGGCCGCGTCGCCGGTCCAGCCGTTCGGCGTGGCCGGCAGGTCGAACGGCAGGGCTCCTAACGCCGCGGCGCGGTCCGCCTTGCGTGACAGGCGCAGGCTGGCCAGCTGCAGGAAGGTCTCCTCAACCACGCGCAGGCCCACGCCCTGGGCGATGACCTGCGGCGCGGCGCCCGGCGCTGTGCCCAGCGGGGAAACGGCCTGGAGCCTGAGGGCGGTCGGCAGAGTGTTCTGGTTCATGTCGCTCACATCCGCAGCCTTTCGCCTTCGGGATCGTAGGCGGTCATGGAAACAATCCTGGCGGGCAGCAGCTTGCCGCCGTCGAAGACCTGCACTGGCTCGCCCAGGCGTTCGCGTCCGCGTTCGACCAGGGCAAGGGCCACCGGGCGTCCCAGCGTCGGACTCATGAACGAGGATGTCACCCAGCCCTGGGTATGCCCGGAAGCGGCCTTGAACGCCGCATCCACCACGTGCCCGCCGACCGGCAGCAACGAAGCCCCATCCACCGGAGCCAGGCCAACCAGCTGCCGGCGGTCCGTACGGCGGCCGTCGGGCGTCATCGTGGAGCGGCGTCCGATGAAGTCTTCGGGCTTCTTGTCGATGATCGCCCCGAAGCCGACGTCCTGCGGCAGCGTCAGGCCATCGGTATCGGAGCCCACGTGCAGGAAGCCCTTCTCGGTGCGCATCACCATGAGCGACTCGATACCGAAAGGAATGATGCCCAGCGGCTTGCCGGCATCCAGCAGGGCACTCCACAGCGACAGGCCATACTGCCAGGGCACGCTGATCTCGTAGCCCAGCTCACCGGTGAAGCTGACGCGCGCGACGCGCACCGGCACATCGCCGATGCGACCGTCGCGGGCGCTCATGTGCGGGAAGGACGCTGCGGCAAGATCAATGCCGCTGTCCAGGCGCGACAGCACCTCGCGCGCCTTGGGTCCGGCCAGCATCACCACCGCCCATTGCGTGGTCACCGATTCCACGGTGACGTCGAGGTCCACCCACTCGCACTGCAGCCACTCCTCCATCCATTCCACGATGCGGTCGGCCTGGCCGCTGGTGGTACCCACCAGGTAGCTGTTCTCCGACCAGCGCGTCAGCACGCCATCGTCCTTGACGATGCCGTCCTCACCCAGCATCAGGCCGTAGCGGCAGCCGCCGACCTTCAGCGTCCGGACGTTGTTGACGTAGACGCGCGTGAGGAATTCCGCTGCATCGGGGCCCTGCACCAGGATCTTGCCCAGCGGCGAGTAGTCCAGGATACCGACGCCGCCGCGCACCGACAGGACTTCGCGGTGTATCGTCGCGCTCTCGGTTTCGCCGGCCTGCGGATAGAAGGCCGGGCGCAGCCAGGCACCGTAGTCCTCCATCTTCGCTCCGGCGGCGTGGTGAGCCGCCTGCGCCGCCAGCTGGCGCAGCGGGCGATAGTAGGTGCCGACATTGCGGCCCGCGATGGCGCCGAAGGTGACCGGGTTGAACGGCGGACGGAAGCGCGTGGTGCCCACCTCTCCCGGCGCCTTGCCGAGCACGCCCGACAGTATGCCGATGGCGTTGACGTTCGAGGTCTTGCCCTGGTCCGTCATCATCCCGGTGGTGGTGTAGCGCTTGAAGTGCTCCACCGAGACAAAGTTCTCGCGCGCCGACAGGCGCAGGTCGGACTCGGTCGAATCGCTGGCGAAATCCACCCAGGACTTCGACGGGCCACGGCCGATGGCCTCGACGTTGACCGACCACAGCGCGGTCTGCACCGTCGAATCCATCGCGGGCATTTCGCGGATCACGCGATTGGCCGCAGCATCGCGGCCGGCGGCCCTGGCCGCGACCACCGCCGATTCGCGCTCCGCATGTCCCGCCGCCGCGCCGGCCAGGTAGCCGGGCTGCGCGAGGCGATGCGGCACGAAGGCCTTCTGCTGATCGTCGAAGCGCAGGGCGCCGCCCGACTGGGAGAACAGGTGCACGGTGGGATTCCAGCCGCCGGACACCAGCAGCACATCCGCATCGAGCCAGCGCCCGGTGCCCGGCCGGGCCTGTCCCTGCACGTTCACGTCGTGTAGTTCCACGCGCTGCAGGCCGTTGCGGCCGCGGGTGTCGGTGGGCGCGCAGCTCAGGGCCACCGGAATGCCCAGGACTTGGGCCTGGGCCAGCGGGGCCGGCCGGCCACTGCGCGAGTCCGCGATCTGCACCACCTCGACACCCGCCTTGCGCAGCTCGAAGGCCACGGCGTAAGCGCTGTCGTTGTTGGTCGCGATCGCCACGCGGCGGCCGGGCAGCACGCCATGGCGATGCAGGTACTGCAGCGCGGCACCGGCGAGCATCACGCCCGGGCGGTCGTTGTTGGGGAACACCAGCGGGCGCTCCAGGGCGCCGGTGGCCAGCACGATCTGCCGTCCGCGGATCTTCCACAGGCGCTGGCGCGGACCGGCGCCGCCGGCGGGCAGCAGCTCGTTGGCCAGCAGGTGGTTGTGGTCGTAGTAGCCGAATGCCGTGGTGGAGCCCAGCACGCGGATGTTCGGCAGCGATCGAATCTCGTCCTCGCGCGCCCTGAGCCAATCCGCCGCGGGCAGTCCTTCGACCAGGCCCGGCTCGTACTGCAGCGAGCCGCCCAGCGCGGGCTTGTCGTCCAGCAGCAGCACCGACGCACCCTCGCGCGCCGCCGCGATGGCCGCCGCTAGGCCCGAGGGGCCTGCACCGACCACGATCACGTCGGCCTGGTCGTGACGCTTGTCGTAGACATCCGGGTCGGCGAGCTTCGGACTGACGCCCAGGCCCGCGCCATGGCGGATCGCTGGCTCGTACAGGTGCCAGCTCGGGGCCATGAAGGTCTTGTAGTAGAAGCCCGCCGGCCAGAGCGGCTTGAGCAACTGGAAGAAGCCGAAGACGTCGTGCCGCGCGCTGGGCCAGCAGTTGACCGCGCGCGCCTCCAGGCCGTCGTACAGCTCGATCTGCGTGGCGCGCAGGTTGGGCTGCGTGCGCGCGCCGCTCTCCAGCTGCACCAGCGTATTGGCTTCCTCGAAGCCCGCCGCCATCAGTCCGCGCGGGCGGTGGTACTTGAAGCTGCGCCCAGTGACGCGCACGCCATTGGCCAGCAGGGCTGAGGCCAGCGTGTCGCCGGCATAGCCGGTGTACTCGCGGCCGTCGAAACGGAAGCGCAGCGGACGCGTGCGGTCGATCCGCCCACCCTGGCTGCTGCGGAATGCCTGGTTCATGCCCTGCCCTCCGCAGCTTCGACCTGCGGCTTCGGCGCGGTCATCGCGTAGATCGCCCGGACCTCGTGCGTCACGGTATGGCGCGCCAGGTTGAACCACTGGCGGCAGCCCGCGGCGTGCAGCCAGCGCTCGAAGTGCCAGCCCTGCGGGTTCTGGCGCATGTAGAGGTAGTCCGCCCACTGCGCGTCGGAGACGTCGTTGTGGGGACCGGGACGCTGGATGTGGCTCTCGCCACCGCAGCGGAATTCGGCCTCGTCGCGAGGCCCGCAGAAAGGGCAGTCGATTTTCAACACTAGAGCTTATCCATGAATAAAACACACACGCGACGGCGTGCCATTTTCGTGTCTCGCCAACCCTATCGGCCCGCGGTGTACTTGACGTACACCAGGGGCAATAGGGGACGCGGGGCGCGAAAATGGCCCCGTCCCTGCGGGTTGCGCCAGAAATCGCCCCAGGCGTGGCCGGCCGCCGCTCCTTTGGAACCACCAAACCGCGCATCGCCCGGCCACGCCTGGGGCGATTTCTGGCAGCAACGCGTGCGTGTCTTATTCATGGATAAGCTCTTAGTGTGCGATTCCTGCAGCGGCGGCTTCGTCGACCAGGCGGCCGGTGGTGAAGCGCTCGAGTCCAAAAGGCTTGATCAGCGGATGTACTTCGCCGGTGGCCAGGGTGTGGGCCATGGTCCAGCCACCGGCGGGAATGGCCTTGAAGCCGCCGGTGCCGAAACCACAGTTCAGGTAGAGGTTCTCGACCGGGCAAGGCCCGAAGATCGGAGAGGAGTCACGCACCACATCGACGATACCGGCCCACTGGCGCATCAGGCGCAGGCGCGAGAACGCGGGGAACATCTCCAGCATGCCGGCCACCACGCCTTCCAGCGTGTGGAAGTTGCCGCGCTGCGCATAGGACGGATACAGGTCCAGCGCACCGCCGATCACCAGCTCGCCCTTGTCGGTCTGGCTGAGGTAGACGCCGGTCGCCGGCGACAGCACCACCGTGTCGAAAACCGGCTTCACCGGCTCCGACACGAAGGCCTGCAGCGCATAGCTGGTGATCGGCAGGCGCAGGCCCGCCTGGGCCGCGACCTTGCTGGTATGGCCGGCCACCGACAGGCAGACCTTGCCGGCGCGGATCTCGCCGCGGCTGGTACGCACGCCCGTGACCACGCCATCACCGCCAAGGAAGCCCGTCACCTCGCAGTTCTGGATGATGTCCACGCCCAGGGCATCGGCGCCGCGGGCATAGCCCCAGGCCACCGCGTCGTGGCGCGCCGAGCCCGCACGCGGCTGGTTGAGCCCGGCGTGGATCGGGTAGCGGCTGTCGCGGTTGTACCGCGGCATGCGGTTGAACAGTTCGTCCGGCTCCAGCCACTCGCAGTCCACGCCGTTCAGGCGCATGGCATTGAAGGAGCGGCGCAAGGTCTCTTCATCATGCCGCGAGTGCGCCAGCGTGATGATGCCGCGCTGCGAGAACATGATGTTGTAGTTGAGTTCCTGGCTGAGCTTCTCGTAGAGCTTCACCGAGAAGTCATAAAACGCCGCCGATTCCGGCAGGTAGTAGTTGGAACGGACGATGGTGGTGTTGCGGCCGGTATTGCCGCCGCCGATCCAGCCCTTCTCCAGCACCGCCACGCGCTTCACGCCATGGTTCTTGGCCAGGTAATAGGCGGTTGCCAACCCATGCCCGCCGCCGCCCACGATGACGACATCGTAGTCCGCCTGGGGCTGGGCATCCCGCCATTGCGGCTGCCAGCGCTGGTGGCCGGTAAGGGCATTGCGGGCCAAGGCCAGAGCAGAAAAGCGCATGAGGAAGTCGGCTCCCGTATCAGATGGCCCGGATAGTATCATTCATATTCGTATAATACTATCTGGAATGGTCCACGCCAGGGGCCGTCTCCGCTCTTGCACAGCGCAGCATCGGGCAATACTATGCAACACTGCATTATTCGAGGCAGAGGACGGCGATGAGCAAGGTCCACGAACCCTACGACGGCCCAGCGGGCGGCTGGGACGCCCTCGCCAGCTCCTTCCGGCACGTCAAGGAGCAGGGCATCGTCGGTCTCGGCAGCCTGACCATGCTCAAGGCCAACCAGCCCGAGGGCTTCGACTGCCCCGGCTGCGCCTGGCCCGACGCCAACGGCCACTCCAGCTTCGAGTTCTGCGAGAACGGGGTCAAGGCGGTGGCGGCCGAGGCCACCCGGCGCCGGGTCACGCGGGAGTTCTTCGCCCAGCACAGCATCGGCGAGCTGGCAGCGCAGGATGACTACTGGCTCGAGGGCCAGGGCCGGCTGACCGAGCCGATGCTGTACGACAGCTCCAGCGACCATTACCGGCCGATCGGCTGGGATCAGGCCTTCCGCCTCGTCGCCGACGAGCTCAATGCCCTCTCCAGCCCCGACGAGGCAATCTTCTACACCTCCGGCCGCACCTCCAACGAGGCCGCGTTCCTGTACCAGTTGTTCATCCGCGAGTTCGGCACCAACAACCTGCCCGACTGCTCCAACCTGTGCCACGAGCCCTCCGGCATGGCGATGACCGAGCAGATCGGCGTCGGCAAGGGCACGGTCACGCTGGAGGACTTCGGGCACGCCGACGCCATCTTCATCTTCGGCCAGAACCCCGGCACCAATCACCCGCGCATGCTGGGCGAACTGCGCAGCGCCGCCAAGCGCGGCTGCCGCATCGTGGTGTTCAATCCGCTGCGTGAGCGCGGCCTGGAGCGCTTCGCCCATCCGCAGAGCGTCGTCGAGATGGGCACCGGCACCTCGACCCGGATCGCTAGCCACTACTATCAGCCGCGCATCGGCGGCGATCTGGCCGCCGTCACCGGCATCCTCAAGCACCTGCTCGCCTGCGGCGTGGAGGACACCGAGTTCATCGCCGCGCACACCACCGGCTTCGAACAGTTGCGCCAAGACATCGCGGCCATGGACTGGGCGGACGTCGAGCAGTCCTCCGGCCTCAGCCGCAGCCAGATGGAACAGGCCGCGGAGATCTACCGTGGCGCCAAGGCCGTGATCTGCTGCTGGGGCATGGGCATCACCCAGCACAAGCATTCCGTCGCCACCATCCAGATGCTGGTCAACCTGCTGCTGCTCGGCGGCCACGTCGGCCGGCCAGGCGCCGGTGCCTGCCCCGTGCGTGGCCACTCCAATGTCCAGGGCGACCGCACCATGGGCATCTACGAAAAACCCGCCGACGCCTTCCTGGATCGCCTCGGTGCCGAGTTCGGATTCGTGCCGCCCCGGCATCACGGCCATGACGTGGTTGCCGCCATCGAGGCGATGGCACGCGGAGAGGGCAAGGTCTTCTTCGCCCTGGGCGGCAACTTCGCCGCCGCCTCCCCGGACACCGCCCGGACGCACGCCGCCCTGCAGCGCTGCCGCCTGACGGTCCACGTCTCCACCAAGCTCAACCGCTCGCACCTCGTGCATGGGCAGCGGGCGCTGATCCTGCCCTGCCTCGGCCGCACCGAGGTGGACCTTCAGGCCGCTGGCCCGCAGGCCGTCACGGTGGAGGACTCTATGAGCATGGTCCACCTGTCCAGCGGCATGAACGCGCCGGCCTCCGCCGAGTTGCTGTCCGAGCCAGCCATCGTCGCCGGCCTGGCCGCCGCCACCCTGCCCCGCTCGCAGACCCGCTGGCAGTGGCTGGTGCAGGACTACGACCGCATCCGCGATTGCATCGGCCGGGTGGTCGAGGGCTTCGAGAACTTCAACCAGCGCGTGCGCGTGCCGGGCGGCTTCTACCTGGGCAACGATGCCCGCGAGCGGCGCTGGCGCACGCCCGCCGGCAAGGCCACGTTCCTGCCGCAGGCCCTGCCTGCGCCGGCGGTGGAAACACGGGCACCGCTGCGGCTGATGACGATCCGCAGCCACGACCAGTACAACACCACCATCTACGGCCTCCACGACCGCTATCGCGGCATCCGCGGCGAGCGCCGTGTCTGCTTCATCAGCCGCGAGGACCTGGACAAGCTCGACCATGCCGAAGGTGAATGGGTGGACCTGGTATCGGCCTGGCATGACGGCGAGCGGGTGGCCCCGCGGTTCCAGCTGGTGGCCTACGACATACCGCCGGGTTGCGTCGCCGCCTACTACCCGGAGACCAACCCGCTGGTGCCGCTCGACTCCTACGCCGACCGCGCGCGTACTCCAACCTCCAAGTCTGTGCCGATACGCCTGCGGCGTCGTGCCGAGACCCGGACTACCTGATGGACGCCACGCTCACCCGCCTGCTGCAGCTCCTGGCCGCCGATGACGGCCAGTCCCTGCCCCGCGTCGCCAAGAAGCTGGCGCTACGCCATAGCCAGCTGCATCGCCTGCTGACCGCCATCGCCGCTGGCAACGACCTGCGCGGCATCATCGTCATCAGCGGAGAAGACCCGCCGCGCCTCTGCCTCGGCAACGCCGGCCGCCTGCTGCTCCAGGAGCTCAAGCCATGAAGGGACCCGCGCTCTCCAGCCTCCGGGCTTCGCGCTACTCCAGCCGGCAATGGTCCGAGGTCACCGAGACCGTCGCCGAGGAAACGCCGGTGGCGCTGGTCTACAACGGCCACTCGCATGCCGTGATGATGGCCTCGCCGCAGGACCTGGACGATTTCGCCCTGGGCTTCAGCCTGTCGGAAGGCATCGTCGACGAGGTCGGCGAGATCGAGATTGTCGATCGCCTGCATACCTCCCGGGGCATCTCCCTGCAGATGCTGATTCCGCAGGCAAGCTTCGAAGCAGTGGTGGAACGCCAGCGCAGCCTCAGCGGCCGCACCGGCTGCGGCCTCTGCGGCAGCTCGTCGCTGGAAGCCGCCATCCGGCCGATCCGGCGGATCGACGCCTCGCCCCGCGTCAGTGCGGTGGGACTGCTTGATGCTTTTGCCGCCATGGAGATGGCGCAGCCCATGAACCGGCTCTCGGGCGCGGTGCACGCCGCATCCATGCTCACACTGCAGGACGAGTTGCTGATCCGCGAGGACGTGGGGCGCCACAACGCGGTGGACAAGGTGATCGGCGCCGCGGCGCAGCAGGCGCTGCAGGCAGCGGCGCTGCTCGTCACCTCGCGTGCGTCCTACGAGATCGTGCACAAGGCCGCGCAGGCCCGGTGCCCCATCGTGGCCGCGATCTCGGCACCCACGGCGATGGCCGTGCGGCTGGCCGAGGAGGCCGGCATCACGCTGGTGGGCTTCGCGCGCAACCGGCGGCTCACGGTCTACTGCGGCGACCTGCCGGCAGAGCCTGCCGCCCCATTCTCACGCCCGGCCGCGGTGCCGGCGTCGATGCATCGCCGCGCCTAGCGGTCAGCGGCCTCAGGTGGTGCGCAGGCCGCTCGCTTCGCGGGCTAGTCTTGTAATTCCGGCCCAGTCACCGGCGCGCAGCAGCGGCTGCGGCGAGATCCAGCTGCCGCCGACGCAGGCGACGTTCGGCAGCGCCAGGTATTCCGGCGCGCTCGCCGGCGTGATGCCGCCAGTGGGGCAGAACAGCAGCTTGGGCAGGGGGCCCGCGAGGGCGCGCAGCATGGCCGCGCCGCCGGCGCTGGCCGCGGGAAACAGCTTGAGCGTGGCGTGGCCGGCATCGAAGGCGCTCATCGCCTCCGAGGGCGTCATGACACCCGGCAGGTAGGGCCAGTCGCCGGCAGCGGACAGCAGTCCGCGGGTACAGCCGGGGCTGACGCCGAAGACCGCGCCAGCGGCGCGTGCATCGCGCAGGTCCTGCGCATCCAGCAGGGTGCCGGCGCCCACCGCCATCTCGGGCAACTGCGCAGCGATGGCCTGGATGGAGTCCAGCGCCGCCGGGGTGCGCAAGGTGATCTCCATGGCGCGGATGCCGCCGGCGAGCAGGGCACGCGCCAGCGGCACGGCGGTCGTTGTATCCTCGATCACCACCACCGGCATCACCAGGCCCAGGCTCAGGATGTCGCGGATGTTCAAGCCAAGTCTCCCTCGTGGGTGGGGTCGATGAAAGGGTCGGCGATCATGCCGCCGCGTTCGGCATCGCCAGCCAGGCGCCGCGCCCAGCCCAGCAGCGCGCGGCCGCTATCCGCCGCATCAGGGGGAGCCGGCAGGGCTGCCGGCACGCGCGCCGCCCATTCCTCGGCGGGGACCAGCGCCTCCAGCTGACCCTGCGCGGCGTCGAGCCGCAGCAGGTCGCCGTCGCGCAGCCGCGAGATCGGCCCCTGCGCGATCGCCTCGGGCCAGACATGGATCGCAGCGGGCACCTTGCCCGAGGCGCCGGACAGGCGGCCGTCCGTCACCAGCGCTACGCGGCGTCCCGCATCCTGCAGCGCACCCAGCACCGGCATCAGCTGGTGCAGCTCCGGCATGCCGTTGGCGCGTGGCCCCTGGAAACGCAGCACCGCGATGAAATCGCGATCCAGGGTGCCGGCACGGTAGGCCGCGATCAGCGCCTCCTGGCTGTCGAATACCGCAGCCGGTGCGGTCACCGAACGATGCTCCTCGGCCACCGCCGAAACCTTGATCACCGCGCGCCCGAGATTGCCCCTCAGCAGCCGCAGTCCACCATCGGCACTGAAGGCGGCGTCCGCCGGGCGCAGCACCGCGGCATCGCCGCTGGTGGCGGGGGCCGGCCGCCACACCAGGCGCTCGCCATCGAGGAAGGGCTCCCCGGTGTAGTGCCGCAGGCCCTCGCCCGCGACGGTGCGAACGTCGTCATGCAGCAGCCCCACGTCCAGCAGTTCGCGGATCAGGAACCCGGTGCCGCCAGCCGCATGGAAGTGATTGATGTCGGCGGCGCCGTTCGGATAGATGCGCGCCAGCAGCGGCACCACCGCGGACAGCGCGTCGAAGTCGTCCCAGTCGATCACGATGCCGGCGGCGCGCGCGATGGCGACGAGATGGATCGTATGGTTGGTGGAACCACCGGTGGCCAGCAGGCCGACGATGCCGTTGACGATGGCACGCTCGTCGATCACCTGCGCCAGCGGCGTGTACTCGCGGCCCTGGCCGTCCAGACCCAGCCGGGATATCTGCGCCGCGCGGCTCGCGGCAGCGGCGGTCAGCGCGTCGCGCAGCGGCGTGTCCGGCGAGACGAAGGCCGATCCCGGTAGGTGCAGCCCCATGATCTCCATCAGCAGCTGGTTGGAGTTGGCGGTGCCGTAGAACGTGCACGTGCCGGGGCCGTGGTAGGAGCGCATCTCCGACTCCAGCAGCTCCTCGCGGTCGACCAGGCCCTGGGCATGCCGCTGCCGCACCTGCGCCTTCTCCTTGTTGGAGAGACCGGTGGCCATCGGCCCCGCCGGCACGAAGATCGCCGGCAGGTGGCCGAACTGCAGCGCACCCATCAGCAGGCCCGGCACGATCTTGTCGCAGACCCCCAGGCACAGCACGCCGTCGAAGACGTTGTGCGACAGCGCCACCGCCGTGGACATGGCGATGATGTCGCGAGAGAACAGCGATAGCTCCATGCCCGGCTGGCCCTGCGTGACGCCGTCGCACATCGCCGGCACGCCGCCGGCCACCTGTGCGGTGGCACCAGCACGGCGCGCCGCCGCGCGGATCAGCGTGGGATAGCGTTCGTAGGGCTGGTGGGCCGACAGCATGTCGTTGTACGACGACACGATCGCCAGGTTCGGCAGGCGCTGCTCGCGCAGCTTGAACTTGTCGTCTCCCGGCGCGGCCGCGGCGACGTGGGCCAGGTTGGTGCAGGACACCCTTCCGCGGGCCGCGCCCTCTCCGGCAGCGGACTCGACGCGGCGCAGGTAGGCCGCGCGCAGCGCCTGGCTGCGGTGCCGGATGCGGTCGGTGACTTGCTTGACGTTATGGTGCAGGGGCATGGGCTCCATCCCTCGTCCGGGCATTGTCGGCTCCGGCCCGCCGAATCACCCCTCCCGACACGGGTGGGCCTTTGATACCCCACTCAGGCGGATCATCGCGCCGCCTTCGGCGCACCTGCCGGAAGCCTGGGTAGGAGTTCTGGCATGTCGGCCTTCGAGGGCTTCGATTTCGTACTCTTTGGCGGCACCGGCGACCTGGCGCTGCGCAAGCTGCTGCCGGCGCTCTACCGGCGCCACCGCGAAGCCACGGATGCCGCGTCCTGGCGCATCGTCGCCATCGGCCGCCAGCCGATGTCCAGCCAGGAGTATCGCCACCACGCCTACGAACGCTGCTGCCGGCACCTGGCGAGCTGCGAACTGGACAACGGCTGGCAGGCCTTCGCCGCCCAGCTCGAATACCTGCAGATGGACGCCGCGGACTCGCAGGCCTACGCCGCCCTGGCCGCCCTGCTGCCTGCCGGGGACCGAAATCGCGTGTACTACCTCGCCACCGCGCCGCAGCTGTTCGCCGGCATCTGCCGGCACTTGGGCGACGCTGGCCTCGCCACCCCGCGCAGCCGCGTGGTGCTGGAGAAACCACTGGGCCGCGACCTGGCCTCCGCCACCCGCATCAACGAAAACGTGGCCAAGGTTTTCTCCGAGCAGCAGATTTTCCGCATCGATCACTACCTGGGCAAGGAGAGCGTGCAGAACCTGCTGGCACTGCGCTTCGGCAACGCCCTGTTCGAGCCGATCTGGAACCGCAGCTGGATCCGCGACGTGCAGATCACCATCGCCGAAACCGTCGGCGTCGAGGGGCGCGGCGACTTCTACGATGGCACCGGCGCCCTGCGCGACATGGTGCAGAACCACATGCTGCAGTTGCTGTGCATCGTCGCCATGGAGCCTCCCGCCAGCATCCAGGCCGACCGCGTGCGCGACGAGAAGCTCAAGGTGCTGCAATCCCTGCGCCCGCTGTCCGCCGACGATGTCGCCGCCAAGACGGTGCGCGGCCAGTACCGTGCCGGCGCCATCGGTGGACAGCCGGCGCTGGGCTATGCCGAGGAGCCGGGCGTCCCCCCCAGCAGCGGCACCGAAACCTTCGTTGCCCTCAAGGCCGAGATCGACAACTGGCGCTGGGCCGGCGTGCCCTTCTACCTGCGCACCGGCAAGCGCATGCAGGAGCGCCTGGCCGAGATCGTGGTGAACTTCCGCGCGGCACCCCACGCCATGCTGTCCGGCAGCCTGCCCCCGGTGAACCGCCTGGTGATCACCCTGCAGCCCAAGGAAAGCCTGCGCCTGGACCTGATGGCCAAGGTACCGGGCGAAGGCATGCAGATCCAGCCGATCTCGCTGGATATGAGCTACTCCAGCGAATCCGGCCGCCGCTGGGACGCCTACGAGCGGCTCATCATGGACGTGGTGCAGGGCCGGCTGACCTTGTTCATGCGCCGCGACGAGCTCGACGCCGCCTGGCGCTGGGTGGAGCCGATCCTGGGGCAATGGCAGCGGCAGCGCCCCCCACTGCGGCCTTACCATGCCGGCACCTGGGGGCCGACGCAGTCCAGCACCCTGGTGGTGCGCGACGGCAACACCTGGCACGAGGACAGCTGATGCCCGCCGAGTTGCGCCTGCCTCGGAGCGTACGGCAGCACCTTCACGAAGCCGCCGTGGATGCAGCCCTGGCATTGGCCGCGGACGTGGCCGCAGGGCTGTCGGAGGCCATCGCCCGGCGCGGCCATGCCTCGCTGGTCGTGCCCGGCGGACGCACGCCGCCGCCCTTCCTCGAGGCCCTGTCGCACCAGCCGCTGGACTGGAGCCGCGTCCTCGTCTGCCCGTCGGACGAGCGCTGGGTGGACGCCACTCACCCAGACAGCAACGAGCAGTTGCTGCGCACGACCCTGCTGCGCAACGCCGCCGCCACGGCCCGCCTGATCCCGCTGAAGACCGCTGCCACGACACCGGAAGCCGCTATCGGCGAGTGCGCATCCCGGCTGGCGGCACTGCCGCGCCCGCTCGACGTGGTGGTACTGGGCGTGGGCCTGGATGGCCACTTCGCCTCCCTGTTCCCCGACGCCCCCGAACTCGCCGCCGCCCTGCGGCCGAAAGGCCCAGTGGTGGCCGCGATGCGTCCGCCGTCCTCCCCTGTTCCGCGCATCAGCCTGACGCTGCCCTTCCTGCTCGACAGCCGCGGCATCGCCCTGCTGACCGGCGGCGCCGGCAAGGCCCGGGTGCTGGAACAGGCCGCGGCGCAGCCCGGCGATCCCCGATTGCCGGTGAGCCTGCTACTGGGCCAGCGGCCGGTACCCCTGGCGCTGTACCACTCCGCGCAATGACCGCCATGTACCAGACCCCGGCACTGAGCCTGGTCGCCGACATCGGCGGCAGCAATGCACGTTTCGCCCTGATGGACCCCGGCGGCCACCCGACACGGGTCGTCACCCTGGCGGTGCGCGATCACGCCACGCTACCCGATGCCGTCGCCGCCTACCTGCAGCACCAGGCGATGGGATGCCCGCGCGAGGCGGCCATCGCCATCGCCAACCCGGTCTGCGGCGACCAGGTCCGCATGACCAATCACCACTGGTCGTTCTCGCTCGAGCAGACGCGGCAGCAGCTGGGCCTGGATCGCCTGCTGCTGCTCAACGACTTCACCGCCCTGGCCCTGGCGCTGCCGCTGCTGGAAACGCACGAACTCCGCCAGGTCGGCGGCGGCGCTGCCGCGCCCGGGGCAATCGCCCTGCTCGGGCCCGGCACCGGTCTCGGCGTCTCTGGATTGATCCCGGCGGGCGCGGGGCAATGGCTACCGCTCAGCGGCGAAGGCGGGCACGCCACCCTGGCCCCGGCCGACGCCCGCGAATCCCGCATCCTCGACGCCTGCCGCGAGCGCCACGGCCATGTCTCCGCCGAGCGCCTGCTGTCGGGAATCGGCCTGCCCTGCCTGCACCAGGCCATCGCGGCCTTGTCCGGTGAACAGCCGGAAGCCCTGTCTCCGCCGGACATCGTCGCGCGCGGCCTCGCCGCCGCGGATGCGCACTGCACCGAAGCGCTTTCGGTGTTCTGCAGCCTGCTGGGCGGCTTCGCCGGCAATCTCGCGCTGACGCTAGGCGCGCGCGGCGGCGTCTACATCGGCGGCGGCATCGTGCCGCGGCTCGGCGAGCATCTCGCCGCTTCCGCCTTCCGCCGCCGCTTCGAGGACAAGGGACGCTTCCGCGAGTACCTGGCGCCGCTGCCGGTCTACGTCATCCATGCGAGCGAACCAGCCCTGCGCGGCGCCGCAGCAGCCCTGCGGCACCCGCTGTGCCTGGGCGTGGAGGCGCGGCGGCGTTGACGGGCGCTAGGCCGGTGCCAGGCCCTTGCGCTGCTGCAGCTCCGCCATGATCTCGCGATGCCTCTGCCGGCTCAGGGGATAGCGCATCAGTACCAGCAGGGTCGCCAGCGTCAGCATGGCTGCGCCCGGCCCGTAGGCCATGCCCAGGAGCCGGGTGGTGTGCTCGGGAATCTCCGAGACGGCTCCGGCGCTGATCGCCTTGGACGGAAAGTCGATCAACTGCAGCGCCACGCCCGACAGCAGCGCGCCCAGGCCGTTGGCGGCCTTGGACGCGAGCGTCCAGCCGGCGAAGTAGAAGCCCTCCACCCGCACGCCATGACGATGCTCATGCTCGTCCAGGGCGTCGGTCGTCATCGCCATCAGCGCCATCATGGCGACAGTCATTCCCATGCCCGCCGTCAGTTGCGAGCCTGCCAGGAACAGCCCCAGGGGATTGCCTTCCAGCGGCAGCAGGCCGCAGAGCCGCAGCGTCGGCGGCAGGGCCTGCGCCATCATCATGACGAAGACCGCGCCCAGGATGGTGCTGCGGTGCTCCAGACGCTTGATCAGCGCCCCGCCGAAGGGGGCGCCTACGATCAGGCCCACCGTGAGCGAGACGATCGCCACCTGCACCTGATCGCCGCCCAGCTTCCAGAAGAAGGTATAGGCGTGCAGGCTGAGGGATTGCGTCACGCTCTGCGCGCCGGTAGCGAGCAGGCAGGTGAAGAAGATGACGCGAAAGGTGGAACTGTGGAACAGCTGCCCGATCTCGCGCAGCAGTTCGCCCAGGCTGGCCCGCTCATGGGACGGCGGCGGATGCTGTCGCCCCAGGGTGCGATACACCGCGAACATCGCCGCCGCGGCCATCACGAAGATCAGTGCGGCCAGTGTCAGGGCGAAGGCCGGATAGCTCTCCGCTCGCGCGATGCCTTGCTCGCCCTTGAAGAACAGCCCGAAGCCCAGCAACACGGTGGCCAGCGAGAGTGTCACGGCCACGGTCCAGCGCCAGGTGATGATGCGTGCTCGCTCGGTCTCGTCATCGCTGACCTCCGCACCCACCGCAAGGTAAGGCAGCGCGAAGCAGGACAGGCCCACGCGGATGCAGAGGCAGAGCAGCGTCACGATGCCGAACAGCAGCCATTGCTGCTCGATGCGCGGCAGCGCGAACAGCAGCACCAGGGCCCCCAGCAGAACGGGCGTGGCCCCGAGCATGAACGGCAGGCGCCGACCCAGGCGCGAACGGCAGTGATCGGAGCGCATGCCTATCCAGGGGTCCAGCACCGCATCGACCACCAGCCCCACCGCGACCGCGAAACCCGCCAGCGCCGGCGACAACCCGCAGATGCTGGTCAGGTAGTACAGCAGGAAGACGTTCAGCGCCGTATTGACCATCGTGTCCGGCGCCGCGCCCAGGCTGTAGGCCAGGCGCAGGCGCGCAGGCAGTGGCTGGCGGCGCAGCGATGCATCGGGATGGCCCGACGCCTTCAGGGTGAAAGACAAGGTGACTCTCCTCTCGTACGAAGCGGTGGATCCGCTTTCTGTCAGGTGCCTCGGACGACCAGGTCGGTCGGCAGCAGGACGGGCGCCGCGGGGGTGCCCTGGATGATCTGCATGAGCCGCTCCACCAGGATCGCCCCGGCCAGGCGGGTGTCCTGCCGGACGGTGGTCAGGGCCGGCGCATGGTGGACTGCGGCGGGACTGTCGTCGTAGCCGCAGACGCTGCAGTCTTCAGGCACCGCGATGCCTCGCTCCCGCAGCGCGGACAGCGCGCCCATGGCCATGGTGTCGCTCCCGGCGAACACGGCATCCGGCGCGGCCTTGCCGGAATCCAGCCGGTTGAGCATGGCGGTACGGCTGGCGACAAAGGAGAGGTCGGGAACCTCGAGTTCCTCGACGGCGGTGCCCCAGGCCTCGGCGAAGCCGCGGTGGCGCTGCTCGATCTCCAGGTGACCGCGAGGCCCCAGGAACATGGCGCGCTTGCGCTTCAGGCTGCGGAAACGCTGCGCGACCAGCCGCCCCCCCAGCGGGTTGTCACTGCCCAGGATGCAATAGCTGGCATCGGCCCGATGTGCGCCCCAGACCACGAAGGGCACGCCGGCCTTGGCCAGTGCCCGGAACTCCTCGTGGCGCCCGGCCTGTCCCAGCAGGATGATGCCGTCGACACCCTTGTTGGCCAGCATGTGTTCGAAGCCGCCCTGGTGGGCCGACTGCTCGGAGCACAGCAGCACGTCCTGCTGCCGCACGGCCAGGGCATTGGCGATGTTGGCCAGCAACTCGAAGTGGAAAGGATCCGACAGCCGGTTCTCAGGCAGGTGCGGAAAATCGATGACCACGGCGATGGTGTCCGTACGCTGGCGGCGCAGGTTCTGCGCGCTGCGGTTGACCACATAACCGTGGCGCCGGGCAATCTCGAGGATGCGTTGCTTGGTCTCGTCGGATACCAACGGGCTGTCCTGCAGCGCCCGCGAGACGGTGGGCTTCGACACGCCGGCCAGGCGCGCGATGTCGTCCATCTTCTTGGGACCGGTGTTCTTCTTCACGCGATTCGGATCCGTGTTTCTTTCTGGCGGCCCTGAGCCGATGCACGGCAATCTAACAGTCTTTGCAATCGATTTCAAAAAAAGCTAGAGTCGCGGCCATGTTGAATCCTGCCCCCATTGCCGCCACCGGGTTCCCGGAGCCCGCCAGCCATCTGTCCAAGGAGGCCCTCCGGTATTTCCGCGAGATGTTCTCCCGGCAGGAGCGGGATGCCATGCAGTTCCCCGCGGTGGAGGACATCGCCGGCTGGCAACGGCGCAACCGCGAGGAAATGGGCAAGCGGGAATCCATGAATGCCGGCCTGCTTGAGCGCTACGGCGCCGAACTGCAGCGGATCCACATGGGCGGCGTGCCCGTTGCCGACATCCGCCCCGCTCGCGGGGCCATTCCCGGCAAGGCGCTGCTCTATGTGCACGGTGGCGGCTTCGTCGGCGGCGCGGCCTGCGATGCTCTGGACAGCACGCTGCCGCTGGCCGAGGAAACCGGCCTGCGCATCCTGTCGGTGGACTACACACCCGCTCCGGAAGCGGATCATGCGCTGATCGGCGAGCAGGTGCTGGCCGTGCTTGCCTCTCTGTACGCGCAGGGCTTTTCCCCTGGAGACGTCGGCATCTACGGCGACTCGGCCGGCGCCACCATCGCCGCCTCCGCCATGCTGCGGGCACGCCTGCGCGGCCTGCCCCTGCCGGCCGCACTGGTGCTGTGGTCGCCCTGGGCCGACCTGACCTGCAGTGGTGACAGCTACCGCACGCTGACCGACGCCGAGCCCTTCTACAAAGAGGCCTTCCTTGCCATCGGCGCCCGCTGCTATGCCGGCGAGAGCACGGCGGACGATCCGCTGGTGTCGATCCTGTTCGCCGACTACGCGCCGGGCTACCTGCCCACGCTGATCCAGTGCGGCACCCGCGAGCTGCTCCTCAGTGACGCGATACGCCTGCACCGCCGGATACAGGACAGCGGCGTGGAAGCAGAGCTCGATATCTATGACGGGCTATGGCACGTATTCCAGTTCAAGCCGATCGATTCGCCGGAAGCCATCCAGGCCCGGAAGCGCACCGGCGAGTTCCTGCTGCAGCGGCTTGGCGTCGCCTGAAAACCAACCTACCACTCGATTGCGCCCATAAATGAAAACGATTGCACCACTCCAGGGCTGGAAGCTCCGATCGCTCTTCGCCGTCACCGAGCTGATGGCGCGCCTGGGTATCGGCGGCCCCACCTCGCAGGTCATGAAGCAGCCAGTCGCACGTCGTGCCGCCGTGGTTCCGGCGCCGTGGATGCTGCTGCCGATGCCGCCGACCGGCGTCGAGCGCGCAAGCCTTCCGGGCCGCGGCGGGCCGATTCCGGTCAAGCGCTTCCTGCCGCGTACGCCGAAGCCCTCCGCGACACCGATCCTGTTCCTGCACGGCGGCGGCTGGGTCGCCGGCGGCGTCGACTCGCTGGACTACCTCTGCACCCACCTGTGTGACCGGCTGGGCACCGTGGTGACCTCCGTGGGCTATCGCTTGGCGCCGGAGCATCCCTATCCGGCCGCGCTGGACGACTGCGAGGACGCTCTGGCCACGCTGCTGGCGGCGTCTCCCCAGGCGGACGTCGTCGGCGACAGCGCCGGCGGCAACCTCACCGCGGCGCTGGGCCTGCGGATGCGCGGGCGCAGTGGCATTCGCAAGCAGGTCATCATCTACCCCTTCCTGGACCTCACGATGTCCTCGCCCTCCATCGATCCGCCGCGGCAGGGCATGTCGCGACGCGACGCGGAGCTGATCGTCGCCGCGTACCGGGGCACGGCGTCCGTCGATGATCCCTTCGTCTCGCCGCTGCACGCGCCGGATCTCAGCGGCCTACCGCCGGCCGTGATCGTGACCGCCGACTGCGACCCGTTGCGCGACGACGGCATCCGCTATGCCGAGCGCCTGCGCGAGGCCGGGGTACCGGTGCGCTTCGAGAACTACCTGGGCATGCCCCATGCCTTCCTGTCGCTGGCCAGCCTCAGCTCGGCCGCGCCGGTCTGTGTCGACATGATCGTCGAGGAACTGCAAGCGTGAGCAGCGACGTCGCCCACGCCTTCGAGTGGAGCGTCGCCGATGGCGACGTGCTCGGCGTGACCGACCGCGCCGAGATCCAGGCGCGCTCGGACTGGGCGCGCGGCCTGCTCAACCGCGTGCGCCATCCGGAAGTGCCGTCGGTGACGGACCTGCACCTGCCGCTGGCCAAGCCAGTCGTGGGCCATGGGCGTTCCGAGCCATCGCCCGGCCTGGCAAGCCCGCTGATAGAAGAGGCGCGCATCCTGCGCCTGCATCCCGACTACAAGACCCTGTCCGACCTGCATCGCCGCGACCAGGACGATGCCTGGACGGCACATTGGCAATCGCAGTTCGCCGCCCTCGCCGACACCCGTCCGGAGCACCGCATCGAAGCACGGCGCAAACTGCTGCTGCGCTACCTTGACTCCGCTTACGAGGCAGAAGACAACTTCGAAGGCCTCGACTCCGATTTGGTCCGCCCGCAGTGGCGACTCGAACATCCCGACGCCCGGGTCCGAACCGCCTTCGATCACATCGAGACCCACTGGAGCAAGCTGGTGAAGACCAGCGCCGGTGCGCGCGGCAGCTCGCTGCTGCGCACGCCCTACCCCTTCCTGATTCCGGCCGGACGCTTCCGCGAGGCCTACTACTGGGATACCGCCTTCGGTATCGACGGGCTGATCGCCACCGGCCGGCTGGAACTGGCGCGGATGCAGGCCGACAACTTCCTGGAGTTGATCCGTCGCTTCGGCTTCGTGCCCAACGGCAACCGGGACTATTACCTGAGCCGCTCGCAGCCACCGATGTCCAGCCGCCTGGTCCGCGCCGTGGTGGAGGCCACAAACACCGAGCTTCGTGACAGCGGCGATGCGGATCGCGCCGCCACCCTGCTGGCCTGGGTGCGCGAACGCGCGGTGCCGCTGCTCGCCAGCGAATTCCTGGACTTCTGGTCCAACCCCCAGACGCGCTTCGACGCCGCCACCGGCCTGCACCACCATTGGGACGCACTCGACGTGAAGCGCCCCGAGCGCTATTCCGAGGATGAGGAAGCAAACCTCGGCAAGACCCTGCGCGACGTGCGTGCCATGGCCGAATCGGGCCTGGATTTCACCATCCTCTACGCCGGCCCCTCCGGCAAGAACGAGATGTCCGGCTTCGCGCCGGTGCTGCTCAACGCGCTGCTGGCGCGGTTCGCCGTCGACGTCGCCTCGCTGGCCGGCTTCGCCGGCATGCAGGACCTGCAGGACCGCTTCTCCCGCCTCGCCGCCGAACGCCGCGCCGCCATCGACCGTCATCTCTGGGACGAGGACGGCGGCTGCTACCGCAGCCTGCACCTGGAAACCCGCCGGCGCAGCAGCGGCATCGGTTTCACCGTGTTCGCTCCGCTGTTCGCCGGCATCGCGTCGCAGCGCCAGGCAGAGCGTGTGCTGCTGGCGGCCCAGCCGCTGCTGCGCCGCGGCGGCGTGGCCGGCTCCAGCCGCTTCGATTCGTTGCACCAGTGGGACGGCGACAACGGCTGGGCACCGGCGCAGGTGATGGCCGTGCGCGGCCTGCGCCTCCATGGCTTCGACGACGCCGCGCGCGACATCGCCCGGCGCTGGGTCGAGGCCCTCGCCACGGTGTTCGGCAAGCACGGCGGATTCTTCGAGCGCATCAATGTCGAGACGCTCGACCTGCCGGTGCGCAAGGGCCACCAGTATCCCGTCCAGGAGGGCTTTCTCTGGACCAATTCCAGCTTTGTGTGGATGGCCACAGAAGTCCTGGGCCATCCGCTGAAACCCATCTAGGGGCCAAGTACCCCGGAAACCGGCCAGACCACTGGCCGCTAATTGTCCTCGAGGAGAGCATCGTGTCGAAGAAGTCCCGTGGGTCCCTGCCCCCCGTCATCCGGAGCGAATCAAGCCTGCGCGCCGCCATGATGGCGCCGCTGATGGCCCTGACCATCGGCGGCTGCCTGCTGGCGGCCGCCCCTTCGCCTGCCGGTGCCCGGGAGCAGCCGACCCCGGCCTCCGAGGACCTGCTGCTCGATGAATTGCTGAACTCGCCCGAGCCCGAGGTACCCACCGCGAATCCTGCTCCGCCTGCGAACCCGGACTCGGCGCCCGAGGAAGCCACCGTCGCCGCGGACACGTCCGACGAAGTCCTGCCCACCATCGCCGTCGGGCAGAAGGCCGCGCCGGCCCCGTCGCTGAAGCAGCCGCCGTCGAGCCCGCAGATCGAGGAAGTGGTCGTCACCGCCACCAAGCGCGCCGAAAACGTCCGCGAGATCCCGGCCAGCATCTCGGCCGTATCCGGCGACGAGTTGGAGCAGCGCGGCGCGCAGGATGCCACCGACATCGCCAAGCTGGTGCCGGGCGTCAATGTCACCTCCACCGGCGACAGCCCGCAACGCGTGACGATCCGCGGCATCTCGGCCGACATCGGCACCAGCTCCACCACCGGCATCCTGTTCGGCAACGTCTCGTTCACCGACACCTACGCCCCGGTCGTCGCGCTCGACCCCAACCCCTTCGACATGGCCTCGGTCGAGGTCCTGAAGGGTCCGCAGGGCACGCTCTACGGCGCCTCTGCGCTGAACGGCGCCCTGCGCTACGTGCCGACCACGCCGCGCTTCGGCGAGTACGAAGTGAAGTGGTTCGGCCAGTACACCTCGGTGCACGAGGGCGACGCTGCCCCCACCTATGGCGCGGCAGTCAACCTGCCGCTGTACTCGGACCAAGTGGCCTTGCGCGTGATGGCCTTCGACCGCACCAGCCCCGGCGTCATCGACAACACCCGCTCGGGCGCCAAGGACGTCAACCGCGTCGACCAGCAGGGCGCACGTGCCCTGCTCGGCTGGCGGCCGAACGAAACCTGGGACGTCCTGCTCACCACGGCCTGGCAGGAAACCCACTTCCGGGATGTCGGCATCGCCGACAACGACGAGGGCCGCCTGGAGTCCAACGACCGCGCCCGCCCCAGCCCCAACCGCACGGAATACTCCCTGGCCGACCTCAGCCTGACCTACGACGGCGACTGGGCGCAGTTCGTGTCGGACACCTCCTGGATCGAAAAAAGCGGCCGCAACTTCTTCGATGCCAGTTCACGCACGCTGGGCTCCGGTGCGCTGCCCCTGCTGGCGCAGACCTACCGCGGCGACTCCACCACCATCGGCCAGGAATTCCGCCTGGTGTCGGCCGACGATTACGAAAGCCCCTGGAAGTGGGTGGCCGGCGTCTTCGCCTGGCAGCAGGAGCTGAAGAACATCCTGACCGTGCCGTTGGCGGTGGATGTGACGCCGCTGGCCACGATCATCGACCTGCTGGATCTCGAAGCGCTCAGTTCGCTGTTCGCCGGCAACAATCCCAAGGTGCTGGAGACCGCGGCCGACGTCCGGGTGCGGGAGCTCGCCGCCTTCGGCGAAGTCACGCGCCGCCTGGGCGATGACGTGGAACTCTCGCTCGGCGGACGCCTGTACCGCACCACCTCCGGCGGCGACAACGTCCAGTCCGGCCCCTACGTCCTCGCCAATCAGCTGCGATCGCCGTATGTGTTGCACGGCGATATCGAGGAAACCGGCTTCAATCCCAAGGCCTCGCTGCTCTGGCACGTCAACGATGATGTCCTGGGCTACGCCGCCATCTCCAAGGGCTTCCGCGTGGGCGGCGTGCAGACCGGCCTGACCGGGCCCACTTCCAACGCGCCCGACGTGTTCAAGTCCGACACGCTGTGGAACTACGAGGCCGGCGTGCGCACGCAATTCCTGGACAACAGCCTGCGCGTGGACATGACGGCATTCTGGGTCGACTGGAAGGACCCGCAGAGCCTGCAACCCGATGCCTCCGGCCTGTCCGTGCACATCGCCAATGTCGGCGGCGTGCGCAGCCGCGGCGCCGACCTGTCGGTGCAGTACCTGATCCCCTGGGCCGGCCTGATGCTGACCACTGCCGTCACCTATGCCGACACCGTGACGACCACCGAATTCACCACGGCGACAGGCGACGTCTACCCGGCCGGCACCAACTGGCCGCTGGCGCCGAAGTGGCAGACCGCGACCAACCTGTCGTTCATGGCGCCCCTAGGAGACTGGGTGCTGGGCGGCTTCGCTACCTACTCCACCATCGGCGCCACCACCGCGACCTTCGGCTCGCACGAGATCTTCGGCTACCAGCAGGTGGACCTGCAGTTCAGCGCCTCCAACGGGCAGATCAAGTGGCTGCCGCAGATGGCGCTGATCCTCAACAACCTCACCGACGAGCGCGGCCTGACCAACGCCTTCACCTCGGGCATCCCGACCCCGCAGCTGGCGGCCGAGGAGTACTACTACATCACGCCGCGCTCGATCACGCTGCGCTTCATGGGCCGCTTCGGCGGCTAGGGAAACGATCATGCTCGCTGAACCTCGCCATCCGACCTCCAGCACGCGGACCCGCCGCTCGCGTAGCGCCGTGAGCCCGCAGCCGATACCGGAAGGCGTCCGCCAGGAGCTGACCGTCCGCGAAGGAGAAGTGCTGGCCCTCGCGGGACAGGGCCTCTCGATCAAGGGCATCGCCCAGGCGCTCGGGATTTCCTCCGGCACCGTCACCTGGCACCTCAAGAACTGCTACCAGAAGTACGGTGTAGGCTGCCGCGAGCAGGCCCTGCGCCAGGCCCGGCTACAGGCGCAGATCCGCCCGGTCGCCACCTCGGTCTGCGAATGCGGACGCGTGCACGCGCTGTGGGGGCCGGGCCCCGTCAATGCCCCGGACATGAATGCTCCGGACCATCACAACGGCCTCGCCACCTCGCCGCAGGGAGAACGGAAGTGAAGCAAGAGAAGTTCAAGGGATTCCCGCTGCGCGCGTTCTACGCCCTGCACATGCTGGCGCGCCGCCTGGGGCTGGGCAACAACGCCGAGAAAGCGCTGGCCATGCCGGTGGCCCTGCGCAAGGCCATGCGCCCGCCGGGCTTGCTGACCTATCCCCTGCCGGCCGACGTGAGCCAAGAGCGGATCACGATCACGGGACGCTCGGAACCCATCACCCTGAAGAAGTACCTGCCCTCCCGGCTGAATCCCGATCAGCCCCGCGTGTACTTCATCCACGGCGGCGGCTGGATTCATGGCGGCCTCGAGACCCTGGACCATCTCTGCGCCAACCTGAGCCGCGATGCCGGATGCATGGTGGTGTCGGTGGAATATCGCCTGGCACCCGAGACGCCGTTCCCGGGAGCACTGGAAGACTGCGACGACGCCCTGGATTGGATCGCCACCGATCCCTCGCTGGGGCCCTTGCCTGCGGCCGGCATCGCCGTGGTCGGTGAAAGCGCGGGCGGCAACCTCGCCGCAGCGCTGTGCGTGCTGCGCGCCCGCCGCGGCAACTCGCCGATCAAGCACCAGACACTGATCTATCCCGCGCTGGATGCCACCCTGGCCTCCCCATCCATGAGCAGCATCGACCAGCCGGGCCTGGAGCGGCACAACATGCTGCGCGTGCTGGATGCCTACCGCGGCCAAGCCGAGCTCACCGACCCGCTGCTGTCGCCGATGTTCGCCGAAAACTTGCCGGACCAGCCGCCCGCGTTGATCCTCACCGCCGACATCGACCCGCTGCGCGACGATGGCGCGCGCTACGCCCGCAAGCTGGCCGATGCCGGCGTGCCCACCCGGTACGTCAACTATGCCGGCATGCCGCACGGCTTCTTCTTCATTCCCCGCATCTGCTCGGCGGCCGCCGAGGGGCGCGCCGAGATCGTCAAGGCGCTCGCCGCGCTGGCAAGGCCCTGAGCTACGCCAGAGGGTGAAACCGCCCGGAGAGCCGGGTACCGTCGCAAGCATTCGAGCGGGCTCCAGCCCACCGCAGAGATCGAGGAGATCGCAAATGAAAGCAGGCCTGATGCAGTCCACCCCGCTGTCGATATCGTCCATCCTGGACTTCGCCGAGCGGGCCCACGGAGGCCGCGAGATCGTCTCGCGGCTGGTCGACGAACCGCTGTGGCGCTATGACTACGCCGGCCTCTCGCGGCGCGCACGCCAGCTCGCCCAGGCCCTGGGCCGCCTCGGCGTAGACGCCGGCGGCGCCGTCAGCTCGCTGGCCTGGAACACCCACCGCCACCTCGAACTGCTCTACGCCGTGCCCGGCATCGGTGCGGTGCTGCACACCGCAAACCCGCGCCTGCACGACGACCAGATCGTCTACACGCTGAACCACGCCGACAGCACGGTGCTGCTGTTCGACCGCAACCTGCTGCCACTGGTGGAGCGCATCGCCCCCCGGCTGAACCAGATGCGGACCTACGTGATGCTCAGCAACGTCGAGCGCCACGCCGCCGGCAGCGTGGGCGCCCTGTGCTACGAAACCCTGCTCGCCGGCGAGACCGGCGACCTGGCCTGGCCCCGCTTCGACGAGAACACCGGCGCCGTGCTGTGCTACACCTCCGGCACTACCGGCGATCCCAAGGGCGTGCTCTACAGCCATCGCGCCGTGGTGCTGCACGCCATGGCCGAGAGCCTGGCCTCCGCGTTCGGCTTCAATGCTTTCGACGTGGTGATGCCCTGCTCATCGCTGTACCATGCCACCGCCTGGGGGCTGCCATATGCCACGCTGATCTGCGGCGCCAAATTCGTGCTACCGGGCGACAGGATGGACGCCGCGAGCCTGCATGAGCTGATCGTGACCGAAGGCGTCACCTTCACCGGCGGTGTGCCCACCATCTGGACCGGCTACCTCGACTGGCTGGACCGCAACGGCGCCACGCCCGGAAACCTCAGGCGCCTCACCATCGGCGGCTCGGCCGTGCCGCGCGTGATGGCCGAGACCTTCCAGTCACGCTACGGCGTGCAGGTTCTGCAGATCTGGGGCATGACCGAAACCTGCCCCCTGGGCGTAGTTGCCACGCCGACGCCGTCGCTGGCCGCGCGCGGCGAGGAAGCGATGTGGGACACCATCTGGACGCGCCAGGGCCGACTGCAGTTCGGCTTGGAGCTGCGCTGTGTCGACGAAGCAGGAAACGAAGTGCCGCGCGACGGCAGCAGCTCCGGCACCCTGCAGGTGCGCGGCCCCTGGGTGGTGCAGCGCTACTACCGGCGCGACCAGGATGCCGCCGACAGCCAGGGGTGGTTCGACACCGGAGACGTCGCCACCCTCGACGAGGAAGGCTTCCTGCGCATCACCGACCGCAAGAAGGACGTGATCAAGTCCGGCGGCGAATGGATCAGCTCCATCGACCTCGAGAACGCCGCCGCCGGCTGCCCGGGCGTCAAGGTCGCCGGCGTCATCGGCGTGCCCCATCCCAAGTGGGATGAGCGCCCGGTGCTGATCATCGAAGCCCACCCCGATGCAAGGCTGACACGCGAATCCGTGCTGGAATTCATGACGCCGCACATCGCCAAGTGGTGGCTCCCGGAAGAAGTGGTCTTCTCCACGGTTCCCCTCACCGCCACCGGCAAGGTCGACAAGAAGGCCCTGCGCGAGCGCTACAAGGGACTGCGTCTCGACAGCGCCGGCTGAGGTCCTGCTGCCATCATGATCTGGACCGGCCCCGAAGCCTTCGAGCGCAGCCTCAACACGATCCTGCAGGGCTACCTGCAGAGATCGCCCGAGGCCCTGGTGTTCTTCGAACACCGCGGCGCACTGCTGTGCCAGAACGCCCATGGCGAAAGCCAGTTCAAGCGCTGGAACCGAGCCCTGCGCCAGGGGCAGGAAGCCGCGAGCCTGCCGGCCGCCCTGCACACCGCCTTCCAGGGCGGCGACACGCCCCTGCAGTTGCAGCATCCCGAACTGCCGGGCCTGTCCGCCATCCTCGAGCCCACACCGGGAGGCTTCGTGCTGCGGCTGCTGGATACGCCCATCCCGGAAGGCGCGGACGAGCTCTCCGCCCATGCCCTGGCGGCGCTGCAGAAACTCTCCCGCTCGGAACAGCGCGTAGCCCGCTTGGTGGTCAAGGGGCTGCGCAACGACCAGGTGGCCGAGCGCCTGTGCCGCTCGCCGCGCACCGTCGAATTCCAGCTGAACAGCACCTTCCGCAAGCTCGGCGTACGCAACCGCGTCCAGCTCTCGCGGCTGCTGGCCTGAGCCTGAGGGCAGCCGGCCCGCCGGCCGCCCACGGGTCGATCAGCGTTTGGCCGCCAGGCCGCGTCCCACCTGCAGCACGAAGTCCGAGAACTCCGCAGCCACCTGCTCCCAGCCGTTGTCGAGCATCAGGTTGTGGGCCATGCCGGAATACATCCGCGCTTCCACACCATAGGCCTTGGCCGTGCCATGCACGATGTTGGGCGGGAAGATCACGTCCAGCTCGCCGCCGATCACCCACTTGGGCAGCGCCGGGTCGGCCAGCCTGGGCTTGGGCAGGTCCAGGAAGATCATGTCGAGGAAGGCCCGGAAGGACTCGTTGGTCAACGGCTTCCAGTACTGCTCCACCACCCTCGCATCGAGCCCTGCGCTGTAGAACAGCGCATGCGCAAAGGCCGGCTCACGCACCAGGTAGTACAGGTCCAGGCCCGCCACCGAGCGCAGCAGCGCCAGCGGCCGCGTGCGCAGCAGGTGCAGCACTACGTTGATGACGCCCTGCGGCGGCGCCGCCGCCACCAGCACCGCGCCGGCCAGGTTCTTCGGCCGGCGCTCCATCAGCTTCTGCACCGTGAAGCCGCCCATCGAATGGCCCGCGACCACCACCGGGCGCGGGCTGCGCTCGACGGCAGCCTCCACGGCATCCGCGTACTCGCGGATCGACGGAAAGCCGATGCTCTGCGGGCCCGGCTTGCCGCCGTGCCTGGGCAGGTCCATCGTCTCCACGTGGTGGCCGAGCTCGCGCAGCCGCGGCGCGAACTGGCGCTCCCAGCACCAGGCGCCGTGCCAGGCGCCATGCACCAGCAGGATCGACGGTGCTTCTGCCACCGCCTCAGGCCGCACGGCGCAGGGGCTCCGGCTGGGTGCTCGCGGGACGCGGCGGCTGGGTCTCCAGGTGGGCCGGATCGGCAATATCCGTACGCAGCATCATCTCGCGATCCTCCTGGTAGTTGTGACGGACGATCCAGGGCATCACCTTACCCTGGCGCGGCAGCAGGTGCTTGGCGCGCTGTACGTAGCCGGCGCTGAGCTGGTCGAGCACGCTGCTGTCGAGCTGGGCGTTCTGGCGGTCGCGCGGTATCACCACGGCCTGGCCGTTCTGGTCCATGTGCTTGAACAGGCGGCACAGGTACAGGCTCGACATGTCGGCCTTCATGGTCCACGACAGGTTGATATAGCCGAAGATCCAGGCGAAGTTCGGCAGGTCCTGCAGCAGCACGCTCTTGTACGACATCTTCTCGGCCGTCTTGTACGGCGCGCCATCCACGCTCAGCGCCATGCCGCCGAACATCTGCACCTGCAGCCCGGTCGCGGTAACGATGATGTCGGCCTGCAGCGTGCGGCCCGACACCAGGCGGATACCGTTCTCGGTGAAGCGCTCGATACCGTCGGTCACCACGTCGGCCCGGCCACCGCGAATGGCGGTGAACAGGTTGGCGTTGGGCACCGCGCAGAGACGCTGGTCCCAGGGCTCGTACTGCGGGTTGAAGTCCTTGTCGGTGTAGCGCTCGCCGAGGTGGCGCTTGGCCTGGCCGACGAAGAAGCGCCGCATGGCCTTGGGGAAGCGTTTGCACAGCTGGTAGGTGGTCTGCCAGATCTCCAGGTTGCGCTTGCGCGCGATGGCGAAGCTCCAGCCGTCCGGCAGCACCTTGTCGAGCACCTGGGTCATGCGGTCCCAGCCCGGCAGCGAGAAGATGTAGGTGGGGGAGCGCTGCAGCATGGTCACCTTGGCGGCCTTCTCGGCCATCGACGGCACCAGCGTCACCGCGGTCGCGCCGCTGCCGATCACCACCACCTTCTTGCCGGTGTAGTCGAGGTTCTCCGGCCACTGCTGCGGGTGGATGATCTGGCCCATGAACTGGTCCTCGCCCCGGAAGGTGGGACGGTAGCCCTGGTCGTAGTTGTAGTAGCCCTGCGCGCTGACCACGAAGCGGGCCTGGAAGCTGCGCTTCTCGCCGCTGGGTTCGTGGGTGGCGCTGATGGTCCAGAGCTGCGCCTGGCTGTCCCAGTCTGCCGCGGTGCAGTGGATGCCGTATTCGATGCGGTCGGCTACGCCGAAATCACGCGCGGCGTCGCCCAGGTAGTTGCGGATGCTGCTGCCGTCGGCCAGCGTGCGGTAGTCGCGCCAGGGCTTGAACTGGAAGCCGTAGGTGAACATGTCCGAGTCCGAGCGCACGCCCGGGTACCGGAACAGGTCCCAGGTGCCTCCGATCCGCTGGCGACGTTCCAGCACCAGGAAGGACTTGTTGGGCTGCTCGGTCTTCAGGCGGCAGGCCATGCCGATGCCGGAGACGCCGGCGCCGATGATCACCACATCCAAGATCTTGCTCATTTCCATCTCCTCACTGCGTGTTCGAGCTTTCGAGTGAGCGCATATTCCAGCGATCGCCTCCACGCTTCTTGACTTTCCGAGACAGAGGATTTGCAATTGGAGACATGTCGACATTGATCCGAGCCGCCGGCATGCGCGGCGCCTCCGAGGTCCTGCGAGAGCTTGGCCTGGCCATCGAGCCGCTGATGGAGCGGCTGCAGATTCCGCGCGCCGCGCTGGGCGACGAGGAGCTGCGCATCTCGCTGCCGGCCTACTCCCAGCTGCTGGAACTGGCCAGCGAAGCCACCGGCTGCCCCGACCTCGGCCTGCAGATCGCCGAACACCAGGACATCGGCATCCTCGGCCCGCTGGCCATCGCCGCGCAGAACGCCTCCACCATGGGCGAGGCGATGAAGGTCATGAGCGGCTTCCTGCACACGCATTCCAGCGGCATCCGCCTCAGCCTGCATCCCGAATATCCACTCCCCGACCAGATCAGCCTGCGGCTCACCCTGATCACACCGAGCTGGCAGTCGCGCCGCCAGCTGATGGATCTCTGTCTCGCCGACCTCCACCACTTCACCGCCTTCCTGGCCCAATCCCCGCTGCCCCTGCTCGGCGTCACGTTGCCGCACGCACCGCTGGCCTCGGCGGAGCGCTATGCCGAGTTCTTCGGCCACGCCGTGGAATTCGGCCATCCGCACGCCGAGCTGATCCTGCCCAGCGGCTTTCTCGACCGCAGCCTCAGCGGCGCCGTCGCCGCGCTGCACCGCCTGAGCCTTGAATACCTCGCGATGGCCTTCGAAGGCGGCGGCAAGACCGTGGGCGAGCAGGTGGAGGAAATCCTGCGCCGCGCCCTGTCCAGCACACGCGGACGCCGTGAGGTGGTGGCGCGACTGCTGCACCTGCATCCGCGCACCCTGCAGCGGCGCCTGGAGGCCGAAGGCCTGTCGTTCTCCGACATCGTCGACACCGTGCGCCGCGACCAGACCCGCCGGTGGCTCACCGAATCCGACGTACCGCTGGCGCATGTCGCCGAGATCGTCGGGCTCGCCGACCAGGCCGTGCTCTGCCGTAACTGCGCGCGCTGGTTCGGGCGCTCCCCTGCGGCGATCCGCGCGCGTGGACTGCCTGCCAAGTCCGACTAGCCCTGGCAGGCAGCGAACGATGGCCGCCCGCATCCGGGCCAGCTAGTCTCCCGTAGCTGAACCCATCCAATCGGCCAGGAACAATCCGCGCATGATCACCATCCATCACCTCGGCGTCTCGCAGTCCGACCGCATCGTCTGGCTCATGGAGGAGCTGGGCCTGCCCTACACACTGGAGTGGCATGACCGCGGCCCGGACCGCCTGGCCCCACCGGAATATCTCGCCCTGCATCCTGCCGCGATGGCGCCGGTGATCCAGGACGGCGACGTGGTGCTGGCCGAGTCCACCGCCATCGTGCAATACCTCGCGCACAAGTACGGCGGCGGACGCCTGACCGTGGCGCCCAATACCCCGCACTACGCCGACTACCTGTACTGGCTGCAGTTCAACAACAACATCATGTCAGGCTTCTTCGTGAAGTCCGCGCTGAAGGCCGCGGGCGGCCATGACGGCGGCATCATCGGCAAGATGGCCCAGCGCCGTTCCGACGGCCTGTTCCGGCAGATGGACCAGCACCTCGCCTCCCATGCCTGGCTCGCCGGCGACGAGTTCAGCCTGGCCGATCTCATGTCCGGCTTCGCTCTCACCACCCTGCCCGCGGTCAGCGGCCAGAAGCTGGACGGGCTGCCCAACCTGCAACGCTACGTGCAACAGCTCACCGCGCGCCCCGCCTGGCAGAAGGCCATGTCCATCGCCGGCCCGCAGGCCAGGCGCCCCGCCTAGCCCTGCCTGGGGCTCATGCGTTTGCACCATGCCCGTCGTCGGGAGGAATGCCAGCATCCCCTCCAGGCCGCGGGAGATTCCGATGTCGATGCGTGAAGGGCTTTACGCGCTGCTGGGCATCGCCGGCGCGGTGATCGGCTGGCACTACAACCTGCAGTACCTGCAGCAGCCGGACTCCGGCTGGATCGACTGGATCCGGCAATGCATGGTGAATCCAGCGGCCACGTCGGCGCTGATGGACCTGACGTTCACCTACCTCATCGTCGGCACCTGGATCGTGTTCGAGGCCAGGCGCCTCGCCATGCGACGCGCCTGGCTCTGCGTGCCCATCACGGTCTTCGTCAGCCTGGCCCTCGGCCTGGCACTCTTCCTGATCTTGCGCGAGCGCCGCCTGAAATCGCTTGGCCCCGCCGCCTAGCGCCGCATCAGGACCCCGATCGGCACCTCGATCCACAGCGTCTCGCCGCCTTCGAGGCAACCCACGCCGACCATCGCCTGTTCCAGGCCATGCGGCTGCTGTAAATGCGCCTGGGCTACGAAGCGGATCACTGGCCACTCGCCGCCTACGGCAGGGTCTTGCGGTATCGGGCGGCGTCCGACTGCAATCGGGCGCCCCCTTTGGTTCTCCGCACTACTGCGGAACCGCTTGCCGGAAGCGCCTGGCATTGGCGGCAACCTGCTGTTTCCTGCCCGGGTCCTGCTCCGTGCAATCCACGCGCAGATCCGCATGCCCGAACGGTTTCCGGACGAAGCCGCAGAAATGTGGCTGCTCCCGGTCCTGTGTCGCGTACGGCTGGAAGAAGCGGCAGCCCAGGCAGGTGCGCGGGCCGGTCGCCAGCCCCTGCTGCTGCGCCTCGTAGACCATCAGCTGCGTGATGCGCAGCAGCGCACCCAGGTCATCGGCCTCCAGGCGCTTGAGCAGGCCGGCCATGCCGCCCTCCCCGCCCAGCAGCTCCTGCGCCATCTTCCCGCCGTCCACGCTCAGACGCACGATCGCCGCGCGTCCGTCGGCCGGGTCGGGCAAGCGCTCGATCCAGCCCTTGGTCTCCAGCACCTTCAGCGAATCGCTCAGGCTTGCCGCCGAGATACCCAGCCGCTCCGCCAGCTGCCGCGCCCGCTGCCCGGCCGGCACGCCCTCCAGTGCCCGCAGCACCGCGGCCTGGGTCGGCGGCAGGTCCTTGCTCCAGGACTGCGCACGCACCAGCGACGCCAGCTGGTCCAAGCCGGCTGCCGCCTGTCTGCGCTGATCGTTGCTGGTACTCATGCGATGTAAGATAGGAGTCCTAGTTAAGTATCGCAAGTCCCGTCACCGCCCCCATTGATGCTCCGCCCGCAACCGGTCATGGGTCAGCCAAGACCACGGGCCAGAGCGCTTTTCAGCGTCGCCTTCAGCCGATCATTGTCTTCATCGGAATCGCAAAGCGCTCGCGGTACCCGCGAAAGTGCCGGCGCACGCCTTCCGCCGTCAGGCCGAACTCCTCCAGCGAGTACACATGCCGGCCGTGCTTGTGCTGCGGGTTCTCCTGCGCCAACCGCGTCATGCGGGCCTCCGCCTCCACGCCCAGCGGCTCGCCGAAATGCGCATAGAGCCGGCGCATGGTGCCCACCGGGTCGCGCAATTGCTCCTCGTCATGGATATCGTGGATCGAGTCGCCGCCATGCTTCTCGCGCTAGGCCTGCTGCCGCGCGATCATCAGGTCGGAGGCCTCCAGCAGGGTCTGCCGGATCTCGCCCAGGTCCATGCTGTCGCTGTACATCGGCCGCACGTGGCGCAACAGACTGCAGGCCGATCCCACCACCTCCGCCGGATCGCGGTGCGTCATGACCGGTTGCGCATCCGGATACACCGCCGTCAGGTCATTCAGGAACAGCGGGTGCCAGGGGTTCTTCAGCGTCCAGCACCCGCGCACGCTGCAGCCGCTCCGGCGCCTGGTCCAGCGCCACCACGTCGTCTATACCCCGGTCCTTCAACCACAGGATCATGCCCAGGCCGACCGGCCCGCAGCCGAACACCACCACCTTGCCTCCCAGCTTCAACTGCGCACGGTTAACGCCATGCAGCGCCACCGCCAGCGGCTCGCCCACCGCTACGATCTCGTCTTTCGCCTCATGGCCCAGCGGCGAATCGAACAAACCCTTCGCCATGACCCTCTCCGCTTTTCGCTACGGATGTTTCAGGCCCCTGCCTCATCGGGCACGCACAAGTGTCGAGAAGCGGTCAGGCCAGGCCGCGATGGGGCCCAATAGAGAACGGCACAAAGCCGGCATCCACCCAGGCAGTCCCCTCTACCCTCGCGGCGGGGGTTGGGAACGAGGTCATGGATGACCGAACCGACGAGGATCAAGTCCGATCAGCCTGTGATGGCCGGCCACATCGCCCAACCGTCGCAAAAACCTCAGTCCGCCGCCCCAGCCTCCAGATGCTTGCCCACCGCCGCCAGCACCGCCTCCCATTCCTTCTGGGCGATGGTATCCACCGGATCGTTGCCGAAGCGCACGCCCACCACGTTCAGCGCCGGCATCACGCTGACGAGCTGGTGCCCGTAACCCTCCGCCGTGTAGTTGCCGGACTCCGCCTCGCCCAGGTGGGGCCACATGTAGCCGCGCGGGCCGCCGCCGCTCGCCTTGTCGTAGTTGTGCGAAGCCGCCACCCAGGCCGCCGGAATGATCTGCCGTCCGTCGATGCTGCGTCCGCCGCGGCGATGCAGCTCGCCGAAGCGGACCATGTCCCGTGGCGTGGCATGCAAGCCCATCGAGGCAAAGGTATTCCCCAGGCGATCCACCATGACCAATGCATCGTCCTGCATGCCCGCCGGCTGCCAGATCTTCTCCGACAGGATCTGCGCATAGGGCCTCTGGTAGACCCGCTCCAGCAGCCAGGCCAGCATCTGCGCGTCGCCGCTGTTGTAGCGGTAGAACTCGCCCGGCGGCGACACCCGCGTCAGCCGCAGCAGGTATTCGTCACGCGTCATGCCGACCAAGCCGTTCGAATGGTAGTCCGCGCCCATCAGGACCAGCTGCTCGGGCTGGTGCACCGGCACATCGACCCAATAGGTGCCCGACTCCATCTGCAGCAGGTCCTCGACACTTACCCCCTCCCAGACGGTGCCGCTGGCCTCCGCGATGTACTTGGTGATCGGGTCGTGGATCGAGTCGACAAGCCCCTCCGCCACCGCAATGCCCACCAGCGACGTGGTGACCGACTTGGTGACCGACCACATATGGTGGCGGGTCTTGGAGTTGAAGCCGTTCTGGTAGTCGTCGTAGATGAACCGGCCCTTGTGCATGAACGCGATCGCATTGGTGGACCCGCTCTGCATGAACTGATCGACCGTACGCGTGCGGCCGTTCACCTCGTAGGTGATCTGGCCGAGGTCCTGCTTGGCCTCCGGCAGCGCCGCGGCCGCCGGATTGGCCCGCACCACCTGGGTCGGCAGGATCACGATGGCCGTCGTCGCCTCCACCGGCAGCAGCAGGATCGAGAACTCGAAATCCGTTGCATCCTGCAGCAAGCGCGTTGCCTGCCCTCCGCTCAGCAACAATTCCGCGCGCGCCTGCAGCATGGCCAGCAGCGGGCCGAAGCCGGGAATGAATTCGTTCGGCGTCGGGTACAGCCGGCCTAGGTGCATCGCGATGATCTGGCCCAGTTGCTCCGGCATCGTCGAGAGCGCCAGCAGGGCCTGCGCCGGATCGGACGGCAACGAGTATAGGCCGCTGCGCTCCACCATGTGCAGCAGTTCCGCGGCCAGGATCACCCCTTCGTTCGGCGGCTCGGGCGTGGTGCCCCCCGGCTCCTGGGGCTCCGGCTGGGTCCGCGCCTGCTCCGTCTCCGCGGACGTTCCACACGCCGCCAATGCCAGCGTTACCACCGCGGCACCCAACAGGCGCCGCCAAGCGGATGTATCCATGATGCTCCCCCCCGATGTTTATGTTTTTTATCCGGTTTCGATGATCCCGCTGCTTCCGGGATCATCCAATAGCAAAATACACCCAGCGGCCGGTGCGGAAAACCACAGCCATTCCCTCATGCCAATCCTTTCGGCAAGCGCGCGACGGCGTGTTGGCGCGGCCTCCAGGCCTGCCGATGCCTCCGCCTCGTAGACCGAGGAGGAAAGGCCGTTAATATGCAGGGTCCGGGCACGCACCCGGCCGCCGAGGCCGGCGGCGACTCCGGGATGGGAATCAGCGAGTTCACGGGATCCGTGCATGACGCGTTCCGCAGATGACAAACGCATCGGGGCAGGCACGATGGATGTCATGGGAAACGCTTGCCGATCGGTCGATTTGCGTGCGCGCGGTCACCGGATCCCGTGGCTTGCCGCCAGCGGATCAGGGGCAACCGTCTTTCGCGGTCTTCACGATCGTATGCCCCGCGCGATGACCGCGCAGCTTTCAAGAGCCCCCCGGCTTCCCGAGAATCGGGCCCGCCCCACCCAGGCGCAACAATGCCGGGGACAGGAAACCGGCCAGGCTCATCAGTGCCCCGAGAGCGCCCATCAGCACGAACAGCCAGCGGATCCCCAGCCACTCCCCCAGCGGCGTGGCCAGCATCAGGCCTACGGGCGCCGCCAGGCCCATCACCATGCTGAGCAGCGCCAATACGCGGCCCTGCAGGTGATTGGGAATCGTCGTCTGCAGCAGCGCCGTCAGCGGCGCATTGCCCAGGATGAAGCTGGTCCCGCTGATCGCCCAGCAGGCCACCGCCACCGCGAAGAGTCCGGCCGGCGCCAAGGCCGTCAGCGACATCGCCAGGCAGGACAGTGCGAAGCCGCCCAACACCCAGGGCACCTGCCGCTGCGGCGCGAATGCCGCCACCACCAGCCCACCGATCACCATGCCGACACCGCCGAAGCCTTCGATGAGCGCGACCTGCGGCGCCCCACCGCCGAAATGCTCCTTCACCAGCAGCGGCACCAGCGTGAACGTCGGCATGATCACCAGCACCACGGCACCCAGCAGCACATAGAGCCGGCGGAGCCCAGGCTCACTCCAGACCAGGTGGATGCCTTCCCGGAAATCCCGCCAGATGCCACCGGCCCCCGCCTTGGGCGCACGTGACTGGGGGATGGTGAACAACAGCAGGGGTACCACACCCAGCAAGGCCGTGATGACGTCCAGGCTCAGCGCCCAGCCCATCGGCATCACGCTGATGGCCAGCGCCCCCAACGGCGCCGCGGCCACCACCGTCAAGGCCTGCAGCGTCTGGTTCAGCCCTGCCGCGCGCGGCAGGAAGCTCAGCGGCACCAGCATCGCCATGCTGGCCGCCGCCGCCGGAGCCTGGAAGGCCTGCATGGCGCTGCGCACGAACATCATCGCGTACACATGCCAGAGCGCGATGCTGTCGGTCAGGAACAGCAGGATCAGCACCGTCATGCACAGCGCGCTGACCACATCGGCCCCGATCATCAGCAGGCGCCGGCTGTAGCGGTCGGCAAAGGTGCCGCCCAGCGGGCTCAGCAGCGCCTGCGGCAGCAGCGCCACCAGGCCGGCGGTGGCCAGCGCCGATACGCTACCCGTGGTGTCGGTGATCCACCAGAGCAGCACGAACTGCGTCAGCGCGGAGCCCACCAGCGAAAGCGCCTGGCCGATGAAGATCGCCCAGAAGCGCAACCGCCAGCCCGGTCCGGGATCCTGCGCCGGTTGCGCCAGCGCCTGGGCTTCGAGGGCCGGATTGGCGGGGGTGGGACCGCTGGGAATGTGCATCGGGGATGCTCGTTCGGATGAGGGGCGGGCCGGGCTCGCAGAGCACGCAGGTGCATCAATGAGGGATGCCGTAGACCTGCCGACAAGGTGGCGGGATTCTACCCGCTGTGCCGGCACCTACCCCACTCGCCCCCCGAAATGGAGAGGGCCGGAACCGGACACCTGGGGCACACTGCGTCTGGAGCAGCAATGTCCCGCGAGCCGTACCGCCTCATCCGTACGCTACCCGGCTTTCCCGGCGGTCGGACGCCAGTTCGATGTGCGGCATCCCCGCCTCGAATTCAACGCAACGGTAGCACCGGCCGCTGCGACCACGATCATCCCGAACAGGCCCAGCCCATCGGGAACCTGGCTGAAGACCAGCCAGCCCAGCAGGGCGGCCCAGATCAGTTGCACGTACTGCATCGGCGCCAGAACCGACGCCGGGCTATGGCGATACGCAGCGGTGACGAGGAAATGCCCCATGCCTCCCAGCACCCCGGCGCAGCCGAACAGCAGCAGATGAGCGGCCGGAGGTACGGGCCCGGTCCAGAACCAGGGCAACGCCATCCCGTAGCACACCGCGCCGACCAGCGCCGCATGGAACTGCAGCGTGATCGCCCGCTCGGTACTCGCCAGCACGCGTGACAGCAACTGGTAGATCGCATTCAGGATGGCCGCGCACAAGGCCAGCACGACGCCAGCCGCATCCAGGCCGCCGCCGGGTCGCGCGATCAGCAGCACACCGACGAAGCCGGCCGCAACGGCCAGCCATCCGAGACTGCCCACTCGCTCTTGCAGCACCGGTCCCGCCATCAGGACAACGAGTATCGGATACAGGAACACGATGGCCGAGGTCTCGGCTACCGGCATCCGTTGCAGCGCCAGCGTCATGCACAGGGACGCCAGGCCCAGGCAGCAGGCGCGCAGCAGCACCAACCCCGTGCGCCGGGTCCGGATCAGGCCGTACCCCCGGGAGGGCGCCAGCAGTAACACCATCAGCAGGCACTGGACGATGTAGCGAAGGGCCACGACCACCACGGCGGGATAGAGCGCCACCAGGTACTTCGTCGTGGTGTCCATGCTGGCGAGCAGCAGGATGCCGACCATGAAAAGGGCGACGCCGCCCAGGGTCTCCTTGGAGGAGGTGCTCATCGCAGCTGGCGCCTGTCCCGGTCCGGCCCGTGCATCAGTGCGCAATGCCCGAGGCCCCCGCCTCATCGATGAGCGCTCCGGACGTGAAGCGTTCGAGCCCGAACGGCACGATCAGGGGATGGCGCTTGCCGGTGGCTAGGGTATAGGCCATCGAGAAACCACCGGCCGGCGTGGCCTTGAACCCGCCGGTGCCGAAGCCGCAGTTGAGGTAGAGGCCATCCACCGGCGACGGTCCCAGGATCGGGGAGGAATCCTTCACCACGTCGCAGATACCTGCCCACTGTCGCATCAGGCGCAGCCGCGAGAACGATGGGAACAGGTCCAGCATGCCGGCCGTGACGGCCTCGACCGTCAGGAAATTGCCCCGCTGGGCGTACGACGGATACAGGTCCAGGCCACCGCCGATCAGCACCTCCCCCTTGTCGGTCTGGCTGATGTAGATGCCCGCAGACGGCGACAGGACCATCATGTTCAAGGCCGGCTTGATCGGCTCCGAGACGAAGGCCTGCAGGGCATAGCTGGTGATCGGCAGGGGCAACCCGGCCATCGCCGCCAGGTGGCTGGTGTGCCCCGCAACGGAAAGGCAGACCTTGGCGGCACCGATATCGCCCCGGTTGGTACGCACGCCGCTGACGCGGTTCCCCTCCTTGATGAGGCCGGTCACCTCGCAGCCCTGGATGATATGCACGCCACGCTCATCCGCACCGCGCGCATAGCCCCAGGCTACGGCGTCGTGACGCGCCGATCCGGCACGCTCCTGCACCAACCCGCCCAGCACCGGGAAACGCCCGTCCTGCCGCAGCAGCGGCTCGCGCCGGCGCAGGTCCTCGGGCGACAGCCAATCCGCCGCGATCCCGTTGAGCGCCATGCCGTTCCTGAGCCGGTTCGACATCTCCACCTGGTGACGGTCATGCGCCAGCACCACCTGCCCGCGCTGGGACAGCATGACGTTGTAGTTGAGCTCCTCGCTCAGGCCCTCCCACAGCTGCAGCGACTTCTCGTAGAACGCCACCGACTCGGGGAAAAAGTAATTGGAACGCACAACGGTCGTGTTGCGCCCGGTGTTGCCACCGCCGATCCAGCCCTTCTCGAGGACCGCGACGTTGGTGACCCCGTGGTTCTTCGCCAGGTAGTAGGCCGTGGCCAGTCCATGACCACCGCCGCCGATGATGATCACGTCGTAGGATGACCGGGGAGCAGCATTGCGCCACGCCGGCTTCCAGCGGCGATGCCCGCTCAGGGCATTGATGGCGAGCGAAAAAGCTGAGTAGCGCACCGATCGTCTCCCTATATCCGACGGCGTACGAATTCGCCGCCTTTCATGATCACGGAGAAATTCTCGTCGGGCCTGGACATGACATGGATATCACGCATTGGATTCTTGTCGATGGCAATCATGTCGGCGTAGGCGCCCGCCTCGATGCTGCCGAGCAGGCCCGTCTTCTGCATGATCTCTGCGTTGATGCTGGTGGCTGACCGCAGAAGGTCAATCGGCGAGAAGATCTCCGAGCGGAAACTGAACTCCTGGCTCTGCATCGGATGAAAACGCTCTTCGAAAAGGTCGGTGCCCATGCCGATGCGGGCGCCGGCGCGCTTGAGGTATTCCAGCGACTGGTAGGCCGAGGCGTGGACGACCTTGATCTTTTCCAGGCTCTCGGCGCGCAGGCCCAGCTCCGGCCCATGGCGCATGACCTGCTCCATCACCGCGATGGTCGGTACGGCGTAGGTGCTGCCGTCGGCGGCCGCGATCAGGTTCGCGGTCTCCTGGGTGATGATCGTGCAGTGGTCGATGGAGCGGATGCCCAGCTTCAGGCAGCGGCGCGCGCCATCGTCGGTGTGGCAATGCGCCACTACGTACTTGCGGCGCGTGCGGGTTTCGTGGACCGCGGCTTCGATCTCCTCGTCCGTGTAGTGCGGCATCCAGATCGGATCGGTGGGCGAAGACACGCCACCGGAGATGAAGATCTTGATGTGGTCGGCGCCCTTGCGCAGCTCGTTGCGGCAGAACTTTCGCACGTTCTCGACGCCGTCCACCACTTCGTTGAAGGTGTTGTTGAGCGAGCAACCACAGGGGCTCTCGACCTGGTGCTCGGGACGCACGTCACCATGGCCACCGGTCTGCGACAAGGCCTTGCCGCCGTAGTGGAGACGCGGACCCTCCATCAGGCCCTGGCTGATCGCCAGGTGCAGGCCGATCTCGCCGCCGCCCGGATCGCGCACGGTCGTGTACCCGCGATGCAGGGCGCCCTTGAGCAGGCGCGCAGCATGGGCGACCTTGAGCGGAAGCGTCATGTTGTCGACCAAGGCCATGTTCAGGGAGATGCTGTAGGCATGGAAGTGCAGGTCCAGCAGGCCCGGCATGACGAAACGGCCACCCATGTCGATCACCTCGGCACCGGCGACGCAGGCTTCCCCCGTTGAAACCTCACGAATCCGGTCGTTCTCGATGACGATGCTGCCGCCCTCGATCAGAGCCTCGCTTCTGCCATCGAAAATCACGCAGTTCTTCAGAATCCTGAGGCTCAAGTTCGATCTCCGCTTAGTCATACGGACATGGCTCCTGCAAGAGGCCGCCAGAATTATCCGTATTGATATAATACATATCTGTATGTACATTACAGCAATTACAGACCACTCGGAAAGTAATTCAGGTGGGAAAGGCACCAGCGCAGTGGCGCAAGGAGCAAGGCCGTGGGAACTCAGCGGAAGATAGCGACGCTGCCGACACAACCGGGCTCGCGGGGACGGCCTCGCAAGTATTCGGACGAAATGCTGGTGAACGCCGCCTTGCGGGTGATGGGCCGTGACGGCTACACCTCGCTCACCATCCGCTCGCTCGCCGAGGAACTCGGCGTCAGCCATTCCGCGCTGTACACCTACGTCACCGCCATCGATGAGATCGAGGACAAGGCCAAGCGCCGGCTGACAGACCAGCTCCCGCGCCCGCAGTCTGCTTCGCCTGCAAAATTGCGTGAGGAATTACTGGCCTTCCTGCATGCCGCGCGGGTGCTGATCCTGTTGCACCCCGGGGTTCTGCTGTCCAGGGTCGGATCAGCCTCCTCGGAAATCTTCCGGGACATCAGCGAACAGTGGTTTAGCGCATTGACGCCCCACGCACCCGACCTGAAGACCGTCAAGCTGGCGCTGACCGCCCTGATGGGCACCGTCCTGCTGATCGTCGAGGGTGAGCGCCTGCTGGAAGCCGGCACGGGCGAGAAGGGTTCCAGGCGCTCGGACAAGAAGCGATCCGACGGCGCCGTCACGGCCAAGGCCGTGGAGCCCTATCTCAACGACCTCATCGATCTGGTGCTGCCGGGCCTGGCCGCCGGCAACAAGCGTGGCGAGGCAGACCGCCGCAGGAGCAGGAAGTGATCAGGAAGCATGGCTTTTCAATCTCCGCTCAGGTCCTCGCCGTGGGCCTGGCGATGTCGGCGCCTCTCGCATGGGCCCAGGATGCCGCGCCTGAGGAGCCGACGGACAGTATCGACTTCCTCGACTCCCTGATCGCGGAGGAGCCGGCGCCGGAAGCGGCACCCGCAACGCCTGCCGACTCCATGGAGCCGGCCAGCCCCGCAACGGCCGCCACGACGCCGGCGGAGCTGGACGTGATTCCGGTCGATGTGAAGGAGGCGGAGCCGCGGCAGAACCTGACCGAAAAGCGGCCGCCGACGCAACTGGAGGAGATCGTGGTCACCGCCACCAAGCGCGCGGCACCGGTGCGCGATATCCCCGCCACGATCAACGTGCTCAGCGGCGAGCAGCTGGAGCGCGAGGGCATACAGAGCGTCGACCAGATCGTGATGCAGGTTCCGGGCGTGAACCTGACCGACGAAGGTTCCGGCGGCCAGGCCAAGCGAATCACGATCCGCGGCGTCTCGACCGGACTCGGCGTCAACCCCACCGCGGGCACCTTGTTCGGGGACATCCCGTTCTCGGATCCCTTCGCTCCGAAGGTGCAGCTCGATCCGAATCCCTTCGACATGGCGACGGTTGAAGTGCTCAAGGGACCGCAGGGCACACTGTTCGGCGGCACCGGACTGAATGGCCTGATCCGCTATGTGCCGGAGGCGGCGAACGTCAATGCATTCCAGCTGAAGTACTTCAGCCAGTTCAACGCGTATCCCGGAAACGGTGGCGATGGCTGGAGCTACGGCGCCGCGGTGAATATGCCGTTCGCGGACAACACCGCCGCCGTGCGCATCATGGGCTTTCAGCGGCAGTCGCCGGGCTACACGGACGATCGCTACAACGACAGGAAAGACGTCAACAAGCTGGAGCAGTACGGCTACCGTGCGATGATGACCTGGCTGCCCTCCGACCAGTGGAAGGTTTCGTTGACGGCGGCTACCCAGCACACGACCGAGGACGACATTCCGTATACCGACAACTACGACGGACAGCTCTCCCACGGCGACAGTCCCCGCCCCAGCCCCGGCGAGTCCAGCTACACGCTCGGCAGCCTGACCATCGAGCGCAGCTTCGACTGGGGTGAGCTGTTGTCGCAAACCTCCTACTTCGAAAAACAGTTCGACATCTTCCTCGAGGCCTCGCGCGCGGTCGGTGGCTTTCTGCCGCTGCTGGCAGGCTCGAACGCCAATCGCAGCGACGGCATGACACAGGAACTGCGAGCCGTGTCCGCACCCGGGGACTCGCCCTGGAGATGGCTCGCGGGCGCCTTCTACTACAAGACGAGTCTCTACGATTGCAGCGACATCGGCGCGGCCTCCGGTCTGCCGACGCTGCCGATCAGGATTCCCGGACTTCTCGAAGGCCTTCTGCCGAATCCCTGCCCCGAAAATGCCGGAAGACTCAGCGGAACGCTGAACATCGCGAGCCTGACTGGCGAAGTGGATCTGGAAGAGAAAGCCCTGTTCGGCGAGGTCACGCGCGAACTGGGCGAAAGCTGGGAGGCCACGCTCGGCGCGCGTGCTTACTGGATCCAATCCGATGGCGCCATCACCTCCGCCGGCGCGGTCTATTCGTCGCAGAACAATTTCATGAAGGTCACGCGCGAGCGCGGCGTTGGAGAGAATGGCATCAGCCCGAAGGCGTCTATCGTGTTTTCGCCGACCGACGATTTGCGTGCCTACCTCACGGTCTCACGAGGTTTCCGCTTCGGCGGCCCGCAGCTCGCCGCCTCGACGCCGACCTCGGACGTGCCGGAGGTCTACAAGTCCGATTCCCTGTGGAACTATGAATTGGGTCTACGCACGGACTGGTTCGACCGTTCGCTGCGGATCGATCTGTCGGCCTACCACCTCGACTGGAAAGACCCTCAGGTGTTCCAGCTGGACCGGGTGGCGACACTGAACTTCATCGACAACGTCGGCGGGGCTGAGGGCAACGGTGTGGAGCTATCGGTGCGCTATCTGCCGCCGTTCCTGCCTGGCCTGTCGATCGACGCCGCGGCGGCCTGGAACCGCACGGTGACGACCGAACCCTTCGATTCCGTGGAGGGCAAGACCATCGCCGCGGGCTCGCCCTGGCCGCTGTCACCCCGCTGGCAGACCGCGACGACGCTGTCTTACGTGCGGCCGATCCGGGATTGGCAGGTCGGGGCATCGTTGCGCCACACCTACCTCGGTCAGGCCTGCAACACCATCTAATGCAGCGCGCAGGTGTTCGGCTACCGCACATTCGACCTGAACCTTTTTGCCTCTGCGGTCGGCGACAGCTTCTGGCCGCAGCTGAGCCTGTCGCTGAACAACCTGTCGGACGAGCGCGGCTACAGCAGCATCACGACCAACCCGTTTCCCGCCAGCGACACCATCACCTACATCGCTCCGCGCGCCGTCGTGCTGCGCCTGAGCGGCAGCTTCTAGAACTCCCTGCGCCATCGACCTACCATGACAGCTCCTCAAAACCCGATTAACGTCAGCGCGGACGACTATGCCGCTGCCGCCCGCCTGCACGAGGCCAATATGCTCCCGCTGATCCGCAACGCGGACGTCAGCCCGGTCTGGCTCGGCGATACCGGCCGCTTCTGGTACCAGAAGAAGACCGCTGCCGGCTCGCGGTTCGTGCTGGTCGACTCGCGCACCGGCGCCAGCGGGCCGGCCTTCGACCATGCCGCCGTCGCGGCCGCGCTGAACGCTACGCTGAAGCCGCATGCGCCAGCCTCCGAGGAGAACCTGGGCCTGCAGAATCCGCAACTGACCCCGGATGGCCGCGGCCTGGTCGGTTCGGCGTCGGGCAAGCGGGTGAGCGTGAGCCTGGAGGACCATGCGGTGACCGCCCTGGCCGACACCAAGCCGCAGGATGCCCGCCTGGTCGTCTCGCCGACCGGCAGGCATGGCATCAAGCGTGATGGCGACAACCTGCTGCTGGTCGATCTCACGTCGGGGCGCGAGCACCGGCTGACGCAGGATGGCGAGCCTTACTTCAGCTACGGCAAGCTGCCGGATGGCGCGCTGCAGACCATCGTCCTCAAGAAGGCGGGCGTGACGCTGCCGCCTTACGCCGGGGCCTTCTCTCCCGATGGCCGCTATTTCATCTGCCCGCGCATGGATGAGCGCCGCCTGGGGGTCGATCCCTTCATCGAGCAGGTGCCGACAGACGGCAGCCTGCGGCCCGTCGTGCACGAGGTGCGCCGTGCCTTCACGGGTGACCAGGAACAGATCGTCATCGACTGGTTCGTGTTCGACATCGGTACCGGCGAGCGCCGCCGCATCCAGATACCGCTGGGTGTGTCGCCCGCTTTCCTGCTCGGAAACGGCATCGTGGGCTGGTCCTTGCGGCACGGGCAAGTCTTCATGCTGGCCATCACCGAGGGCTGGGTCACCGGGATGCTGCTGCGGGTGGACCTGGCCACGGGCAAGGTGACCACGGTGATCGAAGAGAAGGGCACTACCTGCCGCTTCGAGCCCAATACCATGATGTACAACCTGCCGAACGTGCAGGTGATCGGCGACGGCGCGGAAGCCATCTGGTATTCCGACCGCTCCGGCTGGGGCCACCTGTACCGCTACGATGCGCAATCCGGTGAGCTGCTCAACCCGATCACCGGCGGAGACTGGATGCTGTTCGACATCCATCACGTCGATGAAGGCGCGCGCAGGCTCTACTTCACGGCCGGCGGCCGCGAGGCCGGCGTGGATCCGTACTACCGTCACCTGTATCGCGTCGGCCTGGATGGCTCGGACCTGACGCTGCTCACGGGGGGCGAGCTGCACTCCGACCATGCGTTCGCCCCGAGCGTCGCGCCATTGTTCAAGATGCTGTTCCGCGTGCCCGATGCGCCGGAAAAGATCAGGCCCCAGGCCGGCGTGTTCATCGACACCTGCTCGACGGTGTCCACCGAGCCGGTGACGGTGCTGCGCTCGTTGGCCGACGGGGCGCTGATCGCCGAGATCGAGCGTGCCGATGTGTCCAGCCTGCTGGAGGCCGGCTATGTGCCGCCGACGCGCCACCTGCTCAAGGCGGACGACGGCCAGACCGATATTCCCCTGGTCTACTTCCCCCCGACCACCATTGCCGGCCATCGCGCCCACCCGGTCATTGATGCCTGCTACGGTGGCCCGCAGGTCTGCGTGGCGCCGCGCAGCTACGTCGAGGCCGCTTCGGCCTCCAATCCGTGCAATCGCATGTCGCTGGCCCGGCTCGGGTTCGGCGTGGTGGTGGTGGACGGCCGCGGCACCCCGGCCCGCGGCAATGCCTTCCGTGACAGCGGTGTCCCGAAGTTCACCGAGGTCGGCATCCGCGATCACATCGCGGCGATCAGGCAGCTTGCCGAACAGAAGCCGGAGCTGGACCTTGACCGGGTCGGCATCCATGGCTGGTCCTGGGGCGGCACCTTCAGCGCACAGGCTATCCTGACACGGAGCGACTTCTACCGCGTCTGCATCACGGGCGCAGGCGTCTACGACTATGGCGCCCTGTATTCCGGCTTCGAGTCCTCCATCGGCATGCCGATTTACGCCGATGGCAGCAATCATCGTGGCAGCCCTTCCGAGAAGCCCCTCTCCTGGGCGCCGATCGACATCACCGGGATGGCCGCGGGAATGAACGGCAAGATCCTGATCGTCTGGGGCGACGCCGACGAGAACGTTCCTCCCTCACAGGCCTATCGGCTGATCGATGCGCTGATCCAGGCCAACAAGCCTTATGACGCGCTGATCCTTCCCAACAAGACGCATGGCACCGCCAGCCAGTACCTCAACCCCTACACCGCCGCCCGCACCTGGGACTACTACGTGGAGCACCTGATGCGCGCTCCCGTGCCCGACTCCAAGCCCTTCCAGTGCGTGCCCAGGCCAGGCTCGTTCTGATCCGGCATGAACCGATACAGGAACCTACGCAGCGCACCCCGATGAACGACATTCCGCTGATCGACCCTCCCTGCCAGTCCATGACCCTGGCGGACGGCAGGACGCTGAGCTGGCAGGAATTCGGCGTGCCGGATGGCAGGCCCGTCCTGTACTTTCACGGCGGCGGCAGCTTCAGCCTGGAAGCGGGCCTCTTCCACCGCGAGGCGGTGCAGCGGAACATCCGGCTGATCGCGACGAACCGTCCCGGCGCTGGCGACACCAGCCTGTGCCCGGGCCGCTCTGTCGCGGACTACTCCCATGACCTGCGCGAGCTGCTCGACCACCTGGGAATCGTAAGATTCGCCTGCCTCGGCGAATCCAACGGCGGCATGGTGACCCTGGCGGTAGCCGCCACCCTGGCGGACCGGGTGGTCGGTGCCGTGCCGATCAACCCGACCGTCCCCTGGTTCGACCCCGTGGCCCGGAGCGTATCGCCCTGCGCTGCAGGCTGGGGTTATCGCGCGATGAAGTACATCCCCTGGGCACTATCACCGCTGGCCCGCAAAGCCGTGGCCCGGAATCACAGGCTGAGCTCCCAGGCCAGCCGTGACGCCGGCCGCTTCAATCGGATGCACCTGGTAGGCCCGCCTCCCGGGATCGAGTCAGACGTTGGTGCCTTGCAATGGCGGGTGATGCTGGCGTCTTCCGGCAAGAAGGCTCTGTCGGCCGAGCTGAAGTGGGCCTGCGCCGATTGGGGTTTCGACTTCTATTCGATCCCCGTGCCCCTGGACTTCTACTGCGGCGTGCATGACGCCCAGGGGCCTTTCGCGCTGGTACTCGCAGACCAGAACCCGGATGCGCGATTCCATCACTTCTCGTACGGGCACCTGGCGTTCTCCCACCCGGACGCCAGGCGCCGGATGTTCGACACCCTCTCGCGTTACTTCGAAGCCTGATCTGCCCGCACAATCGCAGGAGACTCACATGCCGCTGTACCAACCCAGTTCACAGGAGCGCTCCCTGCTGGCCGTCAACAAGGCTTCGGAGCTGGCCAATTCCGTCATCTCCAACTGCATCTTCTGGAGAGTCGCGCAGGGCAAGCCCATCGAGGGCAGCCTGCCGGACATCAGCGAGGACGGCGCAGGACGGCGTGCGGCGAAGGGCCGGGAGATCCTGCAGATTCTGGAAGGGGTCGACGAGGGCCAGCTACCGCACGAATTCGTGCTGACGGCCAGGCTGACGCGTTTCTTCGCGCAGGCCTGGAGCAAGGATGCGGACCGCTACTGGCTGGCGGTCGACGTGATGGAGAACACCTTCTACGGGCCGTTCGTGCAGACCCCCTACACCGGCGGCTTCCTCTTCAACGAGATCAGGAAGGCCCTGGGCGAGTTCGTGTTCCAGCGCGACAGCGATGGCGACCGTTATCTGGTCCTGCTGGCGGAGGTCACGCAACTGCTGCGGCAGATCCATGCGCGCACGGCGGGCCAGGCCGAGCGTGGCATCCGCATCCACAAGCTGCAGTTGCCGGGTTCCCGCCGGCTGCTGGCCGGCCTGCGCGCCGCCGCGGCCGCGAGCTATCCGGTCCAAGGAGAGCGGCTGGCGGCCCTGTCCGGCGCCGGGGCGATCGCCACGGAAATCCAGCGTCGTCTGGAGCAATCCGTGCTGCCGGCCTTCGACGCCCTGATCGAACAGCTCGACGAGACGTACGAATCGCTGGCGCCCGAAGGCGTCGGCATGGACAAGCTCCCGGGTGGCCGCGAGGTCTATGCCGACCTGGTGCGGATGCACACGACGATGAGCCTCAGCCCCGAACAGGTGCACGCTGCGGGACATGCGCGCATGGCGCGCATCCAGGCCGAAATGGCCGAGGTTCGCCAGAAACTGGGGTTCGCGGGGACCGAGGCCGAATTCGCGCTTCACCTGCGCCGGCAGCCCGGTGCGGTGGCGGCGTCCGCCGAAGATATCGGCCGGAAGATGCGGCGGCACAAGGATCGCGTCGAGCAGCGCTTCGAGGAGTTCTTCGCCCAGCGCTCGCCGTGGGACTATGACCTGGAGCGCCTGCCCGAGGCGCTCGAGTCGGGCATGACCTGGGGGTACTACTCCCGGCCGGTCGGCAACGAAAAGCGGGGCCTGTATTACTACAACGGGTCCAAGCTCGACAGCCAGGCGGTGATCGCCGCGGCGGCACTCACCTTCCATGAGCTCGTACCGGGTCACCATCTGCATCTGACCTTGCAGATGAGCAACCCGGATCTCTCCGACTTCCGTCGCACCTGCGTGATCAATGCCTTCAACGAGGGTTGGGCGGAATATGCGGCGATGCTGGCCGGCGAGATGGGCCTGTATGACGATCCCTACGACCGTTATGGCCGCCTGTCGCAGGATGCCTTCCTCACCTGCCGGCTGGTGGTGGACACCGGCATGAACACACTGGGCTGGAGCTGGGATCAGGCCAGGCAGTACATGCGCGAGCACACCCTCTGCGCCGAAGGTGAAATCGACTCCGACACGCTGCGCTACTCCTGCGGCATCCCGGCGCAGTCCCTGGCCTACAAGCTCGGCGACGAGGAAATCCTGCGCATGCGCCGCAAGCTGCAGGACCGCCTCGGCGAGCGTTTCAGCTTCCGTGACTTCCACAGCGCCGTGCTGGGCTGCGGCGCGCTGCCGCTGCCGACCCTGGAGTGGCACCTGGACCAGGTCTTCCCGGAGACCGCGGCGTGACATCCGCCCCGGGCTTGGCGGCGATCCAGCAAGCCGCCGCCCGTCTCAAGGGGCAGATCGTCGAGACACCCTGCCGCCACTCCCGGGTGCTGTCGCAGATCACCGGGGCCGAGGTCTGGCTGAAGTTCGAGAACTTCCAGTTCACCTCGTCCTTCAAGGAGCGCGGCGCGCTCAACAAGCTCAGCCACTTGAGCCCGGCAGAACGTCATGCCGGCGTCGCCGCCATGTCCGCCGGCAACCACGCGCAGGGCGTCGCCCACCATGCGACGCGGCTGGGCATCCCCAGCACCATCGTCATGCCCCGCAACACCCCCTTCACCAAGGTGAGCAATACGCGGGCGCTCGGCGGCGAAGTCGTCCTGCACGGCGAAACCCTTGCCGAGGCCTGGGACCACCTGCAGGAGGAATTCATCCGGCGGCGCGGCATGACCCTGGTCCATCCCTACGACGATCCCGCCGTCATCGCAGGCCAGGGCACCGTCGCTCTGGAGATGCTGGCCGAAGTGCCTGGACTCGACACGCTGGTCCTGCCCATCGGCGGCGGCGGCCTCATGGCCGGCGCGGCCATCGCCGCCCGCGGCCTGCGTCCGGACATCCGGCTCATCGGCGTGCAGTCCAGCGTCTATGCCGGCGTAGGTGCCGCACTGCCGGGCGGGCCTGGCGCCGTCCGCGGCGGGCAGACCCTGGCGGAAGGCATCGCGGTCAGCCAGGTGGGTCGCCTCACCCTGCCGGTGATCGTGGAGCTGGCAGATGAGGTCGTGCTGGTGGAGGAGCACCACATCGAGCGCGCCATCGCCCTGCTGGCCACCATCGAGAAGGTCGTGGCCGAGGGGGCCGGCGCCGCCGGCCTCGCCGCGCTGCTGGCCAACCCCGAGCGCTACCAGGGCCGCCAGGTCGGCCTGGTCGTCAGCGGCGGCAACATTGACCCCCGCCTGCTCGCCTCGGTGCTCATGCGCAACCTGGTGAGCGAATCCCGGCTGATCTCACTGGCCATCGACATCGAAGACCGTCCCGGCTCGCTGGGGCGGATCGCCGACTGCATCGGGCTCCACAACGGCAACATCATCCAGGTCGACCACGAACGCCTGGCGACCCGCATGCATGCCAAGAGCGCACGTCTCAAGCTGCTGGTCGAAGTGCAGGACGAGGCGCACGGCCGGGTCATCCTGGACGAGCTTCGCAGAAGCGGATTCCAGGCTTCCCTCCAGCAGCAAAGCGAGCTCCCCTGATCGCATCGGGGGAGCCCGAGCACCGCGTCAGCGCCTGGGCGTGGGCCTTCGGATCGGAAACCTCAGACTCCCGCCCTCGCCGCCTCCAGCCGCTCCTTTAGCTCATCCAGCAAGGACTTGCTCGCCGCCGCACCCGGTCTCGCGGTATGGCCTCCGAAGCTGGCGAAGCGCGAGCGGAAGTCCCGGCTGAAGGCATAACGGTTGTCGTAGTGCGCCCCGTTGCCAATGTTGTGATGCCGCCCGGGCGGGCCTGCGGATTAATAATGAACAACGAGGTTTTATGTGAGGGGAATCTACGCAAAGCGGACCTCCCCCCTCGCCGCAGCGCGCCCGCTCCCCAAAAAGCAAAAGGGCCGCGAAAATCGCGGCCCTCGGGCCCAAAACCTTGCTGGAGCGGGAAGCCTGAGGCTCCCACCCGCTACTGCCAGGCGCTGTTCAGGCGGCCTTCTTCAGCGGCAGCGGCTCGGCCTGGTAGGCCGGCTTCGATGCCACAATCTGGTGCACGGTCTTGGCGACCTTGCGGACCGGGCCGGAGGCCAGGCGGCGCTCGTCGAAGCTGGTGTCGACGAACTCCAGGGCGACCATCACCAGGAGGATCAGGACCACGCTTACTGCCACGATTGTTCCGAACATTTGCTGCACCACTTTGATTCAGGGGTGCACCAAGATAGACCGGATGCTGCGTTGCAACAATTGACTAATTCTTAGCAATGCAACAAAAAAATCTAAACGCTCCCGTTCAGCCGGACGGCCTATTCCCCCCGGTCGGAACGCAGGGCAGGACGGATCGCCCGAAGGCGCAGGGGCTCGGCACAGCCCTCCGACAGGGCCGTCGGGCAGTCCTGGAAGCCGAAGGCGGCATCCACGCAGAAGCTCACGCTCTCCAGCCAGGCACCGCGGCACCGCAGCGTGATGGCATCGGCCAGCAGGCCCGGGTTATCCCGCAGGAAAGCGTCCTTGAACTCGGAATGCGAGAGCTGCAGGCCCTCGCGCGGCGTGCTGCGGAAGCGGTCGGGCACCGAGATGCGGCGCCCCGCCCGCTCCAGTTGCAGGACATACTCCCCCGCCGGCAGGCCGCTGCAGCCGCCCTCCTGCCGCCAGATCTTCTTCAGCCGGGCCTCGTTATGCACCACGTCCAGCGCCCGCGGGAACAGCTCGCGCGGCAGTGATTCGCGGTCGCAGGCCGGGCCCTCGCCCGCAAAGCCCGGCGCCAGGCCGGACAGCACGAAATAGTGCTCCTGCAGGCACTGCAGTTCCTTGATGCCCAGGTTGCGCTTGCAGAACTCCGGCGACCACGAGAAGGAAATAGTCCAGCCGGCCACGGCGACCGGCGGCGGGGGCAGCGGCTGCGGCGCCGGCTCCTGCGCCGAGGCCAGGCCCGCCGCCATCAGGATTGCCGCACCCACCCAGTTCCGGATCTTCACTCGTTCGCTCCTGCAGGGAGGGCAAGGATATCGCCCCTGGCTCCGACAAGCGCTCCGCTCTTCAGTTTCCGGAGATCGCCTGCTCGGCCGCATGCCGCGCCGCGACATGGCCCCAGACGAAGGACGGGCCCACGCTGCCGCCCGCCCCCGGGTAGAAGCGGCCCATCACCGAGGCCGTGGAAACGCCGTTGGCATACAGGCCCGGGATCACGCTGCCATCTTCGCGCAGTACCCGCGCGTGTTCGTCGGTCACGACACCGCCGTAGGTCCCCACGTCGCCTGGCTACACCGGCACGGCGTGGTACGGCGGCCGGTCAATGCGGCCCAGCGCCGGTGAAGGCGGCTGCAGCTCGTCGCCCAGCCAGCGGTCGCGCATGGCGGCGGCGGTTCAGCAGGGCATGAAGTCGCTGGCCTTCCGCGGGACCAAGCCCAACCGCTACCGGGAACGGGCGATCACGAACCTGCACCTGAACCTGGCGCGGTACATGGGGACAGGCGCGCCGAGACTTCTGAAGAATTGAGTTCAGCCCCCGCCATGCCGGCAAAAAACCGGCATGACGGTTCGCCCTAGACCTCTGTCGTGGCGTTCTTGCGGCGGCTCGGGATCAGACGCAGCTTGATCTCGTCGATGATCTCGAACACCACCGGCACCACGAGCAGGCTCAGCACCGTGGAGGTGATCAGGCCGCCGATGACCACTACCGCCATCGGCTGGCGGAAGCTACTGCCGCCGCCGAGGTCCACCGCGATGGGGATCATGCCGGCGGTCATGGCCACGGTGGTCATGACGATGGGGCGAGCGCGCTTGTGGCAGGCGTCGACCAGCGCATCGATGCGGCCCATGCCCAGGTCGCGGCGCGCCATGATGGCGTAATCCACCAGCAGGATGGAGTTCTTGGTGACGATGCCGACCAGCATCAGCAGGCCGATCAGCGAGGACATCGACAGGTCGTAGCCGAAGAACCACATCAGGCCCAGCGCGCCGGTGGAGGCCAGCGGCAGTGCCGCCAGCACCGTCAGCGGCTGGCCGAAGTCGTGGAACAGCAGGACCATGACGGCGTACACGCAGAAGATGCCGGCGAGCATCGCCAGCGCGAAGCCGCCGAACATCTCGGACATGTATTCGATGTCGCCCGACAGCACCAGCTCCACGCCCGCCGGCAGTTGCTTGAGCGTGGGCAGGTTCTTGGCGCGCTTGAGCACGTCGCCCACCGGCTGGCCGTTGAGATCTACTGCCAGTTGCACGACGCGCTGGCGGTCGTAGCGGTCGATCTGCGCGGGGCCGCCGGTGACGCTGATGTCGGCGATATTGCCCAGAGGTACCGCGGCACCGCTATGGCCGCGCACGCGCAGCTGGGCCACCAGGTCCGGATCGCGACGCGACTCCGGGTCCAGCGCCACGCGCACGTAGACCTGGCGGCCCGGCAGGTTCAGGCGCGGCAGGTTGAAGTCATAGTCACCGCTGGTGGCGACGCGCACGGCCTGGGCGATGGCGGCGGAGGTGATGCCCATCTCCGCGGCCCGCGCGAAGTCCGGGCGGATCACGATCTCGGGCCGCAGCAGGCTGGCGGTAGAGGTCACGGCGCCGATGCCGGGCAGGCTGCGCAGCTCGCTCTCCAGCGTGCGGGCCGCCTTCAGAGTGGCCGCCGGGTCATCGCCGGTGAGCATCATCGTCATCTTCTCGCCCGGCGTGCCGCGGCCAAGGCTGGTGCGGGCACCGGGCAGCGAGGCGAGGCGCCGGTTGATGTCGGCACGGACCTCGGGCAGCTTGCGGCCGGTCTGGGCGATGTTGAGCAGGCGCAGGGTGAGCTGGGCGGTGCGCACCTCGGCGGCCGCCATGTCGGCGCGCATGGCGCCGGTCTTCACGCCACCGCCGACCACGGTCAGCACCGAGCTGATCTCGGGCACTTCGGCCAGCAGGCTGCGCGCGCGCTCCGCCAATGCCGTGGTCTGCTCCAGCGAGCTGCCGGGCGGCCCTTCCAGGATCACGAACTCGGTGCTCTCGTCCTGGCCGGCGATGAAGGCGGTGGGCAACTGGCTGATCAGGACGATGGACATCAGGAAGAAGGCACCTGCCGCCAGCACCGTGGCCCAGGGGTGCTCCAGGCACCAGCGCACGGTGACCAGGTAGCGCTTCATCAGCGGGCCGTCGGTCCACTCGTGCGCCGCCGGCCGCAGCATGTAGGCTGACATCATCGGCGTCAGCAGGCGCGCCACCAGCAGCGAGAACAGCACCGCCGCGGCCGCGGTCCAGCCGAACTGGCGGAACAGGTCGCCGGTCAGCCCGGGGACGAAGGCGGTGGGCAGGAATACGGCGACCAGGGTCAGTGTGGTGGCGATCACGGCCAGGCCGATCTCGTCGGCGGCTTCCATCGCGGCCTGCTTGGGCGGCTTGCCCATCTGCAGGTGGCGCATGATGTTCTCGACCTCGACGATGGCGTCGTCGACCAGGACGCCGATCACCAGCGTCAGCGCCAGCAGCGACAGCACGTTCAGCGTGAACCCGAACCACTGCAGCGCCAGGAAGGTGGGAATGATCGACAGCGGCAGGGCCACGGCGGAGACGAAGGTGGCGCGCCAGTCGCGCAGGAACAGCCAGACCACCAGCACGGCGAGGATGGTGCCCTCGATCAGGGCGCCCATGGCGTGGCCGTATTCCTGTTCGGTGAAGTCGACCGAGTTGGAGACCTCCACCATCTGCACCGCCGGATGCGACTGCAGCAGCTTCTCCACCGCGGCGCGGGCGCCGCGGGCGGCGGTCACCTCGTCCATGCCCTGGGCGCGCATGACCTCGAAGCTGATGACGCGCTTGCCGTCCAGCAGGGCGATCTGGCTGCGCTCGGCGATGGTGTCGCTGACCCGCGCGATATCGGCCAGGCGCAGGCGCCGGCCATCGGACAGCGGCAGCGACAGGTCAGCCAGTTCCTCGGCACTGCTCACGGTGCCGAGCGCGCGTACCGTCTGCTCCAGCCCGCCAAGGCTGCCGCGGCCGCCCGGGGCTTCCTGCTGCATGCTGCGCAACTGCGCGCTGATCTCGCCGGCAGTGACGCCCAGGGACTGCAGGCGCACCGGATCCAGCTCCACCTGCACCTCGCGCGTGACGCCACCCTTGCGGTTGACCTGCGCCACGCCGCGCACGCGCAGCAGGGTCTTGGCCACGACATCGTCGATGAACCAGGACAGGTCGGTCTCGTCCATCGTCGGCGCGATGACGGCGTAGGTCAGCAGCGGCATGCCGGCGACATCGACGCGCGCCACCACCGGCTCCTGCATCTCCTGCGGCAGCTTGGTGCGGATGCGCGTGATGGCATCGCGCACGTCGGTCACCGCTTCGGTGAGGTTCTTCTCGTAGGCGAACTCCACCATCAGCAGCACCATGCCATCGTTGATGGTGGTGGTGACATGGCGCACGGCGCCGATGCTGGAGATGGAGTCCTCGATGGGGCGCGCCACCTCGGCCTCGAGCTGGACCGGCGAGGCGCCCGGCATGGCGGCCTGCACCGTCACCGACGGGAAGGCCATGTCCGGCAGGTACTGGATGCCCAGGCCGCGAAAGGCGACCAGGCCCGCGACCGTCAGCATGATGAACAGCAGGATCGACGGCGTGGGCTTGTTGATCGCCCAGGACGAGAAGTTCATGGCTTGGGCCCGGCGGCCACCACCTGCACCAGCACGCCTTCGGACAGGAAGGCGCCGCCGGACTTCACGTAGCGGGCGGCGGGATCGATATTGCCCAGCAGCTCGATGGATTCACCCTGGCGCCGGCCGGTACGGACCTTGATCAGGTGCACGCGGCTCTCGCCATCGACCTGCATCAGGTACTGGTTGCCGTCGCGCTGCACGATCGCCGCTTCCGGTACGGTCTGGGCCTCGCGGGGCAGCAGGGCGAAACGGCCGGTGAGGTACATGCCGGCGGACAGGCCGCTGCCGGCGGGCAGGTCGACATAGGCCAGGCCATTGCGCGTACCGGAATCGACCGTCGGCGCGAGCTGCCGCAACTCACCCTTCACGGTGCTGCCGTCGAGGGCGGTGAGCGTGGCGACGGCTCCGGGCTGCAGACGCTGCATGGCGTTGGCGGTGACCTCCGCACGCCATTCCAGGCGGTTGCGGCGCACCATGCGGAACAGCTCGGTGCCCATCATGCTGACGGCGCCAACGGTGGCGGCACGGCCCGAGATCACGCCGTCGTCCGGCGCAACCACGCGGGCGTAGCGCAGTTTCAGCGCCTGGGCGTGATGCTGGGCCTGGGCCGAGGCCAACTGGGCCTCGGCGACCCGGGCCTGGGTGCGGTACATCTGGCCGGTCTGCTTGGCCATGGCGTCCAGGGATTCGAGCCGGTCGGCGCGCACGGCGTCGGCCTTGGCCTTTTCGAGATTGGCGGAGGCCTCGGCGACCATCGCATCGGCACGCGCCAGGTCGGCGCGCAGGCTGTCCTCGCTGAAGCGGGCCAGCAACTGGCCCTTGCGGACGCTGTCGCCGACGTTGACCAGCACCTCGTCGAGACGCACGCCGGCCACTTCGGCTCCGATCACGGCCTCCTGCCAGGCGGTGACCTCGCCGCTGGCGACCAGGGCGTCGGGCCAGGTCTCGCGCTGCGGCGAGATCACCTCGACCGTCAGGACCGGCTGCGGGGCCGCGGGCTCCTCGGTCTTGCCGCCGCAGGCGGACAGCAGGAGGGGGCCGCATACGGCCAGCAAAGCGAGCAGGGGGCGGCGGCCCCCGGTGAAGACGGCTTGAACGGTCATGACATCCCTGCAGGGGCGGCGGCTGGAAACGAGCCTCCCCTCCCCCTTGATTGGCGGCGTGGCACCCCAGCGCCACGCCCAGAATTCATGAAACACTGTGTTTCATATCTTGATAATTACAGGGCATGGGCGAAGCCCTGTCAACCTGGAATGGAACTGTCGCGCCGGGCCCTGGCGGGCCCGGCGGACAGCAATGCCAACTTGTTAAGGAGACAGCCCATCCCAGGACCCTTTCGCGGATGCAGGGGCAGAGCCCTACTCGGTTGTCTGCCGGATGGTCTGTGTCGGCGCGGAGCCCTGCGCCTGTAGCCCGAGGTGCACCTGGGCTCATGGGGATATTTTGACCGCTGGGGTTGGGAATCCCTAACGGAGTTCCGTATTTGTTGCTGCGGAACCGCCGTCCTCGGCGAGGCTGCACTTCCGAATCGAGCCCCTGCCGAGCCATCCATGGCCGGGCGTTCGCCGGCCTGGAGTGCCATTCAAGGCACTCCACGACAGCCCCGGCTCACCCTTCGGCAGGCTCAGTGCGAACGGTGTGGTTATCGCATCCGAGAGCATGGCGGGCATCGCCTCCACGCCGGGGTTCTCGTCCTCGTCCAACTTCTGCCACGCCCTCCGCCGCGCCACCAGACTGACACCCGGACAATACCGACAGGCCCGGCCCTCGTTCCGGGCAATTCAGCGCGTGCCGCTAATGGCGGCGAGGTCTCGGTGAGAACCGCAGGCCTGGCTGCCCGCGCCTTGCGGCGGAGCAACCAGGCCCAAGAGTCCTCCTCCGCGGGATCGACTTATTCGCCCAGCAGGGCGGTGATCTCGGCACGGCGACCCGCATCGGCATCCGCACGACCGGCACGCGGTGCCGCAGCGAGGGCCTTGCGCAGATACTTTTCTCCCTCGGCACGCTTGCCCTGATCCAGCAGCAGTTCGCCATAGAAGTAGTTCGGATCGATGCCGCTGGGATTGATCTGCAAGGCGCGCTGCAGGTACTCCGCTGCCTTCTTCTTGTCGCCGTAGGCGATCGGCCAGCCCGGCGCCTTGGCGTAGAGGCTGCCCAGCGAGGTGTAGATCGAGCCATCCAGGGCGGTCGGCTGGATCTTCTCCGCCTGCAGCAGCAGCTCCCGGGCGGTCTTGATCTTGGAGAGTGCTCCCAGCCCGCCCTCGAACTTGGCGTAGCTGCTGAGGATGATGGCCTGCCAGACCAGCGGTTCGGCCCGGCCGGGATTGGCGGCGGTGAATTGGGCCGCCCGGCCGGCCAGTTTCTCGAACTGCTTTTCCTTGTCGGCGGCGGGCGTGGTGTAGAAAGCCTCGGCCCAGCCGTGCTGCAAGGCCGCCAGGCCCTCCTCCACGGTTTCGGCGCGAGCCGAGAAAGCCAGCGCCAGGCAGCCGAGCAGCAGGCCGTAGGACAGATTGCGGATCATGATGTTCATCTCCAGATGACGGTAAGGATTCTCAGGGGAGCTGGCGCAGCGCGTAGGGCCTCATCTGCTGGCCCTGCTTGCGCAGGGCAGCGTCGACCAGCCGCGGGAACCAGGCATTGATGCGGACGAACAGCTTCTCGGGCCAGCCCAGGTAGCGCTCCTTGCGATTGCGTTCGATCGCCTCAACCAGGGCCGCGGCAACGGCATCGGGCTCGTCCTGGTTCATCGCCAGCGCACTGGCCATCTCGCTGACGGCACCGCTGTTGAGTGCGGTACGCGTGTAGCGCGGCGCAAAGTAAAGGACGTCGACCCCGCTGCCCGAGAGTTCCCGCCGCAGGCCCTCGGAGAAGCCGCGCAGCGCGAACTTGGTGCTGGAATAGGTGGCAAAGCAGGGGAAGGCGATGGACCCGAAGATGGAGCCGACGTTGACGACCAGGCCGCCGCCCTGGCGCAGCACCGGCAGCGCCGCCTGCACCAGTTGCATGGGAGCCAGGACATTGGTGCGCCACAGCTGCTCGATGGCTTCCGGCGGCGTCGACTCGAAGTAGCCGAAATGCATGGCACCGGCGCAGTTGATGACGATATCCAGCCGTGGCTCGAGGCTGCGCAGGCGCGCGATCAGGTCGCGTGCCGCACCACGCTCGGTCAGGTCGGCGACCAGCACCTCGGCTCGGCCTCCCTCACGGCGGATCTGGGCGGCCAGTTCCTGCAGCTCGGCCTCGCGCCGGCCACTGAGCCAAAGCCTGGCTCCGCGTGCCGCCAGTTGCAGTGCCGCGGCACGGCCGATGCCGCCGGTGGCACCGGTCAGAAGGATGCAGCGGTCTTGGAGTTGCATGAGGAATGCTCCTGGTGAAGGTGACGGAAGATGTCGCCGTAGAGGCGGTAGAACATGCGCGAGGCGTGGATCACGGCATCCTGGTCTCTCGGATCCGTGAGGCGGTCGACGAGCTCGCGGAAGAAGTCCACGTGATCCACGTCCAGGGCGCCATGGCTGGCGAGGTAGCTGAAGGCGGACTTGGGAAGCTGCACGGCCTGGGCGATCTTCTGCGAGGCCTGCGTGGCCAGCGCCGTGCTGGTGCCCTCGAGCACATGCACCATGCCGAAGAAGCCCACGGGGTTGCCACGCATCACGGTGTCATAGGCGTAGGACACCATCAGCTCGGTGGCCACCGCAGGGCGGCCGTAGCGCACCCGCTCCGGATCTCCGCCGGCGGCGCGGATGTCGTTCAGCACCCATTCGTGGTGGCCGTATTCCTCCTCCACGTAGTGCACGATCTTTCCACGCAGCCATTCGTAGTCGTCGGTCAGCCGTCCGCCGCAAGCCATCATCAGCGGCACGGTGTGCTTGACGTGGTGGTAGGCCTGGGTAAGGAAGGCGATATAGAGAGGACGGGTGACGCGCCCGGCCAGTGCATCGGCGAACAGGGGCAAGCCGAGCAGTTCGGCGCGGTCGGCCGCAGTGGCGTCCTGCAGGGTGTCATAGAAGCTCATGCTGGGGTTTCCTGGTAGAGGGAATCGAGGGAGGCGCCGTACTGCGCCCACAGGCTGGCGCGACGCAGGCGCCCATTGGCGGTGAGTTGTCCGTTCTGCGGCGTGAAAGCCTGTTGCGCCGGCAGCCAGCGGCGCACGCGGGCGTAGTCGGGCAGCATCGAGTTGACCTCGGCGATCGCCAGGTCCACGGCTTGCTGGCTCACGCCTGGCCGCGGCACGATCACGGCGGCATTCCAGGGGCGCGCCTCGCCGAATACGGCCGCCTGGGCGATGGCCGGCTGCAGGCAGAGTTCGCGCTCCACCCACTCCGGCGCCACGTTGCGCCCGAAGGCGGTGATGAACATGTTCTTCTTGCGCCCGGTCAGCCAGAGGTAACCGTCCGAGTCCAGATGTCCGATATCTCCAGTGGCCACCGGCTGGTCTGCAGCACGCGGCAGCTCCCCGACGTAACCCAGGAAGGCGTTGCCCGACACGAGGATCTCGCCATCGTCGGCGAACGACACCTCCACGTGCGGCAAGGGCCGCCCGGCGCTGCCAGGCCGGTTCGCCGCGGCGGTATTCAGCGCCACCACCGATGAGCACTCCGACAAGCCGTAGCCCTCGTGGACCGGCAGGCCGACCGCATGGGCGCGCTGCAGCAGGCGCGGGGCTACCGGTGCACCGCCTACGGCGATGAACCTCAGCTGCGACGGACGCCGCAGACCGGCCTCGATGGCCTCGACCAGCCCCTGCAGGATCTGCGGAACCAGGATCGCGGTGCTGGCGCGCGCCACTTCCAGCGCCTCGATCAGCAGGCGCGGGTCAAAGCCAGAGGCGCCGCGCAGGCCGACCTCGGACATCGGCCAGAGGCAGGCGGCGGCTCCCGACAGCAGCGGCGCGTACAGGCCGCCCAGGTTTTCCAGCAGCGTTGCCAGCGGCAGCACGCACAGGTGCCGATCGCCCGGCCCCGCTCCGCTGGCCTCGGCCAGGGCCAGGGCCACGCGCTCCATCTGCTCCTGCGCCAGGCAGACGCCCTTGGGTTCGCCAGTGGTGCCGGAGGTGTAGGTGATCTTGGCCGTACCCTCCGGCACCGGGACGGGCGCCTGGGGTGGCAGCTCCAGCAGGCTCAGCAGGCCGGGCACCAGCCCCACCTCCAGAGCCTCTGCCGGCAAGCCGGCGAAGGGGCCCGCCACGGCGAAGGCGGGCGGAACGAGCAGGGCCTGGGCGCCGGCGCTGCGCAGGGCATGGGCCATCTGCTGGGGCGAGAAGAACGGCGGCAGCGGAACCGTGCGTACGCCGGCACGCACGGCAGCCAGATCCGCCAGCGCCCAGGCCAGCCCGTTGTCGGCCAGCAGGCCGACCACTTTCAGGCCTCGCGACGACAGCTGGGCCGCCAGGCGCTCAATGGCCTGCTCCAGCTCGGCATAGCTCAGGCGCGCTTCGGACCCATCCAGGGCCAGCGCATCGGGCTGGCGACGGGCGTGGGCGGCAATGGCATCTAGAACCAGGCTCACGGCGCACCCACCTTGGCCACCGGCGCGAGTGCGTCGGCCAGCAAGCGCGGCGAGGACGCCATCTCCTCCAGCTGGCGCCAGCCGTTGCGCACGTCGCCGAGCATGACCGACGGCGAGTGCCGGTAGTAGCTTCCCCAGTGGCCACGCTCGGTCTCGGGCAGCCGCTCGATCGGTGCCGGAGCCATGACGCTCAGCGGCAGCCCCAGGCGGGTGAAGCCATTGCAGAGTCGGGCAGCGCCGGTGAATACCACCCAGTGGAAGGACTGGCGGTGCAGCAGGCGCGTGAGCAGCGGGATCAGCTCGCGCAGTGCGCCCGGCGAGGCACCGGCCAGGTTGCCGACTTCGGCAATGTGCCGGCGCAGGACGGGCTCGCCGGCCCGCCGGGAGACGAGCTGCTCCACCGGCTCGTCGAGATAGCACTCCAGGAACAAGCGCTCTTCGGCTGCGGAGCGCATGCCGAAGGCGGCATGCAGCTGGCCGTCGTCGTCATAGGTGCCGAACAGGCGTGGCATGAACCGGTGGAGTTCGGCGCCGTAGGTTGCGGCAAAGCGCTCGGCGATGAAACGCTCGAGCCGCACGCGTTCTTCGCGTTCGGCTCGGCACAGGCGGATACCGCTGTCCGGCAGCAGATCGCCGGAGACTGCACCCTGGCTGGTCTCGCCTTCGGGGGAGGCGTGGGAGAACATGGGAATCGCTTCCTGGTCAGGGCCCGGAGTGGGCCATGCCAGAAAGGGAGCAACGCCGGTGCCAGAGCCGAGCTATTGAGACAACATCATGAATTCAAATGGTTTTCATGAAATTCCACGGAGCAATGTCCGCGCTGCGGAGGCAGCAGGACTTGTCAGACCCGCAAGCCCTGTCCGACAAATCTTGCAGGGTCAGCGGCTGCAGTCGACCGGGGTGTCCGCCGGCAGCACGCGACCCTCGGCGTCCACCAGCAGCACCGCGCGGACGCGCTCATCCATCGAGCAGTACGGCAGGTAGCCGATGGCGTTGCGCGTGCCCGCGACGAATCGCAGGACCGCGGCCTCCGACGCCAGCACGTGGGGCGGCCTTATGCCATGGTAGTACTGCTCGTTCCAGTAGCTCTCCATGGCTTCGGGTGTCAGCCGCAGCAGGGACTCGGTGAAGCGGCGGCGCAGCGGATGGTCCGCCGGCAGGTTCACCGGCTCGATGCGGCGTCCGTCCGGCCACATCAGCTTCTTGCGCTTGTAGATCAGGGAGACATCGTCCGCGTCGAAGCTCACCGGCCCGCGCTGTACCGGTGCGATCACGGCGATCACCGGCTCGACCGCCTGGGCAGCCGAGGCAAGGCTCAGCGCGAGCGCCAGGAGAGTCCGGCGCATCAGAACATCACCGCGAACGATGCGAGCAGCCCGTCGCGAGCGTCGATGTCGTTATCGGTGGCCCGGCTGTACTCGGCCTTGAATACCAGCCCGGGATACGGCCGGTAATTCAGTCCGCCCAGGTAGACGTTGAGGTCGCGCGTGGCGGCCGTGTCCCGGAAGGTTTCATAGCGGGCCACCGCGAACAGGCGCTCGCCCAGCGGGGCCACCAGCTGCAGGTAGCCGCCCTGCTCGTCACGTTCGGCATTGGTCAGGCTGGTGACGCGGTAGGCGAATTCGCCTGTGAGTTCGAACCGCCGCCAGTTCCACTGGAAATCCGCGCCGTAGAGCCGCCGGCGCTGGCCGACGCTGCTGTCCAGTTCGAAATCGACGAAGGACAGGCCCACGTTGAGCTGCGGCAACAGGTCGGTGGACAGGTGCAGGCCATAGGCCTCCTTGAAGGCGTCCAGTTCCGGATTGGGAAACAGTTCCTGTCCGGGCGACCCGTAGATGGAATACTCCAGGCCGCGCGGCAGCCAGGGCAGCACGCCTGTCAGCATCGCGCCGGTCGCATTGACCGGGAAGGTGGCCTCGGTGACCAATGGCCGCGAGGTGGTCCACACCAGTGGCGCCGCGTGGATCAGGTTCCAGTGGCCGATAGGGGTCAGGAACTTGCCGAAGCGGAACGTGAGGGAGTCGCTATAGCTGTAGTCGAAGTAGAGACGCTCCAGGCCCAGGTAGGCTTCGTCGGTGGTGAACTCGTCGGAGTTGGCGAGCAGGCTGTCCTCCAGCTCCACCTCGGTGAAGAAACGCCAGCGCCCGCCGCCATCCCACCAGAGGAACCCGCTCAGTGAATCCAGGCCCGCCCTCCAGTCAGGCTCTCCCGACGCGCCCCCGGTGCCGTCGTAGGCCGCCACGGCGTAGCCGCCCAGCGTGACCCCGCTGTCTCCCAGGGCTCGCCCCTGGCCGAGCTGGTAAGGCGCGATGGGCGTGCTCTCCTCCACCGCCGGCTCCGGCTCCGGCTCAGGCTCCGGGGGAGACTGCGCCAGGATCGCCGGGCAGGCGAAGACCAGCGACCATGCCGCCATACGCAAAAGAGAATCAAACCTGTTCAGCATCGAGGACTGCCGCGCGCGCCCGGGAAAGACTTACTCTATCGCACCGTGACGATCCGTCGAATCCTGTTGCTCGCCTTTTTGCTGGTCAGCCTGTTGCCGGCGGCGGTGCTGACGCGCCTGGCCTTCGACCGCAGCCGCGCGGCGATGCTGGGCGAGATCGAACAGGGCGTGATGCGCAGCACCGCGGCGGTGTCGGCCGAGGCCGACAAGCTGCTGTACGAGCGGCTGCTCAATGCGACCACCTGGAATCACCTGGAGGTCATGCAGGACCTGCGCATCGACGACGTGGACAAGCGCCTGTCGTCCTTCCTGTCGGAGATGAAGCTGCGCTACGGCGGAACCTACCGTGCGCTGCATGCCGTGGACGGCGCCGGCCGCATCGTGGCCAGCAGCGACCCCGCGCGCATCGGCCAGGCCTATCCGACGCCCCATCCCTGGGCGCAGGCCGCGTTGCCCGGTGGCCTGGTCCGCGTGGAGCAGCCCAGCGAAACCGCTGGCAGCCGTGTCCTGCTGCTGCGGGTGTCGATCCCCTCCCTGTTCGAAGAAGGAGACATCGGCGACCTGCTGCTGGAGTTTGACTGGACCACGCTGCAGTCGGTGATGGATCGCGCCTCCGATGCTTCGCGCCAGATCCTGCTGGTGGACGACCAGGGCCATGCGCTTGGCGCGTCCGCCGGCCTGCTACCGCGAATAACGACGGGCAAGACGCTACCCCTGGGCTGGTGGCCGCCTCCGCCGGGCGTGCATGCCTTCGACCGCGAGGGCCCGCCGTTCATGGAGGGCGCCGTGATCGTGGGACACGCCGTCTCGCCTGGGCTGGCACGCTTCCCCGGGCTGGGATGGTCCTACCTGATGCTGCAGTCGCGCCAGGCGGTGCTGGCACCGGTGCAGCGGATGGCCTGGGCCTTTGCCGGACTCCTGGCGGTGACGGCGCTGATCACGGTGCTGGTGTCGCTGCTGGTCGCCGGCCAGATCGCCCGGCCGGTGCTGGCGCTGACCGACTTCACCCGGCGCTACGCGCAACCGGGTGCGCGACCGCAGTTGCCACAGGGTGGCCCGGCGGAGATCGGCGAGCTGGGACGCAGTTTCGTAAGGCTGGTGGACGATCTTTCGCATTCCCAGCAGACGCTGGCGCAGGCTTCAAAGCTGGCGGCGGTCGGCGAAGTCACGGCCCTGCTCGCGCACGAGGTCAGGACGCCGCTCGGCATATTGCGCAGCTCCGCGCAGACGCTGCGCTACGAGGATGGCCTGAGCCCGGAGGCACAGGAGCTGCTGCAGATCATCGACAGCGAGACCGGACGACTGAATCGCCTGGTCAGCTCGCTGCTGGACAGCGCGCGCACCCGCAGCCCGCAGTTCGCGGCCGTCGACCTGCATGCGCTGGCGCGCCATTCCACCAGCCTGCTGAATACGCAACTGCGCGATCGCCGCATCCAGCTCGCGATGGAGCTGGATGCGGCCAACAGCATGGTGGATGGCGACGGCGAGCAACTGACCCAGGTGCTGCTGAACCTCACCATGAATGCGCTGCAGATCCTGCCCGCCGAGGGCCGGATCGAGATCCGCAGCCGCAACGAATCGGGCCGCCTCGTCGTGGAGATATCCGACGACGGTCCCGGCGTCGCCGCCGCGGAGCGCAGCCGGATCTTCGAGCCGTTCGTCTTCAAGCGAGAAGGCGGGCTGGGCCTGGGCTTGGCCGTGGTCCGTCAGATCCTGCGTCAGCACGGCGGCGATATCTCCGTCGACGAAAGCCGGCTCGGCGGAGCCTGTTTCCGCTTCTGGCTGCCTCTACAAGGAACCCGTATTCCATGAGCAAGCACCGCGTCCTGGTAGTGGACGACGAAGCCAACATGCGCCGCGTGTTGGAGATCATGCTGTCCCGCCGCGGTTACCGCACGCTGAGCGCGGAAGACGGAAGGCAGGCCCTGGCGATGGTCCAGGAACATCCCGTGGACCTGGTGATCAGCGACCTGCGCATGCCGGGGATGAACGGCATCGAACTGCTGCGCGAGCTGCGCAAGCAAGGCAATGACCTGCCGCTGATCATCATCACGGCCCAGGGCACCATCGAAAGCGCCGTGGAGGCGATGCGCCTGGGGGCCTGCGACTACCTGCTGCGGCCCTTCGACAACGAAGCCCTGGACCTGGCCATCGGTCGCGTTTTCGCAGCGCACGAGATGCAGCAGCAGAACCAGTTCCTGCGCGGCGAGCTGGACAGGAACTGGGATGGCCTGGTCGGCGGCAGCCCGGCGATGCAGCGGGTGCGACAGCAGATCGCCCAGGTCGCCCCGACCCGTGCCAGCGTACTGCTGACTGGCGAGACGGGCACCGGCAAGGAAGTGGTGGCGCGCGCCATCCATCGCGCCTCGCCCCGCTGCGAGAGCCTGTTCGTCCCGATCAATTGCGCGGCGATCCCCGCGGATATCCTCGAGAGCGAGTTGTTCGGCCACGAGAAAGGCGCCTTCACCGGGGCACTCAAGGACCGCGTCGGGAAATTCGAGCTGGCCCAGGGCGGCACCGTGTTCCTCGACGAGATCACCGAGATGCCCATTGCGCTGCAGTCCAAGCTGCTGCGCGTGCTGCAGGAGGGCGTCATCGAGCGGCTGGGGGGCAACTCCACGATCGAGCTGGACCTGCGCGTCATCGCGGCGACCAACCGCGTGCCGCGCCAGGCGGTTCGCGACAGCCTGATGCGCGAGGACCTCTACTACCGGCTCAATGTCTTCAACATCGAGCTGCCGCCGCTGCGGGACCGGCTGGAAGACCTGCCCGAACTGGTACGGCATTTCCTGGGCGCCCTGCATCGGGGACCGAACTCACACCCCGGCGTCACCACCCAGGCCCTGGAGTACCTGCGGCAGTACCGCTGGCCCGGCAACATCCGTGAGCTGGGCAACATGGTGGAGCGCGCCAGCATCCTGAGCGGCGGCGGTGCCCTCGACCTGCATCATTTCCCGCTGGACGAGGCGCCGCCGGAGCCGCTGGCATCCCCTGCCGACAGCGCAGCCCTGCCGGAAAGCCTCGACTTGGATGCGGCGGTGCAGGACCTGGAGATACGCCTCATCAACGAGGCACTGACGCAGTCCGGCGGCAACAAGACGCGCGCCGCGCAACTGCTGCGCATCAGCGAGCGGTCGATCTGGTACAAGCTCAAGAAGTATCGCCTGGGCGCCGCCGCGGACTGACCGCCAAGCGGCCGGACAGGGGCCACACCTGGGGCGTGCCGGATGGCATCATCGCGCCATGCCACGTGCCCTCCAGCTCGACGACCTGCGCCGATACGCTATCGCGCGCAGCCTGTTTGCCCCCACCACGCTGCCGCGCGCGATCGAGCGCCTGGGCTTCGTGCAGGCCGACCCGCTGCGCGCGCCGGCCCGTGCCCAGGACCTGACCTTGCGCCACCGGGTGAGCGGCTATGCCGCCGGGGAGCTGGAGCGACGCTACCCGCGGCTGGCGATCGAGGAGGACTTCTTCGTCAACTACGGCTTTCTGCCACGCCGCCACCTGGCGCTGATGCACCCGCGCACGCCGCGCACCGTGTGGGATGCGGCACGCTGGAAGCAGGCGCATGAGGTGCTGGCCTTCGTGCAGGAGCGCGGCGCGGTACACCCACGCGAGGTGGACGCACAGTTCGCGCATGGCAAGACGCGAAACTGGTTCGGCGGCTCCTCCAATGCCAGCACCCAGTTGCTGGACGGCATGCACTACCGCGGCCTGCTGCGCGTGGCCCGCCGCGATGCCGGGGTGCGGGTCTACACGGTGGCACACGGCCATGAAGCGCCGGACGACGCCGATGTGCACGCGCGCATGGACGAGTTGCTGGACCTGGTGATCGCCAAGTACGCGCCGCTGCCGGCGGCCAGCCTGGCACAGCTCGCCAGCCTGCTGGCGGGCGGAGTGCCGCAATGGCGCGGTGAACGCGCGGCGGCGCTGGCGCGGGCGAAGCGGCGAGCGGCCCGGGATCGGGTGGGTGGCGTGGACTGGTACTGGCCGTCCGGCGAGAACCCGGCATCCAGCCGCCACGGCCCACTGGAGCGCGTGTACCTGCTGGCACCGTTCGACCCGGTGGCCTGGGATCGCCGCCGCTTCGAGCAGTTCTGGGGCTGGGCCTACCGCTTCGAGGCCTACACGCCGGCGCCCAAGCGCCGCTACGGCCACTACGCCCTGCCCCTGCTATGGCGTGACGAGGTGATCGGCTGGGCCAATGCCGCGGTGCAGGCCGGGCGCCTGCAACTGGAGTGTGGCTACATCAGCGGGCGCGCTCCGCGCGAGGCGGCCTTCCGCCGGGCACTGGAGGAGGAGCGCAGCCGGATGGCGGGGTTTCTGTCGGTGGCCGACTGAGGATACGGTACTGCCGTGCTTCGACAGGCTCAGCACGAACGGAACGAATCCTCCATGGCCCTCCAGGCTTCCGAGCCTTTGCACAGGAATTGCACTTTCCTTGCCCAGGCGCAGCACACTTGCCTGCAGCTTTTGAGGGAAACTGACGAAGCCGGGAGAGCCGGCCGCCATCCACCGGACGAGCCTGCCCGCCGGACTCCATGACCACACCCACCCCACCCGCTTCCACCCTGCCCTCGCAGCCGCTGCGGTTCTCGCTGCACTTCGCGCGCCAGTTCGCCGGCTGGTATGCCCTGGTGCTCTTCCTGCAGGCGGCGGCCTCGGCCAGCGCCATCGCGGTGCCCTGGGCCATCGGCAGCATCCTGCGCACCGTCACGTCCGGGGCGACACAGGGCGTGCTGCATGCGCTGCTGGTGTTCATCGGCCTGGGCCTGGCGGAGATGCTCTGTGCGCGCGGCGCAGGCTCGGCGCACATGCATATCGCGCCGCTGGTGCGCGCGAGGGTCACCGCCGAGCTGTTCGGCTACATCCAGCACCATTCGCACCGCTATTTCACCGACCGCTTTGCCGGCGCGCTGGCGCACCGCATTTCCGAAACCTCGGTGGGGGTGATGCAGGCGAACAACGCGATCCTGTTCATCTTCCTGCCGGTGCTGGTGAAGGTGGCGACGGCGGCCGTGCTGCTGGGCATGGCCAACCCGGTGCTGGCGCTGATCGTGATCGGCTGGGCCCTGGTCTTCGTGGGCGTGGCCTATGTGCTGGCGCGCCAGTGCCTGCCCTACATGCGCGAGCACTCGGCGGCGCGCAGCGGCACGACGGGGCAGATCATCGACGCGGTGACCAACATGACCAACATCCGCCTGTTCGCGCAGTCCGGCAACGAGCGCCAGCGGCTGGACGGCGTGCTGTCCGAGGAGTTGGGCAAGACGCGCATCGCGCAGCGCTACGTGGAGCGCATCAAGTGGTTCCAGCATGCGGCGACCCTGGCCCTGAAGGTGGGCGCGCTGGCTACCGCGCTGTGGCTGTGGCGCAGCGGCGCCATCGACGCCGGGGCCTTCGTCATGAGTGCGGGCATCGCCCTGCTGATCATCGCGGAGGCCGACAACCTGGGCCGGCAGTTCCTGGACTTCTTCGAGTACGTGGGCAACATCGAGAACGGCGTGGGCACGCTGATCCGGCCGCACGAGATCGTGGATTCACCCGGCGCGCGGCCGATGAGGATCGAGCGTGGCGAGATCGAGTTCCGCGGAGTGTCGTTCCGGTATCCGCAGGGCGCCGAAATCTTCCGCGGGCTGGACCTGCGCATCGAGCCGGGGCAGCGGGTGGGCCTGGTGGGTTATTCGGGCTCCGGCAAGTCCACCTTCGTCAACCTGATCCTGCGGCTGTTCGAGCCGCAGCAGGGCAGCATCCTGATCGACGGCACCGACCTGCGCGAGGTGACGCTGGAGTCGATGCACCTCCAGATCGGCCTGATCCCCCAGGACCCGGGGCTGTTCCACCGCACGGTGGCCGACAACATCCGCTATGGCCGCAAGGGCGCGAGCCAGGCCGAGGTGGAGGACGCGGCACGGCGCGCGGAGGCACATGGCTTCATCACCGCACTGGAGGGCGGCTATTCCGCCATGGTCGGCGAACGCGGCATCAAGCTCTCCGGAGGCCAGCGACAGCGCATCGCCATTGCCCGCGTGCTGCTGAAGGACGCGCCGATCCTGATCCTGGACGAGGCGACCTCCAGCCTGGACTCGGTGACCGAGCAGGCGATCCAGCGTGCGCTGGACAAAGCCATGCACGGCAAGACCGTGATCGTGATCGCGCACCGCCTGTCGACGGTCTCGCACCTGGACCGCATCCTGGTGTTCGACAGCGGCAGGATCGTCGAGGACGGCAGCCACGAGCAGCTGCTGGCGCTGCAGGGGCATTACCACCGGCTGTGGAGCCGGCAGGCCGACGGCTTTTTGCCGGAGGACGAGGACGCGGCGTAGTCCGCCTACTCCGATAGCGAGAGGCGGCCAGCCGGTACCGTACCGGTGGAGCCGCGGCAGGGCTGGTTCGCCAGTTCCTTGCAGGCCAACGCCGCAGGTACCTGGGCGGGGCCGTCGTCCATCACGCCAACCACGAGCTTCGACGGATGCTCCGGGTCATGCAGGATGGTGTTCAGCGACGGCAGCGGCTGGAACAGGAAGCCCCAATCCCCGGTGATGCCCGTGGGCGCATCCACGATCAGGCGCAGCGCGCTGCCGGCACGGAAGCGGTGCGCGAAGGGGAAGATTTCCAGGCGTGCCAGCACCGGCTCGCCGGTCTGCAGCGTCTGCACGCTACCCGAGGTGAAGTGGTGGAACGGCCGCGTGGCGGTTGAGCGGCTCTCATCCAGCGCGCGGGCCGAGGCGCGCAGCCAGCCGCGGGCGACGTAGAGCTCCTGGCCGTCGGGGCGGACCTCGGTGAGGGTGGCCTGGAGATCGACATCCGGGACGGTGGCAGTGAGCCAGAGATCCGCGCTGGCGGAGCCGAGCAACTGCGCATCCTGCTCCAGCGCGGGCGTGGTCCAGACCACGCGGCCGGAGTCGGGCGCGGGGAGCTGCCACAGCAGGTCCAGGGCACTCAGGGCCCAGGGCAAGGGATTGGTGGACGGCGAAGGCAGCGGGTAGAGATAGCGGCTGCCGGCTTGCCCTGCGGTGGGCGGCTCCAGGGCGAGCGTCTCTGCCTCTCTCAGGAACAGTTCCACCGGACGCGGCGAGGGCAGCCGGTCGTAGGCGGTGATCCAACCCGGCTGATAATCCTCTGCCCGCAGGTCGTGCAGGACCTGGATGCGCGGGGTGCGCTCCCAGCCGTTGTCCCTGCCGCGGAGGTAGCGCTCGTAGAACTCGAGCAGCATCTCCGAATGCTGCGGCTGGTCTTCGGTCAGGTCATGGTTGCCATTGCTCATGACACTCCAGGTCTTGCGCAGGTCCAGCACGCCGAGCAGGCCACCCGGCTCCAGCAGGCCTCCGATGCGCGAGCCGGTCTGCTCGTCCTGCCAGTAGACGATGTTCAGCACCGGCACGTCGATCTGCGCGGCCGTGGCCGCGGGGCTGCGGCTGTGCCAGTCGAAGGCTCCGTCGATTTTGGGGCTGAGGATGCCCTGCACCACGAAGGACTCATAGGCGAGCTTGTTGGCGGCGTAGTTCACGGCGCATTCGAGATCGGCCTGCAGGATGGCGGCCGGCACGGCCTCTGCCCCGGGCAGCTGCTGCTGTACCGTGAACAGGCCGGAGAAGACCGAGTTCAGGATGCCGCCGGGGGCGCCGACGTCACGATAGAGATCAAAGATCACGTTGGAGGGCGCGATGGCCCGCAGGTGCGGCGGGCGCTGCGCTGCCGTGAACAGCTGCATGATGCCGGGATAGGAGTAGCCGATCATGCCAATGTTGCCGTCGGACCAGGGCTGCTGCGCCGCCCACTCGACGGCCTCGGCGCCGTCGATGCCCCATTGCGGATCGAACAGGCTGAAGCCGCCGGAGGAGCAGCCCGTGCCGCGCACGGAGACGCCGAGCACGGTGTAGCCGCGCAGGAGCAGCTTCGCCTTCACGCCCGGGATGTTGCTGAAGTAGCCGCCGGTGCCGGCGTCGTAGCCGTCGTACTGCATGACCACGGGCCCTGGGGGCGCGTCCACGGCGCGCTCCCAGTGATAGCGCAGGCGCGTGCCATCCTTGAGGGTCAGGTAGCCGTCCTGGGTGGTCGTTTCCGGGCCATAGGCTTCGACCGGCGCTTGCTCGCTACCGGAGACGGAGGACGAGTCATGGCAGGCGGCCAAGCCGAGGGCCAGGGCAAGGCCCATGGTCCTGAATAGCGGTTTCAATTGAAGCTCCCCGGAGAGTTGCCACCCGGTATCTTCGGGCGATCAGGGGGAATGGTAGGGGAAATGCGGGATGTGAGGAGCGCTCGCTGCACTTGGCCCCTGGTCAGCCTTGGCCTGGGAGCGCATTAGGGCACTCTGCCCGCTTCGATTTCCGCTTTGTGCCATTTCCAGACACCCGTGAATGGCGGCTTCCGGGCGCCCAAGCTGTTGGCTGTCAACTGGTTGACCTTGCCAACAACTGGAAGCTGTCGATCTACGGAAGTTCGGATAGTACTTCGTCAGCCGCGAACCACTCATTCTCGATAACGTGTGCACGAACTGCAGCGGGATCGGGAGAATAGGCTACGAGAGCCAGGCTCGATCGAGCGCGACTGCAGGTCACATAGAACAAGCGGCGCGTGCGATCGACGGAAGTTTCCTTGCCCTCCTGGGCGTTCCTGATGTCGGCGGCAGTGGGCGTCTTAGCGCCGAGAAGCTTGTCGTAACCGAACAGGAAGCCTCGGGCTTCCCCATCATCCATGAGAACCATGACGCGCTCGAATTCCAACCCCTTTACCCCTTGGTGGGTATCGAATGGAGCCTCACGTGCAACGTAGGTGGCATACGGTGCGATTTCTGAGAATGTGCAGTCGAGGAACGTAATGAGCGCCGCGATCTGATCGCTGACAGGATCGGCCTCTTCATCGCCAGGCAACTCCGCCGGCCCGACCTGCTGGGCAGCTAAGGCTGCTTTGAGACGGTCAGGGATCGCGAAGAGATTGGATTCCGCGATGTTCGCGGCAATCTCAGCACAAGTGGGTTCGCCATTGGCCCAAAGGGCCATCAGGCCATCGATGGCGGCCTGGGCTGCACGGAGTTGCGATACCGGCTTCTCGTTGCCCTTCAAATTTTCCCTGCTGAGCAGCGGTGAGCTTTCCCGTACTAGCTTAGTAGCCGCGAACTTATCACCCTTCTGCTGGGCGGTGACGAGTGGCAGTACGTAATGTGTGAAGAATCGAGTGGGTGCAAAGCTCCCATCGAGAAAACTCGTCCGATAATCATCGACAGAAGCTAGCGCCTCGAACATTTGCAGGAAGCCCATCCGCCGGGCTGCCATGTGATGCTCCAAAGTCAGAATCTTGCATTCTCCAGCGTCAGTCCAGCCCTGATCACTGGTCAGCCCTGCCATGTAGTCTCGGACCCCCTTCTCCAGAGCAGGTTTGTCCGGTGTATCGACCGGAAATACAAAGAGCCGCACCCAGCCTTCCGGTCGGTCATCGCGCGGCTCCTGCTTGTGATTGTCGGCGGCGCCACGAATCTGATTGATGAGCCGCACAATGCGGTGGGGGCAACGGTGGTTTAGTTTTTTCTCTGGCGTTGCCCAACTCTGCGGTATTGAGCTTTCGATCCGCTCTTTTCCGTCCGGATAGATGCGTTGCATCGTGTCGCCGATCAAGCCCAGGCAAAAGCGTTCGGCATGCGCATTCTGAACGACGAACAAAGCATCAATAAGCACTCGGCTGGTGTCCTGGCTTTCATCGATCAGCAGAAACGGAAACTTCTCGACGAACATGCGCTGCATGAGTGGCTTCGCAAACAGAAACGCCGAGAATATTCTGATGACCTCGCTATGGTTTAGTGCGTTGCGCTCCCGATTGTCGCCATTGGGGTTGTAGGTGAACGTCTTGATGTCTGTAAGCCGGTCCAATCGGTGCTTCTTGGACTCGATCTGGGCCTGGCGGGCGGCCGATGCCTTGGTGCCTGGCCGCCCCTTTTCCTCTTCGGCTTGAATGTCTGCGATCTCGCGTTGCAGGTTGTCTTTCAGCCAAACGCGGATATCCGCATTGAACCCTTGTATTTGCGACCACGCGAAGCTGTGGATAGTGCTCACCACGAACAGTGGATCGTATTCGGTTCGCCGCTTAATCTCATCACATGCCGCATTGGTATAGGTGATAACGGCAACCTGTCGCCCGCGCAGACGAAGCGTGTCGCGGTAGGTTTTCGCCAAATATTTCAGCGCATTCACCAGTGAGCGCGTTTTGCCCGACCCAGCTCCTGCAAACAGGAAGAAGCTGGTGGGCTTCTCCAAACGCAGAAACCCAGCCAGCTCTTCTTCCACATGATCGTCGAGCGTGACGTTCGAAATCGCTCTGACAACGTTGTTCACGCTGCGGCTCCTTCCGGAGTAGGGGCTGTCTCGCTCTCATCCTCGCTTGTCACCTGAACGAGCCCGAGTTCGATCTGCTTATGCTCAAGCTGAGTCGCCAACCACAGCAAGCCGTCGCGGATGTAGGCCGGGGTCTTCAGCGAAAGCGGGTCCTCGATTTCGAGCAGGTCCAACGCGAATTCAGCTTTCCCCCCACTTTTTAGCGCGATATTGAGTGCCCCGCTCAGGGCATTCAGATCGGCACTATTAGTTACGGCATCACGAAACTTGGCAATGAGTCCAGTCCCCGGCAATGCCTCGAACAGATCAAGATTTGCCATCACTATCGCATCTTCCAGAGTGTAGGAAAGCGCCTCGGCGATAGTGCCCTTGAACGCTACCTGGATGGGCGACTGATAGGCAACACGCACTGAGAAATTCTCATCTGAATAGGTTTTGACCTTATCGTTCTCGGGCTTATCGAGCAGCGGGTCGAGGTCGTTAATGACGGGCCACCACGTCCGCAGTGTTGCGTTGCGAGTTGTGCACCCCGTGCCTCGCACTGGCGGCGCACTGTTGCCCGCGGCATTGCAGGAATCAATGTCAGTAATGACCAGCGTTGTGAGCCCGATTTTCTCGATCAGGCTGCGTAGCTTGTGAGCATGGCTGCCGCCAATTTCAAGCCAGGTGATGTAGCTCTCCGAGAGTTTCTCGAACTCCGGATGGTAGTTCACGAAATTAGGCACGAGGATGCGCTCTGCCGGCCCCTCGATCAGCACCGCAGCATCGGCAAAGAACAGGTCGCAATGGGTAACGCGCAGATAGCGGGTCACGAAGCGCTTAGTGTCCAGATCGGTGCCGAACGCGTTCTCCAAATTGACGACACACGAGGTCGGGATCGCCATTTTACCGCTCGGCAGGCGGCGGAAATAGCGTAAGGAGTCAAACTCGCACTCATGGGCGATGTGGCTCGAATGAGTGCTGACCACCATCTGCGTCACGAAATTTGGACTCGCGCCGAGGTCGCCATGGCTGCGCAGAATCTTGTGCGCTTGGCGGATGAAAACCTGCTGGACTTGGGTATGAAGATGCACCTCGGGCTCTTCAATCAGCACCAAGTGCAAGGGCGGGATAATCGTGTCGTCGGAAGCCTTATGCTTGGCCTTGCCAACCCGCATCCAACTGTCGCGGAAGGCCATGAGGCGGAAGACCATAGAGATGAGATTCTGGTAGCCCAGCCCGTTGGAGTCCTCCGGCAGGTACAGATCCGTGGCGCTTTCGCCGTCATGGATCGGCACGACGAACTGCACCGCAGCGTCGTGGTTCAGTCCTTCAACGGGACGCAGCCGTGTCGAAATATTCAGTTTTGGATCCGTGACACCCGGATAGCCCAGCTTGTGCATCTCCTTGAGCGGGCTTTTGAATCCGTCGCTAAGCCGTAGGTTGAAGGCTTGTTGGGCTTCTTCGATCGCCCTGAGTGCAAGTAGATCTTGCGCATCCGGGGTCTCATAGGGGTCGAGATGGCGACTGTAGTACTGGCGAAGCTGGACTGACAGCTTCCGCGATCCGCTGACGGTGACAGCGGCCTCATCATCGCTATCCTCGCCTGCTACGCCGAAGCCACGCTGGGCGCTAATCTCGTCGATCCGAATGAGACCACGAAATGGGTCGCCGTCGATCGGCTCGCTTCCATTGAGTGCCTGCGGCCTAGCCAAGCCATGCTCAGGATCGACGCAAGCGGCCGGATCGAGCACGTAGGCTTTGACCGTAAAGAATGCTGGCAGCCGGCGCTGTAGGAACTCAACGAGGTTTTGCGGCCAGATTGCCACCTGAAAATCGGCTGCATCCTTGCCTTGCTCTTTGGCTAGGGCAGCACCGGCCGCCTGCAACGCCAACGCCTGCGCCCGTGCCGCCACATACTCTTGCTGCAGTTGTGCGGCATCCTTCGGCTCCAGGCGCATGCGCACGCCTAGTCTTCCACCATCCCAATCGAGGGTGGGCAGGATCTTCTGGACATAGTGCACTTCGTCCTCGGCTACGTGAAGCCAGATATCGAGAAACGGCAACAATGGGGCCCATTCGGGCTCCGGCAACGGCTGGTTCGCGACATGCTCCGCTTCCCAGGCGGCGCCCATCGCGTTAATAGACGGCCAATGTGAGAGCGTAAAGTCGTTGAAGCGAAAGCTGGATCGTTCTCGATCCACGAGGAAATAGCGCAGCGCCGTGATGGCTGACGTCTTTCCGCTGTTATTGGCTCCAACGAAAACGGTCTTTTCGGGTGATAAGCCGACCCGAGTCGATAGTAGTTTTCTAAAGTTTGCGATCTCAACGAATTCGATGCGCATGGCTACCCCCTCCTCGGGATTGTAGACCAAGGCAATAGACCGCGATCCAGTGAACGCAATGGCAGGCCGCTGCGCGTAGCCTATGGAACGAGGCTCGACAGTCAGCTTACGGGGTCAGCAATCGCCGCCGCTGTATTCCGCTTTGGGCTGCGAGTGGACACCAGAAACAACCGGAACGCAAAACCTTCGCCAAGCCAAAAATAAGCGCCCGCCAGGGTTTCCCTGGCGGGCGTGATACTGCGACCGTGCTGTTACTTCCAGACTCGCACGTAGTCGATCTCCGTGGTGGCCGGCAGCATGCCAACGCCACCATAGGCGTTGGCGCCGGTCCCCAGCGCCTGCGTGAGCGCGATGATGTAGCGCTTGTCGAAGGCCGAATCGTTGGAGTTGTTCACCAGGCAGGACTGGCCGTTGACCAGGATTTCCAGGCGGTTCGAGGTCCACTCCAAGGTGTAGGTATTCCACTGGCCGCGGTTGGCCTGGCAGGTCCAGGCGGTGTTGATGCCCGGCTGCGGACCCAGCAGGTCGGCGGCGTAGTGCAGGAACGGGATGGCCAGGTTCGGGTGCTGCGAGTAGGTTTCGACGATGTCGATCTCGCCGGACAGGGGCCAGAGCGCGGTGCTGTGGTAGCGCACGTCTGGCCACAGCCAGAAGGCCTCCTGCAGGCCCGGCGCGCTTGCGGAAGGCACCCTCATGCGGGCCTCGAAGCGACCGTACTTCTGCGAGAACAGGTAGTAGGTTGAGATCTGGCCTGCGGCGAAGCGCGAGCCGGCGCGGTTGCTGGGGCAGCCGGCGACCGGCTGCGCCATCTCCTTGACCGAGAGATTGAGATTGCCGCCGGAGACGCTGATGACCGCCGGATCGTCGATGTAGCAGGCGTAGACCGTGTTGCTGCCGTTCACGAAGTTGGTCTGCGGGACCCACTTCGAACGATCCAGGCTGGTGCCGTCGAAGTTGTCGGAGAATGTGCACTGCCACGGGGTGCCGTCGGATTTCACCACGGTTGCGCCGCAGCCCCCGGCATCGATCATCCCTGAAGCGGCCGGCGTCTCGGGTGGCCCGATCAGCTTGAGATTGCAGGACAGTTCGTTTGCCAGGTTCGGCTTCCAGTCGGCACAGGTTGCTGCGCCTGCCACTGGTGCGAACATGGAAGCCGACGCGGCGAGGACAAGAATCAGTACGGCGCTTGCGAATCGAGTTGTCACGACATTCTCCCCTTTTGGTTTTACCCCAGGAAAGCCTATGTATCTCGATTGGGGGATGTCTGTAGGAAAGCGCCTTCAAAAAAGGGGGCGTTGTGAGCGGCTGCCTGGCTCGGAGCCACAAGCCGCCGCAGCGAGCGGCTCTCATGATCCGGATTTACTGCAATAGCGCCGCGCAAGGCATAGAGCGATCAGGCCGGAGACTTCCGAAGCGCGGCGACGAGAGCGATTTTTACCAACGCTTCTTGGTCATCCAAGCGCGGTGGACGCTGGCATGGGCCCGTTGTGCAGGCTGGCGCCGCCGGCGGGCGGCAGATTGAGCGCCTGCGCGCCAGCATTGGCGGCCTCTTCCGATGGCGTCAATTGCTCGTGCGCGGCGACCAGGTAGCCGGCGATCAGCCGGTTTGCCCAGGAGCGCGCCGCCCAGCCCTCGAAGAAGGCGCAGTGGCTGCCTCGGGCCGAGCGCACCAGCAGCGCATCCGGGATGCGCTTGATGGCGTCCAGGTGGTCCAGGACGTTCTCGACGACGCAGACGGGATCGTCGTCGGCGTTCAGGATCATCATGGGGACGGCAATGCTATTGAACACGCCCATGGGATTGGAGCGCTGCAAGTAGTCGCCGACGCTGGCGCAGCCTGCCATTTCGTACAGGTTCTGATGGAATTCGCTGAGGTCCGTGGCGGCCAGGCAACTGTTGTAGCTACCCAGGTGGGCGAAGGACTGCGAATGCGGCTCCAGGAAATGCCGCTTGAGCCGCGTGGCCATGGCCCGGCTGTAGAACGGCTTTGCGCGCGTCCAGGCGACGCCGATGTCGTAGCCGGGGCAGTAGGCGACGCCGGCCTGGATCAGCGAGCGGGGGCCTTCCTCGCCCAGATAGCGCACCAGCAGGCCGGAGCCGGCCGAAGCCCCTACGGCATAAAGCGGGGACGCCGGGAATTCATCGCGGATGCGCTGCAGTTGCTCGCGCAGATCGTCGGTGCAGCCCATGGTGTTGACCCGGGGTGCGGTCAGCGGCAGGCCTCCATGGCCGCGGCGCGTACACAGCACGACGCGCCAGCCGGTGGCCTTTCTCATGTCGTTGGCGATCACGCGCATGCTTTGCGCGTCGCCTGTCACGGTATGTAGCAGCACCAGGGTGGGCGTTTCAGGCGCCGTATCCAGGCCGAGCCAGTCGAGGGCCGTGGTGCCGCCGTCGCGCATGGTGAGGACATCATGCCGCTCGTAGCGCAGACGGGGCGTGATGGCCTCGCTCAGCATGAGCCAGATCACTTGCAGGTGATGGTTGTACAGCCAGGGCGTGGGGTGGTACGCCTGGCGCAGTTGATCGAGCCGGCCGAGGACTGCGCGGTTGAAGGCGGAGGGGTGGAAGTCCACCTGCGGGCGGCTCACCGCCCGCAGCCGGTAGTGCGCGAACCACAGGGCCAGCAGCAGCGCGAGGACGATCATCATGGCCTGGCCCCCTGCCCTCTACAGGTTTTCATATCGGTTCATGTCGAAAAGGGCGGCCTGCACCGGATCGGTCTCCTGCAGGTAGCGCGTGAGGTCATGGAAGACCTCCCAGAAGTCCGGCCGGGTCCTGCGCACGCCCCAGATCTGCACCACGGCTTCCAGTTGCCGCGCATCGGTGACCTGGCTCAGTGAATAGGTGAAACGGTCCATTTCCGCCAAGGGTACATCGAACATGAAGTTGGGATAGCTGCCCATGACGCCGGGCGTGACCGTGAGCGTGTCCTTTTCCGGCAGGCGACGATCCTCTTCTCCCAACAGGAAGGCGACATTGCTGTGCGCGCGATTGTGGATGAGGGAGTAGATCAGGCGCTCTCCGCCCGGGGCGGTGACGCGCAGGTAGCTGAGCTCCGGCATCAACTTGATGACCGGCAGCTGCGCGGCGGTCCTGGCCGTCAGGCGACGCAAGGCGGTATTGGCGCTGCGCGTGGCAGGGCTCTCGCCCGCCGCGGTGCAACTGCCACTGGCGCAGCGGTTGAGAGTGTCCGCCGGGCCCATGATCGGGCGCATGCGCTGGTAGAGCTGCGCCGCGAACTGGCGCTTGACGTCTCCGCCCTGGTAGCGGATGCGGGTGGGGACGCGATCGTCGGCGGGGGCGTATTCGCTGAACCACTTCTTGTCCTTGCCGCCGCCGGCGTACCACTGCTCGCGCAGCGGGTTGCGGGACTCCCTGGGCAGCAGGCGCAGGAAGTTGTACTCGGCCTCGTTGCGGATCAGGTCGAAGTACAGCCGCGTCTTGAGCTGGTGGGACACGCTGCCGTAGACGTTGAAATTGACGACGAGCTGGTAGTAGCTGCGCTCAAGCAGGGGGTAGTCCATCATCCAGATGGTGTCGGGCACGTCGCCGGTCAGGCCACGCCGGACGGCGGCATTGTTGAAGTGGCGGAAGATGGTCAGCAGCGCCACGCGATTCCAGCCGTCGCCATCCCAGATGTTCCGGAAGTCCGGGCCCTGGGGCTGCGTGCGGGCTAGCTCCTCCTGGCGCAGCAGTACGTACTGGTTGCGCTGCTCGTTGTACTTTTTCCACTCCGAGGCGATGCCGGTGAGATCGGAGTCCTGCCCTGGCACGCCGATCAGCGGGGTAGCCTTCTGGCGGTAGGCGGCGTCGTTGACGTAGCGCTCGGTATCCGGGTCTTCAAATACGGCCCAGAAGTGGTCGCGGATCACATCGGTGGCGATCTGGCCGCTGCAGACCGGGCCGCGGATGAAGGTGCGCACGAAGTACTCGGCTTCGTCGAGCATGAACTGGTAGCGCGCCTTGGCCGGGATGGCGGCGAAGGTGAGGAAGGCGTTTGCCTTCTCCGCGTCGCTGTAGCCGGGGGCCTGGCCGGCGTCCCACTTCTGGCCGAAGAAGAGCTGGTCGTAGCGGCGCATGCGCGCGTCGGTCAGCGCGTAGGTGATGTGGGTTTTCTCGACCAGGGTTTCGGTGATGAGGCGGAAGCGGTAGTAGAACGGCCCCTGGGGATCGTCATTGGGGCGGACGGTAGCCACCGGGACGATGGGGCCGTCCGGCGTACGCGAGCGCAGCAGTTCGAAGAAATGCGGGGATTTGTCCGTGTTGAAGTGGACGTGCGCGAGGAAGAGGTGCTCGTACAGGTAGCGCGCCACCAGCTTTTCGCGGGCGCCGTCACGATTGAGGTAGCGCTCCCATTTCTGGATGGCCTTCACCTCTGCCGCCGTGGGCTGCAGGCTGGAGGGCTCGGTGCGGCTGCCCTCGTCCACCCAGGTCTGCAGCTTGGCGTACTCGGCGCCGGTCAGGCCAGCCACGCCCAGGGGCATGCCCTGCTCCGGGCGCTTCCTGGCGTAGCGATCGAACTCGTCCAGCGTGGGGCATTCGTTCGTGCGCTCGGTGCCGAGCTCGATGCTGTCCGGCAGCTTGCTGTTGGGTGGGAAAGGGTTCTTGTGACCGAGCTCGATCATGCGGCTAAGCAGCGAGGCCTCCCGCAGGCTGTCCTTGCCCGCCGGCCCGTACTGCGTGGAGTAGAAGCCTTTGTTTCTCCATTCCGCGGTGGACAGGGCGTCGATCCCCAGGCGGGTGGGAGCGAGGTCTTCTGCGCGGGTGCCGTCGTATACCCGTAGCTTCGAGGCGCCGCGTTGCGTGCCGGCGGGGCTTTCGAGCTTAAGCTGGCAGGGCGCATCGTTGCAGGAGTGGCAGGCGATGCACTTATTTTCGAAGATCGGCTGGATGTCGCGCTGGTAACTCACGGTCTGCCGCAGTGCGGGCGGCGGAGTGACATCTTCATATACGAGCTTGTCGGAGCACGCCGTGGTGATGGCCAGACAGGCGATCAGTGCCAAGAGCTTCATTGCCGAAGAGCACATGGGGATGATTTTCATGGGCGCGAGCGCGAATGGGCCGTGCTGGCCTGAGAAGCGGAGGCAGCGAAGTGGGCGGGAAGTCCGCCGGATGCCAAGAAGGGCCAGGGCCCGCAGGCAATTGCTCCCACCGGAACTACCCCCGGAAAGCCGGGAGCAAGGGTATAAAAGGACGACATGGCGTTTGCGCTCGATCTTGTAGTGCAAGGTGCAGTGCAATGGGCATGCCGCAAATTTCCGTGAACAAGCCATTGATTTTTAAATGATCAACAAATGCCCTCTCAATAAAATTCATGCGAAATGCATGCTTCGCCTGGGCGGCCATCCCCTTAATGCACGGAAGCATTCCCCGAGACTTGCAAAGGGCAAGCGTTGCCGCGCGCGACGGGGAGAGCCCGTGGTGTCGCGAGCTCCCCAGCTTTTTGCACGACCACAGATCGGATAAAGCCGCGATTTCCTGCAATTTGCAGGCATTCTTGGGAAATATTCCTTTTAATTCAGTGTTTTGAAGGTGGCACGCCTCGTGTAGGTACAGAGCCATCAAGGGAGTGCTGAACATGAGCGATTTCTGGTTGTTGACGGGCGTGGCGCTGCTGGCCCTCGAACTCTGGTCGGCCCGGAGTCCGGGCTCCGCGTCATCAGCTCACCGCAAGACGGCCGCCCCCGCGTCGGTGCAGGCGCCCTTTGCGTGAGCGCGCCTCGTGCGCTGCAAGCCGCATGCCCCCTACGGCGCAGGCACTCCTCAAGGATTCGTCCTCGCCGGGACGTGAATCGCCCATCATCGAAGCCTGGAACACCAAGCGCACAGGAGCCACTACATGTCTGAAACGATCTTCGCCGCACTTCGCGAGAGCCATGACCGCCAGCGTTCGCTTTGCCGGCAGCTGTTGGCATCCAAGGCCCATACCGAGCACCGCACGCAGACGTTCTCGGCGCTGAGGATCGAGCTGGCGGCTCACGCGGCGGCCGAGGAGCGGCATCTGTATGTGCCCATCCTGATGGAAGATACGGGCCTGTCCTCTGCCCGCCATGCCCTCCACGAGCATCACCAGATGGATGAGCTGATCGAGGATTTGCAGGTTCTGGACCATTCCGGGCGGTCCTGGATGGCCACCGCGCGCAAGCTTTCCGAGAAGGTGCACCACCACCTGCGCGAGGAGGAGAAGAAGTTCTTCCAGGTGTCCGGCAAGATTCTCGACGAGGTACAGAAGGCGCGCTTGGCGAAGCGTTACCGGAAGGAATATGCCCGGATGGTGAAATCTCTTGCCAGCGGCGAGACGCAGATCTCGCGATTGAAGCGTGCGTGAGGCAGCGCGGACGAGCACCCCTCCTGCCGTGGCTTTCCTACAGGCCCTTTACCACGGGGATACAGGGCAGGCTTATCCCTTTTGGGGATTGGTAAATGGATACATCGCCCCCCTGGAAGCCTAGCGATCGGTAGAACCGCGCCGCATTGAAGGTGGACTCCAGGTGCAGCCTCCTGGGCCCAGCGCCATGCTTTCCAGTGGAAGCATCATGGCGCGACCGATGCCGTTTCCCATGGGCACGGCTTCAGACGATGTCCGCATAAGAATTTGCCAGATGGAACCTGATTCGAGCCCTGCTCGGCGCACTATCCGTCGCTACCATGCGAACGGCAACAGCGGACAGTTTGGGGGATTGGCTGGACGCTTTGGGAGCGGACCCTGGCATGAGCAACAACCGCCAGCCTCGATACTTCAATAATCATTGACACGTTCATATTGTTTCAACGATCATTGAAACATGAAACTCGATGCTGCCGTATCACTGCTGGGTGCCTTGGCGCAGGAGTCGCGCCTGGCGCTGTTCCGCCTGCTGGTCCAGAAGGGGCCTGACGGGATAGCGGCGGGTGAGATTGCCGAGCGCCTGGGCGTTGCACCGAATGCGCTCTCCTTCCACCTGAAGGAACTGAGCAAGGTGGGCCTGCTGAAGTCCCGGCAGGAGGGCCGGTTCATCTACTACGCGCCGGACTTCAAGGTGATGAACGGGCTGGTGGCCTACCTGAGCGAGAACTGCTGCGCCGGCAGCAAGACCGCGGACCCCTGCTGCCCACCCCGATGAATGCCAGTCTCTCACGCCGCCTGGCCGCTGAAGCCCTGGGCAGCTCGCTGCTGCTGGCGACGGTGGTGGGCTCCGGCATCATGGCCGAGCGTCTTGCCGGGGGGAATGTGGCGCTGGCCCTTCTGGCGAACGCGCTGGCGACCGGCGCGGTGCTGATGGCATTGATCCTGGCGCTGGGGCCGATCTCCGGCGCGCACTTCAACCCGGCGGTCACGCTCGCGGATGCCTGGCAGCGAGGCCTGCCCTGGCGCGAGGTGCCGGGCTATGTCATTGCGCAGGGTGCGGGGGCCTTTGCCGGCGTGGCCGCTGCGCACCTGATGTTTGGCGAGCCCTTGTTCTCGGCGTCGATCCGGATACGGACCGGGGCGCCACAGTGGTTCAGCGAGTTCGTGGCGACCTTCGGCTTGCTGGCGATCATCTGGGGATGCTCGCGCCGCCGCGCGGAGTCGCTGCCCTTTGCGGTGGCGGGGTATATCGTGGCGGCTTACTGGTTCACCGCGTCCACCTCGTTCGCCAACCCTGCGGTGACGCTGGCACGCGCGGCAACGGACAGCTTTGCCGGCATACGGCCGGCCGATGTCCCAGGCTTCATGCTGGCGCAACTGGCCGGAGCCCTCTGCGCGACGATGCTGCTGGGCTGGCTGGTGCCTGCGGCGCCACGCCATGCGCCTGAGCCGTTGTCCCTCCCACATGACCGAGTCCGAACATGAAGACCGTGATCTTTGCCTGCGTGCACAACGCGGGCCGTTCGCAGATGTCTGCGGCCTTCTTCAACCAGCTTGCCGATCCCCTGAAAGCACGGGCGATTTCCGCCGGGACGCAGCCAGCCGCGCGGGTACATCCGGAGGTGCTAGAGGCCATGCGCGAAGACGGTATCGATCTGTCTGCCGCGCGCCCGACGAAGTTGACGGCGGAGCTGGCGCAAGGGGCGGAGCTGCTGGTGACGATGGGCTGCGGCGATGAGTGCCCGTATGTTGCCGGGCTGCGGCGGGACGATTGGCCCCTGCAGGACCCCAAGGGTGGTTCGGCGGAGCAGGTGCGTGGCATCCGCGACGATATTCGCCGGCGGGTTGTCCAGCTGTTGCAGGCGAACGGGTGGACGGCAGCGCCAGGCTGAGGAACTGAGCGCCTGCCCATGCCCGCGCAGGATCGGGGCTTGGCCGGCGAGGCGCCAATGAGTTGCCGCCCACCCTTCGACAGGCGCAGGGCGAACGGCAATCAGATCAAGGCTTCACTAGCCCTTGCCGTGCCTGGCGCGGTAGTCGGCGAGGAACTTGGCGATACGGCCGATGGCTTCGCGCAGGTCGGGCTCGTGGGGCAGGAAGACGATGCGGAAGTGATCGGGCTTGGGCCAGTTGAAGCCGGTGCCCTGGACCAGCATCACCCGGGTGGCTTCCAGCAGTTGCAGGAAGAACTGGCGGTCGTCCTTGATCGGGTAAATCTCGGGGTCGAGCCGGGGGAACATGTAGAGGGCGGCCTGGGGCCTGACGCAGGTGACGCCGGGGATGGCGGTGATCAGTTCGTAGGCGAGATCGCGCTGGCGGCGCAGGCGGCCGCCCTCGCCCACCAGGTCGTTGATGCTCTGGTAGCCACCCAGGGCGGTCTGGATGGCCCACTGGCCCGGCACGTTGGCGCAGAGCTTCATGTTGGCCAGCATGTTCAGGCCTTCGATGTAGTCGGAGGCGCCGGCCTTGTCGCCGGAGACCACCATCCAGCCGGCGCGGTAGCCGCAGGCCCGGTAGCTCTTGGACAGGGAGTTGAAGGTGAGGGTCAGTACGTCGGTGGAGAGGCTGGCCAGCGCGGTGTGGCGGGCGTCGTCGTAGAGGACCTTGTCGTAGACCTCGTCGGCCAGGATGACCAGGTTGTGCTCGCGGGCGATGGCGACGATCTCGCGCAGCACTTCGTCGGAGTAGATCACGCCCGTGGGGTTGTTCGGGTTGATGACGACGATGCCCTTGGTGCGCGGGGTGATCTTGGCGCGGATGTCGGCGAGGTCCGGCACCCAGCCGTTGGCTTCGTCGCAGAGGTAGTGCACGGGCTTGCCACCCGACAGGCTGGCGACGGCGGTCCACAGGGGGTAGTCGGGGGCGGGCAACAGCAGTTCATCGCCGTTGTCGAGCAGGGCGGTAGTCGCCATGGTGATCAGCTCGGAGGCGCCGTTGCCCAGGTAGACGTCTTCCAGTGTGACGCCCTGGACGCCCTGGGTCTGGGAGTAATGCATGACCGCCTTGCGGGCGGCGAAGATGCCCTTGCTGTCCGAGTAACCGGCCGAGTTGGGCAGGTTGCGGATCATGTCCTGCTGGACTTCCTCGGGGGCGTCGAAGCCGAACACGGCGAGGTTGCCGATGTTGAGCTTGATCAGCTTCTGGCCTTCATCCTCCATCTGCCGGGCCCGATCCATGATGGGTCCGCGGATGTCGTAGAGGACGTGAGCCAGCTTGCTCGACTTTTTGATGGCTTTCATGGGGACGGGGTCTGCGAAAGGCGCTGATCATAAGGCAGAAAAGCCCCGACATCTCGTCCGCTGGCGCTCCCGGCAACACCCGCCGGCCGGCGCAGGCCCTGGAGGGCGCCTCACCCCCGCCCCGGGATTGCCTGTGCCCCCCGGACGCCCAGGCTGGGCAAGACGGGGATGGGCCTGGGGGCGCCGGGCCTGCCTGCATGAGCGCCACCGCGATTGCGCGGGAACGTGATTCCGTAGAATAGCGGGCTGTTTTTCCACACGGACCGCGGGCGGACCGGGGGCGGCGGCAATGCACATCGCACAGATTCGCGAGCGGCTGCGTGAGGCGGGCGCTGCGCCGATCCACGAGCGGCGCCTGCTGCGCCACTGGGCCCAGGGGGCGGCGCAGGCGGGCAAGCGCAAGCTCGACGATTTCCTGCCGCGGACGGTCCATGAGGCGCTGCCGGCGCTGGAGGCAGACCTGGCGGGCCTGGTGGCGCTGCGATCGGTCCACCCCAGCGAGGACGGATCGGAACGGCTGCTGCTGGCGCTGCGCGACGGCCAGACCATCGAGAGCGTGCTGCTGCCCCGCGAGGGGTTGTGCGTGTCGTCCCAGGTCGGCTGCGCGGTGGGCTGCGTGTTCTGCATGACCGGCCGCACGGGGCTGCTCCGCCAGATCGGCAGTGCGGAGATCGTGGCGCAGGTGGTGCTCGCGCGCCAGCGCCGGCCGGTGAACAAGGTGGTGTTCATGGGCATGGGCGAGCCGGCGCACAACCTCGACGCGGTGCTGGAGGCCATCGAGCTGCTCGGCAGCAGCGGCGGCATCGGCCACAAGAAGCTGGTGTTCTCCACGGTGGGCGACCTGCGGGTGTTCGAGCGCCTGCCCCAGGGGCCGGTGAAACCGGCGCTGGCGCTGTCGCTGCACACCACGGACGCTACCCTGCGTGAGCGGCTGCTGCCGCGCGCGCCGCGCATTGCGCCGGAGGAACTGGTGGCGCTGGGCGAAGACTATGCGCGCCGCACCGGGTACCCGATCCAGTACCAATGGACCCTGCTGGATGGGATCAACGATGGCCCGGACGAACTGGATGGCATCGTGCGGCTGCTCAAGGGCCGCTATGCCGTGCTGAACATGATCCCCTACAACGCGGTGGACGACCTGCCCTTCCGGCGCCCGAGCTGGGAGCGCGCACGCACGATTGCCGGCGACCTGCACCAGCGCGGCGTGCTGACGAAGCTGCGCCAATCGGCCGGGCAGGATATCGACGGCGGCTGCGGGCAGTTGCGCGCGCGGGCGGCGCGTATCAAGGCGCCAGCCGTTCTCCCCTCTATCCAACAGTAGGCCGGCGCTCCAACGCACCGGGGCCTGTCAGGCCCGGGCGCTGCCCAGCTCGCGGCAGCGCCGGAAGCGCTGCAGGAGCGGCTCGTAGGCCATGTCCTCCACGGGGCCGATGCCGATCCACTCGATGGCCATGGCGTCCAGCGGTGTCTCGTCGGCCCTGGAGCCCTGCCCCATGCCCTGCACCAGGCGCTGCAGTTGGTATTCGCGACGCAGGGCCTGATCCTCCGGCGGCGTCGGGGTGTCGGTCACCAGTTCGGCCCGGATGCAGAGCAGCTTCAGGGCATTTTCATGGGCCTGGAGGTCCGCGGAGGGCTCGCGGGCAAGGCTCTGCCGGAGGGCGTCCAGGCCTCCCTTGGGCCAGCGCTGCACGGAGGCGATGTGGGACTCGGCCGCCTCTTTCAGGGCGCCGAGCGGCTGTGTGTCCGCGCCGCTTGCCAGGGCGAGCCTGTAGCGGCGCACGTGGTCTGCGGCCGTGAACAGGTCGCTCCAGGAATGTTCGGCGTCGCGCGCATGCTGGCGCGCGACGGCCTTCCTGCATCGATCCAGACCCTGGTCGAGCCGGTTGCGGAGCTCGCGCGTGTCGGCACGTGGAAGCTCGCCGAGCGCTTCGAAGGCGCTGCGCAGTTCGGCTAGCGCTCCGGCACGCGCCAGCAGCTCGGGGCCTTCGAGCGCGGCGATGCTCTCGATCTGCTCGCACAGGGCCAGGGCCTGCGCCTTGTTGTTTTCGAGATCGGCCGTGAAGGCGGCAACCGCCTGCTGCCGCCTCTGGAACACGGCGTCGCAGTGCTGGCGGAATTCGCCCCAGAGGCGCTGGTCTGCTTCTCGTGGTACGGGGCCCACGGCCTGCCACTGCTGCTGCAGGCCCTTGATCGCGTCGATGGCCTTGCGGTTGTCGTCACTCGCCAGCAACTGGCGGGCGCGCTCGATCAGGGCTTCCTTCTGTTTCAGGTTGCGGGCGTGCTCGGCATCCACCCGGCCCTGCAGGCTCGCGGTGAGGGTGTCGAAGCCCTTCTGCTGCGCCTTGGCGGCCTGGCGGTCCACCGGGGAGCAGTTGCGCCACTCTTCCTTGGTCTCGCGCAGTGTCCGGATGACGTCCCGCCAGTCGGCCTGCTCCCAGTTGTACTCGGCGGCGAACGCGGTGAGCCGGGCCAGCAGGGCGTCACGGCGCTGCAGGTTTTCCGCGCGGACCAGGGCCTGGGCGGCGAAGTACTCGCTGCAGGGCTGATACGCCTTCTGGGCGGCCTGGTGGAAGCGCTGCCATTCGGCTTCGAGACTTTCATCGGCCCCCTTGCTCAGGGTGCGCCATTCGTCCTGCAGGCCCTTGATGCGATCGGCGAGTGCCTGCGGATCGAGCGGCACGCCGATCAGCGATTCCATTTCCTCGATCAGTTCGGCGCGCTTGGGCGCCACTGAAAAACTCTTCCAGTCCTTGAGCTCGGCGATCTGGTTATCGAGCTGCTGTATCTGGCTGGCCAGGTTGGCCGGCAGGGGCTGGGCCGCGGGCAGCTTCTCTTCGATGGTCCGCCGTATGCCCGCTGCGCGGGAGGTGCTGCCGTCGCCCAGCGCGGCGCGTGCCTTGCGGATCAGTTCGCCGATCTGGCGTGCCCCTTGCTGCTCGGCCTGCTGCTGTTCGGACAGCGCGCGCTTCTGCTCGCTCGCGACACGGGCCTGCTCCGCAGCGGCGGCGGCGGACTCCTGCGCCTGCTGCTCGCGCAGGCGCCGTGCCTCTGCGGCGGCGTCGATGGCGGCCTGCTCGCGTGCGGCTTGCTCGGCCACCTGGCGATGATGCTCGGCAACGGTCTGGCGCGAGCGGTCGATCCACTGCTGCACCTTGCCGCGCAGCTCCGGGTCGGCCTGGGCGGCTACTTCGTTCCAGCTGATCTCGTACTGCTCCAGCCGCGGGCCGTACAAGGCGTCGTACGGGCGCTGGCTGTGGCGCTCGAGGGCGGCCGCGGTATCACGGATGCCGGCCTGCAGCTGCTCGAGCTTGCGGGCCTGCTCGAGCAGGGCATCGCGCTTGGCCGTCAGGATCTTGTAGACGTTGTTGTCCTTGCCGCCGCGGACGTCGCGGATGAGCTGCCGCAGCAGGTCCGGATCCTGGATGGCACTGGCGGCCGCCTGGCGAATCCTGGTGGAGGACCCGGCAACGACCAGCCGGGCTATGGCCTGGGCGTCTTCGGCCTCCACGGCCGACTGCAGGGCCTTTCTCTCGGCGTCGTCGGTCAGCGCGCGATCTGCGGCGCTGGTCTTGGGAGGGGCCTTGCTGGCCTGCCGGGACGGCGCCGGTGCGGGCGCAGGCGATGGCACTTTGCGAAAGAAGCGCGAGAACAGCGACATGGTTGGCCTGCACGGCATGGGGCGGGTCGCGCATTCTACCCGCGCGGGCAGGCCTGCATCAGTCGCATGCCCTGGCCCCTGCCGCGGACCTACCCTCCGGGTGCATACCGGGTCGCTACCGAGCCGGAGGCGAATTCCTTGCGCCCTACGGGCTGAAGGTCGAGGTGTTTCGGCAATCTGCGAAAAGGGCCGGACCGCGGCCTGCGATCCGGGGATGCACGATGAATTCGTACTCGTCGATCAGCCCAGCCCTGCAGGGCCATCGGCAACTGCAGCCCGCCCACGAACAGCCCGTTTCCCGGCTCCTGCTTGGGCCGCTGGACGGCCGTACGACGGTCCGGGCCACGGGGGCCCAGGCCTCTTCCATCATCTGGTAGATGACCCGCCCGAACAGCAGGGCGTCGGCCCGGGCGATGCCCTGGGTGGCGTGGCGATACAGTTCTTCGTCCGGTGTGATGCCGAGGTGGTCGCAGCAGCCGTCCAGCGTGATGTTGATGGATAGCGGAGGGGCGCATGCGCGCTCCTGCGGAGGGACGGCGGCGGATGAGGCGGCACAGCGAATCCGGGCTGCACGGAGAACGCCGTCAAGCCGGGCGCGATCCGGATTATGATCCGGGGTCACAGACGTGAATCCGGATCGGGGCATGAGCCGCCAGAAGCAGATCGACGAGGTTGGCGGGTGGGGGATGGTGGTGGCGCAGGCCGTAACCCTGCGCGTGCGCTGATATCCCTCCATGTCAGGCGATAGCGAACACCTGCTGGTCATCGACGGAAACAACCTGGTCCGCCGCATTCATGCGGCGATCAAGGAAGAGGATCCGGCGGCGCATATGGCGGAAACGCTGCGTTCCTGCCGCAGCTCATTCCGCAGGGCGCGACAGAACCACCCGCATACACATGCGCTCGCGGTCTTCGATGCGGGCGGGCAGAACTGGAGGCACCGGCTCTATCCGCGTTACAAGGCGGACCGCAGTCCATCACCCGTGGGACTGGACGAGCTGATGAAATCCTTGCGAGCGGAGCTGGAGGGCCAAGGTCTGCGCACGCTCAGCGTTCCCGATATCGAGGCGGATGATGCGATCGCGGTGCTGGCGATGCGCTGGCAACAGCGGAATCGCGGGACCATGACCATCTTGTCCACCGACAAGGATCTCTGCGCGTTACTGAGCCCGTCCGTGTCCGTGCACGACCATTTCGGCAATGTGAGCCGTGATGCGGCCTGGGTGCTGGCCAAGTTCGGCATCGAGCCGGGCCTGATCCAGGATTACCTGGCCCTGGTCGGCGACAAGACGGACAACATTCCTGGCGTGGAGGGGATCGGTCCGGTGAAGGCGGTGCAGCTCCTGAAGGAGTTCAAGTCCCTGCAGGGGATCCTTGAAAGCCGATCGCTGCAGAAAGTGGCCAGGCAGGTAGTGCGGAATCGCGAGATGGCGCTGCTGTCGCAGGCGCTGGTCGGCTTCAAGACCGATGTGTCCATCGGCGTGTCATGGGCCGACATGCGTGTCGGTGGGTCTGCCCCCGCGGGCCCTTGATGGATGCCGGCCTTATCCACAGCGGCTGTGGATAAGGCCGTTGATAAGCTGCCGCTAAATGCGCCCTGCCCCCTGCCCTGAGCGGTTTGGACAACAAATCAGCAGGCGTGCCGGATGTGGCCAAGTGCTGTGCTGAATCAGAATCCGGGCCTTGCAGTTCGCCCGTTCCGACACTCTCCCTAGGCTTCGATGAAGACCTTGCCGAGGTGCCACTCCACGGCCGGCAGCGGCAGGGCAGCGGCCTCGAGGATGGCGGAATGGAAGTCGCGGTAGTCGAAACGATCCTTCATCCTCGTGCGTACCTTGTCGCGCATCCGCAGCAGGTCTTCATCGCCAAGCTTGTAGGCGATCGATTGCGCGGGGATGCCGCAGGAGTAGCGCAGGCTGTCGGACTCGATCTCGGCATCGGCGCAGAGCGTGTACTGGCGCAGGTGGTCCCTGACCTGCACCCAGCTCCAGCCAAGGGCGTTCATGCCAGTGTCCACCACCAGGCGGCAGGCGAGGAAGGCGTCCTTGCAGAGACGGCCATAGGGGTCGAAGGGATCGTCGTGGAGACTCATTTCCCCGGCCAGCGTGGCGGAGTATTCAGCCCGGGCTTCGTCGAAGGCATTCACCGAGGCGTTGCGCCGCAGCGGTGAAATCGTGCGTGGGGTAATGGCGCAACAGCCAGGCATGCGCTTCCTTGCCACCCGGAAATTTGTCCAGGCCCACCTCATCGAGTGCGAGGCGCTCGTAGTCGGCGTCGAGCTGCGCGATCAGCGCATCGAAGGCCGGCAGCACTTGCTGCTCCACACGCCGGGTAACCTCTGCGACGAAAGAAGTCGCTGCCGATGTGGCCGCAGGCGAGGTCCCGCGCCTGGCTGACCGCGCTCAGGGCCTGCTCCGGCGGTGTGATGCGATGCGTACAATGTTGTGATCATTTCCAGACCGCGCGGGCGACGCGCAGGTTGTTGGTGCCGAGGAAACCCTGCAGGTCGGCATCGCTCCAGCCGCTGGCCAGCAGGGCGTCGGCGATGACGGGGATACGCTCCGGCTCGACCATGCGGATACCGGCACCGTAGCCGAGAGCCGGTGGGAATATCTGCGGATTGCCGGTGACGAAGTCGTCCAGCTCCTGGCGGTCGAAGACGTAGTCCAGGCCGATGCCGACGTGCTGCGGGCCGACCAGGTCGGCGACGTAGCGCACGTGGCGCAGGTAGGTCTCGGTGGAGTTGTCGTTGTCGCCGAGGAACAGGCCGACGCCATTGATGTTGATCACGCCGCCGCTAGCGGCACAGGCGAGGATCAGGTCATCGGTGATGTTGCGCGGGTGGTCGTGGACGGCCCGCGGATTGGAGTGCGAGAAGATCACCGGCTGCTGGATGTAGTCGATGGCCTCTCGCGCGGTGCGGGCGCCGGTGTGGGTGCAGCACAGCACCATGCCGCAGTCCTTCATCGCGTCTATCACGCGCCGGCCCTGTGCGGTAAGGCCGATGTCCTCGTCCTGACAACCGCCGGCTAGCTTGTTGTTCTGGTTGTAGGCCAGCAGCATCCAGCGCACGCCGAGTGCGTAGAGCCGTGGCACCAGCGAGGGCTCATCCTGCACCGGGATGCCGCCTTCCATGTCGAAGAACACCGCCAGCTTGCCCTCGCGATGGGCACGCTCGATATCGCCGACACCGGCGCCGACGATGTAGTGCTGCGGCCATTCAGACAGCCAGTCGCGGACGGAGGCCAGCATCTCGAACGGGCGCTGGATGGCGTCGCAATCGCAGCTGACGTTGAGGATCACCACCGTGGCACCTGCGGCACGGTGGCGCTCCAGTTGCGGCAGGAAGTCCTTGTCGTCGGGCCGCAGCGGCATGCAGGCGTGGTTGTCCCACACCAGGCGGCGGTCTGTCAGCGGCTGTGTTCGAGGGCGGTCCATGATGTCCTTGCGGGAGGTTGAGGGAGCGGACGGGTTGCGGTCAGGGCATCCGGATTTCGGTATCGAGCGTGGCGGCGCGGCTGGCAGCCTGGAAGGCGGCATCGATGATCTTCATGCCCTCAGGTTCGCCGGACAGGGTCACCGGCTCGCTGCCCGGCGTTTCCCCTGCCTTGCTGCGACGCATGAATTCCATCATGGCGCGGTAGTCACCCTTGAGCAGGATGCCGGCGGGCTGCGCCGGCGGCTCCAGGCTGAAGGATACGCCCGGGACGGAATCAACGCTCATCGTCCACCAGACGGTCCGCTCGCCATGTGCGAGCTCGTAGTCCATGTCCCAGTGCCGGTCCAGCCGTGCGCATTCGTCCTGGCTCACCCGGTCGGCCGCCAGCAGCTCGTTCATGCGGGCGACGTGCTCCGGCGACATGAAGACCAGCTTGCTCATGCGACGGCCGGCCGGCGGTTCCTGAGGTGCCTGTCGAAGAACGCCGACATGCAGCGGTAGAAGTAGTCGAAGTGCAAGGCCTAGGTCTTGGGTGCCGCCCCTGGATGGCAGGCACAGGCTTCGCCATGGGCCGCGGCCACCAACTCATGCAGGATGCCGCACTCCGCCGCGGTGTGCCCGGCCTCGCAGTGCGTCCGCAGCGCGGTGAGCTGCTTCTCCAGGGCCTGCATGGACTTGAGGCGGGCGCGAACCCGCGCGAGGTGCTCGTCGATCAGTTGGTTGATGTCGCCGCAGTCGGCTTGGGGGCGCTCGACGAAACCAAGCAGGCGCTGCACGTCGGCCAGGGGCATGTCGAGCGCGCGGCAATGGCGGATGAAGGACAGACGCTCCAGGTGCACGGGGCCGTAGGCCCGGTAGCCGTTGGCACGCCGCTCGGGTTCCTGCAGCAGGCCGGATCGCTCGTAGTAGCGGATGGTCTCGACATCCACGCCGGTGGCCTCGCTCAACTCGCCGATTCGCATGTGTTCTCCGGATGAACGGGCCTGTCCATCCTACCCCCTTGACCCTTTAGCGGCTACAGGGTGTTCAATGGCCCCAGATCAACCGGAGACCGCCATGGGCGATTCCTGCTGCGCCAGCAACTCCTGCCAGAGCCAGGCCTCCCCGCGCTACCGCCGGGCGCTGTGGATGGCGCTGGCGATCAACGCGGTGATGTTCGTGGTGGAGATGGCGGCGGGCTGGAACGCCGGCTCGGTTTCGCTGCTCGCCGATGCCGCCGACTTCCTGGGCGACGCCGCGAACTACGGCGTGTCGCTGTGGGTGCTGTCGATGGCGCTCGTCTGGCGCTCGCGCGCGGCGCTGCTGAAGGGTGCCACCATGGGCTTCTACGGCCTCTTCGTGCTGGGCCACGCGGGCTGGAACGCCATGCACGGCGTGGTGCCGGAGGCGTACACGATGGGCGTGGTGGGCGCCCTCGCCCTGGTCGCCAACCTGTCGGTGGCGGTGATGCTCTATGCCTTCCGCGATGGCGACGCCAACATGCGCTCGGTGTGGCTGTGCTCGCGCAACGATGCCATCGGGAACATCGCGGTGATTCTGGCGGCTGGCGGTGTCTTCGGACTGGGATCCGCCTGGCCGGACCTGGTGGTGGCGGTGATCATGGCGGGCCTGGGAATTTCGGCTGCCCGCTCCGTCATTACCCAGGCGCGCGTTGAACTGAAGGAGGCCGGCCATGCTGCTCACGCCTGATGTCACCTGGATGGCACTACTGGCGGTGCAGACGCTGCACCTGCTGCACCACCTGATGACCAAGCGCCACATCAGCATCGTGGAGGTGTTGACCAGCGCGGCGTTGTTGATACCGACCACGGCCGGGCCCGTGGCCAGCCTGCTGCTGATGATGCTGCACCTGGGCCTGATCCTGGTGCAACTGGTGGGCAGTATCTGGATCCGGCGCCTGTCGCCGGGCTGCGGCGACGAGCGGAGCTTCTGGGCCAGCCTGGGCTGATCGGCCCGGCAGGCGCACCGGAGAAGGCCGCGCCACCGCCGCTACTGCGGCTGTGGCGCTACGCCAGACCCGCCACCACCTCAGCGGCAGCGCGTTCTCCGGAGCTGATGGCGCCGTCGATGTAGCCGATCCAGCGCAGCGCGGTTTCAGAACCGGCCCAGTGGATGCGGCCGCAGGGAGCCCGCAACGCATGGCCACAGGTGGTCATGGTGCCGGGAGCCATGAAGCCGGCGTAGCCACCCAGGCTCCAGGGATCGGAGATCCAGTCCTTGTCGATGTAACCGATGGGTGATGCCGCCTGGGGGCCGAAGTAGCGCTGCAGGGATTTCACCGCGGCCTCGCGGCGCCGGGGCTCGTCGGCCCCGGCCAGAACCCGGCTGTGGGCGCCGTCAAAGAAGCCGACGAGGAACCCGTGCTGGCTTCCGGGCGGCGTGGCATCCGCGATGGGGCCGAAGGGCCCCTGGTCGCTGACCACCTCGCCGGACCAGCCCTGCTCGCGCCAGAACGGTCGCTCGTAGGCCACCAGTGCCTTGATGATGGAGCCCATCGGCATGCGCGACTGCAGTTGCAGCCGCGCCGATGACAGCGCGTTGCCGAAGTGGATGCGTGCGGCCTGGGCGGGCGGCAGGGCAACGACCAGACGCGAGGCCTGGAGCTCGCCGCGGCCATGGCGGATGGTCACGCCGGACTCGGACTGTTCGACCGCGTGGACGGGGGCATCCAGCATCAACGCTCCCGGCAGTAGGCGTTGCGCCAGTTGCTGCGCGATCTGGAAGGCACCACCGTGGACCTTGAAGCGCTGGGCGCCCTCCCCCCGGACCTCCACCTGCGTCTCGAGGGAGCCGGCGGCCGAAACGCCGCTCAGCACGCTGAGCAAGGAGATCTCGTGCGGTTCTACGCAACAGAGGGCGCGCATGACGGCCTGCATCAGCCTGCGGCCGCCGCGGGTGTGCAGCGTGCGCTGCATCCACTCCTCCATGGTCATGCGGTCCCAGGCCGCGGCGTCGGCCGCCTGCCAGGGGGCAGCGGGATCGACGCTGCGCGCGGCCCGATTCAGCCTGTACATGCCCCAGGCGGTATCCAGCAGGCCGAGCACCGACATCGGGGGCACGGTGCCCTGGTAGCCGCGCAGCCGGCCGGCGATCTCCATCAGGCGCCGGCCGTCGGCGTACTGCTCGTACACGTGAAGGCCGAATTCCTCGCACAGCGCCAGGGCGTGGCTCTGGCCGGAACCCAGCCATTGGCCGCCCAGGTCGACCGCCTGGCCGCAGAGGCTGCCCCCCAGGGTACGGCCGCCGACCCGGTCGCGCGCTTCGAGCACGCGCACGGTGAGGCCGCGCTCGGCCAACTGCTGTGCTGCGCGCAATCCGGCGACGCCGGCACCGATGACGCAGACGTCCACGCGCTCCGGGGCGGTCATGCTACGGTCCCGCCCTGCGGAAGGGCGCCGCCTGTCAGCTGGAGAGTCATCCTGGGCGTCCTCATGATTAACTATACGCGTAAACAATAATACACATGACCCGATCCGAAGCCAAATCCAGGGGCCGCCCGCGGCAGGCGGCCGTCGATGAAAGCGACATGCGGCAACGCATCGTGGCGGCGGCGCGCAAGCTGTTCCTGCGCGATGGCGTGGAGGCGGTTTCCATGCGCAATCTCGCCGCCGAGGTGGGCTGCTCGCCGATGTGGCTGTACCGCTATTTCGGCAGCAAGCAGGAGATCCTGACGCAGGTCTGGGATGTGTTCTTCGACGAGCTGTTCGCGCGGCTGAAGAAGATCAAGGCGAAGTCGCCGCGGGCGCGGCTGGAGCAGCTGGCCTGCGGGTACTTCGACTACTGGATGGAGTACCCCGAGCGCTTCATGATCGTGTTCCTGCAGAAGGACCTGACGCCCGGCGGCACGCGCGCCTACGTGGAGACGTCGGGGATCGTGCAGCGCTTCGACATGCTGCGGCGGGCGGTCGAGGAGGCGCAGTCAACAGGCGAGCTCGCGGGCGAGGATGCCACCAACATCGCCCAGGGCCTGATGTGCGTGGTGCAGGGGCTGGCGCTGAACTTGATCACGATCCCGGAATATCCCTGGAATGACGGGGCAAAGCTCAGCCGGCTGGTGATCCGTAGCTACCTGTCGGGTCTTTCAGCGCGGGGCTAGCGTCACGGCGCGGGTGATGCGCGCCGGGCCATCAGCGCCATGGTGGCCATTTCCCGGGTCTGCTCCACCACCATCTGCGCGGCCAGCAGGCGTACCGCGGGCGCACGGGCGTTATCGACGGCGAACTGGGCCATGGGCAGCCCGCCCTGGTGGTGCTTCACCATGAGCTGCAGGAACAGCCGGTCACGCTCGTCGCCCTGCAGCGTGTGCAACCGTTGCAGCTCTTCGGCGGTGGCAAGGCCCGGCATGCCGCCGGGTGAGTTGCGGCAGGCGATCAGATAACGGTTCAGGGCCTCGCTGGGCGGCTGTTGGCCCAACAGCATCCAGTCCATGCTGTCGCTGGCCGGCAGCAGCGGCTTGTCCCATAGCAACAGCCAGCCCTTCATCTGGCCGATCTCGATGAGCTGGGCGGCCTGCATGGCGCTGGCCATGCCGGCCAGCTTGCTGCTGCGGTCGGCCAGCAGTATCTCGGTCATGACGATGGCCTGGTCGTGATGGCTGCGCATGAATTGCGCGAAGCCCACATCCACGGCGCTGGGGCCCAAGGCCTGCGGCGGCGAGGCGCGCAGGCCATAGGCGTAGCCGGCGGCGGCGAGCAGCGCCGCGCCACCGGCCAGCAGCAGGACCCGGCTGAATCGGCGCAGGCTCACCGGATAGGATAGACGCCGTTCTGGAAGCCGAGCACGAGGAAACCGTTGTCCATGCAGGTGACCCAGAGCTTGTCGCCGACGAAGCGCGGCGGGGAGCTGCACCAGTCGGCGCTGAGGTTGCCGGAGACGGGGCCGGTGCCGAGATTGTCGAGCAGGCCCGGCAGCGAGGCGACGAAGGCGACGACGGATGCGAGGTCGCGCAGGCCGGCTTCCGGCAGGGTGGAACCGGAGCTGTTGAGATCGGAGATGGTGGGCAGCAGGCCGCCGATCCAGGCATGCAGCGAGTGCTGCAGTGCAAGGCCCTTGCCGGTCTGGGCGGGAGGGTTGTAGTAGGCGATCTCGCGCACGCGATCCGGATCGCGGATGTCGAATACGCGGATGCCGGACTGGAAGTAGCCGCAGGCCAGTGCGGTGGGATTCTCGTGGCGGTCCACGGTGCAGTAGTGCGACTCGTAGCCGAAGGCGCCGTTGCCGGTGACGTCCGCGATACGGGTCCTGGCGTGCTCGATGTGCTGGATCTCCAGCTGGATCTGCTTGACCACCTTGGGCTCGGTGGGATCGGAGATGTCGACGAAATGGATGCCCTCGGAATTGAATTCGTCGGGCACGATCAGGTGCGGCTTGCCCTTCCAGGTGACCGGGATGGCGTGCTGGCCGCAGCTGAGCGGGTTCCAGGTGACGGAGCCGAGCTGGCGCAGCTGCGGAGCCGGCTTGCGGCCCTGCACGTCGCTGACGTCGAGGATGGTGACGCCGCCCGGCAGGCAGGTGGCGAGGTACAAGGTGTTGCCGTCGGCGCTGAACTCCGCGCCGTGGTTGGCCGGGAATCCCTTGAGGCCGGTGTAGACGATCCTGGGCGAGGCCGGGTTGCTGGTGTCGATGGCGGTGATGGAACCAGCGAGCAGGCCGGTGGCCCAGTAGGTCATGCCGTCGGGCGCCCAGTTGCCCTCGTGGCCGAGCACGTTGGTGGGCAACTCCAGGCCGGTGCCGGCGATGCCGTTGAGGTGGACGGGCTTGGTGCAGTCGGAGATGTCGTAGACGTCGAAGAAGGCGGCGCCGGCGAGCGGGCCCACGGCGACGCCGCCCAGCAGCTTGCGCGGCTCGTTGACCTTGAGCGATTCCCAGGTGCCGATGGCCATGGAGGGCCCGGTGAGGTTCGCGGACAGGAAGGGCTGCTCGGGGTTGCTGGCGTCCACCACGTGCACGCCGGGATTGCGCCCCAGCAACTGCAGAGGATCCAGGATGACGCCGCTGGTCGACATGTAGGCGCACTTGTCGTACGAGGGGCTGACCACGCTGGCGCCGGCGCCCTGATACTGGCCGATGACCTCGAGGTTGCACTTGTAGCCAAGCAGGTTGCGGCCGCTCTGGCGATCAGCCAGCGGCACCTGGCCCTGCAGGCCGGTCTCGGGCTGGGAGCCGGGTCCGCAGGCCGCGAGTGCGGTGCCGTTTTCAGGGACGCCCAGATCCGGTGCCTCACTGCTGCCGCAGCCGGCGACCACGGTGAGGACCATGGCGGCCAGTGCCACCCTCAGACCCTGCTGCACCATGCCTACTCTCCTCTGGTTCTTGTGTGACGCGATTTCCAGGGAATATATCGCCATGCGGGGCTGATCGCAGTAGCGACTTTCTGACGCCCGCTGTCAGGACATGGGGGACACAGCGAGACGTCGCCGCGCCCTGGCCTGGAGCTTCACGTACAGGTAGCGACCGATGCGCATCCACAGCGGCATGTTGAGCGTGTAGCAGAGCTCCTGCCGGCGGCTGGCGATGCGCCACCCCTGCTCGCTGCGGACGTAGCGGTCGTGATACCAGATGCCGAACACCACGGTCCGCGTGCCGATGCCCAGCAGGTTCCGGATCACCATCGGGTTGTAGCAGGCCACCTGCCCGGTCGCCTGGTCGCCGGAGATCTCGAAGTGGAAATTGCCCATCAGGTGCATGTGACGGCGGAAGAACGACAGTGACTTCGCCAGCCAGGGCTTGATCTCGGGATACGGGGCATCGATCCCGCCGGTGGCGCTGTAGTCGATGCGGGCGTCGGGCAGGAAGACTTGGTCCAGCCGATGCCACTGGCGTGCATCGATGGCATTGGCGTATTCAACTGCCAGGTCCTGTAGCGCAACGCGATCCCGCACTTGTGCATCGACGTCCGTCATTCCCGCTCCCAGGTCCGTGTACCCCTCGTAACGGTAGGGTATGGACCGCCCCCGACGCCGGCGTCGTCTGCCTGGACGACTCCGGCCCTGCCCGGGGAGCAGGCCGTTCAAGTCCCGGCAAGCCGCCGGGCGATCATTGCATCCAGCGAAACAATGAAGTGCCAAGCCCGGTGATTCTCGCTGGAGCCTGTCTGGGCGAACCTGCATGGGCGGATCGGGAACGGTCCCGTCCACCCCAACAGGAAACCATCATGAAGCTCTATCACCACCCCCTCTCCGGTCACGCGCACCGCGCCCGCCTGTTCGTCTCGCTGCTGGGCCTGCCCCATGAGCTGGTCGAGATCGACCTGAAGTCGGGCGCCCACAAGCAGCCGGCCTTCCTCGCGCTCAACGGCTTCGGCCAGGTGCCCGTGCTCGACGACGATGGCACGCTGGTTTCGGACTCCAACGCGATCCTGGTGTACCTGGCAAAGAAGAACGCCCGCACGGACTGGCTGCCGGAAGATGCGGCCGGGGCGGCGGCGGTGCAGCGTTGGCTCTCGGTGGCGGCGGGCGAGATCGCCTACGGACCGGCCGCGGCACGCCTGGTGACCGTCTTCGGGGCGAAATTCAACCCCGAGGAAGTGATCGGACGCGCTCATACGATCCTGGGCAAGCTGGAGGCGCATCTGGCGAACCGTGACTGGGTGGCGTCCGACCGGCCGACGATCGCCGACGTGGCGCTGTACAGCTACCTGGCGCGCGCTCCGGAAGGCAACGTGGACCTGTCGGGCTACCCGCGCGTGAACGCCTTCCTCGGCCGCATCGAAGCCCTGCCCGGCTTCGTCCCCTTCGTGAAGACAGCGGCCGGCCTCGCGGCGGCGTAACAGCCAGGCCGGGTATGCTCCAGGGCGCACCCGGCCGGCACGATGAACCCGGAGAGCGGACATGGTCGAGATACCCACCCAGCAAAAGCCGTCGGCCTGGCATGCCGGCGAGAAGGCGATCCAGGAATCGCTGGGCGTTGCCGAGCGGATGGAGTCGGTCGGCAAGCGGGTCATCCGCGACTACATGCCGGACCAGCACCGCGAGTTCTACGCGCAGGTCCCGTTCATCGTGCTGGGGAGCGTGGACGGCCAGGGCGATGCCTGGGCCACGCTGCTGGAAGGCCCGCCCGGCTTCATCTCCTCGCCCACGCCGGCCACGCTGGCGATACAGGCGCGCCGGAATCCCCAGGACCCGGCCAGCCGGGGCATGGGCGCCGGAGACGCCATCGGACTGCTGGGCATCGAGCTGCATACGCGCCGCCGCAACCGCGTGAACGGCACCCTGGGCCCTTCGGAGGACGGCCGGCTGCAGTTCACGGTGGACCAGAGCTTCGGCAACTGCCCGCAGTACATCCAGCTGCGGGATCATGCCTTCGTGCGCGACCCGACCGGGGAGTTCCCGGCTGAGGTTCACGCCGGCAGCGTCGTCGACCCGGTGGCGCGCGCGATGATCGAGGCCGCCGATACCTTCTTCGTGGCGTCCTATGCCGACCGCGAAGGCCGCCGCCAGGTGGATGTCTCGCACCGGGGCGGCAAGGCGGGCTTCGTGCGGGTGGCGGAGGACGGCACGCTCACCATCCCCGACTTCGCCGGCAACCTGTTCTTCAACACGCTCGGCAACATCCTGCTCAACGGCCGGGCCGGGCTGGTGTTCATGGACTTTGCGAGCGGCGACCTGCTGCAGATGACCGGCCGCGCCGAGGTCATCCTGGACTCGCCGGAGATCGCGGCCTTCCAGGGGGCGGAGCGGCTCTGGAGCTTCCGGCCGACGCAGGTCCTGCGCCGGCCCGGAGCGCTGGCCCTGCGCTGGAGCTTGCGGCAGGACGGCTGGTCACCCAACTCCCTGATGACCGGAGACTGGGAGCAGGCGGCGGGCCGTGTGCAAGCCGCGGCACTGGCCACGCGCTGGCGTCCGTTCGAGATCACCGGGATCGTGGATGAAAGCCGCTCGATACGCTCTTTCCACCTGCAGCCCAAGGATGGCGCCGGGCTGCTGCCCCACGAGGCCGGCCAGCACCTGCCGATCCGCCTGGCGATTCCGGGCATGGAAAAGCCGCTCATCCGGACCTACACGATTTCAGCGGCGCCCTCCGACGGCGCGTATCGCATCAGCGTCAAGCGCGACGGACAGGTGTCGCAGCATTTGCACGACCGCCTGCGCGTGGGCGACATCATCGAGGCCCGGGCGCCGGCCGGCGCGTTCACCATCGACGCCCATCAGAAGAGGCCGGCGGTGCTCCTGGCGGCCGGTGTCGGCATCACCCCCATGCTCGCCATGCTGCGCCACCTGGTCTACGAAGGCCTGCGCACCCGCGGCATCCGGCCGGCCGTGCTGTTCCACGCCGTGCGCACCCGGGCGGAACGTCCTTTCGAGCGCGAGCTGGCGGAGCTGGTCCGTGCCGCCGGTGGCGCGATCCGCTGCGTTCGCGTGCTCAGCGACGTCGAGGGCGCCCGCGAAGGGGCCGACTATGATGCAGCCGGCCGCATCGACATGGCGCTGCTGGGCCGCTTCCTCCCCTTTGGCGGCTACGACTTCTACGTCTGCGGGCCCGCGTCCTTCACGCAGGATCTCTACGACGGCCTGCGCGACTACGGCACGCCGGATGAGCGCATTCATGCCGAGGCCTTCGGCCCGTCGTCCCTGAAGCGGACACGGGAAGCCACCGCCGCGGCGCCGCCGCAGCCGCCGCCCGCCACCACGCCGGTATCGGTGGTCTTCACCGAATCCGCCAAGGAAGCCCGCTGGACACCGGAATCCGGGAGCCTGCTCGAATTGGCCGAGCTGCGGGGTCTCTCGCCCGAGTTCAGCTGTCGCACCGGCAGTTGTGGCTCCTGCCGTACGCGCCTGCTGTCCGGCTCCGTCACCTACATGAGGCCGACTACCGCGGCCATCGGCGAGGGCGAGGTCCTGCTCTGTTGCACGGCTCCCGCGACGCCGGCAGCTGGACAGGAAAACCGCATCCAGCTCGCGCTGTGAAGTGGAAGTGTCTTGCCCGATTAGCCCAACGCCTCAAGGACAGCCCTATGAAAACTCCCGTTCTCGATGAACGGACGCGGATATCCATCGAGCTGGCGATGGCGGACGATTCGCAGGATGCAGAATTCCATCAGCGACAGGAGATCAAGGCCCGGGCGCTGGGAATGTCCGGCGCGGAAATCGACGCGGCGCGGCGTGGCTGGAGCTTCGACGCGCGTACCTGTATCGCGATGACCCTGGCCGTGGTTGCGGGCAAGGACCCGCAGCGGCACCGCGAACAGGTCGGGCGCGCGTTGCGGGCGGGGCTCAGCTCGCAGGCCTGTCACGACATCGAGGCACTGGCGGCCCGCTTCAGCCACTGAACCCAGGAGAGGATCAACCATGTCACCCACCGCAACGCTGGTCGCAACTCACCTGGGCCCGGCCTCGAGCCCGGCCCTCCTGCAGTCCCTGTGGACCTACCTGCGGGCATGGCGCGGCCCGACGCCGTCCAGCGGTTATGATGAGCCGCCGTCAGCGGATGCCCATGGGGCCATCCTGGAGCGGGATCCCGCGATCCAGCCGGAAACGCTGGCGCGCCTGTTCTGGTAGCAGCCACCCGGGAGAAGTGGATGGATCGCTGGCAAGCGATGCGCATTTTCGTGAAGGTCGCGGAGACGGAGAGCTTCGCCGAGGCGGCGCGCCACCTGCACATGAGTGCCCCGGCCATCACCCGTGCGGTCGCGGCGCTGGAGGAACTGATCGGCGCCAGGCTGTTCGTGCGCACCACGCGCTCGGTCAAGCCCACCGACGCCGGCTCCCGCTACTTCGAGGATTGCCGCAGGATCCTCTCGGACATCGCCGAGGCAGAGGCTTCCGCCGCGGGATCCTATGCCAAGCCCAGCGGCACGCTCGCGGTGACCGCGCCCATGCTGTTCGGCCAGATCCATGTGCTGCCGGTGGTGATGGAGTACATCGATGCACATCCCGGGGTGACTGCCCGGACCTTCTTCGTCGACCGCCCTGTCAACATGATCGAGGAGGGGATCGACGTGGCGGTGCGCATCGGGCACTTGGCGGACTCGGGCTTCACGGCCGTGCAGGTGGGTTCGGTGCGGCGCGTAATCTGTGGCGCTCCGGAATACTTTGCACGGCACGGCATCCCCCGGACGCCTGCCGACCTGCGGGATCATCGCATCGCCGCGTCGACCAGTGCCTGGTCCTCGCCGGAGTGGCGCTTCGCGCAGGATCAGCGCGTGACCGTCCACCCTGCCCTGCAGACCAATTCCAACGAGGCCGCGATCACGGCTGCCACGGCAGGCTGGGGACTGACCCGGGTGCTCCACTACCAGATAGGCCCGGCCTTGCTGGAAGGCCGGCTGCAGATCGTGCTCGGCGACTACGAGGAACCGGCGCTGCCGGTCCACGTGCTCTACCCCGAGGGGCGCCACGCGTCCGCCAAGGTCAGGGCTTTCGTGGAACTGGCCGTGTCACGCCTGCGGGCGAACCGGCTCCTGAACTAGGGAATCTCAGCTGGAGCCGAGCTGCCGCGAGACCTGGGCGGCGCTTTCGCGAAGTTCGCGGCTGATGCGGGTGAGGGCAAGGGCGAGCTGCCGAGCGGCGAGTACGCCAGGAAAATCCGCGAACTGCTGGAACCGCGCGGCGTGCGGGTCTTCCCGAAGATCGATTTCAACGACGAGGAGCAGGTGGCCTTCACCAACACGCTCGGCACCTTCGCGCCTGAGCACGACGGCGAGTTCATCTACAAAGTGACGCTCGATACCAAGGTCAACGCCAAGGCCTACTGCCTGAAGGGCTCCATCGCGCGAAGCACGAGCTCCCTTTTCCGGCGTCGGTCAACGAGTCGCCGCCTATCCTTCGACAGGCTCAGGGCGAACGGCAACTTGAATGGAACGCCTGGCTGCTCTCAACCGCCACCGAACACTTCGTCAAACAACCCTTGCATTGCCACCCAGGAGCGGCGGTCGGCGTTGGCGTTGTAGGCAAAGCCCGGCGTGGCGCGGGTATCGGCATCCGGGTTGGTGAAGCTGTGGACGACATTGCCATGGCTGAGCAGTTGCCAGTCCACCTTGTCGCGGGTCAGCTCGGCGAGGACAGCGGCCAGGGGCTCGGGCTTCATCAGGGGGTCTTCCGCGCCGTGGCAGATGAGGATCTTGGCCGTGATCTGGCCGGCGTCTGCTTCCAGGGGCGGCTGCAGGCCGGCGTGGAAGCTGACGATGGCCGACAGGGGCGCGCCGCTGCGCGCGAGCTCGAGGCTGCAGGCGCCCCCGAAGCAGAAACCGATGGCGGCGGTGCGGGTGGCGTCCACCTGCGGCTGCGCCAGCAGCACCGCATGGGCGGCCCGCAGGCGGGCGCGCCAGGCGGTGCGGTCGCCGAACAAGGCGAGGATCGCGGGACGGACCTGGGCCAGGTCCTGGAACTCGCGGCCTTCGCCGTGGATGTCCACGGCCAGCGCGGCGTAGCCGAGCTCGGCCAAGCGCCGGGCGCGTTGCCGGGCGTGCTCGCCCAGGCCGAAAGCCTCGGGGAAGACCAGCACGCCGGGACGCGAGCCGGGGCGGGTTTCGTCGAGGAAGAACTGGTGGAAGTGGCGCTGGCCGTTTTCGCCAGATTCGATGGTTTGCTGGTGCATGGGCATTTCTCCAGACGTGGCGTGCCGATATTTGATCAGTGTCACAGAAACCCCCTCTCGGCAACTGCTCCATGCGTTGCCCTATCTCGGGGGGCCATCCCCTCGCGTCCACCTCTCCCGCAAGCGGGAGAGGTGACAGCAACACAATTGAAAAAGGTGGAACGGCAAAACCGTTCCGCACAATAAAAGAAGACCCGACGAGGAGAGCCTCCCAGTGCCTGTGCGGCGAAACTGGGCTCGCCGTTGTGAACGAGAAACTGGCTGGCGGGGGGGCTCAGCACCAGGCCGTCGAGGTCCGGGATGATCTTGATGTGGCAGCAGAGACGACTTTTAGCTGCTATTCAACTACCGAACAGATCGCGCCCTTCGCCCGCTTGCCGGAGAGGGTTCTGGTTCAGGGATTGAAAAAGGCCGGATGATCGCTGCGATTGTCCGGCACATCCGCGTGCCAGCGCACGGAGCCCAGCGGGCGCTCCAGGCGGCGGTGCACGCGAGGACCGCTGCCGGGTGTATGGAAGCTGTCCGCCTTGAGCTGCAGGGCGCGGTCGCCCTGGGTGAAACGGCTGCGCTGGCGCAGGTAGTCGCCCCAGGTCGGGCAGTGGTAGCGCTCGGTCCATAACTCCGCGTCGGCGATGTCGCGGGCCAGGGACCAGTCGAAGGCGCCGTTGCGCAGGCGCATACCCTGCAATTGCTGCATCACCTGGTAGAACGCGCGAGCCTGCTCCGGCGCCACGCGGTATTCGATTTCTATCACGATGGGGCCGCTACGGGGCGTGATGGCCAGAGCCACCTCGGGCTCGTTGGCGATCTCGAAGGGCTCGATCGCGGCCGGCGTCAGCGGCGGCATCGGCAACAGGCGGCCGACCAGGGGGGTGAGCATCAGCACCGTGCCCGATACGATGAGCGCGGCCTGCAGCCCCCAATCGGTCGTCACCGCGCCCCAGAACCAGGCGCCCAGGGCGATGCCGCCGGTCAGCGCGGACTGGAACCAGGACAGCGCCCGCGCCGCGACCCAACGCGGGGTGGACAGCTGCACGCCCACGCTGAGCAGCGTGGTATGCAGCAGATAGAACACACCGGCAACGGCCATGATCAGCACACTCAGCAGCAGGCTGTGGCTCAGGCCCAGCAGGATCACCATGAGGCCGGCCGCCACGGAACAGAGGCTCACCGCGGTCTCGGCCTTGAAGCGCTCGCGCACCTCGCTGACCGCCAGTGCCCCGGCGATGGCGCCGATGCCCATGGCCCCGAGCAGGATGCCGTAGGTGCTGGCATTGCCGTGCAGCAGATCGCGGGCCACCAGCGGCGTAAGTGCAGACAGCGAGGCGCCGGCAAAACCAGTGGCGAAGCCGCGGACCATGACGCTGCGCACGGGCGGCGCATGGATGGCATAGCGCGCGCCGGAGATGATGGCGCGGTGCAGGCGCTCCGGCGGCAGGCGCGGCGGCACATGGCGGCGCTGCCACATGTAGAAGGCCAGCAGCAGCGGCAGGTAGAACACGGCATTGATCGCGAAGGTGGCCATTGCACCGGCCGTCACTACCAGCAGGCCGCCGACAGCGGGGCCGAAGCTGCGCGCGATGTTGTAGCTGACCGATGATAGGGCGACAGCGGCCGGCAGGGTCTCCGGCTTGACCTGCTCGATCACCGAGGCCTGCCAGGCGGGACCGTAGAGCGCCACGCCCGAGCCGATCAGGAAGCAGAAGACCAGCAACAACCAGGGCGTGACCAGGCCCAGGCCGGAGAGCGCGGTGAGCGTGGCGGCGCAGAGCGTGGCAAGGCTCAGGCCCAGCATCGCCACCTTGCGGCGGTCGAACATGTCGGCGATAGCGCCGGCCGGCACCGCCACCAGCATCAGGGGCAGCATCAGGGCGGTCTGCACCAGGGCCACCATGCCGGGTGAGGACGAGAGGCGCGTCATCTCCCAGGCCGCGCCCACGCCCTGGATCAGCTGGCCCAGATTGGACAGCAGGCTGGCGGACCAGATGATGAGGAAGCTGCGCTCACGCAGCGGCTCGAAGGCGGCCCAGCGACGGGGCGAAGGCTGGACCGCCGGGGCGCTCATGCGGACGCAGGCCGCTCCCCGCACACGGCCACGCCGCAAACGGCCAGGCTGGCGGCGGGGTGACTCATGCCTGGGGATGACGGTGCATCGATACAGCCTACCCGCTCGCCGTGCCGCGCGCCCCGCCCCGCCGATCGATACGGCTTGATTCCCGTGCCAGTGCCTGGCTCCCCCTTGCACGGGCGCAGGTGGCGCTGTGGCCCGCTGGCATTGCGCGGGCGCTCGCCGTGCGGCAGGGAGACTGCCGCCACCTCCTGGCTGGTGAAGCCCTCCGCACCGCTGTCCGTTTAGGCGATCACGTCCCTGGCGCCGCGCTCACATGGGCCCATCCGCCGGGCCGGCTGCGTCCGCGGCCAGGTCCAGGCCGGCACCGCCCGGCGTCGGGCGTCCGGGCTCCACCGGCGAATCGGGACTACGGCGTCTCGGCCGCCATCGCCGCGACCACCTCGTGATAGGCCCGGTGGCATTCCAGGCCGGCCGGCGCACCGCAGTAGCCGGTGACGTGGAAGAACAGCGCCTTGAGCTCTTCCGGCTTGATGCCGTTGCGCAGCGCGTTGCGGATGTGCACCTTCATCTCGTTGGTGCGGCCCATGGCGCTGACCAGGGCCACGGTAATCAGGGTGCGCTCGCGGATCGGCAGGTCGCCGCTGCTCCAGACCTTGCCCCAGACCGCCTCGGTGACGTACTCCTGGATGTCGCGGTTGAACTCCGGCGCGTTGTGCATGGCGTTGGCCACGTAAGCCTCGCCCAGCAGCTCGGTGCGGCGCGCCAGGCCCTTCTTGAGATTCTCGCTCGTCATGGTTTCGCTCCTGAAAAGTTGGGGTGAAATATTACGTCGCAGACCAGTGCCGCCGGGAGCATCCATGGCGGCATCCCGATGCAGCCGCTCTCTGCGCCGCGCTCCGCGGCGCCCAAGGTCCACTGCCCCAGGAAGATCGACGGCTGCCGCTTCCGGTCCGGCGGCATCGCCCATGCTGGCGACCCGCCCGGCGGAGTGCTCAGGCCTTGGCCTGCCCCGACGGCTTTTGGCCGGGCACCCAGGCCGGCTCGACCACGTTGCGATGATGGATTTCCGCGATTTCGGGGATCGACAGCGGACTGGCCTGGCGCAACCACCACGACAGAAGTTCCAGGGTGCCGCTCACCACCAGCAGCGTCACCACCTCGAACGGCGGCCAGGTGCTGGGCGGCGAACGCTCCGCGGCAATCTCCATGGAGATGCGCAGCAATTCCGAGCGCAGGGCGCCGGCAGCACCTCCGGTGAGCAGCGTGGCCCACAGCGCGCGGCGCTCGTCCACGTAGGTGAAAAGCGCCTCCGAGCCCTCGCGGGCGCTGCGCGCATCCATCACCGGCATCACCAAGCCGATCAAACTGCGGATTTCCTCGGCGGCGAGATCATCCAGCAAGGATTCCTTGGTGGGGTGATGGCGGAAGAACGTCGTGTAGCCGATGCTGGCTGCGGCAGCAATGTCGCGGATGGTGATCTGGTCCAGCGGCTTGGACTCCAGCAGGTCCAGCAAGGCAACACGGAGCGCCTCGCGCGTGCGCACGGCACGGGCGTCGCTCGCGGTCGACAGATGCGGCCGGTAGATCTTGTTCGTCATCCCGATGGGCTAAGAGCTGCGGAACTTATACGAACCATTATAGTTCACATCAAGGGCCGAATCTGGCCTCAGTCAAAATCACCCAAACAGATACCCATGTCAGCCACAGGAACCTGGAAAGTCACGATCAAACCGCCAACCGCCGCGCAGAACACGATCCTTGAGCTCAAGGACCCACGCGGCAAGGTGACCGCCCCCCAGAGCGGCCAGGGCTCGAGGGCAAATCCGGAGACAGCCTTCACAGCCGGAACAACACCAGGAGTTCACCCGTTCCCACAGCAGGCAAGCTGCCCCTCGGCTCCGCGGCCACATCATCCGACTCTGGCCGCTGCTGGCCCGCGGCGCCCCCTGGGCGGCGTATTCGCCGGGCCTGGATGGCAGCAAGCTGTTCTTCGACGGCTTGGCGCACACCGAGCGCGCGCAGTTCCAACCCCGCACTCTGATGCACATGTTCCCAGCGGCAGCCTGGGTTTATCGGCGCGAGTCCCGCAGGCCGCCGTGGCCACTCTGCGCACCGGACACGCGGATGGGCGCGCTGTTTACACTCGTTTACCTGCACGCATTTCCCCAGGCTGTTTATGGCACCCGGAGATGCCGGCAAATGGCTGCCGGAAGCCGTTTCCGGCGAACGGTGGCCATCAGCCGCGTTATCATGCAGCCCAGCGCAGAGGGCCAGCCATGGAGACGCGCCTTTTATGGCGTCGCAACATTTCTTGAGTATTTCCTTGCTGGTTCAAAAATAAAGAACGCCCGGAGACTCCCCTTGAGCAAAGAGCAACCCGCCATTATCTACACCCTGACCGACGAGGCCCCCCTGCTGGCCACCGCGTCGTTCCTGCCGATCATCGAAGCCTTCGCCGCCCCGGCCGGCATCCAGATCAAGACCAGCGACATCTCGCTGGCCGCCCGCATCATCGGCGAATTCCCTGAATTCCTGACCGAATCCCAGCGGCTTCCGGACAACCTCGCCGAGTTGGGCAAGCTGACCCTGCTCCCCGACACCAACATCATCAAGCTGCCCAACATCAGCGCCTCCGTGGCGCAGCTGCTGGCCGCGATCAAGGAACTGCGCGCCAAGGGCTACAACCTGCCCGAATACCCCGAGCAGCCCAAGACCGACGAAGAGACCGCGATCCGCAAGCGCTACTCCAAGTGCCTGGGCAGCGCCGTCAACCCGGTACTGCGCGAAGGCAACTCCGACCGCCGCGCACCCAAGGCCGTCAAGGAATACGCCCGCAAGAATCCGCACTCGATGGCGCCGTGGAGCCAGGCCTCCCGCTCGCACGTCTCCCACATGCACAAGGGCGACTTCTACCACGGCGAGAAGTCGATGACACTCGACCGCGCGCGCAACGTGAAGATGGAGCTGCTGACCAAGAGCGGCAAGACCCTGGTCCTCAAGCCCCACGTGGCGCTGCAGGACAAGGAAATCATCGACAGCATGTTCATGAGCAAGAAGGCCTTGCTCGAGTTCTACGAGACCCAGATCGAGGATGCCCACCAGAGCGGCGTGATGTTCTCGCTGCACGTCAAGGCGACCATGATGAAGGTCTCCCACCCGATCGTCTTCGGGCACTGCGTGAGGATCTTCTACCGCGACGCCTTCGAGAAGCACGGCAAGACCTTCGACGAGCTGGGCATCAACGTCAACAACGGCATGGTCGATCTCTACACCAAGATCGCCAAGCTGCCGCAGAGCGAGCAGGACGAGATCAAGCGCGACCTGCACGCCTGCCACGCCCACCGCCCCGAGTTGGCGATGGTCGACTCCGCCAAGGGCATCACCAACTTCCACTCGCCCAACGACGTCATCGTCGACGCCTCCATGCCGGCGATGATCCGCAACGGCGGCAAGATGTGGGGCGCCGATGGCCGCCTGAAGGACGTCAAGGCCGTGATGCCGGAATCGACCTTCGCCCGCATCTACCAGGAGATGATCAACTTCTGCAAGACGCACGGCGCCTTCGATCCCAGGACCATGGGCTCCGTGCCCAACGTGGGCCTGATGGCGCAGCAGGCCGAGGAATACGGCTCGCACGACAAGACCTTCGAGATCCCGGAAGACGGCATCGCCAACATCACCGACCTGGACACCGGCGAAGTGCTGATGACCCAGAACGTGGAGACCGGCGACATCTGGCGCATGTGCCAGGTCAAGGATGCCCCGATCCGGGACTGGGTCAAGCTCGCCGTCACCCGCGCGCGCCAGTCCAACACGCCCGCCGTGTTCTGGCTGGACCCCTACCGCCCGCACGAGCACGAGCTGATCCAGAAGGTAGTGAAGTACGTGCAGGAGTACGACCTCAAGGGCCTGAAAATCGAGATCATGTCGCAGGTGCGCGCCATGCGTTACACGCTGGAGCGCGTGAACCGCGGCCAGGACACCATCTCCGTCACCGGCAACATCCTGCGCGACTACCTCACCGACCTGTTCCCGATCATGGAGCTGGGCACCAGCGCCAAGATGCTGTCGATCGTACCTCTGATGGCCGGCGGCGGCATGTACGAGACCGGCGCCGGCGGCTCCGCGCCCAAGCACGTCCAGCAGCTCACCGAAGAGAACCACCTGCGCTGGGATTCCCTCGGCGAGTTCCTGGCCCTGGCGGTAGGCCTGGAAGACCTGGGCATCAAGACCGGCAATGCTCGTGCCACGCTGCTGTCCAAGACGCTGGATGCGGCCACCGGCAAGCTGCTCGACAACAACAAGAACCCCTCGCCCAAGACCGGCCAGCTCGACAACCGCGGCAGCCAGTTCTACCTCGCCCTGTACTGGGCCCAGGCCCTGGCCGCCCAGACCGAGGACGCCGAACTCGCCGCTCACTTCGCCCCGCTGGCGAAGAAGCTGGCCGACAAGGAGACGGAAATCATCGCCGAACTCACCGCAATCCAGGGCAAGCCGGCCGACATCGGCGGCTACTACCGCCCGGACCCCGAGAAGCTGGCCGCAGTGATGCGGCCGAGCGCCGCGTTCAATGCGGCGCTGGCGGGGAAGTAGGCAGCTGCCGTCACCGCGCGTACGGGTCATCCGACACGCACGGCCCATAAAAAAGCCCGCCGGAAGGCGGGCTTTTTTATGGGCCGTTCAGGCCATTCAGGGCGCATCTTGATCCACCCCGTACACGCTTTCGTCATGTGGCCGCCATCATCCTGCCTACCGACGCTGCAACCCATCATCGTCAGCAGCGCCAGGCCCAAAAGCCCGATGCCCGAGACCATCCGACCTTGGATTCATAGGACACCGGGTCTACGCCTCACTCACAACGCCGAACTCACAACGCTGATTCCACGCAAGGAAGCGAGGTGTCGGACTTGCGATAGCGCTTGAAGAAAGACCACGCGAGCTCCGCTCCATTCGGAGACGGAGAAAGCACTCCAGCCAGCCCAGGATCACTGGCCTCCCCAGGCCAGAAATGCCCCATGCCTTCGATGCGGACCTGCTCGGCCATCCGGCATCCCTCCGGATCCCTGTAGATGTCGATTTGGTACGGATATCCTCGCTCGGGAACGATGCCGATCGATTCGGCAGGGGTCAATTGAAAGGGTTGGCGGAGCGTCCCGGACGCCACCAGATTGTTCGTCATCAACCATTGCTGCACCGCGTGAGCGCCAGTCTCAGGCCGTACCGCGAGATCCTGTTGGCCCTGGAAGTTGATGACAGGAAGAATGCGTGCCCGAGGGCCCATTGCCTGCCGGGCAGATCGTGCTGTTATTTCGGGGCGCAACACCAGTGGGCCAACCGGCTGGGCGATACCCAAGAGGCCGATGCCATAGCCGCCTGCCTCCACGAGCCCGATGGCGGCAAAGAGGTCCGGGTAAGCGGCACCCAGGATGCTGGTCATGAATCCACCCGCTGACAGGCCGATGGCATAGACGCGCTCCGGATCGACATTCCAGCCATCCAGGACCTTCCTCGTCAGCGCAGCCAGCGCTTCGGCGTCTCCAGCACCCCGCTGCATCTCGGTCGGGTTGTAGAACCTCCAGCTCTGCAGTGGATGGAGAGCATCGTTCTCGTGATCTGGATACATGACGATGAAGCCTTCGCGCTTCGCAACGAGATCGAATCTCGTCACCTCGCGCTGGACTTCCGCAGACATATTGGCGCCGTGTATCACCACGACCAGGGGAACCGAGGATTCACCGACCGAAGAGCCGGGGATATAGACCAATCCACGATACCGGCCAAGCTCGCCTGAGTGATGTATCTCGACCGTCTCGTCGGCCACTCCCGCCTCGTCGCTCTCCCGGTCACAGGCCGAGAGGCACGAAGCCGCAATCGCGAGCCACAGTAGTCCAATACGAAACTTCATGGATTTCTCAAGGATGAAATCCTGTGAACATTAGAAGTTCGCACTCCGGGCTCAAATGATCCTTCCGGACGTCAATTGCTGAATCCGGACATCGGCCGTCGCCATCCATGCCGCACCGCAGCAACGCCGGGCCACTCTCGCTGCTGGAAGCAAGCTGCTCGGTACACGCCTCGGCACGCCGCCTCGTACACCTGCACGTCATCATGCGGCACCACGCAGCTCACCACCATCTCCTTCAGGGTGTCGTGCGGCAGGCCCATGATCTGGCCGCGCATCACGCCGGAGCACAGCGCCAGCAAGGGCGTCGATCTCCAGCGGCGAGACTGCGAGCCGGCCCGCGCGCATTCAAGGCGGCAACCGCCCTTGCTCACTGCCCGGCAAGCCCGACATCCCCTACAGGCAATTGGACCGCGATCGAGGCGCGAGTGAGCCGTGACTGAGCCACGACTCCGGACCCGTCCCTCCGGTTCGCCCCCGCCTGCAGTAAAGTCCGCAGCATGCGCACCTCCATGAATGTCATCGAGATCCGTGAGCCCGGCGGCCCGGACGTCCTGCAGCCCGGCAAGCGTCCCCTGCCCGTCCCCCGCGAAGGCGAGCTGCTGATCAAGGTCAGCGCCGCCGGCGTCAACCGGCCGGACGTGCTGCAGCGCCAGGGCCAGTACCGCGCCCCGCCCGACGCCTGCGACCTGCCCGGCCTGGAAGTGGCCGGCGAGATCGTCGGCGGCCACCCCGGCGACTCCGGTTGGAACTTCGGCGACCGCGTCTGCGCCCTGGTGCACGGCGGCGGCTACGCCGAGTACTGCGTCGCTCCCGCCACGCAGTGCCTGCCGATCCCCACCGGCTGGTCGGCGCTGGAGGCCGCCACGCTGCCGGAGACCTGCTTCACCGTCTGGAGCAACGTCTTCGAGCGCGCCGCGCTAGCGCCCGGCGAGAGCCTGCTGGTGCAGGGCGGCAGCAGCGGCATCGGCGTCACCGCCATCCAGATGGCCCATGCCCTGGGCCACCGCGTCTTCGCCACCGCCGGCAGCGCCGAGAAGCTGCGCGCCTGTGAGGCCCTGGGTGCCGAGCGCGCCATCCACTACCGCGAGTCCGACTTCGCCGAAGAAGTGCGCCGCCTCACCGACGGCCGCGGCGTGGACATGATCCTCGACATGGTCGGCGGCGACTACCTGAAGCGGGAAATCTCCTGCCTGGCCGACGACGGCCGCCTGGTCATCATTGGCCTGCTCGGCGGCGTGCGCGGCGAACTGCCGCTGGCCCAGGTGCTGATGCGCCGCCTGACCGTCACCGGCTCCACGCTACGGCCACGCTCCCTGGCCTACAAGGCCAGTGTGGCCCAGGCCCTGCGCAAACACGTCTGGCCACTGATCGACGCCGGCAAGATCCGCCCCGTGGTCCACGCCAGCTTTCCGCTGGACCAGGCCGCCGAGGCGCATCGAGTGATGGAAGCCGGGCAGCACATCGGCAAGCTGGTGCTGCGCGTTGACTGAAGGTTAGGCGGCAGGCGCCGGCAGCATGCTTCAACCGATCTGAGCCGACTGCCACTCCCTGCTGTACTGATCTTAGCTCAGGAAGCAGGGACGTTGGCTGAACATGATTGGCCTAGACGAACTCATAGCATTCAAAAAGATATGGCTCTGCAAGCACGAGATATCTTCCACACACAGACAAGGTGGCGACAAACCAATCACCTGAAAGCGTCCGGAACGATATTGTTTCTGATGAGTTCTCCAGAGACACTACAACCGCAACGTAGTCTTCGCTTCCGTCAAACGAGTAGCTGACACGAATTCCGTTTATCTGATGGATTGGCTTGCCGCCGAAAGCGCCCAGCGCGTTTTCAAATGACCCGATGAACTCATACGGGTTGTCTTCCAAGACAACGATTTTGGGAGCCTCTCCGAGCATGATCTCGAACGACTCGTCGTGATCGCACGCATATACTTTTCCAGCGCTAGGGATCGTGAAACCGTAGAGTCTCTCAGTGAAATTTGGGATCGGCAGCTTTTTTAGCATGGAAGCGCGCTCATACCTTTCGTGACGTCCAATTCTCGGGCTCATGGGGCTGACTCACCAAAGATGGGGGCGTCGATCCTTGAGTCTATTGTCAGCTCGTGTAGGGCGGGTCTTGACCCGCCGGTCGCGGAAGGCGGGCCAAGACCCGCTCTATATACGCTTTGAGTCGTTCGATTGCAGATGGGTCAGGCCCCACTACCGTGCCTCCGTACGAGGCTTTGAACATGTTCAACATCCGTTCTTCCACTGATAGCAAGGCGCGCAGTTTCAAGCCGGCCCACGCAAAACTGCACTCGATTGACGGACATAACTTCGACCGTCTGCCCACGCAGGTAGTCAATGAGCCCGGGGATGCTAAACACCCCCTGGGGAACCTCTGTCATGAACTCCGCTTCGCCTGTGAAAACGACAACCGATTTGATGGCGCCGGGCGGCAAGAATTCGAGCAAATCTTGCACCGCTCGAACGTGCCGGAAATTCTGAAATATTGGATTCTGAAATCTGAACTTCCACTTGAAAATGACCTGAGTCCAGTTCGCCTGACTCGCGTTGGCGAATATCCATCCTTTGTAGTCCTTGACCTCGATGACGAAAACACCGAACCGAGAAACGAGAATGTGATCAACCTGAGTTGTACCGTCGTTCATCTGAAGGGTAACGTGATTCATCAGATGATAGTCAGGAGGACCGAAGTTCGTCAGCGCGACGCGGGACAGCAGCGCCTCGCCACGATTCTGGAACGAGGCGGCACGCGAGGCACGGCAGCGACCAATGACGAAGCCAACGGCAAGAGCGAGGAGGACATAGATAGTGGTCTTTTTGTCCAACTGCCAATCAAGGAGAAGCTGCGACAGGCGCTGAATCATCGCGCTATTTGACACAGCCGAGATGCCACGTGCGATGTCATCGAAATTCATGGTGCCGCCCAATGCCCCGCTTCAGTGGCGGCCTCGCCTAAGGCGAGAACGTCCACTACAGGCACTTTTCGGCTTAACATCACTTCATCATCCTCTGCGCATCTACCAATGAAGTTTCCGCAATGAGTCGAATGGCGCACAACGGCCATCCTGACATGTAGCCTGGTTGATTGCGCTTCGAGAGTGCAAGGGAAGTAAAGATTGGAGTTTTCTTCTCTAAGCCCTTGTAACTTTCCACGAGGTCGCCGAGCACGCGTGAATTGACGGAATCATTCGGCACTCGATTTGTTGTGCAGTTTCCGTGTTCAAGCGCTGGTTCTAGCTTCGCCAAAACACGAGCCCGCATCTCTGAGATATCTTCTTCCATCTCCTCTGGCGAAGGAAGTTCGTCGGGGGCCAACCCCGCCGTCTGACCCTTGAACCACTCTCGGACGAGTGCATCGATAGTTGGTTCTACTTCCACTACGAGCCGTTCCATCGTAGTCGTACCTTTTCGGGCTCCAGACGAGCATGCAGCCAGGAGGACCCCAAAAGACATGAGGATCACGGCCCATGCTGAAGGAACACTTCTCACGATAGCGGCCTTCTACGTTAGCTCATGTAGGGCGGGTCTTGCCCCGCCGGTCGCGGAAGGCGGCTCAAGACCCGCCCTACACACGCTCCATCTTGCCGCGATAAACGATGGTGCACGCATAAACACCAGCTAATACGCCCGCTCCAGCTGCCGGCGCAAACATGACGGACACTGGAATAGCTTGGCCAAGGACTAAAAGGCGTAAAGCGCTACCGACTCCAACTGCGATGAAGGAATATCCGCCAAGGTGGAAAAACTGCAAGGGCTCATTCAGCAGAAACGGATTGATATCCCAATTCGGATAACGCCATACAGAAGCAGAGCGTGGATTGATTCTTTGCATTCCGACTACGAAAAGCATGCTGACGATGCCGAATAGGAATACGACAACCAACATTGAAGCGGATACGCCTTCAGCAGGTGCAACAAGCTGACTGGTGAGCGCCCCTTGAGCAAATGATAGGGCTACTACCGAGAGCCTAACGATGAATCCAATTTTCATAGAACCCTTCAGATCGTGCAGGGCGGGCCTTGACCCGCCGGTCGCGAAAGGCAGGCAAGGACGCATCCTGCGTACACCATCCGTCATCAGTTCAACTTCACTTCCCAGGCATCGCCTGCATCATGAAGAGAGCTTCCTCGCACTGGCTATCCTTCATGGCCGCGCACTTGCTCCACAGCTCGCGGGCTTTCTCCTTGTCTTTCGGAACGCCATGGCCCATCGCGTAGGCCCACCCCAAATTGCGCATCGCATCGGCGCTTCCCGATGCCACTCCCTCTTCGTAAAGGGTAGCCGCACGTGAATAGTCCTTGGGGACCCCTCTCCCATTCTCATACATGTAACCCAGATTGACCTTGGCCTGCACATGGCCCTGAGCCGCCGCCCTCTCATACCACTTGACAGCCTCCGCATCGTCCTGGGCAACTCCGCGGCCTCGCGCATACCTCACGCCAACGCTTGTCTGCTCCTCCGGGTCGCCCGCCTGCGCCCGTGAAAGCTGCGCCTTAAAATCATTTGCCGCTGCGCGGTTATATTCGACTGCCGACAGTATTGCTTGCTTGGCAGCAGCGCTGTATTTCGCTGGCTGAGCAAGCGAAAAGGGGGGCTTTTCCGCGGAGTGGACACGGAGCTCCAGGGAGACAGACATGTCCTTCTTGTCATGAAGCCATGCCGGCTCAGACCCGGTAATGGCCTCAGGCGGGCTACGGCCTTCCCATTCATACACAGCGATGGATGGATCAGGGTGCTTCAACTTGCTTTCACGGAGAACGGGTTTAGCGTCATCGATGATGATTGCCCCCGAACCTGCGTCGATGACCTGAATCCGCTGGGGATTAAGCGAATGTACGGCCAGAACGTACTTAAAACGGACGGTCATCGTGCCATCAGGTTGCGGCTCTGCAACAGGCCCGGCAAAAATGAACGACGCTGACGGCGGGCCGCCTGCAAAGGCGACGGTAGCGAAAAGGCATGCCAGGATCGCTGCAAGGAATCGCTTCATATTTGCCCCCGTGAGATTCAAAAAAGTGTGCATGGCAGCCTCACGCGAATCAGACTGCCTAAATGCAGCATTCAATTTCGACAACCTGCACACTCCCGAGGTCTTACTTTTGCGCGTCAGGCAGTAGGCTCGGACGGGCCCAAGTCGACTGCGCGGTTTATGCCGCGCAATCCGATGAGCCTTTCAGATGCTACCTTGCTGCTGCTAAAACCAAAACCACCTGATCGGTTATCAATCCGCGCGGCATCAGTCAGAATGCGCCGAGGAGAAAACCTGACGAATGAATCAGGTCGAAAACACGGCACGAGAACTGGCGCAGCAGCTCGCCTCTGTTTAGCTTTGAGGCGCTGATCTTGGCGACCGCGATGTTCGCTTTGGGCCTAAGAGCAGGCCTCACATCAGATCCGCTTCAAGAAAGTTGCCGTTCGCCCTCAGAGCGAACGGGCTTCCTCGAGCCCTCACTGCTCCGCAATCAAGTCATAGTCCGACTTCGCCGCCCCACACTCCGGACACATCCAATCATCTGGAATGTCCTCGAAGCGCGTCCCCGGCGCGATGCCGCTGTCCGGATCGCCCAGGCGTTCGTCGTAGACGTGTGAGCAATAACGGCACTGGTAGCGTCGCATCGGCAGACCCTCAGCGAGCCGGATGGATCGTCGGATGGATGGCGAAGCCGTGCTGCACCGCCAGCTCCTTATGCTGCAGCTCGCGCTCGATCAACTGGTAGACCTTGCCGTTGTTGTAGAACGGCGTCGCGGGGTACAGGTGATGGATCAGGTGGAAGTTCTGGTACTGCAGCACCGGCCCCATGAACCACTCGTGCCCCTGGCGGATCGTGGTGGCGCGGGTGAAGTTCTCCTCCTGCGACACGTCGTGCGGCACGTGCGGCAGCCAGAAGAAGCTGAAACCCAGCGCCATCTGGATCAGGCGCGAGGGGATGAACCACAGCATCAGCACCTCCATGCCGTAGCCCGCCCAGACCAGCGCCAGCAGCGCCGGCACGAACACCGCCGCCCGGCGCAGGCAGGCGTTGAGGAAGGGCCGGGAGACCTTGTCGCCGTTCTGCAGCGCAAAGACGAAGTAGAACAGGTCGATGAAGGCCCAGCGAAACGGCAGCGTCCACCACTTGCCGTGGAACACCTGGTCCGGGTCGCGCACACCGTTGGCGAAGCGGTGGTGCAGGATGTGCGCCCAGCGGAACATGCGCAGGTCCACGTAGGGCAGCACCACATTCAGGCCCGACTGGCCGATGAAGTCGTTGAGCTTGGTGTTCTTGGAGATCGAACGGTGGATCGCGTCATGCGCCACACTGAAGGCGATGTAACCCACACCGGTGTTCAGCAGCATGCCCAGCCACAGCGGCCAGCGGCCGGTGCCGCAGAGCCAGTACACCGACAGGAAGCTGATCACCAGGATGGCCCACAGGATCGCCGTGGGCCAGGCCAGCGGCGGCGCGGCCGTCAGTTGCCGGAAACGCGCGGTCTGCTCAGGGTCCAGGCTGTCCAGCGATACGATCGTCTTGCTCATCGGTTCTCCTCCGATGCACCGCGGCTTTAAAGGCCGCTTCAGGTCCTGTAGGCGCTCAGCAGCCGCCCCAGCAGTGGCTCCACCAGTTCGTCCAGCGGTTTGCCGTGTATCAGTTGTCCGGCGGCATGCAGGCTCATCAGGCCGTGCAGCGTCACCCACAGCGCGTGGGCCAGCTCGCGCGCATCGCCACGCAGCAGGCCGCCGTCGATGCAGCGCTGCAGCACCTCCACGGCATGCTCGAAGATGCGGCGGCGCGCCTCCATCACCTCCGGATACTGCTCTACCGCCGGCTGGTGCGTAGCGAAGATCAGCAGGTACTCCGCCTGGTTGTGGTGGGCAAAGGCGACATAGGCCTCGGCCACCGCATGCACCTGCGCCATCGGCCCGTCGGCGCGCGACTCGTGCTCGCGCACCTCGGCCTCGAAGCGCGCCAGGGCATCCACGCGCATGCGCGCCAGTAGCGCGTCCTTGTTGTCGAAGTAGCGGTAGGGCAGCGTGTGGCTGACGCTCAACTGCTCGGCCAGCCGGCGGAAGCTGACGCCCTCCAGCCCTTCCGCGCGATAGATCTCCAGCCCCGCCGCGGACAGGCGGCGGCGCATGGCTTCGAGTTCGTCGGTGGTGAGCTGGGCCCGTGGCATGGGGAAACATTAACGTCGTTAATTTAACGATGTCAAGGAATGCTCCGCCCTGCCCGGCCCTGCTACGCTCGCCGCCCTTGGCGCACCGCACAGGATTCCCCATGAGCAGTCCCTTCGTTCACTACAGCCTCGAGAACAACGTCGTCACCCTGCGCCTGGACCGGCCGGAGCGTCGCAACGCCATCGCCGAGGTGTCCGACTGCGAGGACCTCGCCGCCGCCCTGCGCCAGGCCCAGGAAAGCCGCGCCAGCTGCATCGTGCTCACCGGCGCCGGCAGCGCCTTCTGCGCCGGCGGCAGCCTGCAGGCCATCCACCAGCGCCAGGGCATCGCCGATGCCACCGACGGCGCCGTGGACACCCGCGCCAGCTACCGCCGCGGCGTGCAGCGCGCCATCGAGGCCCTGTGGGAATGCGAGCTGCCGATGATCGCCGCCATCAACGGCCCCGCCATCGGCCTGGGCCTGGACCTGGCCTGCCTCTGCGACATCCGCCTGGCCTCCGAGAAAGCCAGCTTCGCCTCCAGCTTCATCCGCCTGGGCCTGATCCCGGGAGACGGCGGCGCCTGGATCCTGCCGCGCATCATCGGCCTGTCCGCCGCTTCCGAGCTGATCCTCACCGGCGACAGCATCGACCCCGCCGCCGCCAAGGCCCTGGGCCTGGTGTCCCGCGTGCTGCCGGCCGAATCCCTGCTGCCGGAAGCCCTGGCCATGGCCCAGCGCATCGCCGCCAACCCGGCCAAGACCCTGCGCCTGTCCAAGCGCCTGCTGCGCGAGGGCCAGCAGCAGCGCCTCAGCGACGTGCTGCAGCTTTCCGCCGCCTTCCAGGCCCTGGCGCACGAGACCGAGGACCACCGCGAGGCCGTGGAAGCCGCCCTGGCCAAGCGCGCGCCGCAGTTCACCGGGCGCTGATCGCCAAGGCGATGCAACCGCCGGCCGGATTGCCGGTCAGATAGGGCATCACCCCCCGGCAGGCAAGGACGCATGCCCCATATGAATTCCCAGGCGGAAGGATCCCGCAGGGTCGCCTTGATGGCGGCCGCCGTGCTGGTGGCCGCCATCCTCATCGTCGCCGGCGCCTGGCGCTGGACCCCGCTGCACGACTACGCCGAACCGCGCGAGATCGCGCACTGGCTGTTCAGCCTGCGCCATAGCCCCTGGGCCATCCCGGTGATCCTGGGCCTGTATGTCGGTGCCAGCGCCGTGCTGTTTCCCAACACCTTGCTCAACGTCGCCGTGATCCTGGCCATGGGCACCGGCCTGGGCCTGGCCTATGCCCTGGGCGGCAGCCTGGTCGCCACCGCGGTGTTCTACGGCCTGGGCGCGCGCTACGGCCAGGATCGGCTGCAATCCCTGAACATCCGCAGCATCGACAAGCTCAGCCGCCTGCTGCGCAAGGGCGGCGTGCCCGGCATCGCCGGCCTGCGCCTGCTGCCGCTCGCCCCCTTCAGCGTGGTGAACCTGGCGGCCGGCGCCCTGCGGGTGCGCTTCTGGGTGTTCATGACCGGCACCCTGATCGGCCTGCTGCCCGGCAACCTGCTGGTGACCGCCTTCGGCCACCAGCTCCGCGCGCTGCTGCGCGATCCCGGCCCCGCCGGCTACGCCCTGATGGCCGCCGTGCTGGTCGCCGGCGCCGGCTGGCTGGCCTGGCTGCGGCGTAGGGCACAGCGGGACGAATAGGCATCTGTATCCCCCTGGATACGACACCAGGAGTACAGAAAGGAGTACAAGCCGCCCTCCCCTGTGTCTGCCGCCTGACAGGGGCCGGCACGACACTGGTTGCACTCACCGCAACACGGAGTCCGCCATGTCCACCGCCACCCGGAATCGTCCCGAAACCGCCCAGCCGACGCTGCCGCAGGGCTTGCGCAGCCTGCTGGGTGTCGCCCTGATCGCGGCGGCCCTGGCGATGGGCGCCGGCCTGGTGTCGGAACTGCGCCGCGCCGCCACGCTGGACCGCGACGGCCGCACCGCCCCCGCCACCCTGCTGCTGGAGCAGGCCCAGCAGTTGCCGCAGGATCGCGGCGCCAGCTCGCAGAAGTACCTCTACGAGCTGCGCTACGACGGCCACCAGCGCCGATTCCTGCGCGACCAGCCGCTGGGACCCGGACAGCCGCTGTGGGTGCGCTATGACCCGGCCCAGCCCCTGACGGCCGATCTGTACACCGCCGAGCCCAGCGGCAGCGCCCTGCAGTACACAGGCCGCCCCCTGCTGCTCCTGTGGTCGGCCCTGGCGGCCCTCACCGCCGCCGCCCTGGGGCTGGGCCTGCTGCGCCGCCCCTGGCAGGAGCCGACGCCGTCCTTCGAGCTGCTGGAAATCCAGCGGCGTGACGCTCGTTTTGGAATATAAATACAATTCCAAATTCCTTTTTCATTGGATGAGCCTCCCGTAACCTGCCGGCAACTGGAGGATTCACATGAGCTGGCAAACCAAGTTGCGGTACCTGATCGTTCCCGGCCTGCGCAGCAGTGGCCCCGGGCATTGGCAGACCCATTGGGAGCGCGCCCTGGGCGCCTCGCGCGTCGAGCAGGCCGACTGGAACACGCCGGACCTGGAGCGCTGGAGCGCCCAGGTGGTGGCGGCGGTGAACCCCGACCCGCGTCCGGTGGTGCTGATCGCACACAGCTTCGGCACCCTGGCCAGCGTCCACGCCCTGCGCCGCGTGGCGCCCAAAGTCCGCGGCCTGCTGCTGGTGGCGCCCGCCGCGCCGGAGAAGTTCGGCATCACCCGCCTGCTGCCGCAGGCGCCCCTGGGCATCCCCAGCATCCTGGTCGGCAGCCAGTCCGACCCCTGGCTGAGTCAGTCCCGCGCCCGCGCCCTGGCCGCCACCTGGGACAGCGAGTTCCTCAGCCTGGGTGACGCCGGCCACGTCAACACCGACAGCGGCTACGGCCCCTGGGCCGACGGCCTGAACCTGCTGGAGCGCCTGGAAGCCAAGCACGAATCGCCGCGCCCCCTGCCGCGCCGCAGCCGCGAAGCCCGGCCCGGCTTCACCACCCCGGCCGTGGCCCAGGCCGCCGGCTTCGCCTGGTAGCCGAGAAGCCAGATAGTCGATAGTCGTTTGTAGATAGTAGTAGCAGCCAGGCGTGCCCGGGCCGTTACTACTATCTACTATCTACCGACTACTATCTGCGGCATGCATATGCCGCCCCAGCTCTACGCCGAAATCGCCGACATCACGCGGCTGGGCGTCGACGCCATCGTCAACGCCGCCAACGAGAGCCTGCTGGGTGGTGGCGGCGTGGACGGCGCCATCCACCGCGCCGCCGGCCCGGGCCTGCTGGCCGAGTGCCGCGGCCTGGGCGGCTGCCCCACCGGCGAAGCGCGCATCACCGGCGGCCATCGCCTGCCGGCCCGCCACGTTATCCATACCGTGGGGCCTATCTGGCAGGGCGGCCACGCCGGCGAGCCGGAGCTATTGGCGCGCTGCTACCGCAGCAGCCTGCGTCTGGCGCTGGAGAACGGCGTGGGCCGTATCGCCTTCCCCGCCATCAGCTGCGGGGTCTACGGCTACCCCGTGGCGGCTGCCACCGCCATCGCCGTGCGCGAGGTGCGCGCCTTCGTCACGGCCCATGGGCAGCCGCTGGAGGTGGTCTTTGCCTGCTTCAATGAGGCGGTCCTGGACGCCTACGAGCGCGAACTGGCACGCCCGCCCGCCTGAACCCACGGATTTACGGGATAATTAGCGGATGTCCGCCTTTCCCCTCTTCGTCACCACGCCTCGCGGCGTCGAACCCCTGCTCGCCGCCGAGCTGACTCAATTCGGCGCCACCGAGGTCAAGGAGCGCATGGGCGGCGTCGCCTGCCAGGGCGATACCGCCGTGGCCTACCGCGCCTGCCTGTGGTCGCGCCTGGCCAGCCGCGTGCTGCTGCCCCTGCGCAGCTTTCCCATCGAAGGCGGCACCGACGCGCTCTACAGCGCCGCGCGCGAACTGGCCTGGGACGACCTGTTCACCGCCTCGCACCGCTTCGCCATCGAGGTCGCCGGCCATTCGCCCACGATCACGCACACGCACTACGCCGCACTGAAGGTGAAGGACGCCATCGTCGACCACTTCCGCGATACCGTGGGCCAGCGCCCGGACGTGGACACCGACAACCCGGACATCCGCATCCACCTGCACCTGGACAAGGAGCAGGCCACGCTGAGCCTGGACCTGGCCGGCGACAGCCTGCACCGCCGCGGCTATCGCCTGCGCGGGGTCGAGGCGCCGCTGAAGGAGAACCTCGCCGCCGCGATCCTGGTCCGCGCCGGCTGGCCGCAGCTGGCCGCCCAGGGCGCGCCGCTGGTGGACCCGATGTGCGGTTCCGGTACCCTGGTGATCGAGGCCGCCTGGATGGCCGGCGATGTGGCACCGGGCCTGATGCGCGAGCACTGGGGTTTCGAGGCCTGGCTGGACCACCGCCCCAAGCTCTGGGCCGACCTGCATGCCGAGGCCGTGGAGCGGCGCAACGAAGGCCTGAAGAAGCTGCCACCGATGGCGGGCAGCGACGTCGACCTGGGCGCGCTGAAGTCGGCGCGCAAGAACGCCGCGCAGGCCGGCCTCACCGGCAAGATCGACTGGACCCAGCGCGATGCCCTGGAAGCGCGCGCCATCGGCGACCAGCCGGGCCTGGTGATCACCAACCCGCCCTACGGCGAACGCCTGGGTGCGGAAGGCGAGATCATCAAGCTGTACTCGCTGTTCGGCATGTCGCTGAAGCAGCACTTCCCCGGCTGGAAAGCCGCGGTCTTCACCAGCCGCGCCGACCTGGGCCCGCGCCTGGGCCTGCGCGCCGGCCGCATGTACTCGCTGTACAACGGCGCGCTGCAGGCCAAGCTGCTGAACTTCGACATCAACCCCGCCTCTGCCACGCCGCAGCCGCGCGGCGGCGAGGAATACGCCAACCGCCTGCAGAAGAACCTCAAGCACCTGGGCAAGTGGGTCAAGCGCAGCGGCGTGACCAACTACCGCGTCTACGACGCCGACCTGCCGGACTACGCCATCGCCGTGGACCTCTACCAGGCCGACGGCGAACTGCACGTGCACGTGCAGGAGTACGCCGCCCCCAAGACTGTGGACCCGGTAAAGGCCGAGATCCGCCTGCGCGAGGCGCTGGCGCACACCAGCGACATCCTGCAGGTGCCGGCCTCGCGCATCCACTTCAAGATGCGCAAGTCGCAGAAGGGCACCGCGCAGTACGAGAAGCACGACGAGATCGGCCACTTCCTGGAGATCGACGAATACGGCTGCAAGCTGCGCGTGAACTTCGAGGACTACCTCGACACCGGCGTGTTCCTGGATCACCGGCCGATCCGCAAGCGCATCCAGGAAGAGAGCGCCCGCAAGCGTTTCCTCAACCTGTTCTGCTACACCGGCGCCGCCACCGTACACGCCGCCATGGGTGGGGCCAGCGAATCGGTGTCGGTGGACCTGTCCAACACCTACCTGGACTGGGCCGCGGAGAACCTGCGCCTCAACGGCTTCGACAGCCAGCAGACCGGCACGCTGCGCGACCGCCGCGACCATATCCATCGGCCCGCCCGCGGCGGCAGCCCCTGGAAGGCCAAGCCGCAGGCGCCGCATGAACTGGTGCGCGCCGACTGCATGCAGTGGCTCAAGATCGCCGGCACCAAGCCCGGCGAGCGATACGACCTGATCTTCTGCGACCCGCCGACCTTCTCCAACTCCAAGAAGATGGAAGGCATCCTCGACGTGCAGCGCGACCACGTGGAGATGATCCAGGGCTGCGCGGCGCTGCTGGCGCCGGGCGGCGTGCTGTACTTCTCCACCAACCGCCGCGGCTTCAAGCTGGACGAGGCGCAGCTCGAAGGCCTGATCATCAAGGACATCACGGCGCAGACGCTGGACGAGGACTTCAAGCGTCCGCCGCCGGCGCACCGCTGCTGGCAGATCAGGCGCGACTGACCTCCGGCGGCTGAACGCGGTCCCACCTCGTCACTGCAACAAAGTCGTAACTGCGGTCACGTAGCCTGAAGGGGCCATGACCGCTGCGCCGCCATCCCTGCCTGTTCCCGTCGCCAGCGGCGAAGTTGCCGCGTTGCTGCAGACGGTGGCTCCCGTCAGCCCCGGGCTGACGATCGACGCCTCCGCCGACGTCCTCCTGGAGCCGCAATACGCCCGCATGCTGTGCCTGCCCATCGTGACGCCGGACGGCGTCCCCGTGGGCACGCTGAGCCGCCACACCCTCAACGGCATCTTCCTGCGCCGCTTCGGCCGCGAGATCTTCGGCCCACGCGCGGTGACACAGGCGATGAACGCCGAGCCGCTGGTGGTGGACGTCAGCAGCACGCTGGAGCAAGCGGCGGCGCACATCACCGCCAAGCTGGGCTCGCCGATCACCGAGGACTTCGTGATCGTGGACCGGGGCCGCTACCTCGGCATGGGCATCGTGCTGGACCTGATCTCGGCACTGCAGCGCCGTGTGGACCAGGCTGCCCGCGAACTGGGCGAGGCCTACGGCCAGTTGCAGGCGTCGCAGGCGCAGCTGGTGCAGTCCGAGAAGATGGCCTCGCTGGGCCAGATGGTGGCCGGCGTGGCGCATGAGATCAACACGCCACTGGGCTACGTGCGCAACAATGTCGAGATGGTCCAGGGCGTGTTCGAGCAGCTCGGCGAAGTGATCGCCGCGCAGGACAAGCTGGGCCAGTTACTCAACGACGAATCCGCCGACGAGCAGGCCCTGGGCGAACAGATGGCGCAGTGCGCCGCACTGATGGCGGACCTGCGCGAGAACCAACTGCTGGAAGACACCCGCGCGCTGTTCGGCGACACCCTGTTCGGCGTCGACACGATCAAGGACCTGGTGATCAGCCTGCGCAACTTCTCGCGCCTGGACCAGGCCCGCGTTGCCGACGTCTCGCTCAACGACTGCCTGGAACAGACCCTGATGATCGCCAACAACGTGCTGAAGGCGCGCGTCGAGGTGATCCGCCGCTTCGGCGACATCCCCAACATCCGCTGCTCGCCCTCGCAGATCAACCAGGTGCTGCTCAACATCATGACCAATGCCGCCCAGGCGATCGAACATGACCAGGGCAAGCTGCTGCTGCGCACCGAGGCGGACCATCAGTGGGTGCGCATCCACATCCAGGACAACGGCAAGGGCATGCCGCCGGAGGTCCTGAAGAAGGTCTTCGACCCCTTCTTCACCACCAAGCCCATCGGCCAGGGCACCGGCCTGGGCCTGTCGATCAGTTTCCAGATCGTGCAGGCTCACGGCGGCCGCATCGACGTGGTGTCGGAGCCGGGCCGCGGCACCAAATTCGTCATCAGCCTGCCGCTCGAGGCGGCGGGGCCGTCGGCCGAACCGGCCGAGCGGGTGGCCGCCATCGCCGCCTGAAGCCGAGACACCTCCCCCATGAATGCCAAGCCCACGCTGCTGCTGATCGACGACGAGGAACGCATCCTGCGCTCGCTGGCGATGCTGTTCCGCGGCGACTACCGCCTGCACGCCACCACCGATCCGCACGAGGCCCTGGCCATCATCGCGCGCGAGCCGGTGCATGTCATCGTCAGCGACCAGCGCATGCCGATCATGCGCGGCGCCGAGCTGCTGCGACAGGTGCGCGAGAAATCGCCCAACACCATGCGCCTGCTGCTGACCGGCTACTCCGAGCTGGAAGCCGTGGTGGCCTCGGTCAACGAGGGCGAGATCTTCCGTTTCATCAACAAGCCCTGGGACGCCGCCGAATTGCGCGACACCGTGCGCCAGGCCGCCGAAATCTCGCGCGCGCTGATGGCCGCCGGCCCGGTAGCCCCGCCGCAGCCGCTGTTCACCGAGACCGGCAGCTTCGTGGCGCCGGTGGCCATGGCCCTGCCCGGCAAGCAGCCGGCACCCGGCGAAACCCTGCTCGTGATCGACGACGACGCCGAAGTGGTCCAGGCCGTCCAGGAGATCGTCGGCCCCTCGATGAGCGTGCTGTGGGCGCAGACCCTGGACGCCGCGATGGCCGCCATCGAGCAGCACGACATCGCCGTGATCGTCTCCGAGCTGGTGGTGAAGCGCGAGACCGTGACGCCCCTGCTGAAGCTGCTCAAGGCCCAGCACCCGGAGGTGGTCACCCTGGTTCTGACGCCCTTCCAGGACGTCAGCGTCTTCATCGGCCTGATCAACCAGGGCCAGGTCTATCGCCTGCTGCCCAAGCCGGTGCGCCGCGGCCCACTGGGCATGAACATCGCCTCGGCCCTGCGCCATCATCGCGCCCTGCGCGACGCGCCGAAGCTGCGCGCGGCCTACCAGGTGGAGAAGATCCGCCAGCCCGAGGAAGCCAGCGGCACCGTGGCCAACCGCGTGATGGGCCTGCTGTGCCGCATCCGCGGCCGCGGCGCCGCGGCCAGCCCCGGCGCCTGATCCCCCGCCCGGGGGTCGGTCCGGAGGGGCCGGCGTGGTAGAGTCGGCGCACCCGATTCCAGGAGCGTCGAAGATGGTCCACCCGATGCGCGCCGCGCTGTTCGCGCTGCTCAGCCTTTCCAGCCTTGCCGCCGCCGCGCAGGATGCCCCCGCGGCGCTGTGCCGTGCCTACGACAATGGCCAGTGGCAGACATTGGGCCGCGGCTCGCTGGAATCCTGCCTCAAGGCCGTGGACCAGTCGGTGCTCGGCTACAACAGCCAGGGCTTCAAGTTCGGCCTGGCCGGCCGCCAGCTGCTGGCCGCCGACAACAACTACTTCTACCGCTCCGAGGACCAGGGCCGCAGTTGGAGCGCCTTCGGCTACCGTGGCTCGGTCAAGGCGATCCTGGATGCCGCCGCGCCGCTGCAGCCGGTCACGCTACCGGTGGCCACTGCCGACGTGCTACAGCCGTCCTCCCCGATCCCGCAGGTCGAGGAGCGCAGCTGCAGCGTCTACGGTGAGGGGGCCTGGAAGACGGTCGGCAACCTGCCGCTGCCGGCCTGCGGCGACGCCCTGGACCGCGCCCCGAACCAGTACGACGACACCGGCTACAAGTATGGCTACTGGGGCAAGCTCTATCTCGCCGCCGACGCCAAGAACATCCTGACCTCGGACAACGGCGAGAACTGGACGCCGCTACGCCCGCGCTGAGGCCTTCCGAGGATTATCGATGCCCGCCCTGCGCCTGCTGCTGATCGCTGTCCTGCTCGCCGGCTGCTCGCGCGGCACGGAGGCCCCTCCCGCGGCCGCGCCGGCCGCCGACGCCCCTGCCCCGATCCCGGAGAACGTGGTGATCGAGGAGCCGGCGACGGCGCAGCCGATGACCATGCTCTACCGTTGCGAGGGCGACGCCAAGGTCACGGTGGCCATGCTCGACGCCGAGTCCGAGAAGGTCGCCGTCACCCTGCCCGGCGAAGACGCCGTGGAACTGAGCCAGGCCCCGTCCGCCTCCGGCGCCAGGTACGTCGGCGACAAGCTGGTGTTCCTGGGCAAGGGCGACGAGGCCACGTTCGAGCGCGACGGCAAGACCGTCTTCAGCGGCTGCAAGCTGCAGGCCGCCGCCGGCTAGGGACGCTCCAAAAAAGTCCGTTCGTGACTGAGCCCGTCGAAGCGCGAGCAGACTTCCCCACTGGCGGTCAATCAGTTGCCGTTCAGCCTTCGACAGGCTCAGGGCGAACGGCAACTTTCCCAGGCTTCCTCAGCGCGCCTTGACCCAGACCGGGCTGGTATAGGCCACCGCCTCGCCCGCCTCGTTCTCCACGCGCACGTAGTACCAGCGCTCGTTCGCCGACACCGGCAGGGCGTACTCCAGGCGGCTACCGCCGCTGCGCAGCAGCGGCTCGCCGGCCTTGTCGTACAGCGCGATGCGCCCCGGGTAGCTGCGGCCGTCGCGGTAACGCACGGACACCTGCAGCGGCACGCTGGCATTGACGTCGCAGCCCAGTCGCGCACCCATAGGGTGCCCCTCGGCGGTCATCTCGATCTCCAGGTCCTCGCCGCCGACCACGGCATACATGCGCCGCGCCAGCATGGCGTCCTTGATCGTGGCCGGGGCAAGGTCTGGCGCCAGGATCACGGTCTTCGGCAGCTCGGGCGACGCCCAGTTCGTGCCGTGCTCGTCCTCGCCGCTGACCGCGCCTACGTGCCAGCCGTTGTCCAGCGCCAGTGCATACCAATCGACGTAGCGATCGCTGCTGCCGCCGTTGTACAGCTCCATGCCGACCATGCGCTCGTCGGCCTGCGGTACGTGCCGCAGATTCCACCAGTTGCCGCCCGGGTCGAAGTCGCCCAGCGTCTTGTCGCCAGGGTGATTGAAGATGGCGATGCTGTCGTTGCCACCGCCCAGCAGCGGCGTGTCCGGCGAACGGTCGAACCAGCTCCAGAAGGACTCCATCGTCAGCAGGTAGCCGCCGTCGAGCTTGGCGTTGGTCTGGTCCTTGCCGAAGAAGACGTTGATGTGGCCGAAACGGTCCGAGGTCCACTCGAAGCCCCGGAAGGCCAGGAAGCTTGCGTCGCTCGCCGCCTCGCTCTGCTGGCTGATCGACTCCCACTTGTTCAGTTCGTCGACGCTGGGCGTCAGGCAGGTCAGCAGGCCGTCCGGCGTAGTGAAGCAGTCGCTGCCCAGCGAGATGAACACCAGCGGATCGAGGTTGTCGGTGTGCTCGCTGCTGCCCATGAAATCCAGCCCACCCACCTTGCCGGCGGCGAAGTAGTCAGCCGGGATCGAATGGATGTCACCATCGGAGTAGGAGCTGTGCTCGTGCAATGCACCACGCTGATGCTTCAAGGTCGCCAGGACCGGTCCGGCATAGGCATCGCAGACCTTGGCAGCGGCGGGGGTGCCAGGCCGCGGGCCATCGCCCATGGGGTCGGAGCTGCCGCAGGCGCAGAGCAGCAGCAGGAAGCTGGTGGCGGACAGGCGCGGAAGGAGCTTGGACATGTGCAGTCGGTCAGGTCGTCAGAGCGGCAAGGATGCCTGCGACCGTCGGGATGCCAAGTGAAATATTTGCGACAAGGCGATTTTTACTAGCAGGCCCGCCTCGCCCCCCGACCCCGCAGGAGCGGCTGTCAGCCGCGAACGCCGGTCACTCCCACCACCAGCGCTCGCACCTGCCTCCCATACCAGCTTTGAAGGGCGTCGTCATACCGGCGAAAGCCGGCATCCAGTCCCGGACAGGGGTGCCCCCCCGCCCGACTGGACGCCGGCCCTCGGCTGCATGACGTTCTCCGTGCCGCCTGAGGAATACCGCCCTACTCCGCGGCACAAGCCGCGAACGCCTGCGCCGCGCTGCCCGCCGCCTCGATCGTCGCCTTGTCGCAGTAGGCGATGCGCGGCAGGTACTCGCCCATCACGTCCACCGGCGGCGTGCCGTAGGGCACGTTCTGCACCGCCTGCGTGAAGTGCGGCGAGGGCAGCATGTGGCGGTAGATCAGCACCGAGTCCGGATAGATCGAGCCCCAGGGCAGCCAGGCCATGGCGTTCGCATCCGTGGCGTTGGCCGGCTTCTGCGCCGGGTCCGACACCACCAACGTGAAGTAGCCCTGCGCGTCCACCGGAACCTCAAAGTCCGACAGGCAATCGACGTAGCGCTGGGTCACGAACTCGTTGGTGCAGATCGACCAGTAGCGCAGCTGCGCCGCCCCCAGCGGCGCCTCCGAGGGCCGCTGTGCATGGCTCGGCGCGCGCGCCCGCAGGATGTACAGCGAACCCTTGTCGCGGCTGGCGATGCTGGTGACGTAGGCATTGTCGATGTTGCTGAGGAAGCCGCCGCCGGTATCGGCGCCGGTGATCGCGCCCAGCGGCAGCTGGAAGCCCACGGCATTGCTGACCAGTTGGCGCAGCGCCTCGGGCAGGCCGTAGAAACGCACCATCTGCGGCTGCTTCGGCGCCAGCGGGAACGGCAGGCCCGGCAGCGGATTGCTGCTGTCGCGGATCACGCCGTTGACCAGGCCCGGCAAGCCCTCGGGCGGCAGCGGGTTGCAGCTCTCCAGGGCCACCGGCGTGGCCGTGCCGCCCGCGGTCTCCAACGTCAGCTTGGGCAGCGGCACGCCGCCGCTGCGGCTGCCCTCGGCCAGGTAGATGCGGTAGATCAGCAGCCACACCGGGTTGGGCAGGTCGACGCGATTCAGCAGGTTGATGCTGCCGGCATAGATCGTGTTGGGCTCGCGCATCTCGGGCACCGCGCCCGGCTTCAGGTAGGCGACATAGCGCCCCTGGGTGGCACCAGCACTGCGGTAGGGATTGCCGCCCTCGCTGGGGTCAAGCTGGTAGTCGGTGATGGCGTCGGTGGGACGCAGCGCCGGGTCATAGGCGTTGTAGGAGAAGTAGCGCGAGTGCGGGTATTCGCCCTCGATGCGCAGGCGCATGCCCGGTAGCGCCGGCACGGCCGCCACCCAATAGGTCGCCGCCTCGTCGGGGAAGGCGATGTTCAGCAGGTCCGGATCGCTGCGGACCAGCCAGCTGCAGTTGAGCGCGATCGCCTGGGTCTCGGGTGTGGGCTGCGGCAACGGCGTCTCTGCGGCGGTGCCCGGCGCGCTGCTGCCGCCACAAGCGGCCAGCAGCAGCGCCAGCGCGGGAATGGCAAGACGCAGCATCAGTGACCCTCTTCCATCGGCTCGAACATCTTCATGAACTTGGCAAACTCCAGCTTGCCGCCCTTGGTGACCTCGAAGTCGCGCACCAGGGCGATCGCCGGGTTGCGCAGCTTCGCCAGCATCTCCTTGAAGGCCTGGCCGGACACGCGCACCACGATGTCGGCATCGCCGCGCAGCTCCGGTACCACCTCGCTGGCGCCGCGGCGCACGATGTAGGTGTAGCGCTCCGGGCTGTCGGTGAACTCGAAGGCGACGGAGGTCATGACGTCCGCCGAGGCCTCGGGGTTGAGGTTGATCGCCAGCGCGTCGAAGAAGCGGTTCAGCGGCAGCTGCGCCAGCATCTCCGGCGTGGGCTGCATGATGCGCCCTGGCAGCTTGAACTCACCCGCCAGCTCGCGCGCGGTGACCAGGTACCAGTGGCGCGCATTGGGGTTGGCCTCGCGCTCGCCCAGCGCGCGCAGTGCCTTGATGCGCAGCTGCTTGGCCTCCGCCGCCTGCGGCTGCGCTCGCAGCAGGTAGTCGGTGAGCTCCAGCACCCACTGCGACTCGCCCTTGGCGTCGGCGTCCCGTGCCTGCTTCAGCATGGCCTCGGCGCCGCCGGCCAGCGCGATCATCTTCTGCGCCTGCTCCTCCGGCGGCAGCGGCTGCAGGTTCGTCGGATTGCCATCGAACCATCCGAGGTTGCCGCTGAAGATGCTGCGCGCCGACCAGCCCGGCTTGCCGTAGAACTCCTGCAGGAACGGCGAGGACGCCAGGTGCGGCGGCAGCTTGATGCGCGGCGCGATCTCGTCCGGCGTGTAGCCGAGGTTGATCAGGCGCAGGGCCTGGTCGTTGACGTAGCGGATGCCGTCGCGATACGTGGTGAGGTTTTCGTCGATCTGCTGCTCGCCCTGCAGCGGACGCGTATGGCTAGGCACCAGCACCGCGGGCTTGAGCGCGCGCATCTTGTCCAGCGAGTCCGCCCACAGGCGCGGCTCGCGGTAGGTGGTGCCGCGGATCGTGTAGAGGTTGGGGAAGGTCTTGTAGAGGTTGTCGCCCGGCAGCAGCACGCGCTGCTTGGGCAGCCACACGAACAGCTGGTCGGTGGTCTCGCCCGGCGCATGCACCAGCTCGAAGTCGATGCCGGCGACACGGTCCTTGAGGTTCTCGTCGAACAGCTTGTTGGGCCGCAGGATGTCGATCTTGCTGCCCTCGTGGATCTCCAGGCCCGGGCCGAGGCCGACGTTGACCATCTCCTCGGGCGGCAGCATCGGGCCGTACATGCGCAGCGAGCGGCGCGTGATCGCCTCCTGCAGCTCGAAGGTGGTGCGATCCATGTTGCGGATCACCTCGCGCTGCGCGTAGACCGGCACCGCATCGGAGCCGCCGCTGAAGATGCGCGCGCCGCCGATATGGTCCGGATGCGAATGCGTGTAGATCAGCGCCTTGACCGGCTTGTCGGTGATCTTGCGGAACTCCGCCAGCACCGCCTGCGCGGTGGCCTCGTCCTCCATGGTGTCGACCACGATGATGCCGTCGTCGCCCACCAGCATGATGGAGTTGGCGATGCCGTAGCCCACCGCCACGTAGACGCCTTCGGCGGCCTTGACCACTTCCTTGCGGAACTCGGCGCTGTGCGCGCTCAGGGCCTCGGGGCTGGTCACCGGCGGCGCGGCGGGAGCAGCCTTCTCCTTGCAGGCGGACAGCAGGGCCAGCAGGCCGGCGGCGGCCAGGGCGGCGATCGGACGGGTCGTCGGACGCTTCATGGGTTCTCCTCCCAGGATGATTTGCGCCAGCTTAAGCCGGGGCCCGCTTGCAGGACTGGTCCTTTTGGGACAGTGTTTCACCGATACCCACACCCCCTCCGACCCTTGCCGGAACCGACCACCCTCGCCACCTGGGCCGCCGCCATCGCCAGGGCCCTGCAGGCCCGCGGCTGTGACGCCCCCGCCCTGTTCGCCCAGGCCGGCCTGGACTACGCCCGCCGCGAGGAGCCCGAGGCCCGCTACCCCCTGCGCGGCATGACCCGCCTGTGGCAGCTGGCGGTGGCCGCCACCGGAGACCCCGCCTTCGCCCTTGACCTGCCGAAGCAGGTACAGCCCGGCACCCTCCACGCCCTGGGCCCGGCCCTGGTCATCAGCCCCAGCCTCTACGACGGCCTGCTGCGCCTGGCGCGCTACTCGCGCATCGTCAGCGACGCCGCCCACATCGCCCTGGAGCAGGAGGGCGGCCAGCTGTCCCTGGTATTCCGCCCACCGCACCACGACGTGCCCCTGGCCCACGCCGCCTTCGAGGCCTTCATGGCCACTACCGTGCAACTGGGCCGCGGCCTCTCCGCCCAGCACGAGGCCCTGCTGGCCTGCGAGTTCCGCCACGCCGCGCCGCCGGACACCGCGCCCTACGTTCAGGCCTTCGGCTGCCCGGTGCGCTTCGGCCAGCCCCAGGACCGCCTGATCTTCGACCTGGCCGAGCTGCAGAAGCCCCTGCCCGGCGCCGACCCGCAGCAACTGCGGTACTACGACGCGGTGGCCGCCGACTACCTGGGCCGCTTCGACGCCCAGCCGGTGTCGCAACGCGTACGCGAGCACCTGATCCGCCAGCTCCCCGCCGGAGAGCCGTCGCGCGAGGCCGTGGCCGCTGCCCTGAAGCTGACGCCACGCACCTTGCTGCGCCGCCTGGCGGCGGAGAACGCGAACTACAAGGAGCTGTTGAACGAGACGCGGCGAGAGCTGGCGCTGTCGTACCTGCGGCAGGGACGCAGCGCGGCGGAAGTGACCTGGCTGCTGGGCTTCACCGACCCGAGCAATTTCGCGCGGGCGTTCCGGAGATGGACGGGAATGGCTCCGGCGAGTTGGCAGGAGCAGCAGCGGCCCGCGGTGTCCTGAACTCTCTTCCTTCTGGAAGAGAGATGCTGTTTGTTTGGATACAAACTACCGCACCGGGCCCTCGTGGGCGCGGCGGGCAGTACGTCTTTTCTTTGGGCAAGCAAAGAAAAAGTGACTCGCCCTTAGGCGAAATAAACCAGCGGAGATCAACAGCACCTGACCGGCGTAGTCGCCGGCATGCCGTGTGAAATCAGATAGGCATCCGAAGCTCAGGTCTTCGGCAGAGTCACACCCTGCTGCCCCATGTACTTGCCCCCGCGATCCGCATACGAAGTCTCGCAGACCTCGTCGGATTCGTAGAACAGCATCTGCGCCACGCCCTCGTTGGCGTAGATCTTGGCGGGCAACGGCGTGGTGTTGGAGAACTCCAGCGTCACATGGCCCTCCCACTCCGGCTCCAGCGGCGTCACGTTCACGATGATGCCGCAGCGCGCATAGGTGCTCTTGCCCAGGCAGACCACCAGCGTGCTGCGCGGAATGCGGAAGTACTCCACCGTGCGTGCCAGCACGAAGGAATTCGGCGGGATGATGCAGACGTCGGACTTCACATCCACGAAGCTCTTCGGGTCGAAGGCCTTCGGGTCCACGATGGTGGAGTTGATGTTGGTGAAGATCTTGAATTCGTCGGCGCAGCGCACGTCGTAGCCGTAGGACGAGACACCGTAAGACACGATCTTGTGGCCGTCGGCCGCGTGGCGCACCTGCTGCGGCGCGAACGGCTCGATCATGCCCTGCTCCGCCATGCGGCGGATCCACTTGTCGGATTTGATGCTCATCAGTCTTCCGTGATCTCGATGCTCGGGAATGCGTCGTCGGCCGTGCCGTAGGCCAGGCCCGCGGCGGCGCGGCGGGCGATGTCGCGGTACAGCTGGGAAAGATCGGACTCCGGGTCTGCCGCCACCGTGGGCTTGCCGCTGTCGGCCTGCTGGCGGATGCGCATGTCCAGCGGCAGGCGGCCCAGCAGTTCCACGCCGTAGTCCTGCGCCATGCTCGCGCCGCCACCCTCGCCGAAGATCGGCGTGCTGTGGCCGCAGTTGGGGCAGCAGAAGGTGCTCATGTTCTCCACCACGCCCAGCACCGGCACGCTGACCTTGCGGAACATCTGCAGGGCCTTCTTGGCGTCCAGCAGGGCGATGTCCTGCGGCGTGGTCACTACCACGGCGCCGCTGACCGGCACGCGCTGCGACAGCGACAGCTGGATGTCGCCGGTGCCCGGCGGCAGGTCAATCACCAGGTAGTCCAGGTCGTCCCAGCGCGTCTCGTTGAGCAGCTGGCCCAGGGCCTGGGCGATCATCGGGCCGCGCCAGATCATCGGCTGGTCGTCCTGCGGCACCAGGAAGCCGATGCTCATGGCCTGCAGGCCATGGGCGACGATGGGATGCATGTTCCTGCCGTCCGGCGACTGCGGGCGGTCACGGCTGCCCAGCATCTGCGGCTGGCTGGGGCCGTAGATGTCGGCGTCCAGGATGCCGACGCGCGCGCCCTCGGCCTGCAGCGCCAGCGCCAGGTTCACCGAGAGCGTGGACTTGCCGACGCCGCCCTTGCCGCTGGCCACGGCGATGACGTTGCGGATGCCCGGCAGCGGCTGCAGGTTCTTCTGTACCGCCTGCGACTGGATCTTCCAGCCGATCCGGACCTCGGGCTCGATGCCCAGCGCCGCCTTGACCTCGGCCCGAACCGCGGCCGCCAGCGACTCGCGCAGGCCGGCGGCGGGGAAGCCGATCTCCAGATCGATGGCCGGCTTGCGGCCGGCCTCGATGCGGCGCACGGCGCCGGCCGCCAGCAGGCTGCGGCCGATCAGTGGGTGGACGTGGCGGTCCAGGACCGCGGCGATGGAATCAGGGGTCAGGGCGCTCATGGGGCGGGGAGTTTAACCCGCCACCCCATGAAAAAGCCCGGCTCGCGCCGGGCTCGGGGTTAATCGTGACGATCGTGCCGTCGGTGCTTGTCCTTGCCCTTGTGCCCATGGCGGCGGTCGTCATGGTAGCGGTGGTCCACCACCACCTTGCGTGGGCGGTCGTGGTAGTGGTGCTCCACGACGACCGGGCGCGGGCGGCCGTAATGGCGGACCACGTAGTCGTGCCGGTGGTAGGGCCGGTCATCGTCGAGGTCCACCCAGACGCCGCCCCGGGTGTACTGCTGGTAGTAGACCGGCAGGCGGCTGCCGAAGCGCCAGTTGCCGCCGTCCAGCCAGAACCAGGTGGTGCTGGCGGGCTCGTAGTAGACCTGGTGGGAGGGGTAGTACATGTAGCGATGCTTGGCGCGATGGCCATGGGCCGGCGCCCAGTCGGGCGGATGGGCGAAGGCCGCGTCCAGCGGCAGCAGCGTGGCACTGAAGGCCAGCAGCAGGGGGGCGAGCAATTTGCGGGTCATGGGGGGCCTCCGAAGGGCGCTTTGCAGGACTGGAACCCAGCTTAGGCCGCGCCGATGAATTGGGACTGAACTGTCCCCACCCGGCGGCAGGTGCGATAATCCCAGCTCATACAAATACCTGTCCGCCCATGAGCCGCCAGATCCTCGTCACCAACGCCCTACCCTATGCCAACGGCCCGATCCACCTGGGCCACATGGTCGGCTACATCCAGGCGGACATCTGGGTGCGCTACCAGCGCCTGCAGGGGCATGAGGTGCACTACGTCTGCGCCGATGACGCCCATGGCACGCCGATCATGCTGGCGGCGGAAAAGGCCGGCGTGACGCCGGAGGCCTTCATCGCCGGGGTCAAGGTCGAGCACGAGCGCGACTTCCGCGACTTCGGCGTGGCCTTCGACATCTACCACTCCACGCACTCGTCCGAGAACGAGGAGATGGCCGGCCTGATCTATACCCGGCTGAAGCAGGGCGGCGCCATCGCCAGCCGCACGATCCAGCAGCTCTACGATCCGGTGAAGGACATGTTCCTGCCGGACCGCTACATCAAGGGCGAGTGCCCGCGCTGTGGCACGGCCGACCAGTATGGCGACAACTGCGAGAACTGTGGTGCCGCCTACGCGCCCACCGACCTGAAGAACCCGCGCTCCGTGGTCTCCGGCGCCACGCCGGTGATGAAGGACTCCGAGCACTACTTCTTCGAGTTGCCGCGCTTCCAGGCCTTCCTGCAGGAGTGGCTGGCCGGCGACGTGGCGCATTCCTCGATCCGCGCCAAGCTGCAGGAGTGGTTCGACGGCGGCCTGCGCGACTGGGACATCTCGCGCGACGCGCCCTACTTCGGCTTCGCCATCCCCGGCGCGCCGGGCAAGTACTTCTACGTCTGGCTGGACGCGCCGATCGGCTATATGGCCGCCTTCCGCGCGCTCTGCGCCCCGCGCAAGCTGGACTTCGACGCCTACTGGGCCGCCGGCTCCAAGGCCGAGCTGCATCACTTCATCGGCAAGGACATCGTCAACTTCCACGGCCTGTTCTGGCCGGCGATGCTGCAGGGCACGCAGCACCGCACGCCGACGCGCCTGCACGTCAACGGCTACCTGACGATCAACGGCGCCAAGATGTCGAAGTCACGCGGCACCTTCATCCGTGCGCGCACCTATCTCAACCACCTGAACCCGGAATACCTGCGCTACTACTTCGCCGCCAAGCTCGGCGACGGCCCGGACGACCTGGACCTGAGCCTGGAAGACTTCACCAACCGCGTAAACAGCGACCTGGTAGGCAAGTACGTCAACATCGCCAGCCGCTGCGCCGGCTTCATCGAGAAGCTGTTCGGCGGACGCCTGGCCGTGGCCATGCACGACCGCACGCTGTTCGAGGACTTCGCCGCCGAGGCCGAGAACCTGGCGCGCCTCTACGAGTCCGGCGACTACGCCGGTGCCATGCGCGAGATCATGCTGATGGCCGACGACGCCAACGCCGAGGTGCAGAAACTCGCGCCCTGGACCATGGCCAAGGACGATGCCCGGCGCGACGAACTGCACCAGGTCTGCACCACCTTCCTCAACCTGTTCCGCCAGCTGACAATCTACCTCAAGCCGGTGCTGCCGAACCTGGCCACGCAGGTGGAGCACTTCCTGCTTGCCGAGCAGCCGCTGGCCTGGGCGGACGCGCACAAGCCCCTGCTGGGCACCGATATCCGCCCCTACGCCGCCCTGATCACCCGTGTAGACCCGAAGGCCACTGAAGCCATGATCGCCGAAGAAGCCGCCAGCGCCGCGCCCGCCGACAAGAAGCCCGAAGCCGCCGCCAAGTCCAAGGCCTCGGCGCCCGCGCCCGCCTCCGACACCGGACACATCGGCATCGAGGACTTCGGCAAGGTGGACCTGCGCGTCGCGCGCATCGAGAACGCCGAACACGTCGAAGGTGCCGACAAGCTGCTACGCCTGACGCTGGACCTGGGACCGATGGGCAAGCGCCAGGTCTTCGCCGGCATCAAGTCCGCCTACGCACCGGAGCAGTTGATCGGCCGTCTCACGGTGATGGTGGCCAACCTGGCGCCGCGCAAGATGAAGTTCGGCATGTCCGAGGGCATGGTGCTTGCCGCGAGCCACGGCGACGGCAAGCCCTTCCTGCTCCTGCCGGACGACGGCGCCGAGCCGGGCATGCGGATCAAGTAGACGTTCTCCTCTCTCCCGTTTACGGGAGAGAGGTCGGGAGAGAGGGCTTCTGTAGAAGGCAAGGCAAGTGACCACTGCGAGTTCTACAGAACCCCTCTCCCCTTCCCCTCTCCCGCAAGCGGGCGAGGGGCTCTTGATCGACCGCATCGACGCGCTGTTGCCGCAAACGCAGTGCCAGCGCTGCGGCTACCCGGCTTGCCGGCCCTACGCCGAGGCCGTGGCCGGGGGCGTCGCCGGCATCAACCAGTGCCCACCGGGGGGCGATGAGGGCATCGCCGCGCTGGCCGCGCTCACCGGCAAGCCGGTTGTCCCGATGAACCCCGTCAACGGCGTCCCGATCACGCAAAGCTTCGTCGCCGTGATCGACGAGCCGGTCTGCATCGGCTGCACCAAGTGCATCCAGGTCTGCCCCACCGACGCGATTCTCGGCGCCAGCCAGCTGATGCACACCGTGATCGAGGCCGAATGCAGCGGCTGCGAGCTCTGCATCCCCGCCTGCCCGGTGGACTGCATCGCCATGATCCCGGCCCCGCAGTTGTCCATGCCAGCGCGGGCTCCGCAGTTCCGCCACCGCTATGAGCAGCGCGAACGCCGCCTGGCACGCATCGCCGATGAGCGCCGGAACGTGCACGAGCAGCGCAAGGCCCTGCTGAAGGCGCGAGCCGCCGCCAGCGATCCCAGTGAAGCGCCGTCCGACCCCGTGGCCCGTGCGCTGGCCGCCGCACGCGCCAAGGCCAGCAAGACCCCATGAACCCCAAGAAGCGACACGAGATCTTCTCGCGCCTGCGCGACGCCAACCCGGCGCCGACCACCGAGCTCAACTACAGCACGCCCTTCGAACTGCTGGTGGCCGTGGTGCTGTCCGCCCAGGCCACCGACGTCGGGGTCAACAAGGCCACGGCCAGGCTCTTTCCCGTCGCCAATACGCCAGAAGCCATCCTGGCCCTGGGCGAGGACGGCCTGAAGCAGCACATCAAGACCATCGGCCTGTACCAGACCAAGGCCAAGAACGTCATCGGCCTCTGCCAGCAGTTGCTGGACCTGCACGGTGGCGAGGTGCCTCGCGATCGCGAGGCGCTGGAGGCCTTGCCGGGGGTCGGCCGCAAGACCGCCAACGTGGTGATGAACACGGCCTTCGGCGAGGCCACCATCGCCGTGGACACGCACATCTTCCGCGTGTCCAACCGCACCGGCCTGGCTCCCGGCAAGAACGTGCGCCAGGTGGAGGACCGCCTGCTCAAGTTCACCCCCGAGGAATTCCGCCGCGACGCCCACCACTGGCTGATCCTACACGGCCGCTACGTCTGCAAGGCGCTCAAGCCCGAGTGCATGCAGTGCCGCATCGCCGACCTCTGCGAATACAAGCACAAACGCCTGCCGCCCCCGATTCCATGAAACCACTCGCCCCCAGACCACGCCTGCACGCCCTGCCGATCATCGCCGTTACCCTGGGTTTGGGCCTCGGCGCCTACCACGGCGAACGCTGGTACAAGCTCCCGCGATACACGGAGCAGGATCTGCAGGCCTCGGTGGAATTGAACCTCGCCATGGACCTGGAACGCCGCGGTCCCACCCTGCAGCCCTCGGTGGAAGACCGCGAGCGGCTGCGCAACCAGATCCGCCAGGAGATCGACGCGGACATCGCCCGCGAGCGACGGGAGGTCAAACAGGGCTTTGCGGGCGCGATGCTGATGCTGCTGTTCGGAGGGGGATACTTGGCGCTGCGCTCACGCAGCCGCGGAGGCTGAGCAGGGGCTGGCAGGATTTTTCCCACACCAGAATAAAGAAGGGCGGCTCAAGGCCGCCCTTCTTCATCGTTTCACTGGCTACCGAATCTGTCAGGGGCCCGGGGGCGTCACGTCATCCAGACGCAAACGCAGCTCGTAGCGGGTATCGACCCCACTGGGACTAATCACCCTCAGTGTCAGCGCGCCCAACTGATCGCCCGGGACATATGCCTCGTCCACAATCGTCCAGGAGTAGGTGTTGCCCGCGACCGAATCGTCGTTGGTATCCGGCACGATGAAGTCGTCCGTGGGCGTGATCGTCACGTCGCCTCCGTCATTGACCAGAGAGATGATCGTCCCCGACGGCATCGGCTGATCGTTGCGGTCACGGATCACGACACGGAAGGTCACCGTGCCACCGGTTCCCGCCCGCGTCGGGATGGTTACGGTCGGGACATTGCCGTCTTCGAACACGAAGCTGCCACCGTTGACCGTAACATCACCCGTCGGAGGCGTGATGTCGATTTCCGGTCGCGAGGCCGACATGGTCAGCACCTGTGTGTCGAACACGTAGAGGCTCTTCTGCGTGTCGCAAAGGGCCGTCCCCGCATCGCAGAGCGTACCGGTGAACTTGCCGTTGGGACCGTCACGCACGCCGTTGCTGTTGAAGTCCTGGAATTCCTCGGACCCCGCGTTGTAGACGCCGTCCAGGTTGTTGTCCAGCCAGGGCTCCGGCAGATCCTGGAACGGCTCGCCGGCGTCATACCGGCCATTGCCGTTGAGATCGACGAAGCTCTCCTCGCCGATGCCGAAGGCGAGAATCTGCGTCCGCGGCCGGCGAGGGTTCTGGCTGCGCCATGTTGCCGAGCAGGTGCCGTTGGTCATGATGCAGCTACCCGCGATCGCGCCGCCATTGGTGCGGAAGGCGAAGGAGGTGCCATCCGGGGCCGGATTGTTGAATCGGTCTGCAGCACGAATCGTTGCCGTAACTTCAGTGCCATCCCGATCGAGGCCCTCGGCGTTGTGCGTCGACAGCGACAGCGACACGCTGTCCTGGTCGGGCAGGCCGGTGGTGATCGTCAGATTGCTGGAGACGGTCGAAACCTTGGTTTCCACGCCACTGTTGACCTGGGTGGCGGTCGCGGTGACACGCACCGAGGTCTGCACCGTACCGGCGCGCAGGCGGGTCACTACGCGACCATTGGCGTCGGTCACCGCACTGGTCGGCTCCAATTGGATGCCGCCGACAACCGTGTTCGGGCTGAAGGTGACCGTCTGACCCGGAAGCGGGCCGCCGTTGGTGGTTTGCACCTGGAACACCAGCTCGGAGACTTCATTCAGGCCCGTGCCCTTGATGCCGACGGTGGTCGGCGTGGCGGAAACGAAGCTGATCGCGTTCAGCGGGCCCGGCGGAGGCAGAGGCGGCGCAGGATCTGGCGTGAACGTCACCGTCACGGCACGCGTGGAGACGACACCCTTGGGCGTGGTCACCTTGATGGTAAAGACGCCCGAGCGGGGCTCATCCAAGCCTTCCGGCGGCTGGATCGCGAAGTTGTAGGGGTACGCCCCCGCTGTACTGGTGCAGGGCTGTACATACGTGCTGTCGCCCACGATGGAGCCCAGCGAGGTCGTCGCCGTCACCGTGGTCTCGCCCGGCATGGGCTGGCCGGCGCTGTCGGAGACCAGCACGTTCACGCCCACGGCGCCGTTAGAGAGATCGATGGGGCTGGGAGAAATCTGGATGGTGGCGGCGGAGCCCGACATGATGATGCGCTGCGAATCGCGCACATGCAGCGACGTCGCCGTGTCGCAGCCGGAATCACAGAGCACGCCGGTAAAGTTGCCGCTGCCGGCCGTGAAGCTGCCGTTGTTGTTGAAGTCCAGGAACGGCTCCACCGAATCGCGAACGCCGTCCTCGTCATTGTCGAGGAAAGCCTCCGCCAGGTCCGTGAAGGGCTCGCCGGCGTTGTAGCGGCCGTTGCCGTTTACGTCGGTGAAGCTTTCCTCGCCGATGGCCGTGGCCAGGATCGTAACGCGGTGATCCCCGGTGCGCGGGCTCTGGCTGCGGAAGGTCACGCTGCAGGCGCCACCGGAAGTGAGGCACTGCGGCTGGATGGAGCCGCCCTCGGCCCGGAAGGCAACGGCCGTGCCATCAGGTACCGGGTTGTTGAAGCGATCAGCGGCAAGAATATTGACACTGGTCGTGACGCCGTCGTAATCGCCGCCTTCGATGTTGAAGCAGCCCACGCTCAGCGAAAAGCTGTCCTGATCGGCCAGGCCGGTCGAGATGACCAGCGAGTCGGACTGTGCCGGCGGGATGTTGGGCAGGCTGGTCTGAGCCGTGACGCGCACGCTGGTCGCCACGGTACCGGACCGGACGGTGGTCTGGACGAAGCCGTTGCTGTCGGTGGTGCCGGTGGTGGGATTCAGCGTGATGCCACCCACCGTGGTGTCGAGGCTGAAGGTCACATTGACATTGGCTACCGGGCCGCCGGCGGAATTCAGCGCACGGAAGCGCACGGCCGAGGTTTCCGGCTGGCCGGCTCCGCGCAGGCGGATCGCCGCGGGAGCGGCGGAGGTGAACTGCAGGGAGCTGATCGGCGAAGGCTGCACCGTGACCGAACCCTGGGCTACGAGCGAGGCGCCTCCGACTGTCGCCGTGGCGCGGACCAGGTCGCTGCCGGAGCAACCCAGCGCACGGTAGTTGCTCGTGGCGCTGCCGCCGGTGGCAAGCACGGGAGAATCGATCGACGCACGGTCGTTGGACGCGCAGGGCGAGGAGAAGGTCACCTCGACCAGGTCGGTCAGCAGGGCATTATTGTTGGCCGTGTCAACGATGTTGACCCGCAGGGTGGTGCTACCACCGGCGGCTACCGATGCGCTGCCGATCTCGATCGTGCCCGGCGTGAATGTGCTGCCGTTGAGAACCCCCAGGCGATAGACAGGAGTATTGGGATTGCCACCGCCGTTGTTGCCGCCGTTATTTCCGCCGTTGTTGCCACCATCGCCGCCGACACTACCCCCGCCGCAGGCCGAAAGCGCAAGCGTGGAAACCACGGCAAACAGGAACCCACGAGTGTTCTTGAACATTTTGCTCCAGCCCGCCGCGTCCCCCGCGGCTCGAGGTAAAAGTCAGCCCGATGCTATCCCACAAAATCAATCAAAACAAGCAAATCAGGCGACAAGTGAAAGTAGAGTGCAAAGTGCGCGCTGGGGTGGTGCCCTTGGCAGGAATCGAACCTGCGACCTACCGCTTAGGAGGCGGTCGCTCTATCCACTGAGCTACAAAGGCATCTTGGCATGGCCAGGCGACGGTTTGAGGTCCGGCGCGCGACGTGTCGTGGCAACCGGCCCGGAATATTGTAGCGCCGACCGTGTCCAAGCGGCTGTAAGCCATCCGCTATACTCGAACCGGTCCAAGGACCGATCCTTCAAAGATCCCAAACCTGTGTATACCCAGTTCTTCCAACTCCGGGAGATGCCGTTTGCCATCACCCCGGACCCTGCCTACCTCTATATGTCCCCGCGCCACCAGGAGGCGCTGGGGCATCTGCTGTATGGCACCGGCCAGCACGGCGGCTTCGTCCAGCTGACCGGCGAGGTCGGCACCGGCAAGACCACGATCGTCCGTACCCTGCTGGAACAGCGCCTGGCCGATGTCGACGTGGCCATGGTGCACAATCCGAGGCAGTCGGAAATGGAGTTCGTGCAGTCGATCTGTGACGAACTGCACGTCGGCTACCAGGCGCCGGTCACACTCAAGACCCTGGTCGATGCACTGAACAGCCATTTGCTGAAGAGCCATGCCGAGGGGCGCCGCACGGTCCTGATCATCGACGAGGCGCAGAACCTGCGGCCCGAGGTGCTGGAGCAGGTGCGCCTGCTGACCAACCTCGAGACCACCAAGGACAAGCTGCTGCGGATCATGCTGATCGGCCAGCCGGAACTGTCCGAGCTGCTGGCCCGGCCGGACCTGCGCCAGCTGGCACAGCGCATCACCGCGCGCTTCCACCTGACCCCGCTGAGTGCCGCGGAGACCACCGAGTACATCCAGCACCGCCTGCGGGTCGCCGGGGCGGAGACCGAGATCTTCAGCCCGGCGGCCTGCCAGCAGGTCCACCGCTATGCCCGCGGCATCCCGCGCCTGATCAACATCGTCTGCGACCGTGCGCTGCTGGGAGCCTATTCCCAGGGCCAGCGCCGCATCAGCCCGGACATGATCAAGCACGCCGCCCGCGAGGCCATCGGCGAGCTGCCGACCACCTTCGACCCCGGCGCGCCGCGGCGCTGGGCCAGCATCGAGACGCTCAGTGCCCTGGCCCTGGCGGCCTGTACCCTGGCCTTCCTCTACACCTTCGTGATCGCTCCGCGCCTGCAGCCCGCCCCGGCCGCCGGTGAAGCCGACACCCCGGCGGTCGCCGCCTCGCCCGCCGCCCGCCCCGCCCCGGCGGCGACCGTGCCGCAACGGCCGGCAGTCGCCCCGACGTCCATGCCCGCCAGCCAGCTCGACCAGCTGCTGCGCATGCCGCAGCCGCTGCCGGACCTGATGGGGCAGCTGGTGCGCCTCTGGGGTGCGCAGCTGCGCCTGCCGCGCGGGGGCAACCCCTGCGAGGCGCTGAGCCGCGACCGGCTGGAGTGCTATCGCAGCAACGGCAGCTGGTCCGACCTGGGCCAGATCAACCGGGCGGCGATCCTGGTGCTGAAGACGCCGCAGGGCGAACAGCACGTGCTGCTGCGCGAGCTCACCACCACCCACGCCGGCTTCGACACCCCCTTCGGCACCGTGCGCATCACCCTCGGCGAGCTCGACAAGCTGTGGAGCGGTGACTTCCTGCTGCTGTGGCGCCGCGATACCGCCGACGGCCCCCTGCGCCCGGGCGACCGCAGCGCCGCCGTGCCCCTGGTCTGGGAGCGCCTGGCGGAGCTGGACGGCGTGGCGATCCCGCCGGAAGTGAATACCTATTACGGACGCAAGCTGGAGGACGCGCTGCGCCAGTTCCAGCAGCAGCGCGGCCTGCCGGTGGACGGCGTGCTGAACACCCGCACGCTGATCGCACTGGGCGATGGCCAGCCTTCGACGCCGACGCTGCTGGGGAACACCCGATGAGCTACATCCTCGACGCGCTGCGCAAGGCCGAGCGCGAACGCAACCTCGGCCAGCCGCCCTCGATGCAGGCGGTAACCCAGCCCTCGGCCCTACACCGGCCCCAGCGGCGCCCGCTATGGCCGCTGCTGTTGGGGCTGGCCGTGCTGATGCTCATTGCCACGGCCGCCACGCTGGCCTGGCAGCGGCATCGCGCGCCCGCAGCGGTGGCACCGGCCGAGGCAACGCCGGATCGGGCGCCCGCCGCAGCCCTGCCGGCGCCGGCACCCGGCGCGGTCAGCAGTTTCGACGACCTGGCTCCGCCGGAACCCGCGCTGCCGCCGGTCGAGGAAGAGGAAATGCCGGCTGAAGTGGCCGCGCCCCCGCCACCCGCCGCGCGGGCCGCCCCTGCGGAGGCGCCGCCGGTACAGGAAGAGGAGCTGGTGGAAGAACCGGCCACGATGGCGGAGCCGGTGCTGCCGCTGGTGCGCGACATGCCGCCGTCCTGGCGCGCCGCCTTCCCGCAGCTCACGGTGGAAGTCCATGTCTACAACCACAGTCGCGACAAGCGCTGGGTGATGATCGGCTCTCGCCGTTACCGGGAAGGAGAGGCCCTGGCGGAAGGTCCGCGCCTGATCGAGATCACGCCGGACGGCATCGTCTTCGAGCAGCAGGGACAGCGGGCGCTGTACCCGATCACCCGCTAGGGCGACCCGGGTGACCCGTCCTGAAGTAGGTTGACACCTATGCGGGATAAAGCTGGTTGCTAAAGTATGCTGGATACAGACGCCCGATGGACTTCATCGGGCGTTTTGTATTTGAGGGCCAAGTGTGGCCGTTCGTGGTTGTAGATGTGGATGGACTGGCGGACCATCTGTCGGGCCTGCGCCAGGTTGGCGGGTCGCTGGAGGAGGAATTCGTTCTTCAGGATGCCGTTGACGCGCTCCGCCAGGGCGTTCTGGTAGCAGTCGTAGCCGTCGGTCATCGAGCAAGTCAGCCCGTGTTGCTGGTGAATCTGCTGGTAGACGTTCGCGCAGTACTGGATGCCCCGGTCGGAGTGATGGATCAGCCGCTGAGCCGTCTGCCGGGTCTTGAGCGCCATTTTCAGAGCCTCACCGACCTGCTCGGTCTGCAGGCTGTCGTGGACGTGATAGCCGACGATCTTGCGGGAGTAGGCATCCGTGACCAGACTCAGGTAGACGCATTTCTCCCGCGTCGGCAGGTAGGTGATGTCGGCGACCCAGACCTGCTCGCCGGCTACGGGCTGGATGCCGCTGTCCGGCCTGAGCAGGTTCGGATGCTTGCGGAAGCGGTGATGGCTGTCGGTGGTCTTGTGGTACGCCCGGCGGCTGGGGACCAGCATCCGGGCGTTGCGCAGGATGCTGAACAGGCTGTCCCGTCCCACCTGGAGGTCACCCCGTAGCAGGTGCTGCAGCTTGCGAGTGCCCACGCGCGGCTGGCGCAGGCGAATCTGCTCCACGCGCTGGATCACCTCGGAACAGACCTGCGCGCGTTCACGCGCGCACGCCAGCCGCTGGTAGTACGCCTGCCGGCTGATGCCCATGTAGCGGCAAGCCCTGGTCACGCTCAAGCCCACTACGAGCTTTTGCGCCAGGACTTGCCCACAGGCTTTTTTACCACCACCCCGTAGTCCTTCTTCAGGACATCCACCACCGCCTCGAAAAACTGCGCCTTCTCCTTGGCTTCCCGCAGCTCGACCTCCAGCTGCTTGATCTGCTGCTCGGGGGTCAGTGACTTCTTTTCACTCATCATGGGCTTCCCTGAAGAAGCCCATGATGCCCGCACCGCCGCAGGCCGGCCATATCGCCGTACCCACTTCAGAACCGTCGAGGCACCCTGGATGCCGTACCGATCCTGGGCCTGACGACTACTCATCTCACCCCGCTCCACCTGATCCACAACCGCCAACTTAAAGGCCATCGTGTAATCGCGCTGCGTCCTCTTAACCCTTGATTCCATTTGACTCTCCTTCTCGACTTCGAAAAGGTGTCAACCCTGGGCAGGACGGGTCACAGATGTGAAAAAGGCCCGCATCAGCGGGCCCTTATTCTTTGCATCACCCCACTCAGCGCGTAACGGCCAGAATCCGGTTGAAGATGTCTTCCAGGCTGCCGATGCCTTCCACCGTCACGACCTTGCCCTGCTTGCTGTAGTAGTCCAGCAGCGGGCGCGTCTCGGCGTTGTAGACCTCGATCCGCTTGCGGATGACGTCTTCCTTGTCGTCCTCGCGGCCTTCCTTCTGCGCGCGGTCCAGCAGGCGCTTGACGATCTCCTCGTCGGTCACGTGCAGGTGCACGGCCTTATCGATGCCCGGCTGGCCCAGGCGCTTGAGCATGCCGTCCAGCACCTCGGCCTGCGCCGTGTTGCGCGGGAAGCCATCGAGGATGAAGCCCTTCTGTGCGTCCGCCTGGCCCAGGCGCTCTTCGACGATGCCGATCACGATCTCATTGGCCACCAGGCCGCCGGCGTCCATCGTCGCCTTGGCCTTCTTGCCCAGCTCCGTGCCGGCCTTGACGGCAGCGCGCAGGGCGTCACCGGTGGAAATCTTGGGAATACCGAAATGGGCGACCAACTTCTCACCCTGGGTGCCCTTGCCCGAGCCGGGCGCACCCAGCAGAACGAGTCTCATCTTGTTTTCAGCCTCTTTCTATGTAGAACCCGCGGCGCCTAAGGAAGTCCCCCGCCGGGGTTGAAACGGCCACCGGCGACATTTGCCCGGTGGAAATGCGTGGCTGCCGGCAGTTTATTAAACTATGGGGCTCTAGCCTAGGGGCCAGGGAACGCCGACGCATCGTCCGTGCTCCCTGGCCCCTGGCTTGTTCGCACCCCCGCCAGCCGGCAACTAATGAGGTTAATCAAGCACATGGGCATCGAAGCACTGGGTCCGGGCGACAAGGCCCCGAACGAGTTTTACGTCGTCATCGAAATCCCGGCCTACGGCCCGCCGGTGAAGTACGAAGTGGACAAGGACACCGGCCTGCTGATGGTCGATCGCTTCATGAACGTGGCCATGTCCTACCCGGCCAACTACGGCTACGTGCCCAAGACCCTGGCTGGCGACGGCGACCCGGTGGACGTGCTGGTGATCACCCCGCATCCGGTGGTGGCTGGCTCAATCATCAAGTGCCGCGCCCTCTGCGTGCTCGACACCGAGGACGAGAAGGGCACCGACGCCAAGCTGCTCGCCGTGCCGGTGGACAAGGTCAGCAACAACGCCTACGACCACCTCAAGGACCTGGCCGACGTGCCGGAGCGCGTGAAGAACGAGATCCACCACTTCTACAGCTCCTACAAGGCGCTGGAGAAGGGCAAGTGGGTGAAGATCGCCGGCTGGCGCGACGCCGCCGCCGCGCGTGAGGAAATCGCCAAGGGCATCCGCGACTACAAGGGCTGATACCCGGTCGGATTCCGACAAGGCTGTAGGAAAAGGCAGGCTTCGCGCCTGCCTTTTTCATTTTGCACGACCGCCTGCCTATACTCGTCCGCACCAGGGACGGGGAGATTTCGCATGCGGTTGCAGGGGGGATTGCAGGGGCTTGCCTGCGTGACGCTGCTGGCCAGCGGGGCCGCCACGGCCCAAGCACCGGAACTGGCGCGCGCCATGACCCTGCAGCCTCCGGTATGGGTGGAGCGCGGCGAGCAGCGGAAGCCCCTGCGCCCCGGCGCCACCGTCTTCCCCGGCGACCGCATCTCCACCGGTGCCGGCGGCCGCCTGCACCTGGAGCTGGAGGACAGCAGTACCATCAAGCTCGGCGAAGGCGCCGACTTCGCGATGCCGGCCCTGCAGGTGATTGACGACGGCAGCGATACCGGCCTGCTCAAGGGCGTGCTGAAGCTCGCCAAGGGCGCCTTCCGCTTCACCACCGGCGCGCTGGCGCAGTTCCGCAAGCGTGACCTGGACGTCCATATCGGCCCCACCGTCACCACCGGCATCCGCGGCACCGACGTGTTCGGCAAGAGCGACGACACCCAGGACCTGCTGTGCCTGCTGGAAGGCTCGGTGCAGGTCTGGAGCCCGGATACCCCGGCCCAGACCATGGACCAGCCCAGGACCTTCTACGTGGTCCCGCGCGGCCAGCCGCCGAAGCCGATCTCCCCCACCCCGCAGGACAAGCTCGACAGCTGGCTGCCCTCCACCGAGATGCGCCCGCAGGAGGCGGCGCTCAATGCCGGCGGCCGTTACCGCCTGGTGCTGCTGTCGGTGGGGACGGAAAAGCAGGCCGCCGGTGAGGCCGCGCGACTCGCCGCGCTGGGCTACCCGGTGGACGTGCTCGCCAGCGAAACTCCCACCGGGCCGCGCCACCGCGTGGTGCTCGGCGGCTTCGCCCGCTACGAGGACGCACAGCAGTACCGCGGCATCGTCAGCGAGCGGCTCCGGATCAGCGGCAGCTGGGTCATGCGCCCCTGATCCCGGCGATTCAGCCGCGATGCAGTCAGCACCGTCTACCCTTCCCGCCCTCAATGCGAGAACCCAGCGATGAACCAACCGCTTCCCGTCGACAACGCCATCCCCGAGCAGGAGCGCAGCACCCTGCTGGTCGCCTACATCCTGCACATCGTCGCGCCCTTCACGTTCTGGACCGCCGCGATCGTCGGCGTGATCATCGATCACATCAAGATCAACGAAACGAGCAACGAATTCATCCGCAGCCACCACCGCTGGCTGATCCACCCCTTCTGGTGGGGCCTGCTGTGGCTGGTGGTCGCCACCATCCTGATGTGGGTGCTGGTGGGCTTCGTGGTCTACCTGGTGGTAGCCATCTGGTGGCTGTACCGCGTGGTGCGCGGCGTGCTCAGCTTCATGGAGAAGCGGCCGATGCCGGTGGGGTGAGGGACACGCACTCGTAGGAGCGGCTGACAGCCGCGATCGGACTCATCGCGGCTGTCAGCCGCTCCTGCGAAGCACCGAGGGCTATTCGGGGAACAGCCAGGCAGCACCGCGAACGCCGCTGGAATCCCCATGCATCGCCGGCACCAGCCGCGTCTCGACGCTATCCGAAAACACCCACTGCCCCCATAGTGCCGGCACGTTGCGGTAGAGCCGCTGCAGGCGCGACAGGCCGCCACCCAGCACGATCACATCCGGATCGATCAGGTTGATGACATGGGCCAGCGCCCGCGCCAGACGGTCCTCGTAGCGCGCCAGCGTCGCCTCGCCATGTGCGTCACCCGCCTCGGCCCGCGACACGATCTCTTCGCCACGTAACCGCTCACCCGTCACGCGCCAATGATCCGCCGCCAGGCTCTCGCCCGACAGCCAGCTCTCAATGGCGCCATGGCGCCCGTCATAGTTCAGCGGCCCGGGAATCTCATCCCACTCCGGTCGCGGCCAGGGCAAGGGGTTGTGTCCCCACTCGCCGGCGATGGCGTTGGGGCCGTTCAGCAATCGCCCGTTCACCACGATGCCGCCGCCCACGCCGGTGCCCAGGATCACGCCGAACACCACCGCCACGCCCGCCGCCGCACCATCGCTGGCCTCGGACAAGGCCATGCAGTCGGCGTCGTTGGCGATGCGGACCTCGCGACCCAGCGCGCGTTCCAGGTCCTGCTGCAGCCGTTCTCCATTGAGGCAGGTGGAGCTGCAGTTCTTCATGCGCCCGGTGAGGCGCGAGATCGCGCCCGGGGTGCCGAAGCCGACCTTCAGGCTACCCTGGCCGGCCTCCCGCTCCAGGCTCGCGACCAGATCGGCGCAGGCCTGCACCGTGGCCGCGTAATCCCCACCCGGGGTCGCGATGCGCTGGCGGGCGAGGATGGACGAGTCTTCACCCATGATCACGCCCTCGATCTTGGTGCCGCCGAGGTCGATGCCGATCCTGTACATCCGATGCGCTCCCTTTTCAGAAGCACCATCTTAGCTTTCAGCAGCTGGCCCCTGTCGCCCGGCAGGCATCGCTGCCCGGCAACACCGGCACCTGCAGGCGCGAGGGCGTGTCTCCGCCAATGGAGACGAAGTTCAGGCTCGGCGTGGGCACGGTGTAGGTGGCGGCGCCGACCAGGTAGAGGCGCAGCCGGTGGCCGGCGGCGAAGCGGTTGCCGATCGGCCAGAACTCCACGTGGTACTCCCGGGTCTGCCCCGGCAGCGCCCGGTCCTTGGCGCTGAAGTCGTTGTAGGGCTGCACGATCTCGCCGCGGCTGTCGCGCACGGTGCGCGCCTCGACGATGTGCGGGTAGCCGGTGCGCAGGCGGCCCAGGCCCACGGCGTGGGCACTGCCGTCGGGCCAGACGTCGGCGACCACCGCGTGCAGATCGGCCTCCAGCAAGGCGGACGAGGCGAACACCGTCAGTGCCGCAGGGCCGACCACGTCCACGTCCTGGGTGAACTCCGCCGTGGTCCAGGCCAGCGACAGCGGCTCCATCAGCCGCAGCTCCGTCAGGATCGGGAAGACCTTGAACAACGTCAGGGCGCCAGCCGAGGCGACGGTGCCCGTGGTATTGGGGTCCGTGGCGGTGGGCAGCGAGGTGACGGCCAGGTATGGCAGCAGGGCCTTGCGCTCGGGCGCTGCAGGCGACAGGCCGCCGTCATTGAGCGACAGCGTGCCATGGCCCCCCTGGGAATCCAGGAAGAAGGTCTGCCAGCGCGTACCGGGCACGGGCCAGTCACCGGCGTCGATCTTGGTGACGGCGCCTTCGATCTGCGCCTCGTAGCTGCCGTGGCCAATCAGCATCTGCACGCGCGGCTCGCGGTCGATGCCGTTGTCGATGCCGAGCAGGTGATGGTCGAACCAGCGCTGGTATTCCGGCATCGGCCCCGGCGTGCCCTTGGGGTAGCCGTCATGCGCGCCGAAGACGCGCAGGTGCACCGGCACACCCTGGTCGCGCAGCAGCTTGTAGCTCTCGAAGGGACCGCGCGACTCCACATCGTAGAAGCCGGTGTCGGCCAGCACGGGGAAGCGGTTGGGGTTGGTCTCGAAGCGCTGCGTGCGGTCGATCCAGAACGGGTTCTCGTCCACGTTCAGGATCACCTGCAGGATCGTGCCCAGGAAACCCACGCCGGAGAAGATCGCGTCCAGCGGCAACTGGCCGCTCTGGAAGAAGTCGATGAAGCCACCGGCGATCAGCGGCAGGCCTACGCCGAAACTCACAGCGGCACCGGGCACCAGGTTGAACATGCCGCCGGGATACAGCAGGTCACGGTAGAGATCGGCCGTGCCCGCCATCAGCGCCGCGGCCTGCACGCATTCCAGCTTCTGGTGCATCGAGTTGTAGACCGCGATGGCGCTGGCGGAGAAGCCGTAGAGCCCCAGGCGGCCGCTGCTCCAGGGCTGGCCGCAGGCCCAGCTGAGGAATTCCGCGATGTCCTGCTGGTCGCGCACGCCGATGGCGGACCACACGCCGCTGCTCTGGCCGGTGCCGCGCACGTTGACGTAGGCGTAGTTGTAGGCCGGGCCGAAGTCCGGCAGGTCACGGCCGAGATCGCCGTAGGGGCTGAACTGGACGATCACCGGCCGCGCGCGCAGGTCGCCGTAGCCGGTGAGCATCACGTGCAACTCTGCACCGTCGCTGGTCTCGAAGCTGACGATCTCGGTGACCTTGGGCGCGTCCTCGCCCGCCTCCGGGGCTTGCCCCCCCGGGGACATCGGGTCCGAGCTGGCACCGCAAGCCGACAGCAGCAGCGCGGCCAGCAGCAGTGCCGCGCGCTTCACTGCAGGCCCTCGCGCGTGGCGGCGTCGGCGCGGACGCGCTCCTGGCGCAGCATCACCTTGTGCATTACGTGGTTCATGATGCGCATCACCATGTCGTAGGTGATGGGAAACTTGCCCTGGAAGAAATAGCCCAGGCGGATGTCCATGGACGTGAACACCATGTAGCGGCGTGCCCGGATGCCGGACAGGATCGCCTTGGCCGCCTTCTCGGGCGAGATGGCATGGGCCTGGAACATGGCGCGCAGCTTGGTCATGAAGGGCGCACTGGTGTCGATGCCGGCGATCTGCACCGTCTGCACCAGGCCGGTGTCGACGCCGCCCGGGCAGACCAGGCTGACGTCGATATTGTGGCGGCGCAGGTCGAAGCGCAGCACCTCGGATACACCGCGCAGGCCGAACTTGCTGCCGCTGTAGGCCGCATGCCAGGGCAGGCCGAACAGGCCGGCGGCGGAGGAAACATTGACCAGGTGCCCGCCGCGCCCGGCGCGCACCATCTCGGGCAGGAAGCTCTCGATGACGTGGATCGGCCCCATCAGGTTGACGTCGATCACCTGGCGCCACTGGCGGTGCTCCATGTTCTCCACCGCGCCCCAGATGGCAATGCCGGCGACGTTCAGCACCAGGTCCATGCTGCCGTGGGCGGCGTGGATGTCGCGGGCATAGGCCTGTACGGCGTCATGGTCCGACACGTCCAGCGCGCGGCTCATGGACACCTGGCCGCCCGCGCCGCGGATCTCGGCCACCACCGACTCCAAGGCGGCTGCGTTGATGTCGGTGAGGAACAACTCTGCACCCTCCCGGCCCAGGGCCACGGCGATGGCGCGGCCGATGCCGCTGGCGGCCCCGGTGACAAAGGCCTTCTTCTGCTTGAAATTCTTCATGGGGTCATCCCGCCGGGATTGCGTCGTATGAGGGGCATGGTAGGCAGCCCCCTCACCGCCGGACAGGCTCGAAAGCGGCCATGACATGGACCAAAATCGGCCATGAGCCCTGCCCTCCAGGGGGCATGGCAGGATTTGCTACAGGACCCCAGAACCGGAATCCCTCGCTGCACCCATGTCGACGACCGCCGCCAAACCCCTGTCGGGCTGGATCTCCGCACGCCATCTGCAGCACATGATCGGCCGCGGTGAAGCCATCGGCATGCGTTTCGACGACCTGCTCGGCGAAGCTGGCCTGTCGCGTGAGAAGCTGGTGGACGGCGAAGGGCGTGTACCTTTGTCGGTCATCGAGTCCGTGCTCTCGGCCATCTCCGAACGCTACCCCGATCCCCTGATAGGCCTGCACGCCGCCCAGGACATCAAGCCGGCCTCCTTCGGCCCGCTGGGCCTGGTGCTGGAGGCCTGCACCACCTTTTCCGATGCGCTGGACATGGTGGTCCGCTACCGCGGCCTGCTCAGCAACATCGGCCGCTCCTCGATACGCCGTCTGCCGGGCGAGTTGCAGGTCTGCTGGGAATGCCTGGTGGGCGGATCGGCGCTGCAGCGTCAGGCCACCGAGTACGTGCTGGGCACCTTCGCCGTCATCACCCGCGTGCTGCTCGGCCGGCAGATGCTGCAGTCGGTGTACTTCAGCCATTCCCGTGCCGAGGCGCCTGAAGCAGCGCGCGAGTACTTCCAGCACTTCGGCTGCCCGGTCTACTTCGATCGCCCCGAATCGAGCCTGAACTTTCCCGATCACGTGCTGCAGATGCGCCTGCCGCATGGCGACGCGATGCTCAAGGACCTGCTGGAGCGCCACGCCCAGGCGCTGCTGGCCGAGCGCGAGCAGCCGCGCGCGCTGACCGACGAGGTGCGCCACCTGATCCAGTCGATGATCATCGAGGGCGTGCCGATGCGCGACCGCGTGGCCGAGCAGCTCGGCATGAGCGGCCGCAGCCTGCACCGCAAGCTGATCGACGCCGGCAGCGGTTACCGTGAGCTGCTCGACGAGGTACGCCTGGAGCTGGCGCAGGGCCGCCTGCGCGGCAGCAGCGACTCCGTCACCGTGATCGCGGACTTCCTCGGCTTCAACTCGCACCAGGCCTTTCTGCGCTGGTTCAAGCAGGCCAGCGGCGGACAGACGCCCGGCCAGTACCGCAAGGAACAGCAAGGAGGTTCCGCCGCGTGAGCATCACCGAACTCCAACCCGAAGGTGGCTGGGTCCGCTACGCCGAGCCGCGGCTGGTGCCGCCGCCGCCCTCGCAGCGCGGCCTGCTGTTCCGCGCCGTCTCGGGCGGCGCCCGCATGTTCGGCCGCAAGCAGCTGCCGGACCTGTTCCCGGTGTTCCACATCAACCGCCGCCTGTTCTGGCCCTGGCTGTTCTTTGCCTCGCGCCTCATGCCGGGCGGCCGTCTCAAGGCGCAGGAGCGCGAGAAGATCATCCTGCGCACCGGCTGGAACTGCCGCTGCCGCTATGAGTGGGGCCAGCACCTGGAGATCGGCCTCGGCGTGGGCCTGTCCGACGCGGACGTGCTGCGTGTCTCGCAGGGCCCGTCACAGGCGCAGGGCGAGCGCGAGCGCGCCCTGCTGCAGGCCTGCGACGACATGGCCCGCGAGCAGGCGATCTCCACCGCGACCTGGGCGGCGCTGGCAGCGCACTACCGTGAGCCGCTGCTGATCGAAATCACGATCCTGATCGGGCACTACCAGATGGTGGCCGGCTTCCTCAACAGCAGCGGCATCGCCCTGGAGCCGGCCATCGAGCAGGTCCTGCAGGACTTTCACCGGCGCGTCGGAATGAGTTAGCCGCGCCACGAACAAGCCGCCCTCCAGAGGCGGCCAACAACCAGGCATAGGAGAGAGACGGCAATGAACCACTTTGCTGTGACGGGCGGTCGCGCCCGCCGGGCAGGTCTGCTGGCGGGGCTGATGAGCTGCGGCCAGGCGGCGGCGATGGATCACCAATGGGGAGACGTCAACGTCTCGCTGACGGGCCGCGCCAGCATCGGTGCGATGTGGCGCATGGAGGAGCGCGACGAGCGCCTGATCGGCAAGCTCAATGTGCCGGGCCAGCAGGGCCTCTGCGCACGCGACGACTGCATCGACCTGGGCGGCGATTCCGAACCCAACCAACGGCTGGTGGACGCCAAGGGCGCCTTCATCGGCCACGCCTTCGATGACGGCAACCTCAACTACGACCAGTACGACCTGACCTCCGCCGTCGCCCGCCTCAAGGCCGACATGGCCCTGACCTGGGGCGAGACCCTGGTGAAGCTGTCGGGCGTGGGCTTCTTCGACGCCGTGAACGTCGACGCCAAGGACTACCACCCGGACACCACGCACCAGCCGCGCCACACCCGGCGCTCGCAGGCCGTGGAGCGCGACCTGGGCACCGACATCGACCTGCTGCAGGCCTACATCTCGCACAGCTTCGAGTTGAGCGATCACACGGTCAACGTGGCCGTCGGCCAGCAGGTGCTGCGCTGGGGCGAGAGCAACCTGGTGGCCCTCAACAGCTTGGCGGAGATCAACCCGCCGGACGAAAACGTCTTCTGGATGCCGGGCGCGCAGATTCCCGACGCCTTCCAGCCCGTGCCGCTGGCGGTGATATCCGCCGACATCACCGACACCCTCGACGCCGAAGTGTTCTACCAGTTCGGCTGGCGCCCGGCCCGCGCCGCGGCGGCTGGCGGCTTCATGTCGCTGTTCGAGGCCGCCAACGGCCGCGACTACTTCATCCTGACCCAAGGGCAGACGCCCGAAGACCCCACCGGGGAGCATCACATCTCGGGCCTGGCCACGCTGCTCACCGACAGCTCCGCCACGGCGCGGATGATCGGCAGCAACGATCCCCAGGACGGCAGCCAGTACGGCCTGCGCCTGAACTGGCGCGTGGACGACTTCCTCGGCGGCACCCAGTTCAGCCTCTACGCGGCGAACTACCACAGCCGCGTGCCCTACCTCAGCATGGTCGCCGGCGACGAATCCTGCATCCGCGATTCCACCAACATCGTCGGTGCCGTGCTCGACTGCCCGCTGCTGGTCAGCGGCTCGCTGGACCTGGCCGACCTGCTCTACCACTACACCGGCATCAATCTCAGCGGCATCCCGCCGGTCGACATCGACCTGAGCAACGGCAACGATGCCCTGCCCTTCGACACGCCCAAGGGCTTCCTGGACTACCCCGAGAACATCCAGATGTACGGCATCAGCTTCAACACCACGGTGGGAAGCTGGTCACTCTCCGGCGAATACGCCTACCGCCCCAACATGCCGCTGCAGGTGGCACTGACCGACGTGATCATGACGGCCGCCCAGCCGCTGTTCCCGCGGCAGGACATCGTCGTCGGCATTCCGCAGCTCGCCACCATTCCCAGCGCGCGCACCTTCATTCCGGATTTCCTTAGCGTGTACCGCGGTTACGACAACAGCGTGCCGGAGCGCTCGATCCAGCAGGGACAGATCATCCGCGGCTACGAGCGCCTGAAGGTCGGCCAGTTCAACCTGTCCGCGATCAAGGCCCTGTCCCCCTCGGACCTGCCCTTCGACATCGGCACCGACCAGATCCTGCTGCTGCTCGAGGGCGGCGTGACCCACGTCATCGACATGCCGGACCGCGACCGGCTGCAGTTCGAAGGCTTCATCCTGCACAAGAACACGCATGCCAGCCCAGGCGCCGACGGCACCGGCTCCGGCGGCGTGCCGGGCCTGCGCCTGACGCCCACGCAGCAGACCGAGGGCTTCGCCGACGACTTCGCCTGGGGCTACCGCATCAGCGTCATGATGGAATACAACGATGTCTTTCTCGGCGTGAACATGAAGCCCTGGCTGATCTGGGGTCACGACGTGCAGGGCATCTCGCCGCTGCCGAAGTCCGGCTACCAGGGTTTCGCGGAAGGCCGCACATTCTTCCAGATCGGCTCCGAGTTCTACTTCTTCAAGGACTGGTCCGGCGGCCTGTTCTACCGCGGCTCCAGCGGCTCCAACGACACCATGCGTGACCGCGACAGCCTCACCGCCTTCCTGGCATACACTTTCTAGGAGCGCCGTACGCCGCTGCAATCGACCGCGAGCGATCGACCGAGTAGATCATCGACGCAGCGGTTGGCTGAGCCAACCCGCCTCGGGGTCAGGCGGCGGCTTGAAGTCCCAACGCCGCCGCGCCCAGCAAGCCCGCCTGCGGATGCATGATCAGTTGCGTCGGCACCGCTCGCATCAGCGGTGCATGGCGCCCCTTGGTTTCGAAACGCTGACGGAAAGCGCCGCGCTGCAGGCGCGGCAGCAGCTTCTGCGCTACGCCGCCGTGCAGGAAGACTCCTTGCCAGGCACCGAAGGCTAGCGCGATATCGCCGGCGAAGCTGCCCAGCATCGCGCAGACGCGATCCAGCGCCTGGGCCGCCAGGCCCTCCGGTTCGCGCTCGGCCAGGGCCGCGATCTGCTCGGCAGTATCCGCCTGTGGCGCACGCCCGGCGATTTCGCAGAGCGCGGCATATACGCTGGCAATCCCCATGCCGGAGACCAGGCGCTCCGTGGACACCCGTCCGTGGCGTTCCGCCAGCAGGCGCAGGATTTCGGCTTCCGTGGCATCGATGGGAGCGAAATCGACATGACCGCCTTCGGATTCGATCACCGTGGCATGTATGCCCTCGACGATCAGCCCGCTGACCCCCAAGCCGGTACCGGGTCCCAGCACCGCGTAGGTCTGTCGCGGTCCAGGGACAGCCAGCGGCACCGTGCCGATGGAGACCAGGTCCTCGCCATGCAGCAGCGGCAGCGCACGGCTCACCGCCGCAAAGTCGTTGATCACACGCAGCGACAGGCCCAGCGATGCCGCGGTGGCGCCCACCGAGAACACCCAGGGATTGTTGGTAATGCAGACGCGGTCCGCCGTCACCGGAGCGGCCACTGCCAGCAAGGCCCTTTCGGGCCGCGCAGCACCGGTCTGCTCGAAGTAATGCGCCACGGCCTCCGCCAACCCGGTGAAGTCGGCGCAGCGTAGTGGCATCACCGCTTCCAGACGTGGCCGGCCCTCGCCGGGGGAGGCCAGGGCGAAGCGGGCATTGGTCCCTCCGATGTCACCGACCAGCAGGCTTGCAGCTTCCATGTCCGCTCCCTTCTCTTTGCTTGCATTTCGCCCTGATCCCTCGCGCTTTCGAACTCCCGACGCGGCGAGGGTTCCAAATCACAGCATGGACGCTGTCACGGCGCCAGCATTTCCCCTCCACGGACGGAGATTCCCGATGCCAAACGAGAGATTCGAAGCGTGTATCGCCGCCTGCGATGCCTGTGCCACGGCCTGCGACCTGTGTGCCGCCAGTTGTCTGCGCGAAGCAGACGTCACTCCCATCGCCCGCTGCATCCGCCTCGATATGGACTGCGCTGCGCTGTGCCGGTTGGCAAGTGCGATGATGACGCGGGGCAGCGAACTGGCCGCCGACATCTGCGCCAGCTGCGCCGCAGCCTGCGAGGCCTGCGCGGACGAGTGCGAGCAGCATGCTCACGAGCACTGCCAGGCCTGCGCGGCCGCCTGTCGGGCCTGCGCCGAGGCCTGCGAGCTGATGGCGGTACCCGTACTGCAGTCGCCGACCGCCAGCCTGCGACCCGGCACGCTCTAGCAACCGGCGCCTGCGCCGGACCACCGGGCGGCCGGCATCGTAAAATGCGCCATGGACCCGGAAGTGATGCGGACAGGCGAACTGGCGGCAGGCGTGCTCGACACCCTGCTGACACGCTATGGCTTGCAACTGCATTGGCTGCCACTGGGTACCACCATCCCCGGCAGCTACTGGGGCGAAACCGAGGCCGGACTGGTGGGCGACACGCTCTACCTGCGCGCCGATACCCCGGTGCATTCCGCCCTGCACGAGGCCTGCCACTGGATCTGCATGGACTCCGCGCGGCGCGCCACGCTGCATACCGACGCCAACGGTTGCGACGCCGAGGAGATGGGGGTCTGCTACCTGCAGGCCCTGCTGGCGGACGAGCTCCCCGGCTACTCGCGGGCCCGCCTGTTCGCCGACATGGATGCCTGGGGCTACAACTTCGTGCTCGGCAGCGCCGCCTCGTGGTTCGCTGGCGACAGTACCGACGCACTCGCCTTCCTGCAGCGCCATGGGCTGGTAAATGAAGCCCTGCGCCCCAACGGACGCTCCCGCCGCTGAATCGCGGCACTGGACTTCGCCCCTCGGCATTGCGTAACGTGCCACCCGTGAGAATCCGGACCCGCCAGTCCCTGCTGCTTGTCCTGGCCCTGCTGATGGGCCAGTGGCTGGCGTTCGCCCATGACAGCCTGCATCCGGCCATCAGTGCCGACGTGCACTGCCAGCTCTGCGCCCATGTGCAAAGCCTGGCCTCCGGCCTGCCGGCTGCCAGCGCGCCGGTCAGCTTCGCGGGCTTCGCGCACGAAGCCCCCCCGGCGGCCGTCACCCTCGTCACCTACGCCTCACCCCGCCGCGCCTGCCCCATCCGCGGCCCTCCCGAAACCCAGGCCTGAAGCTGCTGCACCGCTTTGCGCAGGCCGCCGGCCTGCGCTGCCTGATCCATTCCTCTCGGGATTCACCATGAACGCTTCCGCTTTCCGCGGCGCGCAGGCCCTGCCTGCCGCGCGCCGTTTTCCTTCGCTGTTCCCGCTGCTCGCCCTGCCCGCTGCGGCCATGAGCTTTCCCTTCGCCGCGTCCGCCGACGACGCAGCGCCCGCGGTCGAGCTGGCCCCTGTCGTCGTACAGGCCAGCGCCCTGGGCCGCACTGCCGACGAGCTGGTGCAGCCGGTCGCCGTGCTCGCCGACGAAGAGCTGCAGCGCAAGCGCCGCGGTACCCTCGGTGAAACGCTGGAGAACGAGCCGGGCATCGCCACCACCGACTTCGGCCGCGGTGCCGGCCGCCCGGTGATCCGCGGCCAGGCCGGCCCGCGCATCGAGGTGCTGCAGAACGGCCTGTCGACCATGGACGTCTCCGAGCTGAGCCCGGACCACGCCGTGACCATCGATCCGGCGCATGCCGAGCAGGTGGAGATCCTCAAGGGGCCCGCCACCCTGCTCTATGGCAACGGCGCCTCCGGCGGCGTGGTCAACGTACGCGACGCGCGCCTGCCGGAAGAGGTGCGCGAGGGCCTGCATGGCGGCTTCGACACCTCCTGGGGCAACAACGGCGATGCCGGCGCCTTCAGCGGCGAGGCCGGCTACGGCAGCGGCCCGCACCAGCTGCGCGCCGACTTCGGCTGGCGCAAGGCCGGCGACTACGACCTCGCGGGGCCTGCCAACGTCGACGGCAGCGGCCCGCGCAGGCGCCTGCCGAACAGCGACGTCGAGGCGCGCTCCGGCGGCGCCTCCTACTCCTGGATCGAGGACAGCCGCACGCTGGGCTTGGCGGTCAGCCGCTTCGAGTCGCAGTACGGCCTGCCGGTGGAGGAAGCCGCCTACATCGACATGCACCAGACCCGCGTCGATGCCCAGGGCATCTTCCGCAACCCGATGGCGGGCCTGGAATCGGTGAAGCTGCGCCTCGGCAGCTCCGAGTACGAACACACCGAATTCGAGGAGCCAGGCGTGCCCGGCACGCGCTTCGACAACCGCCAATACCAGGGTCGCGTGGAAGCGGTACACGCGCCGCTGGCTGGCTTCCGCGGCGTGGTCGGCCTGCAGCTCAACTGGCGCGATTTCCAGGCCATCGGCGACGAGGCCTACGTGCCGCCGGTGCTGAGCCGCCAAGCCGGCCTGTTCGTCGTGGAAGAGCGCCCGTGGAGTCTCGGCAAGATCGAGATCGGCGCCCGGGTGGACCGTAACACCAACGATCCCGAGAACCTGCCGGCGCGCGACTTCACGCCGATGAGCTTCTCGCTGGGCTCGGTGTTCAACCTCGGCGCGTATTCGCACCTGAAGCTCTACGCCACCAGTTCAGAGCGCTCGCCGGCACCCGAGGAACTCTACGCCGAAGGCCCGCATGCCGCCACCGCCACCTACGAGCGCGGCGACAACGGCATCGGCAAGGAGCGCGCGCAGAACCTGGAACTGGGCTACGACTATCACCGCGAGCGTTGGAGCCTGCAGGCCAGCGTCTACTACAACCGTGTCGCCAACTACATCTATCTCGCCGAGAGCGACCAGGATGCCGATGGGGTGGCCGATCGCGTGGATGAGGACGGCGTGCTCGATCCGGCGGGTGACTTCCTGCTGGTGGACTACCGCCAGGCCGACGCGAAGTTCTGGGGCTACGAAGCCTCCGCCGGCTATGCCCTGCTGAACCAGGGGCCGCTGCACCTGGACTTGCGCCTGTTCACCGATCAGGTGCGCGGCGAGCTCGAAGACGGCGGCAACCTGCCGCGCATCACGCCGCAGCGCTGGGGCCTGGGCCTGGACGGCCGCTGGCAGCAGTTCGCCGGCAGCCTCGACTACATCCGCGTCCAGAGCCAGGACCGCATCGCATCGCTGGAGACACGGACGTCGGGCTACGACCTGCTGAATGCCAGCCTGTCCTGGCGCGTGCAGGGCGACGAGCGGCAGGGCACCTCCATCTACCTGCGCGGCACCAACCTGCTCGACGAGGAGATCCGCCGCGCCACCTCTTTCATCAAGGACGCGGTGCCGGCACCGGGGCGCGGGGTGTATGTCGGCTTGAGGATGTCGATGTAAGGCCGGAGCGGCCCATTCTCCGGATGGCGGTCGCCGGCAAGCTGGCTCCTGCAGGAACAGGCTAGTACTGTAGGAGCCGGCTTGCCGGCGACACCGCACTGGGACGAGAACATGCTCGCGAACTCTGGACATGTCGCATTGCGCAGGGGACGCGTCTCGACTCCGGGGCAGATCTATCACGTCACCACAGTGACGTCAGGCCGCGAACCCTTCTTTGCCGACTGGCAAGTCGGGCGCATGCTCCCGCCGCTACTCAACGACGAGAATTTGCTCGGAGGAGCCCGGACGCTGGCCTGGGTCCTGATGCCGGATCATCTTCATTGGCTGTTGGAACTCGGCGAAAAGCGCAGCCTCTCCGAGATCGTCCGCCGCCTGAAGTCGTCGAGTGCCGTACGCGTGAACAAGGCCATGGGCAAAACGGGCCCTCTATGGGAGTCCGCCTTCCATGACCATGCGCTCCGACATCACGAAGATGTGCGTAGCGTGGCGCGCTACATCATCGCGAATCCGCTGAGGTCAGGCCTGGTGAAGTCGATCGGCGACTATCCGCTGTGGGATGCCATATGGTTGAGGGAACAGGTCGCCACAAGCTGGCTCCTACAGAAGCAGATCTGTTTTTGTAGGAGTCAGCTTGCTGGCGACATCCATGCCTACAAAAAGGAAAAGGCCCCTTTTCGGAGCCTTCCCTTGAGAATCCACCAAAGGCTTATTTCGCCTTCGCCTGGTTCGCCACCGCCTCGGCAGCCTTCTTCGCCGCCTCGGGATCGCCGAGGTAGCGGAACGACTTCACTGTGAGGTCATCGTTCAGCTCGAACAGCAGCGGGATGCCGGTAGGGATGTTCAGCTCCAGGATTTCCTTGGGCGACACGTTGTTAAGGTACTTGTACAGCGCACGCAGCGAGTTGCCGTGAGCCGTGACCAGCACGGTCTGGCCGGCCTTGAGCTGCGGCGCGATGGCGTCGTGCCAGTAGGGCAGCACGCGGTCCAGCGTGGTGGCCAGCGACTCGGTGCCGGGCAGTGCCTGGGCGTCGAGCTTGGTGTAGCGCGGATCGTTGGCCGGGTGGCCGGGGTCCTTGATGTCCATCGCCGGAGGCGGGATGTCGTAGGAACGGCGCCAGACCTTCACCTGCTCCTCACCGTGCTTGGCGGTGGTCTCGGCCTTATCCAGCCCCTGCAGGGCGCCGTAGTGGCGCTCGTTGAGGCGCCAGGTCTTGTTCACCGGGATCCACATCTGGTCCATCACGTCCAGCGCGGTGTACATGGTGCGGATGGCGCGCTTGAGCACCGAGGTGTGGGCGCAGTCGAAGCGCAGGCCCTCGGCCTTCATCAGCTCGCCGGCGGCCTTGGCCTCGCGCGCGCCCTGCTCGGTGATGTCCACGTCGACCCAGCCGGTGAAGCGGTTGTCGAGGTTCCACTGGCTCTGGCCGTGGCGGAGAAGGACGAGTTTCTTGGTCATCTAAGTGCCTCAGGTGAAAGATTCTTGAAGTAGTCCAGCGACTGCGGGTTGGCCAGGGTGTCGGCGTTCCTGACCGGCCGGCCGTGGATCAGCTCGCGGACGGCGATTTCGGTGATTTTACCGCTGATCGTGCGCGGAACCTCGGGGCAGGCCAGGATCCGGGCCGGGACGTGCCGGGGGGTCAGGCCCGCGCGGATGGCCCTGGCGATGCGGGCGCCCAGGTCCTCGCTCCACTCCACTCCCTCGCGCAGGCGCACGAACAGGATCACGCGGTCGTCGTTGTCCACCCGCTGGCCCACCACCACCGACTCCAGCACTTCCGGCTGGGTGTCCACCACGCGGTAGATCTCGGCGGTGCCGATACGCACGCCCCCGGGGTTCAGTGTGGCATCCGAGCGGCTCGAGATGACCAGGCCGCCATGCACGGTGAACTCGGCGCAATCGCCCTGGCACCAGACATCGGGAAAGCGCTCGAAGTACGCCGCCCGGTAGCGGCTGCCGTCCGGGTCGCCCCGGAAGGCCACCGGCATCGATGGAAAGGGCTTGGTACAGACCAGTTCGCCGGACTGGCCGCGCACCGGCTTGCCCAGCTCGTCGTAGACCTCCAGCGCCATGCCCAGGCCGGGGCCCTGGATCTCACCACGGAAGACCGGGCTCCAGGGGTTGCCTAGGGCGAAACAGGAGGCGATATCGGTGCCACCCGAGATCGACGCCAGTTGCAGGTCGCGCTTGATCGAGCCGTAGACGTAGTCGAACTGCTCTGCTCCCAGCGGCGAGCCGGTGGAGAGCAGCACGCGCAGGGCATCCAGCTTCACATGGTCCCTGGGCACCCAGCCGCTCTGTTCCAGCGCAGCGAGATACCTCGGGCTGGTGCCGAAATGCGTCAGCTGCTCGCGCTCGGCCATCTCCATCAGCACCTCGGGACCAGGGTGGAAGGGCGAGCCGTCGTAGAGCACCAGCGTGGCACCCACGGCCAGGCCCGACACCAGCCAGTTCCACATCATCCAGCCGCAAGAGGTGAAGAAGAACAGCCGGTCGCCGGTCTGCAGGTCGCCATGGAGCATGTGCTCCTTGAGGTGCTGCAGCAGCGTGCCGCCGGCACCGTGGACGATACACTTGGGCATGCCCGTGGTGCCGGAGGAGTACAGGATGTAAAGCGGGTGGTCGAAGGGCAGCTGGGCAAACTCCAGCTTGCCGTCGCCGCGGTAGGCGTCGAACAACACGCCTTGCTTCAATCCCGACAGCGTCGGCACCTCGTCCAGGTACGGAACCACCACCACGCGGCGCAGGCTTGGCAGCGCCGCCTCGATCCGCGCGACGCGCTCCATCGTGTCCATGGCCTTGCCGCCGTAGCGGTAGCCGTCGCAGACGATCAGCACCTTGGGGGCGATCTGGCCGAAGCGGTCGAGCACGCCGCTGAGCCCGAAATCCGGCGAGCAGGAGGTCCAGGTGGCGCCGAGACTGGTGGCGGCCAGCATGCCGGTCACCGCCTCGGCGCAGTTCGGCAGGAAGGCGGCAACGCGGTCGCCCGGCTCCACCCCGTCCTGCCTCAGGGCGGCCGCCAGGGCGCGCACGCGCTCCTGCAGTTCGGCATACGAGATTTCACGGCGACGGCCACTTTCGTCGAGCGCGACCAGGGCCGCGGTGCTGTCATGGAAGCGCAGCAGGTTCTCGGCGAAATTCAGCCGCGCTCCCTCGAACCAGCGGGCGCCCGGCAGGCGGGAGGGGTCATCCAGCACCTGCATGTGCGGCTGACTGTAGCGCACGTCGCAGAATTTCCAGACCGTCTCCCAGAACCGGGCGGGATCGGCCACCGACCATTGCCACAGGGCCTGGTAGTTCTCGCCGTCGCTGTCGAACAGGCCGGCATCGCGCAGGTAGTGGGCGTAAGCCCCCAGCGTGGTCGCCCCGCGCTGCAGGCGGCGCGGACTCCAGAGTGGTTCGGACATTGTTCCCTCCCCTGCTGCGCGCCTTGCCTCTCAGCCGAGATACTTGTTCTTGACCTTCACGTAGTTATCCGCGGAGTACTTCAGCGAGGCGATCTCATCGGCGGTCAGCTCGCGCGCCGCCTGGGCTGGGGCGCCGCGGTACAGCCAGCCGCTCTTGAGCGTCTTGCCTGGCGGCACGGTACTGCCCGCGGCGATCAGGACGTCGTCCTCCACCACAACCTTGTCCATCACGATCACGCCCATGCCGATCAGGCAGCGGTTGCCGATGCGGCAGGCATGCAGGATCACACCGTGGCCGATGGTCACGTCGTCGCCGATCTGCAGGTCGGCTCCACCGGGGGAATAGGGGCCGTCATGGGTCACGTGCAGCACGGAATTGTCCTGAACGTTGCTGCGGGCACCGATGCGGATGCGGTTGACGTCGCCGCGGATCGACACCAGGGGCCAGACCGAGGCATCGTCACCCAGGGCCACGTCGCCGATGACCTGGGCGGAGGGGTCGATGTAGACGCGCTCGCCGACCTTCGGCCAGAGTCCCTGGAACGGCCGGATCATGGCGAGGACAGCGGCACCGACTCGATCTCCAGCGGCATCGACTGGATGTCGGAAAGCGTGTTCGCCGAAGGACGCTGGTAGGTGGCCATGCGCTTGACGAACTCATCGACGTGATCGACCACGTCGGTGGAACCGCGCAGCACCGAACCGAAGGCGCCGATGATCAGCGTGTGGCTCATCTTGGGATAGATCACTGTCTCCACCGGTCCGCCGGCATTGGCCACGGCCTTGGCCAGGCTGCGGGTGTTGTCCGGCCAGACGATCTGGTCGTTCTCGCCGTGCAGCAGCAGCAGCGGCGGGTTCTGGCCGTCGGCGAAGAAGATCGGCTGCGACTGCTCGAAGCGCTCAGGCGGGCCGAAGATGTCGCGCAGCACCGGATCGGTGATCGGCAGGAAATTGTAGGGGCCGGCCAGGCCGATCATGCCGCGCAGCCAGCTGCGCGAACCACCCACCTTCTTCAGGTAGCTCTCGTTCAGCGCCAGCATGGCGGCGATGTGCGCGCCGGAGGAGTGCCCCATCACGAACAACTGTTCCGGATTACCGCCGTAGGCCGCGGCATTGTTCCTGGCCCACTTCACCGCCTGCGCACCGTCCTCGACAAAGGTCGGGAAGCGCACCTGCGGGTACTTCCGGTAGTTGGGCACCACGGCGACGATGCCGCGGGAGGCCAGTGCCTGGCCGACGAAGCGGTATTCCTGCTTGTCACCCTCGCTCCAGCGTCCACCGTAGAAAAACACCACCACCGGGGCATTGCGCGCGCCCTCCGGAGTGTAGACATCCAGGGTCTGGCCCGACGTCGGGTCGTACGGCAGGTTCATCGCCTGGTTGTAGCCGGACGAGGGGGTGAAGGCGTTGAGGACGCCCGGACCGGTGCAGCCGGCCAACAGGACAAGGCAAAACAGGGGGATCAGCTTGCGCACGGAAAAACCTTCTGGTTAGGCGGGTTTGTGCTGAAAATGAAGGGCGATATGGTAGCGCGGCAGGGCATTTTCACGCATCCTTTGGGCCAAATTACGGACCCCGGACACCAGGGGCCGGTTCCACAGGGGCGGATAAAACATGATCGGCAGCTTCATCTGGCTGGCAGTGGCGGTCGCGGTACTGCTGTATGGCATCGTGATCTACAATGGCCTGGTCAGCCTCAAGCACGGCGTGACCAAGGCCTGGAGCAACATCGACGTGCTGCTCAAGCAGCGCCACGACGAGCTGCCCAAGCTGGTGGAGACCTGCAAGCAGTACATGCAGTTCGAGCGTGACACGCTGGAAAAGGTCATGAAGGCCCGTTCCGGCGCCCAGACCGCCCGGGAAGCCGGCGACGTCAAGGGCGTGGGTGCCGCCGAGGGCCTGATGCGGGCCGGCCTGGGCGGCATCGTCGCCACGGTGGAGGCCTATCCCGAGCTGAAGGCCAACCAGTCGATCCAGCAGCTGCTGGGTCGCATCACCGGCCTGGAGAACGCCATCTCCGACCGCCGTGAGTTCTACAACGAGACGGTCAACGTCAACAACGTGCGTATCGAGCAGTTCCCGGATGTCATCGTCGCCCGGCTGGCCGGCTTCAAGTCCGCCGTGCTGCTGGAGTTCTCCGAAGAGGAGAAGCGCGATGTCGATGTGAAGGCCCTGTTCAACTCCTGACGCGGTCTACCGGCGCGGCCGCGACCCGCCGGCCGCCTCGCCCCCTCCGATGATCGCCTTCCTGCAAGAGCTCGCCGGCAGCCTGCGCCACGCCGACGCCGGGCACTTCTGGTTCTGGACCCTGCTCGCTGCCGCCGGCGCCTCTGTCCTGTTCGCACTCGCCTTCCGCTACCTGCGCCACTCGCGGCTGATCCAGGACACGCCGGTATCACGCATCCGCTCGGCCGCACAGGGCTACGTGCGCCTGCAGGGCCACGCGCGCCTGCTGCCGGGCCCGGAAATCCACTCGCCGCTGAGCGGCGTCCGCTGCTGCTGGTGGTGGTACCGCATCGAGCGCCAGGAGACGACCTACCGCAACGGCAAACGCAGCACCGAATGGGTCACGGTGGAAGCCGAGACCAGCGGCGAACTGTTCCAGCTGACCGACGAGACCGGCGACTGCATCGTCGACCCCGCCGGCGCCACGGTATATCCCAGCCTGGAGCGCCAATGGCGCGGCCGCACGCAGCGCCCGGAGGGGCCGCCGGTGGGCAGGCGCTGGTTCGGCGGCGGCGATTACCGCTACAGCGAGAAGCTGCTGCAGTTCGGCGACTACCTGCTGGCGCTCGGCCAGTTCCGCTCGCAGAGCGATGCACCGCAGTTCGACACCGCCACCGAGCTGCGTGAACTGCTGGCCGAATGGAAGCGCGACCGGGAGGCCCTGCTCGGGCGCTTCGACGCCGACGGCAACGGCGAGATCGACGCGCAGGAATGGGAGACCGTGCGCCGCGCCGCGATGGATGCGGTGCGCGGGCGCCAACTGGAACGCTCGCTGGATCCCGACATCCACGTGCTGGACCGCAGCCGCGACGGCCGCCCCTTCCTGCTGTCCACGCTCAGCGCCGCACAGTTGCTACGGCGTCAGCGCTGGTGGATATTTTTTAGCCTCCTGGGCTTCCTGGCCCTGGGCTGCGCCACGGTTTTCGCCCTGCAGGCCCGGGGCTTGGTCGGCGGTGGATGATGATTAAATTATTTACTTTATTTATTAAAGTATATATAAAATCACATTGAATCTCAGTACAGCCGTCCTGGCACCCCGCTAAATTCCCCCCCGAAACAACCCTCTGCGGAAATGGCCGCGACGAGGTCTCGTGCCGGGGCCTTGAAGGGGGGGACAATAGGGCCCAAGTTGAAGCTTCCCTTGTACCCCACGAGAACCATGACCAACCCCCTGCTGGCTGCCGCGGGCCTCACGCCCCTCCCCGTCTTCGACCAGGTCCTGCCGGCGCATGCCGAGCCGGCGATCGACGCCGTGCTGGCGCAGAACCGTGAAGAAGTGCAGGCGCTGCTGGCCAACAACACGCAGCCCAGCTGGGACAGCCTGATCGAGCCGCTGGAGGAGATGGGCGACCGCGTGCACCGTGCCTGGGGCCCGGTATCGCACCTGTTCAGCGTCACCAGCACCGCCGAGTGGCGCGCCGCCTTCAACGCCTGCCTGCCCAAGGTCACCGAGTACGGCATCGAGCTGTCGCAGTCCGAGCCGATGTACCGTGCCTACCAGGCCCTGGCCGACAGCGCCGAGTTCAAGACCTACGGCTTCGCCCGCCGCAAGGTGGTCAACGACGCCCTGCGTGACTTCAAGCTCTCCGGCATCGCCCTGCCGGCGGAGCAGAAGGCGCGCTACAAGGACATCAGCCTGCGCCTGTCGGAACTCCAGACCAAGTTCGAAGAGAACCTGATGGACGCGATCCAGGCCTGGAGCAAGCCAGTCACGGACGGCTCGCTGCTGGACGGCATGACCGAGGCCGCCAGGCAGTCCGCGGCCGACAAGGCCAGGTCCAAGGGCCTGGAAGGCTGGCTGCTGACGCTGGACTTCCCCAGCTACGACGCCGTCATCACCTACGCCAACAACCGCGAGCTGCGCCGCGAGTTGTACGAGGCCTACGCCACGCGCGCCTCCAGCCAGGGCCCGCTGGCCGGGCAGTTCGACAACACCGAGCTGATGGAAGAGATCCTCAAGCTGCGCCACGAGCAGGCGCAACTGCTGGGCTACCGCAACTTCGCCGAGGTCTCGGTGGCCACCAAGATGGCCGAGTCCCCGGACGAGGTGGAGAAGTTCCTGCTGGACCTGGCCACGCGCGCCAAGCCGCGCGCCCAGGCCGAGGTCGATGAACTCAAGGCCTTCGCCAACCAGCTCGACGGCCTGAACGACCTCCAGCCCTGGGACTCGCCCTACTACGCCGAGAAGCTCAAGGAGCAGAAGCTCGGCCTGTCCGAAGAGGAATTGCGCCCCTACTTCCCGCTGCCGGGTGTGGTGCAGGGCATGTTCGACCTGGTGGAGCGCATCTACGGCATCCGTGTGGAGAAGGCCGAGGGCGTGCCGGTCTGGCATGCCGACGTGACCACCTACGCGCTGAAGAACGCCGAGGGCCGCGCGTTCGGCATGTTCTACCTGGACCCCTACGCCCGCCCGGAAAAGCGCAGCGGCGCCTGGATGGACGAATGCGTCAACCGCCGCCGCACCGCCTCGGGCCTGCAGCAGCCGGTGGCCTATCTCGTGTGCAACTTCACGCCGCCGCTGCCGGGCCAGCCCGCGCTGCTGACGCACGACGAAGCCCTGACCCTGTTCCACGAATTCGGCCACGGCCTGCACCACCTGCTGACTCAGGTCGACGAGGCCTCGGTGGCCGGCATCCACGGCGTGGCCTGGGATGCGGTGGAGCTGCCGAGCCAGTTCATGGAGAACTGGTGCTACGACCCCGCCACCCTGCGCGGTTTCGCGCGGCACTGGCAGACCGGCGCGCCGATGCCGGAGGAGATGATCGCCAAGCTGCGCGGCAGCCGCTCCTTCCTCACCGGCCTGGCCAACGTGCGGCAGATCGAGTTCTCCCTGTTCGACCTGCGCCTGCACCGCGACTACGACCCGGCCCAGGGCTCTCGCGTGTTGGAAACGCTGGACGCCGTGCGCGACATCGTCGCTGTGATGCGCCCGCCGTCGTTCAACCGCATGCCCTGGAGCTTCAGCCACATCTTCGCCGGCGGTTACGCCGCGGGCTACTACAGCTACAAGTGGGCCGAGGTGCTGTCGGCCGACGCTTTCGCCGCGTTCGAGGAGAGCAACTTCGCGCCCGAGACCGGGCACAAGTTCCGCGACACGATCCTGGCGCAGGGCGGCTCCAAGGAAGCCATGGAGCTGTTCGTGGAGTTCCGCGGCCGCAAGCCCAGCATCGAGCCGCTGCTGCGGCACACGGGGCTGCAGGAAGCGGCCTGAGTCACGGTGGTACCCGCCCGCTCCTTCCGGGAGCGCGCGGCAAGATTTTGCAGTGGGCTAGCCCTCTCTGCCGCAAACAGGGATTTCCTCCGATCCCGCGGCAGAGGGGGTTTTGCTCTTTTGGGTAGACTTCACGCTCCGCCCGACCCATCCCTGCCCATGAAGATCGCCTCCTGGAACGTCAACAGCCTGCGTGTCCGCCTGCCTCACCTGCTGGACTGGCTGAAAGCCGCCGAGCCCGACGTGGTCGGCATCCAGGAAACCAAGTGCGTGGACGAGCAGTTCCCTTTCGCGGAACTGGAAGCCGCCGGCTACTTCGCCGCGCACAACGGCCAGAAGACCTACAACGGCGTGGCCCTGCTGTCGCGCCAGCCCCTGGTCGACGTCTGCCGCGACATGGAGTGCTTCGCCGACGAGCAGCGCCGCGTCATCGCCGCCACGGTCGGCGGGGTCCGGGTGGTCAATGTCTACGTGGTCAACGGCCAGGCCGTGGGCAGCGAGAAGTACGAGTACAAGCTGCGCTGGCTCGCCGGCCTGCGCCAGTACCTGGAGGCAGAACTCCAGAAATATCCGAAGCTGGCGGTCACCGGTGACTACAACATCGCCCCTGCCCCGGAGGACACGCACGATCCCGCGGTCTGGGAAGGCGGCATCCTCTGCTCTGAACCCGAGCGCGCCGCCTTCCGCGCCCTGCTGGACCTGGGCCTGAAGGACAGTTTCCGCCTGTTCGATCACCCCCCGGGAACCTTCACCTGGTGGGACTACCGGCAGGCCGGCTTCCGCCGCAACCTGGGCCTGCGCATCGACCACGTGCTGCTCTCGGAACCCTTGGCCGCCGCCTGCACCGGCGTGCAGGTCCACCTGGAACCCCGGCGCCTGGAACGTCCGTCGGACCATGCCCCGGTCGTGTCGGAATTCACAGTCTGAATGTGAGCCCCATCACGTATTCAGGGGATGGGGACAGGGATATGATGGCTCATGAAACCCCTGAATAGGGGTGAGGAGCCCGATGAGTCTTCTGCGGAAGAGGCGCAACCACTACGACGTCACCGACACCGTCCGGATTTCGCATCCGGACGAGGTGCGGGATGCCGTCTGCGGCATCGTGGGAGCGCTCTATCCCGGCATGGACCTGAAGCCCCTGCACAAGGCTTTCGACGTCTTCACCCGCCTCTACGCCGGCACCCTGCCCGGCTACATGGGCTGCGACACCTGGTACCACGATGCCCAGCACAGCCTGGACTGCGCGCTGGCCATGGCCCGCCTGCTGGACGGCCACGAGCGCAACGTACCGGTGGCTCAGCGCCTCGGCGAGCGCCGCACCCAGCTGGGCATCCTGATCGCGCTGTTCCACGATGCCGGCTACATCCGCCGCAGCAGCGACAGTGCCTGGAACGGCGCCGAGTTCACTCTCAACCACGTCCACCGCAGCGGCGAGTTCCTGGCCGATTTCCTGCCCCAGGTGGGCTTCGGCGACGCCGCCGAGCTGACGCGCCAGGTGGTGCACTTCACCGGCTACGAGATCGCGCTGGACAAGATCCGCGTGCGCCACCCCAAGGACCGCATGCTCGGCTTCATGCTGGGCAGCGCCGACATCATCGCGCAGACCTCCGACCGCTGTTACCTGGAGAAGTGCAAGACCTACCTGTTCCGCGAGTTCGTGATCTGCGGCATGGCCGGCCCCGGCATCCCGGGCGGACCCAAGGTCATGTACCCCCAGGTGGAAGACCTGCTGCGCAACACGCCGGAGTTCAACAAGAAGCTCTGGGAAGAACGCCTCGACGGCTACTTCCAGGGCGTGTACCACTACATGGACCACCACTTCGGCGGCCATAACCCCTACGTCGAGCAGATCGACGAGCACCTGCGCCTGATCCGGCGCCTGGGCAAGAGCGGTCGCTTCGACCGCCTGTCACGCCGCCCCCAGGCCATCGCCGCCCAGGAGCTGCGCGAGATCGCCGGGCTCAATCCGCCACCGGCTTCCTCGAAGAAGCCGCGCGGAGAGATGCGGCGCGCGGCCTAAGCTTCAACGGGGCTTCAACACGCCTCCGGATTCAGCCAGACGTCCAAGTTCAGCCAGGCTCCGCCCTGGCTTCCATCGAAGCGCCCGGACGTTCATACAAAACCGTTCAAACCGAGTAGCGCAGCGTATCGAGGTGCGCCCCGGACCTCGATACGCTGCGCTGCTCGGCATGAACGATCATTTTGACTTGCCGTCGCGCCCCTGCACCGTCCCCGCACCCACCGCACGCGGATCGGCCGCCGCATCCAGCCTGTTCGTCTTGGGGTCCCAGCTCACCAGCTGCAAGTTGCCGTAGCTGCCCGGCACCAGGTTGAGGCTGTCCGGCCCCAGCTGCTTGAGCGTATGCCCCATCCGCTTGAGCTCCGCCTGCTGCGCCTCCGACAGCGCGCCAGGCTCGAACTGCACCACGTCCGGCAGGTACTGGTGGTGGTAGCGCGGCAGCGCCGCGATCTGCGCCGCTGGCAGGCCGTCGATCCAGCCCAGGATGCCCAGGGCCACCATGGTGATGATGCGGCTGCCGCCGGGCGTGCCGATCACCAGCGCGCCGCGCGGCCCCTCGACGAAGGTCGGCGTCATCGACGACAGCGGACGCTTGCCCGGTGCGATGCGGTTGGGCACCGAGCCGATCAGGCCGTAGGCATTGCTGGCCGCGGTAGCAGCCGAGAAATCATCCATCTCGTCGTTGAGGAACAGGCCGGTGCCGGGCACCACGAAGCCGGAACCGAACGGCAGGTTGATCGACAGCGTCGCCGCCGCGCGGTTGCCCTCGCGGTCGATCACCGAGATGTGCGTGGTGTTGCCGCCTTCCGGCGAGACCGGCAGCGTCGCACTGGGCGTGGCGCGGTCCCTCCGGATGCTGGAGGCCAGTTGCAGCGCGTGTTCGCGCGAGCTCAGGCGCCCCACCGGGATGTCGACGAAATCCGGATCGCCCAGGTAGCTGGCGCGGTCGCGGTAGGCGCGGCGCATGGCCTCGATCATCAGGTGGCGCGAGGCGGTGGACCCGTCGTTCCTCCAGCCCAGGGCTTCGAGCTGCTGGAATATCTGCGCCAGGCCGATGCCCCCGGCCGAAGGCGGCGGCGCCGTGACGATGCGGTACTCGCGGAACCAGGTCACCAGCGGCGCACGCTCCACCACGCGGTAGCGCCGCAGGTCTTCCTCGCTCCAGATGCCGCCGGCCGCGCGCACGCCCGCCACCAGCTTCCTGGCCACCTCGCCCTCGTAGAAGCCCGCCAGCCCGTCCTTGGCCAGGGCCTTGAGCACGCGGGCCAGGTCCGGCTGTCGCAGCGTGTCGCCGGCCCGCAGCGGCTTGCCGCCCGGCGCCAGGATCTCCAGCGCGCCCGGCGACAGGCGCGACAGGTTGCCCTGGATCGTGGCCGCCAGCTTGGCATCCACCGCAAAGCCCTCCGCCGCATAGCGGATGGCCGGCGCCAGCACCCGCTCCAGCGGCAGGCGCCCGTAGGTATCGGCGATATGCACCAGCGCCGCCGGCTCGCCAGGGATGCCCGCGCCAAGCGCGCCGTCACGCGAACGCGCGTCCACGGCCTTGCCGTCCGCCGACTGGAACATGGTCTCGGTGGCCGCGGCGGGGGCCGTCTCGCGCCCGTCGACGAAGGTCTCGCCGCCGTCCTCTTCCCGGTGCAGCAGCCAGAAGCCGCCCCCGCCCAGGCCTGAGCCCGTGGGCTCGGTCACCGCGATCGCCGCGCTGGCCGCCACCACCGCGTCGAAGGCATTGCCGCCGTCGCGCAGCGCTTCCAGGCAAGCCTCGGTGGCCAGCGGGTGGGCGGTGGCGCAGGCGTCCCCCGGCAGTTCCGCCGCGCGGGCCGGGAGGACGAGGCAGCAAAGCAGCAGGAAAGCAGCGCGTTTCATGAGACCAGCCGGATGAGCTTGTGGTACTTGGCCAGCAGTTGTTCCTGGGTCTCGGCGTGGTCCGGGTCCAGGGGGATGCAGGCCACGGGGCAGACCTGCACGCACTGCGGGGTATCGTGATGCCCCACGCATTCGGTGCACAGCGCCGGGTCGATCTCGTAGATCTCCACGCCCTGCGAGATCGCCTGGTTCGGGCAAACCGGCTCGCAGACGTCGCAGTTGATGCACTCGTGGGTGATCTTGAGGGACATATGGCTATTTTACCCCTCCCGGGGACGGGAAGTTCCCACCCGGTGGGTGGCGGTGGGGCGACACGCTGGCCTCACCTTCTCCCCTGCCGCTATCCCCGTACACGAGGAAAGGGAAATACCGCTTTTACTTCTTTCCGTCGCGCCCAAACCTCTGCAACAGCACCGGCACCACCGCCTTCGGCACCAGCTTCTCCACCGGCGCGCCCAGGCCCGCCAACTCGCGCACCAGCGAGGACGACAGGTGCGCATACTCCGGCGAAGGCGCCAGCAGCACCGTATCGAGGTTGGCGTAGAGATCGCGGTTCATCACCGCCATCTGCTTTTCGTATTCCACGTCGCCCACCGTGCGCACACCGCGCACCAGCACCGTCACGCCATTCTCGCGCGCGAAATCCACCACCAGGCCGCTGAAGGCCTTCACCTCCACGTTGGGCAGATCGTGCACCACGTCGCGAATCAGGGCGACGCGCTCCTCGGGGCTGAACTTGGGGTTCTTAGCGATGTTGTAGCCCACCGCGACGATCAGCTTCGGGAACATCTTCGAAGCACGCGTGATGATGTCGAGATGACCCAGGGTGATCGGGTCGAAGGTGCCGCTGTAGGCCGCGATGACGGACATGTGCTTCCTTGGTGGGCCATCCGTGAGGCTGTGTTCCGACCCGGTCATCCATGGCCGGGCGCGCGGCGCGCGAGGGTTTACTTGGGGGGATGCTGGTACCGCGCCAGGCCGAAGCATACCTGACCGGCCTGCTTTTCCCGCAGCAGTTCGTAGCCCGGCGGCAGCGTCGGCGGCTTGCCCTCGGACCACTCCAGGTAGATGCGGTTCTGGTCCGGCACCAGCACGCGCGGCAGTTCCTGCAGCGCGCGATCCAGCAGTGGGCTCGCATAGGGCGGATCGAGGAACACCACGTGGTAGCGGTGCCAGCTCTGGTCGAGGAAGTAGACCGCGTCCATGCCGGTAACGTCCCAGCGCGTGGTCGGTGCCTTGAAGTGGAGCAGGGCGGCCTTGATCATCGTGGCCTGGCGGTTGCCGTTCTCCACGAAGGTGCAATGCGTGGCACCGCGCGAAAGCGCCTCCAGGCCCATGGCGCCACTGCCGGCGAACAGGTCCAGGCAGCGCGTGCCGTGGATGGTCGGGGCCAGCCAGTCGAAAACCGTCTGGCGCACGCGGTCCGGCGTGGGTCGGGCGCCGCTGTCGCCGTCGAACTCGACGATACGGCTGCGCCACTCCCCGCCGATGATCCGCAGTTTCCCTGGAGGCCTTTTTGCCATGGACCGCAATTAATCAAGAACCGCGCGCGCGGTCAACCGCCTTCAGTCGGGCAGCACGCCATAGCGGTCGCGCAGGCGCGCGTGGCGGTGATCGAACACGCGGCGCGCCAGCGTGGCGGGCAGCGACCCCGGCAAGGGCAGTCGCGGCTGGAACTCCAACTCGTCGGTGACGATGCAGCCCTTGCCCTGCTCGGCGATACGGCGGCGGTGAATCCACACGCGCTGCAGCCAGGACGTGGAGCGCTCGTCGAAGCCGTTGTCGTACAGGGCCTCGAAGGTCAGCGCATGGCGGTCCACCGGGATCACGCCGCCCAGCAGCAGCCAGCTCTGGAACAGCGTCTGCTTCAGCGGTGCCTGCTGCAGGTCGAAGTTCTCGGCCTCACGCGGATAGCTCATGCGCACCAGCGGCATCAGCTCGGCGTTGACGCCGCGCATGGTCAACGCCTCGGCCAGAACGTCCTGCGCCGGCGCCGCGAGCCGGCTTTCGAAGCGCAGGCGGATCATCCCTGCGTACCGCCGACGGTCAGGCCATCGATCTTCAGCGTCGGCTGGCCCACGCCCACCGGCACGCTCTGGCCGTCCTTGCCGCAGATGCCGACGCCGGTGTCCAGCTTCAGGTCATGGCCGACCATGCTGACGCGCGTCAGCGACTCCGGGCCGTTGCCGATCAGCGTGGCGCCCTTCACCGGGCGCGTGACGCGGCCATCCTCGATCAGGTAGGCCTCGTTGGCCGAGAACACGAAGTTGCCGGAAGTGATGTCCACCTGGCCACCGCCGAAGTTCACGGCATAGATACCCCTCTTCACCGAGGCGATGATCTCCTGCGGATCGTGCGGGCCGGGCAGCATGTAGGTGTTGGTCATGCGCGGCATCGGCAGTGCCGCATAGGACTCGCGCCGACCGTTGCCGGTGGGGCGCACGCCGGTCAGGCGGGCGTTGAGCTTGTCATGGATGTAACCGCGCAGGATGCCGTTCTCGATCAGCGTGGTGCACTGGGTCTGCGTGCCTTCGTCATCCACGCTCAGCGAACCGCGGCGGTTCAGCAGCGTGCCGTCGTCGACAATGGTGCAGAGCTCGGAGGCCACCTTCTGGCCGATGCGGCCGGAGAAGGCCGAGGTGCCCTTGCGGTTGAAGTCGCCTTCCAGGCCGTGACCCACCGCCTCGTGCAGCAGCACGCCCGGCCAGCCGGGGCCGAGCACCACCGTCATGGTGCCGGCCGGTGCCGGCACGGCGTCGAGCTGCACCAGCGCCTGGCGCACGGCCTGCTGCGCCAGCATCTCGGGCTGGTCGCCGCCGAGGAACTCGGCAATGGTGCCGCGCCCACCGGCGCCGGCATGGGCCTGCTCGCGGCGGCCGTTGTGTTCCACGATGACGCTGACGTCCATGCGCACCAGGGGGCGCACGTCGCCGGCCAGGGTGCCGTCGGTGGCAGCGATCAGCACGGCCTCGAAGTTCACCGCCAGGTTGACGTTGACCTGCTGCACACGGCTGTCGGTGGCTCGCGCGGCGACGTCGGCGCGGCGCAGCAGCGCCAGCTTCTCCGGCGTGGCCATCGACTGGATGGGGTTGATCGCCGGGTACAGCGGCTTGGGCTCCGCGCGACGCGCGAAGGCCTGCACGGCACCCTGCTGGCCCTGGCGCACGATGGCGCCGGCCGCACCGGCGGCATCGCTCAGCGCTTCCAGGCGCAGTTCGTCGGAATAGGCCAGGCCCTGCTTGTCGCCGGCCACGGCGCGCACGCCCACGCCCTGCTCCACGTGGTGCGAGCCACTCTTGATGATGCCGTCCTCCAGCGACCAGGCCTCGGTCAACGAGTGCTGGAAGTAGAGATCAGCCTCCTCGATGCCGGGCTTCATCAGGCCATCGAGCAAGCGCGACAGCGCGGTGTCGTCGATGCCGGTGGGTTCGAGCAGGGTCTGGCGGGCAACTGCAATCGGTGTGTCGTTCATGGTCCTGATGGTCTCACGCGAGACGGCGGTGCGACAGCACGGGGAAATCCTGGCGCAGTTTCGCCTGCGCCGCGCGGTCGGGGCGTGCCAGCACCACGCCAGCACCTTCGGCCTGGCAGGCCAGCACCTCGCCCCAGGGTCCGACGATCATGCTGTGGCCCCAGGTGCGGCGACCGCCGGCATGTTCGCCCCACTGGTTGGACGCCACGACGACGCACTGGTTCTCGATGGCACGGGCACGGAGCAAGGTTTCCCAGTGCGCCTCCCCGGTTTTCGCCGTGAAAGCCGAGGGCACGCAGAGGATTTCGGCCCCGTCGGCCGCCAGGCGGCGGTACAGCTCGGGAAAGCGCAGGTCGTAGCAGACCGACAGGCCAACCCCGCCACCGGCCGTCTGCGCCACTACCGTGTCGGGCTCGCCCGGGCGGATGCTGTTGGACTCGCGGTAGCTCTCTCCGCCGGGCACTTCCACGTCGAACAGGTGGATCTTGTCGTAGCGCGTCGACAGGCTGCCGTTCGCGGCATAGACCGGGCTGGCCGCCAGCACGCGGTTCGGGTCCTGCGGCACCGCCTGCGGAATGGTGCCGGCCACCACCCACAACCCCAGCTCGCGCGAGATCGCGGACAGGAAGCCGTGGATCGGCCCCTCCCCCGGCGCCTCGGCGTGTGCCAGCTTGTCGCGCTCTCGCGCACCCATGAAGGCGAAGTTCTCCGGCAGCACCGCCAGCCAGGCGCCCTGGCGCGCGGCCTCGCGCAGCAGCTGGCCGGCTGTCTCCAGGTTGTCCGGCAGGCGGTCGGAGCTGTTCATCTGGATCGCTGCGATGGCCGGATTCATGTGGATCTCCGCTTCAGTTTCCGCGCTCCACGCGCGGGTTGTCCCAGCCGCCGGTCACACGGTAGCTGAGCTGGGTGACCTGGTCGATCGGCTTGTCCAGCACCTGCTGCGCCAGCAGCACCAGCGCGCCCACCGCAGGGCCACCAAGCAGGGCCGCGCCCAGGGTCACGCCGGAAGATACATCGGGATAGACCTTCACGGCCTGGTCGAAATCGCGAGCCACCAGGCCGATGCGTCCGCGCATTTCCATGCGTAGCGACGTGCTGCTGATCTCCATGTCGCTGGTGCGGGCCTGGCCCTCGCCGAGCTGGAAGCTGCCGCTGAGCTTGTCGAAGCCCAGGCCCGAGCTCACCACATCGCGGAAATCCAGCATCAGGCGGCGCGGAATCGCGTAGAGGTTGAGCAGGCCCAGCACGCGGCCGGCACCGGGCTCCACCGCCTTGAGCGCGCCGTTCTCCACGTCCATGCGGATGCGGCCGCTGGCCTGCTGCCAATCGAGCCGTGGCGCGGCGTTCCAGCTGAGTTCGCCGCTGAAGCGGCTGGACTTGGCCGTGAGCGTGGGATTGTAGCCCAGCGACTGCAGTACCGCGGCGGCGTCGGAGCTGCCGAGCTCGAACTTGAGCCCGGCGCTGGAGCCGGCGGCGTTGCGCTGCCAGGCACCGGTCGCCGTGAGGTCGAGCTTGCCGCCGCTGATCGACAGCGAATCCAGACGCTGGCCATCGACAATGCGCGAGCTGCGCAGTTGCAGGTGGCCCAGTTCCTGGTCCGCCGCCATCAGGTGCTGGACGTCGACATCGAGCAGCGGCCACTGGCGCGGATCACGTGCCGGAGCCGCCTCGCTCGTCGCTGCAACCAGAGGCTGCGGTCGTGTCTGCACGCCCAAGCGCTTGAGACGCCCGGTCAGCGCGCCAGCGCCGGCGCGGGCATAGCGCAACTCGCCTTCGGCGGCATCGCCGCTGAGATCGGCGCGCCAGCCCTCCGCCGAGGGACTCCAGCGCAGGCGCATGCCGCCCAGGAGGAAGTCGTCGAACATCCAGCGCTTGGCGGACAGGTCCACTTCACGCAGGGTCAGGCCATCAGGGGTCGCAGAGGCGTTGCCGGGTGCACTGGAGGGGAAGAGGATCGCCGCCCACGGACCGGCATCGAGTTCCGGCAGGTCACCGGTCACCACCATGCCGCGCCCGTCCGCCGCCGGCGGCATGCCGCCGCCCAGCTTGAGCTGCGCGGCGCGCGGCTTCAGCGCCTGTCCTTCGCGGGCATAGGCGATGTCCGCGCCCAGGCGCTGGCCATAATCCAGGCGAATGCGCATCGGTGCCGTGTCGGCCCCGAAGCTGAGACGGATCGGCGAACTCTCCGCTGCCGCCTTGCCCAGCGGCGCCGGCAGTTGCACCGCCGTGCCGCGCAGGTCGCTGGTCAGCACCAGGGCCGCATCGGTCGCATCCAGCGGCAGTTCCGCGCGCCAGCGCGATTCGCCGGACAGCCGGCCGCGCACCAGGTCCGGAATGTAGTCGCTGACGCCGCCCGAAGGCTTGGGCGCGAACGGGAATTCCACCACCACCACACCCGCGGTCTTGGCGCGCCGCTCGATATGCGCATCCAGCACCAGCTCGCCCAGGCGCGCGTCGAGCTGCTGCGACTCCACGCCATGGCCGGTGAAACTCAACTCGCCGCGGATATCGTCGACCGGATAGTCCAGGCCTTCATAGAACAGTTGCACGCCATCGAGGCCGACGGTACCAGCCACTTCGGTAGCATCGACATGGTGCAGCGGGATATCCAGGCTCACGGCCACGCGCGCCGGTCCGGAGGCACGGGTGTGGTTGACCAAGCCGGCCAGCGGCTTGCGCAGCGGCGAGTTGCGCAGGAAGTCATAGAAGCGCGCCGTCTCGCCGGCCACCTCGCCGTCGATATGCAGCAGGCTGTCGTGGAAGTCCGCGATCCTGGCACGCATGCTGCCGATACGGTTGCCGGACACGCGGCCCTTGTCGCCCTCGATCGTCAGGCCATTGCCACGGAAGGCCAGGCGCGCGTCGATGTCCTGGATCATCGGCCAGTCGGGCGCGAAGGCCAGGTCGGCACCGCTGACGTCCAGGTCCAGCTTCCACTCGCCGGCACGGCCCTTGTCGAACGGGAAGTCCGACAGTGCGCCGCGGATCGCCAGGTCGCCGCGCGGCACTCGCCCCTGGCGGATTGCCTGCTGCAACCAGTCGCGCAGGTGCTCACCCCAGTGCATCGGCATGAAGGGTTTGAGCGCCACCGCGTTGTCGGCACTGAAGCGTGCCGCCAGGTCGATCACCGGCGAGGCGCCCTCCGCGTCCGGCAGCTGCAGATCCAGGCGGCCGCTGCCTTTGCTGCCGGCAATGCGCCATGCAAAATCCGGCGCGCGCAGGTTCCAGCCCGCCGCGGCGCGCTGCCACTGCAGCTCGGCGGATAGGGCATCGAAAGCCAGCGGTGCCTTGAACTCGCGCGGCAGGCGCAGCTCCAGCGGCACCTCGGCCAGCTTCAGGCGGCCGGCGACCTCGGTGGCGCTGAACTGGCCGCTGAGGCGGCGCAGCCCCAGGGCCGGATCGCCGGTTAGGGCGATCTCGCGGAAATCCGACTTCAGCGAATAATGCAGCCCGTCCTCTGCCTGGCGCAGGCGCAGCACCAGGCCATCCAGCTCGCCGCTGAGACCGGCGGCGCGGCGCAGCCCCGGAGAGGCATCGCGCAGGTAGGCCAGCCAGGGTGTGAAGCGTCCGAGCTGCAGGTCGTCGATGTCGGCGTCCAGCTCATAGCTCTGCTGCTCCAACGGGCGATAGCGCAGGTGGCCGCGCAGCATGGGCTGTTCATCCTGCTCCAGCCGGTCGATATCCAGCCGCCAGCCACGATCCTCGGCCGTGACGGTCACCTGTGCGTCCAGCTCCTTGCCTTGCCAGGCGCGCCCGGCGCGTGCCACCACGAAGGCATCGCTCTCGGCGCGCAGTTGCATCTTCCGCAGGCGCCCCTGCCCCAGCTCGCCCCTGGCGCGCAGGTCCAGGTCCGTGGCCTGCACCTGGGCACCGGGCAGCAGCCAGTTCCTGACCCAGGCCTGGGGCGCCATGCGCCGCAGCTCGGCGCTGAAGTCACCGCTCCAGCTGCGCGGATCAGCCACATCGCCGTCGATGCTCGCCGCCAGTTCCACGCGCTCACCGTAGATCGGCGGCAGGCGGATGTCCGCCTCGGCGTCGAAGCCAGAGCGCGTACGATCGATCTCGCCAGCCACCAGCGTGAATTCCGCCGGGCTGCGGCCCAGGCCGGCATGCGTAAAACGCACCTCGCAGTTGCTCAGGCGCACACGCTGGAAGCGGCGCAGTTCCTTGATCAGCCGGTCGTTCTTCGGGAAAGCCTCCCCGCCCAGGGCATCGAAGCCGGCGACGCTGAGCTGCCCTTCCTCATCAACGTCTGCGGCGATGCTCAGGCCATTGAGTTCGATGCGTGTCGGCATCAGCTCACCCAGCAGCAGGCGCGTGCTGGAGAAACCCAGGCTGACGCGGTCGGCGGTCAGTGCCTCGCTGCCGTCCTCGTCGTAGAGCGTGATGTCGGTGAGATCCAGCCGCGGGTAGACGCCACGCCAGACCAAGTTGATCCCGCCAATGTCCACCGGGCGGTCGGCCACGCGGGTGACCCAGCTGGCGATCTCCTCGCGGTAGCTGGGCAGCGCCAGTACCGCCAGCTGGAACACGCCGCTGACGGCCGCGGCGAAGATCACCGTGCCGGCGAACAGGGTCACGGCCCAGGTCCAGTAGCGGCGCCTTACCCGTTCCATCAGGAGACTGCGTCAGACATGAAGGATGGGGGAGTACCGCGGGAGGCCGGAGGGTTGTGATTTTTCATACACAAAGCGCCGGTATACAACCAAAAAGAAACTCCTGCGCGTGCATATTGTAGAGCATGCAAGGCGCAGCAAACGACGGAAAAACAGCTTCTTGCCGCCGCTCGTCCGAGGGCGGAAGCCCTCCGGACGAGCGGCCTGTGGTGCTTATAACGGCACGACGTCGAAACTCTCCTGGCCATAGGTCGATTCGGCCTGGAGACGAATGGGACGGTTGAGACTGGCCTCAAGTTCCGCCAGCCCCAGGGACTCCTCGCCGATCAGGCGCTGGATCACGTCCGTGGCCGCCAGCACCAGGAAGCCCTTGGCCTCGAACTGCCGGGCCGCACGCTGCACCTCGCGGGCGATCTCGTGGCAGACCGTCTCCACCGTCTTGACCGTACCCCTGCCCTCGCAGGTCGGGCAGGGCTCGCAGAGGATGTGGCCCAGCGAGTCGCGCGTGCGCTTGCGCGTCATCTCCACCAGACCCAGCGGCGAGAACGGGTAGACCTGGGTGCGGGCGTGGTCGCCCGCCAGGGCGCGCTCCAGGGCACGCAGCACCTGCGCCCGGTGGTCGTCGGACTTCATGTCGATGAAGTCCAGGATGATGATGCCGCCGAGGTTGCGCAGCCGCAGTTGCCGCGCGATGGCCTGCGCCGCCTCGAGGTTGGTCTTCAGGACCGTCTCCTCCAGGTTGCGGTGGCCGGTGTAGGCGCCGGTGTTGACGTCGACCGTGGTCATCGCCTCGGTCTGGTCGATAAAGATGTGCCCGCCGGACTTCAGTTCCACGCGCCGATCCAGCGCGCGGCTGATGTCGTCCTCGGCACCGTAGAGATCGAAGATCGGCGCGGCGCCCTGGTACAGCTCGATCTTGGGCGCCGCATGCGGCACGAAGATCTGCGCAAACTGCTGCACGCGATGGAACTCGCCCATGTTGTCGATGCGGATGCGCTCGACGTCGGTGCCCATCAGGTCGCGCAGGATGCGCATCGACAGCGGCAGGTCGCCGTGCACCATGGTGCCCGGTTTGGCAGTCAGCGACAGCTCGCTGATCGACGTCCACAGGCGCAGCAGGAATCGCAGGTCGTTGGCCAGCGCCTCGGGCTCGGCATTCTCCGCCGCAGTGCGGGCGATCACGCCGAAGTTCGGCGCCAGCTCCTGCTGCACCTGCTCCAGGATGCCCTTGAGCCGCAGTCGCTCGGCCTCGGTCTCGATGCGTGCCGACACGCCGACGTTGCGCTCGTGCGGCAACAGCACCAGGTAGCGTGACGGCACGGAAAGCAGCTTGGTGAGACGCGCGCCCTTGCTGCCGATGGGATCCTTGACGATCTGCACCAGCACCTGCTGGCCCTCGTGGACCAGTTGCGTGATCGGCGGCAGCTCCGGCGCGTGCCCACTGCCGTTGGACGAAGGCACCATGTCCGCCACGTGCAGGAAGGCGGTCCGCTCCAGGCCGATCTCGACGAAGGCCGCCTGCATGCCGGGCAGCACGCGCTGCACCACGCCCTTGTAGATGTTGCCAGTGAGGCCGTGGCGCGAAGCGCGCTGCACGTGCACCTCCTGCGTCGCACCGCCCTCCACCAGGGCCACGCGGGTCTCCTGCGGCCCGATGTTGACCAGGATCTCGGTGCTCACGTCGTCGCCCCGACGCCGAAGGCGCCCAGCAGTTCCACCGTCTCGTACAGCGGCAGGCCCACCACGCCGCTGTAGCTGCCTTGGATCTCGCGTACGAACTGCGCGCCCAGGCCCTGGATGCCATAGCCGCCAGCCTTGTCCGCCGGCTCGCCGCTGTCCCAGTAGGCCGCCGCGGCGGCCGGCGTCACCGTGCCGAAGCGCACCCGCGTCACCGACAGCCGCGTCTCGATACGGTCACCCTGGACCAGGGCCACGGCCGAGTAGACCTCGTGCTCGCGGTCGGCCAGCGCCCCTAGCAGTTCCAGCGCGTGGGCACGGTCGCGCGGCTTGCCCAGGATGCGGCCGTCGAGCACCACGTCGGTATCGGCACCCAGCACCGGCAGGGGCCGCGGTGCCAGCGCCTGCGCGGCCAGGGCCTTCTCGCGGGCCATGCGCAGCGCGTAGTCGGCAGGAGCCTCGGCGGAACCGGGCTCCTCGGCAATGTCGGCGGGCAATACCTCGAAATCGAGGTCGAGCTGCCGCAGCAGTTCCTGGCGCCGGGGTGAACGGGAGGCAAGATAAAAGTCGGTCATGGGCGGATTCTGCCCGGCCTGCCGGGGAAAATCTCCCGCCTTTGTGACGAGGAAAGCCGTGCGCCTTGCCTGGAAGCCCCAGGCGTGGTGACCAGGGACGGCGATCAGGCCCGGTGATAGGGGTGGTTCGACAGCAGCGTCCAGGCCCGGTAGAGCTGCTCGGCCACCATCACGCGCACCATGCCGTGCGGCAGCGTCAGGCGCGACAACGACCAGCGTCGGTCGGCGCGCTGCAGCACCTCCGGCGCATGGCCGTCGGGGCCGCCGATCAGCAGGCAGGTATCGCGGCCGGAGGCCATCCAGCGCTTCAGTTCGCCGGACCACTCCTTGCTGCCCAGGGATTCGCCATGCTCGTCCAGCGCAATGATCGCGCAGTCGCGCGGCACGGCCTTGAGGATCTTCTCGCCCTCGGCCTGCTTGAGGCGGGCGATATCGGCATTCTTGCCACGTTCCGCCACCGGGATCTCCACCAGCTGCACGCGACATTCGCGCGGCATGCGGCCGGTGTAGTCCTCGTAGGCGGTCTCCACCCAGCCCGGCATGCGCGTGCCGACGGCAATCAGGTGGATTTTCACCCGATGCTACTTCTTCTTCGCCGCAGCCTTCTTCACCACCGGCTTCTTCGCGACGGATTTGCCGGCAGCCGGCTTCCTGGCCGGAGCCTTGGCGGCCGGCTTCTTGGCCACGGCCTTCTTCGCCGAAGCCTTGGCCGCGGTCTTCTTGGCTGCAGATTTCTTGGCGGCCTTGGGTTTACTCTCGGCCTTGGGCTTGGCCGCGGCCTTCTTCTTCGGCCTCTCTTCTTCCGGCTCTTCCGGCGGGGCGATGTCCCAGAGCTTTTCCAGCTGGTAGTGGATGCGGGCCTGGGCCTGCATCACGTGCACCACCACGCTGCCGAGGTCCACCAGCACCCACTCGCTGCCGTCCGCGCCCTCGGTGCCCAGCGGGCGGAACCCCGCCTCGCGCGCCGTATCGGCCACATTGTCAGCCAGGGATTTCACGTGGCGGGTGGACGTACCGGTGCAGATGATCATCCAGTCCGTCACCGTGGTGAGGTGCGCGACATCGAGCATCTTGATGTCGCTGCCCTTGAGGTCTTCGAGGGCGTTCTTGGCGATCAGCGCCAACTTAGTGGGTTTTGGCATCGTCATCCTGTGTCAGCGCCGCGGTATCGGCGGCGGTCAGCGAATTGAGTATGGCATCGGGCACCAGGCCGCGCACCGACTGGCCCAGCTTGAGCAGGCGGCGGATGCGCGTGGAGGAAATATCCAGCACCGGCACGTCCAGGCGCATCCAGCGTCCGGCCGGCCCCTGCCGCAACACCGTCGGATCGGAGGTCTCGCGGCCCGCCAGCACGGCGGCGGCTTCCGACGGCGGCTCCAGGCGCGTGTCGGCGCGAGCGATCACCACCAGATGCGCCAGTTCCAGCAACTGCGGCCAGCGGTTCCAGCAATGCAGGTGGGCGAAGGCATCCGCGCCCATCAGCAGCACCAGCGGCGTCTCGGGGAATTCGGCGCGCAATGCGGCCAGCGTATCCACGGTGTAGGACACGCCACCGCGGCGGATCTCGCAATCGTCGGCCACCAGGCCCGGCTCGCGGCGGATGCCGAGCTTGAGCCACTCCAGGCGTCGCTGCGGCGATACCTTGGAAGCCGAGCGGTGCGCCGGCAGTGCCGTGGGCACCAGGCGTACCTGGCCCAGTTCCAGGCGCTCGCGCGCCTCGATGGCCAAGCGCAGATGCCCGTGGTGGAACGGCGCGAAGGCGCCGCCGAAGATGCCGATGGGACCTTTCAGGCGAGTGTTCCTGTCTTCATAGGGTCGTGGCCATAGCTAACCCCTCTCCCCACCACCGACTCCGTCGGTGGTCCTCCCCTCTCCCGCAAGGGGCGAGGGGCAGAAGAGTCGCTGCGCGACAGGCTCATCTGACACTGCCATCACCCAGCACCACCCACTTCAGCGAGGTCAGGCCTTCCAGGCCCACCGGTCCGCGTGCGTGGAACTTGTCGGTGCTGATGCCGATCTCCGCGCCCAAGCCGTACTCGTAGCCATCGGCAAAGCGGGTCGAGGCATTGACCATCACCGAGGCGGAGTCCACTTCACGCAGGAAGCGGCGCACCTTGCTGTAGTTCTCGGTGACGATCGAGTCCGTGTGGTGCGAGCCGTAGGTCTCGATATGGTCGATGGCCTGGTCCAGGCCGTCGACCACGCGCACCGACAGGATCGGCGCCAGGTACTCGGTGCGCCAGTCCTCCTCGGTCGCCGGGCGGGCGTCCGTCAGGATGCGGCGGGTGCGCTCGCAGCCGCGGATCTCCACGCCGGCCTCGGCGTAGATCTGGCCCAGGGTCGGCAGCACGCGCTCGGCCACTGGCGCATCGACCAGCAGCGTCTCCATGGTGTTGCAGGTGCCGTAGCGCTGCGTCTTGGCGTTGACCGCCACCGCCACCGCCTTCTCCAGGTCGGCGTCGGCGTCGATGTAGACGTGGCAGATGCCATCCAGGTGCTTGATCACCGGCACGCGCGCGGCCTCGGCCACGGCCGCGACCAGGCCCTTGCCGCCACGCGGGATGATGACGTCGATGAACTCCGGCATCGCCACCATCTCGGTGACGGTGCGGCGATCGGTGATGTCCAGCACCTGCACCGCGTCACGCGGCAGGCCGGTGTCGGTCAGCGCACGCTCGATGCAGCGGGCGATCGCCAGGTTGGAGTGCAGCGCCTCGGAGCCGCCGCGCAGGATCGCGGCATTGCCCGACTTCAGGCACAGCACGGCGGCGTCGGCCGTCACGTTGGGGCGCGACTCGTAGATGATGCCGACCACGCCCAGCGGCGCGCGCATGCGGCCCACCTGGATACCGGAGGGGCGCAGCTTCAGGTCGCTGAGCTCGCCCACCGGGTCCGGCAGGGCGGCGACCTGGCGCACGCCGTCGGCCATGGCGGCGATGCGGTCGGGGTTCAGTTCGAGGCGGTCCAGCAGCGCGTCATCCAGCTTGCGCGAGCGGCCGTCGCGCATGTCGATGGCGTTGGCGTCGAGGATGGCCTTGGACTCGGCGATCAGGATTTCGGCCAGCGCGAACAGGCAGGCATTCTTGGCGCCGGTGTCGGCACGCGCCAGCGCACGGCTGGCAGCCCGTGCTTTGACGCCCTTTTCGCGCATGTAAGCGGCAATATCGTCGGCTTTAGCCGCTTTTGCCTTGGTATTGGTGGTGGGACTCATACGACTTCAGTTTTCCGGGCACCGCTGATGTTGAGCACCAATGTTAGCAAGTCTTCCCAGGCCGCTGCTTCCTGGCCGGTCTTGACCCCCTGGTCGATGCGGGCACAGAGGCGCAGCCACTCCATGATCTCGCCGGGCCGGCTGCGCGGCAGAGCCTTCAGGTAGGGCTCCATGCGCGCCTTCTGGATGCCGGCGTCGTAGCAGGCCGCATTGGCGTCACGGCTGCGGGCAAAGGCCAGCGAGGCCTTGGACAGCTGGCGCAGGCTCCAGACCAGTGCACCCAGGATCTCCAGGGCGGCCACCCCTTCCTCGCGCAGGCGTTCCAGGCTGCGCACCGCGCCGGCACCGTCGCCGGCCAGCGCACGGGCGTTGAGGTCGAAGGCCTCGTAGCGAGCGCTGTCGGCCACCGCCTGCTCCAGTTGCTCCAGCCCGATGGCCTGGCCCGGGAACAGCAGTTTGAGCTTCTCCAGGTCCTGCGCCGCCGCCAGTAGGTTGCCCTCGGTGCGCTCCACCAGCAGCTTCATGGCATCGGCGTCGATCTGCAGCTTGGCGGCCTTGGCGCGAGCCGCCAGCCAGCCCGGAAACTCCGCCGGCTTCATCGGCTCGAAGTAGAGCGTCGCGCCGGCATTCTCCAGGGCCTGGTACCAGCCGCCCTGGCGCGAGCGCCACTCGATGGGGCCGGACTGCAGGATGAACAGCGTGTCGCGCGACAGCTGCGGGATCAGTTGCTGCAGCATCTTGCTGCCCTCCACGCCCGGCGCGCCGGTCGGCAGGTTCAGCTCGATGATGCGCTGGGTGGCGAACAGCGACATGCTGGCGCAGGAATCGGCCAGCTGCTGCCAGTTGAATCCGCGTTCGACATCCAGCACCTCGCGCTCCGAGAACCCCGCCTTGCGGGCCGCGGCGCGGATCGCGTCCAGCGACTCCTGCATCAGCAGCGGCTCCTCGCCCGCGACGACGTACAGGGGCGCCAGCCCCTGGGCGAGATGCGCGGACAGCTGGTTGAGGGTGAGACGCAAGGCGGCGGACCGGTTGGAAAAGGGATCGGCCATTCTACCCGGCCGGCGCCGTTCGGCGGCGTGAACGAAAAATGGCGGCGGACCGTCTAAAATCAACGCATGAGCCGCGACTACACCCCCGCCGACCGCCTGCTGAACCGCCTGGGCCAGGGCCTGGCCCTGCTGGCGCCCAAGCCGGCGCACCGCGCCAACCCCGCCGACCGCCTGCCGGAAGCCGAGTTGGCCGAACCCCAGCGACAGCACACCGCCGGGCTGATGCGCATCAACCATGCCGGCGAGATCGCCGCCCAGGCCCTGTACCACGGCCAGGCCTTCGTCGCCCGCGACGGCAAGGTCCGCGACCACCTGCTGGCCGCCGCGCACGAGGAGCAGGACCATCTGCAGTGGTGCGAGGAACGCCTGCGCGAACTGGGCTCCGGCCCCAGCAAGCTGCAGCCGCTGTGGTATGCCGGCTCCTTTGCCATCGGCGCCGCCGCCGGCCTGGCCGGCGACCGCTGGAGCCTGGGTTTCGTGGAGGAAACCGAGAAACAGGTCTCCGAGCACCTGGACGAGCACCTGCGCGAACTGCCGGACGCCGACCAGCGCAGCCGCGCCATCCTCAAGACCATGCGAGACGACGAGGCCCGCCACGCCAGCGAGGCCCAGGAAGCCGGCGCCCGACCCCTGCCCTACCCGGTGCGCGAACTGATGCGGCGCGTGGCAGGCGTGATGAAGAAGGGCGCGTACAAGTTCTGAGTGCTCACCCCATGTAGCAGCGGCCGTTGGCCGCGAGCGAGGGTGGCCATGATGACCGGCTTCGAGGCCAACGGCCGCTCCTACAAGAGCCATTGCATCAACGTAAAAGGCGGCCCGGAGGCCGCCTTTTACGTGTCCCGCGCCCGACTTCAGCGTTGGATGTTCTTGCCGTAGAAGATTTCCATGATCTCGTGGTTGACGCGTTCGCGGATGCGGCGCGCTTCCTTGGGCGGCAGCTCGGAGGCGCCCTCACCGAACAGGTACGTGTCGAGGTCCAGTTCCTTCAGGCGCATCTTGGTGTGGAAGATGTATTCCTGGTACACGTTGACGTCGACCATCTGGTATTTGTCGCCCAGGTCCGGCGCGATGAAGTTCTGGATGGAGTCCACCTGGTGGTCGATGAAGTGCTTCATGCCGCGCACGTTGCGGGTGAAGCCGCGCACGCGATAGTCCATCACCACGATGTCGGACTCGAAGGACTTGATCAGGTAGTTCAGGGCCTTCAGCGGCGAGATCTTGCCGCAGGTCGACACGTCGATGTCGGCGCGGAAGGTCGAGATGCCGTTGTCCGGATGGGTCTCCGGGTAGGTGTGGACGGTGATGTGCGACTTGTCCAGGTGCGCCACCACGGAGTCCTTCTTGCCCTTGTCCTTCTTGCCCGGGGTCGGCAGGCCGTCCAGGTGACCCTCGGAGATCAGCATGGTCACCGAGGCGCCCTGCGGGTCGTAATCCTGGCGTGCCACGTTGAGGACGTTGGCGCCGATGATGTTGGCGACCTCCGTCAGGATGTCGGTGAGGCGCTCGGCGTTATAGGCCTCGTCGATGTACTCGATGTATTCCTGCTGGTGCTCGCGCGAACGGGCGTAGCAGATGTCGTAGATGTTGAACGACAGCGACTTGGTCAGGTTGTTGAAACCCAGCAGCTTAAGCTTCGGGTTGTTGGTGGGTTTGGTTTTAGCCTTGGCCAAGGAGGTGTCCTCAGGAATACAAAAACGGACCCCCGCGGGGTCGCCGCAGGGGTAGTAACGCGTAATTTTATCACCGATTCCGCGTCAGTTTCGCGACAACCGGTGCCAGCGGCTCATTCGGCCGCGCGGATCTCGTAGTCGTAGGTCACGCTAACCCCGCCCTTCTTGAGCATGATGGAGGCCGAGCAATACTTCTCGGCGGACAGCTCCACGGCCCTTTTGACGTGATTTTCGGCCAGATTCCGGCCCGTCACCACGAAATGCAGGTGAATATCGGTGAAAACCTTGGGATCGGTCTCGGCCCGCTTGCTGTCCAGCTCGCACCAGACATCGGTCACGGTCTGGCGTGCCTTCTGCAGGATGTAGAGCACGTCCACCGCCGAGCAGGCGCCGACACCCATCAGCAGCAGCTCCATCGGCCGCGGGCCCAGGTTGCGGCCACCGATGTCCGGCGGACCGTCGATGACGATGGCGTGGCCGCTGCCGCTTTCGGCGATGAACGTGGCCTTTTCGGCCCACTTGATGCGTGCTTTCACAGGGCTCCCGAGCGCTTGTCTGACGGTAAGATACGGATCATTGTGGTATTTTCGCTCAAATCAAGCCGCGAAGTACCTTTTTTGGGAGAGGGAGTTTCCGATGCTGGACAAGCCGGCCGTGCAGGCCTTCGTGGCGCAGGCCCATAAGAAAAGCTATCCGCCGAAACACACGCTGATCCACGCCGGGGATGATCCCCAGTCCCTGTTCTACATCCTGGAAGGCTCCGTCAGCATTCTGCTGGAGGACGAGGATGGCAGGGAGATCGTGCTGGCCTACCTGAACCCCGGCGACTTCTTCGGCGAGATGTGCCTGTTTCCGGAGCAGCAGACCCGCACGGCCATCGTCCGCACTCGTAGCCCGACGCTGGTGGCGGAGATCGGCTACCAGGCTTTCCGCGGCTTCGTACGACAGTATCCAGAGATCATGTTCGAGGTCGCCGGCCAGCTGTCGGCGCGCCTGCGTGACACCAGCCGCCGCCTCGGCGACCTGGCCTTCCTCGACGTGGCCGGCCGTCTGGCCCATGCCCTGCTGGACCTGTCGAAGAAGCCGGACGCCCTGCCCAATCCCCGCGGCGTGCTGGTCAAGGTCAGCCGCCAGGAACTGGCGCGCATCGTCGGCTGCTCGCGTGAAATGGCCGGCCGCGTGCTCAAGAAGCTGGAGGAGGACGGCATGGTCGCCTCCCAGGGCCGCAGCATCCTGGTGCTGGGCATCAAGAAGCCCTGAGCCGCGGCAAGCCTCAACGAAAAGAGCCGGCGCGAGCCGGCTCTTTTCGTTTCAAGCCACCAGTTTCGCCAGCGCCTGGCCGGGGCTCGGCTGGCGCATCAGGGACTCGCCGATCAGGAAGCGGTGCACGTCGGCGTCGCGCATGCGCTTCACGTCGTCCGGCACGGCGATGCCGCTTTCGGTCACCACCTCGCAGTCCTTGGGCAGGCGCGGCAACAGGTCCAGCGTCGTGTCCAGGCTGGTCTCGAAGGTCCGCAGGTTGCGGTTGTTGATGCCCAGCAGCAGTGGCCCCGCCAGCTGCGCAGACAGCACCTGGTCCAGCTCCATGCCGTCGTGGATCTCCACCAGCACGTCCATGCCCAGCGACTGCGCCAGGCCATAGAGCTCGCGCAACTGCCCCACCGACAGGCAGGCCGCGATCAGCAGCACGCAATCCGCACCGATGGCGCGCGCCTCGATCACCTGCAGCGGGTCCACCAGGAAATCCTTGCGGATCGCCGGCAGCGCCACCGCCTTGCGGGCCGCCACCAGGTAATCATTGTGGCCCTGGAAGAAGCGCTCGTCGGTCAGCACCGACAGGCAGGCTGCGCCATGGGCGGCGTACTCGCCGGCGATCCAGGCCGGGTCGAATTCGGCGCGGATCACGCCCTTGCTGGGCGAAGCCTTCTTGATCTCGGCGATCACGCCGGGGCGGCCCGCAGCCACTGCGGAGCGCAGTGAGGCCTGGAAGCCGCGCACGCGGTCGGCGGCACCCGCCAGCTCTTCCAGCGTGGACAGGGAGTACTTCTGCTTCAGCGCACGGATTTCGTCGCGCTTCACTTCAACGATGCGTTCGAGAATGTCAGCCATGGTGTTTTCCTGAGCTGTAGGAGCCCGCTTGCTGGCGACAGGTCGCCAGCAAGCGGGCTCCTACAGGTTGATCATTTCCCGGAGATGCTGCGCGTCGCAGCGACGAATTCGTCCAGCTTGGCGCGCGCGGCACCGCTGCCGATGGCATGGCGGGCCTTGGCGATGCCGTCGTGGATGCTGGTCACCAGGTTGGCAGCGTAGAGGGCGGCACCGGCATTGAGCGCCACGATGTCGCGGGCCACGCCGTCGCGGTTGTCCAGCGCCTCCAGCAGGCGCGCCTTGGATTCCTGCGCATCGGCCACGCGCAGCTGCCGGGTGGAGGACATGGCCAGACCGAAGTCCTCCGGGTGGATCTCGTACTCGCGCACCTGCCCGTCCACCAGTTCACCCACCAGGGTGCCGGCGCCCAGCGTGATCTCGTCGAGGTTGTCCTTGCCCCAGACCACCAGCGCGCGCTGCACGCCGAGCTTCTGCAGGGCACGGACCTGGATGCCGACCAAGTCCGGGTGGAACACGCCCATCAGCATGTTAGGCGCGCCGGCCGGGTTGGTCAGCGGGCCCAGGATGTTGAACACCGTGCGCACGCCCATTTCCTTGCGCACCGGGCCCACGGCCTTCATCGCCGGGTGGTGGATGGGAGCGAACATGAAGCCGATGCCGCAGCGCTCGATGCAGGCGGCAACCTGCGCCGGCTGCAGCTCGATCACGGCGCCCAGGGCCTCCAGCACATCGGCCGAGCCAGACTTGGAAGACACGCTGCGGTTGCCGTGCTTGGCCACGCGCGCGCCGGCCGCCGCTGCCACGAAGATCGACGCGGTAGAGATGTTGAAGGTGTGCGCGCCATCACCGCCGGTGCCGACGATGTCGACGAAGTGCGGATGCGGGGCCACCTCCACCTTGAGCGCGAACTCGCGCATCACCTGCGCGGCGGCAGCGATCTCGCCTACCGTCTCCTTTTTTACGCGCAGGCCGGTGAGGATCGCCGCCATCATCACCGGCGAAACCTCGCCGCGCATGATCTGGCGCATCAGGTCCACCATCTCGTCCGGGAAGATCTCGCGGTGCTCGATGGTGCGCTGGAGTGCTTCCTGCGCCGTGATGCTCACTTGTATGCCTCCAGGAAGTTCTTCAGCAACTGGTGCCCGTGCTCCGTCAGAATCGATTCCGGGTGGAACTGCACGCCCTCGATCGGCAGGGTCTTGTGCCTCAGGCCCATGATCTCGTCTCGGCTGCCGTCCGCCTTCTGCGTCCAGGCCGTGACTTCCAGCTCCTGGGGCAGCGTCGCCTCCTCCACGATCAGCGAGTGATAGCGCGTGGCCGTGTAGGGGCTGGGCAGGCCGCGGAACACGCCGGTGTCGGCGTGGTGGATCGGGCTGACCTTGCCGTGCATGACCTCGCGGGCGCGCTTCACCACGCCACCGAAGGCCTGGCCGATGGACTGGTGACCCAGGCACACGCCCAGGATCGGGAATTGCCCCTTGAGCCGGTCGATCAGGTCCAGGCAGATGCCCGCCTCGTTGGGCGTGCAGGGGCCCGGGGACAGGATGATGTGGCTGGGCTTGAGCGCCGCCACCTCGTCCACCGTGATCTGGTCGTTGCGGTGCACCGCGACCTCCGCCCCCAGTTCCCCGAAGTACTGCACGAGGTTGTAGGTAAAGGAGTCGTAGTTGTCGATCATGACGATCATGACGAGGCCTCCGCGGCGGCATTCATCATCGCGCGCGCCTTGGTCATGGTTTCAGTCCACTCCGATTCGGGCACCGAGTCGGCCACAACGCCGGCACCGGCCTGCACGTGCACCTGGCCATCCTTGATCACCGCCGTGCGGATCGCAATCGCGGTGTCCATGTTGCCGTCCCAGCCGAGGTAGCCCACGGCACCGCCGTAGATGCCACGCTTGACCGGCTCCAGCTCCTGGATGATCTCCATCGCCCGCACCTTGGGCGCTCCAGACAGCGTGCCCGCCGGGAAGGTCGCGGCCAGGGCATCCAGCGCATCCACGCCGGGTTTGAGCTGGCCGGTGACGTTGCTGACGATGTGCATGACGTGGCTGTAGCGCTCGATCACCATCTTGTCGGTCAGCTTGACGCTGCCGGTGCCGGACACGCGGCCCACATCGTTGCGGCCGAGGTCGATCAGCATCAGGTGCTCGGCGATCTCCTTCGGATCGGCCAGCAACTCCTGCTCCAGCGCGTGGTCCTCCTCGGGCGTGGCACCACGCTTGCGGGTGCCGGCGATGGGGCGCACGGTGACGCCGCCATCCTGCACGCGCACCAGTATCTCCGGGCTGGACCCCACCACGTGGTGATCGCCAAGGTCCATGCAATACATGTAGGGCGAGGGGTTCAGGCGGCGGATGGCGCGGTACAGCCGCGCCGGGTCGGCCTTGAACGGCGCCGACATGCGCTGCGAGGGCACCACCTGCATGCAGTCGCCGGCCGCGATGTACTCCTTGACGCGGTTCACCGCCGCGCAGAAGCGCTCCTCGCCGAAGCCGGAGTGGAAATCCAGCGGCCTGGCGGGGCCGCTGTGATGCGGCGCCCGCGGCAGGGCCAGCGGCTCGGCCAGCTTGCCGGCGATCTCGTCCAGCCGGCGCTCGGCACGCTCCAGGTCTTCCTTGGAGGACGGGTCGGCGTGCACCACCAGGGTCATGGTGGCGCGCAGGTTGTCGAAAACCACCACCTCTTCCGACAGCATCAGCAGGATATCGGGCGTACCCACCGGGTCCGGCTTGGGCCGGTCCAGGCGCGGCTCGAAGTAGCGCACGCAGTCGTAGCCGAAGTAGCCCACCAGGCCACCGCTGAAGCGCAGCGGCTTGTCCTGCGGCTGCGGACGCACGCGCTGCTGGTACTCGCGGACGAAGGTAATCGGGTCGGCCACCTCGGCCTCTTCCACCGGGCGGCCGTCGCGCTCCACGGTCACGTGGTGGCCGCGCACCTTCAGCACCTCGCGGCAAGGCAGGCCGATGAAGCTGTAACGGCCCCACTGGTCGCCGCCATGGACGGATTCCAGCAGGTAGGAATAGGGTTTGTGGGCAAGCTTGAGATAGACCCCGACGGCGGTGTCGAGATCGCCCGGCAGTTCGCGCGTGAGCGCGATGCGGTTGTAGTTGGCAGACATCAGACTTCCTTTTGACGCGCCCTACCGCGGGCGCGGTAGGTGTGATTATTGATTGAACTTTATAGTTTCAACTGATCAATAGTCACCAGCGCCATCGTGCCGACGGCGCCTGCGCTGCGGGATTGCGGAAGGTCTTCATGAGGTCATTCTAACCGAAGCAACTAGCCGATGGCGGCGCGCATCGCCGTAATGGTGCCGGCGTAGTCCTTGGAATTGAAAATGGCCGAGCCGGCCACGAAGGTGTCGGCGCCGGCGGCGGCGATCTCGCCGATGTTGTCCACCTTCACGCCACCGTCGATCTCCAGGCGGATCTCGCGACCGGTAGCGGCGGTATAGGCGTCGATCTTGGCGCGGGCCTGGCTGAGCTTGGTCAGGGCCGAGGGCAGGAAGGACTGCCCGCCGAAGCCCGGGTTGACCGACATCAGCAGCACCATGTCGACCTTGTCCATGACGTAGTCCAGGTAGCTCAGTGGCGTGGCCGGGTTGAATACCAGGCCGGACTTGCAGCCGGCATCTCGGATCGCCTGCAGGCTGCGGTCCACGTGCTTGGTCGCCTCCGGGTGGAAGGTCACGTAGTCGGCGCCGGCCTTGCAGAACAGCTGGGCCAGGGCGTCCACCGGCTCCACCATCAGGTGCACGTCGATCGGGGCCTTGATGCCGTACTTGCGCAGGGCCTCGCAGATCGTCGGCCCGAAGGTCAGGTTCGGCACGTAATGGTTGTCCATCACGTCGAAATGGACGATATCGGCGCCGGCCGCCAGCACGCGCTGCACGTCTTCGCCCAGGCGGGCCAGGTCGGCGGACAGGATGGAAGGCGCGATCAGGGGCGACAGCTTGCTCTTGGACATTGGCGGCACCGGGGATGGGGCGCGTATTATCCGCGAAATTTTTCCCGATAACCGCCGTCACCCATGGCCGCCCTCTACGAATCGACGATCACCAGCCTGCCCCGCATCCACGGAGGCAAGGTGCGCGACATCTTCGCCCTGGGCGACAAGCACATGCTGATCGTGACCAGCGACCGCCTGTCCGCCTTCGACGTGATCATGCCCCGCCCCATCCCGGGCAAGGGCGCCGTGCTCAATGCCGTGACCGAGTTCTGGATGCAGCGCTTCACCGCGCTGATCCCCAACCACTCCGCCCCGGAGATCAACCTCGCCGACTGGCTGACCCCGGCCGAGCTGGCCGAGTGCCAGGGCCGCGCCGTGGTGGTGAAAAAGCTCAAGGCGATCCCGGTGGAATGCGTGGCCCGCGGCTACCTGATCGGCAGCGGCTGGAAGGACTACCAGCGCACGGGCGCGGTCTGCGGCATCCCCCTGCCCGCCGGCCTGCAACTGGCGCAGCAGCTGCCCGAGCCGATCTTCACCCCGGCCGACAAGGCCCCGGCAGGCCAGCACGACGAGAACATCTCCTTCGCCGAGGTCGAGGCCAAGGTCGGCAAGGACCTGGCCGCGCAACTGCGCGACGTGACGCTCACGATCTACCGCCAGGCCTCCGAGTATGCCCTGGCGCGCGGCATCATCATCGCCGACACCAAGTTCGAGTTCGGCCTGGACGAGGACGGCCGCCTGCACCTGATCGACGAGGTTCTGACCCCGGACTCCTCGCGCTTCTGGGACGCCGAGGGCTACCGCCCCGGCATCAGCCCGCCGAGCTTCGACAAGCAGATCGTGCGCGACTACCTGGAAACCCTGGACTGGAACAAGAAAGCCCCGGGCCCGGCCCTGCCGGACGAGATCGTCGAGCGCACCGGCGCCCGCTACCGCGAGGCCCAGCGGCGGCTCACGGGCGCCTGAACGCCCATGCTATAAACCCGTCACAACCACTATTCGGGGAGTGACGGGATGACGATTGCCTTCTGGTGCGTGCTGGCTGCGGCCCTGCTGCCCTATGTCTTCGCGATGGGTGCCAAGTGGAGCCGTCGCTACGACAACGCCACGCCGCGCCGCTCGCTGGAGCAAAACGAAGGCTGGCGCCTGCGTGCCCACTGGGCCCACCTGAACAGCTTCGAGGCCTTCGCCCCGTTTGCCGCCGCGGTGATCATCTGCCACATCGTCCTCGGCCCCAACGCCACCGCCGACACCCTGGCCATGGCCTTCATCGCCCTGCGCCTGGTCTATGGCGCCTTGTACATTGCCGACAAGCCCACCGCCCGTTCGCTGACCTGGCTGGCCAGCACCGGCTGCGTCATCGGCCTGTTCGTGGTTGCCGCCTGATCACCTGGAGCTCGCCATGCAGATCAAGATCGAAATCGATGTGAAGCCCGAGGAACTGCGCCGCTTCCTGGGCCTGCCCGACGTGGCCGGCCTGCAGGACGACATCGTCGCCTTCCTGCGCGACAAGGTCGGCGCCGCCGGCGAGTTCGACGCCGCCGGCTTCGTCAAGCAGAACCTCGACAACCTGCGCAAGCGCGGCCCCTGGAAGAACATCGTGGCCCGGGTCATGCCGGGCGACGACGCCGACGACGAGGCCCCGCTGCCCCGCGCCCGCAAGACCGTACGCAAACGCACGACCGCGAAGAAGACCGCTGCCAAGAAGACCGAGGTCGGCGAGGACGAGGCAGGTCCGCGGGAGAGTGAAGTGGGGGGAGGCTAAAAACACTGCCGCCAGTCCCCTCTCCCCTTGCGGGAGAGCAACTGTCTTAAGGGGTCGCCAGTTCGGTCTGTTGGAGGAGGAGTTCGTCTCGACGCCTGGCATTGAGGATCACCAGGAGTTTGCGCATGCAGGCGACCAGGGCGACC
>NZ_JAUASX010000040.1 GCF_030345715.1 Solimonas sp. SE-A11
GGCCGCCTTCATCTGGTAGGACAGCGAGCGCACCTCCCGCTCCGATCCCTCCGCGGCCAGCAGCTCGGCCAGCAAATCCTCCGGTGAGCCATTGGGCAGGCGGTGGCTCAGGATCTCCTCCAGCGCCCCGGCCATGCCGTGCAGCTTCAGCGCCTTGAGGCTGGCGACGATCTGGCTACGCTGCATGGCGCACCTCCACCAGGGCCTGGATCGCCGGCAGCAGCGGCGCCAGCGGCAGCACTCGGCGCAGGGTGTCGTAGCGGCCGACATCGGCCTTTGGCTCCTCCTTCAGCGCCAGGTCATTCGGCGCCTGCACCTGTGCCGGCGCTTGCGGCTCCTTGAGCCGGGCCAGCACGTTGAAGACGTGCTCGCGGCTGGGATTCTTGCCCTCCAGGGCCAGCTCCACCGCCGTCAGCACATCGTCCAGTCCGTGCCGGGGCACGCAACCCAGGATGTCGGCCATCTCCCGGTCGCCCCCAGGCCGGCGCAGCAGCCGCTCCTGCAGGCGCTGCAGCGGCGCCGGCAGATCGGCAAACGGCGCGCCGTTGCGCAGCGCCCCGGGCTTGCGCTCCAGCACCGGCAGGTAGTGCCACCAGTCGTAGAAGGTCTGGCCGCGACCGAAGCACCGGGCGTGCTCGGCGATGAGGTTTCCATCGGCCACCACCTTGATGCTGTCGGCATAGGCCCGCAGGCTGACGGCGCGATTGGCGTAGGCGGCATGCACGCTGTAGCGGTTGCGCTCGAAAGTGACCAGGCTGGTCGGCGACACCCGCAGGGGATGCTCGATGAAGGCGTCGAAGGCGGTCCCCAGCGGCAGCAGCTGTGGCTGCTCCTGGGCGAAGACCTCGGCGACGCTCTGGCCCGGGACTTCCGGGTGACGGGTTTCCTCGGCCAGCTCCCAGCAACGCTGGCGCAGCCAGGCATTGAGCAGGGCCAGCGTCTCAAACTTCGGGCGTGGCACGAAGAGCTTGCGCCGGCCATCCTGCACCGCCTTCTCGACCCGGCCCTTTTCCCAGCCGGCGGCGCGGCTGCAGAATTCCGGCTCCAGCAGGTAGTGGCCCATCATCGCCGAGAAGCGCGGATTGACGACACGCTCCTTGCCCTTGCCGACGGCATCCACCGCCGTGCGCATGTTGTCGTAGATCGCCCGCCGGGGAATGCCGCCGAAAAACTGGAAGGCCTGCCAGTGGGCGTCGAAGAGCATCTCGTGTGCTTCGCTGGTGTAGGCCACCCGCAGGGTCAGGCGGCTGTGGCAGAGCTTGATCTGTGCGACCTTGAGCCGCACGACGTGGCCACCCAGCTCGGCGGTCTCCACGCTCCAGTCGAATTGCATCGCCTCGCCAGCAGCGAAGGCCAGCGGCACGTACACGTCCCGCCGGACCTTGCCCTGGTCTTCTCGCCAGCCGCGGATGAAGGCGGTGACGCGCGAGTAGTCGCCCTGGAAGCCCTGACGCTGGAGCGCCTGGTACAGGGCCCGGGCGTTGCGCCGCTCCTTGCGGGGCTTGCCGGCGTCGGCCTTGAGCCAGGCCGACAGCTGGCTGGCGTAGGGGTCCAGCTTGCGGCTGACCGTCCTGGGCGGGTAAGTCGGCTCCAGCGTCTGGTTGCGCAGGTACTTCTTGATCGTGTTTTTCGATAGGCTGGTACGCCGGGCGATCTCCCGGATCGGCACCTTGTCCCGCAGGTGCCAGCGCCTGATCTTTGCTAACAATTCCACGCTAATCACTCCTGGTCATCCCTGGCGAGAAAATCGCCAGAGTACCGATTAACGTGGGTCAAATTTCAGTGCGCACTTGCCTCTTGGGTGGGTCAATTCTTACTGCGCGCCAACA
>NZ_JAUASX010000041.1 GCF_030345715.1 Solimonas sp. SE-A11
TCCGCTTCCTTCAGAAATCCGATGATCTGCTCTTCCGAATACCGCTTCTTCACGTCCGACCTCCTGGGGTCTTGGGTCGGACTCTAAACCACGGTGCTACTCAATTTTGGGGTAACGTCGGATCAAGGATGAAAACTCAAATTGAAAGGAGCATAAGGATGCTATCGACCTCATTAAGGATTTTCGCCATCTTGTTGTTGTCCGTCGGATCGGCGAACGCCGCTATCGTTTGCAACGGCGTCGTCAAGGTCAACAATGATTTTTATCTGGCCACGCAGGCAGGGCCAGTAGTTCATCGATTCACGATGGATGGATCGCCGAAGTCAGGGCCAGTTGTGTCTCAGGATGGTACCAAGGTGGCATACATGTCGGATGAGGCCCAACAAATTCTTTCTGTCGCCAATTCCCAAGGAGTTATCGGTAGGTTCTCCCCCGCGGCGCCTAGCGATGATGTAAATGGTGCTACGGACATCATGGACATTTCTTGGGCGAATAACTCACTGCTACAGGTCCGCCGCCATCTCGGCCCCCGCGCCGCTATATTCGACCACTACACTATCCCATCGAGCATGGTCCCGGGGCCGACGACCTTGAATCCAACGTACGGTCGAATTGGCGGGTCATACTGCTCTATCGCAAGGATTACGAACTATGCCGCCTGCATGGATGAGGGCACAGTTCGAGTTGTGAATGATGATGTGTACCGGGTTTCGGGCTACGCAGGAAAGACCCCGATCCAGTCCGTCGTTATTCCGGTTGGCGCCACAGGCACCGTGCCGGGAATTTCAGATCTCCAGATTAATCCGACCAGCATTTCCGGCGGATTCACCCTGAAGATCACCTATGGCGGTGGCACGACCTCCGTCCGCATCCCTATTGGAGGGCTGGAGGAAGTCGTCGTTGATGAGGTCCGTTATGGCTTGGCGCCGAAACTGGCCTCCGGCGGCGTGCGGATTGATGTTCTCGAGAATACATATGGCATTTCTCAGGAGGCCCTGGTGTTGGCGCGCAGTAAGAATTGACCCACCCAAGAGGCAAGTGCGCACTGAAATTTGACCCACGTTAATCGGTACTCTGGCGATTTTCTCGCCAGGGATGACCAGGAGTGATTAGCGTGGA
>NZ_JAUASX010000005.1 GCF_030345715.1 Solimonas sp. SE-A11
CCGGCTTCCCGGTGTACGGCGCCATCAGGCGTGCCGCCTGACCGGGAATCGAGAATCGGGAATGGAGAATCGTAGAAGAAGGGGCGGGGAGTCTTTTGACGATTCCCGATTCCCGATTCCCGATTCCCGGGCTTAAGCCATGCAATGCCCCTTCTGCAAGGCGCCCGATACCCGCGTGATCGACTCGCGGCTGGCGGAGGACGGCACCCAGGTGCGCCGTCGCCGCCAGTGCGAGACCTGCGACGGTCGCTTCACGACCTTCGAGAAAGCGCAGTTGCAGATGCCCAGCATCGTCAAGCGCAGCGGTGATCCCGAACCTTACGTCGAGGACAAGCTGCGTCGCGGCATCGAAAGCGCCTGCTACAAGCGGCCCGTGACGGCCGAGCAGATGGACCATGCCGTGGAGACCGTGGAGCGCAAGCTGAGGGCTTCCACCGAGCGCGAAGTGCCTTCGCGCCTGCTCGGCGACTGGGTCATGGAAGAGCTGCGCGATCTGGATCACGTAGCCTATGTGCGCTTCGCGTCGATCTATCGCCGCTTCGAGGACGTCAACGCCTTCCGCGAAGAGATCGAGAAGCTGCAGAAGATGCCGACCGCCGAGCAGAGGCGCTCGCAGATGTCGCTGATCGAGGCGGAAGCCTCCGCCTCCGCCGCTGCCCGCCCGAAGAAGTGACCACGCTGGAACAGGCCGCGCAGTGGATGGCGCGCGCTCTGCGTCTCGCGGAGCGCGGCCGTTACGGCACCCATCCCAATCCCCGCGTCGGCTGCGTCATCGTCAAGGACGGTGCCGTGGTGGGCGAGGGCTGGCACCAGCGTGCGGGTGAGCCCCATGCCGAGGTCCATGCCCTGCGCGAGGCCGGCGAGGGTGCCCGTGGCGCCGAGGTTTTCGTCACCCTGGAACCCTGCAGCCACCATGGCCGCACGCCGCCCTGCGCCGATGCCCTCGTCCGGGCAGGGGTAGTGAAGGTCTGGGCGGCGATGCAGGATCCCAATCCGCTGGTCTCGGGCCAGGGCCTGGAGCGCCTGCATGCCGCCGGCATCGCCACCGAAAGCGGTTTGCTGGAGAAGGACGCGCAGCGGCTCAACCGCGGCTTCGTCTCGCGCATGACCCGTGGCCGGCCCTTCGTGGTGCTGAAGCTGGGGATGAGCCTCGACGGCCGCACCGCCATGGCCTCCGGCGAGTCGCAGTGGATCACCGGCTCTGAGGCGCGCGCGGACGTGCACCGCCTGCGTGCCGAGACCGGCGCCGTGATGGTCGGGCCGGGTACGGTGCTGGCGGACGATCCCCAGCTGACGGTGCGTGGTTTCGACACGCCTCGGCAGCCGGATCGAATTGTTCTTGATACGCGTGCCCAAGCCCCGGCCGGAGCCAGAGTCTGGGCCGAAGGCGCTCGGCGCCTGTGGCTGACCGCGGGCGCGGGCGCGGCCCCGGCCGGCGTCGAGCTCCTGGCCTGTGCCACGGACGCCAGCGGAGGCCTGGACCTGGCCGCCGCCCTGCAATTGCTGGGGCAGAAGCAGGTCAACGAGGTTCTGCTGGAATGCGGTCCGCGCCTGGCCGGCTCCTTCCTGCAAGCCGGGCTGGTCGACGAGGTGGTGGCCTACGTGGCGCCGAGCTTCCTGGGCCACGAGGCGCGGCCTTTCGCGACGCTGCCGGGCCTGGAAAAGCTTTCGCAGCGCCTGCAATGGCGTTTCGCCGGCGTGCGGCAGGTGGGCGCGGACCTGCGCCTGACGCTGCAGCCTGTTTAGGAGACTGGAAAATGTTCACCGGCATCATCGAGCATCTGGGCCGCATCAGCAGCGTCGAGACCGTGGGCGGTGACCGCCGCATGCGCTTCGAGGCGCCGGGCTACCTGAAGGGCAGTGGCCTGGGTGACAGCATCGCGGTCAACGGCGTCTGCCTGACCGCCACCGACTTCAGCGATGACCATTTCCACGCCGACCTGTCCGGCGAGACCTGCAACCTGACCACGGCCGGTGCTTGGAAGGCCGGCCAGACCGTGAACCTGGAGCGCGCGCTGACCCCGGCCAAGCCCCTGGGCGGGCACCTGGTCTCCGGACATGTAGACGGCATCGGCAAGCTGATCTCGCGCCATGAGGAGGCCCGCTCCTGGCGCATGCTGTTCGAGGCCCCGGCCGATCTGGCCCGCTACATCGCCCGCAAGGGCTCGATCTGCATCGACGGCATCAGCCTGACCGTGAACGAGGTCGAGGGCAGCCGGTTTGGGGTTAACATCATCCCCCACACGCTGGCCCATACCACCCTGGGCGGACTGGCGGCGGGCGACGCGGTCAATCTCGAAGTGGACCAGATCGCGCGCTACCTGGAGCGGCTGCTGGCCGCAAGGAACGAAGCATGAGCAACAAAGTAGCCAACATCGAGTCCGCGCGTCCGCGCGGGCTGGACTCCACGGAAGACATCATCGCCGACCTCAAGGCCGGCAAGATGGTGATCCTGATGGACGACGAGGACCGCGAGAACGAAGGCGACATCATCATGGCCGCCGAATGCGTGCGGCCGGAGGACATCAACTTCATGGCGCGCTACGGCCGCGGCCTGATCTGCCTGACGCTGTCGCAGGAGCGCTGCCGCCAGCTGCGCCTGCCGCAGATGGTCTCGCGCAACGAGGAAAGCCACAAGACGGCCTTCACCGTGTCGATCGAAGCAGCCAAGGGTGTCACCACCGGTATCTCCGCGCATGATCGCGCCGTCACCGTGCAGGCCGCGGTGAAGAAGGATGCGCGTCCCGAGGACCTGGTGCAGCCGGGCCACATCTTCCCGCTGATGGCGCAGCCCGGCGGTGTGCTGACCCGCGCGGGCCACACCGAGGCGGGCTGCGATCTGGCGCGCCTGGCGGGCTTCGAGCCGGCCGCGGTGATCGTCGAGATCCTCAACGAGGACGGCACCATGGCGCGCCGTCCGGACCTGGAAGTGTTCGCGCGGCAGCATGGCCTGAAGATCGGCACCATCGCCGACCTGATCCGTTACCGCCTGCACAACGAGCACACCATCGAGCGCGTCGCCGAGACTCACGTGACGACCGAGTTCGGTGACTTCCGCCTGGTGACCTACCAGGATTCGATCGACAACACCGTGCACCTGGCGATGGTCCGCGGCGACATCGACAACAGCAAGCCGACGCTGGTGCGCGTGCACATCCGCAACACCCTGCAGGATGTGCTGGGCGTGCAGCATGAGGACTTTGCCTGGCCGCTGCGCCTGGCGCTCAAGCGCGTGGCCGACGAGGGCAGCGGCGTGGTGGTGCTGCTGCGCAAGCCCGAGGCGCCGCGTGAGCTGGTGCAGCAGATCATCTCGCTGAACAAGGATGCATCCGAGGAGCATCACGACTCGCGTCCGATGCTGCGTACCTACGGTATCGGCGCGCAGATCCTGTTCGACCTGGGCGTACGCAAGATGCGCGTGCTGTCCTCGCATTACCGCATGCAGGCCATCTCCGGCTTCGGCCTCGAGGTGGTGGATTACGTGGTTCCCGAGAAGAAGTAGGAATGAAGAAGCTGAAGACCGGTTACGCGGCGCCGAAGAAGCCGGGCAAGAAGGAATTCGCCGGTGTGCGCATCGCGCTGCTGGAGACGCGCTGGAACACCGACATCGTCGCCGCCCTGGACAAGGGCGCGCGCGAGTGCTGCAGCGACTGGGGCGTGCAGGCTGCCAACGTCAAGGTCTACTACGCGCCGGGCGCCTATGAAATCCCGCTGGCGACGCAGGCCATCCTCGACAGCGGCGAAGCCGATGCGGTGGTCACCCTGGGTGCCGTGATCCGCGGCGATACGCCGCACTTCGACTTCGTCGCCGGTGAATGCGCCCGCGGCCTGATGGATGTGCAGCTCAAGACCGGCGGCCCGGTCGGCTTTGGCGTGCTCACGGTGAACACCGTCGAGCAGGCCTGGGAGCGCGCGGGCCCGGGTAAGACCAACAAGGGCTACGAGGCCGCTGCTGCGGCGCTCGAGATGCTGCGACTGGTCAGGAGCCTCGCGTGAACGAAGGTCAACCGCAATCCCGCCGCGGCCTCGCGCGCCGCCTCACCGTGCAGGCGCTGTACCAGTGGCTGCTCAACGAGACCTTCCCCGAGGTGCTGCTCCGGCAGTTCCGCGAGCAGGAAGAGGGCCTGGGTCGTGCCGACCCGGCCTATTTCGAGCTGCTGCTCAAGGGCGTGGTGGACAACGCGCCGGCGCTGACACTGGCGATCACGCCGCACCTGGATCGCCCGCTGAACCAGCTCGATCCGGTGGAGCACGCGATCCTGCTGGTCGGCGCCTACGAACTGCGCTTCTGCCCGGACGTGCCCTGGAAGGTCGCCGTCAACGAAGCCGTCAACCTCGCCAAGACCTTCGGTGCCGAGGAAGGCTTCAAGTTCGTCAACGGCGTGCTCGACAAGCTCGCGCGCGATTCCCGCAGCGCCGAGATGAGATGATCCGTGAGGAGATGGATGCCCGGTGGGCATCCATCCCGGTCACGGTTCCGCAGGCCTGAGGCGCGTTGTCCTTCCACGCCCGACAGTATCGCGCAAGCAGTGGGGGTATCTGGAGCCATGGACGAGTTCTCTCTGATCCGCCATCACTTCGCCCGGCTGACCCCCGCGTCCGATGACGTGATCCTGGGTATCGGCGATGACGGGGCGCTCCTGCAGCCCTCGTCCGGGATGCAGTTGGCCGTCACCTCCGACACTCTGGTCGCCGGGCGCCATTTCCCCGAATCTACCGCCCCGGCCGACATCGGCTGGAAGGCCCTGGCGGTCAATCTCTCCGACCTTGCCGCCATGGGCGCGGCGCCTCGCTGGTTCACCCTGGCGCTGACCCTGCCGACGGCCGACGCGGCCTGGCTGGAGGGTTTTGCCGCGGGTCTCCGCGATTTGGCCCTGTCCAGCGGCATCGCCCTGGTGGGCGGTGACACCGCGCGGGGGCCGCTCAGCATCACGATCACCGCCATGGGAGAGGTGCCGCCCGGCCAGGCCCTGCGCCGCGACGGCGCGCGCCCCGGCGACCGCATCTGCGTCACTGGTACGCTGGGCGACGCCGCGCTGGCCCTGCGCCTGCTGGAGCAGCCGGGACTGCCCTCAGTGCTGCGCCAGCGCCTGGACCGGCCGACGCCGCGCATTGCAGCGGGCTTGGCGCTCCGCGGCCTTGCCACGGCGGCCCTGGATATTTCCGACGGCCTGGCTGGCGATCTGGGGCATATCCTGGCCGCCAGCGGTGTCGGTGCCGAGATCGACCTCGAGGCACTGCCTGCCTCGGCGCATTTCAATGGACTGGCCCCTGCGGAGGGGCGCACGGAGCTGATGCTGCGCGGCGGGGATGACTACGAACTCTGCGTCTGCCTGCCGCCGGAGGCAGTCGAGGAGGCGCAGCAGCGGCTCGATGTGCCGCTGACCGAGATCGGGCGGATCACGGCGTTGCCGGGGTTGCGCAGCGTCGATACCGCGGGAAGCCTGCAGGCGCAAGAGGCCTGCGGCTACCGTCACTTCTGAGGGGCGTCCACCGGCGCTTGCGACTCGGCGGACGTGCCTTGTTGCGGCAGCCTCGTGGCCAGGCGGGCCTTGAAGCGCTCGATCAGCGCCGGACTTTGCCGGGCATGGAGTTGCGTGCAATCCAGGTAGCGCTTGAACAGGCCCTGCTGTGTCTGGTCTTCCCGGGATTCTGCTTCGATCCGCGCCCGCGCCGCATCGCGATACGGCTTGAACTGCTCCACGTTGCCGGTGCCCAGCAATTGCGAGCCGAGCAGAGACATGAGCAACGCCGATTCGCCGCTGGTGTCGGTTCCCCCGCCGGCCCGGTTCACCGCATTGATCAATTGCCCGCAGTAGACGTACTTCTCGCCGAGTTCGCGATCGGCTTCCGTGGGCGTGTGCTGGGCGAAGCAGGCGAGTGGCAGGACCAGGGCCGCGGACAGGCACAGGGCCTGGCGGATCTTCTTCTGGCGCGACATGGGATGTTTTGCTGGCCGGCGAGGCGGTGAGTCGATCAGTTCAGTACGTCGCGCGCTTGCACGAACTTCTGCATCCAATACTTCTGCGCCACCGGGGCGACGATGATCTGGCGCCCACTGGCGGGGGCATGCACGGCCTGGCCGTCGCCGAGGTAGACCGCCACGTGGTCGATCCTGCTGCCGGTGAAGCTGTAGAACAGCAGGTCGCCGGGCTCGGCGTCGTCCAGGTCGATCTTGTGGCCGATGTCGCTCTGCTCACGCGAACTGCGCGGCAGCTTCACGCCGGACTGGGCGAAGACGTATTGCACCAGGCCGCTGCAGTCGAAGCCATCGGGATTGTTGCCGCCATAGCGGTAGGGGCGGCCGATCTGGCCGAGTGCGTCGACCACGATGGTTTGGCGCAGACGCTCGACCTCTTCGCTGGAGCGGCCGCTGCCGCCGCCGAAGGACAGGCAGCCGGAGAGCAGCAGGCCCAGGCCCAGGACGAGGAGGGCGCGCATCAGGCGGGCGGCTGCGTCTTGACCATCGAGGGGCGGCGCGCAAATTCGCTGAACCAGCGGTCCAGTGCCTCGAATTCCTTGCGCCATTCCAGGTAGGGCATGCGGAAGTCCAGGTAAGCCAGGCCGACGCCGGCGGTGATCTCCACCACGCTGGGCTTCTCGTCCTTGAGCAGGGTATGGGCCTCGAGATTGAGCAGCTCCAGGCTGCGGCGGATCGCGGCCATCTGGCGATCGAGGAAGCTGTGGTAGACGATGCTCTCCGGGCGCCGCTTCTCCTGCATCGTGGCCACGGCGGCGTCGATCACACCCTGGGCGATGCGCTGGCGGCGGCGGGCGGTCCAGCGCTTGGTGCCGCGCGGCAGCGGTGCCAGGCCGTGGTACTTGGCGTCGAGGTACTCGATGATCAGGTCGGAGTCGGGCAGGGCTTCACCCTTGTCGGTGATCAGGGTCGGGATGCGCGACAGCGGGTTGGCCGCCAGCAGTTCCGGCGGCGGGCTATAAGGATCGGTCTCGATCTCCTCGACCTGTTCCGACAGGCGCAGTTCTTCGATCACGACGCGCACCTTGCGCGAGTAGGGCGAAGTCCTGGAGCAGTACAGCTTCATCATCGTTCTTGTCCCGTGCTGCGAGCCCGACCTGGAAACGAAGCGGCCGCAGGGATTGTAGCCCTGCGGCCGTCACCGCGCGTTCGACCTGTGGATCGGTCAGGCGTTCAGCTTGTCCAGGTAGCGTTCCGCGTCCAGGGCGGCCTGGCAGCCGGTGCCGGCCGAGGTCACGGCTTGGCGGTAGACGTGGTCCATCACGTCACCGGCGGCGAACACGCCCGGCACGCTGGTGGCCGTGGCGTTGCCCTGGCTGCCGGACTGCACCTTGATGTAGCCGTCGTGCATCTCCAGCTGGCCCTCGAAGATCGAGGTGTTCGGCTGGTGGCCGATGGCGATGAAAACGCCCTTGGCGGCGATGTCCTGCGTGCTGCCGTCCTTGACGTTGCGGATACGCGCGCCGGTTACGCCGCTGGCGTCGCCCAGCACTTCGTCCAGCGTGGAGTCCCAGACGATGGTGACCTTGCCTTCGTCGCGGCGCTTGAACAGCTTGTCGTGCAGGATCTTCTCGCCCTTGAACTTGTCGCGGCGGTGGACGATGGTCACGTGGTTGGCGATGTTGGCCAGGTACAGGGCCTCCTCGACAGCCGTGTTGCCGCCGCCGATCACGATCACGTCCTGGCCCTTGTAGAAGAAGCCGTCGCAGGTGGCGCAGGCCGAGACGCCTTTACCGCGGAACGCGGTCTCGCTGTCCAGGCCCAGGTACTTGGCACTGGCGCCGGTGGCGATGATCAGTGCGTCGCAACTGTATTCGCCCTGGTCGCCGGTCAGCTTGAAGGGCTTGCTACTGAAGTCCACGGCATGGATATGGTCGTAGACCATCTTGGTCTCGAAGCGCTCGGCATGCTGCTGCAGGCGCGCCATCAGGTCCGGACCCATCAGGCCATGGACGTCGCCGGGCCAGTTATCGACCTCGGTGGTGGTCATCAGCTGCCCGCCCACTTCCAGGCCCGTGATCATGGTCGGCTTCAGGTTGGCGCGCGCGGCATAGACCGCGGCGGTGTAGCCGGCGGGTCCGGAGCCGAGGATGATCAGGGGCAGGTGCTGGACGGTCATATCGTTTCCAAGGACGAACGGGGAGGGGAGACCCGGGGGAGGGGAGACCCTTCTGTGAACCCGCGATGCTAAGCATCGTGGGGCGACAGGTCAAAGCAATCGTCGTGATCGGGGCGATAGTCGGTCTGCATTGCCGGATTTCGCCCCATTTTTCATGACGCTTTTGTTAAATATGGGGAAACCAGTGAATATCAAGGGGTTTCTTAACCTTCCTGTAACATGTTGCCAATAGATTACGGGTGACGTGTAATCGAGCTAGGCAATGCAAGGCAAACTCATTCTTGTGGTAGAAGACGAGGCCGCCATCCGCGAAATGATCCGTTTCGCGCTGAGCCGGGCCGAATTCCGCGTGGCGGAGGCCGGTAGCGCCCAGGAGGCGCGCCTGCGGATCGCCGATGAACGCCCCGACCTGATCCTGATGGACTGGATGATGCCGGGCGTCACGGGCGTCGAACTCACTCGCGAGCTCAAGGCCCAGCCGACCTCCAAGGACATCCCGGTGATCATGGTCACCGCCCGTGCCGAGGAAGAGGACAAGATTCGCGGCCTCAACGTCGGCTGCGACGACTACGTCTCCAAGCCTTTCTCCTTCCCGGAACTGATTGCCCGTATCCAGGCGGTATTGCGCCGCTCGACGCCGGGCGGCGAAGAGGAGCGCCTGGCGGTCAACGGCCTGGAAGTGGACGCCGCCAGCCAGCGCGTCACCGCCAAGGGCCAGCCGGTGCGCCTGGGGCCCACCGAATACCGCCTGCTGCACTTCTTTGTCAGCCACCCCGAGCGTGTCTACACCCGCGAGCAGGTGCTGGACCGTGTGTGGGGCCAGAACGTCTATGTCGAAGAGCGCACCGTGGACGTGCACATCCGGCGCCTGCGCAAGGCCCTGGAACCCTTCGGCTTCGCCGACATGATCCAGACGGTGCGTGGTACCGGCTACCGCTTCTCCGAGAAGTTCTAGGGCCATGACCTCCGGACCGGAGGGTTCGCCCACCCCGGCCGCTGCGCCGCCTGTTGCCCCGCCGCCACCGCGACTGATGGGCCGCATCTGGCAGGTCGGCCGCTTCGAGCTGCTCAAGCTGGCGCTGCTGGCCCTGGTCGGCGCCGGCGTCGGACGCATCTTCGGCCGGCCGCTGGCCGGGACCTGCGTGGTCCTGTTCCTGCTGCTGCTATCCAACCTGCGTCACCTGGCGATCCTGCGGGTCTGGCTTGCTACTCCCAAGAGCGTGCAACTGCCGGATATCGGCGGCCTCTGGGGCGAGAACTACAACGCGCTGCTGGAGATGCAGCGCAAGAACCGCAAGAATAAGAAGAAGCTGACGCTGATGCTGGCGGAGTACCAGGCTTCAACGGCCGCGCTGCCGGATGCGGCCGTGGTCCTGGGCGAACGCGGCCAGATCGCCTGGTTCAACCAGGCGGCCAATACGCTGCTGGGCTTGCGGGCGCCGCAGGACACCGGACTGCGCATCACCTACCTGATCCGTCACCCGGCCTTCACCGAGTACTTCGTCAGCGGCGATTTCGACCGCGAGGTCGAGGCGCCGTCACCGGTGAATCGCGCCAAGCAGCTGTCGCTGAGGATCATTCCCTATGGCAGCAACCAGCTCCTGCTGATCGCCCGTGACGTGTCCGAACTGCGGCGCCTGGAGACGGCGCGCCGTGACTTCGTGGCCAATGCCTCGCACGAGCTGCGCACGCCGCTGACGGTGCTGCGCGGCTACCTGGAGATGATGGAACCCGAGGCTCAGCACAGCAACGCCCTCGGCCCCTGGCGCGGGCCGCTGCTCGAGATGCGCAACCAGGCCGCCCGCATGGAGTCGCTGGTCACCGACATGCTCAAGCTGGCACGCCTGGAGGCGGATTCGCTCAGCATGAAGGACACCCGCCTGGACGTGCCGCGCCTGATCCAGCGCCTGGTCGAGGACACCAAGACCCTGTCCCGTGGTGAACACCGTTTCGAGCTGCACATCGATCCGCGCGTGATGCTGATCGGTGGCGAAGCCGAGCTGGTCAGCATCGTCACCAACCTGCTGTCGAACGCGGTGCGCTATACCCCCGCCGGCGGCGTAATCGCGGTCCGCTGGGAGCCGGTGCCCGAGGGTGCACGCTTCAGCGTGGCGGACAGCGGCGTCGGCATTGCCCCGGAGGACATCCCGCGGCTGACCGAGCGTTTCTACCGCGTCGATGTCGCACGGTCCCGCGCCAGCGGTGGCACCGGCCTGGGCCTGTCCATCGTCAAGCATGCCCTGGAGCACTACGACAGCCGCCTGGAGATCCGCAGTGAGCTGGGCGTGGGCTCCACCTTCAGTTGCCGCTTCCCCCCGCACCGCGTCCACGTCGAGACAGCCGAGGCTGTCAGCCAGGGCTAGACGCTTGCACTGCTGCTGCATGGTGGGGCATGGCACGCATGCGTGCCGGCAGAACGCGGATGCCCCGGCGCCACGCTCCTTGTCTGTCCCCCGAAGCGCGGCTGAGTGCTGACCTGATCCAACGTAAATCCTGATGCCGGCCCTGCAGGCAGGGGGCGCTCTCGCCTCGACCCTTGTTGGCCCCCCCGGAAGAATCTTGTTCCTGCGCCTCAAGGCCGACCGGGAGCGGGCGCCACGGTCATTCCCTTGGCTGCGGGCATCGATCGACGGACAGTGGATGGGTGAGGGAAGAGGCTTCGCGGGTGGCCGCTGACGGGATGATTCGTGGCAGTAAGGATCGAGCGGATTCTGTCAGGCAAAAAGAAAAGGCGGCTGCGGGAAGAACCCGCAGCCGCCCTTCTCGAAGGATCGCGTCTTAGCCGAAACGACCGGTGATGTACTCCTCCGTCTTGGTCTGCTTCGGCTTGGTGAACAGCATGTCCGTGGCGCCGAACTCGATCAGCTCGCCCAGATACATGAAGGCCGTGAAGTCGGCGACGCGCGCCGCCTGCTGCATGTTGTGGGTGACGATCGCGATGCTGTAGTCCGCCTTCAGCTGATAGATCAGCTCTTCGATCTTGGCGGTGGAGATCGGGTCGAGCGCCGAAGTCGGCTCGTCGAGCAGGATCACCTTGGGGCGCACGGCGATGGTGCGGGCGATGCACAGGCGCTGCTGCTGGCCGCCGGACAGGCCCAGGCCGCTGGAGTTGATCTTGTTCTTGACCTCGTCCCACAGCGCGGTGCGCTTCAGCGCGTCTTCCACGCGGCCGTCCATTTCGGACTTGGGCACCTTCTCGTAGAGCCGGATGCCGAAGGCGATGTTGTCGTAGATCGACATCGGAAACGGCGTCGGCTTCTGGAACACCATGCCGATGCGGTAGCGCAGCAGGTTGAGATCGATTGTCGGGCTGAGGATGTTCTCGCCGTCGAGCAGGACCTCGCCCGTGGCGCGCTGGCCCGGGTAGAGGTCATACATGCGGTTGAGAATGCGCAGCAGGGTCGACTTGCCGCAGCCCGAGGGGCCGATGAAGGCCGTGGTCTGCTTCTCGTAGAGCGGCAGGCTGATGTTCTTCAGTGCAATCGACTGGCCGTAATAGAAGCACACGTCACGGATCGACACCTTCTCGGCATAGCCGGCATTGAGGGCGTCACGGGTTTCGTTCGGGCTGGCAACGGCGCTGCCGATTTGAATGCTGGGACGATTTTCCATTTCAGTATTCACAGGATGAGCTAGCTCTGTTGGCCGCGGGGAGAGGACAGCGAACGGGCGAGGATGTTGAGCGCAAGCACGGTGGTCGTGATGATCAGGGCACCGACCCAGGCCAGCTTCTGCCAGTCCTGGTACGGCGACATCGCGAACTGGAAGATCACCACGGGCAGGTTGGCCATCGGCTGGTTCATGTCCGTGCTCCAGAACTGGTTGTTCAGGGAGGTGAACAGCAGCGGCGCGGTTTCACCGCTGATGCGCGCGACAGCCAGCAGGGCGCCGGTTACCAGGCCGCTCAGGGCGGCGCGGTAGCAGACCTTGTTGATCACGCGCCAGCGTGAGGCGCCCAGCGAGCTGGCAGCCTCGCGCAGGGTATTGGGCACCAGCAGCAGCATGTCCTCGGTGGTACGGACCACGACCGGGATCACCAGGATCGCCAGGGCGACGCTGCCGGCCCAGGCCGAGAAGTGGCCCATGGGGCGAACCATCAGTTCGTAGACAAACAGGCCGATGACGATCGACGGTGCCGACAGCAGCACGTCGTTGATGAAACGAACGATCGTGGCCGTCTTGGTGCCGCGGCCGTACTCGGCCATGAAGGTGCCGGCCAGGATGCCGATCGGTGTACCGACGAGCGCTGCTACCAGCGTCTGGATCGCCGAGCCGTAGATGGCGTTGAGCAGGCCGCCCGATTCGCCCGGAGGTGGGGTCATGGCGGTGAAGGTCTCGAACGACAGACCGCCGATACCCTTGGACACCAGGGTGCCCAGGATCCACAGCAGCGCGACGAAGCCTGAGCCGGCCGCGATATAGGACAGGACCATCGCGATGGCATTGCGACGCTTGCGCCGCGCGTACAGCTTGGTGTCTTGGACGAAGGCATCCATTAGCGGTTCTCCTTCATCTGCAGGCGCAGCAGCATCAGGCGGGCGGCGGCCAGCACGATGAAGGTAATCATGAACAGGATCAGGCCCAGCGAAATCAGGGCCGAGGTATACATCTCGCCATCGGCCTCGGTGAACTCATTGGCGATGGTGGCCGAGATCGTGGTGCCCGGCGCGATCAGTGAGGTTGCGATGCGGTGGGCGTTGCCGATGACGAAGGTGACCGCCATGGTCTCGCCCAGGGCGCGGCCCAGGCCGAGCATGACGCCGCCGACAATGCCGGTGCGGGTGTAGGGAATGACGACCTTCCAGACCACCTCCCAGGTGGTCGCGCCCAGGCCGTAGGCGGACTCCTTGAGCATCGGCGGCACGGTCTCGAACACGTCGCGCGTCACGGACGTGATGTAGGGCAGAACCATGATGCTGAGGATCAGGGCGGCGGTCAGCACGCCGATACCATAGGGCGGGCCAGTGAAGAGGCTCTCCAGCCAGGGGATGCCTTCAGCGGCGCTGATCAGGGCCGGCTGAACATACTGCTGCAGCAGCGGTGCCAGCACGAAAAGGCCCCAGAGGCCGTAGATGATGCTGGGGATGCCGGCGAGCAGTTCGATGCCGGTACCCAGGGTGCGCTTGAGCGAGCGCGGGCAGAGCTCGGTCATGAAGATGGCAATGCCGATGCTGATCGGCACGCCGATGAACATGGCAATGACGGAGGTGACGATGGTGCCGTAGATCGGTGCGGCGGCGCCGAAGATTTCGGTGACCGGATTCCATTTTTCCGTCGTGAAGAAGCCGAAGCCGAACTTCTCGAAGGCCGGGATGGAGCCGTGGATCAGCACGCCGATGACACCGCCCAGCAGCAGCAGGACCAGCAGGGCGGCACTACGGGTCAGCCCATGCATCAGGCTGTCGATGAGGCTGTTTTTCCTCAGTACGGATGGTGCAACGGTGCCGCTTTGGGCCGCAAGTTCCACGGACTACCCCTGTTGGGCCGATTGGACGGAAGCATTTGGCATGAGCCGGATCGCCAGGACGTCGTTGCGGGGGCACCCCTTGCGGTGAGGCCGCAAGACCGGTTGCCAGTATACCGCTGCTTCGTTTCTGCGATTTGACACGGTGCGCATCTTTCAAGCCATTGAGAAAAATGACTTTATCTTGTTCAAGACGAAACGGAGGGGCCGATTACGACCCCTCCGTTTCACAACTACGGAAGGCAACAGGAACCGATTACGGCCAGAGCGGCTTGCCGGACTCGTCCTGGATGGTGGCCCAGGTCTGGTTGACCATCTTGATGACGCTTTCCGGCATCGGCACGTAGTCCAGCTCGTCAGCAGCCGGCCCGCCCTTCTTGTAGGCCCAGTCGAAGAACTTCAGGGCCTGCTTCAGGTCGGCGGCGCCCTTGCCCGGCTTCTGGTAGACCAGGATGAAGGTGGCGGCGGTGATCGGCCAGCTGTTGGCGCCCGGCTGGTTGGCGAGGATCAGGAAGTAGTTCTGAACCTTGGCCCAGTCGGCGTCGGCAGCGGCAGCCTGGAAGGTGGTGTTGTCCGGGGAGACAACCTTGCCGTCACGGTTGACCATCTTGGTGTAGGACATCTTGTTCTGCTTGGCGTAGGCGTACTCGACGTAGCCGATCGCGCCCTTGGTCTGGGCGACCATGTTGGCGACGCCTTCGTTGCCCTTGCCGCCGATGCCCACCGGCCAGGACAGGGAGGAGTCGGCACCCACGTCCACGCGCCACTGGTTGCTCACCTGCGACAGGTAGTAGGCGAAGTTGAAGGTGGTACCCGAGCCGTCGGAGCGGTGCACCACGGCGATGGCCTGGCTCGGCAGCTTGACGCCCGGGTTCAGCTTGGCGATCTCGGCGTCGTTCCACTTGGCGATCTTGCCCATGAAGATCTTGGCCATGGTCGGGCCGTCCAGCACCAGCTGGTTCGGCCCGATGCCGTCGACGTTGACGATCGCCACCACGGCGCCCATCACCATCGGGAACTGCAGCAGGCCGGCTTCCTTGAGCTCGTCCGGCTTCAGCGGCTTGTCGGTGGCGCCAAAGGTGACGGTCTTGGCCTTGATCTGCTTGATGCCGCCGCCGGAGCCGATCGACTGGTAGTTCAGGCCGATGCCTGTTTCCTTCTTGTACGCGTCCGCCCACTTGGCGTAGATCGGGTAGGGGAAGGTCGCGCCGGCGCCCGAGATATCGGCGGCGACGGCGTTGCTCGCCATAACCACGCCGGCGACGGCCAGCGCAGCTTTGGCGAAGGACTTGCGGAACAGGGTCATCAGGAAACTCCGGTCTGTTTTTGGACTTGAGGACGCGGAGAGTACTTGGCGAATCTTACAGTTTTGTTGCGACCAGCCCGTCGGAGGGGAGAAATCCTGCGGTTGGGGCCATTTGACCCCTGTAATCTGTTAATAGGCTAGGGGGGGAGGCTGTCACTGTCACATGTTATTCACAAAGCCGGGGCATATTGGCGCCCCCGCACCGTCCCGGCTGCGGCGTTGGTGCTTTCCCTCCCCCGACCGGACCGGCGATACATCGCATTGTCGGCTGCGGGTATAGTGCCCAGGCAACGGAGAATCTTAGCGATCATGGACAAGAATCCTCATCGGCAGCACATTTCGACCCAGTTCAACGTGGAACTGGAGGACGTGCGTCAGCGCGTGCTGGCCATGGGCGGAATGGTCGAGCAGCAGATCACGGAGGCCACCCAGGCGTTGATGAACGGTGATCGCGCGTTGGCCGAGCAGGTCGTCGCCAACGATGCCAAGGTCAACCAGATGGAGGTCTTCATCGACGAGGAGTGCTCCCGCATCCTCGCCCGCCGCCAGCCGACCGCCAGCGACCTGCGCCTGGTCTATGCGGTGATCAAGACCATCACGGACCTCGAGCGTATCGGCGACGAGGCCGAGAAGATCGCCCGCATGGCGATCGACCTGACCAACCACACCCGCACCAGCGAAGGCATGCTGGAAGTGCAGCACCTGTCGCGCCAGGTGGTCCAGGTGGTGCATGACGCCCTTGATGCCTTCGCACGGATCGATACCGAGATGGCCTTGAAGGTTGCCCACGCCGACCAGGCGGTGGACCGCGAGTACGAGGCCCTGATGCGTCAGTGCATCACCTTCATGATGGAGGATCCGCGCACGATCCGCCGCGTCATGGACATGATCTGGAGCATCCGCGCGCTGGAGCGTATCGGCGACCATGCCAAGAACATCGCCGAGTACGTGATCTACCTGGTCAAGGGCAAGGACGTGCGCCACGTCTCGCTCGAGGTCATGGAAAAGGAAGCCCGCGGCGCCTGATGGCCCCGGGAGGTCCGAGGAACAACGGGCCACGCAGCGATGCGTGGCCTTTTTTGCTTGCCCGTTGGCAAGCTGCGCGGGCTTGGATTGCCTGCAGAAAGCGAATATTAATTCGGAGTAACCACGATGTTTGCAGCCAGACGCCTGATGGTCCTGACCTTGATCCTGCTCTGCAGCGCCTGCGCGCAGCGACCCATCCAGCTTTACGACGGCAACCCCGCCGGGACCGCCACGATCAGCATGCCGGAGCAACTGGAGGTGGAGCAGCTGAACGGCAAGCCGGTACGGGGTGCCAAGGGCATGTTCACGCGTGGCGACAAGAACCTCGAGGTGGCGGCCCCGGGGCGTTACGAGCTGATGGTGTTCTACCGGGAGGTCCTCAATCCCCAGGGCGAACATGAAGTAGCGAAATCCGATCCAGAGCTGTTCGTGGTCGATGCCGTGCCCGGTCACCGCTACCGTCTCGATTATGAGCGCCCGCGCAATACAGCCGAGGCGCGCCAACTGGCAGCGGACTTCAAGGGGTGGATCGAGGACCAGAATACAGGTGTACGGACGGCCTCCACCGACAGCGGGCTGGCTTTCGACCGGAGCATCGGGGCAGCACTCCAGCCGGGCAGCAAGCTGATCAGTGCGTCGGAGCAACAGCCTGGTGCGAAGCAGATCATCGCCCCCCTGGCGATTCCGCCCGCGGCTGCATCGGCGACGGCCGTTTCGATACCGGCCCCAGCCCTGGTTCCTGCCGTGGTGCCGGCGCCGGCTGCCGGGTCGGCATCAGCTCCGGCCAAGCCTGCCGCCGATATCATGGAGCGGCTGCCGCTGCTGAAGGCCTGGTGGAAGCAAGCCAGCGTCGAGGAGCGCAAGCAGGCGCTACGCTGGGTTGGCGATGATGTCGAGCAGGGCGGCTCCGAGTACCTAGCCTCGTTCCAGGGGCTCTGGCGCCAGGCCCGTAGCGCCGAGCGCCGCGATTTCGTGAGCTGGGCGGGATCGCACTGAATTGGGGCATTCCCGGAACCGGCGTTCATGTGAAGGCACCTGTACGGTGCCTTTTTCATTTAAATGACACAAATCTTAAAAAAAAGCTTCACCACCGGTCCTCATACTCCGCGCCGTTAAACAACCAGTAGCCGACAGGTTCCTGGGGCAATAGCTCTCTTTGTGGGGGGTCGGGTTCCAAGTGGACCCGGACTGATCGAAGGGCGCGCGGGTTCCCAATTATTTTCGAGACAGGAGTGCTGTTGTGAAAAAGAATCTCATCGCTGTTGCCGTGGCTGCCATGACGGTCGTCCCGACGGTTTCTTTCGCTGCCGACACCAAGGTGTACGGCCGCTTCAACATCGGCCTTGACCGGGTCAAGGATGAAATCGGCCTCGGCGACGGCGGCCTGAACAACAACGCCACCGGCGCGGCTGCCGAAGGCGCTTGGCGCATTCGCGACATGGTCAACTCCTCGCGTCTGGGCTTCAAGGGCAAGGAAGATGTGGGTCTGGGCGATCTCGCCGTGATCTACCAGCTCGAGTACGGCATCGACCCGGATGGTTCCGAGGGCGCGGCTTTCTCCCAGCGCAACATCTTCGTCGGCCTGACCGGCGGCTTCGGTACCGTGAAGTTCGGCAAGTACGACACGCTGATCAAGGATGCCGGTGCCAAGGTCGACCAGTTCAATGACCAGTCGATCGGTGATATCACCTTCCTGATGGTCGGTGAGAACCGCGAGAACAACCTGATCTCGTACTCCTCGCCGAAGATCGCCGAGATGCTGACCCTGAACGCGGCCGTCCAGCTGGGTGAGCGCCGTGCAGCCACCGACAACGCTGCCGACTTCGACAAGGGCCTTGCCGACACCTTCTTCCTGTCCGCCGATTTCGAGTCGGGTATCTTCTTTGCCACGCTGGCCTACGCCGACAACGACGTCCAGACGCTGAAGATGGACAACCTGGCGGGTGTGACCGGTACGGACCAGTGGCGCCTCGCCGCCGGCGTGAAGATGCCGATGGGTCTTGAGTTGGGCGCGCTCTACCAGGTCGCTACTGGCATCTCGTCGGTTGCTGCCCCCACCGGTGACGACCGCGAAGAGACCAGCTACCTGGTTTCGGCTGCCTTTACTGTTGATGCCTTCAAGTTCAAGGGGCAGTACGGCAAGACCGATGCCGATGTCACCGACAACAGCCGTGACATGTTCGGCCTGGGCGTGGACTACAAGCTGAGCAAGGCGTTGACGACTCAGGTCTTCTACATGAACTACTCGCAGGATGCGGTGGCGAACATGGTGCCGGCCGGCAGCAGCGGCGACACGAGTTCCTATGGTCTGGCGATGATTTACAGCTTCTAATTTGTCCTGTACCGCTACAAGAAAAGCCCGGCGCGAGCCGGGCTTTTTTCTGGTGCGGACTTTCTTTCTCAGCCCCGGCGGCTGCGCACTGCTTCCGACAGCGTTTCTAGCACCCCGGCCGAGTCGTCCCAACCGATGCAGGCGTCGGTGATGCTCCTGCCGTATTCCAGGCCTTCCACCGGATCCTTGCCCGGCGTGAACTTCTGGGCGCCGGGCTGCAGATGGCTCTCCACCATCACCGCGAAGATGCGCCGCGAGCCTCCGGCCAGCTGACCGGCGATGTCCCGCGCCACGTCGATCTGGCGCTGGTGCTGCTTGGAGCTGTTGGCGTGGCTGCAATCCACCATCAGCGAACCTGGCAGCCCAGCCGCTTCCAGGGCCTTGCCGGCAGCCTCGACGCTGGCGGCGTCATAGTTCGGCGCGCTGCCACCGCCGCGCAGGATCAGGTGGCAGTCGCGGTTGCCCTCGGTGCGCACGATGGCGACATGGCCGTTCTTGTGCACCGACAGGAAGTGGTGGCCGCGCGCGGCCGCCTGGATGGCGTCGGTGGCGATGCGGATGTTGCCGTCGGTGCCATTCTTGAAGCCGATGGGCGCCGACAGGCCCGAAGCCAGCTCGCGATGGATCTGGCTTTCGGTGGTGCGCGCGCCGATGGCGCCCCAGGAGATCAGGTCGCCGATGTACTGCGGCGAGATCACGTCCAGGAACTCACTGCCGGCCGGCAGGCCCATGCGGTTGATGTCGATCAGCAGCTGGCGCGCGATGCGCAGGCCTTCGTCGATGCGGCAGCTTTCGTCCAGGTAGGGATCATTAATCAGGCCCTTCCAGCCCACCGTGGTGCGCGGCTTCTCGAAGTACACGCGCATGACGATCTCCAGCGTGTCCGCGTACTTCTCGCGCTCGGCCTTGAGGCGCCGTGCGTACTCCAGCGCGGAGGCCGGGTCATGGATCGAGCAGGGGCCCATGATCACCAGCAGGCGATCATCGCGGCCGGCCATGATGTCCTGGATGCGGCCGCGGGTCTGCTTGACCAGGGTCTCGACCGCCGTCCCCCGGATCGGGAAGAAGCGGATCAGGTGTTCGGGCGGGGGCAGCACGTTGATGTCCTTGATGCGTTCGTCGTCGGTATTGCTGGTCTTGTCCACGCTGGACGGCCAGCCGGCGCGGCCTGTTTCGATGTTGGTGCTCATGCTGGGTGCTCTGTGGAAAATCCTTCGGGAAACAAAAAACCGCCGGGGCTTTCGCGCCGGCGGTTGTCTGGGATGCGTTGTCTGAATCTGTTACGCGCGCGCCCTTCGTCCGCCGGAAGCCGGAGACCAGTAGCCAAAATAATAGGCGCGAGAGATCGACATGGGCCGGACTATAGCACGGGCTTCCGCGGCCCTAGAAGTAGTGATGACCGATGCCCCAGGCCACCGCCGAGATGAAGGCGGAGGCGGGGATCGTCAGCACCCAGGCCCAGACGATGCTGCCGGCCACGCCCCAGCGCACGGCCGAGACCTTGCGCGAGGAGCCTACGCCGACGATGGCGCCGGTGATGGTATGCGTGGTCGACACCGGGATGCCCAGGGCTGTGGCGAAGAACAGCGTCATGGCCCCGCCGGTTTCCGCGCAGAAGCCGCCCACCGGCTTGAGCTTGGTGATCTTCTGGCCCATGGTCTTGACGATGCGCCAGCCGCCGAACATGGTGCCCAGGGCAATGGTGATATAGCAGGAGAACACCACCCAGGTCGGTACCGGGTCGGCTGCGCTGGTCATGCCGGCGGCGATTAGCAGCATCCAGATGATGCCCGCGGTCTTCTGCGCGTCGTTGCCGCCGTGGCCCAGGCTGTAGAGCGCGGCGGACATCAGCTGCAGGCGCCGGAAGCGCCGGTCCACCCGGCGCGGGTTGCTGCGGAAACACAGCCAGGACACCGCCAGCATCAGCAGCGAGCCCAGCAGGAAGCCCAGCAGCGGCGCCACCACGATGAAGGCCACGATCTTGAACAGGCCCGCCTTCATCAGTGCGCCGGTGCCCACCTTGGCCACGCCGGCGCCGACCAGGCCGCCCACCAGGGCGTGCGAGGACGAGGAGGGCAGGCCGTACCACCAGGTGATCAGGTTCCAGGCGATGGCGCCGGTCAGGGCGCCGAAGATCACGTAGTGGTCAATGATCGAAGGGTCGATGGTGCCCTTGCCGATGGTGGCGGCGACCTTCAGCGGGAAGATGAAGTAGGCGATGAAATTGAAGCTGGCGGCCCACAGTACGGCCCACTGCGGCTTGAGCACGCCGGTGGAGACGACCGTGGCGATGGAGTTGGCCGCGTCGTGGAAGCCGTTCATGAAGTCGAACAGCAAGGCCATGATGACCAGCAGGATGACGATTTCGAGGGTCACTTGTCGGCCCTCAGTTGTTTTCGAGCACAATGCCTTCGATGATGTTGGCGACGTCCTGGCAGCGATCCGTCACCGATTCCAGCAGTTGGTAGATTTCCTTCATCTTGAACAGCTGGCGGGTGTCGGCTTCCTCGCGGAACAGCTTGGCCATGGCCGAGCGCATGACGTGGTCGGCATCGCTTTCCAGGCGGTCGATGATCTTGCACTGGTCCAGCATGGCCTGGGCATTCTTCATGTCCGGCAGCAACTTGACCGTCTCGCGCACCCGCTCGGTGCTTTCCAGGCAGATGGCGGCGAGGTGGCTGGCCTCCTCGGTGACATGGTCGATGTCGTAGAGGAACAGGCACTGGGAGACGTCTTCCATCAGGTCGAGGATGTCGTCCATCCGCGTGATCAGCTGGTGGATCTCGTCGCGGTCCAGCGGCGTGATGAAGGTCTGGTGCAGCAGGTGCATGGTTTCATGCGTGATCTTGTCTGCCGCATGCTCGATGCTCTCGATGTTGCGTTTGCGGATGCTCAGCTCGCCGATGTTGGCCATCAGGGCCTTCAGTTCCACGGCGCCGAGCACCAGCTGTTCGGCATGTTCGACGAAGTACTCGAAGAAACGGCCCTCTTTGGGCATCAGGCGTCCGAACATTTGCTGCTCCTGTAGTCCATAATCCGGGTGCCGGACTGCCCAGCCCCCGCGAGAGGGCGCGAAGGATAGGGGAGTCGGCAGCAGATTGTCACATTTCTGTAACAATCCGGGCGAATTCAGCCGCCGTTCAGCGCTGTTCAGCGTGTCTTGCCGTTTAATATCAAGCTCTTGGCCCCGGGCTGACGGAGCCTTACACTGCGCCGCCTATGGCCCCCCGCAAGCTCAAAGCCTTCATTCTCTCGTCGTTGCTGCTGGTCCTGAGCGTCGGCCTGGTCGCCTTCTCTGCCTATCTGCTGAGCCTGGACAAGCGCGTGCGCGATCTTTTCGCGGGCGCACGCTGGCAGCTGCCGGCACAGGTCTATGCCGCGCCGGCGGAGCTTTATCCGGGCCTCAACCTGGAAAAGGACACGCTGCGGCACGAACTGGCCCGCCTGGGCTATCGCGAGTCGGCGGAGCTGCAGGGGCCGGGCACCTACGCCGTGACCAAGGCCGCCCTGCAGGTGCAGACCCGCGCCTTCGACTTCTGGGATGGCCCGCAGCCCAGCCTGCAGCTGGGGATCAAGTGGAGCGAGGACGGCAACGTCGGCGAGGTCTACGACCTGGAGGCCGGGGCGCCGCGCGACATCGTGCGCCTGGACCCGATGCTGATCGGCAGCATCTACCCCAAGCAGGGCGAGGATCGCGTGCTGGTCAAGCTCTCCGAGGTGCCGGAGCTGATGACCAAGGGCCTGCTGGCGGTGGAGGACCAGGGTTTCCGTCATCACTTCGGCGTCAGCCCCAAGGGCATCCTGCGCGCCAGCATCGCCAACATGCGCGCCGGCCGAGTGGTGCAGGGCGGCAGCACCCTGACCCAGCAGCTGGTCAAGAACTTCTTCTTCGGCAGTGAGCAGACCTGGCAGCGCAAGATCAACGAAGCCTTCATGTCCGTGCTGCTGGAGGTCCACTACAGCAAGGACGAGATCCTCGAGGCCTACCTCAACGAGGTGCACCTGGGGCAGGACGGCAACCGCGCCGTACACGGCTTCGGCCTGGGCGCGCAGTTCTACTTCAACAAGCCCCTGGGCGAGCTGCAGCCGCACGAGGTGGCGCTGCTGGTAGGCCTGGTCAAGGGGCCGTCGTTCTACAACCCGCGCCGCAACCCCAAGCGCGCGCTGGAGCGCCGCAACCTGGTGCTCGATGTCTTCCGCGAGGAAGGCCTGATCACCGAGCCCGAGCATGCGGCGGCCATCAAGCTGCCGCTGGGCCTGGCCGGCGGCCGCAGCGGCGTGGAGCGTTATCCCGCCTTCGTCGAGCTGGTGAAGCGCCAGCTCGAGCAGCAGTACCGCCAGGAAGACCTGGTCAGCGAGGGGTTGCGCATCTTCACCACGCTGGAGCCGCGTGCCCAGGAGTCGCTGGAGCGGCGCATCTCGGCGGCCATGCCGCAGTTGGAGAAGGCCCGCAAGATGAAGGAGGACACGCTGGAAGCCGCCGGTGTGGTCACCAGCGTCGACGGTGGCGAAGTGCTGGCGCTGGTCGGCGGGCGCGACACCCGCTATGCCGGCTTCAACCGGGCCCTGGACTCGCGCCGTTCGATCGGCTCGCTGGCCAAGCCCTTCGTCTACCTCACGGCGTTGATGCACCCGGACCGCTTCAACGTCTACAGCATCCTGCCCGATGAGCCGATCACGCTGGAGCAGGCTGGGGCCAAGCCCTGGTCACCGATGAACTATGACCGCCAGCTGCACGGCCCGCAGCCGCTGGTCAACGCCCTGGCGCAGTCCTACAACCTGCCGACGGTCTACCTGGGCCTGCAGTTCGGCCCCAAGGCGACGCGCGATACCCTGGTAGCGGCGGGTTACAGCGGCAACGCCGCCCCGGTGCCCTCCATGTTCCTGGGCGCGGTCGAGATATCGCCGCTGGAAGTGGCGCAGATGTACGGCACGCTGGCGGCCGGCGGTTACCAGGCCTCGCTGTCCTCGATCCGCCAGGTCCAGACCCTGGACCGCAAGCCGCTGTCGCAGGCGCAGATAAAGCTGAAGCAGACCTTGCCGGAGGGGCCGGTCTACCTGCTCAACTGGACCATGCAGTCGGTGCTGACGCAGGGTACGGCCCGCTCGGCCTACAGCGTGCTGCCGGGCGACCGTGCCTATGCCGGCAAGACCGGCACCACCGACGACTACCGCGACAGCTGGTTCGCCGGCTTCGGCGCCGACCGCGTCGCCGTGATCTGGGTGGGCCGCGACGACAACAAGCCCACCGGCCTGTCCGGTGCCAACGGTGCGTTGCCGATCTGGTCGCAGGTGATGAAGGACCTCAACGCCCGCGGGCTGGACCCGGTGCCGCCGCCGGACGTCGAGGAACAGCTGGTGGACCCCGCCAGCGGCCTGAAGGCCGACGAGGGCTGCCCCGGTGCGCGCAGCGTGCCCTACATCCAGGGCCGCGCGCCCGAGCAGTACGCCCCCTGCGCCCATGCGGCGGAGTCGGCGCCCATGCAGTGGCTGCGCGATATTTTTGAGTAGACCGGCGCGGTAGAATGGAGCAGGTTGCCCCGTCGAGAGTCCCATGCCGCTGCGTGTCCTGCTGTTGAGCCTCACCGCCCTGGTGCTGAGCGCCTGCGCCACGCCGCCCGGCAAGCACGAGCGCAGCTACCCGCAGCAGCCGGGCAGCCGGCCGGGTACGCCGACCGCGCCGCCGCGCCCGGGCCTGCCGTCCGAGCCTGTGCCCGGCGTGCCGTCGCCGCTGCCTCCGGCCGCACCGGAGATGGTGCCGCAGGAACCTATCGTGGTGACCCCGCCGCCGCCCAGCGCGCCGCGCTCCGCCGAGGCCGTCAGCGGCCAGGCCGTGACCTCCCTGGTGCGCCAGGCGCGCTCGCAGCGTGCCGCCGGCCAGCCGCAGCAGGCGCAGGCCTCGCTGGAGCGTGCGCTGCGCATCGAGCCGCGCAACTACTTCGTCTGGTCCGCCATGGCGCAGGCCTACCTGGACCAGAAGAATTACGACCAGGCCGAGAGCGTGGCGCAGAAATCCAACAGCCTGGCGCGCGGCAACGTCTATGCCGAACTGGAGAACTGGAAGACCATCCGCGCGGCTCGTGCCGCACGGGGTGACGCCAGCGGTGCGCAGGCCGCGCAGGACCGCGTGGCGGCGCTGCAGGCCGCGGTCGCGGGCGCGGCGCCATAGGCTCCGCGCAACCGATGGACGATTCCGCCGCCGCGCTGCTGGGCGCGGACGGACCGCTGGCGGCCAGCATCCCGCAGTTCACGCCGCGCCTGCCGCAGCAGGAGATGGCGGATGCCGTGGAGCAGGCGCTGCGGCACGATGAAGCGTTGGTGGTGGAGGCCGGTACCGGCACCGGCAAGACCTACGCCTATCTCGTGCCGGCCCTCATGTCCGGCCGCCGCGTGGCGATCTCCACCGGTACCAAGACCCTGCAGGACCAGCTGTTCCACCGCGACCTGCCGCGTGTGCGCGATGCCCTGGGCATCCCCTCGCGCGTGGCGCTGCTCAAGGGCCGCGGCAACTATCTCTGCCTGTACCGCATGAAGCGCGCGCGCCTGGTGCCGGCGCTGAAGTTCCTCTATCTGCGCCTGCGGGAGGTGGAGGACTGGGCGCGGCGCACGCAGACCGGCGAGATCTCCGAGCTGGGCAGCCTGGAAGGGGAGGAGGTGCTGGTACGCCAGATCACCTCGACCGCCGACAACTGCCTGGGCAGCCGTTGCCCGGACTTCGACCAGTGCCACGTCGCCCGGGCGCGGCGCAATGCGCAGGCGGCCGACGTGGTGGTGATCAACCACCACCTGCTGTTCGCCGACTTCGTGCTCAAGGAGGAGGGCTTCGGCCAGATCCTGGCCGGCACCGACGCCGTGATCGTGGACGAGGCGCACCAGTTGCCGGAGCTCGCCGCGCAGTTCTTTGGCCAGCGCCTGTCCACGCGCCAGCTGCAGGACCTGGCCAAGGACACGCAGACCGAGGCCGACAACCTCGGCGACATGCCGCAGCTGCGCGAGGCCGCCGAGACGCTGGCCGCCGCCACCCTGCGCTTCGAGAATGCCTTTGCCGGCCCGCAGGGCAGGGTGACGCTGCAGGAGTTCCTGTCGCGCCCGATGACGCGCGATCTCTGCGCCACGGCCGGCGATGCCCTGCAGGCACTGTTCGAGGCGGTGAAGCCCTTCGAGGAGCGCAACGCCGAGCTCGCCGCCTGCGTGACGCGCGCGGACGATGCGCTGCGCCGCTACAGCCACATCATCTCCGGCGTCGATCCGGAGCAGGTCCGCTGGGCCGAGCCGGCCATGCGCGGTGGCAGCCTGCATGCCACGCCGATCCTGGTGGCCGACGGCTTCCGCCGCATGCTGGAGACGTACCCCGGCGCCTGGGTGCTGACCTCCGCGACCCTGGCCACCAGCGACGGCTTCGGCCACTTCACCCGCGAGCTGGGCCTGGACCAGGCGCGCACGCTGCAACTGGAAAGCCCCTTCGATTTCGAGAGCCAGGCGCGCCTGTACCTGCCGCGCGGCCTGCCCGAGCCCAACCATCCCGAGTATCCGGAGGCGGTGGTCAATGCCGTGCTGCCGGTGATCGACGCCAGCCGCGGCGGCGTGTTCGTGCTCTGCACCAGCCACCGCGCGCTCAAGCGCATCGCCGCCGGCCTGCGCACGCGCCTGCAGATGCAGATCTTCGTGCAGGGGGAAGACAGCCGCTCGGCGCTGCTCGACGCCTTCACGCAGGATGGCAACGCCGTGCTGGTAGGCACCAGCAGTTTCTGGGAAGGCGTGGACGTGAAAGGCCAGGCCCTGCGCGTGGTGGTCATCGACAAGCTGCCCTTTACCGCGCCGGGCGACCCCGTGTACGAGGCCAAGCTCGACGCCATCCGCCGTGGCGGCGGCAAGCCCTTCTTCGACCTGCAGTTGCCCGAGGCCATCGTCATGCTGCGGCAGGGCGCCGGCCGCCTGATTCGCGATGCAGAGGATCGGGGGCTGCTGATGCTCTGCGACCCGCGCCTGCGCAGCAAGGGCTATGGACGGCAGGTGCTGGAGAGCCTGCCGCGCATGCCGGTGCTGACCGATCTGGGTGAGGTGCGGGACTGGATGGAGGCCATCGCGTAGGAGCAGCCGTTGCCGCGATTGCCCATCCTTCAGGCAAACGTCGCTTGCGGCTGACAGCCGCTCCTACAATATCGCCATGAAGATTCTCGCCCTGGATACCGCCACCGAAGCCTGCTCCGTCGCCCTGTCCGTGGACGGGCGTATCGAGGAGCGTTTCGAGACCGCCGGCCGCAGCCACACCGAGCGCATGATGCCGATGGTGCAGGAGCTGATGGCCGGTGCCGGCCTGGCATTCTCACAGCTCGACGGCATCGCCTGCGGCATCGGGCCCGGCAGCTTTGCCGGGGTGCGCATCGGCGTCGGTTTCGTCAAGGGGTTGTCGCTGGCGCTGGACCGGCCGGTGGTCGGCGTGTCCTCGCTGCCGGCGATGGCGCTGCGCGCGATCCGTGGCGGCGCGACGCAGGTGCTGGCGGCGATCGACGCGCGCATGAACGAGGTCTATTGGGGCGCCTACGTGGCCGCGGGCGACGGGCGGCCGCGCGCCCTGCGCGAAGAGGGCGTCTGCGCTCCCGCCGAGGTGCCCGCCGTGCCCGCCGGGGACTGGACGGCGGCGGGCACCGGCTGGGGCGCCTACCCCGAGGTGTTGCCGGCGGCCTTTGGCGTGACGCCGTCCCGCGTGGTGGCCGACGCCCTGCCGCATGCCGAGGACATCCTGCGGCTGGCCCTGCCGCAGTTCCAGGCCGGGCAGGCCATCTCCGGCGACCTGCTGCTGCCGGTCTACCTGCGCAACAAAGTGGCCCTGACCCTGGTCGAGCAGGCGGCGCTGCGGGCCGGCCGGTAGCCGCAGGCGGCCGATTCAGGCAGAATTCGCGTCCCTCGCGCCGGACCCCGGCACGAAACCTGTCTATGGTGGCCCGTGCCGGCCCTCCGCGACGGCAAGCCGTGAACCCCGCCAGGCCCGGAAGGGAGCAACGGCAGCGGTGTCGCTGGGTGCCGGAGTCAGCTGGTACGGGCCGCCACCCTCTTGAAACTCCGCCAGGCTACTGCGCTGGGCATCTTGCGCGCTGCCGGTGCTCGCGATCCTCGCGTACTGATGTACGCTCCGCGTTTGTCTAAGCGGGCCTGACATTCAGTCAGCCCCGCCCTGTGCCAAACGCCTCCGTTCCGGCGGCACGCAACCTGCCGTCGCTCGCTACGCCTGACGAAGCTTCAAGTCCTTCATCCCGGGTGAATTTCCAGACTGGCCTGACCCGGTCCAATCCGCGACAATCGCGGTTCACCCATTTCTCCTGCCACCCATGAGCTATCTCGCGCTGGCCCGTAAGTACCGTCCGCGGAAATTCGAGGACGTGATGGGGCAGGGGCATGTCGTCAAGGCGCTGTCGCATGCGCTGGATGGTGACAAGCTGCACCCGGCGATCCTGCTGACCGGTACGCGCGGCGTCGGCAAGACCACGCTGGCGCGCATCATCGCCAAGTGCCTGAACTGCGATACCGGCGTCAGCGCCGATCCCTGCAATGTCTGCTCGGCCTGTCGTGAGGTGGACGAGGGCCGCTGCGTGGACCTGCTGGAGATCGACGCGGCCTCCAACACAGGCGTCGACGATGTGCGCCAGGTGATCGAGAACGCGCAGTACGCGCCGGCGCGCGGCCGCTACAAGGTCTACCTGATCGACGAAGTCCACATGCTGTCCAAGAGCGCCTTCAACGCGCTGCTGAAGACGCTGGAGGAGCCGCCGCCGCATGTGAAGTTCATCCTGGCGACCACCGACCCGCAAAAGCTGCTGGTGACGGTGCTGTCGCGCTGCCTGCAGTTCAACCTCAAGCGCCTGCCGGTGTCGGTGATCCGCGACCAGCTGGCCAAGGTGCTGGATGATGAAGCGGTGGCCTACGAGATCGCTGCGCTGACCGAAATCGCGCGTTCCGCCGATGGCTCGATGCGTGACGGGCTGTCGCTGGTGGACCAGGCCATTGCCTTCTCCGGCGGCCAGGGCCTGAAGCGCGAGGGCGTGGAGGAGATGCTCGGCACCACCGGCCGGCAGACCCTGTTCGAGATCCTGGCGGCCCTGGCCGGCGGCGATCCCGACGCGCTGCTGGCCTGCATCCAGCGGCTGGAGGAACAGGCGCCGGACTACGGCGCGCTGCTCAACGACCTGGCCGGCCACCTGCAGCGCATCGCCGTGCTGCAGCTGCTGCCCAATGCCCGCGCCGAGGACGACGATGCGGCCCTGGTGGAGCTGAAGGACCGCCTTGGCCGTGAGGACGTGCAGCTCTACTACCAGATCGCCGTGCTGGGCCGCCGCGACATGCCCTGGGCGCCGGATCCGCGCATGGGCTTCGAGATGACCTTGCTGCGCATGCTGGCCTTCCGCCCGGGCTCGGCCCCGGCGCAGAGCGCCGGCAGCACGCCGCAGGCCCGTAGCGCGCCGGCGGCTGCGGGCGGTGGACGGGCGGCTTCTGCTGCTCCCGCTGCTCCCACCGCGGCGCCGTCCATGGCGCCTGCCGCCGTTGCCGCGGCACCGGCCCGCTCGCCGCCGCCCTCGATCCTGCTGCGGCCGGATGCGGCCTGGGACGAGCGCGTGGAGGCCCTGGGGCTGGATGGCTTCACCAAGCCGCTGGCGCGCAACTGCGTCTGGAGCGGCCGCGAGGGCAGCACGGTCAGCCTGACGCTGGACTCGCGCCTCAAGCACTTGCTGCAGGAGAGCCGCCGCACGGCCATCGAGCAGGCGCTGTCGGCACAGTTGGGCGAGCCCATCCGACTGCAGATCGAGATCGCCACCGCGCCGGTGGCGGACACCCCGGTGGAGCTGGACAAGCAGCGCGCCACCGATCGCCAGCGCAATGCCGAGGCGGCGATCGACGCTGACCCGGTGGTGCGCGCATTCAAGGACATGTTCGGCGCCACCGTGCGCCCCGGCTCCGTGCAGCCGCTCGATTCTTAAACGAACTTCAGGAGATTCCCATGAAAGGCAACATCGGCCAGATGATGCGCCAGGCGCAGCAGATGCAGGAAAACCTCAAGCGCGCCCAGGACGAGATCGCCAAGATGGAGGTGACCGGTGAGTCCGGCGCCGGCATGGTCAAGGTCACGCTGACCGGCAAGTACCAGGCTCGCAAGGTCGAGATAAACCCGGCCGCGCTGCAGGAGGACAAGGAATTCCTCGAAGACCTGATCGCCGCGGCGATCAACGATGCCTCGCAGAAGGTGGAAGAGGTCAGCCGCCAGAAGATGGCCAAGGTTACCGCCGGCATGCAGCTGCCGCCGGGCATGAACCTCGGCTTCTAATTCCCGTCAGGCGCGAAAAGCCGTAGCGAGCGGTCCGAGATTGCAGGATCGGGCGGCGCAGCCGATTTATTCGTGCCTCAACGCCCGACGATGGCCTGCCAGGCAGTGAGCTTGTCGGCCGCCGGCCGGCTGGCATGTGCCGGGCTGGTGGAGGGCAGGCGTTGGTACTCGATGTGGGCGTCGGCGCCGGCCAGTAGCGGCTGCACGTAGCGCTGGTAGCTGCTCTGGGCCTTGCTGCCGTTGAAAAACACGCGCCAGATGCGCGGATGGCGGCGGTAGAACAGTGAGAAATCGTTGGCGACGATCGAATCCTCGACGATGCTGGAGTCCAGGCTGCCGGGCCGCTCGCAGCGTGCCAGCACGTCCCATAGGGCGATGCCGCTCTGGCGCAGGGCGGCCATGCGTTGCTCGTATGGCAGGTCAGCCCCGGCGCCCACCAGTTCGCCCATCAGCCACCAGAACTGGTTGCGGGGGTGGGCGTAGTACTGCTCGGCCTGCAGCGAGGCGGCACCCGGCATCGATCCCAGGATCAGGACCGTGGAACGCTCGTCGGACATCGGCGCGAAACTCTGCACGCTGGTCATGGCGATCATTGGGTGGACGCGAGGCGCGGTCGGGTTTTCGAGGCTTTGCAGCATCATGGTTCAGGCCCCCGTCGGGACGGTTTCGACGGTTTGCTTATAGCAGCCCGTACGCACCGCTCCCCATGGCGGAGGATGAGAGCCCAAGACCAGCCGTTCCAGCGGTCGTCCGGGCCAGGGCACGGCTATCCTGCCCCGGACCGGCTCGCCGCGAAATGGGAAATTTGACGGGTGTCAGGACTGCCGCGCGACGTCAGTCCTCGTGGTGGGTGATCGGCCCGTCCCTGAACAGCCGCTGCTTCAGCTCCTCGGCGAACTTGGCGTCCTTGCGCCGCAGCCATTCGAGCACCATGGCGGCATGCTCCTTCTCCTCGTCACGGTTGTGGACCAGGATTTGCTTCAGCTCGTCGTCCCTGCAGGCGTCGATGCGCTGGTTGTACCAGTCGACCGCCTCCAGTTCCTCCATCAGGGAGACGATGGCGCGGTGATAATCGCGGGTTGCCGCGGTCAGCTCGCCGACCGGCTCGTGGTAGCCCTCATTCGACATGGCTCAAGCCCTCCTTGGCTTGGGCGCTGTCAACGCCATGGACGTCACCGCGACGTCCATGGCGTTGACAGGCCCTGGTCACAGGGGGCCAGGCCCGCGGCCGCGGCTCATCCTGCCTCGGTGAGACAGGCGAAGAAGCAGGAAATTCGCAGGCCCGGCCCGTGCAGGGCGGGTCAGTGCAGGTTCAGGCCTGGTTCCGCTTGACCAGCGGTTCGTCCAGGTCCTTGCTGCGCAGGCGCTTCTGGATGCTGCGCAGGATGCCCGGGCCGTCAAGCCCGATCTGCGTCATCAGTTCCTCGCGGGTGCCGTGCTCGATGAAGTGATCGGGCAGGCCGAGGTTCAGCACTGGCACCAGTTGGTGGTGCTGGGCCAGCAGTTCATTGACGCCGCTACCGGCGCCGCCGACCCGGCTGTTGTCTTCCAGGGTCACCAGCAGGTCGTTCTCCTGGGCCAGCTGCAGCACCAGCTCGACATCCAAGGGCTTCACGAAACGCATGTCGGCGACCACGGCGTCGAGGATGTCGGCGGCCTCCAGGGCCGGCTGCACCATCGCGCCGAAGGCCAGGATCGCCACGCGTGGGCGGCGGCGGCCGATGGCCTCGCGCACGATGCGGCCCTTGCCCAGCGTCAGCGGGCGGGCTTCCTCGTCGATCTCCACGCCCAGGCCGTTGCCGCGGGGGTAGCGCACCGCGGACGGCTGGCTCAGCGACAGGCCGGTGGCCAGCATGCGCCGGCACTCGTTCTCGTCGGAAGGCGCCATCACCACCATGTTGGGGATGCAGCGCAGGTAGGACAGGTCGAAGGCGCCGTGATGGGTGGCACCGTCGGCGCCCACCAGGCCGCCGCGATCCACCGCGAAAACCACCGGCAGGTTCTGGATCGCCACGTCGTGGATCAGCTGGTCGTAGCCGCGCTGCAGGAACGTGGAGTAGATGGCGCAGACCGGCTTGAGGCCCTCGCAGGCCAGGCCGGCGGCCAGTGTCACGGCATGCTGCTCGGCGATGCCGGCGTCGAAGTAGCGCGCCGGGAAGCGCTTGGAGAATTCCACCAGGCCGGAGCCCTCGCGCATGGCCGGAGTGATGCCCACCACCTTGGGATCGCGCTCGGCGGCCTGGCAGAGCCAGTCGCCGAAAACCTGGGTGTAGGCGGGCTTGCCGCCGGGCTTCTTGGACGGGAAGGCACCGGTCACGGGGTCGAACTGGGTGACGCCGTGGTACTTGATGGGGTCGGCCTCGGCCGGGTCGAAGCCCTTGCCCTTGACCGTGAGCACGTGCAGCAGCTGCGGGCCCTTGGCGTCCTTCAGGCGTTCGAAGGCAGCCAGCAGGGCGTCCAGGTCATGGCCGTCGATGGGGCCGTGATAGGTGAAGCCCAGGGTCTCGAACAGCGCGCCGGGATTCTCCAGGTGCGCTTCGTTGTGTTCTTCGTCCGCCGTGAGGCGCGGGGGGGTGTTGAGCCCCAGCTTCTTCACCAGGCGCGCCGAGTGGTTGCGCAAAGCGCCGACGTTCTCGGAGATCGACATGTCGTTGTCGTTGTAGACCACGATCATGTCCAGGCCGATATGGCCGGCGTGGTTCATGGCCTCGAAGGCCATGCCGCCGGTCATGCCGCCGTCGCCAATGATGGCGACCGCGCGGCGCTTCTCGCCCTTGATGCGCGCCGCAGCGGCCATGCCGGCGGCGGCGGAGATCGAGGTGGAGGAGTGGCCTACCCCGAAGGTGTCGTACTCGCTTTCATCGCGATGGCAGAACGGCATCAGGCCGTTGAGGCGGCGGATGGTCTCCAGGCGCGCGCGGCGGCCGGTGAGCATCTTGTGGGGGTAGGCCTGGTGGCCCACGTCCCAGACCAGGCGGTCGCGCGGCGTCTCGAAGGCGTAGTGCAAGGCCAGTGTCAGTTCGACCGTGCCCAGGTTGGCGGCGAAATGGCCACCGATGCGCCCAAGGGTTTCAATGAGATAGCGCCGCATCTCCACTGCCAGGTGAGGCAGCTCGGAGAGCGGCAGGCGACGCAGCTCGGCCGGCGTGTTCACGCGGCCCAGCAAGGTATACCCGGGAATTTCGACCATGTCGGAATTATGAACCCTGTGTGCGCCGCATTGGTGCAATCGCGGTGCAATTATGCGTTTTATGTTGCATTGCAGCAAATCATTGGATTTCAGGCTAGCGCCCTGGACCGGCCCTGTGATTGGCCGACCGGCCCGTGACCCTCCGGCGCGCCGTCATGCCGGGGGCTGCCGGGTCAGCACCGCCACCGGCGGTGCCCAGCGCTCGCCGGGCTTGCGCTTCTGCGTCACCAGGGTCAGGCCGGAGGGCTTGAACACGTTGACGTTGTGCGAGACCGGCGCGGTCAGGATGTACTGCGCGCGGGTGGAGGCCAGGAAGGCACCAACCTTGTCGATGTTGAAGATGTCCAGGTGGGCGAAGGGCTCGTCGATGAACACGAAGCCTCCGGCGCTGCCTTCATCCATCATCAGGCCCACCAGCAGGATCATCGACTTCATCACCTGCTGGCCGCCGGAGGCCTCGCCATCGTTGAGGCCGATCAGGCCCTTCTGGTCGAAGTCGAAACGCACTTCCAGCCCGGCCTGGGCCAGCGACAGGTCGTCGTTGCGGATGTCCGGCTGCTGCATCTCGACCACGATGCCGGCGACCCCGCCGAGCTGCTGCACGTTCTGCGCGTAGCGCCGCAGCGTGGCGCGCAGCTTGTTGATGTAGGCGCCACGGGCGTCATCGGTGAGGCGGCGGGCGCGGTCCAGGTGTACGCCGCGATCCTGGATCGTGCGCTCCAGCAGGCTGTGATCGGTGTGCAGCTTGTCGCGTACCGCCACCACCTGCGCATCGCGCTCGAAGGTGCCCTCCGAGAGCTGGCGGTGCAGGCGCTCGACCTCGCGCTCGGCTTCGCCCACCGACCCGAACCTGGCACGGGCCTCGGCACGGGCGGTGCTGCTGCGCCACTGCGGACGGCGCCGCCAGTCCTGGCGCAGGCTGGCGATGCGCCGGGCCTGCTCCTCGCGGTCCTCGTGCAGGCGCTGCGCCAGCATCGGCACCTGCTGCCGCAACTGCCGCAGGCGTGCGTCGGCGGCGCGGCTGTCGGCATGCAGCTGGGCCAGTTGCTCGGCCAGGCCCTGTTCTTCCTCGCGCAGCGAGTTGAAGCGCTCCTGCTGCGCGGTGACGGCCTGGCGCTGTTCCTCCAGGCGTCCCTCCGCCGCGGCGAACTCTGCGGCGCGGTCGGACAGGTCCTGCGTGGCGCGCGAGCCGGACAGCAAGGCCTGGATCGCGCTGAGGCGCGCCGTCAACTCGGCCTCGCGCTCGGCGATGCGGTTCAGGCGTCGCTGCTGCTGCTCCAGCTGCTCGCGCGCCTGGTCCAGCGCGCGGGCGCCGAAGTGGAAGTCGTTGACGCCGATGTCGCGGGCGCCGCGGCGCTCGCCGTGGTAACCGGCCGGGGTGATCCAGGACTGGTTGCGGGCCAGGTCGGCGCCCTCGCGGGCGTCGGCCACGCGGCGGATGTCGTTGAGCAACTGGCCCAGCCAGCCCGGGATCGGCGCCAGGAAGCGCACGCATTCGGCCAGCGAGCCGGCGCGCGGCGCCGGCGCCGGCGCGCGCTCGGGCACCACGAAGTGGCGGTAGCGCAGCTTTTCGCCCAGCGACCAGGCGCGCGCGGCGTCGCCGGCCTGCGTCAGCAGGATCACGTGGCGGTAGGGCTTGAGCACGGCCTCCACGGCGGCATGCCAGGCCTCGTCGCGGATCTGCACGATCTCGCCCAGGGTCTGGTGGCCGATGCCGGCCTCGTCCAGGGCGCGGCGGAAGCGGGTGACGTCGTCCGGCGTCGGCGCGCGGCCGGACTGCAGGGCGCTGATGCGCGATTCCAATTCCGGCAGGGCGGCACGCAGCTCGCTGCGGTCCAGCTTCAAGCGGCCATGCTCTTCGCGCAGGGTCTCCTGCTCCTGGCTCAGCGCGGCGGCGTCGAAGCCTTCGTTCTGCTGCGCGGCCCGCTCTTCCAGGCGACGGCGCTCGCCCAGCAGGGCCTCGGTGCCGGCCAGCGCGCGGTTGGCGCGCTGCAGGGCCTGGCCGGCATCGGTGAGATGCGATTGCAGGCTGGTCTTGCGCTGCTCGGCGGCGTCGGCGCGCTGCTGCAGCTCTCCCACGCGGCCTTCGCCTGCGGCCAGTTCGTGGGCCTGCTGCGCATGTTCCTGGCGCAGGCCGGCCAGCTGGTTGCGGCTGCCCTTGATGGCGGCGTAGGTCTCGGCGATGCGCACGCGCGGCAGCCATTCGGCCTGCACGGCCTCGGCCTCGCGCGTCAGGTTCATCCACTGGCGGAAGGAGTTGACCTTGGCCTCCTGCTCCTGCAGGTGCAGGCCCAACTCGGCGCGGCGCGTCTCGGTTTCGTCCAGTTCCTTCTGCGCCAGCTTCTGGTCGTCCTGCGCGCGGGCGTAGTTGTCCAGCACCTCCTGGTCGCCGAAGACGTTGAACACCAGCGACAGCAGCTGGCGCGGGCTGTACTCGCAGAGCTTGTCGGTGTCGCCCTGTTCCAGCGCCAGCACGCGGCGGATGGCGCGCGTCAGGCCGGCGTGTTCCAGGTCGGATTCGTACTGGCGCAGGCCGACCCAGCGCACGTCGGGATTCTGCTCGGCCTGCTCGATGCTGACGTCGCCCGGGGCGATGCCGTACTGGCGCTCCCAGTCGCCGCCCTTCTTGCGGATGCGGCAGAGCAGGGTGACCAGCGGGTCCTTGATCGGGAAGAAGGCCTGCTGGCCCGAGGGCCGGCGCGGGTTCTGCACCACGGCGCGCAGCCAGGCATAGGGCTGGTCGGCACGGCGCACGTAGCGCTTGTAGTCACGGCCGCTGGCGCATTCGATGGCCAGCAGCGTGCGGAAGGCGTCGAGCAGCGTGGTCTTGCCGGAGCCGTTGGGGCCCACGACGGTGACGATGGCGCTCTCCAGCGGCAGGCTGAAGCGGCGCCAGTAGTCCCAGTGCAGGACTTCGATCTTTTCGAAGCGGAACATCAGGAGGCTTCCGGTGCGGGCGGGCTGGCCTGGGCCAGCAGGTCGGTCAGCGCGCCGTCGAGGATACGGCCGGCCATGCGGTTATAGTCGAGCACCACGTCGAGCAGCGGTCCTTCGACCAGCTCGCCCTTGCGCGTCTCCTCGACGAAGCCCAGGCGCTTGAGCGTGCCCAGGTTGGCCTGCAATTTGGTGCGACCGCCGAGGCGGTCGGCGAAGTCGGAGTACAGCGCGGCGGTGGCGATGCTGACCCCCACCGACGCGGCATCGGGAATGGGCTTCTCCTGGGCGAACATCTCGCTCTGGTCGGCCGGCTGTTCCTTCTGCTTGCGCTCGATCTGGCGCTGGCGCTTGGGCAGGATCAGCAGCGCCCACAGCACCACCAGCAGGGCGATGGCGTCGCGCGGCAGGCCGAGGTTGTTGGACAGCCAACTGCTCTCGCCGCCCATCACCGGCGATTCGAACTCGCGCTTCAGGCGCAGAGCGACGTGGTCGGCATAGGGGTTGTCGTGGAACTCCAGGCCGCATTCGGCGAGCCGGGCCTGCAGCAGTTCGTGGAAAGACGCGTCGGTGATGGCCCGGCGCACCAGCGCGTCGCTGCGCGGCAGCACCTGCTTGGCCGACAGCCGCGCGATCAGGATGGCGATGTCCTTGTCCATTCAGCTTTGTTCTTTCAGGTGGGTTCTACGCGGCCGGCGCTGATGCGCCCGACGCCGGCGCGGTTGACCGTGGTCAGCTCGCCTTCGGCGATCTGCCAGCGCCGCGGCAGGCGCGCGAGATCGGCGGTGGGGCCGGTCAGCGTCGCCGATTCGGGATCGCCGAGCAGCGACAGCAGGGAGTAGCGGTAGGAGGAGTGCTCGAAGTCGCGGTGCGGCACGCACTGCTCCACGTCCATCGCCTCGGGCAGTTCGCCCAGTTCGGCGAGCCACTCCAGCAGCTGCGGGGCCTGCTCCTCGTTGGGCAGATCGGGGGCCTCGGCGTTCTCCACTGCCGGCGGCAGCGGCGTGTCCAGGCGCTCGGGGCGGACCTTGTCGATCAGTTCATACTCGGCCACGTCCAGCAGCAGGTCGCCCAGCAGGAAGGCATGGCGCGGCAGCACGCTGACGGCCTCGTCGGCGAGCAGGCCCAGTTCGGCGACGCTGCGGCTGCGCAGCCAGGCGCTGAGGTCGGCGCTGGACAGGCCGCTGGTGCCCAGGTGGACGCGCTGGCTCTCCAGCTTGTTCAGCTCGCGCTGGAACACGCTGCTCATCGACAGCAGAGTGCTCTGCACGCGGGCGATGCGGTAGGCGACGTCCTGCACGTCGGGGTCGTCGAGGTATTCCTTGACGCTGTCGATCACGCCGATGCTCTTCTCGATCCACTCCCAGACGCGCTCCAGGCGGCCTTCGGCGGCGCGGATGCGGCGCTCGGAGCGCGACAGCACGGCCTGTTCCAGCTCGCCGTGCAGCTCATTGAGGCGCGACAGCAGGTGCTGCAGTACCTCGGCGTCGACCTTGCCGATGGCGCTGCCGGCGGCGATCTGGCCGGCGATGTAGCCCAGCTCCTCGCCCTGGTCGTCGAACTTGAGCAGCGTCGACAGGGCGGTGACCACCATGCGGCCCAGGGGGCTGAGCTGGTAGACGGCGAGTTCGCTTTCCCACTGCAGCAGCGAATTCTCGCGCAGGCGCTGCAGCACGTTCTCCAGCTTGGCGGGGTCCAGGTAGGCGAAGCGCTCGCGCAGCTCGTTGGGCTGCCAGTGCGGCTGGTCGCCACGGGCGGCGACCTCGCGCAGGATCAGCAGGCGGATCACCACGGCACTCTCGGTGCCGTGGAATACGGTCATCAGCGCCGCCAGCGCATCGCGGGACTGCAGCAGCGGCTGCAGGGCCGCGACGTCCGCCGCCTCGTAGCCGGGGCGGAAGAAGTCCTGCAGTCGGGTGTCGGCGGTGTTGTCCGCTGACCCGCCGTTCAACGGTCGCGCCCCTGGATGTGATTGGCCAGCCAAATCAGCGGCTCGGCCTGGGGGCCGAAGACGCCGACGGCGGCACGGGCCGTGTCGAACAGTTCCTGCGCGCGCTCGCGGGCGGCTGGCAGGCCCATGACGGCGGGGTAGGTGGATTTGTGGGCCGCCTCGTCCTTGCCGGCGGTCTTGCCCAGGGTGGCGGCATTGCCCTCAATGTCGAGGATGTCGTCCTGGATCTGGAAGGCCAGGCCGATGCACTTGCCGTAGCGGTCCAGGGCCTCCAGGTGGATGCTGTCCAGCGGCGACTTGGCGTAGCAGGCCATCAGCAGGCAGGCGCGGATCATGGCGCCGGTCTTGTGGATGTGCAGGGCTTCCAGCTCGGGCAGGCTCAGGCGCTTGCCCTCGGATTCCAGGTCCACGGCCTGGCCGCCGACCATGCCGCGGCTGCCGGCGGCGTCGCCCAGCACCTCGATCATCTTCAGGCGCTGCAGCGGGTCCAGGCCGGAGCCGTGGTCCTGCGCCAGCAGGAAGAAGGCCTGGGCCTGCAGACCGTCGCCGACCAGGACCGCGGTGGCCTCGTCGTAAGCCTTGTGCACGGTGGGGCGGCCGCGGCGCAGGTCGTCGTCGTCCATCGCCGGCAGGTCGTCGTGGACCAGGGAGTAGGCATGGATCAGTTCCACCGCGCAGGCCGGTGCATCCAGGGCGGCGGGCGGCAGGCCCAGGACCTCGCCGGCGGCATAGACCAGCAGGGGGCGCAGGCGCTTGCCGCCGTCGCTGGCGTAGCGCATGGCAGCGTGCAGGCGGGCAGGGTATTGGGTGTCCAGCGGCAACCAGCGGTCCAGGCTGAGCTGCAGGCGCTCCTGGTAGGCCGGGACCCGGGCCGCAAAGGAATCACCGTTCACGCGTCGGCGTCCGGGTCCGGCGCCAGCAGCTTGCGCACGCGCAGCTCGGCGCTGTCCAGCGAGCCGCGGCAGGACTTGCTCAGGCTCATGCCGCGCTCGAACAGCTGCAGGGATTCCTCCAGGCGCAGGTCGCCGCGCTCCATGCGCTGGACGATCTCCTCCAGCTCCCGCATCGCGTCCTCGAACTGGCTAACGGGATCGGCGGGGGTTTCGGGCTGCGGGGCAGGGGGCTTGGCCATGTACCTAAAGTATTGAGTTATCAGGCCGGTATTGTAGCGAGGTTGAATCCCCGGCAGGCATCCGTTAGCTTCCGCCGCTTCCCAGATTCCCTTCAGACATGGCTGCCAAAGAATACTCCGCAGAAGCCATCGAGGTCCTAGAGGGCCTCGACCCCGTGCGCAAGCGCCCGGGCATGTATACCGATACCACCCGCCCGAACCACCTGGCCCAGGAAGTCATCGACAATGCCGTCGACGAAGCCTTGGCCGGACACTGCCGCAGCATCGCGGTCACGGTCTACGAGGATGGCTCGCTGGAGGTGTCCGACGACGGTCGCGGCATGCCGGTGGGTGTCCACCCGGTACATAAGGTCACCGGCGTGGAACTGATCCTGACCAAGCTGCACTCCGGCGCCAAGTTTTCCAACCAGCAGTACCAGTTCTCGGGCGGTTTGCACGGCGTGGGTGTCAGCGTGGTCAACGCGCTCTCCAACAAACTGGAAGTGCGCGTCTGCCAGGGCGGCAAGGAATACGACATCGAGTTCAAGGATGGCGTGCTCAGCAAGCCGCTCAAGGAAGTCGGTGCCGTGGCCAAGAACCGCACCGGTACCGCCGTGCGCTTCTGGGCCGACCCCAAATACTTCGACAGCCCCAAGTTCTCCCTACCGCGCCTCAAGCAGGTGCTGCGCGCCAAGGCCGTGCTGTGCCCAAACCTCAAGGTCACGCTCGACGACCAGATCAACAAGGAAAAGCTGGTCTGGCAGTACGAGAACGGCCTGACGGATTACCTCAAGGACGCCCTGCAGGGTGCCGAGGCGTTGCCGGCGGAGCCCTTCGTCGGGCAGTTCAAGGCCGCCCGCGAAGAAGTCGAATGGGCGCTGGTCTGGCTCAACCAGGAAGGCAGCCGACTGGAGCCGGTGGCCGAGAGCTACGTCAACCTGATCCCCACCGCCCAGGGCGGCACGCACGTCAACGGCCTGCGCACCGGCCTGACCGAGGCGATGCGCGAGTTCTGCGAGTTCCGCAACCTGCTGCCGCGCGGCCTCAAGCTGACGCCGGAAGACGTCTGGCAGGGCTGCGCCTATGTACTCAGCGTGAAGATGCAGGACGCGCAGTTCGCCGGCCAGACCAAGGAACGCCTGTCCTCGCGCGAGACTGCGGCCTTCGTTTCCGGCGTGGTGCATGACTCCTTCAGCCTGTGGCTGAACCAGCATCCCGAGCAGGGCGAGCAGATCGCGCAGCTGGTCATCGCCAACGCCAATGCGCGCCTGAAGCTGTCCAAGCAGGTGGTGCGCAAGAAGATCACCAGCGGTCCGGCGCTGCCCGGGAAGCTGGCCGACTGCGTGCAGAGCGACCTGGGCCGCACCGAGCTGTTCCTGGTCGAAGGCGACTCCGCCGGCGGTTCCGCCAAGCAGGCGCGCGATCGCGACTTCCAGGCCATCATGCCGCTGCGCGGCAAGATCCTGAACACCTGGGAAGTGGACGCGAACGAAGCCCTGGGCTCCGACGAAATCCACAACATCAGCGTCGCCATCGGCGTGGACCCCGGTGCCACCGACATCAGCGGCCTGCGCTACGGCAAGGTCTGCGTGCTGGCCGACGCCGACTCCGACGGCCTGCACATCGCCACGCTGCTGTGCGCGCTGTTCCTCAAGCACTACCGCCCGCTGGTGGAAGCTGGCCACATCTTCATCGCCATGCCGCCGCTGTTCCGCATCGACGCGGGCAAGCAGGTGTTCTACGCGCTGGACGAGGCCGAGAAGCAGGGCGTGCTCGACCGCCTCAGTGCCGAGGGCAACCGCTCCAAGCTGCAGGTAACCCGCTTCAAGGGCCTGGGCGAGATGAACCCGCTGCAGCTGCGCGAGACCACGATGTCGCCCGACACGCGCCGCCTGGTGCAGCTGACGCTCGACGAAACGCCTGCCGACCAGATCCTCGACATGCTGCTGGCCAAGAAGCGCGCCGGCGACCGCAAGGACTGGCTGGAGCGCGAAGGCAACCGCGCCGAAGTTTGAAACCCATCGGCCCGCAAATGAACGCAAATGAACGCGAATAAAAAGCCGAACAAGAACCCTGTATCGCTGGGGTACTTGCATTCATTCACGTTTATTTGCGGACTGCATAATCTTCAAGTCTCATGACCAACATTATCGAAACCGAACGCCTGCCGCTGCGCGTCTTCGCGGAAAAGGCCTACCTCGATTACTCGATGTACGTGGTGCTCGACCGAGCGCTGCCGAACATCGCCGACGGCCTGAAGCCGGTGCAGCGCCGCATCATCTATGCGATGAGCGAGCTGGGCCTGTCGGCCGGCCAGAAGCACAAGAAGTCCGCCCGCACCGTGGGCGACGTCATCGGCAAGTTCCACCCTCACGGCGACTCCGCCTGCTACGAGGCGATGGTGACGATGGCGCAGCCCTTCAACTACCGCTACCCGCTGGTGGACGGACAGGGCAACTGGGGCTCGCCGGATGATCCCAAGTCCTTCGCCGCGATGCGTTACACCGAATCGCGCCTGACGCCCTACGCCGCCACGCTGCTGGGCGAGCTGGGGCAGGGCACCGTGGAATGGGCGCCGAACTTCGACGGCACCCTGGACGAGCCGCGCCTGCTGCCGGCGCGCCTGCCCAACATCATGGTCAACGGCACCACGGGCATCGCGGTGGGCATGGCCACGGATATTCCGCCGCACAACCTGCGCGAACTGGTGAAGGCCTGCCTGCACCTGCTCAAGCACCCCAACGCCCACATCGAGAAGCTCTGCGAGTTCGTGCCGGGCCCGGATTTCCCGACCTCCTGCGAGATCGTGTCCGAGCCGCATGACCTGATGAAGGTCTATCAGACCGGCAACGGCCAGATCCGTGCGCGCGGCCGCTGGGAGCGTGACGAGGACGGCAACATCATCGTCACCCATCTGCCCTACCAGGTCTCGCCGGCCAAGGTGCTGGAGCAGATCGCCGACCAGATGCGCGCCAAGAAGCTGCCGCTGGTGGAAGACCTGCGCGACGAGTCGGACCACGAGAACCCGACGCGCCTGGTGATCGTGCCGCGCTCCAATCGCGTGGACGCCGAGCAACTGATGGCGCACCTGTTCGCGACCACGGATCTCGAGCGCAGCTACCGCGTCAACCTCAACATGATCGGCCTGGACGGACGGCCGAAGGTCAAGAACCTCAAGGACATCCTGACCGAGTGGCTGGAGTACCGCTTTGCCACCGTGACGAAGCGCCTCAACCACCGCCTCAACAAGGTCAACGAGCGCCTGCACCTGCTCGAAGGCTTGCTGATCGCCTACCTCAACATCGATGAGGTGATCCACATCATCCGCACGGCGGACGATCCCAAGGCCAAGCTCATGCTGGCCTTCGGCTTGTCCGAAATCCAGGCGGACTACATCCTCGATCTCAAGCTGCGCCACCTGCAGAAGATCGAGGAGATCGCGATCCAGGGCGAGCAGAAGGAGCTGGCCGCCGAGCGCGCCAGGCTCGAGGAGCTGCTGGGCGACGACGAGAAGCTCAAGACCCTGATCGGCGAGGAACTGAAGGAAGACGCCAAGAAGTACGGCGACGAGCGCCGCTGCCCGATCAACGCCCGGCCGCCGGCCACCGCGCTTGAAGCCGCCGAGATCATCCCGGCCGAGCCGATCACTGTGGTGCTCTCCAAGGCTGGCTGGATCCGCGCCGGCAAGGGCCACGAGATCGACCCGGCCTCGCTCAGCTACAAGGCCGGCGACGAGTTCAGCCTGGCTGCGCAAGGCAAGACCAACCAGCTGCTGGTGCTGCTCGACCACAAGGGCCGCAGCTACACGCTGAACCCGCGCGAACTGCCCTCGGCGCGCTCGCAGGGCGAGCCGGTGACCACGCGCCTGGACCTGCAGGACGGCGGACGCATCCTCGGTCTGCTGATGGGTGACGGCAGCGAGAAGCTGGTGCTGGGCAGCGACGAGGGCTATGGCTTCATTGCCAAGCTCGGCGACCTGGAATCGCGCCTCAAGGCCGGCAAGGCCGTGGTCAACGTCAGCGACAAGGGCACCCTGATGCCGCCGACCCGTACCGCCGATCCGGCCAAGGACCGTTTCGCGCTGGCCACGGCGGAGGGCCGCCTGCTGGTGTTCCCGCTGTCGGAACTGCCGGAACTGGCCAAGGGCAAAGGCAACAAGCTGGTGGCGCTGAAGGGCGAGGATCGTATCCTGGCCAGCTGCGTGCTGCCGGCCGGTTCACCGCTGACGCTGGTCTGCGGCAAGCGCACGCTGACGCTCAAGCCTTCCGACCTGGAAAACTACGCCGGTGCCCGCGCCAGCCGCGGTGGCCACCTGCCGCGTGGGTTCCAGCGGGTGGATTCGATGCAGCCAGGATGAAGGTCTGCCGGCCGTCCCCCGCCGCAACGGTGGGGGACGGCCTGCGGATTCACAGAACCAGGCCTTGAATTTGCTGTCTCAAGGCCACAGAGAACTCCTAGCCACACTTACTGAAGCACGGGGAATATGAAACGCATCGGCTTGTTTTTGTTGACCAATATCGCGGTCATGCTAGTGCTGTCCGTCACGGCCAGCCTGCTCGGCGTCAACAAGTACCTCACCGCCAACGGACTCAATCTGGGCGCTCTGCTGGTGTTCTGCGCCCTGTTCGGCTTCGGCGGCTCCTTCATCTCGCTGGCCATGTCCAAGTGGGTCGCCAAGCGTTCCACCGGCGCCCAGGTGATCACGCAGCCGCGCAATTCGGCTGAAATGTGGCTGCTGCAGACGGTGGAGCGCCAGGCGCGTGCCGCCGGCATTGGCATGCCCGAGGTCGCCGTCTACGACGCGCCGGAGCCCAATGCCTTCGCCACCGGCATGAATCGCGACAACGCACTGGTTGCCGTCTCCACCGGCCTGCTGCGCAGCATGCAGCAGGACGAGGTCGAGGCCGTGCTGGGCCATGAGGTCAGCCACATCGCCAACGGCGACATGGTCACCCTGACCCTGATCCAGGGCGTAGTGAATACATTTGTCATGTTCCTGGCCCGCGTGGTCGGCTACGCCATCGACCGCGCCCTGGCCGGCAACCGCGAAAGCAGCGGCCCCGGCTTTGGCTACATGATCACGGTGTTCGTGCTGGAGATCATCTTCGGTTTCCTGGCCTCGATCATCGTCTGCTGGTTCAGCCGCCAGCGCGAGTTCCGCGCCGACGCCGGCGGTGCGCACCTGGCCGGCAAGCGCAAGATGGTGGCTGCCCTGCAGCGCCTGGGCGGTGCCCAGGGCCATTCCTCGCTGCCGGAACAGGTCACCGCTTTCGGCATCGTCGGCGGCGCCAAGAAGCTGTTCATGACGCACCCGCCGATCGAGGAGCGTATCGCCGCCCTACAGGCCGCTTGAGGAATACGAATAAATCTACTACGCGGCCCGATCTCGCATCTCCGGTGCTCGCCGTACTTGAGTACGGCTCCACGGCTCGCTGCAAGCTCGGGCGCTCGCCACGGTTTCTTCGCCGTCCTCGAAGAGGGCGCAAAACGCAAGAGATGAAAGAGGCGGCCCCGCGCCGCCTTTTTCTTTTGCTGCAGCCTTGACCTAGACCGAGCAGGACGACAGTCTGCGGGCATGGAACTGTCCGACCAGGAACTGCAGGCGGCACCGGTCTTCCTCATCAGCCTGGGCATCGGCCTCTTGATGGGGCTGGAGCGTGAGCGCAAGCCTGATGCGCGGGCAGGGCTGCGCACGTTCGGGCTCACGGGCCTGGCGGGCGCGCTGTCCGGCCTGCTCACGCAGGCCAGCGGATCGTCCTGGCTGATCCCCGCGATGCTGCTTGGCCTGGTGCTGATGATGGTGTTCTCGCCGCACCAGAAGGGCGACGAGAACGACCCCGCCACCACCACGACCATTGCGCTGCTGCTGTGCTACGGCCTGGGCCTGCTGGCATGGTTCGGCTATCCCCAACTGGCCGTGGCGCTAGCCCTGACCGCCACCTCGTTGCTGTATTTCAAGACGGAACTGCATGGGGTCATCAATCGCCTGACGCCGCAGGACCTGCGCTCCTTCCTGCAGTTCGCCATCGTCGCCTTCATCGTGCTGCCGGTGCTGCCGGATCGCGACTTCGGCCCCTATGGCGCCCTCAACCCCTATCGCATCTGGCTGATGGTGGTGCTGATCTCCGGGTTGGGCCTGGTGTCCTATGCCGTATTGCGCCTCGTAGGCCAGGAGAAGGGGACGCCGCTGCTCGGGATCCTCGGCGGGCTGGTCTCCAGCACGGCGACTACGCTGGCCTTCTCGCGTCACATGAAGTCGCAGCCGTCACTGCGGCCGGTAGCGTTGTTCGTGATCCTGCTGGCCAATCTCGTGGTGCTGCTGCGCCTGGCGATCATCGCGGTGGCGGTTGCTCCAAAGATCCTTCCGGCACTGCTGCCGGTGCTGGGGCTCGGTGCCTTGGCGGGGCTGGGGCTGGCCTGGCGCAATTGGCGCGCCTTGAGCGGCGACGAAGCGCCCGAACTGGAGATGAAGAACCCCAGCGAGATGCGTACGGCGCTGGCCTTCGCGGCGTTCTACGCCTTGGTGCTGCTATCCGTAGCCTGGCTCAACGACATCGCCGGCACCGGCGGCGTCTACCTGGCGGCGGCCCTGTCGGGCCTGACCGACGTGGATGCGATCAGCCTGTCCACCCTGAACCTGTTCGATCACGGCAGCATCGAGGCAGTCGCGGTGGTGCGTGTGATCGTGCTGGCCTACGTCGTGAACCTGGCTTTCAAGTTCGGCCTGGTCTGGAGCATTGCCGGGCGCCAGCCCGCGCAGCGGCTGGCCCCGTCCTTCGGTGCCGTACTCGGTGGGCTGCTCGCGGGGCTGCTGCTGTTCTAGTCGGGCTAGCGGACGTCTGCGGAGAGCAGGACCACTTCCGGCTCCTGCACGTGGAAGCCCTGGATGTAGTTGACGCCCATCTGCCACAGGCGCGCCATGACGTTGGCGTCCTCGACATGGGAGACGATGGTCTTCACGCCGGACTGGCGCGCCGTCTCCATCAGCGTCGTCATCTTCTTGTGCTGTTCCTTGTCGTGGAACTGGTGCGTGTAGGACGGGTGGAACTTCACGAACTGCGGCGGCACGTGCTCCAGCAGTTGGGCCGAGTTGGTGCCCACGCCGAAGTGCTCGATGGCGATATAGCCGCCGAGGTCGCGCAAGGCCTTGTGCAGCGTCTTGGCCTTGCGGATGTGGTTCTGCAGGGTCAGTTCCTGGAACTCGAACACCAGTTCCTCGGGCTTCAGCGGGCGCTGCTTGAGTTGCTCCTGCAACCAGACGATGTAGCTGTCGGCGTCCTTGAGGGTTTCCTCTGAGATCTTCACGAACAGGCTCGACGCCTCGGACGAGCTCTCGCGCTTGGCCAGCACCTTCAGCGCGCGTGCCACCACCCAGCGGTCGATGGAGCGCATCAGGCCGAACTTCTCGGCCACGCTGATGAACTCGGCGGCATGCAGTTCCTTGCCGCCGTCGTCGATCATGCGCACCAGCACGTCGAAGTGCTGGCGGGTGTCACCTTCCAGGCTGGCGATGGACTGGTAGGCCAGCTTGAGGCGGTTTTCCTCGATCGCGCGCTTGAGCTGCGAGGCCTTGCGCGCTTCCTCGCGTTCGCCCTGGGCGTTCTTGGCCGTGGGGCCGAGATTGACGAACTGGCGGCCGCTGCCGCGCACGGCCAGCTTGCGTGCCTCGCGCACGATCTCGCTGGCCACGATAGAAGCCTGCTCGTTGCCCGACAGCGGATAGGCGGCGATGCTCAGCGTCAGATGGGCCTCGTGGCCGGTGGTGTTGAACACCTGCTTGACCACTTCCTTCACCAGCATGTCGCCGAACTGCTCGAATTCGGCGGCGGTCGGGCGGTGGACCAGCGCCGCCAGCTCACCGGAGGAGAAGCGGAACACCTGGTCCTGCGGCGAAAGGCGCGCGTGCACCCATTCGTCGAGCAGCATGACGGCCTCTTCGGCGTCGTGCAGGCCGATGCGTTCCTCGAGGCCGGGAAAATCGTCCACCGCGATCAGCAAGGCAGCGCGCGGCATCTTCTGCTGGCTGATGCCGTTGATGGCAACGGCCAGGGCGTCGAAGAAGGCGAGGCGTCCTGAAGGGGCTTCGCCCGCGGCTACGGCTGGCGCGGCGGCGGCCTCCGCGCGGATCAGCATCTCGACGAAGTTCTCGCCGTCGACGTTACCGCGGGTCAGCTGGGCGGTGATGTGGACCTGGCCGCCATCCTGGCGCATCAGGCAGCACTCCAGCGGCTTGCCGTCGGCCTTGCCCTTGTTCAGGAGCTTCATGTGCTCCTTGACCTTGAGCTGATGATCCGGGCAGACCAGGTCCATCAGCGGCAGTTCCAGCAGTTCGTCCGGCTGGCCGTAGCCGAGCAAGGCGGCGAAGGCCGGATTGGTGTGCGACACGATGCCTTCCTGGATATGAACCACGGCATCGTTGGTGCCCGCCAGCAGTTGCTTGTGGCGGGACTCGAAATCGTCCAGGCGCGAGCGTACGGTGCGCAGGGCCCGCAGATGGCGGTGACTGGCGAACTCGCGCTGCAGCACGAACTCCAGGTGGCGCAGGTCGCGCAGGTCTTCGTAGGCGACCATGTCGCGGGCGCCGGCGGCGTGGGCCGCCAGCATCTCGTCGGCGCCAAAGCGCTGGCCCAGCAGCAGCACCGGCAGGTCCGGGCAGAGGCGGGCGGAGATGTCCACGGCTTCCTTCAGCGGCGCGCGGGGCAGGCCCTCGGCGCAAAGCATGATCTCGGGGGCACCGCGGCGCAGCACGTCTTCCAGTTCCTCGAGGTCGGCGACCCAGGCGCAACGCACCGGATGGCCGGCGTTGCGCAGATGGCTTTCGATGCGCTTGGCGACGTTCTCGGATTCGCTCACGACCAACACTACCGCGCTTTCTGCGGCCGTGAGCTGGGCGGTTTTCTGGCTGGGTGGGTTAGCTACCATGCGATCCATGTCTTTGAGGCCGCGCCGGCGTCTTCCCGCGCCAGTCGTGGCATTAGGTAACCGGGCACCAGGGCGACCAGTTCACTGGCCAGCCTTCGTGCGGCTTCGGTGTCTACCTCGAAATGTGCCGCGCCATGGACGCGGTCCACCACGTGCAGATAGTAGGGCAGTATCCCGCAGGCAAACAACTGCTCAGACAGCTTTCGAAGAACATCCGCTGAATCGTTGATTCCACGGAGCAAAACAGACTGGTTCAAAAGCGGAATCTGGAGTGCCCGCAGCGGCTGCAGCGCGCGCTCCACGGTGGCGTCCAGCTCCTGTGGGTGGTTCACGTGCAGCACGATTACCTTTTGCAGTCGACCGCGGCCCAGCCATTGCAATAGTCGTTCGTCGACCCGCTCCGGCAGTACGATGGGCTGGCGCGTATGGATGCGCAGGCGGCGCAGGTGCGGGATGTCCTCCAGAGCCTGGGCCAGGCTGGCCAGCTTGTCGTCCGACAGCGAGAGGGGGTCGCCGCCGGACAGGATCACTTCCTCGATGCTGGGGTCCTCTGCCAGGGTGCGCAGGGCTTCGCGCCACTGCTCGCGGGCCGCCAACTGGTCGGAGTAGGGAAAATGACGCCGGAAGCAGTAGCGGCAATGCACCGCGCAGGCCCCGGTGGCGATCAGCAGGGCACGGCCGTGGTACTTGTGGATCACGCCGCCGTCGCGGGCCTTCTTCAGGTCCCCCACGGCATCCAGGCCGAAGCCCGGCACCACGTCGGCCTCGGCCGGGCGGGGCCAGACCTGCAAGAACAGGGGGTCGTCGGGGTCACCCTTGCGCATCCGGGCGGCAAAGCCGCGCGGCACCCGCAGGGGGAAATCCCGCAGCCCGTCCAGGCCCAGGGAGGGCAGGGCCGGGTCGATCTGCAGGTAATCGAGCAGGTCCGCCGGGCGGGTGAAGGCCTCGCGCAGGGCGTGCTGCCACTGGGGTGCCTGCTGGCGGCTGTCGGGGCGGGGAGTTATCATTCGACGCCATTTTCACCCCCCGGTCACGGGGCGGCAACCAACCTTTCAATTTTTCTGGATCAGAGTCGAGCTCATGGCGACTGTCAGCACCAACGAAATGAAGTCCGGTACCAAGCTCCTCATCGATGGGGACCCGTACTCGGTCATCGACAACGAATACCGCAAGCCGGGCAAGGGCCAGGCCACCAACACCCTCAAGATCCGCAACCTCAAGACCGGCCGCGTGCTGGAAAAGACCTTGAAGTCGGGCGACACCATCGAGTCGGCCGACGTCGAAGACAAGGACATGCAGTACCTGTACAACGACGGCGAGTTCTGGACCTTCATGGATCCGAAGAGCTTCGAGCAGATCCAGGCCGGCAAGGCTGCGATGGCTGAGTCCGCCCAGTGGCTCAAGGGCGAGGAAACCGTGCGTATCACCCTGTGGAACGAGGTTCCGCTGCTGGTCTACGCGCCGAACACGGTGGAACTGACCGTGACCGAGACCGACCCCGGCCTGCGCGGCGACACCGCCACCGGCGGCACCAAGCCGGCCAAGCTGGAGACCGGAGCCATCGTCAAGGTGCCGCTCTTCATCACCGAGGGCGAGAAGATCAAGGTCGACACCCGTACCGGCGAGTACCTGAACCGCGCCGGCAAGTAAGCCGGCACCGTTCCCATGAAGCCGCCTTCGGGCGGCTTCATGCGTTCTGGAAGCCCCTCTCGATCCCATGACCGACTGGCAACCCTCCGCCGACCTGCCAACCCTGCGCGCCCGTGCGGCGTTGCTGTCGGCTTTGCGCGCGTTCTTCAATTCGCGCGGCGTGCTGGAGGTGGAGACCCCCTTGCTGTCGGCCCATGCCACGGTGGACCGGCATATCGAAAGCTTCCGCACCGAAGACGGCCGCTGGCTGCATACCTCGCCGGAATTCGCGATGAAGCGGCTGCTCTGCGCCGGCAGCGGGCCGATCTGGCAGGTCTGCCGCGTGTTCCGCCGCGAGGAGTCCGGGCGCCACCACAACCCCGAGTTCACCATGCTGGAGTGGTACCGGCCGGGCTTCGACCATCACGCGCTGATGCTGGAAGTGGCCGAACTGGTGACCGCCCTGGCGGCGGCGCTGGGTCGGCCCCTGGGTGGGTCGGTGGGCAAGCTGAGCTATCGCGAGGCCTTCCGCCGGCACCTGGATCTGGACCCCTTCACGGCGGACATCGCGGCCATCCGCGCGGCACTGGAGCGGGCCGGGCACGATGCCGGCGATCTCGGGGGGCAGGACCGCGACATCTGGCTGGACGTGGCCATGTCACTGGCGGTGGGCCCGCGGCTGGGCCTGGACGCGCCCTGCTTCCTGTATGATTTTCCGGCCTCGCAGGCGGCGCTGTCGCGCATCCGCCGCGACGATCCGCCGGTGGCGGAACGCTTCGAACTGTTCTGGCGCGGCACCGAACTGGCCAACGGCTTCCACGAGCTGGGCAATGCCGCAGAGCAGCGCCAGCGCTTCGAGGCCGATCAGGACTGGCGCCAGCAGCAGGGGCGGGAGCTGCCGCCCTACGATCGCAGGCTCATCGATGCCCTGGATGCGGGCCTGCCGGACTGCGCCGGCGTGGCGCTGGGCCTGGACCGGCTGCTGATGCTGGTGCTGGGCAAGGGCTCGCTGGCCGAGGTGCTGGCGTTCGACAGCGGCCGCGCCTGAGGCAGGCCGCAAGCCTGCGCCGGCCAGGCCAGGCTCAGGACTCGACCGGGAATAGGCCCTTTAGGTCGCGCCAGCCGCCGTCCACCGAGAACACCTGGGTGTAGCCCATCTTCTGCAGGTTGTCGGCCGCGATCACCGAGCGGTAGCCACTGCCGCAGTACAGGTACAGCGGCTCGCTGCGATCCGGGTGCTTGGTCTCGATGTCGCGCTCGATCACGCCCTTGCCCAGCCATTCCGCGCCTTCGACATGCCCGGCGGCGAACTCGCTCTCCTCGCGCACATCTATCAGACGGGCGGCGGGCTGCTTGGCGAGGATGCCCGGCATGTCCCTGGCATTGACCTCGCGCACCCGCGTGCGGGCGTCCTGGATCAGGGCGAGAAAGGCGGGGGAGTGTCCGGACATGGGCGAATCCTCATGAATTTCTGACGAATTTTGCGTGCTAGATTACGCGTCGAGGGCCTGCTAACGCTACCGTGATCGCTGCGATGCCCCCGTATTTGCCGCCAGGCACGACGGGAGGAGGGAGCTTGGTGGTTCCAAGTGACCGACGAGCAACACCGCATGGTGGCAAAGACGGGGGCACCCGGAGGGCGGGATCGTTTTGGCGCATGGCGTTGTCCCGCCCCGCTTATGTACATTCAGTACACCGCGCGTACCGGGACTTAGCCCTGCGCCAAAACGGTCTCCGTCGCAGCGATCACGGTAGCGTTAGCAGGCCCTTGAGCTTGGAGGAAAGCGTCTTGCGGAATAAGAACAGATGAACACCCCCGTCGTGCTGATCCACGGCATGTGGTGTACCGGAGGAGACTGGAAGCGGGTGCGGGAACTGCTGGAGCCGCGTGGCTACCGCTGCTACGCCCCGACCTTGCCGGCCCACGAGCCGACCGCTGACCAGCCGCTGCGCGTGGACAATCGCAGCCTGCGGGAATATCTGGATTACCTTGAGCAGTACATCCGCGAACAGGAGTTCCAGACGCCGCCGATCCTGATCGGCCATTCCATGGGTGGCTTGCTGGCGCAGCAGCTGGCGGCGCGCATCCCGGTCTTCGCCGTGGTGCTGTTGACCCCCGCGGCACCCTGGGGGCTCAACGCCGCGGGCTTGGCCAACCTGGCGCCGTTCAGCCGCGTGCTGGCCCGCTGGGGGTTCTGGCACCGGCCCTACAAATTCAGCCGCGAGGCGGCGGCGGCCTATGTCTACAACGGCCTGTCGCCGGAGCGACAGAAGATCTGCTACGAACGGATGGTGCATGAGTCCGGCCGGGTGGCGTATGAAATCGGCCTGTGGTGGGCGGACTGGGGAAAAACGACCTCGGTCGATGCGGATGCGGTGCGTTGTCCTGTATATGTGGTGAGTTGCGGTGCCGACCGGTTGACGCCGGCCTTCGCGGTCCGCAAGGTTGCGGGCCTGTATCCGCAGGCAACGCACCGTCATTACCCGGCGAGAGGGCACTGGGTGATCGACGACGATGAGACTGAGGAGATGATCCACGGCGTCTGTGGCTGGCTGCGTCCGCTGGAGCAGCGTGCCGCGCGCGGCCAGCAGGCCCCGCGTTGAGCGGTATTTTTCAAGGAACATCATGAAAAAGATTCTTTTGGCGGCGAGCGCCGCAATGCTCGCCGCGTCTGCCGTAGCGCAGACCGATCCGGTATCGCGGGCGATCGACGCCACCGTTCAGGCCGGCAAGGCCAGCGCTGCTTCGCAGGAGCGGGTCAACCAGTCCGACGACCAGACCCGCGCGATGCTGGAGCGCTACCGCGCCGCCACCTGGCAGGCGCAGCAGTTGCGCGTCTACGCCAACCAGATCGAGCCGCTGCTGGCGGCACAGGAAGCCGAGAAGCAGGGCCTGCAGCGCCAGCTGGCGGACCTGGACCGCGCCGGCGGCGACATGATGCCGCTGATGCTGCGCATGCTTGATTCACTGGAGAAGTTCATCGCGCTCGACCTGCCGTTCCTGCAGGACGAGCGCAAGGAGCGTATCGCCAACCTGCGCCGCATGATGACCGATAGCAGCACTGCCACGGCGGAGAAATTCCGCCGCGTGCTGGAGGCCTACCAGATCGAGGCCGACTACGGGCGCGGCCTGGGTGCCGAGCGCGGGCAGGTGGAGGAGCGCATGGTGGACATCCTGCGGGTGGGACGCAGCACGATGTTCGCGGTGGCGCTGGACGGCGCCGATGCCTGGGGCTGGAACGCCGGCACCGGCAAGTGGGAGCCGATCCCGCGCAAGTACGTCAAGGAACTGCGCCTGGCCATGAAGATGGCGCGCGAGACCGCCGCCCCTGACCTGTTGACGCTGCCGATGCCGGTGGCCGCCGCTGGAGCTGTCAAGTGAGCGCCCGCAATTTCCTTCTGGTTCTCGCCCTGCTGCCCGGCATGGCCCTGGCTCAGGCCCCGGCCAAGGGTATGGACGACCTGCTCAGCCGCATCCGCCAGGACAGCGCCGCCAGCGCCAAGCTCAACCAGGAGCGCGAGGCGCGCTTCCTGCGCGACCGTAACGCCCAGGCCGAGATGCTGCAGAAGGCCGAGGCGGAGTATGCCGCGGTCAAGGCCAAGTCCGACGCCGTGCGCGCGCGCTACGAGGCCAACCAGAAGCAGATCGCCGAGCTCAAGGAGCAGTTCAAGACGCGCGCGGGCGACTACACGCAGGTGGCCGCCGCCGTGCGCCAGGCCGCCGCGGATTTCCGCGCACATGCCGCCAACTCGGCGATCAGCGCGCAGTTTCCGGAGCGACTGGAATTCCTCGACACGCTGACCGCCGACAATGCCATGCCGGTGCAGGCGGACATCGAGAAGCTGTGGTTCACCCTGCAGCAGGAGATGACCGAGAACGGCCGCGCGGCGCGCTTCCAGGCCGAGGTGGTGGACACGGCCGGTACCGCCAGCAAGATGGAGGTGACGCGTGTCGGCGCCTTCACCAGCTTCCACGATGGTGAGTACCTGGTGCCGCAACCGGGCTCCAGCCAGCTGCTGCAGCTGGCGCGCCAGCCGGAGCGCAAGTTCCGCGCGATGGCCCGCGACTTTGCCGAGGCCGAGGTCCGCGCGCCGATACTGGTCGATCCCACCGGCGGCACGCTGCTGGCCCAGGAAGCACTGCGTCCCACGCTGATGGAGCGCATCCACATGGGCGGGGAGGTGGGCTACATCATCATCCTGGTTGGCGTGGTTGGCGCGGTGCTGGCGGTGTGGCAGCTGGTCTGGCTGTTGCGCACCGACCGTGCCGTGCGCCGCCAACTGGCCAATGTCTCGCAGCCCTCCGACGACAATCCGCTGGGCCGCGTGCTGGCTACCTTCAAGGGCAACCCGGCCACCGTCGCCGAGGATGCCGAGGTGATCGAACTGCGCCTGTCCGAGGCGGTGCTGCGCGAGGTGCCCAAGCTGGAGCGCTTCCAGGCCTTCCTGCGGCTGGCGGTGGCGGCCGGTCCGCTGCTGGGCCTGATCGGCACCGTGGTGGGCATGATCATCACCTTCCAGGTGATTACCGAGCAGGGTGCGGGCGACCCGCGCCTGATGGCCGAGGGCATCTCGCAGGCCATGATCGCCACCGTGCTGGGCCTGGGCATCGCCGTGCCGCTGCTGTTCATCAATAGCCTGCTGGCGGCGCGCTCGCGCGCCATCACCCAGATCCTCGACGAGCAGGCCACCGGCCTGCTGGCCGAGCGCCTGGAGCAGACGCGTGCTTGAGAACCTGCTGCACGGCCTCCTTCAACCGTTCGAGTCGGTCGACTCGTTCGTGGAGGCCGGTGGCTGGGTGCTGCCGTGGATTTTCATGTCGGGCCTGGTCATGTGGACGCTGATCGTGGAGCGCTGGTGGTACTTCCGCGTCGGCTTCCGACGCGAGCGCGAGGCCATGGCCCAGGCCTGGGACCGGCGGCCGGAGCACAAGTCCTGGCACGCGCGGCAGATCCGCCGCATGCTGATCGCGCGCGCCAACGCGCGCCTGGTCGGCAGCCAGCCCCTGATCCGCGTGATCGTGCCGCTGGCGCCGCTGCTGGGCCTGCTCGGCACTGTCACCGGCATGCTCGAGGTCTTCGATTCCATGTCCGCCCTGGGCTATGCAGACGCCCGCGCCATGTCCGACGGCGTTTCCCACGCCATGATCGCGACGCTGGCCGGCCTGGCGGTCAGCCTCAGCGGCATCTTCTTCATCGGACGCTTCCAGACGATCAGCCGGGTCGAGACCGAGCTGTTCGCCGACGCACTGAAATACTGAGGGAACGACATGCGTTTCAGCCGTCACAGCACTCCCACCGAAGAACACACCGGCATCGACCTGGCGCCGATGCTGGACTTCGTCCTCAACCTGCTGATTTTCTTCATCATCACCAACACCTTCGTGACGCAGGCCGGCATCCAGATCAACCGGCCCACGGCGCAGACCGCGGTGCGCGAGGAGCGCAACAACATCATCGTGGCGATCTCGCCACGCGGCGAGGTCTGGGTGGACAAGCAGCAGGTGGACATCCGCGCGCTGCGCGCCGTGATCGGCCGCATGCGTGCCGCCAACCCGCAGGCCGGTGTCATCATCCAGGCCGACAAGGACGCGCGCGCCGGGCTGATGGTGGAGGCCATGGACCAGGCGCGCCTGGCGGGCGTCAAGGATGTTTCCGTCGCGGCGCAGCCGATCCGCTGATCGCCCATGCGCCTGCTTGCCTCCCTGCTGCTGGGCCTGGTTATCGTGTTCGGCCTGTTCTGGCTGATGCAATGGATGATCCGGCCCTCCGAGCGCCACGCCGTGGAGGCCGTGACCGTGGTCGAGGCGGTGGAGATGGTCGAGGTGCAGCCCGAAGATACTTCACCGCAGGACCTGGAGGCGGCCGCCGACGAGCCGCCGCCACCGCCCGCGGCGCCGCCGTCGCTGGCGCGGCCCGACCTGCCGACGATGAGCTTCCCGGCCTCGGCACCGGTGGACGCGGGCCCGATCAAGATTCCGGCGATCAACACCTCCAGCCTGGGCCTGGGCGGCTCCAGCCTCAACGGCAGCGGCCTGTTCGGCGGCTTCGCCGGACGTGGCGGCGGCAGTGGTTCCGGCGGGGGCGGTGGCGGCATCGGCAAGGGCGAGGGCTTCAAGGGCAAGCCGCTGATCCCATTGTCCACGGCGCGTCCGCAGATGCCGGAATGGGCCTGCAAGCAGGGCATACGCGGCTGGGTGGAAGTGGTGTTCACGGTGATGCCCAACGGCCGCGTCAGCGAGGTCAAGCTGGTCGATGCCGATCCGCGCGGTGTGTTCGAGGTCGCGGCCATCGAGAGCGTCGGCAACTGGATCTACCAGTCCACCGGCAAGGCGCGCACGGTCAAGCAGCGCGTCGACATGCTGCCTGAAGACTGCATCTACAACTGGCAGCAATGAAAAAGCCGGGAATCGGGAATCGGGGATCGGGAATCGTGGGGCTGATGCTCCTGGCGCTCTCGTGCACGGCATCGGCCGACCAGTACCGCAGTGAGGTCAAGGAACTGGACAGCGTGCCGCAGCCGGCGCCACAGAAGAGTGCCCAGCAGCAGCTGCAGACGACCACCGATCCCTATGCCAAGGCGCTGCTGCTGCGAGAGCTGGCGGCGCAGGCGGTGGCGAAGAAGGATTTCGCGCAGGCCTCCAAGTACCTGGAGCAGGCGCTGGCCACCAAGGCGCTCTCGGGCATCGCCGCGGAGCAGATGAAGCGCGACCTGTCGCAGCTCTACCTGGCCGGTGGCGATTTCAAGCGTGTGCTGCCGCAGCTCGAGGCGCAGGTGAAGGCCGGCAATGCCGCGCCGGAGACGCTGGTGGCGCTGGGTGCGGCCTACGTCGAGCAGAAGCGTTTCCGTGACGCCGTGCCGCTGCTGCAGAAGGGCCTGGCGGCGGTGAAGAATCCGGACCCGAGCTGGCAGCGCGCGCTGGTGGCGGCGCTGTTCGGTGCGGGGCAGGAGAAGGAAGCGCTGCCGATCCTGGAGGCGCTGCTCAAGCGCGACCCCAGTCAGCGCGACGATTGGATGCGCCTGGCCGCGGCCACGATCCGCTACGGCAGCAAGGAACGCGCGCAGGCGGTGATGGAGCTGGCCAATCGCATGGGCTTCCTCGACAAGCCGGACGATCGCCTGCGCCTGGTGCAGCTCACGGCCCAGATCGGTGCGCCCTTCGAGGCGGGCTCCCTGCTGCAGTCCTGGATGCAGAAGGGCGTGCTCAAGGCCGATGCCGCCAACTGGAAACTGCTGGCCGGACTTTGGATCGCCGCACGCGAGTCGGTGCCTGCGATGGCGGCGCTGGAGGAGGCCCTGAAGCTGCAGCCAGACGCGACGCTGTACCGCCAGCTTGGCCAGCTGCGCCTGGACCGGGAGGAGTACGCCGCCGCGGCCGACGCGCTGCTCAAGGCCGTGCAGCGTGGCGGCAAGGACGGCAACACCCTGCTGGCGCTGGGCATGGCCCGCTATCAGCAGGCCGATGTCGAGGGCTCGCTGGAGGCGTTCCGCGAGGCGGCTCAGTTCGTCGCTGCCAAGAAGCTGGCGGCGGAGTGGGTGCGTTACCTGGAATCAGGCCAGGCGCGCGAGCAGGCCCTGGCGGCGGCGGCGCAGCGGCGCCAGCGGGGCGATGGCGGCTTCCAGATGAGTGGCCGCATGAGCGGCGAGAGTTTCACGCTGTCCTCCGGGCAGCAGGCTAGCGTCACGCTGGCCGAGTCCGGCGGCGATCCCCATACGCCGATCGGTGCGGACCGTCCGGGCAGTGCCGACGGCACCATCCCGGCCTGGACCGGTGGCCTGGCCAAGGGCGGCAGCCCTGGTGCGCGCCTGGCCAACCCGTATGCCGGCGACAAGCCGTCGTTTACGATCACCGCCGCCAATGCCACCCAGTATCGCAACCGCCTGACGCCGAGCCACCAGGCCTTGCTGGCGCGGTATCCGGGCTACCAGATGCCGGTCTACCCGACGCGTCGCAGCGTGGCCTACCCGCAGGCGATCTACGACGCCAGCAAGGCCAACATCGGCAAGGCGAAGCTGCTGGGCTCCGACGCCCTGGAAGGCGCGCGCCTGGGCGTGCCCTTTCCGCGCCCGCAGTCCGGCGTGGAGGTCATGTGGAACCACCGCACGCGCTACCGCGGCGACTCGGTCGACATGCAGTCGACGCAGGCGGTAGTGCAGCGCAACGGCCAGTTGCAGACGCTCAAGCAGACCGAGCGCGTGGCCTTCCGCTACGGCAACGTGCGCGCACCGGCGGATCTGTCCAAGAGCAATGTGCTGCTCTACTACCTGACCTGGTTCGGCCGCTCGCGCAACGACACGGACTTCCTCGTGCTGGTCCACGAGACAGCGAATTCGGTAGAGAACCCACGCAACATCTGGGTGCTGCCGCCCAAGATCAACAAGATGTTCCGCGTGCCGCCGGTGGGTTACGACCAGCCGTTCCCGGGTGCGGACGGCCTGATGTTCGTCGACATGATGGACATGTACAACGGTGCCTTCGACCGCTACGTCTGGAAGCTGACCGGCAAGCGCGAGGTCTACATCCCCTACAACGGCTACCGCCTGCTGGACGGCAGCGTCAAGGCGGCGGACCTGCTGCGCCCCGGCCATCCGCGCCAGGACGTGATGCGCTATGAGCTGCACCGCGTCTGGGTGATCGAAGCGGTGGAGCGCGAGGGCAAGCGGCACACCTTCGGCAAGCGCGTGTTCTACGTCGACGAGGACAGCTGGAACGTGGTGCTGGTGGAGAACTACGACCGCGACGGCCGGCCCTGGCGCTTCCAGGAGGGCCACCTGCTGGCCTTCTACGACGCGCAGTTTGCCAATACGGCGCCTGTCTTCACCTACGACCTGAAGGACGGGCGCTACTTCGCCAACCGCCTCAACGACAACGACCCGCCGCCGAAGTACGGCGAGGCGATGAAGGATTCGGAGTTCCTGCCGGCCACCGTCAAGGCGCGCTACGGGCGCTGACGCCGGCCGTGCGGCTGCGGGGTGACTGTGGCCGCAGGCAAGAGGCCCTGCCGGGACAGTCCCGGCGAGGCCTCCGATCGGGCCCTGGTCAGGCCAAGTACTTCTGGACCAGCCGGCCGACCTCCGGCACCATCGCCGCGATGTCCTTGTCGGCGCCGCCGCGGAACTTGGCGTAGAGCGACTTGGCGGTGGCGTTCTGGCTGGTGGACATCAGCTGGTCGATGGTCCGGGCCAGGACGGTGGCGGCTTCGTCGCTGTTCTTCTTCATGAAACCGGCGAAGTCGCTGCCGCCGTCCTTCTGGAAGCGTTCGAACAGGGGCTGCAGTTGGGCCGCGAATTCAGGCAGCATGCGAGTGGCGCCGCGCTCCAGGACGTCGGGGCGGCCAGACTTGAGCATGGCCAGGCCGGTCTTGAGGGCCATGCCGGTCAGGCCGCCGCGGTTGGCCAGGGCGCTCTCCAGCAAATGGGACAGATCGGCCACGACCGCGTCTTTCTTCTCCGGGGCCAATAGAATATCGCTCAAGGACTTCATCCGTGGACTCTCGATGACTGAAGACAGGAAGGGCGGCAAGAGTAGCATTTCCTCGCTGAAAACCCGGCCGCTGGAGCGCAACATCGCGATGACGATGCTGGGCCTGGGCGCGGGCAGCAAGATCGTGGCGCACTCCATCGCCAACATCTTCCGCGACGAGTCCGCGCGTGGCCACGCCGACCGCGACTTCTACAAGCGCCAGGCCGAGGTGCTCGCCGACGAGTTGGGCCGCCTCAAGGGCTCGGTCATGAAGGCCGGGCAGATGATGTCGCTCTACGGCCAGTATTTCCTGCCGGAAGAGGCCGTCGACGTGCTGTCGAGCCTGCAGGACGACACTCCGCCGGTAGCCTGGCATGTGGTCCTGCCGGTGCTGGAGCGCGGCATCGGCCGGGACCGCCTGCGCGAGCTGGAGGTGGACGAGACGCCGCTGGCAGCCGCTTCGCTGGGCCAGGCCCACCGTGCCCGGCGCAAGCGCGACGGCCAGGAGCTGGTGATCAAGATCCAGTATCCGGGCGTGGCCGATGCCATCGAGAGCGACATCCGCACGCTGTCACGCCTGCTGATGATGACGCGCCTGGCGCCCAAGGGCCTGGACCTGGAGCCGGTGTTCAATGAGGTGCGCGAGATGCTCCACCGCGAGGTGGACTACGAAACCGAGCGGCATTTCACCCAGACCTTCGGCGAGAAGCTGCGTGACGACCCGCGCTTCGTGGTGCCGCGCGTGTTCGGGGAGTATTCCAGCGACCGCGTGCTGACCACCAGCTTCGAGCACGGCAACCATGTGCGCGACGACGCCGTGCAACGCCTGCCGCAGGCCCGGCGCAACGCCCTGTCCGCGGCTTTCGTGGAGGTGTTCCTGAAGGAGTTCTTCCGCTGGCACATGGTGCAGTCGGACCCGCATTTCGGGAACTACCGCATCCGCCCGGGGGAGGACGGCCAGGATCGCATCGTGCTGCTGGACTTCGGCGCCACCCGCGTGTTCGGCCGTGGCTTCGTGGAAAGCTATGCCGATATCGTGCGCGGTGCCATCCAGCGCGACCGCGACGCCATACTGCGCGGCGGCGTTGATATCGGGCTGATGAAGGCCAGCTTCCCCAAGCCGGTGCTGGATACCTTCGTGCAGCTCTGCGAGACCATCGTGGAGCCCTTCGGCGATGCGGCCCACATGCCGGAGCGGCTGAAGAACGCCAAGGGCGAGTATCTCTGGGGTGCCAGCGACCTGCCGATGCGGGCGGGGCGTATGGCGGCCTCCAATGCCCTGTCGGTGCACTTCAAGGTGCCGCCGCGGGAGATCGTCTTCCTGCACCGTCGCCTGGCAGGGGTGTTCATCATGCTGGCCACGCTGCATGGCGAGCTGAACGCCCGCGACATGCTGCTGAAGTACTTGGGAGAACCCTGAGGGCCGGGGACGGACGATGGCGCCGGCTGGCGCGCTGGGCTAGCATCCCGGCCCTGTTCGAGCGGCAGCCCCCCGCGCCGCAGGTAGATTCACCATGAAGCCGATCCTCGCCACCCTGGCGGCGTCCGTCCTGTTGCTGGCCGCAGTCCCCGCGGCCGCCCGCGTCACCGAAAGGGAGGCGGCCCAGCTGGGCGCCCGCCTGACCCCGGTTGGCGCCGAGAAGGCGGGCAACCAGGACGGCAGCATCCCCGCCTGGGTGCCGGGCAAGCAGCGTGGGTCCCTGGCCGGCGAGTTCTACACCGACCCGGCAGTGGAGGCAGACAAGCCGCTCTACACGATCACCCGGGCCAACATGGCGCAGTACGCGCCGCGCCTGTCGGAGGGCCACAAGAAGCTGCTGGCGGCCCACGACAGTTACAAGATGCTGGTCTATCCCTCGCACCGCCAGTCCGCCTGGCCCGAGCCGATATACGCCGCCACCCGCGAGAACGCCGTCCGCTGCGAGCTGCGTGGGAGCGACGACCTGTACGGCTGCCGCCTGGGCTTTCCGTTCCCGATCCCCAAATCCGGCGCCGAGGCGATCTGGAACCACAAGCTGAAGTGGCGCGGCGAGTCGGTCACCCGCTACAACAACCAGATGATCGTGCAGCCCAACGGCCAGTACCAGCTGACCAAGATCATCGAGGACGTGCGCTTCGTCTATGCCTCGATCAAGAACCCGGTGACGCTGGGGGGCGGGCAGAGCGACTACCTGCACTACATGGCGCGCACCATCGCGCCGCCGCGCCTGTCGGGCACCACGATCCTGGTACATGACAAGGTCGGCACCGGCAGCGAAGGCCGTGCTGCCTGGCTCTATACCCCCACGCTCAAGCGTGTGCGCCGCGCCCCCACGGTCTGCTGCGACAACCCGGCCGAGGGCACGGACGGCAACCAGTTCTACGACCAGGTGGACATGTACAACGGCGTCCTGGAGCGCTACAACTGGAAGCTGCTGGGCAAGCGCGAGATGATCCTCCCCTACGATCCCTACCGCCTGATCAGCCCCAAGACCCGCTTCGCCGACCTAGCCCGGCCCAGGCACCTGAACCAGGATCTGGCCCGCTATGAGTTGCATCGTGTCTGGGTGGTGGAGGCCGAGCTGCGCCCCGGCGAGACCCATGCCTTCAAGAGGCGTCGCTTCTACCTGGATGAGGACGGCTGGGCGATCGCGATGGTGGATAACGACGACAACCGCGGCCAGCTGGTGCAGTTCCAGGAAGGCCACATCGGCTTCGGCTACAACATCTTGGCCACCTCGGCGGCGCCGGAAGTGATCTACCACTTCGGGTCCGGCCGCTACTTCATCACCACCCTGTTCAACGAGGACAAGCCCTACGACTTCACCCAGGACTACCGTCCGGACTACTTCAGTGCCGCCACGGTACAGAAGCGGGCCACCCGGTAGGGCGATGAGGCCACCGTTCAGGGGACATTCAGCCCCTGTTGCAGTGCGATGAAGTTTCAGGCGTAACCCCCTGAAATTTGTTGGCGCTCCAGGGGATTTGCGCTAGCATCCCCAGCACTCGGTGCCCTTGGGTCAAATTTCTCCGCCAGCGGCAGCCATCCGAAATAACCAGACGAGGAGATGTTCCCGATGAAGAAAACCCTAGCATCAGTCCTTGGCGTCGCTGCCCTGTGCCTGACGGCGCAGGCGGGTGCCAAGGTTCCTGCCGCAGAGGCGGGCAAACTCGGTACCGAGCTGACGCCCGTCGGCGCCGAAAAGGCCGGCAACGCCGACAAGACCATCCCGGAGTGGACCCCGCGTGCCCGCACCGGCGCCCTGAAGGGCGAGTGGCCGAACGACCCGGACGTGGACGCCCAGAAGCCGCTGTTCACGATCACCAAGGCCAACATGGCGCAGTACAGCGCCAAGCTGACCGAAGGCCACAAGAAGCTGCTGTCGAGCTATGACAGCTACAAGCTGAACGTGTATCCGTCGGTGCGCAAGATCGGCTGGCCGGAAGAAATCTACGCCGCCACCAAGGCCAACGCCACGACCTGCGAACTGGTCAACACGGAAATCCTCAATGGCTGCAAGCTGGGCTTCCCGTTCCCGATTCCGAAGTCCGGCGCCGAGCCGATCTGGAACCACAAGCTGAAGTGGCGCGGTGAGTCGGTCACCCGCTACAACAACCAGATGATCGTGCAGCCGAACGGCCAGTTCCAGCTGACCAAGATCGTCGAGGACGTGACCTTCGGCTACGCCTCGCTGAAGAACCCGACCGAGCTCAAGCCCGGCCAGGGCGAGTTCCTGAAGTACCTGTCCAAGACCGTGGCTCCGCCTCGCCTGGCCGGTACCTTCATTCTGGTGCACGAGAAGATGGGCACCGGCGCCGAAGGCCGTGCCGCCTGGCTCTACTCGCCCGGTCTGAAGCGCATCCGTCGCGCCCCGACGGTCTGCTGCGACAACCCGTACGAAGGCACCGACGGTCACCAGTTCTACGACCAGGTCGACATGTTCAACGGCGCCCTGGAACGCTACAACTGGAAGCTGATCGGCAAGAAGGAAATGTACATTCCGTACAACTCCAACAAGATTGCCGGCAAGGGCACCAAGTACAAGGACCTGGCCAAGCCGAAGCACCTGAACCAGGACCTGCCGCGCTATGAGCTGCACCGCGTCTGGGTGGTCGAGGCCGACATCAAGCCGGGCACCAGCCATACCTTCAAGAAGCGTCGCTTCTACCTCGACGAGGATGGCTGGACCATCGCCGCCGTGGACGACTACGACAACCGCGACCAGCTCTACCAGTTCCAGGAAGGCCATATCATCAATGCGTCCAACCTGCTGGCGGCGACGACGGTGCCGGAAGTGATCTACCACTTCACCTCGGGCCGTTACTTCATCACCGCCGCGTGGAACGAAGACAAGCCGATCGACGCAACGGCCAGCTTCAACGCCGACTACTTCAGCGCGGCCTCCGTGCAGAAGATGACGACGAAGTAAGCTGCAAAGAGCATCAGCGACAAGAAAGGCCGCCGGGCGATACCCGGCGGCCTTTCTCTGTTCAGCGTGACGATAAGCGAGCCGTGCAAAGCGGCCGGGGATGGGATGGGATGAAGTACGACGAAAAGCTCGATTACGACAAGCCGATCGAAACGGTGCTGCAGATGTACACCGACCGCAGCTACTTCGAGCGCAAGTACCGCGACTCTGGCGCCTGGGACGTGGAGGTGCTGGAACACGAGAAGACCGACAAGCGCTTCCGCATCAAGTGCCGATTCAGCATGAAGTCCGACGCACCGCTGCCGGATTTCGCCAAGAAGTTCATCGGCGAGTCGGTGTCGGTGGTGCAGCAGGACGCCTGGGACCTGGAGAAGCGGACCGGTCGTATCGACACCGAGATCAAGGGCGCCCCGGTGAAGGTCTTCACCGAGATGCAGCTCAAGCCCGCAGGGCAGGGTTGCGCCAATCACCTGGTCTGGAACGTTTCCTGCGGTATCCCGCTGATCGGTGGCAAGCTGGAGAAGGTGCTGGCCGAAGACCTGCAGGCCAAGTCGCGCACCGACTACCAGGTCAGCCTCAAGATCCTGCGCGATTACTGACATGAGTCCCGCACCCGATCCCGGACTGCCGCCGGGCGGCGAGCCGCCCAGCCTCTGGCAGACCATTGCCAGTGTGGCTGCCTCGTTTTTCGGGGTCCAGAGCTCGAAGAACCGGGAGCGCGATTTCACCAAGGGCAAGCCGCTGCACTTCATCGCCGTGGGCCTGGGCATGACCCTGGCTTTCATCGGGGTGGTCTGGATCGCCGTGCGCCTGGCCCTGCGCAGCGCCGGGCTCTAGCCGGACTGAACCACCGTTCCTCCCGGCGGGTATTGCCCATCCCCCCGGTTCCGGGGCATAAAGGGGGCTAGCGCGCCGTCCGAGCGCGCGGAATATTCGGGAGGAGACGAGATGGCAGTCAGTCATGGCTTGCGCGTGCTGGCCCTGGGTGTTGTGGCCCTGGGCGTGGCAGCGGGTTCATCGTGGTTCGGGCTCCAGCAGCAGAAGCTGGCTGCGGCCTCCGCCGCCGACCTGGCCTTGTACGAAGCGGCCCAGGGCCGCACGCCCCTGGTCCTGACCAGCAACACCACGGCCTCGGACGGCGAGGTCGATCTCGGCAACGTCTCGGGCAAGCTCGTGGTGGACCAGCAACTGCTGGTGCCGCGCCGACTGGCGGGCGGCCGGGAGGGTTTCGACCTGTGGCTGGCGCTGTCCTATACGCCCGGCGAGGGCGATGCCAGCGAGGCGGGCGAGTTCATCATCATCAATCGTGGCTGGATCAGCGCGGCTGACAGCCGTGACCCGGCCAAGCTGGCCCTGTCCTCGGCGGAGGTCCAGTTGTCCGGCTACTGGGTGTCCCTGCCGCTGGCGAGCGATCATGAGGTCAGCCGCGAATTCTGCCTGGAGACGAGCTGGCCCAAGACCCTGGCCAGCCCGGACCCGAGCTTTGGCGACATGAAGTGCCTGTTCAACTCCCAGCAGATCGCACAGGGCCTGCTGATGCTGAGCACCGACCTGGGAGACGGACTGGACCGCGACTGGGTCGGCCAGCGCCAGGCCGTGGTGAAGGGCTTCCAGGCGATGAGCTATGCCGGCTTCGGCGGTGCCGCGCTGGTGCTGCTGCTGTGGCTGCTCCTTGCGATCTTAGGCAAGGCCAAGCCCAAGGCTCCGGCCTCCGCCGCGCCGCTGGCCGCCGCAGCTGAAGGCGGCCAGGCTGCCAAGCCCCAGAATCCGCACGCGCCGCTGGGCAAGCTCCAGCGCTAGCACGCAACCGGGGAGCGGCCGCCGCCGCTCCCCGGTGTTGGGTTCCTGCCTATTTCTTGCCGCGCAGGCCCTTGAGCCGGTAAAGCTGCTCGAGCGCCTCGCGCGGCGACATCGCGTCCGGATCCAGCTGGTCCAGCAGACGGTCACTGTCCGAGTCCGACGGGCCGAACAGCGACATCTGCGGCACCGCGGCCGCGGCTGCCTTGGCCGAGGGTGGCGGCTCGCGGCCTTCCAGCTCCAGCAGGTGCGCGCGGGCGCTGCGGATCACCGGCGCCGGCACGCCGGCCAGCTGCGCCACCTGCAGGCCGTAGCTGCGGTTGGCGGGGCCTTCCTTGACCTGATGCAGGAACACCAGCCGCTCACCGGCCTCTGAGGCGTACTCCGCGGCGTCGAGGTGGGCATTGGCCACGCCCGGCAGCTCGTCGGCCAGCGCCGTCAGCTCGAAGTAATGGGTGGCGAACAGCGTAAAGGAGCGCAGCTTGGCCGCCAGGTGCTCCGCTACCGCGCGGGCCAACGAGAGGCCGTCGTAGGTCGAGGTGCCGCGGCCGATTTCGTCCATCAGCACCAGGCTCTGTTCGCTGGCGTTGTGCAGGATGTTGGCGGTTTCGCTCATCTCCACCATGAAGGTGGACTGGCCGGAGGCCAGGTCGTCGGCGGCACCGATGCGGGTGAAGATGCGGTCGATCGGCCCCAGGCGCGCTGACTCGGCCGGCACGTAGCAGCCGGCATGCGCCAGCAGCACGATCAGCGCGGTCTGGCGCATGTAAGTGGATTTACCGCCCATGTTCGGGCCGGTGATCACCAGCAGGCGGCGGCTGTCGTCCAGCACCAGGTCGTTGGGCACGAAGGGTTCGCGCAGCGTCTGCTCCACCACCGGATGGCGCCCGCCGCGGATTTCCAGGCAGGGCGTGTCCAGCAGTTGCGGTCGGCTCAGGTTCAGCGCGCGTGCGCGCTCGGCGTAGCAGGCCAGCACGTCCAGCTCCGCCAGGGCCTGCGCGGCTTGCTGCAGCGGCCGCAGGCGCTGCGCCAGCTGCTCCAGCAGAGCATCGTAGAGTTCCTTCTCGCGCGCCAGCGCGCGGTCGCGGGCCGACAGCACCTGGTCCTCGAACTTCTTCAGCTCGTCGGTGATGTAACGTTCGTAATTGGTCAGCGTCTGGCGGCGCGTGTAGTCGGCCGGAATCTTGGCGGCGTGGGTCTTGCCGACCTCGATGTAGTAGCCATGGACACGGTTGTAGCCGACTTTGAGGGCGTCGATGCCGGTGCGGGCACGCTCGCGCTGCTCCAGGTCCACCAGGAAGCCGTCAGCGTTCTCGGACAGCTGCCGCAGGTGATCCAGGGTCTCGTCATGGCCAGTGCGGAAGACGCCGCCGTCGCGCGCCAATAGCGGCGGTGTGTCGGACAGCGCGGTGGCCAGCAGCGCGGCGGTGTCGCCGTGGTCGCCCAGTTCCTGGCGCAGCGCGCCGACCAGCGGCGCCTCCAACGACTGCACCGCGGCCACCACGGTGGGCAGCGCCTGCAGGCTGTTGGACAGGCCCAGCAGGTCGCGCGGGCGCGCCGAGCGCAGCGCGATGCGCGCCAGGATGCGTTCGATGTCGACGATGTCGCGCAGGGAGTCGCGCAGGCCACGGTCGGCGGAGTCTTCCAGCAGGCTGGCCACCGCCGCGTAGCGCGCTTCGAGCTGCGCGTGGTCTCGCAGCGGGCGCGTCAGCCAGCGGTGCAGGGCGCGCGCGCCCATCGGCGTTACGCAGCTGTCGAACACGCTGAGCAGCGTGTAGTCGTGCTGGCCGGAGAGCGAGCGGTCGATCTCCAGGTTGCGCCGCGAAGTGGCGTCGAGGATCAGCGCCTCACCGGCAGTCTCGGTACGCAGGCCGGTGACGTGGGGCAGGGCGGCCTTCTGTGTCTCCTGGACATACTGCAGCAGCGCGCCGGCCGCGGCGATGGCCGCGGGCAGTTCTTCGCAGCCGTAGCCGCGCAGGTCGCGGGTGGAGAACTGCGCGGTGAGCAGGCGGTAGGCGGAAGCGGTATCGAAGTGCCAGACCGGGCGTATCCGTGCCGGGAAGCCGCCCCAGTCCGCGTCGCCGCCGTCGGCCGCCAGCAGCTCGCTGGGGCGCAGGCGCTGCAGCTCGGACAGCAGGTCGCCGCGCCGCGCCGCCTGCAGCACGGCGAAGCGGCCGGTGGACAGCTCCAGCCAGGCCAGTCCGAAACCATCCTTGGTTTCCGCCACGGCCGCCAGCAGGGTCTGGGTGCGGGCGTCCAGCAGGGCCTCGTCGGTGGCGGTGCCGGGGGTGACGATGCGCACGACCTCGCGCCGTACCGGCCCCTTCTCCACGCCGACCTCGCCCACCTGCTCGGCGATCACCGCCGACTCGCCGGCCTTGATCAGTCGCGCCAGGTACTGCTCGACGGAGTGGTGCGGCATGCCCGCCATGACCACGGGCTGGCCACCGGATTCGCCGCGCTGCGTCAGCGTGATGTTGAGCAGCCGCGCCGCCTTGCGCGCGTCGTCGTAGAACAACTCGTAGAAGTCGCCCATGCGGAACAGCACGAGCGTGTCCGGGAACTGCGACTTGATGCCGAAGAACTGCTGCATCAAGGGCGTGTGTTCGCTATAGGGCGTGGCAGCGGTCATGTGCGCGAGGACTCGAACAAATCGGCCATCCAGCCGCGGCCGCCGCGGCGCAGCAGCGAGGCCGCATAGAGCAGGACCAGCAGGACCAGGCTGACCTGTTGCAGCAGGCTGCCGCCGTGGTCGTGAAGGTGGGGGATCGTGGTCTGCATCGGCGGTGCCAGCAGGTTCACCGCCAGACCGATCGCTACCGCGCCGGCGGCGGTGATCGCCGCAAAGGCCAGGGCATGGCGGCGGCCGTGGATATTGGCCAGCACGCCGAAAGTGGCGACGTTGGTGGCCGGGCCGGTCAGCAGGAAGGCGATACCCGCGCCGGGCGAGACGCCAGCGGCGATCAGCACCGCCACCAGCGGCGTGGCGGCGGCGGAGCAGACGTATATCGGCAAGCCCAGCGCGGCGAACACCAGGACCTCGATGCCATCCGGCAGGTCGGACCAGAGCACGCCCTCGGCATAGGGCAAGGCGAAGGCCGCCAGCGCGATACCGGCGACGATCCAGGCGGCGGTGTCGTCCACCAGGTCCACCAGGCCGCTGCGCAGTGCGCGCTTCAGGCGCGGCTCAGGCGCGGCGACCGGGGCGGGTGCCGGCATGCCGCAGCCACAGCACGCCGCGGGAGCGGCCGGCGCCGGAGCATTGCTGCGCAGCAGCCGCGCCAGCGTGTAGCCGATGAAGCCGGCCAGCAGTGCCGCGCAAACCACGCGCAGCAGGGTCGCCTCCCAGCCCAGCAGCGGCAGCGAGACGAACAGGGCGGTGAGGCCGACCTCCGGCGTGGCGATCAGGAAGGCCGTGGCCGCTGCCACCGGCACGCCACGCTGGATCAGCGACTGGTAGAGCGGCAGCACGCCGCAGGAGCAGAGCGGCAGCGGCAGGCCCAGGGCGGTGCCGCGCAGGGCTTGCGCCCCCGGGCCGCCGCCAGAGAGCCAGCGCACCCAGCGTTCCGGCAGCTCACCGGAGACGAAGCCGCCGATCAGGTAGGCCAGCAGCAGGGCCGGGGCCGACTGCAGCGCCAGCGACAGGAAGCGTTCGTCGAAGCCGGAGTGTCCGGCTTCGTGCGCATGAGCATGGGCGCCGCCGATGATCAGCAGCGCACCCACCGCCACCAGGTTGCCCAGGCCCTCGTAGGGCGGGCGGCTGGCCTGCTCGGCGGCGTGGTCGTCCAGGTGCGGGCGGCCGAAGACCACGTGCAGGATCGAGCCGGCGACCAGGGCCTGGAACCAGGCGCTGGCCTGCAGGCCCATGACGGCATTGAGCTCGATACCCCAACGGTAGCCGGCGATGGTGCCCAGGCACATGGCGCCGATGGCCAGCGAGGGCAGCAGGGCCCCGAACACCGGCGCCATCAGCCACCAGACCACCAGGCCTACCGGAATGCTGTGGATTGCCACCGCCAACGCCAGGGCCTCGTGTCGATGCAGGGCCTCCTCGCCCAGCGGCGACAGCGCGGCGCCGTCGGCCATGCTGTGCAGCACCAGGCCCAAGATCGCCAGCGCCAGTGCAGCGATATGGGCACCACGGCGGGCGCGGCTCAGCAGGTGTTCGAAGATTGTGGGGCCCAGCAGGCCCAGCAGCAGGAAGGCCGCGCTCCAGGGGCCGCCGTCGACCACGGCTCCCGGTACCACGTCCAGCAGCACCAGGCCGGCGATGCTGACCAGCACGAAGCCGTCGAGGAAGGCCAGCAGCGACGGGCGCTTGTGGGCCACCGCGTAGATCAGCGGACCGGCGAGCAGCGCAGCGAGCGTGGCGAGGAGCAGCGCGAGATGCATGAAAAAGTGACGGAGGCCACGTAGGGGGTTAACAGAAGGGGGGCATTATCCCATAGCATTCGGGGGGCAATGGAGAGCCATTAGAATGAGCAAGGCAGCATGGATCGTGCTGGGGGCGGTTGCCGTGGCCGGAGCCGGCTTCGGTGCCTGGCAATGGCAGAAGGACGACTACGACTACGAGGCCGCCTTCGAGACCCCGGAAGCACAGCAGTTGCCCGAGGCGCCGGGTGTGATCCTGCGCGTGCCGGAGCTGGCCGGCCGCAGCCCGGAGGAGGTCGCGCAGAAGCTGGGCAACCCGCAGGACTGCGAGGATTCGCTGCATAGCCGCCGCTGCCGCTACCCCGACGCCCGCGCCGCCGTGCTCTACATCGACGGCAAGGCCAGCTGGTTCACTGCGGACTTCGGTGATTCCGGCTACCCGCTGCAGGCCGAGACCCTGGCGGCCCTGGGCCTGCCCGAGGGCAAGCCGCAGCAGGTCGGCAAGCGCGAACTGGTCTGGACCGGGTTGCCCGGCTACCAGGAAATCCACCTCTACGGCGACAGCCAGGGGCTCGTGACGCATGCGCTCATCAAGACTGCTGTTCGCTAGCCTCCTGGCAGGGGCGAGCCTCGCCGCCCAGGCCGAACCGCTCAGCATCCTGCGCGTCACCCCCGCGGGCGACGACGTCCAGGACACCCGACAGATCGTCATCGCCTTCGACCGCGCCGTGGTGCCGCTGGGCCGCATGGAGCGCGACCCCGCCGAGGTACCGGTGACGATCAGTCCGGCGATCCGCTGCGACTGGCGCTGGCTGGACCCCGCGACCCTGGCCTGCAACATCCTCTCCGACGAAAAGCTGCGCCTGGCCTCGCGCTACGAGATCGACATCCGCCCCGAGTTCGTTACCGAGCAGGGTGAGAAGCTGGAGCGCGGCCAGACCGTGCGCTTCACCACCGAGCGGCCGATCCTGCGCTACAGCCGCGTCTCCGACTGGGACGGCCCCGGTCAGCCGGTGATCTACGCCCGCTTCAGCCAGCCGGTCACCGCTGCGTCCATCGCCACGGCCTTCCGGCTCGGCGGCGTCGCCCTGCAAGCCGGAGCGGACCCGGACGACCGCGACATGCCGTTCTGGACGCCGCGGGGCGAGGCCCGCGAGCAGTGGCTGCTGCGCCCGGCCAAGCCCCTGCCGCTGGACAGCGCGCAGCGCCTCTGGCTGTCGCCCGGCCTGGAATCCGCCTTCGGCACCGCCACGGGCATCGAGGATCGCGAGATCGAGGCCCTGCACACCTTCCCGGCGCTGCGCCTGCTGGGCGTCAGCTGCCTGCGCAATGCCGCACCCGGCGTGGAGCCGGAGTGGGGCCTGGTCGGCAAGGGCCAGACCTGCGATCCGCTGGGCGGCGCGGTGCTGTCCTTCAGCGCGCCGGTGCGAACGTCGGAGATGAAGGGCCGCCTGAGCCTGGAGCCCGATCCTCGCAAGGCCTTCAAGAAGGAACACGACCCCTGGGCCAACAGTGGCGACAACAGCGGCAGCATCGGCAGCCATTCGCGTGGCGCTAGTTACACCATCCCGCTGCCCTTCAACTTCATCGGCGGCACCCCGTACCGGGGCAGCCTGGCCACCGGCCTGCGCGATGTCTTCGGCCGCGAGCTGGGTGCCAGCAACTTCGCCTTCGACACCGGCGACCGCACGCCGAAGCTGGTGTTCGAGCACGAGCGCGCGGTGATCGAATCCGGCCTGGATTCGGAAGTGCCGGCCGTCGTCACCAACCTGTCCGGCATCGACACCCGTTTCGACCGGCTCACCGCTGATGGCCTGCAGAAGGACCAGACGCACCGCGTGCCGGTGGCGGCGGTACGCAACATCGCCTTCGCGATGCCGCTGGACGTCCGCGGCATGGTCGGCGGCCAGTCCGGCGCGGTGAGCGGCAGCCTGACCACCACGCCTTCCACCTCGACGCAGCCGCAGCGCTTCTTCGCGGAGGTCACGCCCTGGCAGGTGCATGCCAAGCTGGGCCACTCCAACCTGCTGGTCTGGGTCACCGACATGGCCAGCGGCAAGCCGGTGTCCAAGGCCAAGGTCCGCGTGATGCTGGGCTTCGGCGGCGAGACCAAGGCCGAGGCGATGACCGACAGCGACGGCCTGGCCGAGCTGCCGGGCTCGGCGGAGCTCGATCCCAAACTGGAACACGCCGGCTGGCGTCCCGAGAAGTCCCTAATGGTGCACGTCGCCAAGGACCAGGACCTGGCCCTGCTGCCCCTGGAGTACGAATTCCAGGTGGATGTCTACCGTGCCTCGCGCAACCAGTTCTCCGAGTGGCGCCGGCCCAAGCACGGACATCTGCGCGCCTGGGGCACCACGGCGCAGGGCGTCTACCGTGCAGGCGAGAACGTGCAGTACAAGGTCTACGTGCGTGACGAGGCTGGCCGCTCGCTGGCGCCGGCACCGAAGTCCGACTACCAGCTGAAGGTCTACGATCCCACCGGTAATGTAGTACTGGAGCAGGACAAGCTGGCGTTGTCGGAGTTCGGTGCGCTGTCCGGAGACTTGAAGCTGGCCGAGCGCGCGGCGGTGGGCTGGTACCGCTTCGAGCTGACGCCGTCCTTCGCCAAGGACGAGCCGCTGGAACCGCTGCGCGTGCTGGTCAGCGACTTCACGCCGGCACCGTTCCGCGTGGGTGCGGAGTTGCGTGCGCATGACGCCAGGCCGGGCGACGAGGTCGAGGCCGTGGCTTCGGCACGCCTGCACGGCGGTGGTGCCTTCGCCAATGCCCCGGCACGCCTGGTGGTGCGCGTGGACGCCTCGTCCTTCAGCTCCAAGGATCCGGCGGCGGCGGAGTTCCAGTTCAGCAGCTACGAGTCGCGTGCCGCCGAGCCGCTGCTGGATACCGAGACGCGGCTGGACGGGCAGGGGCAATTTGCCCAGAAGCTGAAGCTGCCGCAGATCGAGACGCCTTACGGCCGCCTGCTGTTCGACGCCACGGTGCAGGACGATCGCGGCAAGGGTATCGGCGCGCAGGCCTCCGTGCCGTACTACGGGCGTGACCGCTACGCCGGCGTGCGCTGGAGCGGCTGGATGCTGACCCAGGGCAAGCCTGCCAGCGTCGACGCCATGGTGGTGGACACCGCCGGCAAACCGGTCAAGGGCCAGCCCTACTACGTGAAGATCGACCGCCAGGAAACCCACGCCGCGCGCGTCAAGGGTGCGGGCAACGCCTACATCACGCGCTATGTGCAGAAATGGCAGCGCGTGTCGACCTGCAAGGGGCGCTCGGGAACCGAGGGCATGCCCTGCGAGTTCACGCCGGATGCCAGCGGCGAATTCCGCGTGACCGTGATGACGCGCGACACGCAAAACCGCCTGCACGAGTCCTCCACCTGGATCTACGCCCAGGGCGCCGACGAGGTGGTCTGGGAAGACACCCCGGACTACAGCCTGGAACTGCGCGCCGACCGCCACGAATACAAGGACGGCGAGACCGCCAAGCTGATGGTGAAGAATCCGTACCCCGGCGCCCGCGCGCTGGTGACGGTGGAGCGCTACGGCGTGCTGGACCGCTGGGTGCAGAAGCTTTCGGGTTCCACACCGGAGATCCGCATTCCGGTCAAGCCGGAGTACTTCCCCGGCGCCTACGTCTCGGTGGTGGTGATGTCGCCGCGCGTGGAGCAGCCGGTGAAGGATGGCGTGGACCTGGGCAAGCCCAGCTTCCGCATGGGCTACCTCGAACTGCGCGTCAACGACCCCACACGCGAGATGACGGTGACGGTGAAGCCGCAGCGTGAGGAGCTGCGCCCACGCGAGAGCGTCAAGGTGGAGCTGGAAGCCAAACCGCGTCACAAGAAGCCCGGCGACCGCATCGAGTACGCGGTGGCGGTGCTGGATGAGGCGGTGTTCGACCTGATCAAGGACGGCAAGGACTACTTCGATCCGCTCAAGGGCTTCACCCGACTGGATTCGCTGGACGTCGGCAACTTCGGCCTGCTGACGCGCCTGGTGGGGCGGCAGAAGTTCGAGAAGAAGGGCGCCAATCCTGGCGGCGACGGCGGCAGCGACCTGTCGATGCGCAGTATCGACAAGTACGTGGCCTACTGGAATCCGGCGCTGCCGGCGGATGCCAGCGGCCGTGCGAGCTTCACGTTCCAGGCACCGGACAACCTGACCGGCTGGCGCGTGCTGGCGCTGGCGGTGACGCCGGACGACCGCATGGGCCTGGGCCAGGCCGTGGTCAAGGTCAACAAGAACGCGGAACTGCGACCGGCACTGCCCAACCAGGTGATCGCGGGTGACCGCTTCGACGCCGGGTTCACGCTGCTCAACCGCGGCAAGGGCGAACGCAGCTTTACGCTGAGCATCAAGGCCGAGGGTGCGGCGCAGGGGCAGAAGAGCGAGACCTTCACGCTCAAGCCCTTCGAGCGTCGCACGGTCTACCTGCCGCTGCAGGCCGCCGCGGCCGGCGACATCCGCCTCAGCGCCACGGCAGGCGAGGGCAAGGATGCCGATGCCCTGGCGCAGACCCTCAAGGTGCTGGCGCGCAAGCCCAACATCACGGTGGCGGATTACGGCCATTTCGAGGGCGAGGCTGAGGTCCGCATCCCGCTGAAGCTGCCGGAGACGCTGGAGCGCGGCGAGCTGAAGTTCACGTTTGCGCCCACGGTGCTGGGCGATCTCGACGGCGCCTTCGGTTATGTTCGCCAGTATCCCTATGCCTGCTGGGAACAGCGCCTGACCAAGGCGGTGATGGCGGCGCACTACCTCAAGCTGCGCCCGCGCCTGAGGAACGTCGGCGACTGGCCGGAGGCGCAGCAGCTGGCCTCCGCCACGCTGGAGCAGGCGGCGAGCTTCCAGGCGGAGGAGGGCGGCATGGGCTTCTGGACGCCGGACAACTCGCGCCAGAGTCCCTACCTGTCGGCCTACACCGCGCTGGCCTTTGGCTGGATGAAGGACCTGGGCCACGAGCCGCCGAAGCTGGTCTGGGACAAGCTCGACGTCTATCTCGACAAGCTGCTCAAGGAAGACATCAAGGCCGAGGGCTACGACGCGCCCGAGACGCGCGCCCAGGTGCGCGCCGTGGCGCTGGCGGCACTGGCGCAGCGAGGCAAGCTAAAGAAGGAGGACCTGGACCGCTACGCCAGCTGGCTGCCGCGCATGGGCCTGTTCGGCCAGGCGCTGTTCCTGCAGGCGGCCAGCCGTGTCGAGGGCGCGGAGCCGCTGATGAAGCAGGCCCGCGACCTGATGCTGTCGCGTGGCCAGGAGTCGGCGGGCAGCCTGATGCTGCGCGAGGACGGCGATTCCAGCTGGCATGGCTGGCTGCTCGGCTCCGAGCTGCGCTCCAATTGTGCCGCACTGTCGGCCTTCACCGGCCGCTACGGCTGGGATGCCGCGATGCAGGAGCTGCCGATGAAGCTGACCCGCGCCATCACGCAGGCCCGCGGCAATCGCTTCCACTGGAGCAACACCCAGGAGAACCTCTACTGCACGCGCGCCTTCATCGAATACGCCGACCGCTTCGAGTCGGTGACGCCCGATATCCTGGCGCAGGTGCTGCTGGGCGAGGCCAAGCTGGGCGAGGTGCGCGTGACGCGCGAAGCCGGCGGCCAGCTGCAGAGGCCGGTGACGCCGGAGCAGGCTGGCGCCGCACCGCCGATCCTGATCCGCTCCCAGGGCCAGGGTCGCAGCTATTACACGGCGGCACTGAGCTACGTCGAGAAGGAGTCGGCCGCCCGGGCGATCAATGCCGGCCTGGAGACGCGTCGCAGCTACGCCGTGCTGCGCGACAAGACCTGGGTGCCGATGGAGCCGCCGCTGAAGCTGAAGCGCGGCGACAAGGTCCGCGTGGAACTGGTGCTCAACGCGCCGTCCTGGGCCACCTACGTCGCTGTGGATGACCCGGTCCCCGGAGGCCTGGAGCCGATCAACCCGGACCTGGCCGGCGTACCGGGCGACGATGCGGCGCTGGACAGTGGCGGCTCCTACGCCTTCTACCATCGCGAGCTGCGGCACGACTCCGTGCGCTTCTTCGCGGACTCGATCGGGGCCGGCGAATACCGCATGGCCTGGATCGGCGTGGCGGTGGCCACCGGCGAGTTCGCCGCGCCGGAGACGCACGCGGAGCTGATGTACAGCCCCGAGGTGTTCGGCAACGGCATGCCGGCACGCCTGACGGTGACCGAATGAACGAGGAAACGACCCTGGACGGCGAAGACAACGAACGCGAGCAGAACCGCCTGGCGGTGGCAGCGCTGGAGGACAACGGTGACGATCTGGCGACTCCGCGCGAGATCGATCACTTCGTCTACTTCGACGACCTGGACGGACTGACGCGCTTCGAGCAGCAAGCCGAGGGCCTGGGCTTCCGCGTGCGGCACCATGTCGAGACGGAGGAGGGGCGGCCGGGCCTGCAGGTCTACCGTATCGACATCCCCTCGTTCGAGAAGATCGACGAGATCACGCTGCCCTTGTACCGGGCGGCGCTGGACTGTGGCGGCCAGTACGACGGCTGGGAGTCGCAGGTCGTCGAGTGAAGCGCTTCGCCCGGATCGTCGCGGGGTTCTTCGCGTTGCTGCTGCTGGCCACCCTGCTGGCACAGCGCTCGCTGCCGCGCACGCTGGAGCCGCAGCCCGGTGACACGACGAGGGCGCAGGCCCTGGTGCTGGACCGCGAGGGCCGCCCGCTGAACCTGCGCTACGACGGCGGCTGGAACCTGCAGGAGCGCGTGCCGCTGGAGCAGGTGCCGCCGCTGCTGCGCCAGGCTTTCGTCGAGGCCGAGGACCGGCGCTTCTGGACGCATCACGGTGTGGACTGGCGCGCACGCCTGTCGGCCACCTGGACCAACCTGCGCGCCGGCCGCTCGCTGCGCGGCGCCAGCACCATCACCGAGCAGGCCCTGCGCGTGATCAACCCGCGTCCGCGCACGCTTTGGTCGCGCTGGGTGGAGGGCTTCGAAGCCCTGCGGCTGGATGCGCGCTTCGCCAAGCCGGACCTGCTGGAGTTCTATCTCAACCAGGTGCCCTATGGCGCCAACCGCCGCGGCGTGGCGCCGGCGGCGCGCTATTACTTCGGCCGCAGCCTGGAGACCTTGTCGGAGCGCGAGATGCTGGCGTTGGCGGTGCTGGTGCGCGCGCCCTCGCGGCTGCTGCGCCAGCCCGAGGCCCTGGACGCCGGCATCGCGCGCCTGGCGCAGCGGCTGGCAGAGCAGGGTGCGCTGTCGCCGGAGCGCCTGGCCGCGCTGCAGGCGCAGCGCCTGGCCTGGGCCCGACAGCCGCCGGAACTGCAGGCGGCGCACTTCGCGCTGGAACTGCAGCGCCGTCATCCCTGGGCGACGGCGCAGCGCAGCAGCCTGGACACCACGTTGCAAGCCAGAGCCGAAGGTTTCCTGCGCCAACGCCTGCAGGGACTGCGCTCGCAGGGCGTGCGCCAGGGTGCCTTGCTGGTGGTGGACCTGCAGGACAATCGCGTGCGCGCCTACGCCACGGTGGACGACGAGCACCCGGACATCATCGGCGTGGACGCGGTGCAGGCGCTGCGCCAGCCCGGCTCCACCCTCAAGCCCTTGCTCTACGCCCTGGCCATCGAGAAGGGCTGGAATGCCGACACGATACTGGACGATAGCCGCCTGACCGAGCGGGTCAACGCCGGCCTGCACGAGTACCGCAACTACAGCCGCATGCACTATGGCCGCGTGAGCCTGCGCGAGGCCCTGGGCAACTCGCTGAACATCCCGGCGCTGAAGACCCTGCAGTTCGTTGGCGGCGAGCCCTTCCTGCAACGCCTGCAGGTGCTGGGCATGGCGGGCCTGTCGCGCCACCCGGACTTCTATGGCGACGGCATCGCCCTGGGCAACGGCGAGGTCTCGCTGTTCCAGTTGGTGCAGGCCTATACCGCGCTGGCGCGGGGAGGGCGCTGGCAGCCGCTGACCTTGCTGGAGAGCGATCCGGCGCCGCGCCCGCTGCGGACCCTGATCCAGCCGTCGGCCGCACGCGCCATCAGCGAGATCATCTCCGACCCCCAGGCGCGCCTGCTGGAGTTCGGCGACGGCGGCCTGCTGCGCTTTCCCGCCGAGACGGCGGTGAAGACCGGCACCTCCAGCGACTACCGCGACGCCTGGACCGTGGCCTACAACGGCCGCTGGCTGGTCGGGGCCTGGATGGGCAACCTCTCTGGCCGAGAGACCGACGGCATCACCGGCGCCCAGGGGCCGGCCCTGCTGACCCGCTCCCTGCTGGCCCGGCTTCCGGCGGACCGGCCGCTGGACCGGGCCCTGCGCAGCGGTCACCGGCGGCCGGAGGAGCCGGCCGTGGCCGTGGTGACGGAGACCCTGCCGGCCGAGCCGCGGCTCAGCCAGCCCTTCGAGGGCCTGATGCTGGCCATGGACCCGCGCATCCCCGACCGGCTGGAGGCCTTCGAGTTCGTGGCCGAATGGGACCGCCCACTGCGCCGGACCACCTGGCATGTGAACAACGGTCCGCCGGTCACGGTCGAAGGAGACCGCTATCTGTGGCCGCTGGCCCGGGGGCGGCAGAGGGTCTGGGCCGAGTTGGAGGCCGAGGACGGCCGGCGCGGTCGCACGCCTGAGGCTGCTTTCCTGGTGAAGTGAATTTTCCTTCCCGATCAGGGTACAGGACTTGCTTCTTCAGAAAGTACTTGACCACCGCGACGCAGCACTCTTGATTCTCCGGGGAGTGGCCGCATTTCAGCAGGGTTGCGGCATAATGCGGCAACCCCAACAGGAAGATCCGTGGAAACCCTGACCGACCGTTCCGCACCCGTACTCCCGCTTCGCGATGTGGTGGTCTTCCCCCACATGGCGATTCCGTTGTTCGTGGGCCGCGAGAAATCCATCAAGGCGCTGTCGGCAGCCATGCAGCACGACAAACGCATCCTGCTGCTTGCCCAACGCACGGCCGACACCGACGATCCTGCCGAAAAAGACCTCTATGAGGTCGGCACCCTGGCCAGCATCCTGCAGATGCTCAAGCTGCCCGACGGTACCGTGAAGGTGCTGGTGGAAGGTGTGCGCCGCGCCCGCGTGACCCGCCTGGATTTCGGCGGCGAGTTCCTCGTGGCGGATTGCCAGCCCCTGCCGGAAGACCCGGCCACGGTCACCGACGACAAGGAGATCGACGCGATGACGCGCTCGATCCTGGCCCAGTTCGAGCAGTACTCCAAGCTCAACAAGAAGATCCCGGCCGAGCTGCTGCCGTCGCTGGCCAGCATGGACTCGCCCGGCCGCCTAGCCGACACCATCGCCGCGCACCTGAATCTCAAGCTGGAGGACAAGCAGCAGGTCCTGGAGATCCAGGAGCCCAAGCCGCGCCTCGAGCACGTGTCCTCGCAGCTGGAAGGCGAGATCGACGTGCTGCAGATCGAGAAGAAGATTCGCTCGCGCGTGAAGCAGCAGATGGAGAAGAACCAGCGCGAGTACTACCTCAACGAGCAGATGAAGGCCATCCAGAAGGAACTGGGTGACAACGAGGACGGCCCCAGCGAGCTGGAGGAGCTGACCCAGAAGGTCGAGCGCTCCGGCATGCACAAGGAAGCCAAGACCAAGGCCCGCGCCGAGCTCAACAAGCTGAAGATGATGCCGGCGATGTCCGCCGAGGCCACGGTGGTGCGCAACTACTTGGACTGGCTGACCCAGATGCCGTGGAAGCGGCGCAGCAAGACCGTCATCGACCTCAAGGCCTGCCAGGACAAGCTGGACACGGACCACTATGGCCTGGAGAAGGTCAAGGAACGCATCGTCGAGTATCTGGCGGTCCAGTCCCGCGTGAAGAAGATCAAGGGCCCGATCCTGTGCCTCGTCGGTCCTCCCGGCGTAGGCAAGACCTCGCTCGGCCGTAGCATCGCCGAGTCGGTCAACCGCAAGTTCGTGCGCATGTCGCTCGGCGGCGTGCGTGACGAGGCGGAAATCCGCGGTCACCGCCGCACCTACATCGGCTCCATGCCGGGCAAGATCGTCCAGAACCTGTCCAAGGTGGGCGTGAAGAATCCGCTGTTCCTGCTCGATGAAATCGACAAGATGAGCATGGACTTCCGTGGTGACCCGTCGTCGGCGCTGCTGGAAGTGCTGGACCCGGAGCAGAACGCGACCTTCCAGGATCACTACCTGGAGGTGGACTTCGACCTGTCCGACGTCATGTTCATCGCCACGGCCAACACACTGAACATCCCCGGTCCGCTGCTGGACCGCATGGAAGTCATCCGCCTGCCGGGCTACACCGAGGACGAGAAGGTCAGCATTGCCAAGCAGTACCTCGTGCCCAAGCAGATGAAGCAGAACGGGCTGAAGGATGGCGAGCTGGAGATCAGCGACAGCGCGCTGCGCGCCGTCGTGCGCACCTACACGCGCGAAGCTGGCGTGCGCAAACTGGAACAGCACGTCAGCAAGATCGCCCGCAAGACCGTTAAGCAGCTGCTACTGAAGCCTGCCGACAAGAAGGTCAAGGTCACCGACAAGAACCTCGACAAGTTCCTCGGCATCCCGCAGTACCGCTACGGCCGCGCCGAAGAGAAGAACCAGATCGGCCAGGTCACCGGCCTGGCCTGGACCGAGGTCGGCGGCGAGCTGCTGACGATCGAGGCGGCGCTGACGGCGGGCAAGGGCAAGATGACGCAGACCGGCTCGCTGGGCAACGTGATGCAGGAGTCGATCCAGGCTGCCCTCACCGTGGTGCGCTCGCGTGCCAAAGCCCTGGGGATCGACCCGGAGTTCTACGCCAAGAACGACCTGCACGTACACGTGCCCGAGGGCGCCACGCCCAAGGACGGCCCTTCCGCCGGTATCGCCATGTGCACGGCGCTGGTGTCCGCGCTCACCGGCATCCCGGTGCGTGCTGACGTCGCCATGACCGGCGAGATCACGCTGCGCGGCGAGGTGCTGCCCATCGGTGGTCTCAAGGAAAAGATGCTTGCGGCCCAGCGCGGCGGCATCCAGACCGTGGTCATCCCGCAGGAGAACGTCAAGGACCTGGCCGATATCCCGGACAACGTGAAGAGCAAGCTCAACATCGAACCGGTCCGCTGGATCGAGGATGTGCTGAAGCTGGCCCTGGAGCGTCTGCCGGAACCCAAGCCGGAATCCGATACGCCGGCCGCGCCGGCCAGCCCGGCCGAAGGCTCGGGCGAGGGTGCCAGGGCGCACTGAGTCGGTAGAGAGTCAAAGAAGGGCGCGGATTCCGCGCCCTTCTTTGTGTCCGTGACCCGTCCTGCCCAGGGTTGACACCTTTTCGAAGTCGAGAAGGAGAGTCAAATGGAATCAAGGGTTAAGAGGACGCAGCGCGATTACACGATGGCCTTTAAGTTGGCGGTTGTGGATCAGGTTGAGAGAGGTGAGATGAGTGGTCGTCAGGCCCAGGATCGGTACGGCATCCAGGGTGCCTCGACGGTTCTGAAGTGGGTACGGCGATATGGCCGGCCTGCGGCGGGGCGGGCATCGAGCGGGGCAGCATCGACTGGAATCCGCAGACCGGCGAGATCAACGCCGAAGTGGGCCTCGATACCAATGGCGACTGGCGACTGAGCGACATCCAGGGTAGCGAGCGCATCTACCTAAGCTTGAGCGATGGCAACCTCGTCGTGCGCGTGGTGGACCTGGAGACCCAGCCCTCGACCGAAGAGCGCCTGGAATTCACCCGCGTCAACAACGACAAGGGCCTGCTTGCGCAGGCCCTGGAGCAAATCCTTAGCGGCTGCCGGGTATCGGCAGCGTCGGCCCCCGCTGGGGGACGGCCACGCTGCTGCCGGTGGGCAACTGCGGCAGCTGGCGCTGACCCTGGAGTGTCGTCGGACGGACTTCGCCCAGCGAGGGCATCTGGCGCTGCGTGAGGCTCATCGGCATCTCCGTGGGGTTGGTTGACGGCCCCAATGTGCGCGCTTGCACACAGGCTGTCTGTAGATAAAGTCTCACGTTGCTGGCACGGGAATTTCGGCCGCCGACGAGCGGTGGCGAATCAGGGGATGAAGTGCGTGGCCGGGGGGCGACGCTCCCGACTAGACCGTCCCGATCTCCGCAGGTGCCTTGAACTGGTCCTTCCAACTGCGCAGCGCGGTGAACACCGCCACGCTGTCCGGCAGGCGGCCGCCGGACCACTGGCGCGCGGACTGCACCACGGCCGGCATCTCGGTACGCAGGAAGGGGTTGATCTGCTTCTCTAGCGCCAGCGTCGTCGGCAGGCTGGGCTCGCGGTTGCCGCGCAACGCGCGCACGCGCATCAGCTGGTTGGCGACGGCGCCATTGTCCGGCTCCACCGCGCGGGCGAAGGCGAGGTTGCTCAGCGTGTACTCGTGGGTGCAGTACACCAGTGTCTCCGGCGGCAGGGCCGCCAGACGCGAAAGCGAGGAGTGCATCTGCGAGGGTGTGCCCTCGAACAGGCGGCCGCAGCCGGCCGAGAACAGGGTGTCACCACAGAGCAGGATGCCGGGACTGTAGAAGACGATGTGGCCCAGGGTGTGGCCTGGCACGGCGATGACCTGGAAGGGAGTGTCCAGCAGGCTGATCCGGTCGCCTTCCTTCAGCAGTTGTGTCAGGCCCGGAATGCGCTTTTCCTCCGCCGCCGGGCCATAGACCGGTATGCCCTTGAATTGGCGACAGAGTTCGGCAACGCCACCGATGTGATCGGGGTGCCAGTGGGTGATCGCGATGGCTTGCAGGCTCAGCCCGCGGGCCTCCAGCTCCTTGAGCACCGGGGCGGCGTCGCCCGGATCGACCACGACGGCGTGCGAACCCTCCACCAGGGTCCAAAGGTAGTTGTCCTGAAAAGCCGGGATCGGAATGATCTGCATGGCGTATGATCTTGGTGCCTGATCCCGGTCTGGTCAAACCATGCCTTCGCGAGCCCATCTTTCCGGATTGCCGCTGACCCGCCATACGCTGGACCTGTGGCTGCGTTCACCGCGCGGCCGCCGCCTGCTGGCCCTGCAGGAAAGCGAGGTGCGCCGGGTGCTGCCGGAGGTCTTCGGGCGCCATGTCCTGCAGATCGGCAGCTGGGGCACGGACAACCAGCTCATCGCCTCGGCGGAGACCCTTCACAAGGCGGTGCTCGGCACGGTCAGCGGCGAGCCCTCCTCGGCGCTGATCGACCCCGAGCAGCTGCCCCTGATGAGCAAGAGCGTGGACGCCGTGCTGCTGCCGCACACCCTGGAGTTCAGCCGCTCTCCGCACAACGTGCTGCGCGAGGTGAACCGGGTACTCAACGACCGCGGGCGCCTGGTGGTCCTGGGCTTCAGTCCCTGGAGCATCTGGTCGCTGCGCGGCCTGCTGGGCCTGCGCTATCGCGCCTTCCCGGCGGGTGCGCGCTACCATGCCGCCGGCCGCATCTGTGACTGGTTGGAACTGCTGGACTTCGAGGTCACCGAAATCCGCCGCTTCGGCGTCGGCTTCCCGTGGCTGGAGCCGCGCACCGCGGGCGGCCCCTGGAGCCTCGGCGCCCTGCTGTCGCCGCTGTCGGATGCCTACATGCTGGTGGCGCGCAAGCGCGTCATCCCGATCAATTTCATCGGACGCGCGCAGCGGGCCCAGGTCAAGCCGCTGGTCGGCGTGGCCGCCCCTGCGGCACAATCGCAAGCCTCTTTGGAAAAGCATCCGACGTGAAGCAGATCGTGATTCATACCGACGGCGCCTGCAGGGGCAATCCCGGGCCCGGCGGCTGGGGTGCCTTGCTGGAGTACAACGGTACCCGCAAGGACCTCAAGGGCGGCGAAGCCCTGACCACCAACAACCGCATGGAGCTGATGGCCGCCATCAGCGCGCTGGAAGCATTGCGCGAGACCTGCTCCGTGCAGCTCTATACCGACTCGGTCTACGTGCGCTCCGGCCTGCTGGAATGGCTGCCGGGCTGGAAGAAGCGCGGCTGGAAGACGGCCGACAAGAAGCCGGTGAAGAACCAGGACCTGTGGCAGCGCCTGGACGCCGCCGCCTCACGTCACCAGGTGGAATGGCACTGGGTCAAGGGCCATGCCGGCCACCCCGGCAACGAGGCGGCGGACCGCTTGGCCAACCAGGGTATCGACGAACTGCTGGAGCAGCAGAAGGGCGCGGCGGCATGAGCGCCGTCCTCAAGCGCCAGGTCATCCTCGATACGGAAACCACCGGCCTGGAGGCCAGCCAGGGCCATCGCATCATCGAGGTTGGCTGCATCGAGCTGGTCGGCCGCCGCTATACCCAGAACAACTTCCACCGGTACATCAACCCGGAGCGCGAGATCGACCGCGGCGCCATCGAGGTGCACGGCATCACCAACGAATCCCTGGCCGACAAGCCGAAGTTCTTCGAGCTGGCCAAGGAACTCTGGGATTACCTGGAGGGCGCGGAGCTGATCATCCACAACGCAGCCTTCGACATCGGCTTCCTCAACGCCGAGTTCGGTCGCGTAGGCTTCACCCGGCGCATCGACGAGGTCTGCGAGGTGACCGACACGGTCGCCATGGCGCGCAAGATGCACCCCGGCCAGCGAGTCAGCCTGGACGCGTTGTGCAAGCGCTACGAGGTGGACAACTCCGGCCGCGACCTGCACGGCGCCTTGCTCGATGCCCGTCTGCTGGCCGACGTCTACCTGTCCATGACCGGTGGCCAGAACCGGCTGATGCTGGACAGCGGCGAAAGCGGTGGCATATCGCGCTCGCGCTTCGTCGAACTGCTCGGCGCCAGCACGGCTTCGCTGCCGGTGCTGTCGCCGGACGAGACCGAACAGGCCGCACACCTGGCCAAGCTCAAGAAGCTGGCCGACAAGGGCAAGTGCATCTGGGCCAGCGAGCTCCCCGCCGCCTGAGCGGCGGGCACTCGGATCAGCGCAGGTCCAGCATCACCGGCCGCCAGCGCCAGCCGGCGCCGGTCACCAACTCTACCAGCGGCCGGCGCATCTCCTCGATGTCGAAGCGCCAGGCGTAGGCCAGGTCGCGGGTCGGGCGCCCATCGCGGATCTGCAGGCCCAGCAGGCTCTGCGTGCGCCGTTCGAAGAAGCAGATGCCCCACTGGCCTGGTAGCGCAGCCCGGCTTCGCCGCGGCCTGCCGAGGCACCGAAAGCCGCATGGAACTCGCGGACCCGGACCTCGGCGCGAGCCTCGTCCAGCTGCAGACGATACCGCAGCAGCCGGCGCAGGCGGAGCGCCCGCGTCAGGTCCAGCCAGGTGGCGTCGGCGTAGCGCCATTCTGCGATCAGCTCGTCCGGCCGCTCGCCGGGCGCCAGCGTGAATGGCAGGTCCTCGCCTGCGAGCCGCAGCAATCGCTGGCGCAGCGCCGCCACCGGCAGCACCGGTACATCCGCTGCCGGTGCGTGGCTCGCCGCCCAGGCCGACAGACGCAGGAATGTCCAGGCGACGAACACGGTGCAGGCCAGCACGCCAGCCAGCAGCGGCAATGGGGGCAAGCCGGGCGCAGCCGCAGCCGTTTCCACGGGCGGTTAGGGCGCCGCTGCCGCCTGGCGGGAGGCCTTCAGGCGCCGTTCGAGCGTTCCCCGGTCAGCTGCCGTGACCTTCAGCAGCCGCCGGCCGTCCAGGGCGTGGAAGCCGGCATGGCCGGCGTCCTGGCTGAGCACGCCGCTGTAGCCGGATAGCATGGCCAGCGGTTGCGGCTGGTTCTGGTATTCCGTCAGGAAGCTCAGTCGTGGCTGGGCCTCACCGTCATAGATGATCTCCAGAACCTGACTGCCAACGGCAAGGATCGACAGCAGGGCCCGGCGCGCGTCCAGGATGCCGCGGGTCAGGTCGGTGACCTGCAAGGCTGTGTCCGCGGTGGGTTGCGGGAAATGCTCGGCTGCCGGGGCAGGGGCCGCCGCCCGTGGCAGGTATTGCGGAAACAGCCCGAAAGCCAGAAATGCGGCAGCACCACGAGGCCGAAGAAGGGCCCGAAGAACACTACCGGGCGCGCATCATCGCCAGCAGCAATGCCAGCACCGCGCCGCCGCTGAGCGCCAGACCGGTCATCACCAGCACCTGCGGTTGGTCCGCCGGCCCGCCGCGCATCCAGGCGGCTGTCAGCACGCCAAGGCCCGCCAGCAGGTAGGCAGCCACCAGGCATTGTGCGATCGGTCGGGTTTGCATCTTGACCCCCGTGACGTGCTCCGATTCCATCTGGACCATAGGAAAGCGCGGCGGGTCTGTGGCATAAACCCTTCATAACGACACTAACGGGGGACCTGCGGATGCAGTCCTGGGCTGAAATCCTGGCGGATGTGCAAGCGAACTGGCTGATCTACGCCTCCATGCCCTTTGTGGCGGCGCTGATCGGCTACATCACCAAGCTGGTGGCGATCCGCATGATGTTCGAGCCCATCGAGTTCCTCGGCATCAAGCCCTACCTGGGCTGGCAGGGCATCGTGCCGCGCAAGGCGGCGATCATGGCCAGCATCGCCTGCGACACCATGACCCAGCGCCTGCTCAAGCCGCAGGACATCTTCGGCCGCCTGGACCCGGACCAGATCGCTCGCGAGATCGAGGGGCCGCTGCTGGCGCAGGTCGAGAAGATCACCCACGAGGTGGCCTCGCACTACTCGCCGGGCCTGTGGGAAGCGGCGCCGGATTCCGTGCGCCAGGCCATCATCCGCCGCATCCAGGCAGAGGCGCCCAACATCGTGCGCCAGATGATGGTGGACCTGAAGAACAACATCGACGACATGTTCGACCTCACGGACATGGTCGTGCGCGCCCTGATGCGTGACAAGCGCCTGCTCAACCGCATCTTCCAGGAGGCCGGGCACGAGGAGTTCCGCTTCATCGCCCGCTCCGGCATCTACTTCGGCTTCATCATCGGCTGCGTGCAGGCGGTGACCTGGGCGCTGACGCACAGCCCCTGGGTCATGCCGCTGTTCGGCGGTTTCACCGGCTGGTTCACCGACTGGCTGGCCCTGAAGATGATCTTCTATCCGAAGAAGCCTACGAAGTACCTCGGCCTGTTTACCTGGCAGGGCCTGTTCCTCAAGCGTCGCAAGGAAGTGGCCGCCGAGTACGGCGCGCTGATCGCCGCCGAGGTGGTCACGCCGCGCAACGTGCTGGAGGCGGTGCTGCGTGGCCCGTTCTCCGACCGCCTGTTCCACATGGTGACCAAGCAGGTGCAGAAGTCCATCGACGAGCAGGCCGGCATCGTCCGCCGCGTCGTCATGTTCGCCGTAGGCAGCCGCCAGTACCGCGACATGAAGCAGATGATCGCCGACAAGATCGTCGAGACCCTGCCCGAGACGCTGCGCCACATGGAAGGCTACGTCGGCACCGCCATGGACCTGCGCGGCACCCTGACCGTCAAGATGCAGGAACTGACCGAGGACGAGTTCGAGGCGCTGCTGCGTCCCGCCTTCCAGCAGGACGAGTGGATCCTGATCACCGTCGGCGCCGTGCTTGGCTTCCTGGTCGGCGAGATGCAGGTGCAGGTGATGCTGCACCTGGGGTCGATACCCGGGCGCTGAAGCGAGCATGTAGGAGCCAGCTTGCTGGCGACCCTTGCCGAGAGTCGCCAGCAAGCTGGCTCCTACAGATGAGGGCCTACTTGCCCGCCGCCGCCAGCTTGGGCTGGCTGCTGGCCCCGCCGCAGGCGCGCCACAGCTGCTGGCCCGTCACGCTCAGGCGCAAGGTCTCGCGCGTGATCTTCGCGCGCTGGCGCGGCTTGGACTCGATGCTGGCGATGGTCTGGCGCATCTCACTGCTGTTCTCGATCAGCTGGTATTGCACCAGCAGCTGCGGATCCTCCGGGCCGAACTCGATCAGGCCCAGGCGGCGCAGGCGGCCGATGTAATAGTGGCCGGACTCGTGCAGCGAGGCGCCGGCGCTCTTGGCCACCGCATTGACGTTTTCCATCACCAGCGTGCGCGACTGGGCCGAGCCCAGCAGGGTGCCACTGTGCAGCTGGATCACCGCGTGGCGCGCGCCATCTGACAGGAAGGAGATGATGCGGGCCTCGTCCGGCACCAGTTCGCGCAGGATCGCGGCAAACAGGTAGTCGTAGGCCTGGGGCTTGGTCTGGTCCACCGCCTGCTGCAGCAGGTCGGCGAACATGCGCGACGGCGGCTGCGGCAAGGGCAGCATGTAGGTGCGCTCGACCTTGGGTTTGCGTGGCCGGGCGCCGCCGCCGGCAGCGCCCGCGGAGCTGCCTTCACCGGCCGGCGGCTCGTCCTCGGCGGCCCGTTCCATGCGGTCCTTCAGCGTCGCAAACAGCGCCTTCTCGGCGCGGCGCAGCTGCTCCTGCGCAATGTCCGCGCCGGGCAGGCGGCTGAGGAAGCTGGCGGCGAATCGGCCGGCGCGGCGTGCGTTGGCGGCGGCGCCATCGTTGATCGCCAGGGCGCGGCCGGCGGTGCTGTCTTCCTGGTTCGGGTCTTTGGCGCTCACTCGAAAGCCTCTGGATGCGGATGCGGATGCAGCTAGTGTCCGCTGCAAGCATACGTCAGGTGAATGGCCCTGCGGCCGGGCCCGAGGGTCCGATCCCCCACACCTGGCCGCGTGGGCCTAGGGCTTGCGGGCTAGCGCGGTGACGACCTCGAAGTACGGCGGACGGCTCTCTCGCGAGGTCACTCGGCAGTTCTCCACCGAGAAGCCAGCCGTCTCCAGCAGGCGCTGCAGCTTGGCCGGCTGCAGCCCGAGGTTGACGTGATCGTAGGCCTGCATCGCGGCCTCATGCCGGTGGGCGTTGAGCGCGGCCACCACCAGCCGGCCGCCGCGGCGCAGCAGGCGGAAGGTCTCGGACAGCAGCTTGTCGGGTGTACGGGTATAGGCCAGCGCATGCATCGCGAAGACGTGGTCGGCGCTGGCATGGGGCAGGGGGATGGCATGCATGTCCGCCTCGTGGAAATGCACGTTGCGGAATGGCACCAGGCGCTTGCGGGCGGCGGCGATCACGGCAGGGCTGATGTCCACGCAGGCGACGCTGCGCGCGCGCTCGGCGATCAGTTCCGCCAGCACGCCGTCTCCGCTACCGACATCGATTACATCGCCCAGGTCCAGCAGGCCGATCAGGGCGCGCGCCGTCGCTTCCCAGGTGCGCCCGGGCGAGTAATGCAGCTCCATGCGGCCGGCCACCGACTCCGCCCAGGTCTGTCCCGGCGTGCGGCTTCGCAGCACTTCCTCGGCACGTTCGCGGTCCAGCCGCAGCTGTGCGTCGTCCAGGCGCTCGCGCAGCAGTTCCCACAGCTCGCCCACGGCGCCGGCGACGCCGGCGCCTGAATAGAGCGCGGAGCTGCCGCTGCGCTTGTCCTGTACCAGGCCGGCCCGCTTGAGCCGGGCCAGGTGGGTGGACACGCGGCTCTGCGCCAAACCGGTGATGCCGGTCAGCTCCGCCACGCTCAACTCATGGGTCTCCAGCAGCAGCAGCAGGCGCAGGCGGCTGGCGTCGGCCAGCAGGCTGCAGACCTCGGTACTTTGTTCCAGTGACAGTGTCATGCGGATAGGCGGATGATTTCCCGCCATTAGACGTGAGCCGGGGACACAAAAAAAGCCCGCCGGGGGTGCCGGCGGGCTTTTCAGGTACCGCGGCTCAGGGCAGCAGGCTGCCCTGGCTCGGCGGGGCCGGCGGCGCGTCGGATGCAGCAGCCGGAGCCGGCTCGGAGGCCGGAGCGGCTGCCGGGGCCGGGGCAGGAGTGGTGGCCGCTTCCTTCTTGCCCTGCGAGGTGGCGAGGAAGGCGCGCGAACCGGGCGACGGCGTGATGGCGGCCTGCACCGCGCTCACGACCTTCTCGGTGGCTTCGCTGATCTTGGCCTTGGCCTTGGCTACAGTGCCCTGGGGGGCGGCGGCGGGCTTGGCCGGAGCAGGCTTGGCGGGGGCGGCAGGCTTGGCCGCGGGCTTGGGTGCCGGTGCCTTGGCGACGACCTTCTCCACCGCAGCCTTGGCCTTGGCCACATCCTTCTTGACCACGGCCTTGACCTTGGCCACGTCCTTCTTCACGGCGGCCTTGACCTTGGCCACGTCCTTCTTGACCACGGTCTTGGCCTTGGCGACGTCTTTCTTGACGACGGCCTTGGCCTTGGTGACCTGCTTCTTGACGGCGACCTTGGCCTTGGCGACCTGCTTCTTGACGGCCTTCTTGACGGCGACCTGCGCCTTCTTGGCCTTGGCCACCGGCTTCTTGACGGCAGCCTTGGCCTTGGCGACCGGCTTCTTCACGGCCTTCTTGGCCTGCACCTTGGCCTTGGCGACGGTCTTCTTGGCCGTGCTCTGAGCCTTCTTGGCTTGAGCCTTGACCTTGGAAACGGTCTTCTTCGCGGCCTTGCCGCTGGATTTGCTCGGCTTCTTCATAAGTTCAACAAGCTCCAAACGTATAGCGGCCGCGGTAGGCCAGGGACTCATGGGCGGTCGATACGACACACCATATCGTCATCCTGCAGCGGCCTGGCCGCTGCGAGGCGACATTCTTTTACTTTTGCCGCCCGAAACGGGCGACATCAAGCGAATCCAGTTTGGAGTGAAAATGTCTATCGGCCCCGGGTCGCCACGATGACCGGCCGATCTGGACTTGTATGCTGGAACGAGCGACCTGCGCTGGCCTTCCGGGCCATCCTCCGTGCCGACGGCGTCTGTAGTGCCGTTCATAAGGCCGGGTTCGCCGCTTTCCTGCAGCCGTCCAACTCCCCTTGACATTTTCCCTGCAAGCTTTTCATGAGTGTAGGGCGTGTGATGAATCAGTGTCAAAAATTTTTCAGTGGCGCAGGTTTAGGCGGCACCCCGGCCTGTCCGGGCGGGGCCGTTTCGGTTGTCGCAGGGGGGGGCGGTCGTTATGATTGCCGCCTCTTCATTTCGGCTGCGGCCGTCTTTCGCCGCGCAATTTCCATTTTTTCTTAAATCCTCAAGAGGTGACCATGTACCAGGGGCAATCCATCCGGGTGTCAAAGCTCGACGGCGGCATCGCCGAACTGTGCTTTGACCGCCAGAACGACGTCATCAACAAGTTCGACGCCGCTACCGTCAAGGAACTGGGCGAGGCTGGTGCCGCGCTGGCCAAGGCCGGCGACATCAAGGGCCTGCTCGTGACCAGCGCCAAGGACGTCTTCATCGTCGGCGCCGACATCACCGAGTTCGGCAGCAAGTTCCAGGCTTCCGAAGAAGAGATCGCCGGCTGGACCGTCGAGTCCAACAAGGTGTTCTCCGCCATCGAGGACCTGCCGTTCCCCACGGTCACCGTGATCAACGGCGTCGCCCTGGGCGGCGGCTTCGAGATGGCGCTGTCCACCGACTACCGCGTTGCCAGCGCCACCGCCCAGATCGGCCTGCCCGAGGCCAAGCTGGGCCTGTTCCCCGGTTTCGGCGGCACCGTGCGCCTGCCGCGCCTGATCGGCGCCGACAATGCCATCGAGTGGATCGCCGGCGGCGACCCGGTGAAGCCTGACGCCGCGCTGAAGGTCCACGCGGTCGACGCCGTCGTGGCGCCGGACAAGCTCAAGGCCGCGGCCCTGAAGCTGCTGGAGCAGGCCATCGCCGGCAAGTACGACTGGAAGGCGCGTCGCGCTCAGAAGACCGGCCCGCTGAAGCTCGACATGATGGAATCCATGATGGTCTTCGAGACCGCCAAGGGCTTCATCGCCGGCAAGGCTGGCAAGAACTACCCGGCCCCGCTGGCCGCGGTCACCGCGATCCAGAAGGCCGCCGGCAAGGGCCGTGACGACGCGCTGAAGATCGAGGGCCAGGCCTTCGCCAAGATCGCCAAGACCACCGCCGCCGACGCCCTGATCGGCCTGTTCCTGAACGACCAGCTGCTGAAGAAGAAGGCCAAGGCCGCCGGCAAGATCGCCAAGCCCGTGAAGCAGGCCGCCGTTCTCGGTGCCGGCATCATGGGTGGCGGCATTGCCTACCAGAGCGCCTCCAAGGGCACGCCGATCATCATGAAGGACATCGCCGACAAGGCGCTGGACCTGGGCATGAGCGAGGCCAACAAGCTGGTCTCCAAGCAGGTCGGCAAGAAGCTGACCCCGGAGAAGGCCGGCAAGATCCTGGCCGACATCCGCCCGACGCTGAACTACGGCGACTTCCAGAACGTGGATATCGTCGTCGAGGCCGTGGTCGAAAACCCGAAGATCAAGAAGTCGGTGCTGGCCGAGGTCGAGTCCCAGGTCAAGCCGGGCACGATCATCGCCTCCAACACCTCCTCCATCTCGATCGACGAGTTGGCCACCGCGGTGAAGTCGCCCGAGAACTTCCTCGGCATGCACTTCTTCAACCCGGTGCACCGCATGCCGCTGGTCGAGGTGATCTACGGCGAGAAGACCTCCAAGGAGGCCATCGCCACCACGGTTGCCTACGCCACCGCCATGGGTAAGAACGCCATCGTGGTGAAGAACTGCCCGGGCTTCCTGGTCAACCGCATCCTGTTCCCGTACTTCGGCGGCTGGTCGGCCCTGCTGCGTGACGGCGGCGACTACCTGCAGATCGACAAGGTCATGGAGAACTTCGGCTGGCCCATGGGCCCGTCGTACCTGCAGGACGTGGTCGGCATCGACACCTCGCACCACGTCGGCGACGTGCTGGCCGAGGGTTACCCGGACCGCATGTCCAACAAGGAATTCAAGTCCGCGCTGGACGTGATGTACGAGAACAAGCGCTACGGCCAGAAGAACGGCATCGGTTTCTTCAAGTACGAGACCGACCCCAAGGGCAAGCCGGTCAAGAAGATCGATCCGGAAACCGAGCAGCTGATCGCCTCGGTCGCCACGGCCCCCAAGAAGGAGTTCTCGGAAGCCGAGATCGTCGACCGCCTGATGCTGCCGATGATCATCGAGACCGTGCGCTGCCTGGATGAAGGCATCGTCGAGACCCCGACCGAGGCCGACATGGGCCTGATCCTGGGTATCGGCTTCCCGCCGTTCCGCGGCGGCGCCCTCAAGTACGCCGACACCATCGGTATGAAGACCATCCTCGAGAAGGCGGCCCAGTACGCCCACCTCGGCAAGCTCTACGAGCCGACCGAGTCGATGAAGAAGATGGCCGCCGAAGGCAAGACCTACTTCCCCAAGTAAGTCTCGCGCACGAAAGAATTCCGGAGATTTTGAGATGACGACTGAAGTTGTGATTGTCGACGCGATCCGCACCCCGATGGGTCGTTCGCGCGGTGGCGTGTTCCGCAACGTGCGCGCCGAGAAGCTGTCCGCCGACCTGATGCAGGCGATCCTCGCCCGCAACCCGGCGGTGAACCCGAAGGAAGTGGAAGACGTGATCTGGGGCTGCGTGATCCAGACCCTGGAGCAGGGCTTCAACATCGCCCGCAACGCGCTGCTGCTGGCCGGCCTGCCCAAGGAAGTCTCGGGCCAGACCGTGAACCGCCTCTGCGGCTCCTCGATGACCGCCATCCACACCGCCGTGGGCAACATCCTGTCCGGCATGGGTGACACCTACATCTGCGGCGGCGTCGAGCACATGGGCCACGTGCCCATGACGCACGGCTTCGACGGCGACCCCGAGCTGACCCTGAACACCGCCAAGGCTTCGGCGATGATGGGCCTGACCGCGGAAATGCTGACGCAGACCCACCAGATCAACCGCCAGCAGCAGGACGAGTTCGCCCTGGCCTCGCACCAGAAGGCCTATGCCGCTTTCAAGAACGGCGAGTACAAGAACCAGATCGTCGCGGTGGAAGGCCACGATGCCGACGGCGCGCCGCTGCTGGTGGACTACGATGAAGTGGTCCGCACCGACGCCAACATCGCCGACCTCGGCAAGCTCAAGCCGGCCTTCAACCCGAAAGGCAGCGTCACCGCCGGCAACAGCTCCGCGATCTCCGATGGTGCTTCCTGCGTGCTGATCATGTCCGCCGAGAAGGCCAAGGCCCTGGGCCTGAAGCCGCTGGCGAAGATCCGTGGCATGGCCTCGGCCGGCTGCAACGCCGCGATCATGGGTATCGGCCCGGTGCCGGCGACGCAGAAGGCGCTGAAGCGCGCCGGCCTGTCGATCGGCGACATCGACTACTTCGAGCTCAACGAGGCCTTCGCCGCGCAGTCGCTGGCGGTGATGAAGGACCTCAAGATCACGGACAAGGCCGATCGCATCAACATCAAGGGCGGCGCCATCGCCCTGGGCCACCCGCTGGGCTGCTCCGGCGCGCGCATCACCGGCGCCCTGGCGCATGTGCTGCAGGAGAAGAACGCGCAGTTCGGCGTCGCCACCATGTGCATCGGCATGGGCCAGGGTGTGGCCACGGTGCTGGAGCGCGTGTGAGCCGGTAGCGTCAGCAGTAACGAAAAGAGGCCGGGGAGACCCGGCCTTTTTCGTTGTGCGCGATCCGCTCAGCCGTTGCGGATCCGCGCCACCAGCGCTTTGGTGAAGGCCTTGGTGTCCGCCGTGCCGCCGAGGTCGCCGGTGCGCACGCCGTCCACGTTGAAGGTGTCGTTGATTGCCTGGCGCAGGCGCGTCGCCGCGTCGTTGAGCTTGAGGTGATCCAGCATCATCGCCGCCGCCAACATCAGCGCCACCGGGTTGGCGATGCCCTTGCCGGCAATGTCCGGCGCCGAGCCGTGCACTGCCTCGAAGATCGCCGCGTCGGCACCGATGTTGGCGCCCGGTGCCATGCCAAGGCCGCCGACCAAGCCGGCGACGAGGTCCGACAGGATGTCGCCGAACAGGTTGGTGGTGACCAGCGCGTCGAACTGCCAGGGATTCAGCACCAGCTTCATCGCGCAGGCGTCGATGATCACCTCCTGCATCTCGATACGGCCCTGGTACCTCTGCTGGTACAGTTTGCGCGCCTCGTCCAGGAAGATGCCGGTCAGCGCCTTCATGATGTTGGCCTTGTGTACCACCGCGATTTTCTTGCGGCCCAGAGCGATGGCGTGCTCGAAGGCGTACTCCAGCAGGCGATGCGAGCCCTGGCGCGTGTTGACGCCGGTGGCGATGGCAACGGCCTCCGGATCGCCGTCCATCGCGATGTAGTGCTCGTAGCCCATGTACAGGCCTTCGAGATTCTCGCGGTAGACCATCAGGTCGATGTTGTCGTAGCGCCCGCCGGGGATCAGCGTGCGCGCCGGGCGCACGTTGGCGTAGAGCTTGAAGGCCTCGCGCAGGCGCACGTTGCTGGAACGGTAGCCACTGCCGGAGGGCGTCTCCAGCGGACCCTTCAGTGCCAGGCGCGTGCGGCGGATGCTGTCCAGCACGGCATCGGGCAGGGGGTCGCCGACGCTCCGTACCGCCGCCAGGCCCGCCTGCTGGATGTCCCAGTCGAAGTCCACGCCCAGCGCTTCCAGAGCGGCCAGCGTGGCTTCGACGATCTCGGGGCCGATACCATCGCCGGGGATCAGGGTGGCTGCGATGCGGCTGCTCATGCGCGGTTCTCGTTCTGCTGGGATGGAGCGGCCACTGTATCCCCTGCGGCGCGATCCGGTGCGATCCGCCCCGCGCGATGCGAAATCCGTTTCCTCGCGTAACATGGCCGCATCGAATCAGACACGGTATCCGTCATGCCCCTGCAACGCTTCGCCGTCACCGCCTCCCTTGTCCTGTTGCTCGCCGCCTGTGGTGGCAGCGCTCAACTGCCGGTATCCGACGGCACCGGTCCCAACCCCAAGCTGCCGGCGCCGGGCCGCACGCTGCTGCCGGTGGTGAACATCGCCCCGGCGCAGGGCTGGCCCGCCGGCGGCAAGCCGCAGCCGGCCGAAGGCCTGCAGGTCCAGGCCTTCGCCGATGGCCTGGATCATCCGCGCTGGATCGAGGTGCTGCCCAACGGCGACGTGCTGGTGGCGGAGAGCAATGCCCCGGCCAATCCGCCGCGCGGCATCGTCGGCCGCGTGGAGAAGGCAGTGATGAAGAAGGCCGGTGCCGGCGTGCCCAGCGCCAACCGCATCACGCTGCTGCGCGACACCGATGACGACGGCGTTGCCGACCAGCGCTCGGTCTTCCTCAAGGACCTGAACTCGCCCTTCGGCATGGCCCTCATCGGCGGTGACTTCTTCGTCGCCAACACCGACGCGGTGCTGCGCTATGCCTATACCCCGGGCGCCACGTCGCTCGCCGCGCCGGGCGCACCGCTGACGGACCTGCCGGCGGGCGACATCAATCGCCACTGGACCAAGAGCCTGATCGCCAGCCCAGACGGCACGCGGCTGTATGTCGGCGTCGGTGCCAACAGCAACATCGGCGAGGCCGGCATGGACGTGGAGGAGGGGCGGGCACTGATCTGGGAGATCGACGCCAGGACCGGCGACAAGCGCATCTACGCCTATGGTCTGCGCAACCCGGTGGGCCTGGCCTGGGAACCGGTCACCGGTGCCCTGTGGACGGCGGTCAACGAGCGCGACGAACTGGGCAGCGACCTGGTACCGGACTACATGACCTCGGTGCGCAGCGGCGGCTTCTACGGCTGGCCCTGGAGCTACTGGGGCCAGCACGTGGATGAGCGGGTCAAGCCGCAGCAGCCGGATCTGGTGGCCAAGGCGATCGCGCCCGACTACGCCCTGGGCCCGCACACCGCCTCGCTGGGCCTGGCGCACTCCGGGGGGACCTCGCTGCCGGCAGCCTACGCCGCAGGCATGTTCGTGGGTCAGCATGGTTCCTGGAACCGCAAGCCGCACAGCGGCTACAAGGTGATCTTCGTACCCTTCGCGGACGGCAAGCCCAATGGCCAGCCGCTGGACGTGCTGACCGGCTTCCTGAGCGGCGAGGGCAAGGCCCTGGGTCGCCCGGTAGGCGTGGCCCTGGACAAGGGCGGCGCGCTGCTGGTGGCCGACGACGTCGGCAACGTCATCTGGCGCGTCAGCGCCGTAAAGCCCTGAGGATCGTCATGGAAACGCCACTTCACTGGTACGCGCTCAGCACCGTGCTGCTGTTCGCCAAGATGTTCGGGATTTCGCTCTACCAGGGCTGGTATCGCATCAGCCGGCAACAATTCAAGACGCCGGAGGACGCCGCTTTCGTCGGCCGGGCGCCGGTGGCCGAGGAACTTCCGCAGGTGCAGCGCGCCGCCCGCGCCTGGGCCAATGACCTGGAGAACATTCCCATCTTCCTGGCCCTGGGGATCGCCTACGTGCAACTGGGCTTGTCGGCCACCGCGGCTCCCTGGCTGTTCGGCAGCTTCGTGGCGGCGCGGGTGGCCCACACGCTGTGCTATCTCGCCGGGTTGCAGCCCTGGCGCACCGTGTCCTATGCGGTCGGCGTAGGAGCGACGCTGTGGATGGCAGCCCTGATCCTCGGCGCCGTGCTCTGAGTGGAGCTCAGCGGGCCGCGCCCCTGAGCAGCAGCGAGCCGCGGCGGATCAGTTCGCCGCCGGACGGCTCCGGCTGCAGGTTGGCCAGGCCGTTGATCAGCAGGCGGGCGACGAACATCGCTGCCTCGCGCGGATCGGGATTCTTGCGCTCCACCAGCGTGCGGCTGAGTTCGTAGGCGCTGCCGAAGATCGTCGCGGTCAGGTAGTCCACGTTGATGTCCGCCAGCAGGCCGCGCGCCACGGCGTCGGCGAGGTCGATCTTCAGCATGCGTATGGTGTGGCCGAAGACGTTGTCCGTGAAGAATGCGCGGATCACCGGCTCGTTGCGGAACATCATCCGGTAGAAGTCCGGGTGCGCGCAGATTTCCTCGAACGTGGTGAGGAAGGCGCCCTGCATGAACTGCTCGAGGGTATCGGCCGTGCGCCGGACCTGGGTCAGGCGATCGGTCAGCTCCGACAGGCGCTCCTCGACTAGGGAGCGCAGCAGCGATTCCTTGTCCGGGAAGTAGTTGTAGAAGGTGCCCGAGGCCAGCGGCGTGGCGCGGATGACGTCGCGGATGGTGACGGCGTCGTAGCCCTGTTCGGCGAACAGCCGGCGCGCGCTATCGAGGATCGACGCACGATTGGCCAGCTTGTTCTGCTCTCGCTTGCCGCTGGACGTCTGCATTGACGGGACCGGTCGAGGCTGTGTGACGGGTGTGTCACATTCCACCCCGGGGCCGCCCGCTGTCAAGGGCGGCCCCGGAGTGAAGCGGGCCTCAGCTGAACTTGGAGAAGTCCGGCTTGCGCTTCTGCATGAAGGCGCCCATGGCCTCGCGGGCCTCGGGCATACCCAGCATGGGGATGAACTTGTCCGCCTCGATGCGGATCGCGTCCACCACCAGGTCCTCGCGCCAGCGCTTCAGCAGGGCCTTGCTGGTGCGCAGGGCGTTGGGCGGCTGCGCCGCCAGCTTCAGGGCCGCCTCGCGTGCCTTGGCCTCGCTCTGGTCATTGGGCAGGACAGCATTGACCAGGCCGGCTTCCCGCGCCGTGGCAGCGTCGAAGGGCTCCGCCAGCAGGCACAGCTCGGCCGCCTTCTGGTGGCCCATCAGGCGCGGCAGGATGTAGGTGGATGCAAACTCCGGGCAGATGCCGATGTTGACGAAGGGCAGGTGGAAACGAGTCTTCTCGCCGGCATAGACCAGGTCGCAGTGCAACAGCAGCGTTGTGCCCACGCCCACGGCGATGCCGTTGACCGCCGCCACTACCGGCTTCCTGGCCGTGGCCAGCGTGCGCATGAAGCGCGCCACGGCGCTGTCGTCGCCCTGGGGCGGGTTCTGCAGGAAGTCCGCCAGGTCGTTGCCGCTGGTGAAGCAGTCATTGGAGCCGGCCAGCAGGATGACCCGCGCCTCCGGATCGGCCTCGGCCTTCAGCAGGGCGGCGGTGATGCCTTCGTACATCGCCGTAGTCAGGGCGTTCTTCTTGTCGAGGCGGTTCATGCGGATCGTGCAGACCCGGTCCTGCAGCTCGGTCAGGACATGTTCGGTGGTCATCGGATGGCTCCAAGGGGTGAAAAAAGGGAATGGCGCCATTCTAAGGCAGCCGGAATCGGCGCCTCTCGTCCCGCTGGACGACGCTCGCTGGCGCTCGGGTCACCGAGGGGTTTTCAGCCCGGCGGCCACTTCAGCGGGCGCCCGCCGATCAGGTGCAGATGAAGGTGGAACACCGATTGGCCTGCGTCTGCGCCATTGTTCACCACCAGGCGGAAGGCCTCGCCGTAACCGTAGGCCGCGGCGATCTTGCCGGCGGACAGCATCAGGTGGCCCAGCAGGGCCTGGTCCTCGGGGCCAGCGTCGCAGAGGCGGGGGATCGGTTTGCGCGGGATCAGCAGAAGGTGCATGGGCGCGCCAGGATTGATGTCCTGGATCGCTACGCAATGCTCGTCCTCGTGGACGATCGTGGCGGGGATTTCCCGGTCGATGATCTTCTCGAACAGCGTCTTCGCCATCAGGGGCTCCTGGATCAGGGATTCCCAGTGTAAGCCATGAGCGGCGCCCAGCCCGGCGTTTGTTACCATTCCCACCCATGACCGAACCTCATCCGACCGTAGCCGGCGATTTCCGGCCGATGGCCGTCTACCGCCGACTCCTCGGCTACACCCGGCCTTACTGGCCGGTCTTCCTGCTGGCCTCGGTGGGCATGATCCTGGCCGCCGCGACCCAGGTGGGCTTCATGTCCCTGGTCAAGCCGCTGCTCGACGGGACCTTTGTCGAGCGCGACCCGGAGGTGATCCGCTGGGTGCCCTGGGCCATCGTCGGCCTGTTCCTGATGCGCGGCATCTCGGAGTTCATCTCCTCCTTCGGCATGTCCTGGATCGGGCGGCAGGTGATCAAGGCCCTGCGCGGCGAGCTCTTCGACCACCTGCTGCGGCTGCCTTCGAATTTCTATGACCGCATGAGCAGCGGCCAGTTGATCGCGCGCCTGACCTATCACGTCGAGCAGGTTGCCGAGGCGGTGACCACCGCGTTCACCTCGATCATCAAGGATGGCCTGACCGTGATCGGCCTGCTGGCCTGGATGTTCTGGCTGAACTGGGAGCTGACGCTGTTCTGTCTGGGCGTTGCGCCGCTGATCGCGGGCGTCATCTCCTATGTCAGCCGCCGCTTCCGCAAGGTATCGGGCCGCATCCAGCAGAACATCGGCATCGTCACGCAGGCCTCCGAGGAGGCCATCGGCGGCCAGCGGGTCATCAAGATCTACAACGGGCAGCAGCAGGAGCGCCAGCGCTTCGAAGGCGTCAACGAGCAGCAGCGCTGGCTGTCGATGAAGCTGGTCGCCACCAAGTCCGGCAGCGACGCCCTGATCCAGTTCATCTCCGCCTGGGCGGTGGCCTTCATCATCTACTTCGCCACGCGGCCCGACCTGCTGCACGAGATCACGCCAGGCACCTTCGTGTCCTTCCTCGGCGCCATGCTGTCGTTGATGAACCCGCTGAAGAGCCTGACCAACGTCAACGAGCGCCTGCAGCGTGGCATCGCCGCGGCCACCGACGTGTTCAAGCTGATGGCTGAAGACGTCGAGCCCGTCGGCGGAACGCGGCCGCTGCAGCGCGCCCAGGGACTGGTGGAGTTCCAGGACGTGCGGTTCCGCTATGCCACGCAGTCGTCCCAGGCCTTGCGAGGCGTGACGGTCACCGTGAAGCCGGGCCAGACCGTGGCCTTCGTCGGCGCGTCGGGCAGTGGCAAGTCCACCTTGCTGGCGTTGCTCCCGCGCTTCTACGACACCGAATCCGGCGTGGTGAAGGTGGACGGCCACGACGTGCGCGAGTATCCCCTGGACAGCCTGCGCGCGCAGATCGCCCTGGTGGATCAGCAGGTGCGCCTGTTCGATGCCACGGTGGCGGAGAACATCGCCTACGGCATCGATCCCGTGCCGGACGAGGCCCGCATCATCGAGGCGGCCAAGGCCGCCTACGCCTGGGAGTTCATCAGCCGCCTGCCGCAGGGCTTGCAGACTCCGATCGGCCAGAACGGCAACAAGCTCTCCGGCGGCCAGCGCCAGCGCATCGCCATCGCGCGGGCGCTGGCCAAGAACGCTCCGATCCTGATCCTGGACGAAGCCACCTCGGCGCTGGATACAGAGTCCGAACGCTACATCCAGAGCGCGCTCGAGGCACTGGTCAAGGGCCGCACCACCCTGGTGATCGCGCACCGCCTCTCCACCATCCAGAACGCCGACCTGATCGTGGTCATGCGCGACGGCCAGGTGGTAGAGCAGGGCACCCATGCCGAACTGCTGGCGCTGCAGGGCACCTATTCGGCGTTGCACAGTCTGCAGTTCCGCGACGAAGCGGGCGACAGCGGCGAACCGGCCGGCGGATGAAGGCCTGGCTGGAGCGGGTCTGGTACCGGTCCGCGCCGCCGCCACTGTGGCTGCGTCCCCTGTCCCGCGCCTACGGTGCCGTGGCGGCCCATCTGGCCGATGCGCGCCGGCGGCAGGCCCAGCGCCTGCCGGTGCCGGTGATCGTGGTCGGCAACGTGGCCGTCGGCGGCACCGGGAAAACCCCCAGCGTCCTGTGGCTGGTGGAAGCCCTGCGCCGCGCCGGCCATCGTCCGGGCATCCTCAGCCGCGGCTACGGTGGCCGCGGGCCGTTCCCGATGCTGGTATCGCCAGATACCGATCCCGCGCTTTGCGGAGATGAACCCGCACTGATGGCGCAACGCAGCGGCGTGCCCCTCGCCGTGGCCCCGGACCGGCTGGCCGGCGGCCGCCTGCTGCTCGCACGCCACCCCGGGGTCGACGTGCTGGTCTGTGACGATGGCCTGCAGCACTACCGCCTGGCCCGGGACCTGGAGCTTTGCATCGTCGACGGCGCGCGGGGCTATGGCAACGGCTGGCTGCTGCCTGCCGGACCGCTGCGGGAGCCGCCGGCGCGTGCCCGCGCGGCTGCGCTGATCCTGGTCAACGGTGGCGATCCGGCGGCCTTCGGCGCCACCGCCATCGGCTTCCGACTGGAGACCGCAGTGGCGGTGAACCTGGCCAACGGCGAGCAACGGCCGCTGTCGGCCTTCGGGGCCGCGGACGTCCATGCGATTGCCGGCATCGGCAATCCCCCGCGGTTCTTCGACGGCCTGAGGGTCCGGGGGCTGCAGTTGCGTGAGCACGCCTTCGCCGACCATCACGCCTATGTGCCGGCCGATCTCGAGTTTGGCGATGGCCTGCCGGTACTGATGACCGAGAAGGACGCGGTCAAGTGCCGTGCCTTCGCGCAGCCGCACTGGTGGGCCGTGCCAGCCGACCTGAGCTTCGTGGCGGACGGTGACACGCGGCTGCTCGCCGAACTACGTAAGCTGCGGCGCGCGGGCCCTGGATTCTCGACACCGCGCTGACACGGGCCGGGGTAGGGCAGTCCCGGCGGGTTTGCCGGGCGCGCGCTGGCATCGGAGGGGGTAAAGCGTGCAACAATGCTGCCCCCGCATTGCAAGCACCCCCCGGAAACATGGACAAGCGCCTGCTCGACATACTCGTCTGCCCCGTCAGCCAGGGGTCGCTGGAATGGCACCCGGAACGGCAGGAGCTGTGGAGCCGCGGTGCGCGCCTGGCCTACCCGGTGCGTGACGGCATCCCGGTCATGCTCGAGGAAGAAGCCCGCGAACTGGCCACTGACGAGCTGGACGCATGAAGGGCTTCAAGGTCGTCATCCCGGCTCGCCTGGGCTCCACCCGTCTGCCGAACAAGGTCCTGCGCGACGTACATGGCAAACCGGTGCTGCGCCATGTCTGGGAGGCTGCCCGCAAGAGCGGTGCAGGAGAGGTCATCGTCGCCACTGATTCCGAGCAAGTGCTCGAGGCCTGCCGCGTCTTCGGCGCCGATGCGCGCTTGACCGCCGCTACCCACAACTCGGGTACCGACCGCATCAACGAGATTGCCCGGGCGGCCGGCTGGGCCGCCGATACCGTCGTGGTCAACCTGCAGGGCGACGAGCCGCTGATGCCGCCGGAACTGGTGAGCCAGGCGGCACAGCTGCTCGCCGACGACAGCGAGGCTCACATCGCCTCGCTGTGCCATCCGCTGCACGCGCAGGAGGAGTGGCTCAATCCCAACGTGGTCAAGGTGGTCATGGATCGCCGCGGCTACGCACTGTATTTCTCGCGCGCCCCCATCCCCTGGAAGCGTGACGGCTCCACGCGGGAACAGCCGCGCATGCCGGAAGGCCTGGCCTACCGCCATGTCGGCCTGTACGCCTACCGCGTCGCGGCCCTGGCCGAGTTCAGCCAGTTGCCGGCGGCGCCGCTGGAGGACTGCGAGGCACTGGAACAGCTGCGCGCGCTGACGCATGGCTTCCGCATCAGGATGGGCATCACCCACAACCCGCCGCCGCGCGGAGTGGACACCGAGGAAGACCTGCAGGCGGTGATCGCCCTGCTCAAGCCGCCGCGCTGAGCGCGGCACAACGAAAAAGGGCTCCGCAAGGAGCCCTTTTTCGTTGAAGCGTCACCTTCAGGGAGCGGTCGGCTGGCGGCCGATGCTGTAGTAGGTGAAGCCCAGGCGCTTCAGCAGCTGCGGATCGTAGAGGTTGCGGCCATCGAAGATCGTCGGCTGCTTGAGCTGCTTGGCCAGGCGATCAAAGTTGGGGCTGCGGAACTGCTTCCACTCGGTGACGATCGCCAGCACGTCGGCGCCGTCGCAGGCCGCCTCGGCGCTGTCGCAGAGCGCCAGGTCGGCGCGCTCGCCGTAGATCTTGCGCGTCTCGTGCATGGCCACCGGGTCGAAGGCGCGGACCTTGGCGCCGGCATCCCACAGCGACTCCATCAGCACGCGGCTGGAAGCTTCGCGCATGTCGTCGGTGTTGGGCTTGAAGGCCAGGCCCCAGAGTGCCACCGTGCGGCCCTTCAGCTCGCCCCCGAAATGGCTGCGGATGCGCTCGAACAGCACGCGCTTCTGGCGCTCGTTGACGTCCTCCACCGCGGCCAGCAGGGCCGCCAGGTGGCCCGACTCGGCGGCGGTATGCACCAGCGCCTTGACGTCCTTGGGGAAGCAGGAACCGCCGTAGCCGCAGCCCGGGTAGATGAAGTGGTAGCCGATGCGCGGATCCGAGCCGATGCCGATACGCACCTTCTCGATGTCGGCGCCGACCTTCTCGGCCACGTTGGCCAGCTCGTTCATGAAGCTGATCTTGGTCGCCAGCATGGCGTTGGCCGCGTACTTGGTAAGCTCCGAGGAGCGCACGTCCATCACCACCACGCGATCATGGTTGTGGTTGAAGGGCGCGTAGAGCGCGCGCATCAGTTCGGCCGTGCGCGGATTGTCGGTGCCGATGACGATGCGATCCGGCTTGGTGAAGTCGGGGATCGCGGCGCCTTCCTTGAGAAACTCGGGATTGGAGACGATATCGTATTCGACGTTCTCGCCGCGCTTCTGCAGGGCGGCCTTCACCGCGTCGCGCACCTTGTCCGCCGTGCCGACCGGCACGGTCGACTTGGTGACCACGATGCGGTAGTCGCTCATCAGGCGGCCGATGGTATCGGCCACCTGCAGCACGTATTTCAGGTCAGCGGAGCCGTCCTCGCCCGGCGGCGTGCCGACGGCGATGAACTGGAACAGGCCATGGCGGACGCCTTCCTCGGCATCGGTCGTGAAGCGCAGGCGGCCTTCCTGGAAGTTGGTCTTGACGATCTGGTCCAGGCCCGGTTCGTAGAACGGGACTTCGCCTCGTGACAGCGTTTCCACGCGCTTGGCGTCGACATCGACGCAGACAACGGAGTTGCCGGCGTCCGCGAAGCAGGCCGCCGTTACGAGTCCGACGTAGCCGGAGCCGAAAATGGTGATATCCATGAGGAATCAGGAGTGGGTGTTATCGGATTTCTGATTATCGGCGTTCTCGGCCTCGGCCGTTGTGACCGGGCTCTCGGCAGCCGGCTCTTCGAACAGCTTGAAGTAGTCCGAGGCCGGAGCGCTGCTGCGGAACTTCTGCGGGGCCTGCTCAGCCTCCGCGATATCTTCCGGGCTGTCCATGGCGATCACATGAACCTCTTCCTCCGTCGTTTCCGCGGGGGGCAGGAGATCGGCCTGGGCGGTGGCGATGGGCGCTGCTTCTTCCACCGCGACCTGCTCCACGACCTGGGCCGGGCTGGCCTCCGCGACCGGGGCCACTTCGACGACCGCGACCGGCGTGACGCTTTCCGGCGGCACGGCTTCGGATTCCGCCGCGGGTTCGACCGCGACCGTGTCCGGCGTCGTGGCTTCCACCATCACCGGCAGTGTGGCGCTTTCCAGCGGCGCAGCGGTGTCTTCCACAGCAGCCAGCTGTTCTTCCGGATGCGGAAGTTCCGATTCCGGTGCGGCCGATGACGGGATGTTGCCCGCCAGCGCATCTTCAGCCGTCAGCGCGATTACGCCCGCAGCGGGGGCCGGCAGCGCGTTCTGGCCCTGGCCTTCACCGCCACGGTCTCCGCCACGACCGCGGTTGCGACGGTTGCGACGGCCGCGCAGGCTGCGCCCGCCTGGAGTCGCCTGGCCCTCGGTACCTTCCGGCAGGGTGCCCGCGGCTTCCGCGGCCTCGGCGGCCAGTTCGGCCGCGGCGTCTTCTGCAGTCAGCGGCAGCAATTCCTGCGTCGGCTGCGGCGGGCGCTCGGGGCGGCCGTCGCGGCGTTGCTGATTCTGCTGGCCATCGCGGTTCTTCTGCTGGTTCTGCTGGTTCTGCTGGCCGTCGCGGTTCTTCTGCTGGCCCTGCTGGTTCTGCTGGCCGTCGCGGTTCTTCTGCTGGCCCTGCTGATTCTGCTGGCCGTCGCGGCTCTTCTGCTGGTTCTGCTGGCCGTCGCGATTCTTCTGCTGGCTCTGCTGTCCGTCACGGCGCTGCTGGTTCTGCTGGCCGCCGCGGTTGTGGTCACGGCCCTGGTCGCGGCGCTGGTTGTTGCCGCCGCGGCCATCACGGCGCTCGTCGCGGCGGCGCTGGTCGGGCAGGGCCTTGGCCGGTGCGGCCTCCGCCGCCGGTTTGGTGCCGAAGCCCAGCCAGCGCATCAACTTGGTCCAGACCGATTCGGTGGGCACGACCACCATCTGCGCAGGCGCCGCCACCACTTCCTGCTTGATGACGATGGGCGCAGGCGTTGCCGGCACGATCTGCTTCACCGCCGGCTCCTGCAGCGCGCGCTGCGGCGCCTGCGGCTTGGCCTGTTCCTCCTGGGCTGCGGCGTCGAAATTCTGCGCCAGCACGTAGGAAATGCCGGAGTTGTTATCCTGCTGCAGGTGATCCGCGCGGACGCGCTTGATCTCGAAGTTCGGGGTGTGCAGGGTCGCATTGGGCACGATCGCGATGTGCACGCGGCAGCGCGCCTCGATCTCGCGCACGTTCAGGCGCTTCTCGTTGAGCAGGAAGGTGCCAACGTCCACCGGCACCTGCGCAATCACGCGCCCGGTGCGCTCCTTCATCGCCTCTTCCTCGATCAGTCGCAGGATCGACAGGGCCAGCGACTCGACGCTGCGGATGTGGCCACGGCCGCTGCAGCGCGGGCAGGCCACCTGGGTGTGCTCGGCCAGGGTGGGGCGTAGGCGCTGGCGCGACAGCTCCAGCAGGCCGAAGCGCGAGATGCGGCCCAGCTGGATGCGGGCGCGGTCCATCTCGACCGCGCGCTCCAGGCGCCGCTCGACTTCCTTCTGGTTCTTGGAGCTGGACATGTCGATGAAATCGACGACGATCAGGCCGCCAAGGTCGCGCAGGCGCAGCTGGCGGGCGATTTCCTCGGCCGCTTCCAGGTTGGTGTTGAACGCGGTTTCCTCAATGTCGCGGCCGCCGGTTGCTTTGGCGGAGTTGATGTCGATCGCGGTCAGGGCCTCGGTGTGGTCGATGACGATCGAGCCGCCCGAGGGCAGGCGCACGTTGCGTTCATGCGCCAGTTCGATCTGGCTTTCCACCTGGAAGCGCTGGAACAGCGGCGTTTCGTCGCTGTACTGCTTGAGCTTGGGCAGGTCCTGCGGCGTGGAGTACTGCAGCTGCTCGCGGGCTTCCTCGTAGATCTCGGCGTTGTCGACGATCACCTCGCCGATGTCGGCGCGCAGGTAATCGCGCAGCGCACGCATGACGATGTTGTTTTCCTGGTAGATCAGGAAGGGGCCCTGACGCTTGGCGGCCTCGGCGATGATCGCGTTCCAGGTGCTGACGCGGTGGTCGAGATCCCACTGCAGTTCCTCGACCGTGCGGCCGACGCCGTTGGAGCGGATGATCAGCCCCATGCCGTCCGGCAGGTTGAGCTGGTTGAGGGCCTCCTTGGCTTCCTCGCGCTCGTCACCGTCGGCGCGGCGCGAAATGCCGCCGGCCCGCGGGTTGTTGGGCATCAGTACCAGGTAGCGGCCGGCCAGCGAGACAAAGGTGGTCAGGGCGGCGCCCTTGTTGCCGCGCTCTTCCTTCTCGACCTGGACGATGATTTCCTGGCCCTCGTCGAGCTGGTCGCGCAGGTTCTTGCCGTCACCCTTGAAATAGGAGCGGACGATCTCCTTCACCGGCAGGAAGCCGTGGCGCTCTCCGCCGTAGTCGACGAAGCAGGCTTCGAGGCTGGGCTCTACGCGGGTGATGCGCCCCTTGTAGATATTGCCCTTTTTCTGCTCGCGGGAGGCGTGCTCAATGTCCAGGTCATGGAGTTTCTGCCCGTCCACGATCGCCACGCGCAGCTCTTCGCGCTGCGTGGCATTGATCAGAATGCGTTTCATGTTGGTCTCGTCTGATGACGCTCGACCGCAGGGCAGGGGAGATTTCAGTGACAGGCATGGTGCGTTGTCTTTGTAGGTCGCCCGCCCTTTGCAGGAGCGCTGGTTTGTAGATGCCTGCGGCGCAAAAGCGCCCCAGACGCAAACTTGGGGCGAGCGGCGCTGCTAATATGCGCGCTGCAACATCCCCGAATCGATTCCGTAACCGCCGATGCGGTAACGGAATTTTCCGCTTATTCAAACGGAATGTCGTATTTTGACACAAACCCGCCAAGAAGTGCGCAAGGTTACCGTTACCGCCGGCGAAGATGGCCAGCGCATCGATAATTTTCTTTTAAAACAATTGCCTGGGGTGCCGAAATCGCACGTCTACCGGCTCCTGCGTTCCGGCCAGGTACGGGTGGATGGCGGCCGCGCCAAACCGGAGCGCAAGCTGGTCAAGGGCGAGGAAGTGCGCATCCCACCGGTGCGCATGGTCGAGAAGGGCGAGACCGTGCGCCCGCCGGATGCCGTGCTGAACAGGTTGCGTGAGGCGGTGATCCACGAAGATGAGCACTACTTGGCGCTAAATAAGCCGGCCGGCCTGTCCGCGCACGGCGGAACCGGCGTGCTTTACGGGGTGATCGAGACCGTTCGCGCCTGGAACAAGTACGAATTCATCGAATTGGCACATCGCCTGGATCGCGACACCAGTGGCGTGCTGCTGCTGGCCAAGACCCGCCCGGCCTTGCTGCGGGCCCAGCGCGCCTTCAAGAACAGCACCGCCGACAAGCGCTATTTCGCCCTGCTGGACGGCAAGTGGAAAGGGGAGGATCGTGATGTCGACGCCGCCCTGGTGCGCAACAACCTGCGGGTGGAGATCGACGAGGAAGAGGGCAAGCCTTCCATGTCGCGGTTCTCGCCCAAGGCGCGCTATCGCGACGCCACCCTGATGGAGGTGCAGATCTTTTCCGGGCGCACCCACCAGATCCGCGTGCATTCCCTGGCCCTGGGCCACCCGGTCTGCGGCGATGCCAAGTACGGCGAGCGCGAGGTCAACAAGCAGTACAAGGACAAGGGCCTCAAACGCATGTTCCTGCACTCGCACTTCCTCAAGCTGGCGGCAGACGAGGAGTTCCCCAAGCTGATCCTGAATGCGCCCATGACCGATGAGCTCCGGGATTTCCTCACCAAGCTTGGGCCGGGACGGTGACGGTCGGCGGAAACAAGGCCCTGTCATGAACGGGCCTAGCCTTCTGATCTTCGACTGGGACGGGTGCGCAGGAACAAGCGCATGTCCAGTGGACATGCGCCCTGCGCACGGGCGGCCATGGATGGCCGCCCCGGGGGTGGGTGGGTGAGCCGCGGCCCCGCCATGGATGGCAAGCGCTACAAGTTGTTGATATTCGACTGGGATGGGACTTTATCCGACTCAGCCGCGGCGATCGTCGACACCATGCAGGTGGCGATCCGTGACCTGGGGCTGCCGCCGCGCGAGGACCAGGTCATCCGCGAGCTCATCGGCCTGGGCATGAACGACGTGCTCACCCGGTTGTTCCCGGAGCTGGAGTTGAACGCCCTCAAGGCTCTGCTGGAGCGCTACCGCGCCCAGTGGGTCAACGAGACCCGGGAGGCTCCCTTGTTCCCCGGGGCACTGGAGGCCCTCCAGGCGCTGCAGGGGCAGGGCTACCGGCTGGCGGTGGCTACCGGCAAGTCGCGCCGTGGCCTGGATCGCTCGCTGAGGCACCACACCGAATTGCAGCGCCTGCTGGTGGGCTCGCGCACTGCGGACGAAACCGCCTCCAAGCCCGACCCCCTGATGCTGCGCGAGTTGCTGGACGTCGAGGGCCTGGCCGCCGGCGAGGCCCTGATGATCGGCGATACCGAGTACGACATGGCCATGGCCTGCGCCATCGGCATGCCGGGGGCGGGCGTGCTCTGCGGGGTGCATGAAGCGCCACGCCTGAGCCAGTCCGGTGCCGCGGTGCTGCTGGAGGACGTGGCCGGGCTGCCGGGCTGGCTCGCTGCGCCGCGCAGTTCCGTCAGGGGATCCTGAATCCGGCTTCCCGCAGCAGGGCGGCGGTGCGGATCAGCGGCAGGCCGATCAGGCCGGTGGGGTCGTTGCTACGCATCTCCTCGAACAGGCTGATGCCCAGGCCCTCGCACTTGAAGCTGCCCGCGCAGTCCAGCGCCGGTTCGGCCGCCAGGTAACGTTCGATGGTCGTCTCGTCCAGGCGGCGGAAGCGCACCGTGGTGACGTCCAGGGCCTGCAGCAGCCGCGTGCCCTGGACCAGGGCCACCGCCGTAAGGAACTCCACGGTCTGGCCCGACAGCAGGCGCAGTTGCTCCCGGGCCCGCTCCAGGGTGCCAGGCTTGCCCAGGATGCGTCCCTGGGCGGCGGCGGACTGGTCGGAACCCAGGATCCAGGCCTGGGGATGCGCCTGGGCCAGGGCGCGGGCCTTGGCCACGGCCAGGCGCTGGGTCAGTTCGCGCGGGTTCTCGCCGGGCTGGGGAGTCTCGTCCACCTGCGAGGGCAGTGCCCGGAAGGCGATCTGCAGCCGGCCCAGCAGCTCCGCCCGGTAGCGAGAGCCCGAAGCAAGGATCAATATGGGGTTGGCTACGGGGTTAGCCATTGAATTTCTTGAGATATGCGTCCACTGCGCCTTTGACTTTTGAGGGGCGGATCACTATGATGCGCGCCCTTTGAAGGGTAGCTCGGGACGCTTGCCTTGGGTATCCCCACCAGAATCCGTGTTTCCAGTGCGGCCGCGCAGGCGGAACGCTACGACGGCGGCCTGCCGTTGAAGTCGTTGCCGCGCCTGGCCGGGTTGCTGGCGGATGTCGGCGGCGCGCTCGAGGTGTCTCTCCAGGCGCAGATGCGTGAAGGCCATGCGGCCTTGCAGGGTTCTCTGGGCGGTTCGCTCACGCTGGCCTGCAAGCGTTGCGGAAAGTCCTACGCCTGGCCGCTGGAGACGGAAGTGGACTGGCGGCTGGTTGCGGATGAAGCCAGCGAGCGGGCCCTGATGCAGGAATTCGAGCCGCTGCTGGTCGAAGATGACGAGTTGCAGCTACGCGAGGCGATCGAAGACGAAGTGTTGTTGTGTCTGCCGATGCTGCCGCGCTGTGAATCGTGCGAAAATATGGTCGCGTCGCAGCCCGAGGCTGCAGCGCCGGTGGAAGAAGAGCCTCGTCGGGAAAACCCTTTCGCGGCATTGAAGAAGCAGTTGAAGTCGGATTGAAGTACAGGGCGTTGTGCCCGACGGAGCAAGACAATGGCAGTTTCACAGGATAAGAAGTCCCGTCAGATGCGCGGCCACCGCCACGCCCACTGGAAAAACAAGGTCAAGCCGGCTGCACTGTCGGTCGACTCCACTTCCGGTGAGACGCACCAGCGTCACCACGTGACGGCTGACGGCTACTACCGCGGCAAGAAGGTCATCGACACGGCCGCCCCGGCCGCCGACAGCACCGAAGAGTAAGCCTGGATCCGGGCGCAACCGCATGGCTGCCCCCGTCATCCTCGCCATCGACGCCATGAGCGGCGATCACGGCTATCCGGTAGCCGTGGACGCCGCTCTGTCGTCTTTGCAGGAACACCCGCAGCTGCAATTGGTCCTCGTCGGTGACGAGGGGCGGTTGCGCGCAGCCCTGGCCGAGCGCAAGCAGGGCAATGATCCGCGCCTGACGCTGCAGCACGCCAGCGAAGTCGTGGAAATGGACGAATCGCCGTCCAAGGCGCTGCGCAACAAGAAAGATTCCTCGATGCGGGTGGCCATCAACCTGGTCAAGGAAGGCCGCGCCCGCGCCGCCGTCTCTGCCGGCAATACTGGCGCGCTGATGGCCACCGCCAAGTTCGTGCTGAAGACCCTGCCGGGCATCGACCGGCCGGCGATCATCTCCGCCATTCCTTCGGTCAACGGCCACGTCCACATGCTGGATCTGGGCGCCAATGCCGAATGCAGTGCCGACCAGTTGGTGCAGTTCGCCGTGATGGGCTCGGCCCTGGTGACCGCGGCCTACGGCATCCAGCGGCCCAAGGTCGCCTTGCTGAACATCGGCGAGGAGGAGATCAAGGGCAACGACACGATCAAGCTGGCGGCTTCGCTGCTGCAGCAATCCAGCCTCAACTACATCGGCTTCGTCGAGGGTGACGGCATCTTCCTGCGCGACGTCGACGTGGTGGTCTGCGACGGTTTCGTCGGCAACGTCGCGCTCAAGACCGGCGAGGGTGTGGCCAAGCTGATCCACCAGTTCATGAAGGAAGAGTTCACCCGCAACGTCTTCACCAAGGCGGCAGCGGTGGCGGCGATGCCGGCACTCAAGGCCCTGGGGCGTCGCATGGACCCGCGCAACTACAACGGCGCCAGCTTTGCCGGCCTGACCGGCATCGTCATCAAGTCGCACGGCAGTGCCGACGCCCTGGCCTTTGCCCACGCCATCGGTGTGGCGATCAAGGCCGTGGAGCAGGACATACCGGCGCGCATCAGCAGCCTGCTCGTCAGCGTGGTCAAGCCCGCCGACGACGCAGTGCCGGGCGCCGAAGCCGCCTGAACAGCGGGGCGCTCAGCCCCAGATACCCTGGACGATCAGGCTGGCGCCCATCAGCAGCGTCAGGAATTCGTAGGCGCGCTTGATGAAGCGATTGCCCTGCAGCAACCCCAGGTGCGAGCCCAGGTAACCACCGGCGAGCCCGCCGATCACCAGCGCCGGAATCCAGGCCCACATTACCGGCCCGGCCACGGCCGCGGTCATCGCGCCGGCGGCATTCCAGAACAGGCCCACCATGATCATCGTGTGGGCCACCGCCTGACGGTAGTCGAAGCCGAACCAGAGCAGTAACAGCAGGGTCGAGAACACACCCGGGCCTGACGGCACCAGCCCGGTCAGCCAGCCGACCACGAAAATCCAGAGGCAACCCCAGCGCAGGCCGGCGCCCTCACGGTTGCGCGGCACCGCCTGCAGCCCCAGGGCGGGCCGCCAGATCGAGTACAAGCCCATGCCGATGTTCACGCAGCCGAACACCACGTTGCCGACGTTGTCCGGAATCTCGAAAGCCAGGCGCGTGCCGAAGATCACGCCCGGCAGACCCAGCAGCGTGCACAAGCCCAGGAAACGCCAGTCGATGCGCCCTCGCGCAGGTGCCGCGCGGTGGATCCTACGCCCAGCGCCACCACCGCGACCTTGTGCGTCGCCACCGCCGCGGCGAAGGGCAGGCCCAGCAGCACCAGCGCAGGGAACTGCAGCAGCCCCGCGCCACCGCCGGCCAGGGCGGAGAAGAAACTGGCGGCGAAGCCGGTGAGCAGGAGGGTGAGGGTTTCGAGCATGAAGCCTTGTGTATCGTCGCAGGAGCGGCCGCTCCTGCGGAACGGCTACTTGACCAGGTTGTTCAGGTCGAAGATCGGCATCAGGATGGCCAGCACGATCAGCATCACCATGCCGCCCATCACCACGATGATCAGCGGCTCGAAGACGCCCATCAGCGTGGCCACCAGGGTCTCCACCTCGCGCTCCTGGTTCTCGGCAGAGCGATCCAGCATCTCGTCGAGCTTGCCGGAGGTTTCGCCGCTGGCGATCAGGTGGATCGTGATCGGTGGGAACAGCTTGCTGGCGTTGAGCGAGCGCGACAGCGTGGCACCCTCGCGGACCTTGATCGCTGCTTCCTCGATCGCTTCCTTCATCGGCAGGTTGTCCACCACCTGGGTGCCGATGCGCATGGCGTCGAGGATCGGAACGCCGCTGCCGAACAGGATGCCCAGCGTGCGGGTGAAGCGTCCGGTATTGGCGCTGCGCGTCAGCCGGCCGACGATGGGCATGCGCAGCAGTGACAGATGTATGCGGCGCTTGAAGCTGTCGGTCCGCATCATGCGCGAGAAGCTGAAGACTGCTGCCGCGATCAGGCCCAGCAGCAGCCAGCCGTACTCGCGCAGGAAGCCCGAGGTGGCGATCATGCCCTTGGTCAGGGCCGGCAGTTCGGTGTCGATGCTGTCGAACACCGAAACCACCTGGGGCACGACGTAGGTCAGCATGGCGATCACCACCAGGATGGCCACCGTCACCAGCGCCAGTGGGTAGACCGCCGCGATCATCATCTTGCTGCGCATGGCCTGGCGCTTCTCCACGTATTCGGCCAGGCGCTCAAGGATGTAGTCGAGCTTGCCGGACTGCTCGCCGGCCTCGATGGTGGCGCGGAACAGCGGCGGGAAGGCATTGGGGAACTGGTTGAGCGACATCGCCAGCGTGTTGCCCTCGACGACGCCGGAGCGCACGCCCAGGGCGATGCGCTGCACGCGCTTGCTTTCGCTCTGCTCGGATACCGCGGTCAGCGCCTCGTCCAGCGGCAGGCCGGAGCGGACCAGGATCGCCAGCTGGCGCGTGAACAGCGACAGCTCGGTATGGCTGATGCCGCCGCCGCGCTGGAACGGCATGCCGCCGGAGGAGCGGCGCTCGGCCACCTCGGTGATGTCCAGGGGCGACAGGCCGCGATCGCGCAGCAACTGGCGCGCCTGGCGCGCGGTATCGCCCTCGATCAGGCCCTTGACCTGGCGGCCGCGGGCGTCGAGTGCGCTGTATTCAAATGCCGACATGGCTTGGAAGGGGGCTCATCAATCTTCGATGGTCACGCGCAGGACTTCGCGCAGGGTCGTGAGGCCCTTGAGCACCTTGTTGCGGCCGGACTGGAGGATGCCGGGGCCGCGCGAGCGGGCGTAGGTTTCCATCGCTTGCTCGGATGCCTCGTCGTGGATCATGGTTTCCAGCTGACGGTCGATCTCGATGATCTCGTGGATGCCGCTGCGGCCGAGGAAGCCGGTGTGGCGGCAGGCCGGGCAGCCCATGGGCTTGTACAGCGTCAGCGGCGGTGCCAGCTCCACGCCCAGCTGTTCCTTCTCGGTGACGCTGGCCTCGTAGGGTTCCTTGCAATGTTTGCACAGGGAGCGCACCAGGCGCTGCGCCATCAGGCCGATCAGCGAGGACGAGAGCTGATAGGGCTCTACGCCCATGTCACGCAGGCGCGTGACCGCGCCCACGGCGGTATTGGTATGCAGGGTGGACAGCACCAGATGGCCGGTCTGCGAGGCCTGCACCGCGATCTGCGCGGTTTCCAGGTCACGGATTTCGCCCACCATCACCACGTCCGGGTCCTGGCGCAGGATGGCGCGCAGGCCGCGAGCAAAGGTCATCTCGACCTTGGTGTTGACCTGGGTCTGGCCGATGCCGTCGATGTAGTACTCGATCGGATCCTCGACCGTCATGATGTTGCGGCTGCGGTCGTTGAGCACCGACAGGCCGGAGTACAGCGTGGTGGTCTTGCCCGAGCCCGTGGGGCCAGTGACCAACATGATGCCGTAGGGCCGGAACAGGATGCGCCGCATCACGGCGATCTGCTCGTCGTCCAGGCCCAGTTGTTCCAGGTCGAGGCGTTCGGCCTGCTTGTCGAGGATACGCATCACCACGCGCTCGTTGTGCGCGCCGGTGGGGATCGTGGAGACACGCAGGTCCACCTTGCGGCCGCCGAAGGCACGCGAGATACGGCCATCCTGAGGCAGGCGCTTCTCGGCGATGTCGAGCTTGGCCATGACCTTGATGCGCGACACCAGGCGCGGTGCCAGCTGCTTGGGCGGCGACATGATCTCGCGCAGTACGCCATCGACGCGGAAGCGGATCTGCAGGCGGCTCTCGAAGCTCTCGATATGGATGTCCGAGGCGTTCTCCTTGATCGCCTCCACCAGCAGGCCGTTGATGAACTTGATTACCGGCGCGTCGTCGCTGGATTCCAGCAGGTCCTGGTTCTCACGCAGGGCCTGGGCCAGGGAGCCGAGATCCGCATCCTCTTCGCCGAGGCCATCCATCAGGCTGGCGCTGGCGGAACTCTGGCCTTCGTAGGTCTTCTGCAGCAGCGCGTCGAACTCCTGCGCACTGATGTTCTGCAGGCGCAGCGGGCGGCCGACGAAGCGGCGGGTCTCCTGGATCGCGTCCACCCCCACGCCGGGACGCGCCGATACCAGCACGTGGTCGCCCTGGTCCTCGGTGACGATCAGGCCGTGGCGCTTGGCGAAGGCGAACGGCGGGCGCCGCAATGCGGGTTCCATGCGCGGTGAAACCTCAGTTTGACGGCGGCGCCGGGGGCTGCGGGCGGGCCTGGCCGGCGACCGCGGGCGGCGGCACCTGCTGCTCGGCAACCGGCGGCGCCGGAGGCACGTCGCCCATCAGCTTGTCGAACGGCAGCAGCACCGGCGTTTCCCGGCGATTGGTCTGGGTGATGCGCGCCGCCTCGATCTGCGCCTGGCGCAGCGAGTCGTACTTCTTGCGGGTGTAGTAGTCCGCGTCCGACTGCTTGCGCAGGATCGTGGGGCGGATGAACACCATCAGGTTGCTCTTTTCCTTGCTGGTGGCGCGGGCCTTGAACAGGTTGCCCAGCAGCGGGATGTCGCCCAGGAAGGGCACCTGGTTCTTCGAGTCGGTGAGCCGGTCGTCGGTCAGGCCGCCGATCACCAGGATCTCGCCGGTTTCCACCACCACGGTATTGGTCAGCGTGCGCTTGTTGGTGGTCTGCTGCAGCGTACTGCTGGAGCTGGCGGTGAGGCTGGACGACTCCATGTCGATCTTCAGCTTGACCACGTTGCCTTCGTTGATCTGCGGCGTCACGCCCAGGGTCAGGCCCACGTCCTTGCGCTCGATGGTCTGGAACGGATTGACCGTGCCGGAGGTGGAGCCGGTATTGCTGAAGCTGCCGGTGAGGAAGGGCACTTCCTGGCCCACGGAGAACTTGGCTTCCTCGTTGTCCATGGTCAGCAGCGTCGGCGTGGACAGGATGTTGGTGTTGCCGTCGCCCTTCAGGGCCTTGAGCAGCAGTGCGAAGCTGGTGCCGTTCTCGTTGATGATGCCGCCGGCGGCGGTGGCACCCAGGCCCAGCAGAGACAGGGCCGCCGTGGTGGTGTTGCCGCTGCTGGAACTGCCGCTGGCCAGCGCGGTGGCGGCATTGCTCAGCGCCTGCGAGGTGCTGGGGTTGAGGATGCCCGCCGCGGCGATGCGCTCCTTGTTGAAGATGGCCCAGTCCACGCCCAGTTGGTTGCTGGTGGTGGCGCTGACCTCGGCGATGATGGCTTCCACCAGCACCTGCGAGCGCTGGATGTCGAGCTGGGCGATGACGTCACGGATCTGGCGCATCGCCTTGGGCGGCGCGGTGATGATCAGGGCGTTGGTGTCCTTGTCCGACAACACGCGGATGCCGTCGCGGCCGCCGCCGGAGGAAGCGCTGGATGCCGCCGCGGCCGGGGCGCTGCCTCCGGTGCTGCTCTTGCCGTCGGTCGAGGAGACCTGCTGGGCGTAGCCCTCCAGGATCGGGGCCAGGTTCTCCGCCGTGGCAAAGCGCAGGTACACCACCTGGGTGGCGCCGCCGTCGGCTACAGGCTGGTCGAGCTGGCGGATGATCTCGCGGTACTTCTGTCGCTCCGAGCGGTCGCCGCCGATCAGCACCGAGTTGCTGCGCTCGTCGGCGATGATCGCGGTCTGGCGCATGCTCGGATCGGCCTGCTTGTCCTGCTGGGTCAGCGAGGTGAGGATGCGCACCACTTCGGCCGCCGAGGCATTCTCCAGGCGGAAGCTCTCGATCTCGCGGTCGCCGACCTGGTCCATCTGGCGGATCAGCTGCTCCAGGCGGCGCACGTTGGCGGCGCGGTCGGAGATGATCAGGATGTTCGAGGGCTGGTAGGCGCCCAGGTGGCCCCACTGCGGGATCATCGGGCGCAGGATCGGCACCAGCTGGGTGGCCGATACGTTCTGCACCGGGAAGACCTTGGTGACGATCTCGTCCTTGGCCAGGCCGCCGGCCTCGCCCCCGTAGGAGGAGCCTTCCCAGCGGGCGTTGGTCTCCGGGATGATCTTGATCGTGTCGCCGGCCGGCACCGCGGCAAAGCCGTTCACCGCCAGCACCGCCAGGAAGGTCTCGTAGAGGCCGTCCGAGGACATCGGCGAGGACGAGATCACCGTGACCTTGCCCTTGACCCGGCTGTCGACGATGAAGTTCTTGCCGGTGACTTCGCTGACCGTGGCGATCAGCGTGCTGATCTCCGCGTCCTTCAGGTTCAGGGTCACGTCGGCGCGTACCGGCAGCGCAGCCAGGGCAAGGCCCAGCAGGGCGGCGCGCGTCGCAAGTTTGAGCAGGGTCATTAGAGGGCTAGTTCAGCGAGACGTTGACGGTTTGCGCCTGGCCGCCGCGATCGACGGTCAGGACGAAATTGCTGGCCCGGCTCAGGTCGTTGAGCATCTGCAGGGCCTTCTGGGCGTTGTCCAATTCTATGCCATTGACCGCGGTGACCACGTCGCCGGGGCGCAGGCCGGCGTTGTTGAACAGCTCGCGCTCGCGGCCGGGGTAGACGCGGTAGCCGCGCAACTGGCCGTTGACGCTGGCCGGCTGCACCCGGATGTACTCTGAGGCCCGGGACGGGTCCTGCAGGATCTGGTCGCGGGCGCTGGCCAGGTTGGCGGCCGTGGCGCTGTCCACGGCGGTGCTGTCGGACGGCCCGGCCGACGCCATCGCGCTGCTGGGCTGGTCCTTGTTGAGGCGCAGGGTCTCAGCCTTGCCGTTGCGCATCAGGATTACCCGGTCGGGGAAGATCGCTTCCAGGGTGACGCCGCGTGCGATGTCATCGCCCACGGCGTAGGGCTTCTCGTCGCCGGATCCGCTGGCGATCAGTGCCCGGGAGACCTGCTCCCCCCGGTCGGCCAGGATGCCCAGCAGGGTCAGGTCCAGGCGGGTGTCCGGTGCATTGTTCAGGTCCGTGGAGCCGGGGGCGGACTGGAAGCTGCCGAACAGGCTGGCGCCGATCAGGCGCTCGACATTGAAGGGGCCGGCGCTGGCCTGTGGCCCGGGCTGGGCGGGGGCGGCCGGGGCGGGGCGCCAGCGTCCCTCCTCCGGCACCGGCAGCAGGGTCCAGGCCAGGCGGGCGAGGGTGGCCGCGATCAGCACCAGCAATACCAGGTTGGCCAGCGGAGGCAGGCGCCGCCCGTAGCGCTCGTAGGCAGCGGTCAGCTTGTGAAGGGGGAGTGCAACGGTCATGTCGCATCATAACCCGCGAGTGTGATACGCAACACGCCCGGAATTGATGCAATCCGTCAGTTTCAGTAACTTGCCTGAAAGACTTGGGGGAGTCTCGCAATGTCGCGAACGGTTACTCGTTTTGCCATCAGTGGTTTTGTGCTCCTGCTGTTCCTGGCGCACAGCTCCGGCTGGGTGAACCTGCGCCTGCTGGAGCAGATCGAGCACTTCACCTATGACAACCGCGTACAGGCCACGCTGCCGGGAACCCTGGACCCGACGGTAGTGATCGTCGACATCGACGAGACGAGCCTGGCGGTGGAGGGGCAGTGGCCCTGGTCGCGCGACAAGCTGGCCACCATGGTGAACAACCTTTTCGAGACCTACCGGATCCGCGCCCTGGGCTTTGACATCGCCTTCCCCGAGGCCGACCGTAGCTCCGGCCTGCAGCTGCTGGATCGCCTTCAGCAGGGCGAACTGTCCGACCTGCCGGGCTTTGCCGAGCGCGCGGCGGCCCTGCGGTCCTCCATGGACAACGACCGCGCCCTGGCCGAGGCGGTGCGGGGCAAGCCGGTGGTCTGGGGTTACTACTTCAGCCAGCACCTGCAGTCGCAGCAGCAGGATGCGGTCGGGGCCGTATGTGCCCCCGCCATGGACTCCATGGCGGCCAAGCTCTACGACCTGGACTGGATCCGGCCCGAGGGCTACACCGGCAACCTGGCGGTGCTGCAGGGCACCGGAGCCGCCTGCGGCTTCTTCGACAACCCCACCCTGGACAACGACGGCGTCTACCGCCGGGTGCCGCTGGTGCAGCTCTACGGCGGGGCGGTCTACGAGTCCCTGGCCCTGGCCCTGGCGCGCCTGGCGTCGGGGCAGCCGGGCATCGAATTCGAGTTCGAGCCGCCCGATGTCCGTACCTCGCTGCACCTGGAGCGCCTGCGCGCCGGTCCGCTGCTGGCGCCGGTGGACGAGCGCATCGCGGTGATGGTGCCCTACCGCGGCCCTGAGGGCAGCTTTCCCTACGTGTCCGCGGCCGACGTCATCGCCGGCAAGGCCGATGCCGCCGTGCTCAAGGGCAAGATCGTGCTGGTGGGCACCAGTGCTCCCGGTCTGCGCGATCTCCGCGTGACCCCGGTGGCCAAGGCCTATTCGGGTGTGGAGGTCCACGCCAACATCATTTCAGGCCTGATCAACGGCGGCATCAAGCAGAAGGCGCCGTACTACAGCGGCATCGAGACGACCCTGTTGCTGGCGATAGGCGTCCTGATTGCCTGGGCATTCGCCGTCCTCTCGCCGCTGGCGGCCGGTGCCCTCGGCGCCGGGGTGCTGGCCCTGATCACGGCGCTGGCCTTCGGCCTGTGGAGCTGGGGCAATTTCGTGATGCCCTTCGGCGTGCCGGTGGCCTTCACCCTGATGCTGTACCTGGCGCAGCTGCTCTACGGCTACTTCATCGAGTCGCGTGGCAAGCGCGAGATCTCCAAGCTGTTCGGACAGTACGTGCCGCCGGAGCTGGTCGAGGAGATGGCGGCTCATCCGCAGGACATCTCCATGGAGGGCGAGAGCCGCGAGATGACGGTGCTGTTCTCCGACGTGCGCAACTTCACCAGCATCTCCGAGAAACTCGACGCCAAGGAACTGGCGGCGATGATCAACGCCTTCCTCACCAAGCAGACCGGCGTGGTCCAGAAGCACCGCGGGACTATCGACAAGTACATCGGCGACCTGATCATGGCGTTCTGGGGCGCGCCGCTGCCGGACAAGGATCATGCCCTCAACGGCGTGCTGACCGGCATGGAAATGCAGCGTGCGATCCGCGAACTGGACCCGGAGTTCGAGAAGCGCGGCTGGCCCAAGCTGCACATCGGGGTCGGCATCAACAGCGGCAAGATGAACGTCGGCAACATGGGCTCCGAATTCCGCATGGCCTACACGGTGATCGGCGACTCGGTGAACCTGGGTTCGCGCCTGGAGGGCCTGACCAAGGAATACGGGGTGGGAATCCTGATCAGCGAGGATACCCGCAACCTGCTGCCCTCGGACTGGGCCTTCCGCGAGGTGGACCTGGTGCGCGTCAAGGGGCGCGGCGAGCCGGTGGCGATCTACGAGCCGATGGGGCCTAAGGAAGAGCTCGACCCGGCGCTGCGCCAGGACCTGGCGCGCCACCGCGGCGCCATGAAGCTGTACCGAGCCCAGCAATGGGACCAGGCCGAGCAGGAGTTCTTCAACCTGATGCAATCCGGCCGGCCGCACCCGCTCTACGAACTGTTCGTCTCCCGCATCATGGAGATGCGCGACACCCCCCCGGGAAAGAATTGGGACGGCGCCTACAACTTCACCCACAAATAGCGAGTCCCCAGGCATATCCGGGACTTGTGCGGCGTTTGGCTGGACAGGGCGACCCCTGTCCAGCCAAAACCTTGGCGCTGCAATGCCGCCGGGCGCGCGGCCCGACGCCGCCCGTCGCGGCAATCCCGGCGGCTGTCGCCGGTGCCGGTGCAGAACGCCCGGCCGCCGCCGTGGTCTGACCGGCGGCACCCCTTTTGTGACGACCGAGCGGCCCCATATAGGATGTCGCAGCGCTACACTTTGAACCATGAGCAACGAGCCTGATCGACATTCCGACCAGGGCCTGGCGGTACAGGAAGCCAAGCCCAAGACGCAGCAGCCGCCGATGTACAAGGTGGTGATGATGAACGACGACTACACGCCGATGGAGTTCGTGGTCCAGGTTTTGCAACAGTTCTTCCGTCACTCCCGGGAGTCGGCGGTACAGATCATGCTGCACGTACATACGCAAGGCCGCGGCGTGGCGGGGATTTTCCCCGCCGAGATCGCCGAGACCAAGACGGCGCAGGTGAACGCGTTCGCGCGCGAGCACCAGCACCCCCTGTTGACGGTGATGGAAAAGGCCTGATAACGGCCGCGCGAGCGGCAGAGGCGGAACAAAAATGTTATCCGAAGAACTTCAGAAGGCACTGGACGCTGCATTCGTCGCCGCCCGCATGGAAGGCCACGAACTGCTGACGGTCGAGCACCTGCTGCTGGCACTGCTGTCGGACGCCAATGTCTCCGAGGCACTGATCGCCGCCGGTGGCGATATGGACCGGCTCGAGCAGTCCCTGCGTGACTATTTGAAGACGCACGTGCAGGCGGTCAAGGACAACGACAAGCACGAGGTACAGCCGACGCTGTCCTTCCAGCGGGTGCTGCAGCGCGCCATCTACCACGTCCAGGCGGCCGGCAAGAAGCAGGTCAGCACGCTCAACGTGCTGGTGGCGATCTTCGCCGAGAAGGACACCCAGGCCGTGTTCCTGCTCAACGAGCAGGGTGTGACGCGCCTGGACGTCGTCAACTTCATCTCCCACGGCATCAGCAAGAACGGCAACATGCCGGAGAAGTCGCAGCAGGATTCCGAGGAGCGCGAGGATGTGCCGGAGAAGCCCAGCGGCAAGTCGGCACTGGAGCAGTACGCCACCAACCTCAACGAGCGCTCCGCGCGCGGCCAGATCGACCCCCTGATCGGCCGCGAGCACGAGATCGAGCGCGTCATGCAGACCCTGTGCCGCCGGCGCAAGAACAACCCGCTGCTGGTCGGCGAGGCTGGCGTGGGCAAGACCGCGATCGCCGAAGGCCTGGCCTGGCTGGTGGTCGAGGGCAAGGTGCCCGACCTGCTGAAGAATGCGGTGATCTTCAGCCTGGACATGGGTTCCCTGATCGCCGGCACGAAGTATCGCGGTGATTTCGAGAAGCGCTTCAAGGCGGTGATGCAGGAACTGCAGCAGCGCCCGGGTGCCATCGTCTTCATCGACGAGATACACATGATCATCGGCGCCGGCGCCGCCAGCGGCGGCGTCATGGACGCCTCCAACCTGCTCAAGCCGCTGCTGGCTTCGGGTGACCTGCGCTGCATCGGTTCCACCACCTACCAGGAATACCGCGGCATCTTCGAGAAGGATCGCGCCCTGGCGCGCCGCTTTCAGAAGGTCGACGTGACCGAGCCCACCGTGGAGGACAGCGTCAAGATCCTGGAGGGGCTGCGCAGCCGCTTCGAGGAGCACCACAACGTGCAGTTCACCCGCGGGGCCATCCGCTCCGCGGTGGAGCTGTCGGCCCGCCACATCACCGACCGGCACCTGCCGGACAAGGCCATCGACGTCATCGACGAGGCCGCCGCGCGCCTGCGCCTGCTGCCGGATTCCCGCCGCCGCAAGACCGTGCAGGTCCGCGACATCGAAGAGACCGTCGCCAAGATCGCACGCATTCCGCCCAAGAGTGTGTCATCCAACGACCGCGACAAGCTCGCTACGCTGGAGCGCGACCTCAAGCTGGTGATCTTCGGCCAGGACGTTGCCATCGAGCAGCTGTCGGCATCGATCAAGCTGGCCCGGTCGGGCCTGGGCAACCCGGACAAGCCGATCGGCAACTTCCTGCTGGCCGGCCCCACCGGCGTCGGCAAGACCGAGGTCACCAAGCAGCTTGCGCAGCTGCTGGGCGTGGAACTGATCCGCTTCGACATGTCCGAATACATGGAGCGGCACACGGTCTCGCGCCTGATCGGCGCGCCGCCGGGCTACGTCGGCTTCGACCAGGGTGGCCTGCTGACCGAGGCGGTGATCAAGCACCCGCACGCCGTCGTGCTGCTGGACGAGATCGAGAAGGCCCATCCGGACGTGTTCAACCTGCTGCTGCAGGTCATGGACCACGGCTCGCTCACCGACAACAACGGCCGCAAGGCAGACTTCCGCAACATCATCCTGGTGATGACCACCAACGCCGGTGCCGAGGAATCGTCGCGTCGTTCGATGGGCCTGATCGAGCAGACCCATGTCACCGACGCGCTGGAAGTGATCCGCAAGATGTTCACGCCGGAGTTCCGCAACCGCCTCGATGCGATCGTGGCCTTTGCTCCGCTGGGCCGGGTGCAGATCGTGCGCGTGGTGGACAAGTTCCTGATGCAGCTGGAAGAGCAGCTCTCCGCCAAGGGTGTTCACCTGGACGTGGACGAGGACGCCAAGCAGTGGATCGCCGAGCGTGGCTACGACGTCCGGATGGGCGCCCGCCCCATGGCGCGCGTGATCCAGGAAAGCCTCAAGCGGCCGCTGGCGGAGGAGTTGCTGTTCGGCAAGCTCGCCAATGGCGGTAGCGTGAACGTCTCGGTCAAGGACGGGCAGCTGGAATTCGAGTTGGAGGCGCGCGAGCGTCCTGCAGCGCTGGAGCCGGTCTGAGCCGCGGATGTCGGTAAAAGCAAAAAGCCCGCGAAAGCGGGCTTTTTGTTGATGCCACAAGCAAAGCCCGCTGAGCGGGCCTTGGGGCTTTGACTACGATCTGCCGACCACCATCTGCTATCCGGGAAAGCCCAGATGCAGCCGCTTATTTGTCGCGGAAGGTAATACGGCCCTTGGTCAGGTCGTACGGCGTCAGCTGCACGGTGACCTTGTCGCCCGTGAGGATGCGGATGTAGTGCTTGCGCATGCGGCCGGAGATGTGGGCGGTCACGACGTGGCCGTTCTCCAGCTTTACGCGAAACGTGGTGTTCGGCAGGGTGTCGACCACCGTGCCAACCATTTCAATGTGATCTTCTTTTGACATGAGCGCCAGCTTTTGGGAGGCGCATTATCGGGAAGTCGCTGGCCGGCATCAACTTTTAGGGCGTTTTGGGGCAATTTTGCGCACTGCCGGGTCTCAGGGGCTGTCTTCGGGCAGGGGTTTCCAGCCGCCGTTCATCAGCACCTCCAGCGGGCGGAAATGACGCTTGTAGTCCATTTTCTGGCTCCCGGGCACCCAATAGCCCAGGTAGACGTGAGGCAGGTCGCGCTGGCGGGCGTCCTCGATCTGCTTTAGGACCGCGTAGGTGCCCAGGCTGCGGCGGGTTTCGTCGGGGTCGAAGAAGGTGTAGACCGCCGAGATGCCTCGTGGGGTTTCATCGACCACGGCCAGGGCCTGCAGGCGGCGCCCGGCACGGATCTCCCAGTAGCGGACCTCGCCCCAGGAGCATTCCAGGAACGTGTGGAAGGCCTCGCGGTTGTGGGCGTCCATGCCGCCGCCGGCATGTCGCGACAGCAGGTAGTCGCGGTAAAGCGCGTAGTGCTCCTCGTTGAGCCGGTGGACCACCTTCAGGCTCAGGTCGTCGTTGCGCGCCAGGCAGCGCCGCTGGTTGCGGTTGGCTTGGAAGCTGGCGGCCGGGATGCGGGCCGGGATGCAGGACATGCAGTGTTGGCAGTACGGACGATAGACATGCACCCCGCTGCGGCGGAAGCCTTGTTCCAGCAGCCAGCCATAGCGCGCCGGCGTCAGCGGGAACTCCGGATCGATGAAGGCATTGCGCGAAGAGCGCCCCGGCAGGTAGCCGCAGACGTGCTCGACGCTGAGGAACAGGCGGATGCGTTCCAGTTCGCTCAAGACACTCGTCCCGCCATGTTTGGCTCCCTGGAAGCGCCGTGACACCAGGAGCATGCCTCAAGCGGCCTCAAGCGGCTGCCCCCCGGCTGAGGTGCAGGGCATCGGCCGGCACATCGATATCGAAGCGCCAGCGGCCAATGCGCCCCGGCTGCTCGGCGGCGGGGCGCTGCAGGCGCAGGAATTCCTCGCGGGGCATCTCCACAGCGCCCAGGCTGGTCAGGTGCGGTGAGCTGACCTGGCAGTCGATCAGGGCGAATTCCCAGGAATGGAGTTGCCGGCACAGCCAGTACAGGGCGATCTTGGAGCCGTTGTCGGCGTGCGAGAACATCGACTCGCCGAAGAACGAGCGCCCCATCGCCACGCCGTAGAGGCCGCCGATGAGTTCGCCGTCTCGCCAGACTTCCACGGAATGGCAGTGTCCGCCGCGGTGCAGTTCCAGGTAGGCACGCTTCATGTCGGCACCCAGCCAGGTGCCGCGTGACTTGGCCCGCGCGCCGGAACAGGCCTCCACCACCTCCGGGAAGGCCAGGTCCAGGGTCACGGCGTAGTCGGCCCGCTCGACCGCCTTGCGGAAGGTGCGCGACAGCTTGATCCCCTCGGGCAGCAGGACACTACGCGGATCGGGACACCACCACAGGATCGGTTCGTCCGGGTTGTACCAGGGGAAGATGCCCTGGGCGTAGGCGCGCAGCAGGCGCACCGGCGACAGGTCGCCGCCGATCGCCAGGAGGCCATTGGGGTCGCGCATCGCCAAGTGCACCGGCGGGAAATGCTGGTGCGGGTTGCGCGGATCCAGCCAGTGCAGGCGGATGGGATTATCCATCTTTAGCTTGCGCCCTCCTTGTACGGAACGTGCCGCAGCAGCTCGGCATGGCGCAATTCTACAAAAGCCGTCTCGCGTTGCAGGTGGGCTGCAACCGCCTTGTGCAGCCGCTCGTCGGCGAGCACATGGGCGGAGCGGGTGATCACCGGATCGAAGCCCCGGGCCAGCTTGTGCTCGCCCTGGGTGCCGGCGTCGTAGCGCCGCAGGCCCTGGGCGATGCTGTACTCGATGCCCTGGTAGTAGCAGGCCTCGAAGTGCAGGGCGTGGTAACGGCCGGCGCTGCCCCAATGGCGGCCGTAAAGCGTGTCGCCGCCCTGCAGCGTCATCGCCATGGCCACCAGGCGTGGGCCGTCGTAGGCCAATGCAAAACGCAAGGGGGTGTCGGGGCTGCTCCCGCAATCCTCCAGGAAGGGCAGGCTCAGGTAAGGGGCCTGGCCGCGTTCCTCATAGGTGTTGGCGTAGAGATCGAAAACCTCCGCCCATTCGGAAGCTCGCAGCTCATGGCCGCTGCGCCACTCGAAGCGGATACCGGCTTCCGCCACCCGCCGTCGCTCCTGGCGGACCTTCTTGCGCTTGTCGCTGGACAGGCGGGCCAGGAAGTCGTCGAAACCGCCGTAGCTCCGGTTGAACCAGTGGAATTGGATGTCCTGGCGCTCCAGCATGCCGGCCTCGCGCAGGAGGGCCTGATCGGGCTCCTCGGCGAACAGGGCATGCATGGAGGGGGCCCCCAGGCCGCGGCCCAGTTCGGCCAGGTGGCTTGCCAGCGCGGCCCGGGTCTCCTCGTCCCTGGCGCCCAGGCGCGGCCCTGTCGCGGGGGTGTAGGGGATGGCGCAGAGCAGCTTGGGGTAGTAGCGGCGTCCGATGCGCTGGCTGGCTTCGGCCCAGCCGAAATCGAACACGAATTCGCCGTAGGAATGCTGTTTCAGGTAGAGCGGGACGGCCCCGGCCAGCGTGCCGTCCTCGGTCTCGGCCAGAAGGTGGCAGGGTTCCCAGCCGCTGTCGCCGCCGACGCAACCGTGGCGCTCGAGGGCGGAAAGGAAGGAGTGCCGGGTGAAGGGGTAGCCCGGCGGGAACAGGGCGTCCCAGGCGGGCGCCGGCATCTCCGCGATGCGGCCAATCTGTCTCAGCCGCATCGCGGGGGGAAGAGTTAGTGGAACGTCGGCGCGACCGTGGGAATGTTCTTCAGGGCCCACTGCACCACCGTATCGTGCTCGAAACGGGAGATCTGCTCGGCGTCCGACGGCGGGCCGGCCTCACGCAGGCGGCCGTCCTCGTCGAACACGATGCTGGCGCCGGAGGTCTGTACCTTGAGTTCGCCGCTGTCGGCACTGTCGTCCAGGGTCAGCTGGAGATAGCGCACGCGCAGGTCCGCCAACTCGGGCACGCTGCGCGTGCCGGCTGCGATCAGCGCCGCCTGGTCGGTCGAGAACTCACGAATCCCGCCCTCCGGGGTCAACACGAAATGCCTGGTCGTCGTCATGGTGCTTTCACCTGTCTTTTCGCTACCTGTAGGTTGGACCTCGTTGCAATATGAAGGTTTGACTCCGGTTTTCAAGGGCACCGGCGGCCCGACGGATGGCACGCTATCATTCACCGATGGCCCGTACCGACCGACTGTCCTGATGTTCCGAAGCAAATCCCAAGCCACCGACGAAGCCGCCGGGCCCAGCTGGCTGGAGCGCCTCCCACGTGAGGCGGCCATGCTGGCCTGCCTGGGGCTGTCCCTGTTCCTGCTGGTCACCCTGGTGTCCTACAGCCCCAATGACCCGGGCTGGTCCTCCTCCGGCACCCTGGAGCCGATCCGCAACCTGGCCGGCAGCGTCGGCGCCTGGCTGGCGGACGTGCTGCTGTCGCTGTTCGGGTATGTGGCCTTCCTGCTGCCCTGGGCGGTGATGCTGATGGGTATCCGCATCTTCCAGGCCCAGACCGAGGACGATGCGGCAATCCCGCGCGGCATCCGCGTGGCGGCCTGGATCCTGATGCTGATCAGCCTGGCCGGCCTTTGCGCCCTGCATGTCGGTGCCTCGCATAGCTGGGCGCCGCAGGGCGCAGGCGGCATCGGCGGGCAGGCACTGGCCCAACTGCTCGAGGGCGCCCTGAAGGCTTTCGGCGCGACGCTGCTGCTGCTGACCCTGTTCCTGGCCAGCGCCCCGTTCGCCCTGGCGTTCTCCTGGCTATCCCTGCTGGACCGGCTCGGTGCCTGGGCCTTGCGCAGTGCCCAGCGCCTGCGCGAAGGGCGTGTGCCGCCCCCGGCCGCGGATTCTGTCCCCGGGTTTCCCGAGGAAGAGAGCCGGGCGCCCGAGCAGCGCCCGCTGGACAGCTTCCTGGTGCCGGAGGAGCCTCCGGCGCGCGAGAAGCGCAAGCGCAAGATTCCGGTGCTGTCGGCGGTCGGCACAGAGGAAGAACAGTTCGACCTGCTGCCGGCGCCCCCGCCGGAGCCGATCGAGCTGGAGCCGATGGAATCGCTGGAGCCCCTGGAGGCGCCGCCCCCGCGCGCGCCCAGGCCGGTGGTAGCCAGCAAGCCGAAGAAGGTGGAGAAGGCCGACGTGCCGGCCTTCGAGGGCAATCCGCTGCCGCCGCTGTCGATGCTGGACCCGCCCAGGCCCAGCGGCCGGCAGTACACGCCGGACGAACTGGAGCGGCTGTCACGTGACGTGGAACGTCACTTGGCGTCATTCGGCGTCAAGGTCCAGGTGGTCAATGCCACGCCGGGCCCGGTCATCACCCGTTTCGAGATGCAGCCGGCACCGGGCGTGAAGGGCTCCCAGATCACCAACCTGTCGCGCGACCTGGCTCGCTCGCTGTCGGTGTCCAGCGTGCGCGTGATCGAGGTCATCGAAGGCAAGTCGGTCATCGGCCTGGAGCTGCCCAACCAGAAGCGCGAGATGGTGGTGCTGCGCGAGATCCTGGATTCCTCCAGCTATCGCAACATCGCCTCGCCACTGACCATCTGCCTGGGCAAGGACATCGCCGGCCACCCGGTATCGGTGGACCTGGCCAAGATGCCGCACCTGCTGGTAGCCGGTACCACCGGTTCGGGCAAGTCGGTGGCGATCAACGCCATGATCCTCTCGATGCTGTTCAAGGCGACCAAGGAGCAGGTGCGCTTCATCTTCATCGATCCGAAGATGCTGGAGCTGTCGGTCTACGAGGCGATCCCGCACCTGCTGACGCCGGTGGTCACCGACATGAAGGACGCCGCCAACGCGCTGCGCTGGTGTGTCGCCGAGATGGAGCGGCGCTATCGCCTGATGTCCGCGCTTGGCGTGCGCAACCTGGCGGGCCTCAACAAGAAGATCCAGGATGCCCGCGACTCTGGCGAGCCGATCCGCGATCCGCTGGCACGTGCGCCGGAGCTGTTCGACGAGGAACTGCCGCCGTTCGCCCCCAGCGTGCTGGAGGAGATGCCGCACATCGTCATCATCATCGACGAGCTCGCCGACATGATGATGGTGGTGGGCAAGAAGGTGGAGGAGCTGATCGCCCGTCTGGCGCAGAAGGCCCGCGCCGCTGGCATCCACCTGATCGTGGCCACGCAGCGCCCGAGCGTGGACGTCATCACCGGCCTGATCAAGGCCAACATTCCCTCGCGCCTGGCCTTCCAGGTAGCCTCGCGCATCGACTCGCGCACGATCCTGGACGAGATGGGCGCCGAGACCCTGCTGGGCCACGGCGACGGTCTGTTCCGCCCGATTGGCGCCAACCGCCTGGATCGCGTGCACGGCGCCTTCGTGGACGACCACGAGGTGCACAAGGTGGTGGCCTATCTCAAGCAGGTGGGGCCGCCGCAGTACATCGAGGACATCTGCGCCGACGAGGCGCCGGCGCCGGGCGAGGGCGGTGGCGGCGGTGACGACGCCGAGGCCGATCCGCTTTACGACCAGGCGGTGGCGCTGGTCCTGGAGACGCGCAAGGCCAGCGTGAGCTGGGTGCAGCGCCGCCTGAAGATCGGCTACAACCGTGCGGCGCGCATGGTGGAGCAGATGGAGGCGGCTGGGATCGTGGGGCCGAGTGGGCCTGGCGGTAACCGGGACATCCTGACGCCTGGTAGCCGCGATTGATGTGTTCCCTCTCCCCGCGCGCGGGGAGAGGGCTAGGGTGAGGGGCGCGTGCTTTTCGTGACTAGCTGAAGCTGGGATGCCGGCGACTACGCCGGTCAGGTGTCATGGACCTGTGAGGGTTGGTTTCGCCTAAGGGCAAGTTACTTTTCTTTGCGTGTCCAAAGAAAAGTAACCAAAAGAAGCGACACCCTCCATCCGCGGCCCCGCTTTGGCGGGGCAACCTGCCTGGCGGTCGCGCGCGATAGGTCGGACACACAGGCCATCCATGGCCTGCGTGTCCTCGGCCGGACGTCCTGTCCGGCTCGACGCTGCGCCCGACCACCAGGCGGGCGCTTCTGGAAGTGGCCCGAGCGTCAAAAGCATTCGCTGTCGCTCATCAAGATTTGGATTCAGAACCGATTCAGGGCGTAGTTACATACTGGAGCTGTCATTTTTGAACGGAATCACCACCATGAAGCTTCGCCTTTTCGCCGCCCTGCTGGGCCTGGCCGCCGCGCTGCCTGCGCAGGCGGACGATCCCCAGGTCACGCTGCGCAAGTTCGTGGACGGCGTGCAGACGCTGACGGCGGACTTCAGCCAGGTGCAGACGGACGAGGGGGGCAAGGTCACCGGCAGTAGTTCCGGCAAGCTGGCGCTGTCGCGGCCGGGCAAGTTCCGCTGGACCTACGAGAAGCCCTACAGCCAGCTGATGATCTGCGACGGCAAGCGCATCTGGCTCTACGATCCGGACCTGGCACAGGTCACGGTGCGTTCGGCCGAGCAGGCGCTCAACGGCACGCCGGCAGCGCTGTTGTCGCAGAAGGCGCTGCTGTCGGACGCCTACACGCTGCAGGACGGCGGCACCGAGAACGGCGCCAGCGTCGTGCGCCTGCTGCCCAAGTCATCCGAGGGCGACTTCAAGTCGATCGAGCTGTGGCTGGCCAATGGCGTGCCGCAGCGCATGCGTTTCCATGATCAATTGGGTGGGCGCACGGACATTCGCTTCACGGCGATCAGGTCCAATACCAAGCTGGACGCGGCGCAGTTCAATTTCACCCCGCCCAAGGGCGTCGAAGTGGTGGACGGGGGCGGATGAGCGCACCGCGCACCACGGCGGCGGCGCGCAGCACGCAGCCGGCACAGCCGCTGGCCGAGCGCATGCGCCCGCGCGTGCTGGGCGAGGTCTTCGGCCAGGATCATCTGCTGGGGCCGGGCGCGCCACTGCGCGTGCTGCTGGAGGCGGGCAGCATCCCCTCGATGGTGTTCTGGGGTCCTCCGGGTGTGGGCAAGACCACGCTGGCGCGGCTGCTGGCACAGCACAGCGATGCGCAGTTCCTGACGCTGTCGGCGGTGATGGCGGGCATCAAGGACATCCGCGAGGCGATGGCGGCGGCCCAGGCGGAACGGAGTGGGCTGACGCCGCGGCGCACACTGCTGTTCATCGACGAGATTCATCGCTTCAACAAAGGGCAGCAGGATGCGCTGCTGCCCTTTGTTGAAGATGGCACGGTGATACTGGTCGGTGCCACCACCGAGAATCCCTCCTTCGAGCTCAACGCGGCGCTGCTCTCGCGGTTGCGCGTGTTCGTGCTGCGCGCGCTGGACGAGACCGCGATCCTGGACCTGCTGCGCCGCGCGCTGGGCGACGCGGAGCGTGGGCTGGGGGCAGGCGAGGGTGGGATCCCTGAGAGTTGGCTACAACGCATTGCCGAAGCCGCTGACGGCGATGCGCGGCGCTCGCTGATCCTGCTGGAGACGGCGGTGGAATTGTCTCGAGCCGAAGCCTCGCGCGACGACGCGCTGCTGGAGCGGCTGATCGGCCGCGGGTTCCGCCGCTTCGACAAGCAGGGCGAAAACTTCTACGACCAGATTTCGGCCCTGCACAAGTCCGTGCGCGGCAGCGACCCGGATGGGGCGCTGTACTGGCTGGCGCGCATGCTTGACGGCGGTGCCGACCCTGGCTACCTGATGCGCCGCGTGACGCGCATGGCGGTGGAGGACGTGGGCCTAGCGGACCTGCGTGCGCAGGGGCTCTGCCTGGAAGCTTGGGACACCTACGAGCGCCTGGGTAGCCCCGAGGGCGAACTGGCCATTGCCCAGGCGGTGGTCTACTTGGCGGTGGCGCCCAAGAGCAATGCGGTCTACACGGCCTACAACACGGCCCGCGCCGTGGTCGAGCAGACCGGTACGCTGGAGGTGCCCATGCACATCCGCAATGCGCCGACGAAGATGATGAAGAACCTCGGCTACGGTGAAGGCTACCGCTACGATCACGACGAGGCGGGTGGTCATGCCGCCGGCCAGCAGTTCCTGCCAGACCGCCTGCGGGATACCGAGTTCTACCAGCCGACCCGCCGCGGCTTCGAGATCAAGATCGCCGAGAAGCTGGAGCAGCTGCGAGCGGCCAAGAAGGGAGCCCCCAAGTGAATGCCTGGCTCGCGGTCTTCCTTGGCGGTGGCCTGGGCTGCGTCCTGCGTTTCGCGGTGGTGCGCTGGGCCACGGCCCTGGGCGCGGTGAGCTTTCCCTGGGGCACGCTGGCGGTGAATGTCGGCGGCTCGCTGCTGGCGGGCGTGGCCTATGCCCTGCTGGTGGAGCGCTTCGACGCGGCCGCAGAGTGGCGGGCGCTGTTCATGACCGGCTTCCTGGGCGGCTTCACCACCTTCTCGGCCTTCTCGCTGGAGACGGTGCGCTTGGCGGAGGAGGGGCAGCTGGCCGCGGCCGCGGCCAATGCCACCCTGAACCTGGTCCTGTGCCTGGCGGCCTGTGTCGTGGGGCTGCTGTTGGTGCGTCGCTACGCCTGAGCCTGCCATGCGGCAGGCCGATTACCCGTAGGCTCCGGCGTCCCCGGCGCCTACAATACGCGCCACAAGAATCACGGACTCCTCCCATGCTCGACCCCAAGCTTCTCCGCAGCCAGACGGAGCAGGTCGCCGCGCAGCTCGCGCGCCGCGGCTTTGTCTTCGATCTCGACCGCTTCAATGCCCTGGAAGCTCGCCGCAAGCAGCTCCAGACCGAGACTGAGCGCCTGCAGTCCGAGCGCAACGCCGGCTCCAAGCGGATCGGCCAGGCCAAGGCCAAGGGCGAGGATGTCACGCCGATCCTGGAGAGCATGGACGCCCTCAAGCGCCAGCTTGGCGATAACGAGCAAGCCTTGGCCGCGCTGCAGACGGAGTTCGAGGATTTCGCGCTACGGCTGCCGAACCTGCCGCACGCCTCGGTGCCGGACGGCAAGGACGACAACGACAACGTCGAGGTGCGCCGCTGGGGCACGCCGAGCAGCATCGAGAATCCCAAGGACCACGCCGATCTCGGCGAGGCGCTGGGCCAGATGGACTTTGCCGCCGGCGCCAAGCTGACCGGCGCGCGCTTCACCGTGCTGCGCGGCGGCCTGGCGCGCCTGCACCGTGCCCTGGTGCAGTTCATGCTCGACGTGCATACCCGCGAGCATGGCTATGAGGAGGTGTATGTCCCGTACATCGTCAATGCCGCCTCGCTGCGCGGCACCGGCCAGCTGCCCAAGTTCGGCGAGGACCTGTTTGCGCTCAAGGGTGAGCAGGAGTGGTTCCTGATCCCGACGGCCGAGGTGCCGGTCACCAACCTGCTGCGCGAGGAGATCGTCGCGGCGGAGACGCTGCCGCGCCGCTGGGTGGCGCACACGCCCTGCTTCCGCTCGGAAGCGGGCTCTGCGGGCCGTGATACCAAGGGCATGATCCGCCAGCACCAGTTCGAGAAGGTGGAGCTGGTGCATGCGGTGGAGCCCTCGCAGTCCTACGAGACGCTGGAGCAGCTGACCCGGCATGCGGAGGCGATCCTGCAGAAGCTGGAGCTACCGTACCGCGTCCTGGCGCTGTGCACCGGCGACATGGGTGCCGGCGCGGCCAAGACCTACGACATCGAGGTCTGGCTGCCGTCGCAGCAGCGCTACCGCGAGATCAGCTCCTGCTCCAACTGCGAAGACTTCCAGGCGCGCCGCATGCTGGCGCGCTACCGCGGCGCCAACGGCAAGCCGGAACTGCTGCATACGCTCAACGGTTCGGGCCTGGCCGTGGGGCGCACCCTGGTGGCGATCCTGGAGAACTATCAGCGGGCGGACGGTTCCGTGGAGGTTCCGGCGGCGTTGCGCCCGTACTTGGACGGCGTCGAAGCCATCACGGCCTGAACCCGGCGTGCTTGCACCCCGGAGACTTGCTCTCCAGGGTGCAGCCAACAAAAAAGCCCGCAGCATGAGCTGCGGGCCTTTTTGTTGAAGCCAGGAAGCTTACTTCTCTTCCTTCTTGCTCTCTTCGACGGCGTCCTTGTCGTTGCGAGCGGCGTCGGAGGCCTTGACGGTGCCGAGCGTGATGACGACGCTGCCGCTGGACTGGAAACCGCCGAGGGTGGTCGGGGCTTTGCCGGCGAACGCAGCGCTGGAAACCACCGCCAGAGAGGCGGCGAGCAGCAGGTTACGGATGTTCATGTCGAATACCTCGCGGTCAAGCAGGTTTTTAGAAACGGAAGGTGTAGCCCAGAGCGCCACCGAATTCGGTGTCGTCACCGAACTGAGCGCCCTGGTTCTCGCCGGTCACGTTCAGTGCGCCCAGCGTGAGTACCAGCGGGATCGAGCGCAGCGGAACGGCCGAGATACCCAGGTTCAGGGCGCTGCCGGTCCAGTCGCTGATCAGCGAGAGCTGCGGGTGCACGTACAGGGCCAGGCCGCCGAACACGTTGGCGCCCGTGTCACCGTTGTCGTTGAAACGGTTGTCGCCGATGCCCAGGTTCACGGCCAGCGGCATGCTTCCCAGGCTGAAGAACTTGGTGCCCACGGCGTAGACGCTCGACGTCCCGGTCTTGGCCCGGCCCCAGCGGCCGACGTTCTCGACGCCCACGGCGAAGGCGGCGTTGCCGGGCAGGTTGGTGTGGAGCTTCAGTGCAAAGGCGCCATCATCGCCGAAATCGTTGCGCAGGCTGATGACGTCCACGACGGCTTCCAGGCCGACATACTTGTCTGCATCGCCGAGGCCGACGACCAGGGCAGCGGAACCGTCGACATCGTCGGCGGCGGTGTTCGGGAGCGTCTGGCCGCCGACGCCGATGCCGATGTCGCCCCAGCTGGCGCCGAAGCCGATCGGCGAGCCGATCGAAAGACCGGGCGCGGCGACGGCCGGAGCATTGGTGGCGCCGGAAGCAGCGGCGGAAGACTGAGCAGTGGCCACGCCGCTGGACAGAACGCCAGCGACGAGGGCGCTAGCAGCGAGGACGGTTTTGACGTTGGTGGAGCGTTCGGAACGCATGTTGTAATCCCCTTGAAATTGCTTAAGACCCTATTCAAAGCGTTCCGCTGTGCGGATGCCTTAAAAAATTAAAGCACATTCTTACGGCGAATGCGAGCTCGGTGCCCCCCTTTTTGGGTTGTATGAACAGAGGGTTAGCACCTGAACAGCCGATGAACGAATTGCCCAGGCAGCACCGAAACGGAGCATGGCCGGCACGACGGGTCGAGTCTAGGCGATTACGTGCTTCACGCCTGTGAAGCGCGTCATGGTTCGAGCCTCAGGATGCCCTGCGACGGAGCACCGTCAGGGCGCCGTCGGCCGCCGGCTGGTAGGCCAGGCCGAAGTCCTCGAAGGCCTTGAGGCAGACCTGGGGATCCTGGTCCGCGCGCAATTCGAAGCCATTGATGCCGCAACGGGCCATGCTGTGCAACTGGTCGCGCACCACGGCGCCTCCGCTGGCGCGGACTTCGCCCCGGTAGCCATAGCGGTCGCGCAGGACCCGGGCCTGGGAATAGGCGCGGCCGTCGGCGAAGCCCGGGAATTCCAGGTTGATCAGGGGGCGATCGGATATCTCCGCCCAGATATCTTCCACGTTGACCGTGTTGGGGATGCGCACGCCCACTTCCAGGCCGGGGCCACGCAACTCTGCGGCGTCCTTGCGCCAGCGCTCCAGGCTCACGATGAGCTTGCCCGAGGCAGGCGGGGCGGCGTCGTCGGCCAGTAGGGGGAAGTCGTGCTCGACCAGCTGCTGGTCGCGGATCAGGTGGGTCATGGGAAAGCTCAGGCCGCCACGGCTTCGTCGGCGTACAGGCGGGTCTTGAAGGGCGTCATGCCGACGCGGCGGTAGGTCTGGAGGAAGGTCTCGTCCTCGCTGGAGCGCTGGTCGAGGTAGACCTCGATGATGCGCTCCACCGCCTGCACGATGTGCGCACGGTCGAAGGACGGGCCAGTGCGGTCGCCCAGCGTGGCGTCGTTCTCGGCGGAGCCGCCCAGCGTCACCTGGTACCACTCCTCGCCCTTCTTGTCGACGCCGAGGATGCCAATGTGGCCCACCGTATGGTGGCCGCAACCGTTCATGCAACCGGACATCTTGATCTTCATCTCGCCGATGTCGTAGAGATCGTCCATCGACTCGAAGGCATCGGTGATCTCGTCCGACACGCCGATGGAGCCGGCGTTGGCCAGCGAGCAGAAATCCAGGCCTGGGCAGCAGATCAGGTCGGTCAGCAGGCCGATGTTCGGCGTGGCCAGGCCCTGGGCCCTGAGCGCCTTCCAGACCGCGTACACGTCCTGCTGGCGCACCTCGGCCAGGACCAGGTTCTGGTCATGGGTGGAGCGGATCTCGCTGAAGCTGTAGTCGTCGGCGAGCTGTGCCACGAGCTCCATCTGCTCGGCGGTGATGTCACCCGGGGCTACACCCGGCGCCTTCAGCGACACGAACACGGCCTTGTAGCCGGGCACGCGGTGCCCCTTGACGTTGCGCTTCACGAAGGCGGCAAAGGCCGAGTCCGCTGCCACGGCGGCGTCGAAGCTGGTGTCGGCGTCACTGCCGGCCACATAGGGGTGCGCGTCGAAGTGCGCGGCGATACGGTCGAAGTCGGCGCGCGTCAGCTTCAGCTCGCCGTCACGGATCTTGGCCCACTCGGCCTCCACCAGCTCGGTGAACTTGGCCGGGCCGGTTTCCTTGACCAGGATCTTGATGCGCGCCTTGTAGATGTTGTCGCGGCGGCCCAGGCGGTTGTACACGCGCAGGATCGCCTCGAGGTAGGACAGCAGGTCCATCTCGGGCAGGAAGTCGCGGATCTTCGGGGCCACGATCGGCGTGCGGCCCAGGCCGCCGCCGGCGTAGATCGAATAGCCCAGCTCGCCTTGCTCGTTGCGCACGATGAACACGCCGATGTCGTGCAGTCGCGTGGCCGCACGGTCGGTTTCGGAGGCGCAGAAGGCGATCTTGAACTTGCGCGGCAGCCAGTTGAACTCGGGATGGAACGTGGCCCACTGGCGGGTGATCTCGCAGTAGGGACGCGGGTCCACCAGCTCGTCGGCGGCAACGCCGGCCAGGTGATCCGTGGTGATGTTGCGGATGCAGTTGCCGGAGGTCTGGATCGCGTGCATCTGCACGCTGGCCAGATCCGCAAGGATGTCGGGTACCGTCTCCAGCTTCGGCCAGTTGTACTGGATGTTCTGTCGCGTGGTGAAGTGACCGTAGTTCTTGTCGTACTTGCGCGCGATATGACCCAGCATGCGCATCTGCCTGGACGAGATCAGGCCATAGGGGATGCTGACACGCAGCATCGGCGCGAAGCGCTGCACGTACAGGCCATTGCGCAGGCGCAGGCTGCGGAACTCGTCATCGGGGAGTTGCCCGGCGAGGAAACGCTCGGTCTGGCCGCGGAACTGTGCAACGCGGTCGTCCACCAGCTGCTGGTCGAAAGAATCGTAACGGTACATGCCTGCCTCAAAAAGCGCGGTAGCGAGCCCAAAATTATAACAGGCTCCTGCTTATGCTCGCTTTCGGTGGCGATCGCCCCTGCCGCCGCTCAGGATTCCGGCAGGGCCGCCGGGTCGATCAGCTGCTGGGTGCGCTGCATGCGGGCGTCATGGTCGGCGATGCCGGTCAGCTCGTCGACCAGGTCATGTGTTAGATGCTCTGCGAAAACCGACATGAAATCATACATGTAGCGCCGCAGAAACATGCCGCGGCGGAAGCCGATATGGGTCACGCTGGGCTCGAACAGATGGCTGGCGGCCAGGCGTTTCAGGTCCTTGTCGGCGCGCTCGTCGTAGGCCATGTTGGCGATGATGCCCACGCCCATGTCCAGGCGGACATAGGTCTTGATGACGTCGGCGTCCACGGCGGTCAGCACCACGTCGGGCTTCAGGCCGCGGGCGGCGAAGGCCTGGTCCAGCTTGGAGCGGCCGGTGAAGCCGAAGGTGTAGGTGACGATGGGGTACTGCGCCACGTCCTTCAGGGTCAGTTTGCGGATCGCCGCCAGCGGGTGGTCCGGCTTGACCAGCACGCAGCGGTTCCACTGGTAGCACGGAAGCATCACCAGGCTGTCGAAGTGGTGCATGGCCTCGGTGGCGATGGCGAAGTCCGCCTGGCCCTCGGCCGCCATCTTGGCGATCTGCGGCGGCGAGCCCTGGTGCAGGTGCAGGGTGACCTTGGGGTACAGCTTGCGGAAGCGCTGGATCACCTGGGGCAGGGCGTAGCGCGCCTGAGTATGGGTGGTGGCGATGGAGAGATCGCCGCGGTCGGTATCGCGGAACTCCTCGGCCACGTTCTTGATGTTGTCGGCCTCGGCCAGCAGCCGGGCGGTGTAGTCCAGGATGCGCTTGCCGGCCGGGGTGATCTCGGACAGGTGCTTGCCGTTACGCACGAAGACGTCGACGCCCAATTCCTCTTCGAGCAGCTTGATCTGCTTGCTGACGCCGGGCTGGGAGGTGAACAGCGCCTCCGCAGCGGCCGTGACGTTGAGGCCGCGGCGGGCCACCTCGTGGATGTAGTGGAGCTGGCGGAGCTTCATCGGCGCACCCATATTCGATCGGGAAATAACACTATAGCCAATAATTCTTTCGTGGGCTAAAGCTCCATGCTAGCTTGCCGCTCTTTTTGGTGGCGATAGCATGCAGGATTGGGCCTTTTCCCTGGCGGGACTCGTGGTGGGTACGGCGGTCGGTGCGACCGGCGTCGGTGGCGGCTCGCTGATGACGCCGATCCTGATCCTGTTCTATGGCATCAGCCCGGCGGTGGCCGTCGGCACCGACCTGCTCTACGCCAGCATCAGCAAGGCCTTCGGCGTGGTCCTGCACGGCCGCAACGGCTCGCTGGACTGGAAGATCGTCGGCTGGCTGTCGGCCGGCAGCGTGCCCGCGGCCCTGCTGACCTTGCTGTTCCTGCGGGAGCACGGTGCCGACAAGGAGCTGGATCACCTGATCAAGCTGGTGCTGGCCATCGCCGTGCTGGTCACGGCCACGGTCTCGCTGCTGCAGGATCGCTTCTGGCAAGCCCTACAGCGCCACCAGGGCGGTTTCGTGGAGTGGCTGCACGGTGCCGGCCAGCGGCCCATGACCGTGGTCTGCGGCGTGCTCATCGGCGCCCTGGTGGCGATCTCCTCGGTCGGCGCCGGCGTGATCGGCATGATGATGCTGCTGATCCTGTATCCGAAGCATTCCCCGATCGGGCTGGTCGGCAGCGACCTGGCGCATGCCGTGCTGATCACCGGCATCGCCGGCATCGGCCATGCCGGCATCGGTACGGTCGACTACAACATGCTGGTGTTCCTGCTGATCGGCGCCCTGCCGGGCATCTGGATCGGCAGCCGCATCGGGTTCAAGCTGTCGGACAAGGCGCTGAAGAAGACCATCGCCAGCCTGCTGATCTTCATTGCGCTGACCATGCTCTGGAAGCTCTTCGCCCACTGACGCGCGTTAAACTGCGCGCATGGAACACTTCCCGATATTCCTGCGCCTGAAACAGGCGCGGGTGCTGGTCATCGGCGGGGGCGAAGTCGCCGCCCGCAAGATCCGCCTGCTGCGCAAGACTGGCGCCCGGATCGAGGTGGCCGCCCGGGAACTGAACCCCGAACTGGCCGAGCTGGCCGCCAGCGGCGAGCTGGCCCACGCCAGCACGGAGTTCGATCCTGCCGCTGTCATCGGCTGCCGCCTGGTGGTGGCCGCCACCGACGACCTGGCGCTGAACTCCCGTGTCGCCGCCGCGGCCATTGCCGCCAACATCCCGGTCAACGTCGTCGACGACCCCGAGCTGTCCACCTACATCACGCCCTCGATCGTCGAGCGCGCGCCGGTGACGGTGGCCATCGGTACCGGCGGTGCCGCCCCGGTGCTGGCGCGGCGCCTGCGCGAGCGCATCGAGACCCTGCTGCCGGTGGCCTATGGCCGCCTCGGCGAGTTCATGGGGCGCCAGCGCCCGCGGGTGAAGGCCTTGCCGCCCCAGGCGCGCCGGAAGCTATGGGAAGACTTCCTCGACGGCCCCGGCGCGGAGCGCCTGTTCGTGGGCGACGAGAGCGCCGCCGCCATTGAGCTGGAGAGCCTGCTGCGCGGCGTGCCGCCGCGCGGCGAGGTCTACCTGGTAGGGGCCGGCCCCGGCGATCCGGACCTGCTGACCTTCCGCGCCCTGCGCCTGATGCAGCAGGCCGACGTGGTGCTCTACGATCGCCTGGTGTCGCCCGCGATCCTGGACCTGGTGCGGCGTGATGCGGAGCGCCTGTTCGTCGGCAAGAAGCGCAACCTGCACACCGTGCCGCAGGACGAAATCAACGCCGAGCTGGTACGGCTGGCGGAGCAGGGCAAGCGCGTGCTGCGCCTGAAGGGCGGCGATCCCTTCATCTTCGGTCGTGGAGGCGAGGAGATCGACCAGATCGCCGCGCGCGGCATTCCCTTCCAGGTGGTGCCGGGCATCACCGCCGCCAGCGGCTGCGCCGCCTACGCCGGTATCCCGCTGACCCACCGCGACTACGCCCAGTCCTGCATCTTCGTCACCGGCCATGCGCGGGCCGACGGCACGCTGAACCTGCATTGGGACCAGCTCGCCCGTCGCGGCCAGACCGTGGTGATCTACATGGGCCTGGCGACGCTGCCAGAGCTGTGCCGCCAGTTCATCGCCCACGGCCTGCCGCCGGACTGGCCCGCCGCCATCGTCGAGGACGGCACCTCGCGCCAGCAGCGCGTGCTGGCGGCGACGCTGGCCGACCTGCCCGAACAGGTTGCCGGCTCGGATGTGAAGGGCGCCACCCTGGTGATCGTGGGCGAGGTCGTGCGCCTGCGCGAACGCCTGCAGTGGTTCAAGGCGGGGCGCTGAGGTCCGCCTGCGGTGATTTGCGGTAGCGCTGCGGCGACACCGCCTTCCAGCGCTTGAAGGCGCGGATGAAGGTGGATGGCTCGGAGTAGCCCAGGCGTTCCGCCACCTCCGAGATGGCCAGGTTGGTGCCGCGCAGCAGTTCCTCGGCCAGCGACTGGCGGGTCTCCTCCACCAGGCTCTCGAAGCGCGTGCCCGCCGCTTCCAGGCGGCGGCGCAGTGTGCGCGCGGTTTCCTTGAATTCGGCGGCCACCATGTCCATCGTCGGCATGCGGTTGGGGTCGCGCAGCAGGCGCTCGCGCACGCGGCCGGCGATGCCGGCCAGCGCCTGGTGGCGCTGCAGCAGGCGCTCGCACTCCGCCTCGAACATGCGGCGCATCGGCAGGTCGGCCTGCGGCAGCTTCCAGTCCAGCATCGTGCGGTGGATGCCGACTCGATTCTGTGCCTGGCCGTAGGCGATCGGCCGGCCGAACAGCGCCTCCGCCCGCTTGTGGTAGGCCGGCGCCGCCAGGCGCGTATCGACCTGCGTCAACGTGAAGCGCGTGGGCAGGATGTCCCTGGCCAGGTTCATCAGCGTGGCGCCATCGCGTTCCAGCAGGAAGTCGCGCACATCCGCCGGCAGTTCCGAATCGTCCGCCAGGATCTGCAGCTCGCCGTCGGACTGGACCACCAGGCGGATGCGGCAGTAGAACGAGGTCAGGCGCAGGTAGCGCAGGCCGAGGTCCACCGCGTACTGCAGCGTCGGGCTGGACAGGATCATGAAGCCCCAGACCCCAAAGGTGGTGGGGTGGTAGCGCAGGCCGGCGTCCAGGCCCAGCGGCAGCGAGGTGCCCAGCCGTTGCTGGATGTTGCGGATCACCTGCAGCTCGTCGTGCGCGGCGACCATGGCGGTATGGTCCTGCAACAGGGCAGGGTCCAGGCGCGTGCCGCGCAGGCATTGGGCGGCTGTCATGCCGTGCTCCGCCGCCACCTCGGTGAGCACGCGTACGCTGCAGATGTTCCGCGGATAGTCCCAGTAGGCCGACACCGTTGTCCCCAAATGCCTATTTCTGGCTCATTGTGCCATTATCCGCTGGAAGAATTGTCGCTAAGTTTGCGGTCATGGCCCTCCCGCTTTGGGTGAGGTCATGAATAAATATTCAGACTATCTCCCAGAGAGCTGAAAATAAATAGAAAAGCCCGGGTGCTGGCGGAGAAATGGGGTTGAACAGACAGACCGAAGACGAGGCTGGCCGGGGTGATTCCGGCTGGCAGGCCGCCCGCCTCGGGTTGGCCGACATCCTGCGTGGCCTGACCGACTGGCAGCTGCGGCAGATCATCACCACCTCCATGGCCCCGGCGATCTACGTGGTCTGCGTCGGTGCCGTGCTGGCGCTCAACCTGTTCATGGCGCTGCGGGCCTTCCAGCAGTCCCTGGCCGAGGGTTTGGTCTGGCTGCTGCTGATCATGCCCATCACCTCCATCGCCGGCATCGTCATCGTGCGCGTGGTACTGGAGTCGCTGCTGTCGCTGTTCCGCATCGTGGTGCACATGGAGTCGCTTATGGAGCAGCTCCATACCCTGCGAGGCCAGACCGAATCGATCGCCGACCGTGTCGAGGACCTGCCGCTTCCACGCATCCAGTTCTGGCGCAGCCGCCGCCGCGACGCCGAGGAAAAGTCCCGTGACCGTGATTGAGCGCTGCCTGCTGCTGGCGCTGCTGTTGCCGGGCCTGGCCGCCGCGGAGGACTGGGAATCGCAGTGGAAGAACCGCCTCACGCTCGGCGCCGCCATCCGCACCGAGGCGCGTGATCCCGCACTGATCGGCAAATCCAACCTCGATCCGCAACTCTGCGCCAGCGACGACTGCCTCTCCGCCAGCCCCAACAACACCGCGCCCAACGAGCGCTACATGGCGGCGCCCGGCGCCTTCAATTCGGTCTACGACGAGGGCAACCTCAACTACGACCGCGGCGACCTGATCTCCGCACCAGTGAAGTGGACCTCGCGCTTCCAGTTGCGCCGCGGCGACCTGCTGATGGAAATCGGCGGCCTGGCGTTCTACGACCCGGTCAATGCCGATCTCAAGGAATACCACCCCAACCAGATCGTCACGGCGGGTCCGCAGCCAGGGCAGGTCGTGCGCAGCAAGCGCCCCAGCAAGACCCGGGAGGAGATCGGCTATGGCTTACAACTGCTCGATACCTACATCCAGGACACTTTCGACATCTTCGGCCAGCCGGTGGACATCGGCATCGGCCGCCAGCGCATCGTCTGGGGCGAGTCCAGCTTCGTCACCCAGGGCAGCCTCAACGTCATCAACCCGCCGGACGTGAACAACCTGACGCGCCCTGGGCAGGACCTGGACGAGGTCTATCGTCCGGTCGGCATGCTGCTGGTGCGCGGCCCGGTCAACGACGAGCTCAGCGCCGAGGCATTCTACCAGCTCGAATGGCGCCCGGTGGGTATTCCGCCGCGAGGCTCGTTCTTCTCGTTCTTCAATGCCGGCAACGAGGTGACGGAGAACGAGGGCATCATCGCCCCGTTCGGCAAGGCACCCTACGACCCGCAGCAGATCGGCACGCCGGCCAACGACGTCTTCGCCCTGGTGACGCAGACCAGCTACACGCTGCGCCGCGCGCCCAACCGCGAGCCCGACGACCTGGGGCAGTACGGCATGGCACTGTACTTCCACCCGGAATGGCTGGGTGGCTCGGAGCTGGGCGTCTACTTCGCCAATTACCACTCGCGCATCCCCGCGGCCAGCGCCTACGCAGCGGAACCCAGCTGCACGCGCCGCGAGGGCAACCCGGCCGGCATCGACGCCGTGGACCTGACCAGCTTCATGGCGGCCTGCGGCGTGCCCGGCACGCAGCTGCGCGAGGCGGTGCCGTTGGATACCGCGCGCTATTTCCTGGACTACCCGGAGGACATCAAGCTCTTCGGACTGAGCTTCAGCAGCCTGGTGGGCGGTGTCGCCGTGCGCGGCGAGCTGGCCTACCGGCCCAACCAGCCGGTGCAGGTGGACCTGGAAGATGTGCTGTTCGCCGCGCTGCAGCCGGCGCTACCGCGCCAGGACATCCCGCTGTTCGGCACCACCGATACCCTGCCGGGCCTGCTGGCGGCGATCCAGGACCCGGGCAACATCCTCAACGTGGCGGCCGGTGCCGCCGGCAACCTGCCAGGCGTCATCAGCGCGCTGCAGGGCCTGCTCACGGCACCGAACCTGCTGGGCACCACGGTGCCGGGTTCGCGCACCGGCATCCCCGATTTCCTCACCGCCTATCGCGGCGGCACGCCGGGCGAGATCGAGGCCGGGCAGTACATCCGCGGCTATGAGCGCCTGAAGGTGCTGCAGGGCTCGCTGGGCCTGACCAGCATCTTCGGCAACAGCGCCTTCCTCGGCACCACCGACGCGCTGGTGCTGGCGGAGTTCACCGCCATCGGCGTGCTCAACCTGCCGTCGCGCTCCAGGCTGCAGTTCGAAGGGCCGGGTACCGACACCCACGCCGGCCCCGGCGCGGCCGATACCGGCAACGCGCTGCACATCAACCCGGTGCGCAACACCGGTGGTTATGTCGATGCCTTCTCCTGGGGCTATCGCCTCGGCACCATGCTCCACTACAAGGACGTCCTCATCCAGGGCTTCGACCTGCGGCCCTTCCTGGTCTTTACGCACGACGTCTCCGGTGTCTCGCCAGGCCTGGGTGAGAACTTCCTGGAGGGCCGCAAGCTGGCCGTGCTCGACGTGCGCCTGAGCTACGGCGACTTCGACGCCAGCCTGGCCCAGGCCTTCATGTTTGGCGGCGGCAATCGCAACACGCTGCATGACCGCGACTTCTTCACCGCCAGCATCGGCATGCGCTTCTAGGACATTCCCGTGAGCAAAACCACGATCTTCTTCCTCGCGATCCTGCTGGGCGCCGTCATCGGCGGCGCCATCGCTGGCTGGTGGGTGTTCCGCAACGTCGATGCACGCCTGATGCTGCGAGACCAGCCCGCCATCATCGTGCTGCCCGAGCCTTTGAGCGTCAACGCCGACGTGCTCAACGACCTGTCGATCGAGATCGACACCGCCATCACCACCACCGTGCCGGTGGACCAGCGCATCAGCATTCCGGTGGAGGAGACGCTGCGCGTCAACGCCAGCTTCGACAGCGAGATTCCGATCAAGATGAACGTGCCGGTCAAGGACTACATCGTGATCGACCAGTTGCTCGACGTGAACACGGTGGTCAAGGCCGACCTGCTGGGTGATACGCACGACCTGCCGCTGCGCGGCAAGATCCCGGTGAAGGCCAAGGTGCCGGTCAACCTCAACATCCCGGTCGACCAGATGGTGCACCTCAAGTTCACCGCGCCGGTGGAGGCCAAGCTCAAGCAGGCGCTGGATGTGCCGCTGAAGGCCGACATCGCCGCCACCATTCCCATCCGCAGCAAGATGGACGTGCCGGTGAAGTCGGCGCTGCAGGCCCGTATCACCGTGCCGGATCCGGCGCCGGTGGTGATCACCGAGGCCGACCTGCGCCTGCCGCTGCGCACGCTGCGCCTGGGCACCGCGGGCGACGATGCCGCTCCTGCGCCTGCGGCCCAGGACCCGGCGCCGTGATGCGCCTGCTGGCCAAGCTGGGGCTGGGCCTGCTGCTGGCGGCGGGAGGCGCCGCGCTGGGCTTCTGGCTGTACCTGCACCTGGTCGTGCGGTTGACGCTCAGCGACCAGCCGGGCCACGTCCTGCTGCCACCGCAGGCTCGCGTCAGTGCCGAAGCCACCAACAAGATCACCATCAAGCTCGACGGCTACATCGATGCCCAGGTGCCGTTCAAGCAGACCCTGGACCTGCCCCTCAAGGGCAACTATGACGCCGACATCAAGCTGGACACTTCGGTGCCGATCCGCATGGTGATCCGCTACCGTGGCGTGGTGCCGGTGGATACCTATGCCGACATCGAGGGCACCACCGACTTCACCTACCAGAACGTCAAGCGCCTGCGCAACGTGAAGTTCAAGGCACGCATTCCGCTGCGCTTCGAGCAGCCGGTGTCGTTCACCGTGCCGGTGGATACGAATATTCGCCTGAATTACCGTGGCCCGCTGCGCCTGGCGCTGGACCAACGCATCCGTGCGCCGGTGGACACGGTGCTGAAGACGCGGCTGAAGGCCGTGCGCGAGATCACCACGCCGATCCTGGCTCGTTTCGGCATGGACGTGCGTTTCCCGCAGGAGCCGGTGCCGGTGATCGTCAAGCACGCCGACCTTGGCCTGCGCATCAAGGGCCTGCGCCTGGAGCGCATGCCGGCCGCGGCCGAGGGGCCAGCCGCCGCAGCCGGCTCAGCAGGTACCGGGCGAGGGGAATCATGAAGGCATTGGGTGACAGCGGTGCAGGCCGGCGGGTGGCGAAGCTGCTGCGGCGCCTGCCGGGGGCGGACCGCGCCAGCGAGCGCCTGCAGGCCGTGGAACGCGGCCTGCTGCAGCAACTCAAGCGACGCATGGACCGGCTGGAGCCGCCGAGCTCGGTCTCGGTGCTGGCGGTGGCCATGCGCTCGGTGGCGGACCGTTCCCTGGGCGGGGCCAGCCTGCAGGACCTGCTGCAGCGCTCCTCCGAGCAGGGTCGCGACGAGGTCCAGGCCGAGTACTTCGGCTGGGTGACCTCGCAGCTGGTACCCGTCCAAGCGCGCCTGCTGTCCGCCTTATCGGACGGCTCAACGTATCCCGTGATCCACGTGCTGGCAGGCTCTCGCATCGGCTTCACCGCCGAGCCGGTCGTGGAGTGGATCAGCAACATCGGACGCAATGCCGGCGTGCAGTGGAACGACACCACGCCGGTCTACATCGGACGCCTGCGGGCCCTGGGCCTGGTGGACACCGGCCCGGAGGACCCCGCGCGCCGCGTCCAGTACGAGATGCTGGAAACCGAGCAGCCCGTGCGCGACAGCATCGCCCGGCTGCACAAGGGCGGGCTGAAGGGTCATATCGTGCGGCGGGTGCTGATGCTGTCGGCGCTCGGGCGCGCATTTTGGGAAGACGGTCGCATCACCGAGGACCTTGACGGGTCGCTCGCCGCTTCGGTGGGCTAGAAAGAACAAAGCAGCTATAGGTAGGGGAGAGAGACATGCAAAGCTGGGCAGAAATCGTTGTCGACGTACAGCAGAACTGGTTCCTGTATGCGTCGATGCCGTTCGTGGCGGCGATCATCGGCTACGTCACCAAGATCGTGGCGATCCGGATGATGTTCGAACCGATCGAGTTCGTCGGCATCAAGCCGCCATACCTGGGCTGGCAGGGCATCGTGCCGCGCAAGGCCGCCATCATGGCCGGCATCGCCTGCGACACCATGACGCAGAAGCTGATCAAGCCGGAGGACGTGTTCGACCGCCTGGACCCGGACCGCATCGCCCAGGAGATCGAGAAGCCCCTGCTCGAAGCCGTGGAGGAGATCACGCGCAACGTCGCCGAGCAGTATGCGCCTGGGCTCTGGGAGGCCGCGCCCGAGACGGTCAAGCGCATGATCATCAACCGTATCCAGGAAGAGGCGCCCGAGATCGTCCGGCAGATCATGGTGGACATCAAGTCCAACATCAATTCGGTGTTCGATCTCAAGGAAATGGTAGTCAGCAACCTGTTGCGCGACAAGCCGCTGCTGAACCGCATCTTCCTGGAAGCCGGCGCCGGCGAGTTTCGCTTCATCCGCAACTCCGGCCTGTTCCTCGGCTTCGCCATCGGCTGCGTGCAGGCCGTGGTCTGGGCGATCACCCAGAACGTCTGGGTCATGCCGCTGTTCGGCGGCTTCACCGGCTGGTTCACCGACTGGCTGGCGCTGAAGATGATCTTCAACCCCAAGCACCCCACCAAGTACCTGGGTGGCCTGTTCACCTGGCAGGGCCTGTTCCTCAAGCGTCGCCTGGAAGTCTCCGCCGAGTACGGCCGCCTGATCGCCGCCGAGATCGTCACGCCGCACAACATCATCGACGCCGTGCTGCGCGGCCCGCTGTCGGACCGCCTGTTCGGCATGATCCAGAAGCAGGTGCAGCGCGTGGTCGATGCCCAGTCCGGCGTGGCCAAGCCCTTCGTCGTGCTGGCCGTGGGCAGCTCCAAGTACCAGGAGATGAAGCGCCTGGTCTCGCAGGAGATCATGAAGCGCCTGCCGGACACCATGAAGCACGTCGAGAAATACGCGCACGACGCCATGGACCTCGAGCGGACCCTGGCCACCAAGATGCAGGACCTCACCGTCGAGGAATTCGAGAACCTGCTGCACCCGGCCTTCGAGCAGGACGAATGGATCCTGATCACGGTCGGCGCGGTGCTCGGCTTCCTGGTCGGCGAGCTGCAGGTACACGTGATGCTGCACTTCGCGGTCCACTGACCGCCGGCAGCGGATTGATCCGCCATTGCCCGGTGATCCCCAAGGCACCGGGCTTCTTTATTCGGTATCGGGAGAAACGATACATGGCCAAGCTGCTGCGCTCCGCCTGGATGCTCGGCTCGCTGCTCGCGGCGGCCCTGCCGGGTCCGGCCGCCGCCGCGCGCGACGAGGCCGCGCTGCGCAGTTGCCTGGCCGCCAATCTCCCGCAGAAGTCGCTGGCGCAGGACATCACCCTGCGCCAGACCGATGCCGGCGGTACCGTGCGCGAGCTGGTCGGCAGCTGGTACTGGCAGCGCGACTCCGAGGGCCACCAGGCCACGCTGCGGCTCTCCGCGCCGGCGGACCTCGCCGGTGCCGCCTACCTGTTCGTCACGCGCAAGGGCAAGGAGGACTACTACGTTTACCTGCCCGCCGTGCGCAAGGTGCGGCAGGTGACCGGCGCCACGGTGGCCCAGAGCCTGTTCGGCAGTGGCCTGTCGGCTTTCGATCTCAAGTTCCTGTTCAGCGGCCTGCACGGCGGCAAGCTGTCGCGCATCGGCAGCGGCTACAGTGGCGGCCGTGCCGTGGAGCAGTGGCGCTTCCTACCCGCCGGCAACGACCCCGACATCCTCTACGACCGGCTCGACCTCACCATCGACAACGCCTGGTGCCTGCCGCTGAAGGCCGATCTTTATGGCGGGGTGCCCTGGAAGAAGCTGGAGGTCGACCCCGCCTCGGTGCGCCAGGTCAACGGCCGCTGGGCCCCGGGCCGAGCTATCCTCACCGACCTGCGCGAGCGCAACACCACCGAAATCCGGTTGCGCAACGACCGCGTGGACGTGCCGCTGGCGCCAGAGCTGTTCAGGCCTAATCGCTTCTATAAGACCCGCTGAGAGGCCGGCTGCTTCAGGCGGCCTGCTCCGCCCGTCGCAGGTCCAGGCCCAGCCAGCCCAGGATCGCCACCGGCCCCCAGATGCCGAACAGCTCGATCAACACGCTGCGGGTCGGCACGCCGAAGCTGCCGTACTCCCAGACGTGATGCACGGCATGCAGGGCCGAGAACAGCAGCGCCACCACCACCAGAGGCAGTGCCCGGGCGAGGCTCAGCGCCGCCCACAGCAGCGCCGCGCCGATGGTCAGGTAGGCCGTACCCACATCGGTGACGAAGTGTTCGCTGTACAGGGCCGCGCGCGCCGGGTTGGCGATGCACAGGTACCACTGCTCGGTGAAGGCCACCATCAGCACGCCGTTGGCCAGCGAGGTGGCGGCCATGAACATCAGCAGGAAGTAGCGCAGGGGTGGGTGCGGATCGTGGGTCATGCGGAAGCTTGGCAGGGAGAATGAGCCGAAGCCTAAGCCATCCGCGGGCCGCCGCGATTACCTCCAGAGTAATTGCCGAGTCGCCGGCCCGGGATGAGCATGGACTCCAGAAACCACGGAGATGCCCGCCATGATCCCGATGTCCATCGTCGCCGCCCTGTTCCTGCTGATGGGCCTGGCGGCCTTTGCCGTACCGCGGCGTTTCCTGCAGAGCTTCGATCTGCCGGCCGAGACGCCCACGGCGCGCAACGAGATCCAGGCGGTCTACGGCGGCTTTGGCCTGGCGATGGCGCTGGTTCTGGTTGTGCCGCTATGGCTGCCGCAACTGCGCGATGGCATTGCACTGACCGTGGCATTGGCCCTGGGCGGCATGGCCCTGGGCCGGGTGATCGGCGCCCTGCGCGAGCGTCCGGGGCTCTGGCCGGTGGTGTTCTTCTTCGTGGAGGCCGTCGGTGCCGTCGTGCTGCTGGGCGTGTTGCCGGCCGGCAGCCTGTCGATCTGAGGGGAAGGCCGATGATGACGCTCGCGAGCCTGGCGGCGCTGCTGCGCCGGCTACTGGATCTCGGGGCCGAGGCCTCGGTGATGGAGGAGGGGCTGCAACTGACCTGCGGCGGGCTGGGCCTGGCCAGCTACGGCATACCGGTGGCCCCGGTATGGTTGCCGGAGTTCGCGGTGCGCCAGCGGCTGGAGACGCCGAGGCAGCAGGACCCGGAGAGTTTCTAGAGCAGCAGCCCGGCGGCGCCCAGCGCCTCGCCGATGGAGCCGCGCGGTGGCCAGTACTGCAGGTGCCCCGGCACGGTGACGCCGATGGCGCCGTAGAGGCCCGGCTGTTCGCGCACCAGGCACAGCGCCAGGCGGCCGTCCTCGCCGTAGACCAGCACCGCCGGGGTCTCGCCCGGGATGCTGGTCCAGCGGTGCCAATAGGGCCGGAACAGGCGCGGCAGCCGGGCCTTGACCCGCTCGAAGCTGGAGGCGAACTCCGCCAGTTCCCCGGCGCTGAACGGGGGCGGCTCAAGCTGCATCGGTTCATGCAGGCCCATGGCGGGCTCCTCAGGCGGCCGCATGCATCATGCTGCCGTTCTGGCCGTTGCGGTAGATCAGGATGTTGCGGCCCTGGGAGTGCACGAAGCCGTCGTTCTTCAGCTTCTTCAGCACGCGGCCGGCCATCTCGCGCGAGCAGCCGACGTGGCGTGCCAGCTCCTGGCGACTGATCCGCACGACGATGCCGCTCGGGTGGGCCACGGCGTCCGGTTTCTTGCTGAGTTCCAGCAGGGCATGGGTCAGGCGGCCGGCCACGTCCATGAAGGCCAGGTTGGCGACGCGCTGGTTGAGGTCGCGCAGGCGGCAGGCCATCTGGCCGGACAGCTCGAACATGATGTCCGGCTGGTCGCGGACAAAGCGGCGGAAGTTCTGGTAGCTGAACTCGGCCACCAGCGCCTGGGTGCGGGTGCGCACCACGGCGCTGCGCAGGTTGTGCTCCGGGAACAGGCCCATCTCGCCAAAGAACTCGCCCGGGTTCAGGTAGGCCAGCACCACCTCGCGGCCCTCGTGATCCTCGAGCACCACGCTGATGGAGCCTTCCAGGATCAGGTATAGCGAGTGCGGCTCGTCACCCGCGTGGATGATCGTGTGCTTGGCCGCGAAGCTCTTCTTGTGCGCCTGGCAGATGAATGCCTGAACCGCCGGTTTGTGCAGCATCGCCCTGTTCTCCCTGAGATGCCTGTAAGGAGGAATTCCCGCTCCGGGGAGCGGATTCCGCTGAACCTGCGCCTGGAACCCCCGAAGCATCCGAGCCCGCCCAGAACGCCAGATCATCCTGATCCCCGGCCAGGTACGGCACAATTGGCCTGACGGTGTAGTCAGTTTCAAAAGGGGATTAGCCAAATGGCTAATAGTCGCGGGCAGCCGGGAGCGGTAGCGTTGAACGACGCCAATTCATCCAGCCGGAGCGCCACGGACTTGGGCATGTCGCACCTACCCATCGAACTGCGGGAGCGGGACGCCGAATTGCGTTCCCAGCAGGGCGAGCTGGTGCTGCTGATGGCCCAGCAGGCGCGGCGCATCCCGCTGCAGCGCTACCTCACCAGCGTGCTGATGGCGGCGCTGCTGTGCTACTACATGTCGCCCCTTCTGCCACTGCTGTGGCTGGGGGTGGTGGTCGCGGCCGTGGCCTGGCGCACCCATGTGCTGCTGCGTTTGCCGGAAGACCGGACGAGCTCCGACCACAGCAAGCTGCGCCGGGCCTCGAACCTGTTCCTGCTGACCGGCGTGGTGCAGGCGCTAGTGGTGCTGTTCTTCCCGGTGGTGCCGGTGCTGATCGGCGCCATCGTGACGATCTACATCGTCGGCGTCTGTTCCGCCACGATCCAGGCCACGGCCGGCTACCGACGCATCTGCCTGCCCTACGTGCTGACCATGATGGTGCCGGTGGGGGTGGTCTGGACCCTGACGCCGGTGGCCGACGTCGCGGTCTCCGAGCGCCTGCTGTTCGCCGGCCTGATCCTGATCTACATCACCACCATGCTGAGCCATGCCCGAGGCGTTTCCGGGGTGTTCATGGAGTCCTACGACATCCGCCAGCAGCGCGTGGACCTGAACCGCAAGCTGCGTTCCGCCCTCGGCAATGCCGAGACCGCCAACCGGGCCAAGACGCGCTTCCTGGCGTCCGCCAGCCACGACCTGCGCCAGCCGATCCACGCGCTGTCGCTGTTCAGCGGCTCGCTGCTGCTGCGGCCGATGGATACCCGCACGGCCGCCATCGCCGAGCAGATCGACAAGGCCGTCAAGTCCCTGGCCGGCCAGCTTGATGCTCTGCTCGACATCTCGCGCCTCGACGCCGGCGTGATCGAGCGCTCCATCTCCAGCGTGGACCTGCCCATCCTGCTGTCGCAGCTGATGGACGAGTTCCAGCCGCAGGCCGAGCGCAAGGGCTTGCGGCTGACGCTGCAGGGCCTGGACGGCAGCCTGGTCCGTACCGATCCGATGCTGCTGCAGCGCATCCTGCGCAACCTGGTCTCCAACGCCATCAAGTACACCGAACAGGGCGGCGTGCACCTGTCGGTGGAGCCGCTGGGCGACAAGCTGCGCATCAGCGTCGCCGATACCGGGCCGGGCATCCCCGAGTCGGAGCAGGAGCGGGTCTTCGAGGAGTTCTACCAGCTCAACAATCCGGAACGCGACCGCAGCAAGGGGCTCGGCCTGGGCCTGGCGATCGTGCGCCGCCTGACCGAGCTCCTGGATATCGGCCTGAAGCTGGCGTCCAGCCCCGGTGGCAGCCGCTTCTCGGTCGATATCCCGGTGACACGCAATCCGGGCGTGCCGGTGGCGGACCAGGCCGTACCGGCTGGGCCGCTGTGGCGCCATGTCCAGGTGCTGGTGATCGACGACGAGGAAGCCATCCGCCTGGGTATGCAGACGCTGCTCGAGGAGATGGGCTTCACCGTCGAAACCGCCGCTTCCACCGACGCGGCCATCGACAAGGCGCTGGGTTTCACCCCGTCGATCGTGCTGGCCGACTTCCGCCTGCGCGGCGACGACAACGGCATCCGCACGATCCGCGCCCTGCGCCAGACCTGGCCCGAGCTGCCGGCCCTGCTGATCAGCGGCGACACCGCTCCCGACCGCCTGCGCGAGGCCCGTGATGCTGGCGTCGAGCTGCTGCACAAGCCGGTCAACGCCATGATGCTGCGGGAATCCATCCTCAAGGCCGTCAACGAGTGACGCGACCGCGGCCGGCACCGGGGGACCAGTCCGGGCGCTGGCTGTCGCGTGAGTTTTCCGAGCTGCTGTCCGCTCCCGGCAAGTGCCATCTCACGCCGGTACTCGAGCCGGCCTACGACATCGTCATCGTCGGCAGCGGCTATGGCGGTGCCGTCGCGGCCGCCGAGCTGGCCGGTTGCACGGAGGACGGCCGCCCCCTGAAGGTCTGCGTGCTCGAGCGCGGCCGCGAATACCTGCCCGGTGCCTTTCCCTCGCAGCTCGCGGACCTGCCAACCCATTTGCGCGGCAGCTTCGGCGGGCAGCCGAAGGGAGGCGAGGGTCTCTTCGACATCCGCGCCGGACGGGACCTGGGGCTGCTGGTGGCCAACGGCCTGGGCGGTGGCTCGCTGATCAATGCCGGCGTCATGGAGGTTCCCCGGCCGGAAGTGTTCGACCGACGCTGGCCCGTCGCGTTCCAGAAGGGCACCGCGCTGGACGTCTGGTATGTGAAGGCCAAGGCCCTGCTCGGAGCCTCGCACGGCGGGATAGACAACCATATCGGCGGGCATCGCGACCTGGGCGGCGAGCGCTTGGCCAAGACCCGTGTGCTCGACATGCTCGGCCGTGGCGCCATGCGGGAAGCCGCGGTGACCGTGGCCATGCGCGACGGTCCCAATGCCGAGGGGGTGCAGCTGTCTGCCTGCAAGCTCTGCGGCGACTGTGCCACCGGCTGCAACTACGGCGCCAAGGAGTCGCTCGACACCAACCTGCTGGTACGCGCCGCCCGATACCAGGCGGATATCTGGTGCGGCGTCACCGTGCTGCGGCTGCAGCGCCCGGCGGAGCATGCGGAAGCCTGGAGCCTGGAGTTGGCGCACACCGACCCGAAGCTGCGTCTGCAGGATGCCGGTCCGCGCTGGCTGACGGCGCGGCGGGTGATCTTGGCCGCGGGCACGCTGGGCTCCAGCGAGATCCTGATGCGCACGCAGCGTCGCGCCGCGCGCACGCTGTTCTCGATGCGGCTGGGGCAGGGCTTCTCCGGCAACGGCGATCTCATCGCCTTTGGCTATGGCTACGGGCCGCAGGCCCAGGCCAATGCCGTGGCCGACGAAGAGCAGCCGCCAGGGCAGCGCCGTGTGGGCCCCACCATCACGGGCGTGATCGACACCCGGATCGCGGCACGGCCAGCCGTGCCCGCACAGCAGATCGTGGTGGAGGAACTGGCGGTGCCCGGCTCGCTGCGGCGTGCCGCGGAGGAATCGATCACCACCGCCAGCACCCTGCATGACCTGGCCTGTTTCGATGACGTGGAGCACCTGGAGGGTCATCCGGCGGGTGATCCTTTCGCCGTGCAACGCGAGCGCATCCGTCATATGTCGGTGTTCGCGGCGATGGGTGACGACGGTGCCGGCGGCCACCTGGAGCTGACGGGCGACGCCGACACGCATACCGGCGACGGCCATGTCGCGGTGGTCTGGCCGGAGCTTCCCCATCACCCGCTGTTCGACGCGCAAATGCAGCGTATCGATGCGCTGCGCGCCGCCGCGGGCTTCGGCGGTCGTACGCTGCCCAATCCGCTGTGGCGCTTCATGCCCGAGTCCATGGACTTCCTGGTGCAGGACGAGCGCGGACCGGCGGTGAGCGTGCATCCGCTCGGCGGCTGCGCCATGGCCGACGATGTCGATGGCGGCGTGGTGGACGATTGCGGGCGCGTGTTCGATCCCGCGCGCCACGGCCAGCCGCGCGGCTGGCACGAGGGCCTGGTGGTGCTCGACGGCTCCGTGCTGTGCTCCGCCCTGGGTACCAATCCCGCACTCACCATCGCGGCGGTGGCCCTGCGCGCCGTGGAGGCCCTGCGGCGTGACTGGGGCTGCGAACCGCCGCGCCATGCTGCCCCTGCGCCCCCGCAGTCGCGCCCCCAACTGGCGGACGTGGAGCAGGCCATCACCGCGCGTTACCAGTTGCCACGCCAGGGTACGCAGGTAGCCGTCTGCGAGCGCCTGGCCGGACCGGTGAGCCTGGCCGATGCGCAGGGCTCGCGGCGCGACTGCTGGGTGGAGCTCACCTTGGGTTACCAGCCCCTGGCCCTGCACCATCTGTTCCGGCCCGACGAGAACGGGCGCCTCGGCAATGCCCGCCTGGAACTGGGCGACGAGGGAGCGGCGCAGTTGCGCATCTTTCCTTTGAACCAATGGCAGCGTCTGAAGGCAGAGGTGCTGTCCGTCGAGGAGCGCCAGCGGCGCGAGGAGTGCCTGGCGCGGGTCTATCGCGTCAAGGGCAGCCTCGTCGTGATGAAGCGCGATCCCAGCGGCTTCCTGCAGCGGACCGCGCGCGGCAGCCGCGCCTGGTGGTGCAACCGCGGCCTGCGCGACGCGGGCCTCGGGCTGTCGGATTGGGCGCGCAAGGCCATGGCCGGCGAGCGCAGCAGCGGCCCCAGCATGGCCAAGCGCATCTGGGGCATGTTCAAGCTCGCCAGCCGTGCCGGCGAATGTCGCCGTTTCGACTACGAGTTGCAGGTCGTCGAGGACCTGACGCCCGAGAGCGTGAAGAGCCTGCTGCCCTTGCGCGACCTGGTCGGGTCCGATGTCCGGGGCCACAAGCACATCACCTACGAGCGGCCCAGCAATCCCTGGCGGCAATTGCAGGAGCTGTCGCTGACGCAACTCGGGGATCGCCTGGAAGGCCAGCGGCTGCTGACGCTGGATCCCCGATACCTGGCCGCGAGCGGCCGCCCTCTGATGCGCATCGAAGCGCAGGACTGCCATGTCGAGGCCCTGGTCGACTTTGCCTCGCTGGCCGCCTACTTCGCTCGGCTATTGCTGACCATCCATGTCTGGAACCTGCGCAAGCCGGATACGCCGCGGCATCGCCCGGTGCAGCGCCTGCCGGGCCGGCTACCGGGCCTGCCGGCGCCGGAAATCCACTGGCTGGACCTGGGCAAGGCCGGCGATACCCCGGTGCGCCTGCGCCTGGCGTGCTACCGCAACGTGCGGCGGGGCGTCACGGCGAACCCGGTGCTGCTGATCCACGGCTACAGCGCCAGCGGTACCAGCTACGCGCATCCCGCCCTGGAACCCAGCCTGGCCGCCAGGCTGGCCGAAAGTGGCCGCGATGTCTGGGTGGTCGACCTGCGCAGCAGCGCCGGGCTGCCCACGGCCTGCCTGCCCTGGACCTTCGAGCAGGTGGCGCTCAACGATATTCCCGCCGCCGTGGACTACATCTGGAAGTGCAGCGGACAGCAGGCGCTGGACGTCGTCGCCCACTGCATGGGCGCGGTCATGCTGAGCCAGGCCATCCTCTCGGCCGGCAAGGAGGGCATGGAACTGGAACGCCTGCTGCGCCCGCGCGGATCGTCCACCGATAGCGGCCCGGATCGCCACGCGGTGGCGCGCCGTGCCCTGCCGCAGCGCCTGCGCCGGGTGGTGCTGTCGCAGAACGGCCCGGTGATGGTGATGAGCCAGCAGAACATCTTCCGCGGCTACGTCATGTCCTACCTGGAGCAGCTGTTCGGGCCACTGCGCCACGACTTCCGCCCGGAGCCCGGCCAGGGCCTGGGGATGGAACTGCTGGACCGCTTCCTCGGCAGCCTGCCGTATTCCGACGAGGAACTGCGCCAGGAGAATCCCTGGCTGCCCTGCCGTACCGAGTATCTCGCCTCGCGCCACCGCATGGACGCGATCTACGGCCGCACTTTCTCGCTGGATGCCCTGAGCCCGCGGGTGCTGGACCACATCGACGACCTGTTCGGGCCGCTCAGTCTCGATACCGTCGCCCAGGTCATCCATTTCACGCGGCACCAGGTCATCACCGACCGCAGCGGCCGCAACCGCTTCGTTTCGCGCGAGGGGCTGCGGACCCACTGGCGTTTCCGCACCCTGGTCCTGCACGGGCAGGACAACGGCCTCGCCGACGTCGCCACGGCGCATCGGGCGGAGGCGCTGCTGCGTGATGCCGGCTGCGAGGTGGAGAAGCGGATCCTGCCCGGCATGGGGCACCAGGACAGCCTGATCGGGCAGCGGGCCGGTGAGACCTGCGCACAAATCCTCGACTTCCTCGATGCCCGAGAGGAGGCCGCCGAACGGCCTGCCGATCCGCCACCTATGTTGCGGAGCCGCCCTGGCTGGGGCCGATGCTGAACCTGCAGAACCCCGACGTGCCGTTGCTGGGCCTAGGCGCGAGCCCGCAACTGGGCCGGCCCGAGAAGCTGTGCATGCTGCCGGTCGAGCGTGACGCCGCCGGCTGCTGGCGCTATGCGGAGCTGATGCGCCGTCTCGAACTGGGGCCGGAGCAGATCCTGTTCAGCCTGGACGGCAGGGACACCGACTGGTTCTCGCATCCCTTGCCGGACTGGGCCAGGAGAGCGGAGGTGCAGCACTTGCTGCTGCTGCCGCTTTACCCGCAGCCGCCGTTCATGAACCAGACCCTGTTCGATACCGCTGACGGCCTGGCCGCGCAGCGGCTATGGTCGGGCAGGGCGCCACCACCGGGCGAGGAACTGGCGTCCACCGCCATGGCCGATGCGATCGAGCAGGCGGTGAACCAGATCAACCGCGAAGGGCCGGCCAGCCCGCCGGGCTTGGTTCGTGTTCCGCCGGCACCGACGAAAAATGGCCTGCGGCTGGCGCTGGGCAGTTGCGGCTATCCGCCAGGCATCCTCAACGAACATCCGCCGTCGCGGGGCTGGGACCTGCTCAACGATCGCCTCGATGGTACCCAGCCGCCGCAATGGCTGGTGCTGACCGGAGACCAGATCTATGCCGACGCCACAGCCGGGCTGTTCGATCCGACGCTGGCCGACGACCGCTACCGCAAGCCCTACGAGACCTGGCTGCATGGGAAAAGCGTGCGCCGGGCGCTAGGTCGCGTGCCGCTGGTTTGTCTGCCGGATGACCATGAGCTGGAGGACAACTGGGAGCCGCTGGCACCGGACGCGCCCGCCGATGCCGCGCAGCGCAACCGGGACGTGCATGAGCGCGGCCTGCGCTACTTCCTGCGCTACCAGCGCCTGCGCTTCACGGCCACGGCCGAGGAGACGCTGGCGGAGCCGCTGTGGCATGCGTTCGAGGCCGAGGGCATCCCGGTGTTCCTGCTCGATACCCGCAGCCGTCGCCAGGGGCGTCATGGCGATACCGGCTTTGGCGCGGCGGGTCTGCTGGGGGCCGAGCAATGGCAGGCCCTGCGCCGCTGGCTGCTGGAGGGGCCACGCGACCGGCCGCGTCTGATCGTGTCGCCGGCCATCTTCCTGCCGCGGCACCGCTATGCCCTGCCGGCACGCCTGGCCTTCGGCCGCGAGGATGCAAGCATCCGGGCCTGCCGCCGCTCCGACGGCTGGGACGGCCACCCGGAAACCCTGCTGTCGCTGCTGGAACTGATCGGCGAACATCAGTTGCGCGGCCTGGTGTTCCTGTCCGGCGACGAGCACTTGGGGGTGTTCACTACCGCCCGCTTGCGACGGCCGGGTTCGAAGCAGGAAATCGCCGTGCATTCGATCCATACGGCGGGCCTTAACACACCTTACCGCTTCGCCAACGCCGACGCGGCCGAACTGGTGCAGGATGAAGTCCTGTCTTTCGAAGGCGTGAGTGGCAGCTGGGAATGCGTGATCGGCAGCCGCGTCTTCGGCGGCGCCGGATTCACGCAGCTGTCGCTGCAGCCACAGACGTCGGGGAGCTGGCAGTTGCACTGCGAATTCAGCACCTGCGAACCCTGTGCGCAGCCGCCGGACCGGGAGGTACTCGAGACCCTGGATCTTTTCTAGATCTTCAGTCCGAGCCGCGCGGCGGTAAACACCGCCTCGGTGCGATTGCGTACACCCAGCGCGCGGAACGAGGCGGACAGGTGCGCCTTGACCGTCGCCTCGGACACATCCATCTCGCGGGCGATCACCTTGTTGGCCTTGCCCTGCATCGCCAGCCTCAGCGTCTCCACCTGGCGCGGCGTCAGCTCGGCCAGCGGGTCACCCGGCTGCTGCGCCGTGGCGGCCTGCGGTGCGGAACCCAGCAATGCGTGCGGGGGCAGGTAGGTTCCGCCGGCCAGTACCAGGCGCAGCGCGGCCATCATTACCGCGTGGCTGGAGGTCTTGGGGATGAAGCCGGCGGCACCTTCATCGATGGCCTGCACGATCAGCGCCGGGTTCTCCTCGGCGGACAACACCACGATGGCCGGTTGCTCGAAGTGTGCGCGCAGGGCGCGCAAGGCATCGAAGCCATGCGTGCCCGGCAGGTGGAAATCGAGCAGGATCACATCCAGCGGCGAACTGGCCGGGTGGGACAGGGCGGCATGGCAACTCGGTGCTTCGACGAAGACGACATCCTCGGCCAGGTTGGCCAGCAGCAGCTTGATGCCTTCGCGGAACAGCTCGTGGTCGTCAACCAGCAGGATATTCAACGTCGCCCTCCATGGACGGCGTCCATTGTCCGGGTGCGGCGTGCAATTTGCCAGCCTTGGCCGCCCCGGACTCTGGTTCGTGGATTCAGGTAATCACGCTCGGCGCCTTGCGGCCGGTCAGCTCGCCGATGCGCGTCAGGCGGTCGGCCAGGTTGACCAGCGGCGCCAGCGCGTCCCGAGTGTCCCAGTTCAGCGCGCTCTCGCGCGTTTCGTAGCGCTCCAGGTACACGCGCAGCGTCGAGCCCTTGGTGCCGGTGCCGGAGAGGCGCAGGATGATGCGCGCCGCGTCACCGAAGATCACGCGCAGGCCCTGGTTCACGGCAATGCTGTTGTCCACCGGATCGTGGTAGCTGAATTCGTCGGCCTCGCTGATCGTGTAGTCGCCGAGGCTGCGCCCCGGCAGTTCGGCGAGCTGGTTGGCCAGTGCCTGCATCACGCTGTCGGCGGCGGGGCCGGGCAGCTCATCGTAGTCATGGCGTGCGTAGTAGTGCCGGCCGAAGCGCTTCCAGTGCCGCTGGGCGATCTCCTTCACCGACAGGCCGGTCACGGCCAGCACGTTGAGCCAGGCCAGCACCGCCCAAACGCCATCCTTTTCCCGGGCATGGACGCTGCTGGTGCCAAAGCTCTCTTCGCCGCAGAGCGTCAGCTTGCCGGCATCCAGCAGGTTGGCGAAGAACTTCCAGCCGGTGGGAGTTTCGTAGAGCGGGATCGCCAGCGCGCTCGCCACCTTGTCGGCGGCACGGCAGGTCGGCATCGAGCGCGCCAGGCCGGCCAGGCCGCGGCGGTAGCCTGGCAGTTCGTGCAAGTGTGCCGCCAGCATCGCCAGCGAGTCGCCCGGCGAGATGAAGATGTCCTTGCCGAGGATCATGTTGCGGTCGCCGTCACCGTCGCTGGCCGCTGCCAGGTCGGGGCCGTTGGCGCTGAAGGCCAGGTCCACCAGCGGCTTGGCATAGATCAGGTTCGGGTCCGGATGACCGCCGCCGAAATCCTCCAGCGGGCTCGCGTTCTGCACGCTCAGCAGCGGCGCGCCGAGCTGCTCGACGAAGATGCGCTCGGCGTACGGGCCGGTCACGGCATGCATCGCGTCGAAGCGCAGCGTGTGGCCGCGGCGGAACCAGTCGCGGATGCGGTCGAAGTCGAACAGCTCCTGCATCAGCTGCGAGTAGTCGTCGACGCAGTCGATCACCTCGATCTCGGTGCTGCCCAGCGTCTGCAGCCCGCGACGGTCCAGGTCCACCTGTCCGCCCTCATGCGCCCGATAGCGCGCGATCTGCTTGCTGGTCTCGTAGATGCGGTTGGTGAGGCCCTCACTGGCCTGTCCGCCGCCGGCCACGTTGAACTTGATGCCGAAGTCGCCGTCCGGCCCGGCCGGGTTGTGGCTGGCGGTGAACAGCAACCCGCCCTGGGCACCGCGCTTGCGGATCAGGTGCGAGGCGGCCGGCGTCGACAGCAGGCCGCCCTGGCCGATGACGATGCGCGCCACGCCGTTGCCGGTGGCCACGGCGCAGGCGGTCTGGATTGCCGTGCGGTTGTAATAGCGGCCGTCGCCCCCAATGATCAGGGTGCCGCCGTGCAGTTCCTGCACGCAGTCGAAGACCGATTGCAGGAAATTCTCGAGGTAATGCGGCTGCTGAAAGACCGCGACCTTCTTGCGCAGTCCCGCCGTGCCGGATTTCTGGTCGAGGTAGGGTTTGGTGGAGATTTCGCGGATCGCCATGATGCTCTCCTTTGTTCTGTTTGTCCCAGTCGTGAGCCCTATCTTATAGTCCCCACATGCAAGCCTCTACTGGCCATGGTTATGTCTGTCCCTGCTGCGGCAAGCCGCGGCGGCTGGCGCACCTGCTCGATCTGTACGAACGCAACTACCATTTGCTGGAGCGGCTGATCCCGGAGCTGGAACTGCCGTTCGACGAGGCCGTCTCCCGCAGCCAGAGCGACCTGCCGCTGCATCTGCGCGTGACCGATCGTGATCGCTATACGGTCAGTTTCAAGCTGTCATACGAATTCGTGGACCAGGACGGCGTACGTCGCCAGCCGGACCTGTGGGTGCGCGTCTACCGTGACGCCGCCGTGGCCGAGGCCCTGGCCTGCAGCCAGCGGCCGCCCTGGGACGCGACCGAGGAGGGAGACCCCAAGGCGGGTCAGTTCCTCAGCGCGCAGTGGCAGCGCAACCTGACCTTGGGGAAGTGGCTGGAGTACCTTCTGGAGCACGGTCATGGCTTCAGCCTGGCAGCGCGCCCGCGCATCCTGCCTGCCGCTGCGCTCTGATCCCGCCGCGATCGGCGGGCGGCGTTACACGGCTCCGGCCTTCTTCAGCAGACCCGCGATCTTCTCCGCCATTTGCCGGTAACCCTGGGCATTGGGATGGATCTGGTCCGACTTCAGGCTGCGGTCGCCCAGCACCTCGGCGATGACCCGGTTCTCGATCGGCAAGCCATGCTCCTGCGCCAGCGCCGCGTAGCCGGGCTCGGCCTGCAGCGACAGCAGCTTCGGCTCCGGCACGCCCAGCAGGATCAGGGGAATGCCGCGCCCGCGGATTTCCTGGATCATGGCACTGAGGTTGGCGCGCATCTGGGCGCGGTCCATCTGTCGCAGCATGTCGTTGCCGCCCAGGCAGAGGATCACCAGCCCCGGTTCGGTTTCGTCCAGGATTTCGGGCAGGCGCTCGCGCCCTTCCGCGGTGGTTTCGCCCGGCACGCCGGCGTTCACCACCTTGCGGCCGATCAGGCCCGCCAGCACCGCTGGATAGCTCTGGCGCGGGTTGGCGCCGGTGCCATAGGTCAGGCTGTCGCCAAAGGCCAGCACCACGGCATCCTGCGGCAGGGCCGGAAGCCTGGGCGTCTTGTCGCTACAGGCAACGAGCAGCAGCAGGGCTTGCAGCATCAGCAGGCTGCCCGCCAGACTGCGGAAATCAATCATCCCTTTACGGAAGCCGCGCATGATCTACGCCCTCGATGGACGGGAGCCCCAGTTTAAGGGGGATTGCTGGGTTGCACCCAATGCCACGCTGATCGGTGCGGTAACCTTGGAACACAACGCCAGCGTCTGGTTCAACGCCGTGCTGCGTGGCGATTGCGACGAGATTGTGATCGGCGAGAACAGCAACGTGCAGGATGGCTCGGTGCTCCATACCGATCCCGGCATCCGCCTCACCATCGGCCGTGACTGCACCATCGGCCACCTGGTGATGCTCCACGGCTGCGAGATCGGTGACAACTCGCTGGTCGGCATCGGCTCGGTGATCCTCAACCGCGTGAAGATCGGGCGCAACAGCATCGTCGGCGCCAAGTCGCTGATCCCGGAAGGCAAGACCTTCCCGGACAACTCGCTGATCATGGGTTCGCCGGCCAAGGTAGTGCGCGAGCTTGGCGAGCAGGAGACGGCGTTCCTGAAGCTGCAGGCCCAGCACTACGTGCAGAACGCACAGCGCTATAAGGCCAAGCTGCAGTCGGTTAAGAGGGGCTGATCACCGCTGTCCCCTGCGAGCTAGTCGCTGCCATCCTTCGGATAGAGGTACTGGCGCAGCTTGCCCAGTCCCGGGCCGGCATCGCGCCAGTGTTCGATCTCCAGCGCCACCTGCACCACCGCGCAGGTCGGCACCTCGTCGAAGGGGCAGGGTGCCAGCAATCCCGCGAGCTGGCTGAAACCCGGATTGTGGCCGAACAGCATCACGTGGCGGTCGCAGTCGTCGAGTTGGTTCAGGATCTGCACCAGCGTTGCCGGTGACGCTTCGTAGATGCGCGGCTGCAGCTGGATTTCCTCGCGTCCCAGGGCGAAGGCGTCGGCGAAGAGGTGCGCGGTGGTGATCGCTCGCAAGGCGGGGCTCGACACCAGCCGGTCGGGGATGCCCAGCAGCCGGCGCGCGCGCTGTGCCATCGCTGGCGCATCGCGACGCCCGCGTTCATTCAGCGGGCGCTCGAAGTCGCTCAACTCCTCGTAGTCCCAGGAGGACTTGGCGTGACGCACCAGGCTCAGCAGTCGCATTTCTTCCTCTAGGGGTTCGGCGGCCATCGCAAGCGTATCGCAAGCAGGTGTTGGTGCGTCACCGTATTCCTACGAGGAGCTTGTGCTCAGGTAGATATCGAAGCGCGCCTGCGTGCCGCGTTGCTCCAGCGAAGGCTTGCGGGCGGCCATCCAGGGGGCGTTCAGCGGCCGCTTCACCGCCACGCGCAGGCGCGCCGCCTGCAGCGCCGGCTCCAGCAGGGCGTCGGCATCCTCGTCGGCGCCGGCCAGGTCGCGGAAGATCTGCATCTCCTTCTGCGGCAGCGCGGTCTTGCCGCTGTGCGGGTACATCGGGTCCAGGTAGACGCTGTCCCAGCGGCCCTCGCCCAGAACCAGCGCTGCGTTGCCGCGGCGCAGTTCGATACGTGCCGCTATCGGCGCTAGCGCCGGGTCGGCCAGCGCGCGCCGGTGTGCGTCGGCCAGCAGGTCGGCGATCTGCGGCTGGCGCTCCACCAGCGTCACGCGGGCACCCAGTGACGCCAGCGTGAAGGCGTCGCGGCCCAGGCCGCCGGTGGCATCCAGGATGTCCAGTTCGGGCCGCTTGGCCAGGCCCAGCGCGCGGGCCAGCAGTTGCTTGCGTCCGCCGGCGATGCGCCGGCGCTGTTCGCTGCTGCCCCAGTCGATCCAGATCGCGCCGTAGTCCGGGCGATGCAGCGCGCGCAGTTCCAGGCGTCCCTGGTTCTCCTGCAGCGCAAACGAAAAACCCCGGGCATCGCTGCCCAGGGCTTGTTCGGCACCGATCGCGGGATCAGAGCTTGGAGGCATCGAAGAAGCTGGCCATGCGCTGCGCCAGCATCAGGTCGCCGTCGACCTGCAGCTTGCCGGTCATGAAAGCGGTCATGCCGTTGAGCTCGCCCTTCATCAGCGCGATCAGGTCGTCGTCTTCCATGGTGATGGTCAGGTCGGCGGTGCCGGCGGTGCCGTCGTTGACCGCGCAGGTGCCGTTGTTGATCACGACATTGACCGGCTTGGAGCAGACGAAGTTGATCGTGCAGTTGGTGCCCGAGGCTTCGGCGGCGTTGAACGCGGACGGCAGCTTCTTCAGGAAGTCGGCGGCGGACATGGTGTTCTCCAGAGTGTGGTAATTGTAAGGCCCCGGATCGTAAACCCGGCGCGCCGGTCTGGCAATTTCAGATCGTGCGGCAAGGGACAAGGCGCATTACTGCCCCGGTTCCAGGCTGCCCGACAAGTGTTTCAGGAGTCTTTCGGCCAGGGCATCGTCCAGCAGGACGATGTTGACGCTGTTGCGATAGACCCGGTCCTGCGTACGCAGTTCACCAATGAGTGTGTCGTCGCGCCCCGGCCACAGCAGCAGGAAGTCCTGTCCCTCGCGCAGGCCGGGCTCCAGCCGCTTGAAGGCGCGGAAGGCGGCGCCCTTGGCCTGCCCGGTGGCCTCATCCAGCTCGCGGAAAGTCTTCAAGCGGGTTTCAGTCCGGCGTCATCAGCAGGAAATGCGCGCGGGCAACCGCCACCGGACGCTCCTGCGACTTCTGCCAGCAGCGGATCGTGGCCTGTGCCACGCGGCTGCCCATGCGGCCGATCTCGCAGTCGGCGTACAGCTCCTCGGTGCGCGCCGGCAGCAGGTAGTCAATCGAGAAGTCGATGCTCTTGGGTACGCGCGCAGTATCCAGTTGGTAGAGCAGGTGCAGCACCGCGGCATTTTCCATGAAGGCCGCGGTGATGCCGCCGTGCAGGGCCGGCAGGCGTGGGTTGCCGATCAGATTCTCCCGGAAGGGCAGGGTCGCGCGCGGCTTGCCCTCGTGCAGCGACAACTGCACGCCCAGGTACTTCGCATAGGGAACCGTGGCGACCAGCACCGAGAAATCTCCGCTTTCGCGGGCCAGGCGGCGGGCCTCGCCGAAGGGATCGGCCGCGGATTCGATCAGTGGTTCGCTCATGTGCGGGCCTCCGGCTTCCAGGGCTTGCCGGTCGACGAGCGCATGAACGCCGATTGGCTGATCGCCACCGGCTGCTCGCGGTCGTCCTGCCAGACCGTGGCGCGCACGAAGGCGATGTGCGTCGTCATGCGGAAGCACTCGGCGCGGCAGTACAGGTCCTTGTCGCGCAGGGCCGGGCGCAGGTAGTCCATGCGCAGGTCCAGCGTGGCGATGGTCTCCGGCACCGGCGTCGCGGCCAATACGGCCAGGCCACAGCTGCTGTCCACCAGCACGGTGATGGGGCCGGTGTGCAGCACGCCGCGGATCGGGTCGCCGACCCATTCCTCGCGGAAGGGCAAGCACAGTTCCACGCCCTCCGGCGAGCCCCGGACCAGGCTTAGCCCGCACTCGCGCATGTGCGGGATGTAGCCCAGGAAGGCGGCCGCGATGGTTTCCAGGTTGGGGGTGGTCATGCCGTAAGTGTAGGTGAAGGGGGTAAACTCGCGAACAGAAATCGATACTCCGGTAATCATGATGACCGACTGGGAGCCGCGCCTGCGCCGCGCGCTGGCCGACACGTCCGAGCAGCCGCCGCGGCCGATGTCGCGCCTGGAACTGCCACTGAACATGGACAAGCTGCTGCTGACGCCGGCGCTGCTGAAATCGCTGCGCCCGGCCGCCGTGCTGGCGCCGGTGATCCGGCGCCAGCACGGCCTGACCATGATGCTCACGGTGCGCTCCGACCGCCTGCGCTCGCACAAGGGGCAGATCAGCTTCCCCGGCGGGCGCCGTGACGAGGGCGATGCCAGCGCCGCCGCCAACGCCCTGCGCGAGGCCGAGGAGGAAGTGGGCCTGCCGCCGGCCAGCGTCGAGGTGCTGGGCTACCTGGACGACTACCCGACCATGACCCGCTACCTGGTGACCCCGGTGGTCGGCATCGTCAGCGGCGAGCCCGAAATCCGGCCCTGCGAGGACGAGGTAGCGGAGGTGTTCGAGGCGCCGCTGGACTTCGTGCTGGACCTGCGCAATTTCGAACACAAGCTGCTGTCCCGCGAGGGGCTCAATGTGCCGTTCTTCGAGCTCAACTTTGGTCGCCACCGCATCTGGGGCGCCACTGCCGGCATGCTGTGGAACCTGGCCAACAAGGTGGCGGAGACGGCATGAGCGCAAATCCCTTGAGCGAGGCCCTGCGCCTGCAGCTGGAGGCCGCCGAACTGGGATTCGATTGGCGCCACCTCGACGAGCTCTGGGACAAGCTGGCCGAGGAGGTCGGCGAGCTGAAGGAGGCGGCGGGGCAGGGGCGCGACCGCTCCGAGGACGAGCTCGGCGACCTGCTGTTCATGGCCGTGAACCTGGCACGTCACCTGGGCGTGGATGCCGAGCGCGCCCTTGCGCGTACCAATGCCAAGTTCGAGCGCCGCTTCGGCCACGTGCTGAAGCACCTGGCGGAGCTGCCGCCGCCTGGCGACCCGCGCCGGCTCGACGAGATGGAAAAATACTGGCAGCAGGCCAAGCAGGCGGAACGGGCGAAAGGCTAAAATAGCGGCCCGTTTTTGAACCCGTTGCCGTTGCCATGACCCAGTCCCCCGTTCGCATTGCCGTCCTCGGCGCCAGTGGCCGCATGGGCCGCGCCGTGATCCAGGCCACCGACGCCTCGTCGCGGGCGAAGCTGGGTGCCGCGCTGGAGCGCGAGGGTTGCCCCGAGGCCGGGCAGGATGCCGGCCAGCTCGCCGGGTTGGCCGCCAACGGCGTCAAGATCGTGACCCAGCCGGCCCAGGTCGTGTCCGACTTCGACGTGCTGATCGACTTCACCCGCCCGGAAGCCACCGTGGCGCTGCTGCCGTTCTGCATCGAGCACGGCAAGGCCGTGGTGATCGGCACCACCGGCTTCACTCCGGAGCAGCAGGCCGCGGTGGATGCCGCCGCCCGGCGCATCCCGGTGCTCAAGGCCGGCAACTTCAGTATCGGCGTCAACCTCTGCCTGAAGCTGCTGGAGGATGCCGCCCGCGTGCTGGCCGAGGACTTCGACATCGAGGTGGTGGAAGCCCATCACCGCCACAAGGTGGATGCCCCCAGTGGTACCGCCCTGATGATGGGCGAGGCCGCCGCCCGCGGCGCCGGCCGCGATCTCAAGGACTGCGCGGTCTACGAGCGCTACGGCCACACCGGCGCGCGTGACCGCAACACCATCGGCTTCTCCACCGTGCGCGGTGGCGACGTGGTCGGTGACCACACGGTGATGTTCCTGGGCGAAGGCGAGCGCGTGGAGATCAGCCACAAGGCCAGTTCGCGGGCCATTTTCGCCAAGGGCGCGGTGCATGCCGCCAGCTGGCTGGCCGGCCGCCAGCCGGGTCTCTATTCGATGCGGGATGTCCTCGCCTGAGCAGCCCCCTCAGGGGATAAAGGGTCGCGGAGCGGCTTCCAATCCGGAAGGTCGCTTCGAATCGCGTGCCCGCGAGGATTTCGACGACGGCTGGTTGCTGGATGAACCGGAGACCCCGCGCCCGGACACCATCGTCACGGCGGAAGCCTCCAAGAGCATCATCACCCGCAACCAGTCGCCGGACATCGGCTTCGAGCAGTCGATCAATCCCTACCGCGGCTGCGAGCACGGCTGCATCTACTGCTACGCCCGCCCGGCGCATGCCTACCTGAACCTGTCGCCGGGCCTGGATTTCGAGACCCGGCTGTTCTACAAGCCGGACGCGGCCAGGCTGCTCGAGGAGGAACTGCGCAAGCCCGGCTACCGCTGCTCGCCGATCGCGCTGGGCTCCAACACCGACCCCTACCAGCCGGTGGAGCGGGAATATAGGGTCATGCGCTCGATCCTGGAGGTGCTGCAGCGCTGCCGGCACCCCCTGACCATCGTCACCAAGGGCGCCGCCCTGATCGAGCGCGACATTCCGCTGCTAGCGGACATGGCCAGGGACAACCTGGTGGAGGTGGCCATTTCCATCACCAGCCTGCAGCCGGAGCTGAAACGGGCCCTGGAGCCGCGGACGGCCGGCCCCCAGGCCCGCTTGCGGATCGTCCGCCAGTTGGCCAACGCCGGCATCCCGGTAATGGTGCTGGTGGCCCCGGTGATCCCCTTCGTCAACGACGCCGAGATCGAGCAGATCCTGCAGGCCTCCCATGAGGCCGGTGCGCGCGAAGCCTCCTACATCATGCTGCGGCTGCCGCACGAGGTGAAAGGCCTGTTCCGGGAGTGGCTGCAGGTCCACCACCCGCAGCGGGCGGAGCACGTCATGAGCCTGGTGCAGCAGATGCGCGGCGGCAAGGACAACGACCCGCGCTTCGGCAAGCGCATGACCGGGGAGGGGGAGTACGCCCAGGTCATCGCCCAGCGCTTCAAGGTCGCCGCGGCCCGGCTGGGGCTGGGCCGGGGGCGCCGGCTGAAGCTCGATACGGCGCTGTTCCGACCACCGCCACCACCGCCGCCCGACAAGGGCCAGATGGGCTTCGGCTTCTGAAGGGGGCGGCGTTGCGTTTTCACCGAAAGTTCGATGGCCCGGCGGACCTTTAAATTATTTTCACCTGAAAAGCTGAAAAGCCATGGACGTTGTGCACTGCACACACTAGAATTCGCGCCTAATCCACGACGGGGGCCAAAAGCCCCCGTTTTAGTGTCCGTCCCAAGGATTAGGCCAGCTCTATGACCCCTTCCAAACCGGCTCTGCTCGCACTCGCTGACGGATCTGTTTTTCACGGTATCTCCATCGGCGTTGACGGGCAGACCGTTGGCGAAGTGGTTTTCAATACCGCAATGACGGGATATCAGGAAATCCTGACCGATCCCTCATATCGCGAGCAGATCGTCACCCTCACGTACCCCCACATCGGCAACGTCGGCACCAACGACGAGGACGCCGAATCGGAGAAGGTACAGCTCGCTGGCCTGGTGCTGCGCGAGGTGCCGCGGCGCCACAGCAACTTCCGCTCGACCCAGGACTTCAGCGAATACCTGAAGGCCCAGAAGGTCGTCGCCATCGCCGGCATCGATACCCGCCGCCTGACGCGCCTGCTGCGCGACAAGGGCGCCCAGAACGGCTGCATCCTGGCCGGCCGCAAGATCTCGGAGAAGACCGCGCTCAAGCTGGCGCGCGAGTTCCCGGGTCTCAAGGGCATGGACCTGGCCAAGGTCGTGTCGGTGAGCAAGTCCTACCCCTGGACCACCGGCTCCTGGGAGTTGGAGAGCAACCGCGAAACCACGCTGAAGAACGAGAAGTTCCACGTCGTGGTCTACGACTTCGGCATCAAGCGCAATATCCTGCGCATGCTGGTGGACCGCGGCTGCCGCATCACCGTCGTACCGGCCCAGACCAAGGCCGCCGAGGTGCTCAAGCTCAAGCCTGATGGCGTGATGCTGTCCAACGGCCCCGGCGACCCCGAGCCCTGCGACTACGCCATCGCCGCCTCGCGCGAGTTCATTGCCAGGAAGCTGCCGCTGTTCGGTATCTGCCTGGGCCACCAGATCCTGGGCCTGGCCGCCGGCGCCAAGACGCTGAAGATGAAGTTCGGCCATCACGGCGCCAACCACCCGGTGCAGGACCTGGAGGACGGCACGGTGATGATCACTAGCCAGAACCACGGCTTCGCGGTGGACGAGGCCACGCTGCCGGCCAACGTCGTCGCCACGCACCGCTCGCTGTTCGACGGCTCGCTGCAGGGCATCCGCCTGACCGACGCCCCGGCCTTCAGCTTCCAGGGCCACCCCGAAGCCAGCCCCGGCCCGCATGACGTCAGCGTCCTGTTCGACCGCTTCATCAAGATGATGGCCGCCTGAGCCTGCCCGAAGAAAGCCATGCCAAAACGCACAGACATCAAGAGCATCCTGATCATCGGCGCCGGTCCCATCGTGATCGGCCAGGCCTGCGAGTTCGACTACTCCGGTGCCCAGGCCTGCAAGGCGCTGCGCCAGGAGGGCTACAAGGTCATCCTGGTCAACTCCAATCCGGCCACGATCATGACTGACCCGGAGATGGCCGATGCCACCTATATCGAGCCGATCCGCTGGGAGACCGTCGCACGCATCATCGAGAAGGAGCGCCCGGACGCGGTGCTCCCGACCATGGGCGGCCAGACCGCGCTGAACTGCGCCTTGGACCTGGCCAAGCACGGCGTGCTGGAGAAGTTCGGCGTGCAGATGATCGGCGCCTCGCCGACCGCCATCGACCTCGCCGAGGACCGCCAGAAGTTCCGCGATGCCATGACCGAGATCGGCCTGGGATCGGCGCGCTCCGGCGTGGCCCACACCTGGGACGAGGCCAAGAAAATCCAGGCGGATATCGGCTTCCCGGTGATCATCCGCCCGAGCTTCACGCTGGGCGGCACCGGCGGCGGCATTGCCTACAACCACGAAGAGTTCGAGGAGATCGTCACCCGCGGCCTCGACCTCTCGCCGACCACCGAGGTCCTCATCGAGGAATCGCTGCTCGGCTGGAAAGAGTACGAGATGGAGGTGGTCCGCGACCGCAAGGACAACTGCATCATCGTCTGCTCGATCGAGAACTTCGATCCGATGGGCGTGCACACCGGCGACTCGATCACCGTCGCGCCGGCGCAGACGCTCACCGACAAGGAATACCAGATCATGCGCAACGCCTCGCTGGCGGTGCTGCGCAAGATCGGCGTGGAAACCGGTGGCTCCAACGTGCAGTTCTCGATCAACCCGAAAGACGGGCGCATGATCGTGATCGAGATGAATCCGCGCGTGTCGCGCTCCTCGGCGCTGGCCTCCAAGGCCACGGGTTTCCCCATCGCCAAGATCGCCGCCAAGCTGGCCGTCGGCTACACGCTGGACGAGCTGCGCAACGAGATCACCGGTGGGGTCACTCCGGCCTCGTTCGAGCCGAGCATCGACTACGTCGTCACCAAAATACCGCGCTTCACCTTCGAGAAGTTCCCCCAGGCCGACTCGCGTCTCACCACGCAGATGAAGTCGGTGGGCGAGGTCATGGCCATCGGTCGCAACTTCCAGGAGTCGCTGCTGAAGGCGATGCGCGGCCTGGAAGTGGGCAGCGATGGCTTCGAGCCGCAGGTGCCGGACTACGAGGCCGTGAGCCTCAGCCGCATCCGCGACGAGCTGGCCACCCCGCGCGCCAAGCGCCTTTGGTTCGTCGGTGATGCTTTCCGCTCCGGCATGAGCGTGGAGGACGTGTTCAAGCTGTCCAAGATCGACCCCTGGTTCCTGGAACAGATCGAAGAGATCATCCAGACCGAGGCCGAGATCGCCGAGCAGAAGATCAGCACCGTCGAGGAAGCCGACCTGCGCCGCTACAAGCGCCTGGGCTTCTCTGATCGCCGCATCGCCAAGCTGATCGGTGTCAAGGAAGAATCCGTGCGCAAGCGCCGCCACAAGCTCGGCGTGCGCCCGGTTTACAAGCGCGTGGACACCTGCGCTGCCGAGTTCCCGTCGTCCACCGCCTACCTGTACTCCAGCTACGACGAGGAGTGCGAGGCGCAGACCTCCAGCCGCGACAAGATCGTGGTGCTCGGGGGCGGCCCCAACCGTATCGGCCAGGGTATCGAGTTCGACTACTGCTGCGTGCATGCGTCCCTGGCCCTCCGCGAGGATGGCTACGAGACGATCATGATCAACTGCAATCCGGAGACCGTGTCGACCGACTACGACACCTCCGACCGCCTCTACTTCGAACCGTTGACCTTCGAAGACGTGATGGAGATCATCGACCTCGAGAAGCCCAAGGGCGTGATCGTGCAGTTCGGCGGACAGACCCCGCTGAAGCTGGCCCGCCAGCTCGAGGCCGCCGGCGCGCCGATCATCGGCACCACGCCGGACGCCATCGACCTCGCCGAGGACCGCGAGCGTTTCCAGAAGCTGGTCGAGAAGCTCAAGCTGCTGCAGCCGCCCAACGGCACCGCCACCTCCGAGAAGCAGGCCCTGGCCGTGGCCAACAAGGTCGGCTACCCGCTGGTGGTGCGTCCGTCCTACGTGCTGGGTGGCCGCGCCATGGAAATCGTCCATGACGACGCCGACCTCAAGCGCTACATGACCGAGGCCGTGCAGGTCTCCAACGATTCCCCGGTGCTGCTCGACCGCTTCCTCAATGACGCCATCGAGGTGGACGTCGACGCGCTGTCCGACGGCAAGGACGTGGTGATCGGCGGCGTCATGGAGCACGTGGAAGAGGCCGGGGTGCATTCCGGCGACTCCGCCTGCTCGCTGCCGCCGTACTCGCTGCCGAAGAAGATCGTCGACGAGATCCGCAACCAGATCTTCAAGCTGGCCAAGGCGCTCAACGTGGTCGGCCTGATGAACGCGCAGTTCGCCGTGCAGGACGGCAAGGTCTACCTGCTGGAAGTGAACCCGCGCGCCTCGCGCACCAGTCCCTTTGTGTCCAAGGCCACCGGCCGCCCGCTGGCCAAGATCGCCGCGCGCTGCATGGCCGGCCAGAGCCTGAAGAGCCAGGGCATCACCGAGGAGCTGATTCCGAAGTACTACTCCGTCAAGGAGTCGGTCTTCCCGTTCAACAAGTTCCCCTCGGTGGATCCGCTGCTGGGCCCCGAGATGCGCTCCACCGGCGAAGTCATGGGCGTGGGTGCCTCCTTCGGCGAGGCCTTCAACAAGTCGCTGCTGGCGGCGGGGCAGGTGGTGCCTTCCAAGGGCGCCGCATTCATCTCCGTGCGCGACCGCGACAAGAAGAAGGCCGTCGAACTGGCACGCATCCTCAGCGGCCACGGCTTCAAGGTCTTTGCCACCCATGGCACCGCGGCGCTGATCCAGAAGGCCGGCATCGCCTGTGCGGGCGTCAACAAGGTCAAGGAAGGCCGCCCGCACTGCGTGGACATGATCAAGAACGGCGAGATCCAGTTCATCGCCAACACCACCGAAGGCAAGATCTCGATCGAGGAGTCGCGGTCCATCCGTGGTGCCGCGATCCAGCACAAGGTCTGCTACTTCACGACCATTGCCGGTGCCCTGGCGGCGGCGGTGGCGATGGAACATCTCAACGAACTGGAGGTCAACAGGCTGCAGGCGTTGCACGCGACCCTGTAGGTCTGAGGACTGTATTCAGGTACCCGGAATTTTGGGGTATCTTTGATTGAATCCGGACAGAGCCTGCCGCCCCGAGGAGGGGCGGTGGGTCTGCTTTTGCTTTTGGTAACGTCTTAGAGAAGAGATTCGGAAAATGAGCATGACCCCGATGACGGCGCGCGGCGCCGAAAAGCTGCAGGAAGAACTCCGCTACCGCAAGAGCGAACTGCGCCCCAAGATCATCGAATCCATCGACGAGGCCCGCAAGCAGGGTGACCTGCGCGAGAACGCCGAATTCCACGCCGCCCGCGAGCAGCACGGCTTCAACGAGGGTCGCATCCAAGAGATAGAGGGCAAGCTGTCGATGGCCCAGGTCATCGACGTCACCAAGCTGCCGGCCTCCGGCAAGGTCATCTTCGGCACCACCGTCGACCTGTCCGACGTCGACAGCGGCGACGAGTTGAAGTACCAGATCGTTGGCGAGGACGAGGCCGACGCCAAGGTGGGCCTGATTTCGCTGAACTCTCCCATCGCCAAGGCCCTGATCGGCAAGAAGGAAGGCGACATGGTGGCGGTCGCCACCCCGGCCGGCACCCGCGAGTTCGAAATCATCGCGGTGCACTACATCTGAAGACGGGAATCGGGAATGGGGAGTTGGGAATCGTAGAAGCCAGCTTGCTGTTACGATCCCCGATTCTCGATTCTCGATTCCCGGGCGCAGCCCCATGAGCCAGAAACGCCGTCCCAGTTCCGCCCGCTGGCTTGCCGAGCACAAGGCCGACCATTACGTCCAGGAGGCCCGCCGGCTGGGCTACCGCTCCCGGGCAGTGTTCAAGCTCCAGGAAATCCAGGAAAAGGACCGCATCCTCAAGCAGGGGCAGGTGGTCGTGGACCTGGGCGCCGCCCCCGGCGGCTGGAGCCAGCTGGCCCGTCCCTTGCTGGGCCCCTCGGGCCGCCTGCTGGCCCTGGACATCCTCGACATGGAGCCGATCGCGGATGTGGAGTTCATCCTGGGCGACTTCCGCGAGGAATCCGTGCTGCACCGGCTGGAGGCCGCGATTGGAAGCCGGGCGGTAGACCTTGTTTTGTCGGATATGGCCCCCAACCTGAGTGGAATAGACGCTGCGGACCAGGCCGGGAGCATCCATCTCTGCGAGCTGGCGCTGGACTTTGCCAAGGCCCACCTGAAACCAAAAGGCGTCCTGCTGGTCAAGATTTTCCAGGGGGAAGGCTTCGATGCCTACCTCGGGGCGATGCGCAAAGCCTTTGAATCGGTGACGATTCGCAAGCCCAAGGCCTCGCGGCCGCGCAGTAGTGAGGTTTATCTGCTGGCGCGGGGGTACAGGGCGTAGTAACGTGCGGTTGAGGCAACCGTTGCGGTAACGGGAATCAAGGATAAAGCTTTGAACGATCTGGCCAAAAATCTGTTGCTCTGGGTGGTGATCCTCATCGTGCTGATGACGGTCTTCCAGAGCTTCTCGTCCCGCAGCCGGGCCCAGCCCGAGTTGCAGTATTCGGAGTTCATTAACCAGGTCAAGGAAGGCAACGTCGCCGACGTGGTTATCGAAGGCCAGATCATCCGCGGCGAACTCAAAGGCGGCTCACGCTTCACCACGGTCAGCCCGGAGACCGACAACAAGGCCATGGTCGGCCAGCTGCTGGACAGCAACGTCAAGTTCACCGGCAGCCTGCCCAAGGAAACCCCGCTGTTGCTGCAGCTGCTGATGAACGCCTTCCCGATCCTGCTGCTGATCGCGGTCTGGGTGTACTTCATGCGCCAGATGCAGGGCGGTGGCGGCGGCCGCGGTGCCATGTCCTTCGGCAAGTCGCGCGCCCGCATGCTCAATGCCGACCAGGTGAAGATCACCTTCGCCGACGTCGCCGGCGTCGAGGAAGCCAAGCAGGAAGTGGCCGAGCTGGTCGACTTCCTCCGTGATCCGGCCAAGTTCCAGAAGCTGGGCGGCAAGATTCCGCGTGGCGTGCTGATGGTGGGCTCGCCGGGTACCGGCAAGACCCTGCTGGCCAAGGCTATCGCTGGCGAGGCCGGCGTGCCGTTCTTCACGATCTCGGGTTCGGACTTCGTCGAGATGTTCGTCGGCGTCGGCGCCAGCCGCGTGCGCGACATGTTCGAGCAGGCCAAGAAGCACGCGCCCTGCATCATCTTCATCGACGAAATCGACGCAGTGGGCCGTCACCGCGGCGCCGGCCTGGGCGGCGGTCATGACGAGCGCGAGCAGACCCTCAACCAGCTGCTGGTCGAGATGGACGGCTTCGAGGGCAGCGAGGGCGTCATCGTCATCGCTGCCACCAACCGTCCGGACGTGCTGGACCCGGCGCTGCTGCGTCCGGGCCGCTTCGACCGCCAGGTGGTCGTGCCGCTGCCGGACGTGCGCGGCCGCGAGCAGATCCTCAAGGTCCACATGCGCGCCGTGCCGCTGGCCGACAACGTCAAGCCGGAGATCATCGCGCGCGCCACGCCGGGCTTCTCCGGTGCCGACCTCGCCAACCTGGTCAACGAGGCCGCGCTGTTCGCCGCCCGCGCCAACAAGCGCCTGGTCGACCACATCGACTTCGAGAAGGCCAAGGACAAGATCATGATGGGCGCCGAGCGCCGCAGCATGGTGATGTCCGAAGAAGAGAAGAAGCTCACCGCCTACCACGAGGCCGGCCACGCCATCGTCGGCCTGTCGGTGCCGGACCATGACCCGGTCTACAAGGTCACGATCATCCCGCGCGGCCGCGCCCTGGGCGTGACCATGTTCCTGCCGGAAGAGGACCGCTATAGCTACAGCAAGCAGCGCCTCAATTCCTCGATCTGCTCGCTGTTTGGTGGCCGTATCGCCGAGGAAGTGATCTTTGGTGCCGATAAGGTCACCACGGGCGCGTCCAACGACATCGAGCGTGCCACCGACATCGCCCGCAACATGGTCACCAAGTGGGGCCTGTCCGAGCGCCTCGGCCCGCTGTCCTACAGCGAGGACAACGGCGAGGTGTTCCTGGGCAAGAGCGTGACGCAGACCAAGCACGTCTCCGACAACACGGCCTCCGTGATCGACCAGGAAATCCGCCAGGTCATCGACCGCAACTACAAGCTGGCCAAGGACATCATCGAGGGCAACCTCGACAAGCTGCACGCGATGGCCGACGCCCTGATCAAGTACGAGACCATCGATGCGGCCCAGCTGGCCCGCATCATGGCCGGGCAGGAAGCCGGAGAGCCGGAGAGCTGGACCGACGGCAGCGGCCGTCCGCCCGATGCGCCGCGCTCCCCTCCGGAGCGTCCGGCCCCTGGCCCGGCAGGCAAGCCGGCCAGCATCGGCTGATTTGACGACGGGGCGCGGCGACGCGCCCCGTCTTTTTGCTTCCCATGTTCCTCCAGTTACCCCGGCGGCGACTGGCGCTTGATGCGCCGGTGGTCATGGGCATCCTCAACGTCACCCCTGATTCCTTCTCCGACGGCGGGCTGCATGCCACGCGGGAGCGGGCCCTGGTGCGCGCCCGGCAGATGGCGGGCGAGGGCGCCGCCATCATCGACATCGGTGGCGAGTCCACCCGCCCTGGAGCGGCCCCGGTCGGCGAAGCCGAAGAACTGGATCGGGTGGTGCCGGTCATCGAGCGCCTGTCCCGCGAGTTCGACGTGGTGCTGTCGGTGGATACCGCCAAGCCCGCCGTGATGCGTGAAGCCTGCCGTGCCGGTGCTGAAATAATCAATGACATCAATGCGCTGAGAGCGGAATCTGCAGTGGAAACGGCTACCGCGGCCGGCGCCGCGGTGTGCCTGATGCATATGCAGGGCGAGCCGCGCACCATGCAACAGGATCCGCGCTACGCCGATGTCGTGGCCGAGGTTCACGGCTTTCTCCAGGAGCGCATCCAGGCCTGCCAGGCGGCCGGCATCCCGCGCGAGCGGCTGGTGCTGGACCCCGGCTTCGGCTTCGGCAAGAAGCTGGAGCACAACCTGGCGCTGCTGGGGCGCCTGGACGCCTTCGCGGACCTGCATTGCCCCCTGTTGGTGGGCTTGTCGCGCAAATCCATGTTCGGACAATTGCTGGGGCAACCGGTGGAGGGCCGGCTGGCAGGCAGCCTGGCGGGCGCGGTGCTGGCCGCCTGGCAAGGCGCCCGCATCCTGCGTGTCCATGACGTAGGTCCTACCGTAGAGGCCTTGAAGGTCGCACAATCCGTGAAACAGGCTGGGGCGAGCAGCCATGACTCCCCGAACAGCCAACTGGGCTAGAGAGATAACGATATGAGCCGCAAGTACTTTGGAACGGACGGTGTCCGTGGGCGGGTCGGTGAGAAGCCGCTGACCCCCGAATTCGCACTGAAGCTGGGCTGGGCCGCCGGCAAGGTGCTGGGCGGCCAGCCGGGCCGCCAGGTGCTGATCGGCAAGGACACGCGCCGTTCGGGCTACTTGTTCGAGTCGGCCCTGGAGGCGGGGTTTTCCGCCGCCGGCATGGACGTGGGCCTGCTGGGGCCGCTGCCGACCCCGGGCGTATCGGTGCTGACCCGCAATCTCGGCGCCTGTGCCGGCGTGGTGATCTCCGCCTCGCACAACCCCCACTACGACAACGGCGTGAAGTTCTTCGGTCCTGATGGCGGCAAGCTCAGCGACGAGGTCGAACTACGCATCGAAGCCCTGCTGGAGGAGGAAATGCGCTGCGTGGCTCCGGAGCAGGTAGGCGCCGCGCGGCGCATCGCCCGATCGGTGGAGCAGTACGTCAGCCACTGCCTGATCGCCTACCGCGGCCCGCGGCTGGACGGCATGAAGATCGTGCTGGACTGCGCCAATGGCGCCGGCTACCAGACCGCGCCGGAGACCCTGCAGCGTCTCGGCGTGCAGGTCATCGCCATCCATGCCAAGCCGGACGGCTTCAACATCAATGAAGGCTGTGGCTCCACCCACCTCGAATCCTTGCAGAAGGCGGTGCTCGAGCACGGCGCCGATCTCGGCATCGCGCTCGACGGCGATGCCGACCGCTGCCTGATGGTCGATCACGAGGGCAGGGCGGTCGATGGAGACGAGATCCTCTACATCCTCGCCAATGATCGCCTGCGCCAGCACCTGCTGCAGGGGCCGGTGGTTGGCACGCTGATGAGCAACCTGGGCCTGGAAAACGCCCTGCGAGCCCAGGGCGTGGCTTTCCGCCGCGCCAAGGTGGGCGACCGCTACGTACTGGAAATGCTGCGCGCCGAAGGCGGCCTGCTGGGCGGCGAGACCTCCGGCCATACGCTGTGCCTGGACCGTAGCGCCACCGGCGACGGCACCGTGACCGCTTTGCAGGTGCTGGAGGTGTTGGCTACCACCGGGCGCACGCTACGCGAGTTGGCCGCCGGCATGCAGAAGTACCCGCAGGTGTTGATCAACGTGCCGGTCACCGGCAAGGCCGCGCCGGTGCTGGAAGCCGCCGGGGTCAAGGCTTCGGTGAGGGAAGCCGAGGCGGGTCTGGGCCAGCGCGGCCGCGTGCTGCTGCGCGCCTCGGGCACCGAGCCGCTGGTGCGCGTCATGGTCGAGGCCGACGCCCAGGACCTGGCCGACAGCAGCGCCCGCCTGATCGCCGATCGCGTGCGCGAAGCAGCGAATTCCATCGCCTCCGCAGCCTGAGGGTACGAAACGGCTTTTTCGCATCCTCAAGGGACGATCCTTTAAAATCCACGATTCACGAATAAAGAACTGATACAGGGGAACACGATGAGCCGCCGTTACATGGTTGCCGGCAACTGGAAGATGAATGGCAACCGCGCCGAGAACGCCGCGCTGCTGGACGGCCTGCTGGCTGGTGCCGGCGCCAACGCCAAGGTGGAGATCCTGGTGTGCCCGCCGTTCCCGTACCTGGATTCGGTCGGTGGCCGCCTGCAGGGTTCTGCCGTGCTGCTGGGCGCCCAGAACCTGAGCGAGCAGGAGAAGGCTGGCGCCTTTACCGGCGAGGTGCAGGGCGCCATGCTGCGCGACACCGGCTGCGGCCATGTCCTGGTCGGGCACTCCGAGCGCCGCGCGCTCTACGGCGAAACCGATGCCCTGGTGGCGCAGAAGTACCAGGCCGCCCAGAAGGCCGGCCTTACGCCCGTGCTCTGCGTCGGCGAGACGCTGGCCGAGCGTGAAGGTGGCCAGACCGAGGCCGTGCTGGCGCGCCAGCTGGACGCGGTGCTGGATCTCTGCGGTGCCGAGAGCTTTGCCAATGCCGTCATTGCCTACGAGCCGGTCTGGGCGATCGGTACCGGCAAGACCGCCTCGCCGCAGCAGGCCCAGGACGCGCACGCCTTCATCCGTGGTCAATTGCGCGGCCGTAGTGCTAATATTGCTGATTCCACGCGGATTCTTTACGGCGGCAGCGTCAAGGCGGACAACGCCCAGGCGCTCTTCGCCAATCCGGATGTCGATGGCGGCCTGATCGGTGGCGCCTCGCTGAAGGCCGCGGATTTCCTGGCGATCTGCGCCGCGGCGCAGTCCCTGAGCTAGCAAAGGGTTCTCGAGTACATGCATACGTTCCTGGTCATCCTGCAGGTGCTGGTCGGCATCGGCCTGGTCGGTCTGATCCTGCTGCAGCACGGCAAGGGCGCCGACGCCGGCGCCGCCTTCGGCAGCGGCGCTTCGGGCACGGTCTTCGGCTCGCGCGGCTCGGCCAACTTCCTGTCGCGCGCCACGGCCTACCTGGCGACGGTGTTCTTCATTGCCAGCCTGGCCCTGGCCTACCTGGTCCACGGCACCAAGGAAGCCGCCTCGGTGGTCGACTCGGTCAAGACCGAGGCCCCGGCCGCAGCTCCCGCGCCGGCCGTTCCGGCTCTGGATACCCCTGCGACGGCCCCGGCCGCCGAGCCTGCCGCTCCGGCAGCTCCGGTCGTCCCCGAATAAGCAGGAATCTGGCGACAAATTCGAGACAAACTCGAAAAGGGGCGCTACAATCCGCGCCCCTCGACGGCCACGGCAACATCGTGATCCGTCGGCGGTTTTGGTAAGCAGTGCCCACGTGGTGGAATTGGTAGACACACTACCTTGAGGTGGTAACGGCGAGAGCCATGGGAGTTCGAGTCTCTCCGTGGGCACCACCCCAAAAGCAGGACTCCGGAAGCAATCGTCCGGAGGTTGTCCAGGCCTTCAGAATGCAGGCTCGAGGCAGCGCAAAGTGGTTGATTGATCAGCGGTAACAGACTATAATGATCGTCTGTCTGGTGCGGGGTGGAGCAGTCTGGCAGCTCGTCGGCTCATAAAGCTAACTGGGTAGTCGGGCTGGGGCGGTCAGGATAGGCGCCAATCGGTCCAAAACGTGCCACATCGAGATATTTCAGGGGGTTAGCCGCAGGGCTAACCCCCTTTGCTTTTCCGGTTCCCGCCGATTAAGCTCGATTGAACCCCAATTCGGTGAATCGAGTGAGGGAAGCCAAGTCCAGAATTTTTGACCGTCGGGCCACCCCGGGCGCACTGCGCCGGCGGGGAAATCCCCAGCCCGCGTCGCCGGTATGGGTCGACTGATGCTCGACGAACTGGCACCCCAGGTCGTCATTGCTGGACACAGGCTGCCCTGCGCTGCGTTGCGCGCACTGGCGCTTCGACCGCCGGGACCTAGGGCATGGCAATCCACCTTGGCGAAGAACGCCCTTCTGCTGGCGGCCAGCCAAGTTCGCTTCGCGCAATTGCTCGCCGCCCACCTTCCGAGCCCTGATTCACTTCCGGCCGGTGTCCACGTGGACGTCCGTCCGCAGGGCGTCGTGATCCCCTTGGGCGACATCGGCTGGGAGGAATTGCCGGCCGGATATGCCCCGGAGGCCGGCCTGATCGTCGCGGGGCCCGATCTGGCGGCCTACCTGCAGGTGCTGCCCGAGTCCTTCATCCGGCAATGCCTGGGGTGGGCGCCGCCCATTGTGATGGACCCCGCGCGGGACGAGCGCCGGCGGATCGTGGCAAACGTGCTCCCGGCTCTCATGGCCTGGCACCACTCCCCCGACATGGAGGTCGTTGCCATGCGGTCGGTGGGTGAGGTACCCCCGGTCCGCTCCCTGGTCGAGATCGTCCGGGCGGTATTGCACCATTTCGAGCCACTGGTAACCGAGCATGCCGAAGAAATCGCCAGGTTTGCTCCTAGCCTTGATCTCGCCAGCCAGTTGAGCGGCCTCTCCCGAGCGGGTTGTGCCGAGCGGCGGAAACCAGCGCCATGGCGGGGCCGCAACCGGCGTGCCCGGGCGCCTGGTGCAGGAGAGGCGGCCCCGGCAGAGGGGAATGGAAATGGCCCGGCCGATTGACCGGCCGATTGATGAGCTGACGGAGCTCATGGCGGCCCAGGGGGTTATCCGGGAGCAACTGGTTGCTGCCCTGTATGTCCTGCGCGCGCATAGATCCTTGCGGGGCATCGGACTGGCGATCGACCACTTCTTCCGGCTTGCCGATGGGCGATTCAGGGCTTTGCTGTCCTGTGCCGAGATCAAGGACTACGACGCCCGCCTGAGCGTGCTCCGGCGGGTTGCCGAGGTGACCCAGACCGTCTTGGAGTTCAACGCCGGGTCCCTGGCAGGCAGGGACATCAATCAGCAGCTGCGCCCCCACTGCGGAGACAGCGGGATCACCGACATGCTTCTGGTCTGGCATGGCGCCGGAGGAGCCCGCGACAATGACGACTTCGACCAGATCGTCGCCTGGTTCGTCTGGCAAGGCATCCGCTTCAATCGTAAGAAGCTGACAGAGCTGGAATACAGCAACTACCTGCACGGCGATGATTCCTCGCGATTGCTGGAGGACAGCAAGGACGGCAGGCAGATCTACAACGCCGGTCTGAAGCTCCGCAAGCTGGGCGACTCGACCTACCGCGATGCTCTGTCAAAGGCCGTGAAACTGGGCCTGGACCTCGACGAGCCCAAAGCCAAGTCGCTCGCCCGGGTCCTCCGCGTCGGCGCCAGGATCCGGGAGGAAGAGCGCAGTCGGTGGCGTGAAAGCCTGCGCAAGGAGCCGGGTTTCGACCAGGGCCGGTTTCTCGCCGAGATCAAGGACGCGAAGGGAATCTTCGACATCGAAGTGACGCAGTTCCTGGCGTCGCTGTGGTGGGGGCACCTGCTTTCGACCCGCAAGGGCACCACTCGGGTCATGACCGATGGCGTGGTTCGCGAACGCTTCAAGCCGGTTTTGAAGCGTGCCCCCAGCCTCACCGAAGTCATCACCCCGATCGACACCGGCGTCCTGGGCGGGATTGCCGTCGATTTCATCTCCATGCCGCAGCGCATCATCGGCGACAAGGAGGCCAACGACGACCCCGACATCGCCGAAGGGGCCGAGCCGGCCGCCACGGTCTTCCTGGGCGATGGTGACGACCTGCTCAAGGCCTACTACGCCTCCAAGGGTGCCCAATGTGCCATTGAGTACAACAATGCCCTGTTGCCTTGGTCCCACTGGCGCATTTCCAGGGACGCGGTGGACGCGGTGCTGGCGCTCGTCCGGGTCATCGAGGGTGAATCCGATATCGAGTTGATGGCTCGCTTGGCTGTCGGCCTGAGCCTGCTGAGCGGTCGCCCCTTCGAAGCGGTCGCATTGCCGGTCTTCGGGTCCTCGAAAGTGACGCGGGAGGACCCCGTGGCAGTGGACGTCGCGAAAGGGGTCCTGACCGTCTTCGCCGGCACGCCCAAGCTGAAGAAAAAGGTCGAAATGCTCGAGCTTTGCGATCCCCATGGGGACGCTGTCCGGCTGGCGCTGCTGCCGGCCTGGCAACCACTGATAGAGCGCTGCAGCCAGATGAAGCTGAAGAAGCACTCCGCGGTGGTGTCCGCCGCACGGCGACTCCTGCGTCAGCTGCCCCCGGCGCTGGCCGTGACCGAGAAGGGTGTTCGCATTCGCTTGGCGACCGAACTGCTGAGGCTGTCCCGTGGCGACCTGGGGCTGGTCAAGCTGATCACCGACAGCACCGATGCGAACCTTCAGAACCTGATCCACTACGCCTCCTACCGGACCGCCATGGCGGAATCTCAGTGGCGCCAGGCCGCGTCAGCGCTTGCCGGCCCTCTGCCGGAGGATCTGCCCGCTCCGCCGCCGGGCGAGCGGGTGGGGGCTCCTCATGGATTCAACGTTGATCTGCTGCGCGAGTACTTCACCAGTACCCGCCAGCGCTTCGAAGCACATGTGGGCGCCAAGCGATGGCGTGAGGCCTTCAATTACCTGACGATGCAAACCGCCCAGTGGATCGCGCTCGCCACGGCCGGCCGAAAGACTGCGAGCCCGATTCCCCGGATTCTGCTGAGCGGCCGTTGGGCTTTTACCGACGATAAGCATGTCAGCGACGGCTCGACCGATCGAATCGTCCCCTTCGGGGTGAGGCTGGAAGCGCAACTGGCCGCCTACGCTGCCTTTGCTTCGCACTTGTCGCTTACGTACCCGGCACTTCAGCCGTTCGTGCAAACGGCCGGTGGATGGGAGCTCCGGCTTTGGTACATCTCCAAGTCTGGGGAGGTGCGTCCCTACCGGCCTCACTACCAAGAGGGCAGCCGTGTTCCGAAGAGGCTTCCCGGCAACTGGGCTCGCAAGCTGGTCCGGTCGGAAGCCACGGAACTGTACGGGCGGATGACCGATGCAGGCAGTGGCCATATGGTCCGAGGCCGCAATCCCTGGCGGTTCACCTCGACGCTTTCGACGCCGGTGTTCGTCAAAGCCTGGCTGGATCTGCAGGCCTCCTTGGAGACACGACTCGGCTTAGAGCCTCTGGTCGTTCCGGGCTTCTCCGACACACCGCGCCGATTCCTGCCGCGCTTGCCGCCCGCCGCCTCGAGGCTGGCAGCCCCCAAAGAGCGCGACCCTGAGTCGAAGAATCTGCTGCCCGACAACGTGGTACAGGATCGTTTCAAAGTCGTCGACGCTCAGCGTTACGCCGAGGTGTTCGATGCCAAGCCGCCGGATCGCGTGGCCGCCCTGGAACTGATCAGGGCCCTGGTCAGGCAGTTGTACGAGTCCGATGTGCCCGACCTGGGGCTCTGGGTTGAATCGGCCTGCACGCTGATTCGGTCCAAGACGGGCTTGCCCATCTTTGGAAGTCGCCCCCGCGCGTTGTTCGCGAAGGACTGGCTGCTCGATGGCGAGGCGCTGCAGATACTGGCGTGGTTCGAAGCCCACGTCCTGCCGAAATTTGAGGCGGAGCTTCGGCAGCTTCCGGCGCCGCGAGAGCCGTCTTCTGAGGAAGAACGTCCCAAGCCGCGTGCCGAATGGGCGCCGCGCACCAAACGGGCCGCGGCCGAGCAAGCCCGGGCCGCCTTGGCCGCGTCAGCCTCGACAGATGCCGCGAAACCGGAGCCAGCATCCGGCGACGAACCGGCCGGGGCGTCGAGTCCCTCGCCGGACGATACAGGCGATCCCGCAGACGAAGTCGTGGACCTAGCGACGATGGAGGGGAGGGGCGAGGACGGTCGCCTCCTGCCGATTGATCGGTTTGATCACCCGGACCTACTAGAACTGGGCCGCCTGATCATGATTGGAGTGTGGCGTCTTGGACTGAACCGGCAGCCGATCCTGGAAGTCTTCCTCCGCTGGGTCGCCGGCACGGAGCCCATCTTGGTCAGCGGGAGCCTGCGCTACGTACAACTGACGGCTCCCTGCCGCAGGACCAGCCAGGTGATGAACCGGACGCTGTATTTCGACAACTTCACCGCCGCCTATCTCCAGATCGAGCGCGACAGGCTGCGCCCCGTGATCCAACAAGTGTTTGGGTTGCGACGTGGGCGCCGCCATCGGCGGTGGTATACCGCCGTAAAGCCTTACCTCGCGTCGATCGGTGCCCCGACCCCTGCGCTGACCTTGCCCAAGATGATGCTGGCGGCGGTCCAGCGCGTGATGCTTCGCAGTTCGCCCATCCTGGCTGCCTACAGTTGCGGCGAATTTGCGACGGAGGACCTTGGCGACAAGGAAATTCGCCGGCTTGCCGGGTTGCCGCCGAGGCCTGCGCCGACCGGGAAGGGGGCCGGTGGGCAGAAGCCCGCGGCCAGCCTGGATGAACACGACTCGGAGGAGTCCGAGTTGATTCCTGTGGACGAAGCCGTTCCCGAGGATCTGCGTAAAGCCAAACACAACTTTGGATATGCGCTAACGGGGGCTCGCTCCTCGCTCCATGGCGAGCTCAAGCGGCGTCTCGTTGTTATGTCGCTGAAGCTGAATACCGAGCGGCTGCTTCGATCTTTTGCCCTGTATCTGCTGGAGCTGGAAAAGGGGGCCCTCGATAAGGGGAAGTTGCCAGAGGCCCGGCGCGAGGAATGGGCGCGCCTGGTGCACGTCGTCAGCGATGGGTTGATGGGGATGGCAGACACCGTTGGTGACTTGTCCCGAATCGACATGGGAGACCTCCAGCGGCTTTCCGAGGCGACCTCCGAGCATTTTTCGGACCAGGACGTGAGCCAGGCCTGGTCGGCCTTCAAGGCGTTCCTGCGCAGGAAGCAAGCGAATCTGAGCAAGAGGAATGCACGAAGAAGACGCGAGGGAAAGCCCGAGGAGAAAGTGGACCAGGATGGGGTCGTGATCGGCGACATAGGCCGCGATTCCGACTACAACGTCAGCGCCAAAATCCTCACGGTAGACATGATTCTACAGATAGAGGAGCGATTCGGGTCGGTACGCTCGGGTATTTCCAATCCGCGCCACCGGGAGTCCGCACGAAAGCTCTTCTGTAAGATCGCCGACACCGGCCTGCGTCGAGCTGAGGGGCAGTACACGCCCACCTTGGATGCACAAGGGGATCTCGTCCGTATCCAGGCCAACGACGACCGCAGCTTGAAGACGACGTGGTCCGAGCGTGTCTATCCCGTCGGATTCCTGCAGGAAACGACGAGAGCCGATGTGTCAGCGGCTCGGGAGCAGGGGCTCAGGATGCTCGTGGATGCCGTCCCGACAGAAACCACGGAGGGTTATCACGTCTTCGACGCCATCAACCGAGTGATCCAGGAAGTCGGAGGCGACGAAGAACTCGGCCTGCACCACTTGAGGCACACGATGGCCAGTCGACTGCTCCTCAGTGTCCTGGCAGATGCGGTCGATTTCGATGGAATTGCCGAAGACCTGCCATGGGTGAAACCCTTGCTGATCCGAGGAGAACGGCTCGAGCTGCTGTTGGGCTACGAGGGACCCTCTGGGCACGGAATGCAGGTTACTAGCGCTGTCCTCGGGCATAGCCATACCACCACGTCGCTCAAGCACTACGTCCACACCCTTGGGATCACGTTCTATGCTTTCATGATGCAGCTGGAAGCGCAGGAGGATATCTCGCGCAGTTTTGCGTTGCGTATGCGCTCGGAAAAGACCTTCGAGCGTTGGGGCGCCGAGGCACGCAAAGCCGCTGAGGCGATCGCGGATCTGGTTCAGTGCCAGGCTGCGATCAATCGCTGGATGCGCAATCGCATCGAGCGCGCGCTACTACAGGATCAAACCGCTGCTGCCGGAGCGAAGCCGAAGGGGAAGACCAAGGAAGTGGCCGCGCCGGTCGAGCCGGCTCCTGATGTGAACGCGCTGACCTTCGACCGCTTGGAAAAGCTCGAGCAGGCGCTACGCGGAAAGCGCCCCGTTCCTGGTGACCCGTGGTTCGAGCGCTTGCGCGACGGATTGGAATGGCTATCGAGCATTCCCTCGGGGAAAGCTGGCGCGAAGTCGCCGAGGCATCCCATGGAGCGCGCCGGATGCTTGGCGCCTCTCCCAAAGGAGTTGAAGGCGCATAGCGGGGCTGACTCTGCGCAGGCCGTTGTCTCATTCCTTGAGGCGCTGCGCACGTGCGCGCCGGATGACTTCACATGGCTACTGAGAAAGTGGGCCTATGCCAGCGAGGTTGAGCGCGGCCGTATGCGACTTGATAGCGAGGAGGAAATTCGACGTGTACGAAAACTCGTCGGAAACCACGGTCTTTCGATCGAAGTGAAGGAGGCTGCGGTGCAACCTTCGCGGGAGGGGGCGAGACCCACGCCGAGGATGCGTTTGCGGTTTATTGACGACAAGAAATTCAGTCGCGACACCCACGCCATCAGGTGGGGATTGACGCTGGTAACGGCTCTGTACGGAAAAGCATGATGGGGAAACGCGCTGTTCGGAAGTCGCTACGGATCAGAGCAGCACGCAGGCAGGTCATGGCCCGTGAAAGCCAGCGTCCTGGTGTACATCAAATCAGCTAGGTTCCAATGGAATCCATACCGGGGAAGCGCATCATTCCGAAGCTGCGCTTCTAGGGGCGCCATGTTCCGATGCCATCCCAGCAAAAGCTGACGAAACCACAAGAAGCCCAATCGCCGTCGTCGTATCTGCCGATCTCCGCTTCCAGCAACTGCAGCATTCGGGCCATGGCTTTCTGGCCTCCGACTGCGTGCAGCTGCTCGCCGATCGACCTAATGGCTTGATGGCGGGGATAGTGGCGAGCGGCGGGATATCCAATGCTCTTCCCAGTCTCCCTGCATTCGTGTACGAGGTCCACGAGAATCTGCAAGTTTTGGCGCGGCCAGTCGTTTGCCGGGTCGCGTTGCCAGGTGGCGACATCAAATTCGCAGACAGTACAGATTCCGTTCACCACGGACTCTGAGCAGGGCATGCTGCACTCCGGACACGCTACGGGAACTACATGTGTCATGGGTCTCTCCACCGGAAATAGGTTTGAGCAATAAAAAAGGAGACCCCCTTGCGAGGGCCTCCTTTATTATTGCTGACACTTCGATTCTAATGAGACGGCGGTGATTGTCAAGACGTCGATAAGGCGCAGTTATCGAGGGTAGGGGGAGATACCTGCTTCCAGCCCCTAGCCGTCTTTCGATTGGAAAATTAGTTCTCCCCAAAGAGGTCATTCGTTACCGGCAGCAATGGAACCAAGTGACCTATCGCAATATTCGTCAAGAGCCCGAAGCAGACGGTCGCGGAATCAGTTCGAATCGGCCCAAAGCGGACCTCCAAGCGGTCAGCACAAGCGGGCCACAACTCATTGAGCACTGTCGCTAGTCTTCTGAATAGATAAAGCCGGCTTACAGCTCTCAGTGAGTCCTGCTGCGCCGGCCGCCGCTTGCTACCAGCGACACGCGCCAAGATGGTCAACCGTCATCGTCGGAAGCTAAAGTCGGAAAGCTGTGTTCCGCCAGCAGGACTGCGCCCCATCCGGCGAAGATTCACGCCGCAGCCGCGAGGGCCGTGAGCAAACCGGCATGGTGCGGGAAATCGCCCAACGCTGCCTGGATCAGCGTGGTGCGGTTGATCGCGCTGCCACCTCCGCCTTGACGCAGGGTGCGCAAGGCGGCAACCCAACTGGCGCGCCCGGTACTCTGCAATCGGAGGCGGGAGAGATCGCCACCGGCGCGCACCCAAATCTCCTGGTCGGTCGGTCCGATGGGGTAGAGCTCGGCCAGGATGCCTTCGAGCGGCTTTCCGTCATCGCCGTCCTGGGACGGCACAAGCGGCACAGCATGCTTCGCTACACCACCTCGATCCAGTGCGATCGGGAAATTGTCCTCAAGATCGCTGGCCTTGAAGATCGGGTGCTGGTCCGGTGTCGCCGCCCTGACCTTCTCGGCAACGTGATTGAAGACCTCGAAAACCCGAATCAACCCGTCGCCCCGGGTCGTGGCACCACCACGGAGCGCGGTCAGCAGGTGGTCCGTGAACAGGCTGTTGCGCGCCCCATGAAGGATCAGGGAGGTCTCGCTGTCCCTCGACGACGCGATCATGACGCGGCCGCGGCCCTGAGCCAAGCGCCCCAGGGATTTTTCGCCGTAACTGAGCAAGGGATTGTCCTCCGGACCCTCGCCCTTGAAGCTGCCGGCACCGCCAGCGTGACAGGCATCGAGCAGCACTATCAGGCGCTCGGCCCGGATCGCCTGTAGGGCAGCGCTGAACTCTCCTTCGATCAGGCAGGTGGATCGCAGATCGCTTTTCGACGCATCGACCGGCACCAGCGCACTCTGAGGGTCGCTGCCGCCGCCGAGACGTGCGCCATGTCCGGAGAAATAGATCAGCACAGTATCTCGCGGACCGCAGCGGGTGGCCAGCGCGCCGAGCGCGTCGCGCAGGTTCTGCAGCGTGGCATCGTCATCCAGAAGGACCGTGACCTTCTCCGGCTCGAAACCGCAATACTGCGGCGAGGTCAGGACCGACACGATGTCCCGTGCATCGTTGATCACCGCGTGTGGAAGCGGCTTCACGCTGGTGTAATTCGAGATCGCGACTACGAGGGCGTGCCCGCTGTCAAAGCAGGTCTTCATGGCGGATTCCCCATCTGATCTGGTGGTGGCATTTCGACCTCGGCCCACAAGCCAACCGCGCAGTCCCCATCACCACCGCAAAAACTCGCGCTCTGCGGCGAGCGTTCGCAGCTTCTCGTTGGCGGGATAGTCCTTGCGCATCTCGGCGAGCAGTTTACCGACCTGAAAGCCGCTGCCGCGCCGCATCTGCTCGATGACCTGTCGCCACCGTGACCGGCCGCTTCCGCCGTAGTGAAGGTCCTGCGCCTTACCCCGCGCGCGCTCCCATAACTCGTCGTGATCCGGGCCGCTGGGATACAGCTCCGCAGCGACCTCCTCCAACAGTTGCCACTTCTCCTCCGGAGATGGCCGTGACAGGTTGAGGGAGTATCGCTCCCATAGCGACAGCATCGAATGACAGTGCCGGACGCTGGGCTTGAGATCGGTACGGCCGCAGCGCAGGCGCAACACCAGCAAGTCCAGCGCCTTGCTCCAGCGTCTCGCCAGAATTAGCTGCCCGAGGAGTTCCGCATCGGGAGGCGGCAGTGATCGTGCGCCTTTGAGCAGCACCGTGAGCCAGCCCAGGAAGCGCAACTCGCCGAAGCCGTCGAGTGTCGCGATGATCTGCAGGCCAATGCCTGGCTGTGTTGGGATTAGCGCCGCCAAAGATGGATCGAGCTGGGCGCTATTCGAGATTGCGGTCTTGAACTCGGCCTCGGGCACGAAGGGAAGGTGGCCGAGCGCTGCCCGCTTCAGCCATCCAGTCGCAGTGGTGGCGAGTGCCTCGGCTCGGGCGCTCGCCTCGATCAATCGCCAGACCTCGGACCTGCGGGGGAAATCGCAGAGGTCTGCGACCGGTGATTTCGCCAATTCCGATATCAGCGCGGAATCGACGGTGCCGCCTCCAAGCAGCGAATCGAGCAGCGAAGCCCAAGCGGCGGCGGGGTGACTTGGACCTTGCCAGGCGTTGGGGTTCCTCTTCATCGCCTGGGCCCAGACATCCTGGATTACCGGATTGAGGAGATCCGCCTGCCGCAGCAGTGGTGGGTCGTCAGCCACTCGCACTGCCGCGAGTTGCCGTAGCCGAGCATCGCCGAACGCCATCGCGCAGCTCACGACCTCTAGGGGTGCAGCCTGCCCCAACGCCGCTTTCAGCCCGTCAAGGTCCGAAGCGACGGTATCCACCGCAAGCTGCATTCTCACCGCATCCTTCGGCGGGAAAGCCGCAGCCGCGACCGTCCCGTGGAGCCGGAGCCACTTCCGCTCGCCCGCCAGCCGCAGGATGACATCGGCGCGGCCGGCGTCGAGTCGTTTTGGACAGGCGCCGGAGAGCGTCTCCTCGACCCCTCGCGTCCTTGGGAAAAAACCCAGCACTATCTCGGCCACGGGCGGCGCACGATCCGACCATCGCCAGAACGCTGTGGCCAGCGCACTGCTTTGCGCCGACATCCCAGCCTTGAATCCCTGCGCCACTGTCTCGCGCCAGACCGGGACCGCCTTCTCTGTCGAGGAACTGCTCTCGATGATCTCGCACATGCCGGAGTCCGCGTGCTCCGCGAAGCGGTTCTGCGAAAGCCAGAGTGACAGCGCTGACCAGGCTGCTTCGATCGAGACAATGCCGGGGAGGTTGAAGTTGCGCAGAAGCAGCACGTCCTGGGGAGAGGCCTGCGGCAAGAGCCGCAGCAGTTCGGCCATCAGATCCGCCTTCGCGCCAGTGCCCGCGGCGGGGTTCGGCGAGAGCAGGCTTATCAGGCGCAACGCCGTGACGACCTGGGAGCATTCGCGTCGATCGCTGCTGGCGATCTTGTGCGCCTGGGCCAGCAAGGGCAGGTCGCTGAGCCGGTCGATCTCCGCGCCGATCTCCTGCGCAAAGGCGATTACGGCTGCGGCCTCCGCGGTATCGCCCGTTAGGATGCGTGAAGCCAGCGAGGCGGGCCAGGACGCTGCAGCCGCGGTCACGACCCTGAATCCCGACCACCGCGACGCCAGCGTCGCAGGCACGCAGACTAGGTTCGGCTTCGAGTGCTCCACCAGGTCGTTCGGGCTGAAACTCAGGCGACACGAGAACCGCCGGCGGAATGGCGGCCAGAGCCGCGCCCAGAGCGCGACGACGAGGGCGTCGAAGTTCTCGTTGCCGAGCCGCACTACCGGAAGCGGTCCCTTGCTCGTGAGGGCATCGGTGATGGCGACCAGATCGGCGGCGGCCGGAGGCATGGCGTCGGAGTGATCCAGCTCCAGCGTCTCGAGTACGGCCACGTGCTGCAGCGACTCGATCAGCAGACCCAGCAAGGGCCGAAGGTCCACGGTCTGAGCCAATTCCTCCAGCGGGGCGATCAGCGCGTGCGTTCTCACCATGCCGGCCCGCGATGCCTCGGGGTCCGCGAAAGTACGTGCGACGACGAAGTATTCACGGTGCGGGAAGGCACTCAGGAACGGGGACCACTCGACGCCCGCTGGCGCAGTATCCGGAAGATCCAGTCGCTCAGTCAGTTCGGCGGCGACCCCACTGGCACCACTGGTGAGTCTCAGTCCATGCCCGCGGCGGACTTCGCCATAAATCGCTTGCTCGATCTTCATCGTGGCGCCGTGTCCTCGCAGCCGGTCAGGCGAGATCGATCAGCAGGCGCTGGATCGGCAGGGTCAGGTCGGTCGAACGCTGTCCGTCCGGAAGCACCACGTATCCGAACTGCTCCGGGCCGCGCGCGGCGTACTCGGGATCCTGATCGCGCGGATGCAGCGGCCGCTCAAGGGCCGACAGTCCCAGCACCTCCGGGCTCGCCCAGGTGCTCTTGATGAAGTCCGTCAGCATCGGCAGCTGTTGCTGCAGTATTGACCCCGGCAGCTCCTCGGTTTTCAGCTCGTCCCAGCAGGTGAGCAGCACCGTCAGCCGCGGCCGTATCATTTGCTCGCTGACGGCCGGCGCTCCGATGTAGATCATCATCTGCAGCAGTTCGATCAGACGGGACTGGTCCGACAACGCAGCCGCGCGCTGCGCAGTGCCGCCGCCCCCCAGCTGTTGCAAAGGACGCGAAAAAATATCGTCACTAACGCGGGTATGCTGAAGGCGAATCAGCAGCAGCCAGGACTGTGCCGGCAATACCCGCTCCCTCCAGGCCACGGGAACGCGGCGGGAGGTGGAAATCGTCTTGATCTGCTCGCCGCCGTAGTCGGGCCAGATCAGCTGGGCCCTGCGCCCCTGGGCGTCGGTGATCGGCCAGACGCTATCGACATAGGTCGCTGTCGCCGTGTGATCCGCGGCCATGCCCTCGTCGAGGCGCTGCATGGCCGCCTGGAACGGCTCCAGATTGGTCGCCGCACCGTCCATCCGGAGTGCGCCTTCTGCCTGCAGCAGTCGCTTGAGTAGCTGGGCGCCGAAGTGCGTCTTGCCTGCGCCGGACTCCCCGATGAGCAGGATGGAGTTGTCGGAGTCGCTCACGCCGTTCTCGCTCCAAACAGGAAGAGTGGATCGGTACCAGCGGCCTTATGGTCGGGCATTAACGGCCGTAGCCGCTGGGCATCCAGCGTCCAGTCGAGTAGTTCCAGTAGGCCCTGGCCGGTGTCGGAGCCGCTCGACGCCTCCGCGACGATGCTGACGCGGAACTCCACGGCGTCGGGCATCAGGGAGAAAACGGCGGCGCGGATCGATTTCTCCATCTCCGGGCTCACCGGCTTGTCGGCCTTGGTCCAGACTAGGCCGACCGGCCTACCGCGACGCTCTGCCGAGACACGGCGCGCAAGCACCTGGAAAGCACCACGGGCTGTTCCCAAGGTCGGACCCGACAAGGCTTCACAGTCAGCTACCAGAAGAAGGACGTCGGCATATTCGGATACCCATCGGGCACCGCCACCCTCGGGGCCATCCCGATTGACTCCCCAGCTCTGGAACCACTCGCCGGGGGCGTCGGCGAAGAGATAGCTGCGCAACCGCGCTTCGGAATTGCGGAAGGCTAGGTGCAGCAGTCCTGGTATGCGGCCCGCCCGGCTGGTTGTGTGAGGCGGAAAGCCGGGCGGCTGCCCCGGGCTCCAGCGTAGGGAATTGGCCACCGCTTCCCACCCCGACAATGTGTACGAGCCCGCGAAGCGGCGCTTGTCACCAGGCACGAGGCCGCGCCCCAGCAGCAAGTACCAGGCCGCGAGTAGCGTGGTCTTTCCGGCGTTCTGCGGACCCGCGATGCCGACCACCACGGGCTTCGATCGGCCGGCCACGAAGCCGATGTCCACCAGACCCAAGGCGCTGCCTGACCAAGGCATGACCAGGTGGTCGCCGCCCGGTTCCGGATTGACGTTGGGAGCGGTCTCTCCCTTCCAGGCCGAACACTTCTGTGGATCGGGGTTGCCGAGTGCGCAGGTGCTGTCGGGGGCGAAACAGTCTTCGCGAGAGCAGGGGCTCATCAGGACTTCTTCGCACGCGACTTGGAAGCCGGAACCAGTGTCGTCGCCCTGGCGGCCTGCAGCTCCCGGAACAGCCAGGTTGCCCAGTTCGCGAGAGTCAGCGGCGTGTCTGCCCGCACCCCAACCCAGTCCCGGAACAGGTCCGAGTCGTCGATCGCGGCGACGGCGCCGCCATGGCCGATCAGACCCAGAATGGGCCCCCGGCCGGTGGGCGCTGCGATCAACGCTGCTGCAGCCTCTCTCAACGGTCCCAGCGCGTCCGTCATGCGAGCATCCCTTACGAGCTCGACCAGCGTCAGCTCATCGTCCCGATGGAATTCGGGCAGGCTTAGGACCGTTTCATGCAGGAAGGAGGCCACGCTGGCGGGCGAGAACACCGGAACCTGGCGATGGAGATCCAGCGCCATCAAGGCCACTGCATTCGCAGGCGTGAGGTCGCGATAGCTGGTGCGTGCACTGGGCGAGTACAGCGCTTCCTTCCACCACAGCAGGTTGGTCCGGCGCTGCAGGCCGGCGGTGGCGCCGCTGAAGGCGCTGAGCGTGGCATCGACATGAGTGGAAACTGCCTGTGCCAGCCCCAGCAGAGGCTGTGAAAAATCGATCGATTCGACAGCCGTCTTCTTCGAGGCGGTCTCGATGGCCTCGGCGACAGCGGCGGCCATTCGAGTACCAAACTCATACACCCAATGTTGCGGGTTGCTATGTGCCCACTGCGGATTGCCGTTGGTGGCCACGTTGCCTTGGGGACCTTGTGATTGCGGACCTGCCGCCGCTTCGAACTTTTTCGTCAATGCGGCCTTGTCCACGGTCGCTGCTGCGCCACCGACCTTGATGGCGGCCGGCTTCTCGTATTCCATCGCAGCAACGGTGATCGAGTCCGGCGTGGCCCACTCCGCTTCCGCCCTGGCATCAACCGCTCGCTCGATCTCGCCCACCGTGTCGATCCAGATGCCCCGTTCGTTCCCCGATTCGGTGTAAGGCAGCACGTTCCTCGCGGAGGCGACGAAGGCCACGCCGATGTGTTCGTTCTTGGCGGCCGCTTGGTAAAGGGCATCGAGCAGCATGGCGCGCACAACCGTGACCGGCGGGCCGGAAAAGGTGTTTGCGTAGGTGGTCCAGCGATGTTGCAGTGCCGCCAGGCCTTCCTGGACCGTGGGGTCCTTGGCGGGGGCCTCCGGATCGAAAGCAACCAGTGCGAATGCAGAAGCCTTGGAAGGAGCTTTCAACAAAGCGACCGACAAGTCCGACGCGGCCTCCTGGAGCTTGAGCAGCTTGGCATCGTCGCCCCCGACCGGAATCAGGCCCGCTTTCAAGAACTTGATCAAAACCTCTTCGCTCATATCCGATCCCTTTGTCCCCTAGTTTTGTGGGCCCCGAAATCTTGGGACTGTCACCCCAGCAGTTGGGCACCTCCTACTCTGCGAGTGTATATCTTCGGTGACAAGAGCGGCGCGCCAGAGAGGCCGCGCATGCTGCCGTCCACGCTTTTCGCCTTGCGATAGCGGACCTTGGGGCGACGATCATGGGTATCCCATTACCCGGTTCCCAACGACGAGCGTTTCGTTTTGAAAACCGATGTTCCAACATGCTGCCGGTCTGTTCAGCAATGGCGTTGCCGAAAATGCCTCAATCGTCCCGAACAGGTTGCTGTTGCTTTCTGTTCTCCACTCTCGGGATGTCCATGGTTGGTCTGAAGGAAAATCAACTCGAACTGCTATCAGCCATTTCCAGAGAGCGGGCGGCACCGGACGATATCCAGTGGCCCTACTTATGCCTTCTAGGGACGTAGAAAAAAATGGGGTCCAGCAGCTGGGAACTCGATTCGAAAACGTCGGTGGAAAGGCGAGCGCAGGGCCGTAAGGTTGCTTCTCTCCAGATGAGAAATGCAGCAAATAAATCCCCTCAGTTCCCGAAGGTATGAGTGACAGATCCAGCGATTCTTTGACCATGGCCAGCAGTTTTCCTCCCCCTGGCTCTTGGACCACATTCCCGCCATGCTTTTTTAGGCCTTTCATGAGCGCTAACTCTTCGTTCAATTTCTGTGGATTAGGATTATCGGATTCTCTTCAAAGAGGCCCCTCGTCCGTCTGCTGATCGCATGTCAACGGCGGTCTGCCGGAGGAAACTGAAACATCCGATATCCGCTTCGAGCCCTCGCATTCTGACCTGAACATCCGCTTTCTGCAGGCGGTCTTAAGCCGTTTAAGCCGTGTGCCCTGCCACGATGTTGTGCTCATTCCATATGTCAGGGTCTTGGTGGCCACAGCTCTAAGCCCGGCAACTAGCTTAGGAACTTTCAATGATCGGACCTGACGGGTGGATCATGTTTTTAGATAGCGGTTATTTAGATAAAATTTAATATTAATCAACGCATTGAATAGAAATTCTCATTCCCCGCTTAACGATTTTCCAATTCTACGGATTAGTACAAAACAGGCCAAAAAAGCCTGAATAAAAACGGGGATTGGGGAAACACATGGTTGCAATCGTGGGCGGCGAAGGTCTGGGTCTGTTCAACACCTCGCTGAACCAGCTGAACGGTTTTGGCGCCAACGGATCGGGTCGCCTGGGCAATGGGAATGACCGTGCCTACCTGAACGCCGCGACGGGTAACCTGATCCTGCAATCGCAGGACGATTATCTTGCGGCGCTGGGTTTGGACGCCGCGGCGATCCGGACCTACAACAGCCGGGGGCTGATGTCGGACGATAACGCCGACAACTGGCAGCTGTCCTTCTACCGCCGCCTGATCGACCTGCCCGCGGGTTCGGCGCAGACCCCGATCACCCGCGAAGGCGCGGATGGCCACCGTGCGAGCTTCACCTACAACAGCGGCAACTGGGTGGGCTTCGATGGCGTCACACGCGCCGGCTACTGGTCCAGCACCGACGGCAGCGGCAGCCACGACATCCTGTACAAGAAGAGCGCCACCGAGTGGGTGTATGAAGACACCACCAACGGCCTCATCGAAACCTACGACGCCAGCGGCCGGATTGTTTCCCAGAAGAACCGCGACGGGCAGGGCCTGACCTACGCCTATTCCGGCAGCAGCAACCTGATCACCCAGATCACCGATGCGGACGGCAAGATCACCTACCTGGAGTACACCGGCACCCAGCTCAAGCAGGTGAGCATGGCTGCCGCCGGCGGCAGCGTCTCTACCGCCGCGGTGCGGGTCCGCTACTTCTACGACACCGCCGGACGCCTGTCCCAGGTCAAGGTCGACCTGACCAACGTCAACAACCGTACCGAAGACGCCAGCACCTACATCACCAACTACGAGTACTTCGAGAACACCAAGCTGGTCAGCCGGGTTTCGCAGAGCGACGGCAGCGAACTGAAGATCGGCTACATCCTGGTCGGCAACGAATACCGGGTCGGCAGCCTGCAGCAGCTCTACGACAACAGCGGCACCCCGGCCTACCGGAGCACCTACGTCGACTACGACGTCGTCAACCGTCGCACCACGGTCACCGACCCGATGGGGCGGGTGACCAGCTATGTCTTCGACACCAAGAATCGCCTCGTCGAGATTGCGACGCCGCAGACCAGCAGCGGCGTGCGAGCCGCCACCAGCTACACCTACGATGCCCAGGACAACATCACCGAGGTGGTGACCACCACCGCGGCGGGCCAGTTCCTGCGCGTGCGCCACACCTATGACGCGCGCGGCAATCTCACCGAAACCCGCGACCAGGACGGCAACACCGCTCGCCGCAGCTACAACACCGCGGACCAGCTGCTGACTGAAACCGTCTACCTGACCCAGGCCGCGGACAACTTCGCCACGGGCGAACCGGCGGCGCCGCAGGTGACGCGATATGTCTACGACGCCGAACAGCACCTGCGCTTCGTCATCAGCGCCGAGGGCCGCGTCACCGAGAACCAGTACTTCGACAACGCCCACGCCCGCAACGGGCTGCTGAAGAGCACCCTCCGCTATGCCGGAAACGGCCCCGAGTGGCTGTACACGGCCGGCTCCTTCGACGAAAGCCTGCTGGCGACCTGGGTCACCAACCTGGGCATCCGCCGAAAGCAGGCCGAGCGCATCGACTATACCTACGATGCCGTCGGCCAGCTGAGCACCACCACGCGCTACCTGAGCCTGGATGACGCCGGCGTCGGTGTCGCCGCTGGCCAGCAGGTCACCACCTTCACCTACGACCGCGCCGGCCGGTTGCTGAGCACGATCCAGCAGAGCCCGCAGGGCACCGACCCCCTGGTCTCCAGCGGCACCGTCACCACCGTCTACACTTACGATGGCCTCGGCCGCGTCCTGACCACCACCGGATCGAGCACCCAGGACGCCACCGTCCGGCAGACCGTCAACGTCTATGACGATGCCCTGAACCGCATCGTCACCACCGTGGACAAGATCAGCTCCACGCATCTGCTGCAGACGACCAGCCTCTTCAACAAGGCCGGCGACCTGATCAGCGTGGCGCAGGTCAGCGGCAGCACGACCGGCATCCTCAACCCCAACACCGCGCTGGGGACGACGACGTACAGCTACGACGCTAACGGTCGGCAGATCATGTCGACCGATCCGCTGCTCGGGCGCACGCACTACGTCTACGACGAGCGCGGCCGCATGGTCGGCGTCGTCAACCCCGAAGGCGAACTGACCGAGACCGTCTACAACGAAGCCAACCAGGTCGTCCGCACGATCCGCTACAGCAGCCGCATCACCGCCAGCTCGCTGGTGGATGCCAACGGCAATCCCTATCGTCTCACCATGGCGCAGCTGCGCGGCACCCCTGCCGGCCAGCCGACGCTCAACGAGCGCCCGCGCATCGACCTCAACGGCGCCGGGTCCGGTGTCGACTACGCGCTAAACAGCGACGGCGCGAGCCCGGTCTCCATCGTCGACGCCACCGCGACCGCGACCGACAGTGCGAGCGCCACCTGGACGTCATTGACGATCAAGATCCTCAACCCGCGCCAGGGCACCGCCGAAGTCCTCAATGCCTCCAGCCTGCCCTCGGGTCTTGAGCAGATCTACGAGCCCAGCCAGAACCTGCTGACCATCCGCGGCACCGGCGGCCAGGCGCGGGCCGTGTCCCTTTTCCAGACCGCACTGCGGGCGCTGAAACTGCAGATCAACGCCACGCTCAAGATCAACGGCACCCGCCAGATCCAGATCGTCGCCGATGACGGCAGCGAAAAGAGCATCGTCGCCACGACCCGGGTCACCCTGATCAACCAGACGCCGATCCTGGATCTGAACAACGGCACCGGCGGCACCGGCAACACCGTATCGCTGAACGAGAACAACCAGGTCGACCTGGCGCTGAATCCAGTCATCACGGACAACGATGGCACCGATCTCTGGGGTGCCACCATCAGCATCCGCAACGTGCTGGAGCCGGGCCTGGAGGTGTTGCTGGTCGATACCAGCCTGGCCGAGAGCTACGGCATCACTGTCAGCTCCAACACCGCTGCCGGCACGATGACCTTCGCCGGACAAGCCTCGATCACGAGATACAAGGCGCTGCTCGCGACGCTGCAGTACCGCAACGAGTCCGATGCTCCATCGACACAGCAGCGCTTCGTCGACATCTCCGTCACCGACGGCTATGCCTCGGGTCCCACGGCGGTGGCCACCGTCACCGTCACGCCGATCGATGATGCGGTCATCGACCTGAACGGCAACACGGCCGGCACGGGCAACGCCGTGACCATGACCGAAAACCAGCTGCCGATCCCGCTGACGCTCAACCCGGTCATCACCGACCACGATGGTACCGACATCTACGGCGCCACCATCAGCATCCGCCAGGTGCTGGAGCAGGGGCTTGAGGTGTTACTGGTCGATACCAGCCTGGCCCAGACCCACGGCATCCAGGTCAGCTCCAACACCGTTGCTGGCACGATGACCTTCGCCGGACAAGCCTCGATCGCAAGCTACCAGGCGCTGTTCGAGACACTGAAGTACGGCAATTATTCCGAGAATCCCTCGGCCCAGCAGCGCTTTGTCGACATTGCCCTGCATGACGGTTACGTCTCGGGTCCCACGGCCGCGGTCAGCATCACTATCAATCCCGTCGACGACGCGCCGATCCTGGATTTCAACGACCAGGCGCTGGGGGTGGACCAGACCGTCCGCTTGGGCTACGGCACCAACGAGGTGATGCTCGGCGGCGCGGTCAGCATCGTCGAGCCCGATGGCGACCTGATCAGCGGCGCGGTGGCCCGCATCCCGGGCTTCGCGGTGCTGTCGGAGCGCATTGATCTGGATGGCATCACGCTTCCGCTCAGTGGCCCGCCGATCAGCGCCACCTACAGTAACGGTGTCATCACTTTTACCAGCACGGGTGCCGCCACCATCGCGGACTACCGGAATATCCTCAACAAGCTGAAGTACGTGCGCACACCTCTGGGCACGACCATGCTGACCAACCGGTCTGTCGAGGTGACGATCACCAGCGGATCCAAGACCGCCACTTCGGTCATCACGGTACTCCGCCGCGACCAGCCAGATCCCAATCTGCCGGGCAACGGCGATCCGCCGCCGGCCCCAGTCAGCTCCTCGACGCCGCCGGGCCCGCCGGTGGTCCTGCCGCCGCCGCGGACCCCGAGCAGTTCCTCGACGCCGCCCGGCGCCCCCGTGGTGCCGCCGTCCCCGCCGCAGGCCGAGGCTCTGGCCTTCCTGGGCTACCCGCCCACCGGCGCCTCGCCGGAGCAGCCGCAGGGCTCGGTCACGACGGGTGCCAGCATCAGCGCCACCACCAACCGTGTCACCGACTATCTCTATGACACCGGTGGCCGGTTGGTCTACACGGTCGTCAGCGATACAGCCGCGGACACGAACGACGTCGAGAGCACGCAGCGCAGCGTGACGGAAACAATCTACGACGGCGCCGGGCGCAAGACCGGCGAGGTGGCCTACGCCACCCGCATGCTCACCACCGTTACCCTGAGCTTCGATGCCGTCAAGACGGAACTGCAGAATTCCGCCTACACCGCCAACAAGCGCGAATCGCGCCTGTTCTACAGCGGCGAGGGGTTGCTGCGCGGCATGATCGACGGCGAGGGCTACCTCACCGAATACACCTACGACGCTGCCGGCAGACAGGTTTCAACAACCCGCTACAACACGCTGGCTGTCGCGGGTCAGACCCTGGCCACGGTGCGCCCGGCGTCGACCGCCCTAGACCTAGTGACGCGCAATCTCTACAACGCGCGCGGCGACCTGACCGGCACGATCGATGCCGAGGGCTACTTCACCCGGTACACCTACAACGTCGCCGGTAACCGGACCGAGGAGCGGCGCTTCGGCAAGGCCGTCACCTACACCAGCACCAAGACGGTCGATAACTACGCGACGGAAGCGACCCCGGCCGCTGGCCTGAAGGCCTGGATCAAGAGCTACTCCTACGACACCCTTGGCCGTGTCGTGCAGACGGACGAAAACACCCTGACCGGGTCGACGCAGACCCTGCTCAACAGCACCACCTACGAATACAACGCCAAGACCGGCTTCCTCGACCGCATGACCCGCGGTGCGGACCAGTCGACCACCTCGACCGACCGTCGCAGCACGACTTACGAATACGACGCGCTGGGCCGCGTGAAGCGGGAAGCGGGAGGCGAGGGCAGCGAGGTGCTTCGCACGGCGAGCGGATCGGCTCGCACCACCGCCTGGGGCGCCTACGGCGACCAGCACGACTACGACAACGCCGGCCGCCGCATCAAGACCACGGCGGCGGGCGGCAAGCTCTCGTACTTCTACTACGACAGCCAGGGTCGCCTGCGCTACACCGTGACCACCGGCAGCCTGGCGACCGAGGGTGAGGTCACCGAGATCCAGTACAACGCCTTCGGCGAAATCTCCGCCTCGGTGCAGTACAGCGCCCGCATCTCGATGACCGGCCTGACCGGCGGCAACAACCTCACCGAGGTCAGCAGCCGGCTGCCGGCTCAGGACAACGCCAAGCGCACCACTGGTTTTGAATACACCCTGCGCGGCCAGCTGCGCCAGACCACCGATGCGCTCAACGTCGTCAATCGGCAAATCTACAACGCCTTCGGGCAGGTCGAGCGCCAGATCAGCCAGGTACGGCTGCAGGCCGGCGCAAGCCTGGTTACGCGCAAGGATCTGCTGACCTATGATCGCAGGGGTTTGCAGAAGACCAGCACGGTCGATAGCGTCAGTGGCGGACTTCAGATCGGGGCGTCGCAGGACTACGACGCCTTCGGGCGGGTGATCCAGAAGACCGACGGCATGGGGCGCAACTGGAAGACCTCCTACGACAAGCTGGGCAGGTTGGTTACGACCACCGATCCGCTGAACCAGGGGACGGTCACCGCCTACGACGCCTTCAGCCAGGTGCTGACGCAGACGGACAAGCTCGGCAACATCACCAGCTACGCCTACAGCATGGCTGCCACCGGCAGCCGGACCGTGACGGTGACGACCCCGGAAGGCGTCGTCACCACCACCACCTACGATCGCTATGGCAGCAAGGTCCGGATCGAGCTTCCTAATGGTGCGGTGACCGAGGTCAGTGAGTGGACGTATGACCGCGATGGGCGCCTGAAGACCCAGGTTGTCGATGCGACGGGTCTCAACCTGATCAGCAGCAATGACTACAACAAGGCCGGCCAGCTGATCGGCATCGTCGATCGTTCAGGCATCCGGACCAGCTATAGCTATGACGCCGCCGGACGAACCCTGACCCGGACCGTGGATCCCTCCAGTTTCCCCTTGCCAAACGGAACCAACGGAACCAAGAGCGGTGCGCTGAATCTGGTCACCACCTACGCCCATGACGCCTTTGGGGCGGTGGTCAAGGTGACGGATGCAGACGGCGTGGCCACCGAAACCGTCTACGACGCTAAGGGCCAGGTAGCGGCGGTAATCGTAGATGCCACGGCGCGTGCTGTGCAGCCGACACCGCTGAAGATCGCTACGGTCTATGGCTACGACACCGCAGGCGGGATTCTGAGCCTAAAGGAAGGCGTACAAGCCAGCGATAGCAGTGGATCGTGGTCCTTCTCTTCTGCGGCACTGCGGACCATCGAATACATCTACGACAATGCAGGGCGTCGCATCCGGGAGGTGGTTGATCCGGGCAGCGGAAAGCTCAACATCACGACGACCTACGCTTATGACAAGAACGACAATCTTGTCAGGAAAGTGGATGCCAATCTTAATGCCTGGCGCTACCTGTTCGACAGCGCGAATCGGCTGGTCTACAGCGTTGATCCTCTGGGGGCGGTGACGGGCACGAGCTACGATGCTGAAGGCCGTGTGACCCGCACGGTGCAGTACTCCAAAGCCATTTCCCTGAACGGCCTCACCGACACGACCACCCCCGACGTGATCACCGGTCGCCTCATCCCGGACACGCAGGCGGATCGCAGCATCTGGCAGGTGCTGGATAGTGACGGAAGGGTCACATTTACCATCGATGCCCTCGGCAACGTCACGGGGTACATCTACGATGCGGCAGGGCGGATCGTCAATTCCGTGCGCTACGCCACCCAAGTGGTCACGGCATCGCTGCCAACGAACCCGCGTCCGGTGGATGTAATCGTTGCGCTCAACGGCGGGGGCTATGGCGAAGACTTCAGCGCCGGTTTGGCCCAGTACACGCTCGCGGCGGGAAGCAGCACCGGTATCCAGTTGGAGAACCGGCGCTTGGTCCTCACGGCTTCGGCCACAGCGGCCACCCTGCAGAGCACCCGAATCCACAGCATCGGGACCACGACCCCGCGAGTGTTCCGCAGCGAGTTTACCCCAGCCTCAATCTCCGGCAGCTTCAGCGTCGGCGCCGAGAGCAGCACTGGCGCGCAAAGATCCCATCTGGCTAACTTCGTCAACGGCCAGATCAAGTCGGTGCGCCAGACTGACAGCACCCTCAGCGAGACGGTGCTCGGCAGCTACATGGCGGGTGTGACCTATGTCATCGAAGTATCGGTGACTGCCACCGGCAGCGCCCTGATCGTCTATGAGAAGGGGCAGTCCCGTGCCAGCGGCCTTGTCCAGCAGGTGATCGCCACCTGGAGTAATGCGCGCAGCCGGATACAGCAGAATGCGGGAGGTAGCGGGATCGCTTACCTGGACAACCTCACGGAGACCCTCTCCGTGCCCGACAGCAATAGCGCGGACCGACGTGCCTATAGTGTGTACGATTCGGCTGGTAGAGAGCGCTTTGAGGTAGACAGTTCCGGCAGTGTCATCGAATCTCGATATGACGAAATGGATCGTCGTCTCGAAAGCATCCGTTACGTCGAAGAGCTAACCCCATCGAAGAAGATCGCCTTGTCAAGCACGGCGCCTTCAGCTAACGGAAGTGACCGACACGAATACAGCCTCTACGATGCCGCCGGACGCCTGGCCTACTCGGTCGGCGAACTTCGTGATCTGACACAGTACATCTATGACAAGACAGGTAATGTAACCAAGAAAACTCGCTTCTTCGCCTCGCTGACCGCAGGCACCCTCATGACAAAGGCGGGGGTGGACGCGGCGCTTTCCAGTCTGCCTGATGCTTCAAAGAACGCAGTCACGCGCTATATCTATGACGGTGCCGGTCGCGAAGTCTACGAGCTGCGCACGCTCAGCGAGACTTTACCCAGCTACAAGGTACTGGTACGCCGGACGAACTACAGTCTTCTGGGCGCCATCTCCTCCGCCACCTCGTACTCCACTCGCGATGCGACCCTTGCCGTCGACGCGCCGACAGCGGCAAACGTGGAAACCGCGCTTAGCTCACGACAGGATGCGGCGCGCGACGTAGTGGCTACTTACCTCTACGATGCGGCCGGGCGGCTGGCGTACCAGGTCGATGGCAAGCGCGGCGTTACAGCGATGCAATACGACGGTGCTGGCCGTGTGCTCTCAACTCGACAGATGGAAGCCGTTCTCGGCCAGAATGATGCGCTGGACATGGCCACTGTTCCTGGCCGGGTGAACGCGCTCAAGAACGACGGCCGCGACAGGGTTAACTATAACGTCTACGACCCTGCAGGCCGTTTGATCTATCAGATCGATCCGATGCGCAGCCTCACGGCTTACAGCACGGATATCTTCGGCAATATCACTCGGACTGTCCGTTACGCCAAAGCCTTGAGCGGTACCGGGCCGGTCGAGCGCGCCGCGCTGGATGCCCAAGTGTCCACCCTGGCCAGTAGTGACGACCGTAGCAGCTGGTGCGTCTACGACCTACACGGTCAAAAGCTTTACGACATCGATTCCTTGGGTTATGTCACTGGCTACGATAGGGATAGCTTTGACAATGTCATCGGGGCTCGACAGTACAGTGCGCCGATTGCTACAGCTGCACTGACGATTGCGCCGACCAAGGCTCAGCTCGAAGCGGCGCTACCATCGTCGGCACTGCTGTGGTCGCAGGACTTTGCCACCGGTGCCGCTGGCCTAACACTGACCCCCGCCTCGGGGTTCATGCAGGCCACCGGCGGCCGTTTGGCAATCACCAGCCCCGCCAATTCTGCCTCTGGCACCGCGGTTGGGCAGTTCAGCAGCTTCTCAGCAGGCTATCCCCTGAACTTCAAGACTGATCTCAATACTGGCAGCAGTATTGCGGGGCGCCGTGTTTCGGTCGGTCTGGAGAACAACCAGTCCAGCACGTCCTACCGCGCTGTCGCGGCCTACTTCCAGGATGGCCAGATCTACGCGAGCATCACTACTGGAAACCAAGTCCAGCAGGTTCTCTTGGGGACCATCAACACCCCCAATCGAGATTTGGTTGTCGAACTGGAGCTCACCACAACCGGTGCCACGGTTTACGTCTATGACAAGGGACAAGCCAGGGAGGCGGGGCTTCTCCATGCTGTCGCACTTCAATGGGTAGGCCAGGCTCGCGTGCGATTCGCCGCGCAGGGCAGCGGTTCCAGTTCCACCTCGACGCTCTATCTGGATAATGCGAACTTCGGGGTCGACATTGGCCGGCGTGGCAGGAGTTACTACGACCAGGAAGGCCGCAAGGTCTACGACATAGACGCACTCGGCTACGCCACCAAATATGCCTACGATAGCCTGGGACAAGTCGTAGAAACTACTCGTTACGATCTGGCTCTGGAGCCTTCCAGGCTCACGGCTACCCAGACTCCGGGCAGTATTGATGCCATGCTCCAAGCGGCCTCTGGACGCCGGACTCTATATGCTTACGACAATGCCGGCCAGTTACGCTACACATTGCGCGTCAGTTCCACCTCCTCCGGCGGATTGCAGTCGTTCATCACCGAGCAGAAATACGACGGCCTGGGATTGCTGGCGGAGACGATCACTTACGACAAGAGCATTCTGGTCGATGTGGTGAATGCCGATCGGATTGCGCAGTTGATCACGGCTGCCGCGAATCCCGAGGTGGACCGCAATAAGGTTGAAACCCGTGGCTACGACAGACTAGGTCGCCTTGTCACGTTGACCGACGCGGAGCGGAAGACCGAAAGATACACTTACGACGGACTCGACAATCTCAAGACCCTGGTAAACAAGCTGGCTACTGCCGGTAACGAGGCTGCCTATACCTGGACCTATGACTATGACGCCAATGGCCGGCGAATAGAGGAAATGGCTCCCCAGGAGGCATACGGCTACGACAACTCCGCGGCGCTTGGTCACAAGACCACAAAGACGGTATTCAACGCGTTCGGCGAGGTTTCCGCCATCGTTGACGGGGTCAAGGCCTCTGCCGGAAGTGGTTTCGTCGAAGTCCGTCGTACCAGCTACGCTTACGATCAGCGCGGTGCACAATTCCAGGTAACGCCGCCCTCGGGATCCATGTATGCGCCAGATCTGGACGACTATGTGGGGGATGCATCGCGTGCGATGACAGCGTCCACGCGCACTTGGACAAACGCCTACGGACAGGCAATCGCCAATTGCAATCTCGAAGGAAAATTCAGCTACAAAATTTACGACAGTAACGGCCGTCTTCTTCGCGAGATCGATGAGGAACGCTACGTTACCAGCTACACGTATGACGGATATGGCAACGTGCTGAGCCTCACGCGCTTTGCTGACCGGATTTCAGCCACGAACCTGGATAGCTATGAATCCCAGGTTCGCTCGAGCATGGTGAATTCCGACGCGCGCCTATTGCTTCTGGCGACCTACGATCTGGTTGTCGCTGCGTCCGGGTCGGTTTCGGCTACCGGATCTCGCACCATCATCACCCGTTACGATGACTTGGATCGCAAGACTTCGGTGCAGCAGCCAGAGGTCGATTACTACGTTGCTCAAACGGGCGCGCGAGGACGCGGTCGGCCCACAACGGAGTTCTCCTACGATGCTTTTGGCCAACAACTACGCGAGCGCACTCTTCGCGGCGCGGACGGTGATTGGCTCACCACACACTTTGCGTATGACAGTCTAGGACGACAGGTGCGCAAGCTGGACTCGATGGGTTTTGTCACTGCATCGCAGTACGACGCCTTCGATCGTTTGACTGAAGTGAAGGAGTACGCGAACGCTGCGAGTGCAACCGTCGTTATGCCGCAAGACGCTGCTGGCGTGGCGTTGCCCGCCGCCAGTCTTGCCACCGTGAATGGCAATGGTGTGGTGACCGCTTTGCCGTCGCAGGGCGCCGATCGTACGGTGAAGATTTACTACGATCTGATGGATCGAGAAATCAGCCGGGTTCGGGTTGGCGCGGTTGCTGACGAGATCCAGTTCTCAACACCGAGACGTGTTGTCCGTGATGTGATCGAATCCTGGCGTCAGTATGACGCCCTGGGAAATGTTACCGCTGTCGCCGATGCACTGGGTAACATCACGCGCACGACCTATGACAGATTGGGGCGTGCGACCAAGGTGGTCGAACCCTCTCGTTCGAGCGAAGGATCGCCAGATCTGGTCAGCATCGGCACTTGGGAGATGGGATGGTCGACTCTTTTCCGGGATCCCGAATCTACCTATGACCTGGCCATCAACTACACCCCACTTTTGAGCTGGGGTACTGGCGACGTCAGGGTTACCCTCGACTGTACGACGACGGGCGCTTTTTTTGGTGGGCACAAAGTTCTCTCCAGAACTCTTTCAGCCGCGGCTGGAATGGCAGGTGTTACTTTCAATCTGCCGCTTTTCACCAGCGGAGTAGCGGTGCACAGTGTCAAAGTGGAAAAATTTGTGGGCGGCGCTTGGGTGACAATCGGAAACTCCGCGGCCAGTCAGACTGCTCCCTACCTGGATATTGGCGGAGTGCCGGCGAGTGTCACGAGCCTGTCCATGGCATACAGCAATGCCAGCGCCAGCGGTACGATCGTGTTCTCGAAGCTGGGGGATCACTTCATTGCCCAGATGATCGCTGGATCTCCCCCCAGTGGAGAGTTCAACTATGTCCTGACTGCCCGGAATTCATCCAACCAGTTGGTCAGTTTGACCGCAGTGGGCGGCAATGCCGACGGAACGCTGTCGGGCGAGATCATCGTGGAGAATATGGCGGGGTCGAACGCTCCTTCGCAGGTCTTCACTAGCGGCGTGGAGACCTCGGTAACGCCCGTGACTACCTATGCCTACGACATTCTAGGCTATGAGATTGCCTCGCGACGGCATGTCAAGGGCGGAACCGTGTCGGGCAATACGGTGACGCCGATCCTGGACGCCGCAGACCAGATCACTCGGAAGACCTACAATCGCGGCTTGGTAACGAAGGTCGCCGATGCCACGGGGGCGGAGGAGAACTTCCAGTACGACGCGATGGGACGGCTGGTGAAGCGTTACCGCGAGCAGGGTTTGGTTAGCGATATCACCGTGGACGGGATGGTGCTCTTCCAGCAGCAGGAGAATGCCGATGTCTATTCATATGATGCCTTAGGCAGACAGATTGGCACCGCGCATATCTTCCGGAAGTGGCACGAAACCCTCGGGGAATTGATTGATCCGCTGCGCACAAAAACCGAATACAACGCTTTCGGCGAGATCACCGCGCAGTATGCTGATGATGACCTCACAGGGTTCGCATTCACCGACTATGACGCCGCTGGAAGAGCCTGGCAATCCAATGCCGAAGAGGGTGTCACCAAGGTAAGTGAGTACGACCTCGCTGGTCGGATCAGTTCGGTGAGTGCGCTGCCAGGCGTGGTAGATGCCAACGAGCTGAGCGGGTACCGGTCAAGGCGACTCTCCAGTCTCACTGACCTCTCGGGGGTTACGGGCGCGCAACTTACGCAGACCTGGCGCGATGCACTGGGCAGGGTGACTCGAACGGTCTCGCCCGAATTCGAGATCAACTCCGCACCTGGTGCGGCGAAGCAACGCCCTGTTGTGGCGCAAACGCTGGATCGCTGGGGTAACGTCCTGAATGTCAGTGATCCGCGGAATGGCGCCTGGGTCACTTACTATCGTTACGGTTACAGCAACCAGATCATCGAAGAAGCCCTGCCCGCCGCAGCAACGTACGCCGCGGACGGAACGCTGTTGTCTTCATCCGTCGCTGTCAGTCGTGTCTACCACGATGCTCTGGGCCGCCAGATTGCGGTCACGGATGCCAATGGCTTTTCCAGCCTCAAGATTTACGATGCTGGAGGCCATTTGATCAAAGAGGTGGATGCGTTGGGATTTGTCCTGACCCACATCTACGATGCGCTCGGGCGTGAAACGGTGACCAGGGATCCCAGCGGTGCCGAAACCGTTCGTGTCTACGACAAGATGGACCGCTTGAAGCGCCAGGAAACACTGGGCCTGCGCGTTCAGCAATACAGCACCTATCAATATGACGCGTTGGGTAACCGGGTTGCATCGACCAACGCGCTGGGGGAGACCACCCGCTATCGGTACGACACGCTCGGTAGACTCCTGAAGGAGTACACGCCGCTCTCGATGGTGCTAAACGATGCAACCCTCAGCACTACTTACGAGTACGACAGCCAGGGAAGGATCATCCGAGAGCAGAAGGGAGACCAACCGGCCCTTGAGCGGAGTTATGACTACTTTGGCCGTCTCATCAGCCATCAGGATCTCGGAGGCGTACTGCATCAGTACCAGTATGATGCCTTTGGTCGCCTGGTCCGGCAGTTCAACAACGCGTGGCTTGAGCCCGTACAAGATGTCCGCTACGAGTACTACGCCAACGGTTTGCGAAAGAAAGTCACTGATATTTCTACGGGCTTCACCGAAACACTGGAATATGATCTGCGCGGAAATCGTACCAGCGAAATCAGGAGTCAGACTGCACCTGCTGGCGAGCCAGCTTACGCTGAAGACCTAGTTACTCAGTACGATGAGCGTGGGCGAATCTCCCGCGTCTTCAATAACTGGTTTGACCAGAAGACAGGGTATGACGCTGTCGGAAACCGAGTGCTGACACAGACCACTTACACGTCGGCTGAACCGAGTTTCCTCTACGATGGTCAGCCGCCGCCTCCCGAAACCAAGACTTACTGGTATAAGTACGACGCCCTCAATCGCATCGTGGTTGCTCAGGGAGAACGTCAGAACACGGCGGCTTCTGGGCAGCCTGCGAACTGGATCATTCGTGCAACTATCGTGCAAGGAAGCGAGCTGGGCTACGATGCGGCCGGCAACCGTGCGTACCAGCGCAGCTACGACGATGATAAGAGTGTCTGGCGAAACACGCGCAATGTCTATGACCAGGTGCGCCAGTTGTTGGCAGCCTACGTCTACTATGACGCCTATCCACTGAGTGGGGATGGTGACCTTGGTGGATTGGTGAGCAGTCGCGACTACGACGGTGCTGGCCGCGTGGTGGAATACGTGGAAGCCGATCGAAATGGCGGGCGCCTGCGCTCGCGAACGCTTTCGGTCTACAACGACAACGGATGGTTGCTGCAGCAGCGCGAGGTGGGCGAGGGTGTAGACGACTACACTGCGGCGTATGCCGACGGTGCTATGACATTTACCACCGGTTTGGCCGACCGCCATACCCTCGGCTGGTACGACAAGGCTGGCAACGTCGTTCACTACGACGTAGATGGTCCAGGTGATGTCCCGCTGCGTAAGTACACCTATGACTACGCATCTTTCGACAGCAAGAAGGTCAAGGAAATCGTCGTCCGTGATTCGGGCGGCAGCGTAAAGGGTCGAACTACCGTCGACTTCGATGCAAATGACAATACGGGGTCTCTGAACGACAGCTACAACGCCAGACCACAGAGATACTTCGTTGTCGATCCGCAAGGTCGTATTCTGCGGCGGTTGGATAAGCCAAAAAGCGGCTCGTGGGCTGCCACAGTCGTAGGGGCTGTCAATGGAAACTATATCCAACGCTACCTGTTCAGTAGCGGGGTGCTCATGGCGAGCGCCGGAACTATCGCGGATGATTTGTTCGACTATAACTACCAACCAATCTCAGATCAGTTCCCGGCCAGTAGCCCCAGTGTTTACAGGGTAAACGAGGGCGACACACTGCAGGGCATTTCGCAGTCCGTTTATGGTGATGCCAGCCTCTGGTACCTGATTGCCGACGCCAATGGCCTGGGTGGCGACGCCGATCTGGTTCACGGCATGACGCTGAGTATTCCCAACCGCGTCAGCAATCTTCACAACAACCAGGACACCTTCCAGCCCTACAACGCAGGCGATGCTGTCGGTAACCTCACGCCGACACAGAAGCCGCCTAAGGATTGCAACACTCTCGTCACCATCCTTGTGGTGGCCGTTACCGTCGTCGCGGCGGTCTACACCGCGGGCGCCATGGGTACCGTGCTGCAATTGGGTAGCACCAGCATCGGCACTGTCGGCGGCTTGGGCAGCAGCATCATGATGGGAGGAGCAGGCCTTACTGGCGGCGTGCTGGGCACTACAGGCAGTATCTTAGTCTCAGCCGCGGTGGGTGGTGCGGTGGGCTCCGCTATGGGCCAGCTCACGGCCATGGCCTTGGGAGCGCAGGAGGACTTCTCCCTGAAGCAAGTGGGCCTTGCCGGCCTGACCGCGGGTCTGGGTGCAGGGATTGGGCGGATGTTGAACTGGGCGGGCGGGTACGGTCCCCTGGACTTCTTGAAGAATGCGGATGGCGTTGGGCGGGGCATGGTGCAGGGCGCCATGAACTCCATTGCTGGGCAAGCTACTGCTCGCAGCATGGGCATGCTGGACCACTTTAGCTGGAACCAGGTTGCCGCCGCAGCCGTAATGGGCGGTATGGGCAAGACTGGACCCTATAAGAAAACCAGCGGCGCGGTGAACGACTGGCTAAGCAAGGAGATGGGTTCGGGCACAGTCTCTGAACTTGCCGCCCAAACATTGAACAACATTGCGATCGACACCACCGGGCGGGTGATTGAGATTGCCTTGGAGGGCGGCGGCAAGGTAGGGATGGAGCAGATCGCAGCAGACGGATTTGGCAATGCGCTGGGGAATTCCATCGTTAGCAGCATGAAGCCCCGCTCGGGTGCGATACCCGCCGAGGTGCAGGCGCTCGGAAAGGAAGGGGCCGAGACGTACCAGCGGGCGGTTGCCAATGGCATGGACGAGTACACGGCGACGATGGTGGCTCAAGAGGCGGCGGGCTTGCCCTCTCTGGCCGCAGGCGGTAGTGCTGCTCCCGGAGGCGAGGGGATGACGTCTGGAGCAGCTCTTCAGCGGATGCGGGACGCGCGGCGCGAAGCTTTCCTGGCGGGTACGGACTCTCCACGGAGTGACGACGTTTGGGAAGATGGCTATGCCTATGCGCCCGATGCTCGCCCGGAGAGCCCAGCCCTTATTGCAACCGTGGAGGGCGATACGACCTGGATTCCCAGCAGGGACAACCCCGCTTACTACGACCAAGACTTTGTGGCTCCCAGCGCAGCTGCACTAGCCACCTACGGCATAGGTATTGGGGTGGCGCAAGCGGAGTGGAATGCCATCACGGGCGCTGTGTCAACTGTAAGGACACTGGGCGGGGCAGGGCTTGATGCTGTGGCGCGTCAGTTCGGGAACGATACGTTTGCACCGCACACGGAAGCTTTGGGTGCGGGTGTCGGCGGCTTTGTTGAATTCTTGGGTAATGATCCGTTAGGCCAGATCGGTCGAGGAGTTAGCGGCTATATCGGCGCGATGAAAGACGCGCACCAAGCGGGCGACACTTTCGAAGCTTTCCGACTGGGCGGCCGTGGATTGGGTGAGGTTGCGATGCTCGCTGCCGGAGGCTTTGGCCCAGCCTCACGCACTGGATCGGCGGGGACCCTGGCCGCGGAAAGCGGAGGTGTGGGAATTCTGAAACAGACAAGCGGAATCGGGGGAGAGCTGACGATTGCCGCAAATGCGGCCACGGGCAACCCTGCTGCCATTTCCCGAGGATTTGGCGCGCTCAGTTCGCGTCAATCCGGGGTTCTGGAACAGTTGCAAGAGTTTGGGTCTAGCGCCATTGTTCATAAGTCATTTGGGCAACAGGATTTGGCTGCACTAACCGCAGCTACTGGAGACGAGTTCGCCATGTTTTCGACCGGCGGCCGAAGACTAATTTTCCGGGGGGATGCGACATCGGTTCCAATCACTCCTGATATGGGCTCGCAATTGGCAAGCCAAGGGTGGCGCTGGTCTGCGCATACACATCCGGGATATGAATTTGGGGTGCTGCGTTCCTCACTTGGTGATCAAGCAGTGCTTGGTGCGATGGGGGGACGGCAAAGCGCCATTTTCAATTCAATGGGTCAACGAGGTATGTTCACACCGTATGGCGATAGCTTGAATGGATGGAAACCATGGCAGTGAAGAGTAAGTTGCTGAGCTTGGATGAAATGGAGCCAATCGCAAGGGATGCCACGCGTCGGGAGTTAAGCAAGTATCCATCCCCATCGAAAGACGAGCAGGCCAGTTGGACCTTGGGAAAATTTGAAGTTGAGAACGAAGGTGTATTCGAGATTTATGTGCCATCCGAGCGACCCTTAGATGCAAGGGTGATCAGCCGAGCCCGAGTAGATCGTAGGACCGGTGCAGTGAGCATAGAGGTCTTTCTGGACAAGTAGGAATTGAGCGGCAGAGTTCGGGTACACCTCTGCCTGAGCCTTCTCCCAACCCCCGCCCCTGGCGGGGGTTTTTCGTTTCCGGGTCCCCCGGAATCTATCCAGCCCCCAGATCCCGCGCAGCCGCGTTTTGGCCTGGCGCCGCATTCGCGCATCGGGAGATAGTCGTGGCATAGATTAGGTGTCGCTCCCTGGAGGAAACATGGGCGACACCCTTACCCTTGCTTGCAGTCGAGCGGCCGCGCTCCCGCCGCCGCCTGGTCTGTTGCTTGCCGCCGCGCTTCCCGGCGCCGCGGCCTGCTATCCGGCCCCTGGTCGTGGCTTCCACCCTGACCCTTGCCCCGGCGTCCCGGCCTGGCTGGCTCGCTGGCGCTCGGAGCGGGTGGCCGTGGTGCAGGGCCTGGCCCGTCCCTTCGTTCCGGAAGCCAGCACACAGGCGGGCCCTCCGGGCCCACCTGGACTGGGTCAGGGGCGAAGCCCCCGACAGCCCCCCAGCCGGCCGGAGGCCGGCTAAAAGCGCATGGCCGCCGTGCGCGCCCACGTCCTCAAGCTCCGGCTTAGCGCCGAAGAGCTTGAGCGTGCGCGCGCCCGTGCCGGCGACGAGCCGCTGGCCGTCTGGCTGCGGCAGCTGGCGGTGGACGGCGAGGCCGTCGCCCCGCGCCGTCGCCTGGTCCGCGAGCGCCCGCTGCACCCGCAGGCCGCCGAGCTGACCCGCGCTGCCGTGCTCGCTGGCAACCAGCTGCGCCAGATCGCCGACGCCCTGGCAGATGCACCTGACTTGTACCCACAGCCAACCGAACTGCTCGCCGCCCTGGCCCGCATCGACGCCGCCTTGCGGCAAACCCTGGAGCTGACCGATGGGAACCCATAACGTTTTTGCACGCGGCAGCGGCGTGGCCTGGTACGGCCAGCTTTTCGTAGACATCCGAGTTGCCATAATTGATGGCAAAGACCGAGGTGTTTATGAGCAGCAATCGGCAGTACACGGATGAGTTCAAGAGCGAAGCGGTAAAGCAGGTGATCGAGCGCGGCTTCACGGTGGTGGACGTGGCCGCGCGGATCGGGGTTCCCAAGCACACCCTGTACGGCTGGGTGCAAAGCGCCAGGAAGGCCGCCGGTACCAGCCCGGCAGCGTTGCCGGCCGACGATTCGGCCGAGGTGCGCCGGCTCAAGGCCGAGCTCAAGCGGGTCACCGAAGAGCGCGACATCCTAAAAAAGCCGCCCCGGGTTCAAGGGGTCGTCGCAACGCGTGTTCGGCGTCGTGGTGCCGATAGTAGTTCATTGAGCGCCTCGGCCGGCGTCCTCCACTCAAGTGTCTTACGAGGCCTGTGATTCAAGGTGGCAGCGATCGCGTCGAGTTCGCGTGCCGAGTACCTGCCGATGTCAGTGCCTTTGGGAAAGTACTGACGTAGCAGTCCGTTAGTGTTCTCGTTGGTGCCGCGCTGCCAAGGACTGCGTGGATCGCAGAAGTAAATCGCCAGACCCGTTTCTACTCGCAGTTGTGCGTGTTGAGCCATCTCGGCTCCCTGACCCCAGGTCAGCGATTTGCGGAACTGCTCAGGTAGTGTGGTGATCTTTGAGGCGATAGCGTCTCGGACCGCTTCGGCTCCACGTCCGCCCAACGCCGGGCCGTTTTTCACGTAGGCTCCGCGGACGTGCTCTGCCATAGGTGGTAGGTGCAGCAGCATGGTGAATCGCGTGGTTCGTTCCACCAGCGTGCCAATCGCGGAGCTGTTCAGCCCAATGATCAGATCGCCTTCCCAATGGCCTGGTATTGCGCGGTCGGCAATCTCCGCCGGCCGCTCACCGATCATTACTTCGGGGGTGAGATAGTGCTTCCCGTGCTGCTGCCTCCTTGCGCGCGGGATCCGTAGCACGCGACCAGTGCGAACGCAGGCGGACAGCTCGCGTCGCAGGGCGCCTCTTCCTTGGACGTAGAGCGCCTGGTAGATGGCCTCATGAGATATTCGCATTGACGGATCATGCGGGAAATCGACACTCAACCTGCAGCTGATCTGTTCCGGGCTCCAACAATTCCCCCAGCGTCGGTCCGCTCTGCGACCGTGACGCCTGCCCGTCCATGGTACGATCGGCCCGGGAAGCGGTCTGCGCTTGTCGTTCACGATGGTGCCGGCGAGCCGATCCTGCACGTAGGCCCGCAGCTGGTCGTTGACGGCGAGCACGGCTGTCTTTGGACGCTTGGCAGCTCGTTCCGCCTTCCACTGCGCAACCGTTGCCCGATACCGCAATGTTCCGCCGCGCGTTTCCGCATTGCGCCGAAGCTCGCGGGAGATTGTCGACGGTGATCGGTCAAGACGGCGAGCAATCTCGCGAACTCCGAGTTCCTGGGCGGTCAACAGCGCGATCTCCTCTCGTTCTTCAAACGACAGGTAGCGCCCCGAATGTGGTGTGAGGCTGATGGGTGGCATCCCGCCAGGTTCGCGAAACCAGCGAGTGCCCACTGGCTGCGACACGCCGCTCGCCGCTGCCGCATCCTCGCTTGAGAAGCCCTCCGCGATGCGTTCCCAGAACGCGATCACGGCCTCCCGCTGAACCACGCGCGGTCGCCCTGTTCGCTCCGCTATCCAACCTCGTTGTCGTCCCACTCAACACCCCTCCTATGTCGGGGTGTTGCGATGACCGATTGAATCCGCCCAGTTCACCAGCAGCGACTGGCAATCGCTCCTGAAGGTGTACCGGATGCAGCCAAGCATGAGTCGTCGCGGGAACTGTCACGACAACGCCGTGGCCGAGAGCTTCTTCAGCGCATTGAAGAAGGAGCGGATCAAGCGGCGGATCTATCCGACACGGGCCGCAGCGACGTCAGACCTGTTCGACTACATCGTGATGTTCTACAACCCGATCCGTCGGCATGGTTCCGCTGGCGGTGTATCACCGGTAGAGTTTGAAAGGCGCTACGCGCTAACCGGCAACTAAGTGTCTAGGAAACTCTGGCCGTACCAGTTCCGGCCGGGCAAGACTACGTTAATCGTTTTCGGCCAGTTGGGGAAAGCTCTGCCCGTAGTGTCCTTTTCAACCTGATTCACTCGTCAGGTTTGGCTGTCGGAAGATTTTGTCCTCGGCTCAGGCGATAGCTGCGAACTCGCGCTTGCGCCGGCCACGCGAGATGAGATGAAATACAAGGTGCGGTTGCGCGGAGCGGCTTGCTGGCCGCGGCGCGAATTCAATACGGCCCGGACCATGGGAGGCGTTCTGCCTCTCTCGTGACAATTTGAGCCTAAATCAAAGTTGCAAATGACGGATATTCCTCTGGGGGGAATCGTGCGTAATCTCTGTGAGTCGCTGGTTCGGCTGTGCCTGTTCGTGCTTTTTGCATCGGTGATCACAGCCTGCGGTGGAGGCGGGGGAGGTAGCTCTCCGTCGTTGACCCGTATCGAAATCGAGCCGGCGACCCCATCTCTCGCTAAGGGCGTTTCCCAGCAGTTGACGGCACAGGCGATCTATTCCAACGGCACTAAGTCCGACGTCACGGACAAAGTAATTTGGCAGTCGCTGACCCCCTCCGTGGCGACGGTAGATGCCCTGACTATTAAAGGGCGCGTGCGCGGCTTGCAGGTGGGTACCGCTCGAATCAGCGCCTCCATGGACGGCGTGACTGGCGCCACGACGCTGACCGTGACCCCTGCCCAGGCCGTCCGCATCGACCTGACGCCGGCAAGTCTTTCGCTCGCCAAGGGTACTGAACAGGCGCTGGTGGCGACCGCCACATTCACCGATGACACCACCGCAAATGTCACTGTCGACGCGGCCTGGAGCTCCTCAGCACCTGCGACGGCGGCGGTCGGCAATAGTGGCGCCAGCAAGGGCCGCGTCTCCGGCCTGGCGGCAGGAACAGCCCGCGTGGACGTGGCTTTCCAGGGACGCAGCGCCTCCGCCGACATCACGGTTACACCGGCAGTGCTGCAGCGTGTGGACGTGGCGCCCGCTGCGCTAACACTAGCCAAGGGCAGCAGCCGTGCTCTCAAGGCAACGGCGATCTATTCCGATGCCACCACGGTTGACGTGACGGCCGATGCTTCCTGGACCTCATCTGCCGCCGCCAACGTGACAGTCGGTAATGAGACGGCAACCAAGGGCGTAGCGAAGGCCCTCGCCGTGGCTTCCGCTACCATTAGCGCTCAGTACATGGGCGTCACGGGCAATGCCAGCGTAACAGTGACCGCAGCGCAGGTTGTTCACGTCGAGATTTCGCCGACGGCAGCATCGATCGCGAAGGGCACCAGCCAGCCATTCCAGGCTGCCGCAGTTTTCACTGACGATACGGTTCAGGACGTGACTGCTTCGGCCGTCTGGGAGTCGTCTGCTCCGGCAGTAGCCACAATCAGCAATGCCGCCGGTTCCTCGGGCCGTGCTCAAGCCCAGTCGGTGGGGACCACCAATATCAAGGCCAGCTATCAGGGTAGCAGCGCGACCGTGCCGTTGCAGGTGACCCCCGCTACGGTTGTGCGCGTCGAGGTGACGCCAGCGGCCCCGTCGATCGCCAAAGGCCTGACCCGCCAATTCACGGCGACCGCGGTCTTCACCGACAACAGCAACCAGAACGTTACCAGCACGGCAACGTGGAGTTCATCGCTCACTTCCGTGGCCAGCGTCAGCAACGCCCCCGCCAGCAAGGGGCTTGCCGAAGCTCTGGCAGTTGGCAGCACCGACATTCGTGCCAGCTTCCAGGACGTGACAGGGCAGACCTCTCTGACGATCACGGCAGCGGCGATCACCCGTGTGGAGATCGCGCCGGTAGTCGCAACGCTGGCCAAGGGGACTTCGCGTCAGTTCACGGCCACGGCGGTGTATACCGATAACAGCACGCAGCCCGTCACCACGGGCGCGTGGACTTCTTCCGACACATCCGTTGCTACGGTCAGTAGTGCGGCAGGCAGTTCCGGGCTGGTTCAGGCGGTCAACGTCGGCCGGGCCGATATTTCCGTGGCGCACGCAGGCTTTACTGCGCAGGCGGCCCTGACCGTATCGCCCGCTACGCTAGTGCGCATCGACGTCACGCCGTCGCCTGCTCAACTGGCCAAGGGGCTTACGCAGCAGTTCGAGGCTACGGGTGTTTTCAGCGATACCACCACCCAAGACCTGACAGACGCCGCGGCGTGGGCCTCGGCCACCCCCGCAGTTGCCACGATTGGCAATACCGATGGCACCAAGGGCCTTGCCCAGGGCGTCGCGGTGGGCTCCAGCGAGATTTCGGCTACTTTCCAGGGAGTTGCGGGCAAGGCCGATCTTACGGTCACGCCGGCCGCGGTGGTCCGGATCGAGGTGGCACCGGCAACCGCATCGCTCGCCAAGGGCACCTTGCAGCAATTCACCGCCACGGCCGTATTCACCGATAACAGCACTCAACCAGTGACCGGTACGGCAACCTGGAGCTCGTCCAGCGCCAGCGTGGCCTCCGTCAGCAACGCCGCCGGCACAGCTGGCCTGGCGCAAGCGCTGCAGGTCGGTGAAGCGGAAATCAAGGCTGACTATTCCGGCTTCAGCGTCAAGGCGGCACTAACGGTGACACCTGCGCGGCTGTCCCGGATTGAGGTGACGCCGGCTTCGGCCGATATCCCGGTGGGGCGCACCCAACAGTTCGCGGCGACCGGCGTGTACAGCGACGCGACCACCCAGCCTCTGACTGAGAGCGTCGTGTGGACGTCTTCGGACGCCGCCGTACTGGAGATCGGCAACGCTGCAGGCTCCAAGGGCTTGGCTGCCGCCCGCGCTCTGGGCAGCGTCACCATCAAGGCCGCGGTGGATGGCGTAGAGGGGAGCACCCCCGCTACTGTCACACCGGCCGTCTTGAATTCCATCCAGATCAGTCCGGCCAACCCGCGGCTCGCAGTTGGTTTCGACCTCCCCCTGCAGGCCACTGGCCTGTTCTCGGACGGCACGCGTCGTGATGTCACGGCCGATGTGACCTGGAATACTGCCGATCCCAGCATCGCCACAATCGGCAACACTGCCGCGCTCAAGGGCGTGGCGCGGGGTGTTGCCGCCGGCACCACGGGCGTGTCGGCCACGCAGGGTGCGGTTTCGGCCTCCACCCTGCTGACGATTACTTCGGCCACCCTGGCGGCCATCGAAGTGGCGCCGGTCAACAAGTCGCTTCCGCTGGGGCTGAAACAGCAGTATGAAGCGGTGGGTCGCTTCTCTGATGGCAGCACGCAGAACCTCACCACCCAGGTGACTTGGTCCTCAAGCGATGCGGCGGTTGCTTCGATGAGCAACGCGGCTGGAAGTGCTGGCCTGGCCACCTCGGTCGCCAAGGGGACGGTAACCATCACCGCCACGCACGCAACCATTAACGGCAGCACGACCCTGACGGTGACTGACGCCGCCCTGGTCTCCATTGCGGTCACGCCGGCGGCGGCGGCCATCCCCAAGGGAACCACTCAGCAGTTCAAGGCCATGGGTAGCTTCACGGATAACAGCACTGTGGACATCACGACCACGGTTACCTGGAGTTCCTCGGAAGCCACCAGCGTCACTGTCAGCAATGCGGATGGGGAGCGCGGTCTCGCCAGCGGCCAGGCGGTGGGCACCGCGACGGTGTCTGCCAGTTCGGGCACCATCTCAGGCTCCACTTCGCTGGAAGTGACGCCGGCCGTCCTGCGCAAGATTGTGGTGACCCCGGACACCCAGGAATTGGCCAAGGGTCTCAAGCAACAATACCAGGCGACCGGTACGTATTCCGATTCGAGCGTTCGGAACCTCACCTCGGAAGTGACCTGGAGCAGCAGTGATCCCACCGTTGCAATCGTGGGCAACGGCGCAGTGGATGCCGGTCTGGCTTCCACCCTCAAGGTGGGTTCTGCCACCATTGAGGCTGTGCAGGGTGAAATCAGCGGTGCCGCCACGTTGACGGTGACCGCTGCCGTGATGGTGAGGATTTCAATCGAGCCCGAAAATCCGTCGGTAACCGCAGGCTTGTCTATCCAGTTGGCAGCGACCGGTCATTTCACCGACGGTAGCGCTCAGACCCTGACGCAGGATGTGACTTGGGAATCCACGACGCCGGCTGTTGCCGAGATCAGCAACGGCACTAACACCAAGGGCTTGGCCTTTGGCAAGGAGGCGGGGACCACGACGATTCGAGCCGTGCATGCCGCTTCTTCGCTGGTGGGCACCACGCCGCTATCGGTGGTTCCTGCGGCCCTAAGGAGCATCACCATTGCGCCGGTTTCTGCCAGCACGCCCATCGGCTTCGCACGGCAGTATCAGGCTTTCGGCCAGTTCTCCGACGGCGTGGAGCGCGAGGTCACTTCACAGGTGTCCTGGAGCACCGTGGATCCGGGCGTCATTGTCTTCGAGACGCGCGATGGCAGCGCAAATTGGGCCAAGGCAGTTTCGGCAGGGACCACTACCGTGATTGCCAATCTAAATGGCATTACAGGTACCGTGTCGGCGCGGGGAATTGCAGCCTCGCTCCAAAGCCTCACGGTCACACCGGCCAATGCCACGATTGCTCGGGGAGCAACGCTGCAGTTCAATGCTCAAGGCGTTTTCGAAGGCGGACTTTCCTTGCCGCTTACAACGCAGGTTACCTGGGCCTCGTCCAACACTCGTGCGGCCACCATCAGCAATGCGGAAGGCAGCCGAGGCTTGGCTACGGCCGGCACCCTGCTAGGGACGACAACGATCTCCGCAAGCGTCTCTGGTATCAGTGGATCGACTTCACTACGCCGCGTCGCTAACTGATCTAAGTGCTGTCCCGCCACCGCTGCTTTGCAGCGGTGGCGGGCTCTTGGAGCCCCACTTCCAGTGGGGCTTTTTTGTTTTTATCGATTTGGAACGGAATAGCTTTGCCTTGGCGACTGCTTAGAGTGCGCTGCCGTCGTCATTAAAGTTATTGCTTTCATATGTTTAACCCTCAGTACATATTTTCCCCTTAACGCTTTGCTGATTTCTTTGGATTAGCAATCAACGTGGCGAAATTCCGCCTGCTTGATGCCTTGCTTGTCTGGGGAAACACATGGTTGCAATCGTGGGCGGCGAAGGTCTGGGTCTGTTCAACACCTCGCTGAACCAGCTGAACGGTTTTGGCGCCAACGGATCGGGTCGCCTGGGCAATGGGAATGACCGT
>NZ_JAUASX010000006.1 GCF_030345715.1 Solimonas sp. SE-A11
CCGAACTTGTCCGAAGACACCTTCGTCAGAGCAGCCGTCGTCGTGGTCTTGCCGTGGTCAACGTGACCGATCGTGCCCACGTTCACGTGCGGCTTCTTGCGCTCGAATTTTTCCTTTGCCATTGCTCTTAACCCTAGAAAATGTCGTTACGGACTAGCGTTCGTGGTGTGAAACTTACTTCTTGTTCAGTGCTTCCAGGACATTGCGCGGAGCGTCCTGGTACTTCTTGAATTCCATCGTGTAGGTCGCACGGCCCTGGCTCATGGAGCGCAGCGAGGTCGAGTACCCGAACATTTCGGCCAGAGGAACCTCGGCGGAAACCACCTTGGCACCGAAGTTGTCTTCCATGCCCAGGATGACGCCGCGACGACGGTTGAGGTCGCCCATGACGTCGCCGGTGTAGTCTTCCGGGGTTTCCACTTCGACGCTCATGATCGGCTCGAGCAGGACCGGGCTGGCCTTCTGGCAGCCGTCCTTGAACGCCATGGACGCGGCGACACGGAACGCGATTTCGGACGAGTCGACTTCGTGGTACGAACCGTCGGTCAGCGAGATCTTGATGTCCACCACCGGGTAGCCGGCCAACACGCCCGTCTTGATCGCGTCGCGCAGGCCCTTGTCCACCGCCGGGATAAATTCCTTGGGGATGACGCCGCCCACGATCTCGTTGACGAACTCGTAGCCCTTGCCGGTCTCGTTCGGCTCGATCTTGAGCCAGACGTGGCCGAACTGGCCCTTGCCGCCGGACTGCTTGGCGTACTTGCCTTCCTGCTCGACGGCCTTGCGGATGGTCTCGCGGTAGGCAACCTGCGGAGCGCCGACATTGGCTTCCACGTTGTACTCGCGCTTCATGCGGTCAACGAGGATTTCCAGGTGCAGTTCGCCCATGCCGGACATGATGGTCTGGCCGGTTTCCTCGTCGGTCTTGACGCGGAAGGATGGATCTTCCTGGGCCAGACGGCCGAGGGCGATGCCCATCTTTTCCTGGTCGGCCTTGGTCTTCGGCTCGACAGCCTGGCTGATGACCGGCTCCGGGAACACCATGCGCTCGAGCACGACCGGCTTGTCCTGATCGGCCAGCGTGGTGCCGGTGTAGACATCCTTCAAGCCGACGCAGGCAGCGATATCGCCGGCGTGCACTTCGGTGATCGCCTGCTGCTCGTTGGCGTGCATCTGCACGAGGCGGCCGATACGCTCGGTCTTGCCATTGCGCGAGTTGTACACGGCATCGCCCTGCTTCAGCACGCCCGAGTAGACGCGGATGAAGGTCAGCGCGCCGACGTACTTGTCGGTCATGATCTTGAACGCCAGGGCCGAGAACGGCTCACTGTCCTGCGCCTTGCGCTCGATCAGCTTGTCGTAGTCCTCGACATCGTGCGCTTCCACCGACGGGACGTCGGTCGGTGCCGGCAGGTACTCGACGACGGCGTCGAGCATGGCCTGCACACCCTTGTTCTTGAAGGCCGAGCCGCAGAGCATCGGGAAGATCTCGAGGGCGAGCGTACGCTGGCGCAGCGCGAGCTTGAGCTCGGCCTCTTCCAGGTCGCCGTTCTCGAGGTACTTGTTCATCAGCTCTTCGCTGGCCTCGGCAGCCGCCTCGACCATGTTCTCACGCCACTTCTTGGCGGTCTCGACCAGGTCGGCGGGGATTTCGCCGTAGGTGAAGGTGACGCCCTTGTCGGCGTCGCTCCAGATGATGGCTTTCATCTTGACCAGATCGACCACGCCCTGGAACTTGTCCTCGGCGCCGATGGGGATCTGGATGGGCACCGGGTTGGCGCGGAGCTTTTCCTTGATCTGCTTGACGACCTTGAAGAAGTCAGCGCCGGTGCGGTCCATCTTGTTGACGAACGCGAGGCGCGGAACCTTGTACTTCGTGGCCTGGCGCCACACGGTCTCCGACTGCGGCTGCACGCCACCCACGGCGCAGTACAGCATGCAGGCGCCATCGAGCACGCGCATGGAACGCTCGACTTCGATGGTGAAGTCGACGTGGCCAGGGGTGTCGATGATGTTGATGCGATGCTGGTCGAACTGGTTGGCCATGCCTTTCCAGAACGTCGTGGTCGCAGCGGAGGTGATCGTGATGCCGCGCTCCTGCTCCTGCTCCATCCAGTCCATCGTCGCGGCGCCGTTATGCACCTCGCCGATCTTGTGGTTGACGCCGGTGTAGAACAGCACGCGCTCGGTGGTGGTGGTCTTGCCCGCGTCGATGTGCGCGGAGATACCGATGTTGCGATAACGCTCGATGGGCGTAGTGCGTGCCATGAGAAGCTCGGAGTTCCTAAAGGATGGGGGTCAGGCTTACCAGCGGAAGTGTGCGAAGGCCTTGTTGGCCTCGGCCATGCGGTGCGTGTCTTCGCGCTTCTTCACGGCGGCGCCACGGTGCTCGACGGCATCGATCAACTCGCCGGCCAGGCGGTCGACCATGCCCTTCTCGCCGCGGTTGCCGGCGGCGTCGAGGATCCAACGCATCGCCAGCGTGGTGCGGCGGGTGGCGCGCACTTCAACCGGGACCTGGTAGGTCGCGCCGCCGACGCGGCGGGACTTGACCTCGACCGTCGGGGCGACGTTGTCGAAGGCGTTCTGGATGAACTCGACGGGCTCGGTCACCTTCTTCTTGGCGATGACCTGGTCGATCGCACCGTAGACGATCTTCTCGGCCACGGCCTTCTTGCCGTCTTCCATCACCATGTTGATGAACTTGGACAGCATCTGGGACTTGTACTTCGGGTCGGGAAGAACCTTGCGGATTTCCGGCTTGCGACGACGCGACATATCTGATTCCTGTGTGGGTCTTCAGGAGCGGAGAATCCGCTCCTTACTCGGGCCTGAGCCCGTCTTTACTTCTTCTTGCCGGCCGCCGGAGCAGCACCGGCCTTGGGACGCTTGGCGCCGTACTTCGAACGGCTCTGGCGACGCTTGTCGATGCCAGCGCAGTCCAGGGTGCCGCGAACGGTGTGGTAGCGCACACCGGGAAGATCTTTCACACGGCCGCCGCGGATCATCACGACGGAGTGTTCCTGAAGGTTGTGACCTTCGCCGCCGATGTAGGAGATGACCTCGAACCCGTTGGTGAGGCGCACCTTGCAGACCTTACGGAGAGCCGAGTTCGGCTTCTTGGGGGTCGTGGTGTAGACGCGGGTGCAGACGCCGCGCTTCTGCGGCGAGCCCGTGAGCGCAGGCACTTTGGACTTGGTCTCCAGGGTGGAGCGGCCCTTGCGCACTAGCTGGTTGATCGTTGGCACGTTGGTACTTCCCGGCTTGACAAAGAAAAGACGGGCCACAGTCGGAGGCCCGTCGGGGAAAGGGGGCGCATCATAGACAGGCGGCCCTGCAGTGTCAACCCTTTAAGGGGAGTCAAAACAGGCACTTGTCAACACCGTGGGGAGCTTGTTGCGCGCCCTTTACGGCAATGCTGCGGTACTGGTTACAAACAGTTATATAAAGCAGTAAAGCTCAATCTTTAATCACGGACTGTCGCCTTGGGTTCCCTGCCCGGCTGACGGAAAAGCCCCGCGAGAAGCGGGGCTTTTCCGTGAAGCACGGCCGGAACCGGCCGGGTTTCAATCCTCTGAAGACTCTTCGTCCTCGGCGCCCGTACGGTCCGCCGTGCTGCCCTCGGCCTCTTCGTCTTCCATGGCCGCGCTGACGCGAGCGGCCAGGCGATCGCCGGCATTGGCCTCGAAGCTGCCGGTGCTGTTCAGCGCCGCCGCTTGGAGGTCGGCCAGCAGGCTGCCGCCACGCGCCTTGCGGCGCTGCTCGTGGTAGGCCAGGCCCGTACCGGCCGGGATCAGGCGGCCGACGATGACGTTCTCCTTCAGGCCGCGCAGCTCGTCGCGGGAACCGCGGACCGAGGCCTCGGTGAGGACGCGGGTGGTTTCCTGGAACGAAGCCGCCGAGATGAACGACTCGGTCGACAGCGAGGCCTTGGTGATGCCCAGCAGTTGGCGCTCGAAGTTGGACTGGCGGCCGCCGGTGCCGGTGACCTTCTTGTTCTCGGCCAGCACGTGGAAGATCTCGACCTGTTCGCCGGTGAGGAAGCGGGTGTCGCCCGTCTCCGTGATCTCCACCTTGCGCAGCATCTGGCGGATGATCGTCTCGATGTGCTTGTCGTTGATCTTCACGCCCTGCAGGCGGTAGACGTCCTGGATTTCCTTGACGAGGTAGTTCGCCAGCGCGGTGACGCCCTGCAGGCGCAGGATGTCATGCGGGCTCGGCTCGCCGTCGGAAATGATTTCGCCCTTTTCGACGAATTCACCTTCGAAGACGCGGATTTCCACCCACTTCGGCACCAGGATCTCGACTTCTTCGCCGTCGGCCTGGACGATCTTGATGCGCTGCTTGCCCTTGGTGCCCGGACCGAACTTGATGGTGCCGCTGGCCTCGGCCAGGACCGCCGGTTCCTTCGGCTTGCGGGCCTCGAACAGGTCGGCGACGCGCGGCAGACCACCGGTGATGTCGCGCGACTTGGAGGCTTCCTGCGGAATGCGGGCGATGACGCCGCCCACCGTGACCTCGTCGCCGTCCTCGACCGTGATGATCGCCTTCGGCGGCAGGGTGTAGGCCGCCGGGATGTCGGTGCCCGGGAAGCTCAGCTGCTTGCCCTTGACATCGACCAGCATGATGGTCGGCTTCATGTCCTTGCCCGCCGAACCACGCGACTTGGCGTCGGTGATGACCAGCGTGGCCATGCCCGTCAGCGGGTCGGTCTCGCGGGTCACCGTCATGCCTTCCTGGAAGTCCTGGAACTTCGCGAAGCCCGACAGCTCGGTGATGATCGGATGGGTGTGCGGATCCCACTTGGCCAGGCGCTGGCCGGCCTTGAGCTCCTCGCCGTCGCGCACCACGATGGTGGCGCCGTAGGGGATCTTGTAGCGCTCGCGCTCACGGCCCTGGGCATCGATCACGCCGATTTCACCGGAACGCGACACGGCCACCAGCAGGCCGTCCTTGTTGGTGACGGTCTTGATGTTGTGCAGGCGCGCGGTGCCGGCGGCACGCGCGTCCACGCCGTCCTTGGAGGCCGCACGGGAAGCGGCACCACCGACGTGGAAGGTACGCATGGTCAGCTGCGTGCCCGGTTCGCCGATCGACTGGGCGGCGATGACGCCGACCGCTTCGCCGATGTTGACGATGTGGCCACGGGCCAAGTCGCGGCCGTAGCACTTGCCGCAGACGCCGAAGGGCAGCTCGCAGGTGATCGGCGAACGGACCCAGACCTCGTCGACGCTGTTCTTTTCCAGCGTGTCGGCCCAGTGCTCGTCGATCATGGTGCCCTGCGGGATGACGACTTCATCGTCGCCGCCCGGCTTGTAGACATCGCGCAGCACCACTCGGCCCAGCACGCGGTCGCGCAACGGCTCGAGGATGTCGCCACCTTCCACGATCGGCATCATCAGCAGGCCATGCTCGGTGCCGCAGTCCTGGCCGGTGACGACCATGTCCTGCGCCACGTCCACCAGACGGCGGGTCAGGTAGCCCGAGTTGGCGGTCTTGAGCGCGGTATCCGCGAGACCCTTACGGGCACCGTGGGTGGAGATGAAGTACTGCAGGACGTTCAGACCCTCGCGGAAGTTCGCGGTGATCGGCGTCTCGATGATCGAGCCGTCCGGCTTGGCCATCAGGCCGCGCATGCCGGCCAGCTGGCGGATCTGCGCCTGGCTACCACGGGCGCCGGAGTCGGCCATCATGAACACGGAGTTGAACGACGGCTGCTTGGCGTCCTTGCCGTCGCGGGTCTTCACCGCTTCGCTGCCGATACGCACCATCATCGCCTTGGAGATGTCGTCGTTGGCGCGCGACCAGATGTCGATGACGCGGTTCTTGCGCTCGCCCTGGGTGGTCAGGCCCTGGTTGTACTCGGTGTCGACTTCCTTGACCTTGGTCTCGGCGGCTTCGAGGATGTGGGCCTTCTCTTCCGGCACGATGATGTCATCGAGGCAGAAGGAGATGCCGGCCTTGGTCGACATGCGGAAGCCCGTGTACATGATCTGGTCGGCGAACACGACCGTGTCCTTGGTGCCGGCCTTGCGGTACACGTAGTTGATGATGCGGCCGATTTCCTTCTTCGTCAGGGTCTTGTTGATGACCGAGAACGGGATGGTCTCCGGCAGGATGTCGGACAGCAGGGCGCGGCCCGTCGTCGTGTCGACGATGTGGGTGATCTTCTCGCCGGCCTCGGTGACGTCCTTCAGGCGGACCTTGATCTTGGCCTGCAGGTCGAGCTCGCCGTTCTCGTAGGCGCGATGCACTTCCGACACGTCGGACAGCACCATGCCCTCACCCTTGGCGTTGACGCGCTCACGCGACAGCCAGTACAGGCCGAGGATGACGTCCTGCGACGGCACGATGATCGGATCACCCGACGCCGGCGACAGGATGTTGTTGGTCGACATCATCAGCACGCGGGCTTCGATCTGCGCTTCGAGCGACAGCGGCACGTGCACGGCCATCTGGTCGCCGTCGAAGTCGGCGTTGAACGCCGTGCAGACCAGCGGGTGCAGGTTGATGGCCTTGCCTTCGATCAGGATCGGCTCGAAGGCCTGGATGCCCAGACGGTGCAGGGTCGGCGCGCGGTTCAGCAACACCGGGTGCTCCTTGATGCACTCTTCCAGCGCGTCCCAGACCACCGGCTCCTCGCGCTCCACCATCTTCTTCGCCGCCTTGATGGTGGTGGCGATGCCCAGGCGCTGCAGGCGGCTGAACACGAAGGGCTTGAACAGCTCGAGCGCCATCTTCTTCGGCAGGCCGCACTGGTGCAGCTTCAGCGTCGGGCCGACCACGATGACCGAACGGCCGGAGTAGTCGACGCGCTTGCCCAGGAGGTTCTGGCGGAAGCGGCCCTGCTTGCCCTTGATCATGTCGGCGAGCGACTTGAGCGGGCGCTTGTTGGTGCCGGTGATCGCACGGCCGCGGCGGCCGTTGTCGATCAGGGCGTCCACCGACTCCTGCAGCATGCGCTTTTCGTTACGGACGATGATGTCCGGTGCGGTCAGCTCGAGCAGGCGCTTGAGGCGGTTGTTGCGGTTGATGACGCGGCGGTACAGGTCGTTGAGGTCCGACGTCGCGAAGCGGCCGCCGTCCAGCGGCACCAGCGGACGCAGGTCCGGCGGCAGCACCGGCAGCACGGTCAGGATCATCCACTCCGGACGGTTGCCCGAGGAGATGAAGTATTCGATCAGCTTGAGGCGCTTGCCGAGCTTCTTGAGCTTGGTTTCCGACGTGGTGCCGGCCAACTCCTCGCGCAGGCGGATCGCTTCGCGCTGCAGATCGATGCCCTTGAGCAGGTCATGCACGGCCTCGGCACCCATGCGGGCGTCGAAGTCGTCGCCGTGCTGCTCGACGTTGTTGAGGTAGTCCTCTTCGGTCAGCAGCGTGCCCCGCTCCAGAGGAGTCAGGCCCGGATCGACGACGATGTGCGCTTCGAAGTACAGCACGCGCTCGATGGCGCGCAGCGGCATGTCCAGCAGCAGGCCGATACGGCTCGGCAGCGACTTCAGGAACCAGATATGGGCGACCGGCGAGGCCAGGTCGATGTGGCCCATGCGCTCACGGCGCACCTTGGTCACGGTGACTTCGACGCCGCACTTCTCGCAGACCACGCCACGGTGCTTCAGGCGCTTGTACTTGCCGCAGAGGCACTCGTAGTCCTTGATGGGCCCGAAGATCTTGGCGCAGAACAGGCCGTCGCGCTCCGGCTTGAAGGTGCGGTAGTTGATCGTTTCCGGCTTCTTGACCTCGCCGTACGACCAGGAACGGATCACCTCGGGCGACGACAGGCCGATCTTGATGGCGTCGAAGTCCTCGGCTTCCTCGGGGTTGCGGAGCAGATTGAACAGTTCTTTCATGGGTAACTCCTATATCTGTCCGGATGCCTTACTGGTTCTGTTCCAGCTCGATGTTCAGGCCGATCGAGCGGATTTCCTTGACCAGCACGTTGAACGACTCCGGCATGCCGGCGTGCATGCGGTGATCGCCGTCCACGATGGCCTTGTACATGCGGGTACGGCCGTTGGTGTCGTCGGACTTCACCGTCAGCATTTCCTGCAGCGTGTACGCGGCACCGTAGGCTTCCAGCGCCCAGACTTCCATTTCACCGAAGCGCTGGCCGCCGAACTGCGCCTTGCCACCCAGCGGCTGCTGGGTGACGAGCGAGTACGGGCCGGTCGAGCGGGCGTGCATCTTGTCGTCGACCAGGTGGTTCAGCTTCAGCATGTACATGTAGCCGACCGTGACCTGGCGTGAGAACTGCTCGCCGGTGCGTCCGTCGGTCAGGGTGGACTGGCCGTTGCGCGGCATGCCCGCCAGCTCCAGCATGTCCTTCAGCTCTTCTTCCGAGGCGCCGTCGAACACCGGGGTCGCCATCGGCACGCCGCCGACGAGGTTGCGCGCCAGGTTGACGATCTCCTCGTCCGAGAAGCTGTCGATCTCGACGGCCTGCACGCCCTTGCCGGTCGTGTTGTAGACCTTGTCGAGGAACTTGCGCAGCTCGGCCACGGCCTTCTGCTGCTTGAGCATCTCGTCGATTTTCTTGCCGATGCCCTTGGACGCCCAGCCCAGGTGAACCTCGAGCAGCTGGCCGATGTTCATGCGCGAAGGCACGCCCAGCGGGTTCAGCACGATGTCGACCGGGGTGCCGTCATCCATGTGCGGCATGTCCTCGACCGGCACGATCTGCGAGATCACGCCCTTGTTGCCGTGGCGGCCGGCCATCTTGTCACCCGGCTGGATGCGACGCTTCACGGCCAGGTAGACCTTGACCATCTTCAGCACGCCCGGGGACAGCTCGTCGCCGGCGGTGATCTTGCGCTTCTTGTTCTCGTAGCGCTTGTCGAACTCCGAGCGCATGTCCTTGAGCTGCTTGGCGGCGCCTTCCAGCTGGTTCTGGACCTCGTCCTCCTGCAGGCGGATCTCGAACCACTTGTCGCGCTCGATGCCGTCCAGGTAGGCCGCAGTGACCTTCTCGCCCTTCTTCAGCTTGTTGGGACCGCCGTCGGCGGTCTTGTTCAGCAGGATCTTGCGCAGACGATCGTAGATGTCGTCCTCGAAGATGCGCTGCTGGTCGTTCAGGTCCTTGCGCACGGAAGCCAGCTCGGCCTCCTCGATCGCCAGGGCGCGCTTGTCCTTCTTGACACCCTCGCGGGTGAAGACGCGCACGTCGATCACGGTGCCGTCCATGCCGGCCGGCACGCGCAGCGAGGTGTCCTTCACGTCGCTGGCCTTCTCGCCGAAGATCGCGCGCAGCAGCTTCTCTTCCGGCGTCAGCTGGGTCTCGCCCTTGGGGGTGACCTTGCCGCACAGCAGGTCGCCGGCCTTGACCTCGGCGCCGATGTAGACGATGCCGGCTTCATCCAGCTTGCGCAGGGCGGCTTCGTTGACGTTCGGGATGTCGGCGGTGATTTCCTCGGGCCCCAGCTTGGTTTCGCGGGCGACGCAGGTCAGCTCTTCGATGTGGATCGTGGTGAAGCGATCTTCCTCGACGACGCGCTCCGAGATCAGGATCGAGTCCTCGAAGTTGTAGCCGTTCCAGGGCATGAACGCGATCAGCATGTTCTGGCCCAGCGCCAGCTCGCCCAGGTCGGTCGAGGGACCGTCGGCGATCACGTCACCGCGGGCGACGACGTCACCCGGCTTCACGATCGGCTTCTGGTTGATGCAGGTGTTCTGGTTGGAGCGGACGTACTTGACGAAGTTGTAGATGTCTACGCCCGCTTCGCCGGCGATGGTCTCGTCGTCGTTCACGCGGATCACCACGCGGCCGGCGTCGACCTTCTCGACCAGGCCCCCACGGCGCGCCTGGATGGCGTTGCCGGAGTCGACAGCCACGCGGCGCTCGATGCCGGTGCCGACCAGCGGCTTGTCGGCGCGCAGCGTCGGGACAGCCTGGCGCTGCATGTTCGAGCCCATCAGGGCGCGGTTGGCGTCGTCGTGCTCCAGGAACGGGATCAGCGCGGCGGCGACCGACACGATCTGGCGCGGCGACACGTCCATGTACTGGACCTTGTCCGGTGCCATCATGGTGAATTCGTTCTGGAAGCGCACCGATACCAGCTCGGCGGAGAACTGGTTCTTGGCGTTGAGCTCCGAGTTCGCCTGGGCGATGACGTAGCGGCCTTCTTCGATCGCCGACAGGTATTCGACCTGGTCGGTGACCTTGCCGTCCACCACCTTGCGGTAGGCGGTCTCGAGGAAGCCGTACTCGTTGGTGCGGGCGTAGCAGGCCAGCGAGTTGATCAGGCCGATGTTCGGGCCTTCAGGGGTTTCGATCGGGCAGACGCGACCGTAGTGGGTCGGGTGCACGTCGCGGACTTCGAAGCCGGCGCGCTCGCGCGTCAGGCCGCCCGGGCCGAGGGCGGACACGCGACGCTTGTGCGTGACCTCCGACAGCGGGTTGTTCTGGTCCATGAACTGCGACAGCTGCGACGAACCGAAGAACTCCTTGATCGCGGCCGAAACGGGCTTGGCGTTGATCAGGTCCTGCGGCGTCAGGTTCTCGGCCTCGGCCAGCGCCAGGCGCTCGCGCACGGCGCGCTCGACGCGCACCAGGCCGGTGCGGAAGACGTTCTCGGTCATCTCGCCCACCGCACGGATGCGGCGGTTGCCGAGGTGGTCGATATCGTCGGTCTGCTGCTCGCCGTTGCGGATGGCGATGATCTCGCGCACCACGTCGACGATGTCGGACTTGTCCTTGCCGAACTGCGCGGCCAGCTTCTTGGCGTTTTCGTCGTTGAGCTTGGCGAACAGCTCGCCGTCATAGACCACGCCCGGGCCTTCGACGGTGTCACGGCGCAGGCGGCGGTTGAACTTCATGCGGCCCACGGCCGACAGGTCGTACTTCTCGGGCGAGAAGAACATGCCGTGGAACAGGGCCTCGGCCGCTTCCTTGGTCGGCGGCTCGCCGGGGCGCATCATGCGGTAGATCTCGACCAGGGCTTCCAGCTTGGTCTTGGTCGGATCGATGTTCAGCGTGGTGGAGATGTACGGACCCTTGTCCACGTCGTTGACGTAGAGGGCCGGGATCTCCTTGACGCCGGCTGCGCGCAGCTTGGGCAGCAGCTGCTCGGTGATCTCGGTGTTGGCCGCGGCCAGCACTTCGCCCGAGCTGCCGTCCACCAGGTCACGCGCGATGATCTTGCCAACCAGGTAGCTGTCGGGCACGGACAGGCGCTTCAGGCCAGCCTCGGCGATCATCTTGATGTGGCGAGCGGTGATCAGCTTGCTCTCTTCGACCAGCGTCTTGCCGTCGGCGACGATGTCGAACTGGGCCTTCTCGCCCTTCAGGCGTTCCGGGATCAGGTCAAGGCTGGCGCCCTCCTTCTCCATGCGGAAGGTGTTCTGCTCGTGGAACAGCGCGAGCATCTGCTCGTTGTTGTAGCCCAGTGCACGCAGCACGATGGTGACCGGCAGCTTGCGGCGGCGGTCGATACGGGCGAACAGGTTGTCCTTCGGGTCGAACTCGAAATCCAGCCAGGAACCGCGGTACGGAATGATGCGGGCGGAGTAGAGCAGCTTGCCCGAGCTGTGGGTCTTGCCCTTGTCGTGATCGAAGAACACGCCGGGCGAACGGTGCAGCTGCGACACCACGACGCGCTCGGTGCCATTGATGATGAAAGTACCGTGGCCGGTCATGAGCGGAACTTCGCCCAGGTAGACCTCCTGCTCTCGCACGTCCTTGACCTTGCGCTCCTTGGACTCGCGATCGAAGATCACCAGGCGCACCGTCACCTTCAGCGGCGCGGCATAGGTCATGCCGCGCACGCGGCACTCCTTCTCTTCGAACACCGGCTCGTCGAGACGGTACTTCACGAACTCCAGGGCGGCGGCGTTGTTGTAGCTCACCATCGGGAACACGGAGCGGAACGAAGCCTGCAGACCCGCGTCACGGCGGCGGGCAGGCTGGATCTCGGCCTGCAGGAAATCCCTGTAGGAGTCGATCTGCGTCGCCAGCAGGTACGGGATTTCCAGCGTTTCCTTCAGCTTGCTGAAGTCCTTGCGGATGCGCTTTTTCTCGGTGAACGAGTAGGCCATCGGAACCCTCATCAGTCTTTGCGCCAAAAAGGCGCGATTACAAACAAAACTTCAAACTCAAACGGCTGACGTCTTTGTCAGGCGTTTGAATTCGCGCTACAGCCGCCCTGTCGGGCGTGAAACCGAAAATGGCAAGAGGCCGGGCGCTTTCGCGCCCAGCCCTTGCCTTGTCACTTCGAAGAAACAGTCGAAGCCAATGACGCGGTCGATTACTTGAGGTCGACCTTGCCGCCGGCTTCTTCCAGCTTCTTCTTCATGTCGTCGGCGGTCTTCTTGTCGACGCCTTCCTTCACGGTCTGGGGCGCGCCCTCGACCAGGTCCTTGGCTTCCTTCAGGCCCAGGCCGGTCAGCTCGCGCACGACCTTGATGACGCCAACCTTCTTGGCGGCATCGATCGAGGCCAGGACGACCGTGAACTCGGTCTTCTCTTCAACAGCGGCGGCCGGAGCAGCGGCGCCCGGAGCGGCAGCAACGGCCACCGGGGCAGCGGCGGTCACGCCGAACTTGTCTTCGATCATCTTGACCAGGTCAACCAGATCCAGAACGGTCAGGTTGGCAATGCCGTCAAGAATTTCTTCTTTCGTAGCCATTTGTGAAACTCCAAAAAATGTTTAAGTGTGAAAAGCCGAAACTTGTGAAAGCGAACTAGGCTGCCTGCTTGGAGTCAGCCACGGCCTTGACGGCACGGGCGACCTTCGCGGCGGGCTCTGCCAGGGTGGCGGCGAGCTTGGTAACCGGCGCCAGGAGCGTACCGGCCAGAATGGCCAGTGCCTGCTCGCGGGTCGGCATGGACGCCAGACGTTCGATGTCCTTGGCCCCGTACAGGGTGCCGCCGACTGCAACCGCCTTGACGACAAGCTTGTCGTTTTCCTTGGCGAAATCCCTGATCACGCGACCCACCGCACCCGGATCCTCGAGCGAGAAACCGAGCACCAGCGGACCCGTCAGCGCGGGCGCAAGGCACGCGAATTCGGTGCCTTCCACGGCGCGGGCAGCCAGCGTGTTCTTCACCACGTGCAGATAGACGCCGTTTTCACGGGCCTTCGTGCGCAGGATGTCGAACTTGCCGGCCGTCAGGCCGCGGTATTCCGCCGCAACGGCGGAGTAGGCGCGCTTGGCGACTTCGTTCACTTCCGCAACCAGGGCCTTCTTGTCTTCCAGCTTGAGTGCCATCAGAACTCCTGGTTACTTCCGATAAGACCCTTCCCTTGCGGGTCAGGCCACCATTGTTCGGTGCTCACGCACCGTCTGCGTATGCGGCCTTGCGGCCTTTAACATCCCCGGCTGACTTCTCCGGTTCCTACATACGGTCTTTGACGGCGTGGCTTTCACACCACGCTACCAAATCTCTTTGCGGGAATCGGGGGTGGAGAATCGGGAATCGTTAAAGCAGTGCTTCTACGATTCCCAATTCCCGATTCCCTATTCCCGGCTGTTCATTCCGGCAGGGTCGAAACGTCGACGCGCACGCCGGGACCCATCGTCGTCGACAGGGTCACCTTCTTGATGTACAGGCCCTTGGACGTTGCCGGCTTGGCGCGGCGCACGTCACGCACGACGGCGATCAGGTTGTCCTTGATCTTGTCGGCGTCGAAGCTGGCGGAGCCGATCGAGCAGTGCAGGATGCCGGCCTTGTCGGTACGGAACTTGGACATACCAGCCTTGGCGTTCTTCACCGCGCCGGCGACATCCGGGGTGACCGTGCCGGTCTTCGGGTTCGGCATCAGGCCGCGAGGACCGAGCACCTGGCCCAGGCCGCCGACGATGCGCATGGCGGCGGGTTCGGCGATCACGACCTGGTAGCCCAGGTCGCCTTCCTTCATCTTGGCGGCCAGGTCTTCCATGCCCACGGCGTCGGCGCCGGCGGCCTTGGCTTCCTCGGCCTTGGCGCCCTGCGCGAACACGGCGACGCGGACCGACTTGCCGCTGCCGTGCGGCAGCACGGTGGAGCCACGGACGTTCTGGTCGGACTTCTTGGCATCAACGCCCAGGTTGATGGACACGTCCACCGATTCCTTGAACTTGGCGGTGGCGCACTGCTTGATCAGCTCGATAGCCTGCTCGAGCGAGTAGTGCTTGCCCTGCTCGACCTTGCCGGCCAGGGCCTTTTCCTTCTTGGTGATCTTCGCCATGGCTTACTTCTCCACCACGTCGATGCCCATGGAACGGGCGGAACCGGCGATCAGGCGCATTGCGGCGTCCATGCTGCCGGCATTCAGGTCAGGCATCTTGATCTTGGCGATCTCTTCGACCTGCTTCTTGGTGATCTTGCCCACCTTCTTGGTGTGCGGGGTCGGCGAACCGGACTCGATGCCGGCGGCCTTCTTGATCAGCACCGTGGCCGGAGCCGTCTTGGTGATGAACGTGAAGCTCTTGTCCGAGTAGACCGTGATCACGACCGGAGTCGGGATACCCGGCTCCAGCTTCTGCGTCGCTGCGTTGAACTCCTTGCAGAACGCCATGATGTTGACGCCGTTCTGGCCCAGCGCGGGACCGACCGGCGGCGCCGGGTTGGCCTTGCCTGCAGGGATCTGCAGCTTGATGTAGGCCGTTACTTTCTTAGCCATGCATTACTCCTGATGGGTACGAACGCCTTGCGGCTCCCCGTTTAAAAACAGATAGTGGTTGGTAGATAGTAGATAGTTGAAAAAGCGGGGCTTTTACTATCTACAGACTACTATCTACTATCTGACTTGATCAGGCCTTCTCGACCTGACTGAACTCCAATTCCACAGGGGTCGAACGTCCAAAGATCAGCACTGCGACGCGCAGGCGGTTCTTGTCGTAGTTGACCTCTTCGACCACGCCCTGGAAGTCCGCGAACGGGCCCTCCTTGACGCGGATCGCCTCGCCCGGCTCGAACAGCGTCTTGGGACGCGGCTTCTCGACGGACTCGGTGACGCGATTGAGGATCTTCTCGGCTTCCTTGTCGGAAATCGGCGCCGGACGGTCCGGCGTGCCGCCGATGAAACCCATCACCTTGGGGGTGTTCTTCACCAGGTGCCAGGTGTCTTCGTTCATTTCCATCTGAACGAGCACGTAGCCCGGGAAGAACTTGCGCTCCGTAGTGCGCTTGACGCCATCCTTGATCTCGACGACCTCTTCGGTCGGGACGAGGATGTCGCCGAACTGGTCCTGCAAGCCCTGGCGCGCGATGCGCTCCTTGAGGGCCCGCATGACGGAATTCTCATACTGCGAATAGGCGTGAACCACGTACCAGCGCATGGTCATCTCAGGACCCTCGGCCGGTCAGCTTTTCGACGCCCCACAGCAGGGCGGAGTCCAGCCCCCAGAGCAGCACGGCCATGATCAGCACGACGACGGCGATCATCAGCGTGGCCTGGATGCTCTCCTGGCGGCTCGGCCAGACGACCTTGCGCAGTTCGGTGCGGGCGCCGGTCACGTAGCCCCAGAGCGCCTTGCCCGAAGCCGACTGGTAGGCCACGAACAGGCCGGCAGCCAGGCCAGCGAGCATTGCCAGCCAGCGGACCAGCAGGGGCTTTTCCGCAAAGTAGTAGAACGCGAACATGCCGCCGAGCAGCAGGGCCACGGCAGCAATCAGCAGCAGCGTATCCTTGTGAGAGGAAACGGCTTGTTGTTCAGTGGTCTGGGTATCCATGAACCCTGGTCAACTCGTCAGTCACACGGTGCTTTCACGCTGGGTATGGCAGGGCGAGAGGGTTTCGAACCCCCAACCTGCGGTTTTGGAGACCGCCGCTCTACCAGTTGAGCTATCGCCCTACGTTATCTACCGCGGAAAGCCAAAAAGGGGCGCGGATTCTATGCGAATCCGCGCCCGCCTGTCAAAACACTGACGATTTAGGCCAGGATCTTGGTGACGACGCCGGCGCCGACGGTACGACCGCCCTCGCGAATGGCGAAGCGAACACCCTCTTCCATGGCGATCGGGTTGATCAGCTCAACCAGCATCTGCACGTTGTCGCCCGGCATCACCATCTCCTGCTCGAACGTGATCGAGCCGGTGACGTCGGTCGTGCGGAAGTAGAACTGCGGACGGTAGCCCTTGAAGAACGGGGTGTGACGGCCGCCCTCTTCCTTCGTCAGGACGTAAACCTCGCCATTGAACTTGGCGTGCGGCTTGATCGTGCCCGGCTTGCACAGCACCTGGCCGCGCTCGACGTCTTCCTTCTTCGTGCCGCGCAGCAGCAGGCCCACGTTGTCGCCCGCCTGGCCCTGGTCCAGCAGCTTGCGGAACATCTCGACGCCCGTGACGATGGTCTTCTGGGTGTCGCGGATGCCGACGATCTCGACTTCTTCGCCAACCTTCACCACGCCACGCTCGATACGGCCGGTCACCACCGTGCCGCGGCCCGAGATGGAGAACACGTCTTCCACCGGCAGCAGGAACGGCTTGTCGGTCTCACGCTCCGGCTCCGGGATCCAGGTGTCCAGGGCGGCATACAGCTCCTCGAGCTTGGCAACCCACTCGGCGTCGCCCTGGATGGCCTTGACGGCCGCGCCACGGATCACCGGGGTGTTGTCGCCGTCGAAACCGTACTTGCTCAGCAGGTCGCGCACTTCCATCTCGACCAGGTCGAGCAGCTCGGCGTCATCGACCAGGTCGCACTTGTTCAGCCAGACCACGATCTTCGGGACGTTGACCTGCTTGGCCAGCAGGACGTGCTCGCGGGTCTGCGGCATCGGGCCGTCGGTGGCCGATACGACCAGGATCGCGCCGTCCATCTGCGCGGCGCCCGTGATCATGTTCTTGACGTAGTCCGCGTGGCCCGGGCAGTCAACGTGCGCGTAGTGGCGGTTCGCGGTTTCGTATTCGACGTGGCTGGTGGCGATCGTCAGAATCTTCGTCGCGTCGCGACGGCCCTGGCTCTCGGATGCCTTGGCAACCTGGTCGTACGGCACGTACGTGCCGCCGAACTTGTCCGAAGACACCTTCGTCAGAGCAGCCGTCGTCGTGGTCTTGCCGTGGTCAACGTGACCGATCGTGCCCACGTTCACGTGCGGCTTCTTGCGCTCGAATTTTTCCTTTGCCATCGAAGTCTCCGGGATTACCGTGTTTTAAGTGAAAATAGCCTGATCGTGGTCCCGTCTGACGGGTTTCCATCTGCGCCAAAACCCGCCATAGCCTCTCGGCCGGCGGGGAAAAAACTCTCGGGACCCGCAACGCGAATCCCTGGAATTTGGTGCCCACGAAAGGAATCGAACCTTCGACCTCACCCTTACCAAGGGTGTGCTCTACCGACTGAGCTACGTGGGCAAATCTTGATCTACAGCAACCGCGGTGCTGGAGCGGGAGACGGGAATCGAACCCGCGCTATCGGCTTGGAAGGCCGAAGTTCTACCATTGAACTACTCCCGCCAGGCAGACCCGCACCGCTAAATCTGGTGGAGAGAGGTGGATTCGAACCACCGTAGGCGTAAGCCAGCAGATTTACAGTCTGCCCTCGTTGGCCGCTTGAGTATCTCTCCGCCGTTCCCCGGAGGCTTTCGCCCTTGGAGAGCCGCGTATTCTCTTCGCGGTGCTGCGGCGCGTCAATAGAAATTTGTGTGACAACAGCAAAATAGTTGCCATCCGTGGCCGGGCGTTGGGCGCGGCCCTGTTTCCGGACCGCCCCGTCAGGTGCCCCGGGGCTTCGCCCGCCGGGTCGGAGCCGCTTCGAGGGGGTCGTCGGGCCAGGGATGGCGCGGATAGCAGCCCTTCATGTCTTTCCTGACGTCGGCATAGCTGCCGGCCCAGAAGCCGGCTAGGTCCGGCGTGATCGCCACCGGTCGCTGTCCGGGCGACAGCAGTTCCAGCACCACGCCGGTGCGGCCGTCATTGATGGTGGGCGTCCGGGCGCAGCCGAACATCTCCTGCAGGCGCACCGACAGCAGCGGCTTTTCCGGCGGGCGGTACTCCAGGCGGATGTTCGAACCGGTGGGGACTTCCATGTGGGTGGGCGCCAGCCGCGCCAGCTTCTGCTGCTGCGCGTAGTCGAAGCTGGCGTTGAGGATTTCCATCAGGTCCAGGCGCGCCAGGTGGTCGCGGCGGGTGACACCATCCAGGAAAGGTCCCAGCCAGGTTTCCAGGCTGGCCAGCAGGCCCTCGTCGGAAACATCCGGCCAGTCCTCTTCCGGCCGCCATTGGCGCAGCGACAGGACCCGCGCCTGCCACTGGCGGGAGGCCTCGCTCCACGGCAGCGCCTGCAGCCCCAGGCCACGGATGCCCTCGATCATGGCGGCGCGGATCGGCTCGGCCGCCCCGGCGCCGCGCAGCATGCGCCGCTCCAGCACGATGGCGCCCAGTCGCTTTTGGGTCTCGGAGATCACCGCCCCGGTCTGGGCGTCCCAGCGGCAGTCCTGCAGTTCAACGATGCGTTCGGCCTGGTCGCGCAGCAGGTCTTCCTCACTCAGTGCCGCTGCCAGGCGGATCTTGCGGGGCGGGCCCGGATCCCAGTGGGCGATCGCCAGCCACTCCGAGGCGGCCAGGGGGTCGCGCTCGCCGATGCGGGCCTCGCCGCCGTCCTCGCAGAGGTAGACGCCGTGCTGGCTGCCGCGGCGGCGCGCGATACGCTCGGGATAGGCCCAGCTGACCAGGCGGGCGATGTCACGGTCGTCGGCCTGAGCCTGCTCGGGGGCGTCGATCTGCCGCGCCATCTGCCGCGCCGAGTCGCGCACGCGGCGCAGGGCACTGGGATCGGCGGCGCGGCCCTGCAGGTAGGCCTGCACGCCGGCGGCCAGGTCCCCTGCCCCGCCGTCACGCTCTTCCAGGGCCGCCGCAGTCCAGGCCGCCAGGGCGCCGAGGCCGCGGGCTTTCGCCACCATCAGCAACTGCGCCCGGCGCGGCGCGGCCGGCAGCCGCGCCAGGCCGCGGCCGTGAGCGGTGATGCGGCCCTGGGCGTCCACCGCGCCCAATTCGCGCAGCAGGTCGCGGGCATAGGTCCAGCTGGCCGCGGCCGGCGGATCGAGGAAGCCGAGCTGCGAGGGATCGGAGACGCCCCAGGACGCCAGCTCCAGGGCGAAGCGCGACAGGTCGGCGGCGAGGATTTCCGGCGTGTCGTGGGCCGCCAGCGAGGCCTGCTGGTCACGGTTCCACAGGCGGTAGCAGCTGCCGGGGCCAAGACGGCCGGCGCGGCCGGCGCGCTGGTCAGCGGAGGCGCGCGAGACGCGCTGGGTCTCCAGGCGGTTGGCGCCGGCACCGAGATCGAAGCGCGCCACGCGCACCAGGCCGCCGTCCACCACGGTGGTCACGCCCTCCACGGTCAGGCTGGTCTGGGCGATGTTGGTGGCCAGGATGATCTTGCGGCGGCCGTCTCGATCGGGCTGCAGCGCCGCGTCCTGCTCGGCAGAAGACAGCTCGCCATATAGAGGATAGACGGCCGCCTGGGTCCGCGCCTCCAGCCGCCGCTGCGCACCGCGGATCTCGCGCGCGCCGGGCAGGAAGGCCAGCACGTCGCCGGCGGTCTCGGTCAGAGCCGTCAGCACGCCCTGCGCCACCGCCTCGCCATGGTCGGCGTCGGCGCGCTGCGGGAGGTACTTGATGTCCACCGGGTAGAGCTGGCCGCCACTCTGCACCACCGGTGCCTCGTCCATCAGGCGCGCCACGCGCTGCGTGTCCAGCGTGGCCGACATCACCAGCAGGCGCAGCTCGGGGTTGAGGTTGGCGCGCACGTCCAGGCTCAGCGCCAGCGCCAGGTCGGCATCCAGGCTGCGCTCGTGGAACTCGTCGAAGATCAGCAGGCCCACGCCGGGCAGTTCCGGATCTGCCTGCAGGCGCCGCGCCAGCAAGCCCTCGGTCACGACCTCAATGCGCGTGGCCGCGGAAACCTTGCGCTCGAAGCGGATCTGGTAGCCCACGGTCTGGCCTACCGGCTCGCCCAGCAGCTGCGCCATGCGCGCCGCGGCGGCGCGCGCTGCCACGCGGCGCGGCTCCAGCATGACGATGCGCTGCCCGCGCAGCCAGGGTTCGTCCAGCAGTTCCAGCGGCACCAGGGTGGTCTTGCCGGAGCCCGGCGGTGCGGCCAGCACGGCGCGGCCGCCATCGGCCAGGGCGGCGCGCAACGCCGGCAGGGCCTCACGGACGGGCAGATCGGGCAGTAGTCGTTTCATCTCAAGAAGCTCTTTTGCCACGGAATGACACGGACAAGCACGGATCAAGACGAGCGGCAGGCGACCGCGGCCCACCCGTCCGTGTTCTTCCGTGTTCTTCCGTGGCCAAGGCTTTTTTCTTCACAGGGTCCGCAGGTATTCGGCGCGGCGCTGCAGCCTGGCTACCCAGTTCGGGTTCAGGCCCGGCGTGGCGGCCAGGCGCAGCAGGGCCTCGGGCGCGGGGCGATGCTCGGCCTGGGTGGCCCAGAACTCGCGCAGGGAGATCGCATCGGCGTTGCGCTGCAGCAGCTGCAGGCTGTCGCCGGCCTGGGCGTGGCCCGGCTGCAGCACGCGGTAGTACCAGCCGGCGATGCCCTGCTGCGCGATCCAGATGGCGATGCCCTCCAGACCGTGGCGAGCGTCGATCTTCCAGCAGGGGCTGCGCGGCTGCGACAGCTGCAGGCGCACCGAACCGAAGGTGAAGACGTCGCCGATGCAGACTCCGGCCTCATCGGCACCCTCGGTCGACAGGTTCTCGCCCAGCCCGCCGGCGACGAAGCCGGCCGCCTGCTCGGGGAACTGCGCCGCCAGCCGGCGGTGATTCTCCAGCGGGAAGTGATGCACGGCCTTCTCGGGGCCGCCGTGCACGCGGCGATCGGCCTGGGCGTCGATCCGCAGGCCCTCGGGGCCGATCTCCACCGGGCCGGCGACGGGCTCCTTGAAGATGCCGGTGGGCCGGCCGTCATCCGGCATGGGGCGCACCGAACCGGCAAATACATGGGAGACGAGCAGCTGCATCTGCGCATTTTCGCGGATTCAGCGAAAATTGGGCATGAAATTTTCCGGTACCCCCCTGTGAGCGAGATCGAACTCCACCGCAAGCTGCTGGGCGATGCGCCGCGCAACGCCGCCTTCCAGGCGGCGCTGAGGCAGCTGATCGTGCCGGGCAAGACCACCGTGGCCGACATCGGCGCCGGCACCGGATTCCTCAGCTTCCTGGCGCGGCGCCTGGGCGCCGCGCACTGCACGCTGATCGAGTACAGCGGCATGCTGGAACTGGCGCAGAAGCTGGCCCGGCAGAACGGCATTGACCAGCTCAGCTTCGTGCGCGGGCACTCGGCGGAGATCCGCAAGCCGCCGAAGGTGGACGTGGTGGTGTCGGAGACGCTGGGCAACTTCGCGCTGGAGGAGGGCCTGCTGGAGACGCTGATCGACGCGCGCCGCTACCTCAAGCCCCAGGGCCGCGTGCTGCCGGAGCGCCTGCGCCAGTTCGCCGCGCCAGTGACGGCGCCGCGCCTGCAGCAGGAGATCGATATCTGGCCGCAGGTCGGCTACGAGCTGGATCTCTCCGCCGCGCGCACGGTGTCGCTCAACAACATGTACGTGAAGACCGTGCTGCCTGCCGACCTCGGCGCCCGCGACACCGGCCAGCTCTGGGACGACCTGGACCTGCGGCCCCAGGCCAAGGCCACCGACAGCCGCCGCAACGCGACGCTGCGCTGGAAGGCCGTCGACCTGCCCGCGGCACGCGTGGAGGGCCTCGCGCTGTGGTGGGTCTGCGAGCTGCTGCCCGGCATCGACCTCTCCACCTCGCCGTTCGCACCAGCCACGCACTGGGACCAGATCTACCTGCCGCTGCTGTCGCCGCTGGAGCTGGCCCCGGACGACCAACTGGAACTGACGCTGAGCTGCGATACGCGCCCCGACGTGGGCGTGCGGCTGGGCTGGAAGACGCGGCAGCTGCGCGGCGGCAAGGTCGTGGCCGAGCAGGTGCAGGACAGTTTCAGGGGGCGGGTGGAGGTCTAGGCCTGCGGGAGCCGGCTTGCCGGCGACTGGAGCCTAGCGGTCGCCAGCAGGCGTGCTCCTACATCACGACGTCAGCGCTTCCAGCCGCATCAGATACGCCATCGCCTCGTCGCGCGAACCGCCGCACATCTCCGCGCTCGGCTTGAGCCCGCCACAGACCGCCGGGCGGCGCGGATCGCCGAAGATCGCGCAGCGCAGGTCGTCCATGAGCTGCACGCAGCGCACTCCCGCCGGCTTGCCCTGCGGCATGCCGGGGATCGGCGAGGAGATCGAGGGCGCGGTGCAGCAGGCCCCGCAACCCGAACGGCAAGTCATTGACGACACTTGGTGAAATGGCCCTTTTGGCTTAGCCTTGGCGGTGCTGGAATTTTATCACCCCGCGCGGCTCCCCCCATGAACAGCATTCTCTCGGACCTCGTCGGCCTGCTCGACCTGGAAACCATCGAACAGAACATCTACCGCGGCCAGTCCCGTGACCTGGGCGGCAAGAGCGTGTTCGGCGGCCAGGTCATCGGCCAGGCCCTGGTGGCGGCCAACCGCACGGTGGAGCACCAAGTACCGCATTCGCTGCATGCCTACTTCCTGCGTCCCGGCGACATGGCCCAGCCGATCGTCTACGAGGTGGAACGGGTGCGCGACGGCCGCAGCTTCAGCACGCGCCGCGTCCACGCCATCCAGCACGGCCAGCCGATCCTGGCGCTGATCGCCTCGTTCCAGAAGGAAGAAGGCGGCCTGGACCACCAGGCGCAGATGCCGCAGGTGACTCCGCCGGAGGAACTGCCGACGCTGCTGGAATGCGCCGAGGAATGGCTTCGCCAGGCCCCGGATGTCGGCGAGCGCACGCGCAACACCCTGCTGCGCAAGGTGCCGATCGAGTTCAAGCCGGTGCATCCCTGGAATCCGCTGGTGGTGGAGAAGCGCGAGCCGGTGCAGCACATCTGGTTCCGCGCGGCCGGCCGCCTGCCCGACGATCCGCTGCTGCACCGCTGCGTGCTGGCCTACGCGTCGGACTTCAATTTCCTGTCGACGGCGTTGCTGCCGCACGGCATGGGCTGGTTCCGAAAGGACATGGTCGTGGCCAGCATCGACCATGCGCTGTGGTTCCACCGCGATGTGCGCGTGGACGACTGGCTGCTGTACTCGATGGACTCGCCCTCGGCGCAGGCGGCACGCGGCTTCTCGCGTGGGCTGATCTTCGACCGCCAGGGCCGCCTCGTGGCCAGCGCCACGCAGGAAAGCCTGATGCGCGTGGTCGACACGCCCGCCGCGCCATAGAACAACAACCAGATACGGAGATCCCCATGCGCTTCCTGATCGGCCTGCTCGTGGTACTGGCCCTGCTCGCCGGCGGCCTGTTCGCCCTGGACCGCTATTTCCCCGAGCAGGCGACGCGCTGGGGCATGGCGCTGGAGCGCTCGCAGGCCAAGCTGGAAGCCAGGACGCTGAAGATCCCGGGCTTCGAGATTGCCTACCTCGAAGGCGGCAGCGGCGAGCCGCTGGTGCTGGTGCACGGCATCGGCGCCGACAAGGACAACTTCACCCGCGCCGCGCGCTGGCTGACGCCGCACTACCGCGTGATCGCCATCGACCTGCCCGGCTTCGGCGAGAGCTCCAAGCCCGAACAGGCCGACTACGGCATTCCCGCCCAGGTGGAACGCCTGGACGAGATCATGGAGGCGCTGGCACTGCCGCGCGCGCACTTCGGCGGCAGCTCGATGGGCGGCTGGATCGTGGCGAGCTACGCAGGCAAGTACCCGGACAAGGCCGCCAGCCTGTGGTTGCTGGGAGCGGCCGGCACCGACGGCGGCAAGCGCACCGAGGTACGCCAGGCCTACGACCGCGGCGAATACCTGCTGTTCTCGCAGAAGCCGGAGGACTTCGAGAAGGTGCTCGACTTCGTGATGGTGCAGCGCCCCTTCATCCCCGGCAGCGTGCGGCACGTGCTGGCGGAGCAGGCCGTGGCCAACTACACGCTGCACACGCGCATCTTCCGCAACCTGATCGAGCACTGGGGCGAGTACGCCGTCAACGACAAGATCAAGGACCTGCCGGTACCGGCGCTGATCGTATTCGGCGATGGCGACCGCGCGGTGGATCCGGGCGATGGCCTGATCTGGAAGCAGCTGCTGCCCAACTCGCAGCTGGAAATGATGCAGGGCATCGGCCACCTGCCGATGATGGAAGCGCCGCAAGTGGTGGCGGAGCGGTACGTGAAGTTCCGCGAGGGACTGCCGAAGTAGGGGCTGCAAGCTTCAAGAAAACGGTATTGCCATCCATGGCCGCCCGCGTGCCGTCGCAGGCGATGCCATTCAGGCATCGCCAAAGCGCGACGTCACGCCCAATTCCCGGCCATCTTCTCCAGGCCTCCACGGTAGTAGTCGAAGCGACGCGCCAGGTCCTGGAACACGGGCCTGAGCCCGAGCTGTTCCGCTATGCGATGTCTCGAGGCCGTGGCGTAGTAGCCACGCCCCATCTTGCAGTAGTAGCCGAGATCCACCGGCCGCCGCTTGTAGCGGTAGCGGTGGTCGATCCACGGCCGGCAGATGCCGGCCAGCCACAGGGCGTAGTTGCCGATGTGCGACTGCACGTAGAAGCCACGCTCCGGCCCCGCCTGCGCCGCCTCCTGCACCAGGTCCACGAGGTAATGGTAGCTCTGCTCCTCGTCGGCCTGCACGCGGCAGACACGCTCGCTGCGCACGAACAGCCCCAGCAGGTTGGACAGATAGTGCACCGAGCGCCGTGTGTCGGCATTGCGAGCGTCGGGCAATGAACGCCGCAGCAGCACGTTGAAGTAGAGCTTCGGCGATATCTCCAGCCAGCGCAGCTGGCGGTCGCGGATGGCGGCGTGGACGTAGTCGCTCTCCAGCAGCGACTCCAGCGTGGTCGGACGCTCCAGCGCCAGTCGCACGGCCTCCTCCAGGTCCACGCCGGGCACCGGGAAGTGCTCGAACAGGAACCTCAGGTCCTTTTCCTCGAAAGCCGGCGGACCCAGCCGGGCGAAATCGGGCATCTGCATCGTCATATCAACCTCCCTGACGCCTACCAAGCCTTTTCTTCGCTGCTGCAAGTAGCGGGCCATCGCCAGCCGCCGGCACGCCCTCGGTAGCGTCCGCACCGACCGGCGGTGTCACGCCAGCGTCACTCATCTGTAGCAATCTGCGCGGCATGAGCAAGCCCTCCCTCGCCCTGCGCGAACTGGATGAACTGGAAACCCTGATCGGCCGTGCCGGCCCGGCGCTGCGCAGCGAGGTGGTCTGCCAGGCGGACTACGGCGGCCACCGCTGGCCGATCCACTGCCTGGAACTGGGCTCGCGCGATCCGGACGTGCCGGTGGTGGGCTTCTTCGGCGGCATCCATGGCGTGGAACGCATCGGCACCCAGGTGTTGCTGGCCTACCTGCATACCCTGGTGGAGCGCCTGCGCTGGGACGAGGAACTGGACCACAGCCTGCGGCGCGTGCGCCTGCTGTTCATGCCGCTGATCAACCCGGGTGGCATGCTGGCCGAGACCCGCGCCAACCCGGCCGGCGTGGACCTGATGCGCAATGCTCCGGTGGATGCCGAAGACCCTCATCCGCTGCTGGGCGGACACCGCCTGTCGCCGCGACTGCCCTGGTTCCGCGGCAAGCCCGGGGAGCCGATGCAGCCCGAGGCGGCGGCGATGTGCCGCGTGGTCGAGGAGCGCATGCTGACGCAATCCTTCAGCCTGGCGCTGGACTGCCATTCCGGCTTCGGCGTGCGCGACCAGATCTGGTTCCCCTACGCCCGCACCGCGCGGCCGATCGACTGCCTGGGCGAGCTGTACGCCCTGCGCAGCCTGTTCCGCGCCACCCACCCGCATCACAACATCTACGTGATCGAGCCGCAGGCGCGCCACTACACCACGCACGGCGATCTATGGGATTACCTCTACGATCGCTCGCGCGAGCAGCCGCAGCGCCTGTTCCTGCCGCTGACCCTGGAAATGGGCTCCTGGCTGTGGCTGAAGAAGAATCCCAAGCAGATCTTCCGGCCGCTGGGCATCTTCAACCCGATCATGCCGCACCGCCTGCAGCGCACCCTGCGCCGCCACCTGACGCTGTTCGAATTCCTGCTGCGGGCGGCGGTGTCGCACCAGCGCTGGCGGCCGGAGGGGGAACAGCGCCGGCTGCTGAATCAGGCCGCGATCGACTACTGGCCCTCGATCCTGAGTTACGAGGACCAGTAGGGCCGGCCCTGCCCCGGGGCGGTGCCGCCAACCTTCCCGCTGAGCTAAGCTCCGGCCCTTGCTGGAGAAATCGCTCATGCCCCATCGCTATGGACTGTTGGTTCCCGGTGTTTCGACCAAGTCGGAACCCCTGCTCGTGCGCGCACCCTTCGACCGCACGGCGATTGGCGAGGTCGCCACGGCTGACGCCAAGGTGGTGGAACACGCCCTGAAGACCGCCTACAGCCTGTATCGCAACCGTGACGGCTGGCTGCCGCTGGCCAAGCGCATCGCGATCCTGGAGGAGGCCTCCTCGATCCTGCTGGCCCGCGGCGAACGCCTGGCGGTGGAAGCGGCCCGAGAGGGCGGCAAACCGCTGATCGACTCGCGAGTGGAGGTGGCCCGCGCCGCCGACTCGCTGAAGATCTGCGTGGAGACGCTGCGCACGCAGGCCGGCGAGGTGATCCCGATGGGTACCACCGCCTCCAGCGCCAATCGCATGGCCTTCACCCAGACCGAGCCGACCGGCGTGGTGGTGGCGATCTCGGCCTTCAACCATCCGCTGAACCTGATCGCCCACCAGGTGGGCCCGGCGATCGCCGCTGGCTGCCCGGTGATCGTGAAACCCGCCAAGGCCACGCCGCTGACCTGCCTGCGCTTCATCGAGATCCTGCGCGAGGCCGGCCTGCCGGAGGAGTGGTGCCTGCCGCTGATCCCGGAGAACAACGAGCTGACCACCAAGATGGCAAGCGACCCGCGAGTGGCCTTCCTCAGCTTCATCGGCAGCGCCAAGGTGGGCTGGGATCTGCGCTCGAAGCTGGCACCCGGTGCACGCTGTGCGCTGGAGCATGGCGGCGTGGCCCCGGTGGTACTGGCCGGCGACGCCGACATCGCCGCGGCCCTGCCGCTGATCGCCAAGGGCGGCTTCTACCATGCCGGGCAGGTCTGCGTGTCGGTGCAGCGGGTATTCGTGGACCGTGGCATCGCCGGTCATTTTGCCGACGAACTGGCCCGGCTGGCGCAGAAGATGATCGTGGGCGATCCAACGCTGCCGGAGACCGAGATCGGCCCGCTGATCGACCCCGCGGAGACGCGCCGCATCCACGACTGGGTGGAAGAAGCCGTGGCGGGCGGCGCCCAGGTGCTCTGTGGCGGCCAGCCGATGTCGGAGACGATGTATGCCCCGACCGTGCTGCTGGACCCGCCCAAGACCGCCCGGGTGTCGACGCAGGAGGTATTCGGTCCGGTGGTCTGCGTCTACAGCGTCGACTCCATCGACCAGGCCATCGAGCGCGCCAACAGCCTGCCGGTGGCCTTCCAGGCCGCCGTGTTCACGCGCTCGCTGGACACCGCGCTGCGCTGCTATCACCGACTGGAAGCCTCGGCGGTGATGATCAACGATCACACGGCCTTCCGCGTGGACTGGATGCCCTTCGCAGGCCTGCGCGTGTCGGGCCATGGCGTGGGCGGCATCCCGCACACGATCCACGACATGCAGGTGCGCAAGATGATGGTGCTGCGATCCAAGGAGATCGCGCGCTGAGTTGCGCAGGACACGGCCGCCATGGCCGTGTCCTGCGATGCGATCAGAACTCCATAACCATCTTCACGCCGAAGTTGTCGGCGCTGTACTCCTGGCCAAACTCATCGGTGTAGTCCATGCCGGTGTAGCTCAGCAGCACCCACTTCCAGCCAGCTTCGATGGTATAGCCCGTGGCATCGTCGAAATCGAGGTTGTCGCCGATACCGTCGGCGTCGAACTTGATGCCGTTGTGCCGTACCACGCCGATGCCCAGACGCGCGCCGTTGTCGAGGTGGTAGCTGCCCACCAGCTGCAGCGGGATTCGGCGCATGTTGATGTCGGCGTTCTCCGCCTGGGTGGTGACGAACTTGAAGCCGATCGTGCCGCGAACCGAGAACGGTGACTCGGCGAAGCGGTAATAAACGCCGGCATCGACGCCCAGGCCCTGTCCGGCCTTCACGTCCTGGGTGTCGCCATTGGTGAACAGGACCGTGGCCACGTCATCGCCGCCGAACTCCAGCGCGCCGCCCACCACGAAGCCGAACTTGGCCGGCTGCGGCTGCCAAGCCTGCGGCGGTGGCGGTGGCTGCTGAGCCGACACAGGCCCGGCCATGAGTGCGCCGGCCAGCGCCAGGCCTGCGATCTTCAGGATGCTACGCATGATTCCCCCAGGTAAAAAGAAAGTGATGCAAGGGCCCGCCCCCCGGCAGGCGTGGCGACTATATCAACGGGAATTCCCTTCAAAAACCTGACGATACGTTCAGGTTACTTTGCCAGCCGACGATGGCATGCAAAACCCGGCGCCAGATGCGGCATAGTTCGCTCCTCAAGGCCTGCCCGCAGGCCGCCCAGAGGCCGCTCACGGCCCGCCAGCCATCCTAGAACCAGACGAGAGCCCGCAATGCTGTTCCAACTCCAGGTCCTGTTTTTCAAGATTCTCATGGCGTTCCTGCTGATCGGAACCCGGATCCTCAATTTCGGCAAGCCGCAGCTGTTCAGCGGCGCCGGCTCCTCCCTGCAGCTCTGCGACCACATCGCCGGTACCGGCGTGACCAAGCTGCTGGTGGTGACCGACGCCGTGCTGATGAAGCTGGGCCTGCTCAACCCGATGCTGGAGCGCCTGAAGCAGAAGGGCGTGATCACGGTGATCTACGACGGCGTGGAGCCCAACCCGACCATCGCGCAGATCGAGACCGGCCTGGCCCTGCTCAAGCGCGAGCACTGCAGCGCGATCCTGGCGGTGGGCGGCGGCTCGTCGATCGACGCCGCCAAGGTGATCGGCGCGCGTGCCACCAACCCGCACCCGATCCGTTGGATGGGCGGCCTGTTCCGCCTGATCTTCCGGCCGCTGACGCTGTACGCGGTGCCCACCACCGCCGGCACCGGCTCGGAGGTGACCATCGCCGCCGTGGTGTCCGATCCGGAGAACACCCGCAAGTTCGCGATCATGGACCCGCGCCTGATTCCCACCGCCGCCGCGCTGGACGCGCAGCTGATGGTCGGCCTGCCGCCGCACATCACCGCCGCCACCGGCATGGACGCGCTGACGCACGCGGTGGAAGCCTACGTGTCGAACAACCACTTCCCCGCCACCGATGCCGAGGCCCTGGAGGCCACCCGCCTGATCATGCAGAACCTGCAGAAGGTGGTGAAGAACGGCCAGGACCTGGAAGGCCGCGCCAACATGGCCCTGGCCTCGTTCAAGGCCGGCGTCGCCTTCACCAGCGCGGGCGTGGGCTACGTGCATGCCATCGCCCACAACTTCGGCGCGTACTACCACGTGCCGCACGGCCTGGCCAACGCCATCGTCATGCCGTACGTGCTGGACTACTCCAAGCCGGAATGCACCGCACGCCTGGCCAAGCTGGCCGAGGTCAGCGGCCTCAAGCAGGGCGGCGAAACCGACGCGCAGCTGGCCGATGCCTTCATCGCCAAGATCCGCGCGATGAACGCCGAGTTCGGCATCCCCACCACGGTGGAGAAGCTCAAGGCCTCCGACATCCCGGCGATCGCCACGGCGGCGCTGAAGGAAGCGCACTGGACCTATGCCGTGCCGCGCTACATGGACAAGCCGACCTGCGAGGGCGTGATCGGCAAGATGCTGCCGGGCTGAACCGCCACCGACGCACCGCGGTCCATGAAAGGCTGCGCCGGGCTTCCCCGGCGCAGCCTTTTCTTTTTGGAGATCCCGATGGAGAACTACTCCGCGCTGGTCACCGGCGGCGCCCAGGGCATCGGCAAGGCGATCTGCACCAGCCTGGTACAGGCCGGCATGCAAGTGCTGCTGCTCGACAACGACCGAGTGGCCGGTCGCGCCACGGAGAAGGAGCTGGGCCCGCAGGCGCATTTCCTGCACGGCGACGCCGCCAGCGAGGCCGACGTGCGCCGCGCCGTGAGCCAGGCACAGAAGCTCGGCCGGGGCCTGCATGCCGCGGTGGCCAATACCGGCATCTCGATCCACAAGCCGGTGACCCGCCTGACATTGCAGCAATGGCGCCGCGTGCAGGCCGTGAACCTGGACGCGCCCTTCCTGCTGGCCAAGCATGCCGCGCCGAAGCTGAAAAGGAGCCGCGGCGCGATGGTGCTGATCGGCTCCTCTCGCGCGCTGATGTCGGAACCGGACTGGGAGGCCTACGGCGCCAGCAAGGGCGGCGTGGTGGCGCTAGCCCATGCCCTGGCGATCAGCCTGGGCCCCGGCGTGCGGGTGAACTGCGTCAGCCCGGGTTGGGTCGCGACCGATGCCTGGCAGCGGCCGGACCGGCGCAGGCCGCCGAAGCTCTCCCCCCAGGATCATGCGCAGCACCCCTCCGGCCGCGTCGGTCGGCCGGAGGACATCGCCGCGCTGGTGCGCTTCCTGCTCTCGCCGGAGGCCGGATTCATCACCGGCGCACATTACCTGGCGGACGGCGGTATGACTCGCAAGATGATCTATTCGTGATTTTTTATTTAAATTAATTTTTATTTTTAATTAAAATTAACTAATTTGGATGGTAAATAGCCTTTAGGGTGAATCCCTTGCGCCCCCGCCTCCGTAGAATCGGAACTCGGGGAGTAGTAATGTCAGAACTGGAACAACTCGAGCGGGCGCGGAGGGTCGATGCGTACCGCCTGCGCTTCACGCGAGAACTGGAAACGGAGTTCCGGCGATCCCACCGTGCCCGCTACCGGCTCCCGCGCCTGATCCTGTTCGCCATCGGCGCGATGGGCTTCGGCCTCGCCCCGCTGTTCCTGGAACTGCTGTGGTTGCCCGCGGCCACCATCCGCCCGATGCTGTTGCCGATCGTCATGGGCGTGGTGCTGCCGGCGGTGCTGGTCGCCCTGGTGGCGACGGCCCTGCGGCGCGGATCGCGGCTGCTGGTGGAGACGGCGCAGAGCATCGGCATCCTGGGTTTCTGGGGCGGCGTGCTGCTGCTGCGCTACTTCGCCCTGCGCGGTGAAATGAACTTCCCGCCGGAAATGCTGGGGGTGGCGATCGTGGCGGTGTCGGTGTTCGGCGGCTTCGACAGCCGCCGCGTCATTCCCGCGGCCCTGGCTTTCTGCGGCCTCGGCATCTTCCTGGAGTTGCACTACGCCAGCAGCTTCGCCCAGACCGGCTCCACGGTGCTGAGCCTGTGCTACATGGGCCTGATCGCGGCAGCCGGCTCCTACACGCACGAACTGCTGGGCCGCATTGCCTGGGCCACGGCGCGCTACGCCTACGCCTCGGCGCGCAGCGATCCCCTCACCGGGCTGGCCACGCGAGCCGAGTTCAACCGCCTGCTGCCGCGCGTGCTGTCGCAGGGGGCCCGCGAGCAGTGCATGGTGGCGGTGGCATTGCTCGACGTGGATCATTTCAAGCGCATCAACGATACCCAGGGACACCTGTTTGGCGACCAGGTGCTGCGGCGCATCGGCGGCGTGCTGCAGCAGATCGCGCGCCGTCCGCTGGATCTGCGTGCACGCTATGGCGGCGAGGAGTTCGTGCTGGTGTGGTACGACATCACGCCGCTGGAGTTCGAGCACCAGATCAGCAACCTGCTCTACATGATCCGCGAGACCACGCTGGAGAATCCGCAACTGCGCCAGGAAATCCCGCTCAGCGCCAGCGTCGGCGGCATCTGGCTGGTCCCTACTCCGGGCCAGCAGGCCGAGCCCCTGCTGCAGGATGCGGACCAGCGTCTCTACGAGGCCAAGGCCGCAGGCCGTGACTGCGCGCGGCTCCAGGCGGCGGAGCACTTCCACCCGCACCAGCACGTGGTGCGCGGTGAATTCGGTCGGCGCCAGTCCTGAGGACGGTCCGCGCGAGCAGCGCGCGGCCCGCGTGCTCTCCGCTACTTCACCTCGAACTCGCGGCGGTCGAACAGCTCATCGTTGATGCGCAGCTCCACGCGATGCTTGCCGCGACCCAGGTCGCCGGCGGGCAGGTATCCCAACAGCACGAAGGGTGTGCGGTCGAAATCGATCTTCACGCTGTGATTGGCCTTGGGCTGGTCACCGGTGTACCAGGTCCAGGTCACATCCTGGTTGCGCCCCACCCACCAGTTCTCGAGCGTGCCGTCCCAGCGGATGATGGTCTTGAGGCAGACCGTCTCCTTGCGCGTGAAGATGATGCGCGGCTTGCGATCGGACAGATCGGTGCTGCCGCGCGTGGTCAGGTAACTGTCCGCGGTCTCGATCAGGTCGGCCGGCGGCACGTAGACGTAGGCCAGCGACGCAATGGCGGCGATTCCCACCAGCGAGGGCCAGCCAGCCTTGCGGAAATGGGTTATCAGGTAGAGGAAGTTGCTCACCGGAGAGGCCACGATGAGCGCGACACCCCAGGCCGTGGAGCCGGCACGGAAGGCGATCACGATCATCCAGGCGTGCGTCACCATCAGCAGGAACAGGCCCAGGCCCACCGCCCACCAGCGCACCGACGCCACCTTGCGCGGACGCAGGGGCTCGGCGGGAGCGCCGGCGGCCCGCTCGCTGCCGGTGAGCGCTCCGGCTTCGCCACGGGCACCGCTGCCGGGCTCGGGCGCCAGGGGCTCGATGCGGCTTGCGGGCCTCACCGGCTGGAATTGCGGGCTCACCGGCACCGCCGCCGGCTCCGGCGCGGCCACGGGCGGGGCCTGCGGTGCCGCAGCAGGCGCCACGGCAGCGGCGACAGGCACCGTGGGAGTCGTGGTAGCAGCAGACGCTTCGGCAGGAGGCGCCTCGCCCGCCGACGGGCGCGCGGCGCCGGGATTGCTCGGCGCGCAACCCTTGTCGGTGAAGTAAATGTCGCCCTTGGCGTCGCGGCACTTGTAGAACGCGGCCGCGGCCGGAGCGCTGTACAAGCCCGCCCAGGCCACGAGCATCGCCAACAGGCAGGCCGTCACCCAACTCTTCACGTGATCCTCTTCAGAAACTGATGGCCGTACTGCATATGCAGCACGGAATGCGCCATGGCGGCCCAGGCCTGCGTCCGGCGGCAGCGGCCAAGCTTACCGGGCCGCCGCGGTCCGTTCCGATTCGCAGTTCTGTCGGCGCGGCCCGAAGCGGGGCCCGACAGGCCCTAGCTTAACGGCGATGCCGGCTGTGCCGCAGCCTCCTGCGTGCACAGGGTCGCCGTGGTGTCGCGGATGATCTCGGCCAGGCGCCAGGCGGCGCGGCCGGGATAGTCACGATCCGCGAACACCAGGTAGAGCTGCAGGAAGCGCTCGCGGCCCTCGCGCAGCGGCAGGGGCTTGAGCTCCCCGCGCGCCAACTCGTTGCGGATGGTCTCCTCCGGATACCAGGAGAAGCCCAGTCCCCGGCAGGCGGCGGCGATGGAGGTGGCCTTGTTGCTGAAGGTATAGCGCTGCTCTGCCTCCTGCCAGCTACCGGCCTCGCGGATGCGCTGCTGCGCGCTGTCGCGGATCACCAGCTGGCGATGCTTGCGCAGATCGCGGTAGTCGATCTCGCGACCCAGGCGGTGCAGCGGATGGTCCGGATGCGCGGCGGCGATGAAGTTCATGCGGATCAGCGCGTCGCCGACAAAGCCTTGCGGCACGTGCCCGGCGATGGCGAAATCCACCCGCCGTTCGATCAGCAGCTCGTCGGTGCCGCCAAGTACGCTCTCGTGGAGCTGGATGCGCGTCTGCGGCTGCTCCTGGGCGAACTGCTCGAAGCAGCGCAGCAGCGCCCAGGTTGGGAAGACGATCTCCGCCGCCAGCCGTACCTCCGGCTCCCAGCCGGCGGCCAGGCTGGCCGCGCCGGTCTCCAGCGCCATGGCCTCGTCCAGCAGGGCGCGTGCGCGGCGATACAGCACCTGCCCCGCCGGGGTCAGCACGGCCTTGCGCCCCTCGATGCTGAAGGCCTTGAGGCCCAGCAAGCGCTCGATCTTCTGCACGGCGTAGCTGACCGAGGACTGGGTCTTGTGAAGCTGCTCCGAGGCCTGGGCATAACCGCCCGCCTCCACCACGGTGGCGAGCGCACGCCATTGTTCCAGGCTGATTTTCGGATGCATTATCAATCCATTCGATATATAAAGCCGAAAATATCTGCTTTTTCATCGAATCACGCAATTGTTTAATGGCCTCACCCCAAAGCAACAACGGAGTGAAGACATGAGCAACCAGACCCGCAACATCCTGCAGATCAACACCAGCCTGAACGGTGAGAACAGCCAGTCGAGCCGTCTGGCTGCCCGCTTCGTCGCCGCCCAGGACGGCGCCCGCGTCACGGTCCGAGACCTGGCCGCCGAGCCGGTTCCCCACCTGGACGGCGCCCGTTTCGGCGCCTTCATCGCCAAGCCGGAAGAGCGCACCGCCGAGCAGCAGGCCGTGGTGGCCTACTCCGACGCCCTGATCGCCGAGCTGAAGCGCGCCGACGTAATCGTGCTGGGCCTGCCGCTGTACAACTTCGGCGTGCCCTCGCAGCTGAAGAGCTGGATCGACCACGTGGCCCGCGCCGGCCAGACCTTCCGCTACACCGCTAACGGTCCGGAAGGCCTGGTGAAGGGCAAGAAGGCCTATGTGTTCGCCACCCGCGGCGGCATCTATGCCGGCACGGCCCTGGACACGCAGACCGGCTACATCCGCGACTTCCTGCGCTTCATCGGTATCGAGGACGTGGAATTCGTCTACGCCGAGGGCCTGGCGATCTCGGACGAGAGCCGCGAGGGCGCCCTGGGGAAGGCCCGCGAGCAGATCGACCGCCTGGCGGCGTAAGCTCCGGACGGGGATCCCCCTGCCAACAACAAGCATCAAGGAGAACTGTCATGAACGCTTTCTTCGACCGCTTCAAGGATCCGCTGGTCCTGCTGGGCCGCCTGCTGATCGCCGCGATCTTCGTCAGTGCCGGCTACAGCAAGATCGGCGGCTACGCCGCCACGCAGGGCTACATGGAATCGATGGGCGTGCCGGGCGCGCTGCTGCCCCTGGTGATCTTCGCAGAGCTCGGCGGCGGCATCGCCATCGTACTGGGCCTGCTGACGCGCCTGGCGGCACTGGGCCTGGCGGTATTCAGCGTCGCCTCGGGTGTGATCTTCCACGGCGGCAGCGCCGACCAGATCCAGCAAATCATGTTCGCGAAGAACCTGGCAATCGCCGGCGGCTTCCTGTTCCTGGTCGCCAATGGAGCCGGACGTCTGAGCCTCGACGCCAAGCTGTTCGGGACAACGTAAGCCCACCCATTCAACGGAGACTGTCATGAACACCCGCAAGCTGCAGCAGGTCATCGATGCGCAGCCGACTTCCGATGGGGCCGGTGTGAAGCTGCGCCGCTCCATCGGGTCGCTGCCGGGCCTGCGCCTCGACCCCTTCCTGATGCTGGACGAGTTCTCGTCCGAGGAGGCCAGCGACTACATCGCCGGCTTCCCCTCGCACCCGCACCGCGGCTTCGAAACCGTCACCTACATGCTCGATGGCCGCATGCGCCACGAGGATCACATGGGCAACCGTGGCGACCTCGGCCCCGGCGACGTGCAGTGGATGAGCGCCGCGCGCGGCATCATTCACTCGGAGATGCCACAGCAGAACGAGGGCCGCATGCGCGGCTTCCAGCTGTGGATCAACCTGCCGGCGCGCGAGAAGATGAAGCCGGCCAGCTACCGCGACATCCCCGCCGGGGAAATCCCGGTGGCGACGCTGCCGGGCGGCGGACAGGTGAAGGTGATCGCCGGGACGGTGACGGCGGGTGACACGCAGACCGAGGGCGCGATCCGCGGCGTCAGCACCGAACCGGTGTACCTGGACGTGGTGCTGCCGGCGGGCACCCGCTACTCGCAGGCCCTGCCGGCGGCGCACAACGCCTTCGTCTACGCCTACGAGGGCAGCCTGCGCATCGGCGAACGCGAGGTGCCGCGGCATGCAGCCGGCGTGCTGTCGGCCGGGGACCTGTTCGAGGCCGAGGCCGGCGCGGACGGCGCGCGCTTCATCCTGCTGGCCGGCAAGCCGCTGCGCGAGCCGGTAGTCCAGTACGGTCCCTTCGTGATGAACACCCGCGAGGAGATCGAGCAGGCGCTAGACGACTATCGGCGCGGCAAGCTGGCGGCGTGAGCGGCGATGCGGTGACGCGAAAGGGGCCCTACGGGCCCCTTTCTTCATGGTGATGCAGGCAATGCTAGTCTGCGAAGCCCGCCGGAACACAGGTTGTCGCCGATGAAAGCCGTCCTCCCGCTGCTGCTCGCGGCGCTGCTGCTGCCGCTCATGGCCCAGGGCGAGGAAGGTGACGTGCCGCTGAGGAAGCACCCCGCGGACAAGCTGCCGGAGATTGGCGAGACTGTCCGCGGCGAGGCCACCCACTACAACGCCGACGGCAGTGGCGCCTGCAGCTACGAGCGCTCGCGGGACTTCATGGTGGCGGCGATCAACACACGGCAGTTCGCCAACAGCACGGCCTGCGGCCTCTGCGCGGAAGTGAGCGGACCCAAGGGTACGGTGCGCGTACGTATCGTCGACCTCTGCCCGGGCTGCGGCGAAGGCGACCTGGACCTGTCGATGACCGCCTTCGGCAAGATCGCCGAGCGCTCCGAGGGACGCGTGCCGATCAGCTGGGTGCCGGTGCCCTGCGAGACCGAGGGACCGCCGTCCGTCCGCATCAAGGAAAGTAGCTCCAAACACTGGCTGGCAGTCCAGGCGCGCAACAGCCGCCTGCCGGTGGAACGCATCGAGGTGCAGGACGGCGACGGCTGGCGCGCGCTGAAGCAGCAGCGCTACAACTACCATGTCGACAAGGAACCCGGCCCCGGCCCGTTCACCTTCCGGCTGACCACGGTGGACGGCGAGCAACAGGTGCTGACCGACATCCCGCTGCGCTCCGGGCGACTGCTGCAGGGGCGAGAGCCGGGACGGGAGGACTAGCCTGCGCGTTCGCGGAACTGGCTGGGCGAGCAGCCGTTCCAGCGCCGGAAGGCACGCGTGAAGCTGCTGGTGTCGGAGAAGCCGAGAAGGAAGGTGATTTCACCGATGCTGTAGCGGCGGTCCTGCAGGTAGGACTGCGCCAGCTCGCGTCGCGTCTCGTTGAGCAGGGCCTCGTAGCTGCTGCCCTCTTCCGCCAGCTTGCGCTGCAGGCTGCGCAGCGACAGGTGCAAGCTGTCGGCCACCTGCTCCGCCGCGGGTACGCCGATGGGCAGCAACTCGGTCAGCACGGCACGCACGCGCGCCAGCAGGTTCTCCTTGTCGTGGTGCGCCAGGTAGCGCAGCGCGATCTCGTCGTTATGCCGCGCCAGCTCCGGATTGGCGCCCTCCAGGCGCTGGTCGAAGGGCCAGCGCGGGAACCAGATGGCGTTCTCGGCGGCGCCGAACTCCAATGGGCAGCGCAGCACGCGCTCGTAGCCGGCGGCGCTGGCCGGGGCCAGGCGCCGCAGCGTGACCCGCCGCGGCGCAAAGCCGGAGCCCAGGTGGCTGCGGCAGAAGCGCAGGAAGATGCTGATGAAGGCGTCGATGGATTCGGGCGCCGGCATCACCGCGCCGGCCGGGCGGATGCGGAAACAGTAATCCTCGCCTTCCGGGAAGAACTCCAGGTCGGCCGCGTCGGTGACCAGGCGGAAGTAGCGCACCATGCGCTCGAAGGCCTCGCGCAGCGTATTGCTGGCTTGCAGGGCATAGCCCAGGGCATGGAAAGTGGTGGCGTTGACCTGGCTGGCCACGGACAGGCCGAAGGCCTCGTCGCCGGTGGCCTGCACCGACAGGCCCCAGAGCCGGGTAGTCTGCTCCAGGGGGTAGCGGGCATTGGGATCGTCCAGGGCGGCAATGTCCAGGCCCGCCTCGGCGAACAGCGCGGCGCTGTCCACCCCGGCCCGGTCCAGGGCACGACGGATCGCCCGCCCCCAGCTGCTGAGTACAGTCGTTCGCTGCATTAGGCGCTATGGGCCAAGCGATTGGCGCCCTGGGTCAGGCCCCACCGGCAACGCTGCTCCAGAATCCCCTGCATCTTCCTCTCCATTTCCGGGAGCATGTTTCGATGTCCACTCCGACGGCAAGTGCCGCGATGACCGACTCGCAGAAATCCGCCCATATCCGCCAGGTGGTGCTGCAGGCCGGCCAGGCCCTGCGCCAGCGCCATCCCTGGCTGCGTCTCCAGGACGCAATCGGGGCGGGGGTGATGGCCGTGTCGGTGGCCGGCATGATCGCCAGCGGCTGGCTGTACGTCATTGGCCTGATTCCGTGGTGGGTCTGCATTCCGGCCAGCGCGCTGTTCGCCTCGTTCATCCACGAGTTGGAGCACGACCTGATCCACACGATGTATTTCCGCCACAGCCCGCACGCCTGGAACCTGATGATGGCGCTGTGCTGGATCACGCGGCCGAGCACGATCAGCCCCTGGACGCGCAAGCGCCTGCACCTGCATCACCACAAGTTCTCCGGCACCGATACCGACCTGGAGGAGATCGGCATCACCAACGGCGAGCGCTGGGGTCTCAAGCGCCTGCTGATGGTGGGCGACCACATGCTGGCGATCTACCTGCGCCCGGCGACGATGCACCGCGTCTCTCGCAATTTCATCCGCGCACAGCACCCGAAGAGCAAGGAGGAATTCCGCGCGCTGGTACGCGAGAACCTGCTGAGCTACATGCCGCTGGGCCTGCTGCACTACGTGCTGTGGCATGGCTTCCTGGCGGTGCAGGCGGTGCTGCTGGCAGCCACGCTGGCCGGACACCCGCTGGCGCTGTCGGCCGGCACGCAGGCGCTGCTGTCGCTGTGGACCACCGTGGTGGTGATCTGGCTGGCGCCCAACGTGCTGCGCGTGTTCTGCCTGCACTTCGTCAGCTCCAACATGCACTACTTTGGCGACGTAGAGCCGGGCAACGTGATACAGCAGACCCAGGTGCTGAACCCCTGGTGGCTGTGGCCGATGCAACTGTTCTGCTTCAACTTCGGCAGCACCCATGCAATCCACCATTTCGCGGTGAAGGAGCCGTTCTACGTGCGCCAGGCCACGGCCCGGACCGCGCACGCAGTGATGCGCGAGATGGGGGTGCGGTTCAACGACTTCGGCACCTTCACCCGCGCAAACCGCTGGGCGAAGGCCGACCAGGCCCGTACGACGGCAGAGGAGGCCGGCGCTACGGCCTGACCCCGCTTCGTGGGAGCAGCGCGAGCCGCGATCTTCTTCTGTCCCGGGCAAAGAGTCGCGGCTCGCGCCGCTCCTACGGGGCCACGGTGATCTTTTCCCTACTGGACAATTCAGTGAACATATGTAAACTGTAAATGTCCAATCTGTGCGGCGCCGCCGCCGGGGGTTTCCGATGACCGCTGCTCCTTCTCGTGACGGCCTGCTCGCCCAGGTGCGCGGCGCCCTGTCCCTGGCCGGCACCGGCCTGGACCGCATCACCGGCCACGTGCACGGCTTCCACCGCGCGATCTCGGACATTCCCTTCAAGACCATGGCGCCGCTGCCCGGCATCAAGGCCGGCAGCGAGCCGACCCGCCTGATCCACGACGGCATCACCGACGGCGTCTATGGCGCCGTGCGCGGCTCCATGCGCCTGGTCTTCGGCGCCGCCGACCAGTTGCTGCGCGAGGCCGAGAAGATCGCCCCGCCGGCTGCTGTGGCGCCGCATGCCCAGCGCGACCTGGCGCTGAGCGCGGTGGCCGGCTTCGTCGGCGACGACATGGCGGCGAAGCGCAATCCGCTCGCACCGCGCATGGGCTTCTATCTGCAAGGCCAGCGCCTGGCGCTAGAGCGGCAGGCCTTGGCCGAGGCCTATCCCGATACGCAAGGGCGGCTGGTGATCTTCGTCCACGGCCTGGCCTGCAACGAGTCGGTCTGGGATTTCTACGCCGAGGCCGAGCAGCCCGACACGCATCCCTATGGCCCGCGCCTGGAACAGGACCTGGGCTACACACCGCTGTACCTGCGCTACAACAGCGGCCTGCACATCTCGCGCAACGGCGCACGCCTGGCGCGGCACCTGCAACGGCTGGTGGAGCGCTGGCCGCGCCGCGTGCAGGAGATCGTGCTGGTCGGCCACAGCATGGGCGGCCTGGTGGCGCGCGCGGCCGTGGCGGCCGGGCTGCGCGAGGAAGACGGCTGGGTGCAGCGCCTGAGCAACGTCGTCTGCCTGGGCTCGCCACACCTGGGCGCGCCGCTGGAGCGCTGGGTGGACGCCGGCGTGCGGCTGATGCGCCGCGTGCCGCTGTCAAGCCCGCTGGCGGAGCTGCTGCATTCGCGCTCGGTGGGCGTGAAGGACCTGTTCCACGGCTACGTGGACGACAGCGACTGGCGCGGCCGCCAGACGCATCATGATGGCGGCGGCGCATTGCGCATCCCCAAGGCCGAGCATGCGCGCTATCACTTCTTCGGTTGCACGCTGGGCGGCGACGAGCAGGACCCGGTGGGTCGCGTGATCGGCGACGGCCTGGTGCTGCTGCCGAGCTCCACCGCGGCGCACCTGGCGGACGCGGATACGGCGGTGCTGTTCCGCACCAACCACATGCGGCTGCTCAACCACCCGGTGATCTACGGCCTGCTCCGCGACGCACTCAGCGGCCGCAAGCTGCTCCGCGGCGAACTGATTTAAGCGTTCGAGCCCAGCATCAGGTAGCGCCAGGTGATGGCGATCAGCACGCCCGCGGTCAGCGTGGAGCGCAGGCGGAAGTAGCCGCCGATGGTGTCCAGCGTGCGCTCGCGCCAGAAGTCGGCGAGCAGCAGCAGCATGAACACCAGCGCCAGCCCCGGCAGGGCCAGGGCGAACTCCAGCGTGATGGCGATGCCGGTGAGCGCCACCAGCACCACCGAGATGAAGACGCCGAGCAGGCCCGAGGGCCCCTGCACCGCCGGCAGCGCGAAGCCCCAGAAGGTGCCGGCCATGAAGGCACCGATCAGCGCCGCCCAGTTCAGCCAGGCCTGGTCCAGCCAGGCGGGCGCGGTGTCCGGCGAGAAGCTCAGCCACACCGGCCCGATGAAGAACGGGATCAGGCCGGTATAGCCCAGGGCGAGAACGATCTTCGGCAGGTTCATCGGCTCACTCCCGTGAGGGTCTACAGGATTTCCCTGACCGCTTCCGGCGGCCGGCCGAGCCGGGCCTTGGCCCCGCGCACGACGATGGGCCGCTCGATCAGCACCGGGTTCTGTGCCAGCAGGCGCAGCCATTCGGCGCGCGGGCGCTGGTCTTTCGGCTTCAGTTCCAGGGACTTGGCCTGCTCCTCCTTGAAGCGGACCAGTTCCTGCGGCTCGAGGCCGAGCTTGCGGCAGAGGGCGTCCAGGGTGGCGGCGTCGGGCGGGTCCTTGAGGTACTCGACCACCTCGGGCTCGATGCCGGTATCGCGCAGCAACTGCAGGGTCTCGCGGCTCTTGCTGCAGCGCGGGTTGTGGAAAATGACGGTCTTGGCTGTAGTCATTCTCCGATTGTGGGAGACCTGGGTGCGGAGCACAATCCGGGCAAACGGGTCCCAGCCCGATGGTACGTCGCCGTACCCGGCCAAGGAGAAGGCTGCATGAGAACAGGGATGTTGCGCTTGCTCGCCCCCGCGATCTTCTGCCTGGGGCTCAGCGCCCCGGCCGCCGCCACCTCGGTGGTGGCCGTGGAGAATGTCCGCGCTTTCCAGGAAACCGTCAGCCACCAGAACAGCAACCGCACGGTGCTGGTGCTGCGGCCGGAGGTGGCCACCGGCTCCACGCCACCGCCGGTATTCGTGCTGCTGCATTTCCTCGACGGCAGCTCCTCGGAGATGGCCAACCTCATCGAGATTTCCAAGCTGGTGCGCGACCGAGGCGCCTGGGTGCTGCTGCCGCAGGCCATCGAGGGCAACTGGAACCACACGCCGAACCTGGCGGACTCGCTCGGCGGACTCGGCGCCATCGACCTGCATGCCGGCCTGGTGGGCTTCAGCGCGGTGGACGACGTCGGCTTCCTGGCCAAGATGATCGACACGCTGACGGCGCGCCACGACCTGGACGCGCGCCGCGTCTACATGGGCGGCTATTCCAATGGCGCGCTGATGACGGTGCGCTTCGCCTGCGAGCGGCCGGAGAAGATCGCCGGCGGCGCGGTGGTGGGTGCCACCATGCGCGACACGCAGGCCCCCAAGTGCATGCCCGCCCGCGCGGTGCCGATGCTCTACATCAACGGCACCGCGGACCAGGTGGCGCCCTATGCCGGCGGGCCGACCAGCCTGTCGGCGGACGCGGCGCTGGCGCTGTGGGTGCAGGCCAACGGCTGCAACCCCACGCCGCAGACCAGCACCCTGCCCGACACCGCCCCCGACGGCACCACCACGCAACGCCGGGCCTGGCGCGGCTGCGCCGAGGGCGTCGGCGTGGATCACTACACGGTGCAGAGCGGCGGCCATACCTGGCCCGGCACGATCGACTTCACGCCCTCGCTGGGCAAGGCCTCGCAGGATTTCCAGGCCACGGACGTGATCTGGGATTTCTTCATGCAGTACAGCCGCTGAGGGCCCGCCATGCGCAAGCACAGAATGCTCCTCGCCGCACTGCTCGGCACCCTGCTCTCCGGCGCAGCCTCGGCCGCCACCGTCAACCAGTTCACCGCTGGCGACCAGCAACTGCCGGCCGCGGCGGGCGATGCCGCGGGCAACACCGTGATCGCCTGGGATAGCTTTGGCCAGGACGGCAGCCTCTCGGGCATCTACGCCCGGCGCCTGGACAGCGCCGGCAATCCGCTGGGCGCGGAATTCCGCGTCAACACGCGCACCGACAACCGCCAGACCAACCCGGCCGTGGCGATGAGCGCCGACGGCCGCTTCGTGGTGGCCTGGAACAGCAATGGCGTGAACGGCGTGGGCCTGGGCATCTTCGCACAGCGCTATGCCGCCAACGGCACGCCGCAGGGCGGCGAGATCCAGGTGGCGGTCAGCGGCGAGTTCGCGATCCAGCCCGGCGTGGGCCTGGCGATGGACCCGCAGGGCAACTTCATCGTGACCTGGGCGGACCGCCGCATCCCCGGCGGCTTTTCCTCGCTGGACACGCGCACGGTGCAGGTGCAGCGCTACAGCCCGGAGGGCACGCCCAAGGGCGCCGCGGTGACGGTGGAGTCCTCGGCGTTTCCCACGGTGCGCAATCCCACGGCGACGATGGACGCGGCCGGCAACTTCACGGTGGCCTGGGTGCAGGGGCCGTCTGGCGTGTCCAAGAGCCAGGTGTTCGCGCGGCGCATCTTGGCTTCCGGCCTGCCGCGCGGCTTCGCTTTCCGCGTGACGGAGAACAACGACCACGTCTCCGACGTGGACCGCGCACGCATCGCCGGCAACGACACCGGCGCCTTCGTGATCGCCTGGGAGCCGCTGGCCCTGGACGCCACCAGCCCCGGCGCCTACCTGCGTGTGTACGACGCCGCCGGCAAGGCGCGCGGTGCGAGCTTTCGCGCCGTCACCGGCGGGCAACTGAAGCGCCACCCGGCCCTGAGCATGAATGCCAGCGGCTTCGTGCTGGCCGCCCACGGCGACGGTGTGTGGGCACAGCGCTATGACCTGCAGGGCAACCGCGTAGGCGCCGAGTTCCGGCCCGACAACTCAGGCGCTCCCTTCACGCAGCTGTTCGGCGTGCCGGTGCTGGACAGCCACGGCGGGCTGACGCTGGTGTGGCAGGACTGGCAGCGGGATGGGGATGGGCGGGGGATCTCGGCGAGGCGGTATACGCCCTAGCCTGCCTGCCGATGGCGGGCGCCCCCTCTCCCTTGATCCCTCTTCCGCAAGGGGAGGGGGAGGATGCGGCGGATCACCACTTTGCGTGATGCTGCTCCACCACGCCCAGGCCCTCGATCTTCTTCACGCCCTGCGCCGTCTTCAGCGTGCCACTGAAGCGCCCGAAAGGCTGGGTGAAGCGGCTGGCCAGCAGGCCCACTGAAATATCCTCGCGGCGCTCGCCTTCCGGCGTGAACTGCACGTCGAGCAGGCCATCGAGGGTGTGCACGCACCAGGGCTGCAGCAGTTGCGCGGGGTCGTACTGGAACACGGCCTGCGACAAGGGCAGCAGGCGGTCGCCCAGCCACATCGCGTTCTCGTGGCCGTTCATGAAGTGCGCCACCAGGTTCACGCCAATGCGCTGGCCGTCCTCGGTGACGCCATCCAGGCTCGCCCAGTTCCAGTCGGTGTTGCGCGGCGGGTAGCCCAGCGTGAAATCCAGCGTGCCACTGGCGGTGTCCTCGACTCGACGGCCGTCGAGTTCCAGCGCCAGGCGCACCGGCATCGCGCAGAGCTTCCAGGTGTGGTGGAAGGGCCGGCCCGGCGAGGAGGCGATGGCGGTCATGCCGGGGCCAGCGTCGCGGAAGCGCATCTCCAGCTTGAGCCGCGGGGCCTGGAATCGCACGTCCCAGCCGCCGCCCGCGGGCAGCGCCTGCCAGCGGCACTTGCCGCTCTTCAGCTCCCAGGCCGCATCCGGCGAGGGGGCAAAGTCCCGGGCGAAGCCGAAGGGCACGGTGGCCTTGTGCTCGGTCAGCTTCTTCGTTTCGCGGTCATAGACGTAGACGAAGGCGGTGGCCATCAGGCCGGCATCCGCCACAGCGTAGCCCACCATGTAGCGCGGCGTGAACGCGCCGAAGTACATCCAGCCCTTGCGTTGCAGGCGGCGCGGCGAGAACAGGCCACGGCTGCCGTCCCAGGCGGCCGTGGAGAGGTCGGCGATGCGGCCCTCGAAGCGACCGTAATCGGCGACGCGGCCGTTGCCGGCATCCAGGGCCTTGGGGGCGGCCGGCAGGCCGGCGGGGCGGGTATCGAAGCTCACGCGGTCACCTTGTTGGTTTGCGCGTCATTCTCGCGCACCCACTCCGGCGGCGCCCAGAGGTGCTTGATGCGCTGGGCCAGCGGGCCCGGGCGGAAGACGTCCCTCCACATGTCGCGGAACTCGTGGAAGTTGAGCGTGATGATGTTGTAGGAGTGAATCTGCTTGGGGATGCCGTACTCCACCCTCTCCACTTCCGGCTCGTAGGTACCGAACCAGCGGTCGAAGATGCACAGGATGCCGCCGAAGTTCTTGTCGATGTACTGCGGGTTGCGGCCGTGGTGTACGCGGTGGCTCGACGGCGTGACGAAGATGTACTCCATCCAGCGATGCAGCTTGCCGACGCTCTCGGTGTGCACGAAGTACTGGTAGGCCAGATCCACGCCGTAGAGCAGGAACACCACCGCCGGATGCACACCCAGCAGCACCAGCGGCATGAAGAACAGCCACCAGCCGGTGATGGAGTACAGCAAGCTCTGGCGCATGGCCGTGGTCAGGTTCATGTGCTGGCCGCTGTGGTGCACCACATGGGCGCTCCAGAACCAGCGCACGCGGTGGCTGGTGCGGTGGAACCAGTAGTAGCAGAACTCCACGCCCAGCAGCATCAGCGGCAGGGTCCAGGCGTTGACCGGGATCGTGAAGAAGCGGTGCTCCCAGAACCACATGGAGGCCACGCCGGTGATCAGCGCATGGGCCACCAGCTCGAACAGCGAGTAGCTGCCACCCAGGCCCAGGTTGGCGGCGATGTCCTTGAACTGGAACTGGTCGCGCCGGCCACGGCCGCGCATGATCTGCCATTCGATGGCGAAGACGATCAGGAACACCGGCGTCATCACGCCCAGCAGCAACTGCTTCCAGTCCTGGTCGGCGCCGATCACGGCCTCGACACTCTGCATCCACTCCATCATGGCTCGCTCTCCTCGCAACCGCTGTTCTGATGGGAGCATTGTGGCGGCAGCCGAGGCAAGGCCGCTTGACCTTGGGTGCCGCGGGGCATGACAGCGGGCGCCATAAATTATATATTCAAAATCATTAACTTAAATAAAAATCAACGGGCAGGCTCAGCCTGCGCCGGGAGAGTCCCGCAATGAAAAGCTTCTTCAGTGCCCTCCTCGTCCTCTGCCTGGCCGGCTGCGCCAGCAACTCCCCTGCCCCCGAGACCCCTCCCACGGCTTCATCTCCCATCTTCCTGGTCCGCGATCCGGTATTCCTGCTCTGCGAAGCAGAGGGCCTCGTGGCACACGACGCCGCTCGCCAGGCATTGCTGTTCGACCAGAGCCAGGCCGACATGCTGGCCAACGCCACGGGTGATGCCTCGCTGACCGCGCTCATCAACGAGATCTTCCGCCAGGCCCGCGAAGAGGGCTTGAAGGAACATGCCAAGTTCGGTGCGGCGCAGTTCTACCGCTGCGTGGAACGCGAAGGCTTGATCCAGGTGCGCAATCCCAATGCCGCGGTTTGCCTAGCGCGCACCGACCTGGTCTTCTTCCTGAACGCCGACCGCATCCGCGGCAAGACGCCGGAAGAAGCCAACCAGGGCCTCAAGAAATACCTGCAAAGCGCCTCGCCAGCCGTGTATCCCCACGCGCTGGTCGATCAATTGACGCCGATGGCGTATCGCATCCAGAACGAGGATGATCACTACGACCTGCGGCAATTCGTCTTCCAGACCTGCCTGGTCCCGGAGGACTGGAAGGCCTGGTGGAACAGCACCCAGCAAAGCAAGGTGGAGTAGACCATGAGACTGATCGCGCTGATCCTGACGATGCTGGTCGTGCTGCCGGCTCGAGCCGACACCGTCGGCTGCGTGACCACCTCCTGGAAGCTGATCGGCGCCAACCACAAGGTCTGCGTCGAGGCCTTCGCCGATCCGAAGGTGCCGGGCGTGACCTGTCACGTCAGCCAGGCCAAGACCGGCGGCGTCTCCGGCTCGCTCGGGCTGGCCCAGGACCCGGCGCAGTTCTCGCTGTCCTGCGAGCAGACCGGCCCGATCACGATCCCGCCCAAGCTGCCGGAACAGGAAACCGTGTTCACCGAGGACACCTCCATCCTGTTCAAGGAAACCCGCGTGACGCGACTCTGGGATGCCAAGCACAACACGCTGGTGTACCTGGCCATCAGCCGCAAGCTGATCGACGGTGCACCGAATAACAGTGTGTCGACGGTGGCGGTGCGGCCTTGGGGAACGAAGTAGAGCATGCGGCCTCCCGAATTCGATGAGTGGCTGAGCGGACTTCCGCCCGACCCGGTCGTCTTCATCGGAGCCTTATGGGCGCTTGCCATCATTTGGCAATTCCTTTCGGGTCACATCGTGCTGGGCCTGCATGGCGCGTCCATCAGCCGGAGCAAGGAAGCCCTCCTGTTCTGGACGCTGCTGCTGGCGGAAGCGGCAACCCTGATCTGGGTCTTCATCGGCTGAAACAGGGACGCAGATCGACAACGCTCCGAGGGGATCGTCTGCCCAGCGCCGTTAGGGCAGGTAGTACTCGTCCTTGCTCAGCACGCCATCCCCATTCGTATCGCGTCTGGAGAAACGCTTGTCCAGTTGCGAACCTGGCTTGACCTCGGATTTCTGCACCAGGCCGTCGCCATTGCTGTCGGTCCATATGTCCTTCAGCGGTGCACCGACTGCCGGGGCGCCCACCGAGGCCGATCCTGGTGCATCGAGCGACGCCCCGGGCAACGTGCCAACGCCAGCGATGAGGCTGCCGGAAAAAAGGAATGCCGCTGCTGCGGTGCTGAAGGCCAAGCGGTTCATATCGCGAACTCCCTGTGTTGGTTGGCGAAAACCGCAGGGAGGCCGAACGCTCACGCAGGATCGACTCCCGCGCGGCGTTGCGCACGGCCGGGTGGCCGCCGGCTAAAGTCAGCAGGAAACATGCCACGAATGCGCGCAGGAGCGATCGTTGGCCGCGACGGTGGCTGCGCGTATGCGCCGGCCTTGATCGCGGCCAACGGCCGCCCCTACGGGGACGCCGTCAGACCTCCAGTTCAGCCAGCCCTTGCTCGAGATAATCCAGCAGCCGCTGCATGTGCGGCAGCCGGCGACGGCAGGCGATGAGGCCGAACTCCAGCTTGTCGGCGTAGCTGTTGAGCGTGATGTTGAGCGCCTGGCCGTCGATCACGATGGACACCGGGTACATGCCCTCCAGCTCGGCGCCGTTCCAGTAGCGCTTCTCCTTGGGGCCCGGCACGTTGGAGATGGTGACGTTGAAGGCCTGCCAGCGCGGCGCGGCGCCGGTGGCGTAGTTCAGCGAGAACGGCGCCATGGTCGCCGCCATGTAGTTGACGATCTCGGCTTGCGACATCTTGCCGAAGCGGTCCTTGGAGGTCTGCACGGAGCGCTGGATGGCCTGCAGGCGCTCCACCGGATCGTCGATGGTGGTGTAGAGGTTGGCCAGGATCATGGCCACCTGGTTGCCGGAGTCGCTGTCGTCGCGGCGCAGGGACATGGGCACCATCGAGGTCAGCGGCTTGTCCGGCAGCTCGCCCAGCTCGATCAGATAGCGGCGCAACGCGGAGCCACACATGGCCAGCACCATGTCGTTGAGCGTAGCGTCGTGGCGCTTGCCGGCGGCGCGGATGCGCTCCAGCGACCAGCTCTGCGCGGCAAAACGGCGCGAGCCGGTGATGCGCTGGTTGAGGATGGACTTGGGTGCCTGGAACACCGAGACATAGTCCGGGTTGCTGCGCGCGGCGCGGATGGAGCGATACAGCTCGCGCGTCACCGTGGGCAGGGTCTTGGCCTGCGCGGCGAGCATCTGGCCCGCTTCGCCGACGCCGGACCAGAAGCCGCCGCCGCTGCGTTCCTCGTCCACCTCGCGCTTGCGCGGCGGCATGGCCCAGATCGGGATCGTGACGGCGTCCGGCGAGTCGCTGGTGCCACGGATCATCATGCGCATGGCCGCGATGCCGTCGACCAGGGCGTGGTGGATCTTGGAGTAGATGGCGATGCGGCCATCTTCCAGGCCGTCGATCAGGTAGAACTCCCACAGCGGCTTGGCGCGGTCCAGGTGCGCGCTGTGCAGCTGCGAGACCAGGGCCAGCAGCTCGCGGATACGGCCCGGCGACGGCAGTGACAGGTGGCGGAAATGCGCCTCGATGTCGAACTCCTCGTCCTCCACCCAGAATGGTGCACCGAGCTTGCGCTCCAGGCGCAGGTTGAACGGCGGGTGGGCGGTGACGTGGCTGCGGATGGATTCGGCCAGCTTCTGGGTGTAGCCGGGGCCGGCGTCCTTGGGCGGGCGGGCCAGCTGCAGGCCGCCGACGTGCATCGGCTGGTTGCGCCGCTCCAGCAGCAGGAACATCTGGTCTTGCGGGCTCAGGGGCTTCATGCGCGTCTCTCTCCCTTGTTCAGAATGTGCCGTTGTTGCTGCCGACGGCCAGCGTCCGGCTACGGCCGTCGCTCAGCGTCAGCGTGACCGGCGCGTCCGTGGTGATCTGGTACTGCACGGCCTTGCCGCGCAGGCAGCTGCCGGCGGCGTCGATGCGCAGCGAGCGCACGTTGGCCAGCGTGCCCGTCAGCTTGCCTTCGGCCGCAGGCACCGTGGGGTTGTCGAGCCGTTCTCGCCGGGTGCCGGTCCAGGGCACGGGATCGATGCCGGCGTTCACCCCCGTTTCGTACGTCGGCTGCGCGATGCCGCAGCCCAGGCTGGTGAGGTCCACCGCGCTCGGCCCTTCGGCCTCGGCGACGATCTGCGAAACCCAGTAGGCGCGGTCGTGCTTGATCGCGTACTCGGGCGCGTCGAGCCTGGCGTCGGTCTTGTAGGTGACCCGCGCCGGGTTCTTCACGCGCTTCAGTCCGGCGACATAGGCGGCTTCCTTGCGCCAGTCGTCGAAGATCAGGTAGCTCAGATGCTCGGCAACCGGGTGCAGGAAGAACCGGTAGGGAATCTCCTCCTGCGCCATGCGCACGCCCATGGCCAGGGACGAGGTCACATGCACCAGTTCGTCGGCGCCGGAGTAGAGGCTGGCGATAGGGATGTGCCGCAGGTTGCCGACGTAGTCGATGATGTTGACGTCGCCGCCCACCGCGCCACCGGAGGACAGCGGCGGGATCGAGGCGCCCAGGGTCGTGGCCAGCGCCGTGACCAGCGGCGGCAGCGGGTTGCCCGGGATCGGCAGGTTGAACAGGTCGCCGGTGAAGCCCACCCAGTTGACCGCGCCCGCGAACAGGTCCGGGTACAGCGCGGCGAAACGCAGCGTGCCGAAGCCGCCCATGGAGTAGCCGCTGACCAGCAGCTGCTCGTCGTCTACCGGGTAGTTCGCGCGGATGTCGGCCAGCGCGTCGAGTACGTCCCGCTCGGAGATGCCGCTGAAGAAGCCATGCGGTCCGCGCCCCAGCGGGGCGATGATGATGCGGTTGGGCTCCTCGCCGAAGCGCTGCTGGAAGTTGGCCTGGTTGATCTGGCTGCCGTGGTTGGCCTCGCAGCCGTGCATCAGCAACTGCGCCGCATGCGGGCCGGGCTTGGTCGGGACGTAGACGCCGTAAGGCTGGTACTTGCCCAGGTAGTTGAAGCGCTGCTCGCAGGGCAATTGCGTGGCGCCATGAACGCCGGGCACGCCGATGATGTCCACGCCCTCGCCGGGCGGCAGGGTGTACTGCGAGGTGTAGACGCGCTGCTGGAAGCCGGTGACGGCCGGCGCGGCGCGGGTGACGCCGCCGCGCAGGTCGGCCACGCTCACCACCTCGCCGAAATCCGAGATGTCGCCCTCGCGCAGCGCCTCGGACTGGCGGTCTTCCCACCAATTGCCGCTGGCCGGCAGCACCTGGTTGAGCAGGCCATCCGCCTTGGCCTCTTCGCGCGGCCCACGGAAGGCTACGTTCATGACCTTGCCGTTCTTCTGCGCCACCACGGCCTGCACGCGCCAGCTACCACCCGCCGGTAACGGCAGGCGGCCGACGATGCGGTTGCTGTCCGGGTTGCCCTCGGCGAATTTCGCCAGCACCTCCCAGCCACGGCTCTGGATGCCCAGCCCTTCCCAGCTTCCGCCACCGGTGTCGGGATTGTTGTCGGTGTCGATGGCCAGCGCGGCGATGGCGTCGTCGGCGTGGTAGAGCGTGTTGAGCTCGAAGTCCGCCACCAGCTCGTTGCCCTCGATCGAGAGCGTCAGCGAGACCAGGTCCGCGGTGTTGTCCAGGCCCGCCGGGTAGCGCACGTCGCCGGCCGTGGGAGACAGCAGGCCCGGCGTGGTGGCCAGCGGATTGCCGCTGGCGCCGGCGCGGGTCAGCGCGTTGAGCACGGCGGGTGACAGCGAGACGATGCCGGCGTCGGCACCGTAGTCGTCGTAGACGTAATCGCGGTAGATCAGCTTGCCGCCGCACAGCTCGGTGGTACCTGCGACCCAGGAGCTGCGCTCGCAGGACCGGCTGCTGCCTGCGCCATCCGTGACGGTGACGGAACTGCTGCTGTGGCAACCCGCCAGGAGGGCGGCTGCCAGTAGCGCGGGGGTATATGGGCGCATGCTCTCTCCTCGTCGCCGCGTGGGTCCGCGGCCTGTTGTGGTTCCTGGGCCTCTGCCGGGCCCGGTAACCCTAGTGTTGGACAGAACGGGGGCAGCGGCAAGCGCCCGGTGCTCGGCTAACATGCGCCCCCATGACCTCCAGCCACTCCACCGCCGCCGTCAGCTACCTGCAGGCGCTGTTCGACTACCTGCGCCTGCGCGGCGTAGCGGCGGCCGAGGTGCTGGACGGCGCGCAGATCGACCTGGCCGACCGCGATGCCCGGGTGGCGGAGCCGCTGGCGGCCGGCTGCTTCAACCGGGCGGCGGCGCGGCTGGGCGACGAGGACATCGGTATCCACGTGGGCGAGCAGATCCGCCCCGGGCACTACGGCGTAGTGGGCTACGTCGGCATGGCCTGCTCGACGCTGGGCGAGGCCATGCTCTGCCTGCAGCGCTACCAGGCCATGGTGGTGGACGTGGGTGCGCGGCCGATCGAGCTGCGTGGCCAGGAGGTGCTGCTGAGCTGGCGCCCGGACGACCAGAGTCACTACTACCGCCACATGGCGGAGTTCAACCTGGCCGCGCTGGTGACCTTCATCCGCTGGATCACCGGCCAGCCGCTGGCGCCGTTGCGCATCGAGTTCCCCTACCCCGCGCCGGCACGGCTGGACGAACAGCAGCGCGTGTTCGGCTGCCCGCTGGTGTTCGACGCGGACTGCTACCGCCTGGTGGTGCCGCTGGCCTGGAACGAGCTGCCTCTGATCCAGCCGGACCCGGCGATGCGCCAGCTCATGGACCGGCTGGCCGAGAAGCAGCTACTGACCTTGCAGCGCCAGGACGACGACCTGGTGGGACAGGCGCGGCGCCTGCTGGCGCAGAAGCTGTCGGAGGGCGAGGCCAGTCTGGACCGCATCGCCGCTGCCATGAACGTGTCGCCGCGCAGCCTGCAGCGGCGCCTGCAGGACCAATCCTCCAGCTTCAGCCAGCTACTGGACGAGGTGCGGCGCGAACTGGCCGGACGCTACCTGGAAGACCCGGCGCTGGACCTGACGGACCTGGCCTTCCTGCTGGGCTACTCCGAGCAAAGCGCCTTCACCCGCGCGTTCAAGCGCTGGCATGGCAAGGCGCCGGCGGAAGTGCGGGCGCAGAGGCGCAGCGCGCGCTAGGCCGTCCGCCAGTTGCGATGCTCGCGGTAGGTCTTCCTCACCCAGTCGAACCCCGGATGATCGTCCCAGCGCACGGCACGCATGCGCACGCTGCGGCGGTAAGCGGCCGCGCCGAACGCCGGGTGCTCCTGCGGGCAGGCCAGCGGCGACAGCAGCGCGCAGGCGGTGATGTCGGCCACGCTCAGCCGGTCACCGGCGAGATACGGCCGGCCGGCCCGGGTGCGCTCGGCGATCAGGTCTGCGGCTTCATCGATCTTCACCACCGCCTTGCGCAGGGTGGCGGGGGACAGCTGCAGCAGGCGCGAGAAGCCCCGGCGCACCAGGGGATAGGCCAGCGACAGGGCGCGGCGCTGCAGCGCGGTGGCATCATGTGTCCACATCGGCAGGGTGGCGGCCTTGTCGTCCAGGGTCTCGGCGAAGAGCTGGCGGATGACGTGGACGCCCACGCGATCGAAGCGCGCCTCCAGTTCCATGACCTCGGCGCGCAGGGCCGGTTCGGCCGGAATCAGCGGGAAGGGGGCCTGGCGCCGCTCCAGCCATTCCAGGATGCGGGTGCTGTCCTGGATCACCTCGCCACCGGCCACCAGCACGGGGACCGAGCTGGCCCGGCGGGTCAGGGCCAGCACGCGGGGGATGTGCAGGAAGGGCACCAGGCGCTGCTCCCGGTAGGGCAGGCCGGCCTGGTCTAGGGTCCAGCGGATCTTTTCGCTGAAATGGGACACCGCGAAGGTGTAGAGGATCGGCGGGGCGTCGTTCATCGGGCGTTCCGTTGGGGTCGTGCATGGTGCCTGCCCGGCTGCCCTTGCGGAAGGACCCGACTTGGAGCCGGAACCCGCCTCAAGCATGCTATGCACCTCACGGACGACCGACACCTACAACAATGAAACGCCGCGACCTGCTCAAATCCGCTGCCGCCCTCGCCGCCTGGGGCATCCCCCCGGCCCTGCTGCTGCAGCCGGGCGCCGTACTGGCCGATGACGGCCAGCCCTTCGACCTGGCCTGGCTCAAGGGCCAGGCCCGCTCGCTGGCTGCCCAGCCCTATGTCTCCCACAAGGGCGAAGTACCCAAGTCGCTCAAGGACATCAACTGGGACGACTATCAGGCGATCCAGTTCAAGGCCGACAAGTCGCTGTGGCGCAAGGAAAACCTGCCCTTCCAGGCGCGCCTGTTCCACCTGGGCCTGTTCTTCCAGACGCCGGTGCACATGCACGAGGTGGTGGACGGCAAGGCCCGCGAGATCAAGTACGACAGCAGCCTGTTCAAGTACACCGGCAAGCAGAAGCTCGGTCGCCTGCCCTCGGACCTGGGCTATGCCGGCTTCCGCCTGCTGTTCCAGACCAACTTCGAGCTGGACATCAGCGCCTTCCTCGGCGCCAGCTACTTCCGCGCCGTGGGCGAGGAGAAGCAGTACGGCCTTTCGGCTCGCGGCCTGGCGATCGACACCGGCCTGCCGCGCCCCGAAGAATTCCCGATGTTCACGGCCTTCTGGCTGGAGCGTCCGCGCAAGGAGTCCAACAAGGTCACGGTCTACGCCCTGCTGGATTCGCCCAGCACCACCGGCGCCTACGTGTTCGACATCACCCCGGGCCGCAACCTGGTGATGGACGTGGACGTGGCACTGTACCCGCGCAAGCCGATCGAGCGCCTGGGCATCGCGCCGCTGACCAGCATGTACCAGTACGGCGAGAACGACCGCCGCATGGCCTGGGACTGGCGCCCGGAAATCCACGACACCGACGGCCTGCAGCTCTGGACTGGCGCCGGCGAGTGGCTGTGGCGCCCGCTGGTGAACCCCACCGGCGTGCGCGTGAACTCCTACTTCGACAACAACCCGCGCGGCTTCGGCCTGCTGCAGCGTGACCGTAATTTCGACCACTACCAGGACGACGGCGTGTTCTACGAACGCCGTCCCAGCCTCTGGGTGGAGCCCAAGGGCCAGTGGGGCAAGGGTGCGGTGCAGCTGGTGGAAATCCCCACCGTGGACGAGACCTTCGACAACATCGTGGCGTTCTGGAACCCGGAGGAGAAGGTGCAGCCGGGCAAGGAATACCTGCTGGGCTACCGCCTGCACTGGGGCGCCATCCCGCCGGTGACCCCGTCGCTGGCCTCGGTGCAGGCCACCCGCACCGGCCTGGGCGGCGTGGTGGGCCAGAAGCGCAAGTACTTCTCCTGGCGCTTCGCGGTGGACTTCTCCGGCGGCGCCCTGGGCATGCTGGAGAACGGCGCCAAGGTGGAGGCGGTGATCAGCGCCTCCCGCGGCAAGGTGGAGATCACCTCGGCGCGCCCGCTGACGGCCATCAAGGGCTACCGCGCGATGTTCGACCTGGTGCCGGACGACAGCACCGAGCCGATCAACCTGCGCATGTACCTGAAACTGGGCGGCCAGACCCTGACCGAGACCTGGATCTACCAGTACACGCCGCTGCCGGTGGCGGAGCGCAAGCTGTACTGATCGGTTGATCTCCGGAACCCTGTAGGAGCCAGCTTGCCGGCGACTTCGCATGCCGAGGTCGCCGGCAAGCCGGCTCCTACAGGCGTTTGCGGGCGGCGGAAGCCCCGATCCCCTACAATCCGCCCCCCATGCTGACCTTCGCCAACGCCACGCTGCGCCGCGGTTCGCGCACGCTGCTCGAAAACCTGTCTTTCACCATCTACCCCGGCCAGCGCGTCGGGGTCGTCGGGCGCAACGGCACCGGCAAGTCGAGCCTGTTCTCGATGGTGCTGGGCCAGCTGCAGCCGGACCTGGGCGATGTGTCGATCCCGCGCAACATCACCATCGCCACCGTGGCGCAGGAAACCCCGGCGCTGCAGCAGTCGGCGCTGGACTTCGTGCTGGACGGCGACAGCGAGCTGCGCGCCACGGAGGCGGCGCTGACCAAGGCCGAAGAAGCCGAGGATCTCGACAAGCTGGCCTCGCTGCATGACCGCATGGCGGCCATCGGCGGCTATGCCGCGCCGGCGCGCGCCGCCAAACTGCTCGACGGCCTGGGCTTCTCCACGGCGGAGCAGTCTCACGCCGTGGCGGACTTCTCGGGCGGCTGGCGCATGCGCCTGAACCTGGGGCGCGCGCTGATGTGCCGCTCCGACCTGATGATGCTCGACGAACCCACCAACCACCTCGACCTCGACGCGGTGCTGTGGCTGCAGGACTGGCTCTCCACCTACCCCGGCACCCTGCTGTCGGTCTCGCATGACCGCGAGTTCCTCGACGCCGCCACCACCCACACCCTGCATCTGCAGGGGCAGACGGCGACGCTGTACAGCGGCAATTACTCGCAGTTCGAGCGCATCCGCGCCGAGCGTCTCGCGCAGCAGCAAAGCACGCATGAGCAGCAGAAGCGCCAGGTGGCGCATCTGCAGTCCTTCGTGGATCGCTTCAAGGCCGGCACCAAGGCGCGCCAGGCCCAGGCGCGCGTGAAGATGATCGAGCGCATCCAGATGACGGCGGCGGTGGTGGCCGACCCGGAGTTCCAGTTCAACTTCCCCAAGCCCGAGCGCCTGCCCTCGCCGCTGATCCACTGCGACAAGGTGGCGGTGGGCTACGGCGATCGCACGGTACTCAGCGGCATCCGCGTGGGCCTGGAGCCGGGCGACCGCATCGGCCTGCTGGGCCCCAACGGCGCAGGCAAATCCACCTTCGTGCGCCTGCTGGCCGGCGAATTGGACGCCCGCGCCGGCGCGATGACGCGCTCGCCCTACCTGCGCGTGGGCTACTTCGCCCAGCACCAGGTGGAGCACCTGGACATGAAGGCCTCGCCGATCCTGCACCTGCAGCGCATGGCGCCGAAGGCCAAGGAACAGGACCTGCGCGACTTCCTGGGCAGCTTCAACTTCCGCGGCGACCGCGCCTTCGAGGCGATCGAGCCGTTCTCCGGCGGCGAGAAGGCACGCCTGGCCCTGGCCCTGGTGGTCTACGGCAAGCCCAACCTGCTGCTGCTCGACGAGCCCACCAACCACCTGGACTTGGACATGCGCCAGGCCCTGGAGATGGCGCTGCAGGACTTCGCCGGCAGCGTGGTGCTGGTCTCGCATGACCGCCACCTGATTGCGGCGACCTGCGACGAGCTGTGGCGCGTCTCCGACGGCGAGGTGGCGGTGTTCGACGGCGACCTGGACGACTACGCCCGCTGGCTGGCGCAGCGCCGCAGCGGCCAGGGCACCGGCAAGCCGGCCAAGGTCGCCAAGGCCACGGCGGAAGCGGCGATCCCGATGGCGCCCAAGCGCAAGCCGGAGGAGCAGCGCGCGGTGGAGAAACCCTTCCGCGAGGCGATCCGCACGCTCGACGCGAAGATGGCCAAGCTGCAGCAGCGCCTCAAGGCGCTGGAGGGCGAGCTGGCCGATCCGGCGATCTATGAAGCCGGGCAGCGCGCCAAGCTGCAGAAGCTGACGCAGGAGCAGACCGAGAAGCGCGCCGAGCTGGACGGCTGCGAGGAGCAGTGGCTGGCGGCTTCCGAGGAGCTGGAGAAGCTCCAGCAATACTGAAAGACAGATAGTAGTTTTTAGATAGTAGATAGTCGTTGAGGCAAGCCCGCTTCGCGGGCTTTGTTGCTTCTACTATCTACAAACTACTATCCACTATCTTTCTTTTCCGCACCCGCGCTACCACCCGCTTCAAAGGCTCCGCCACGCGTCGCCGCGCCGTGCGCACGGCGGCACGCTTGCGCGTGTTGACGGCTGCCTTGCGCCGCGGCGCCGCCTTCTGCTGTGGCTCCCACTTGAGGATGCGTATCTCGCCCTGGAAGTCCTCCGCCAGGGCCGTGCAGCTCTCCACCCAGTCGCCGCAGTTGTAGCTGATCACCCCGTTGCGGATGTAGCGCACCTCGGCATGGTGGGTATGCCCGGTGACCACGCCGTTCAAGCCTTCGCGACGGGCGCGGGTCAGCATCTTCTCGTCGACGCCGGACAGCCACTGCGTCAGCGACTTGGCCTGGTTCTTCACGAGGGCCGACCACTTGGGCATGGGCTGCTCCACCTCGTTCCAGCGCTGCCAGGCGACATCGGCGCGCATCAGCAGGGTGTAGGCCAGGTCGGAGGCATGGGCCAGCAGCGGCATGCCGCTGACCACCTCGTCGAAGACGTCGCCGTGGATCACCAGCAGGCGGCGGCCGTCGGCGGTGGTGTGCACGGCCTCGTTGGCCAGTCGGATGCGGCCCAGGCGCAGCTGCTTGCGCACGAACTGGCGCAGGAAGTCGTCGTGGTTGCCGGCGATGTAGTGGACCTTGGTGCCGCGCCGGGCCTTGGCCAGCACAGCGTGCAGCACACGGCTGTGGTCGGGCGGCCAGTAGAAGCGGCTGCGCAGCTTCCAGCCGTCGAAGATGTCGCCGACCAGGTAGAGGTTCTCGCATTCATTTTGCCGGAGGAATTCGACCAGGGCGTGCGCCTTGCAGCCCTCCGAGCCCAGATGGACGTCGGAAATCCACAGCGTGCGGTGCCTGCACACCGAAGGCTTTTTCCTGCTCATGTCGGCTCCTGCGAGTCCTGCGAAGGTCACCAATGACTCCGAGGCAATATTCACTTCGCAAGAAGCAGACCAGTCACCCGCGTCGGAGTTCAGCCAACTGTGCGGTCCGACACATAGGGGTTGGAGCGGCGCTCGGCGCCGAAGCTCGACATGGGGCCGTGGCCCGGCACGAAGCGGGTTTCGTCGCCCAGGGGGAACAGGCGCTCGCGGATCGCCCGGATCAGGTCGGCGTGGTTGCCGCGCGGGAAGTCGGTACGGCCGATGGAGCCCTGGAACAGCACGTCACCGACGAAGGCCAGCTGCGAGGGGGCATGGTGGAACACCACGTGCCCGGGGGTATGACCCGGGCAGTGCAGCACGTCCAGGCTCAGGCTGCCTAGGCTGACGGTATCGCCCTGTTCCAGCCAGCGGGTCGGGGTAAAGGCGCGGGCCGGCGGGAAGCCATAGGCCGCGGCGTCCTGCGGCAGGCGCTGGATCCAGAAGTCGTCGTCGCGGTGCGGGCCTTCGATAGGCAGGCCCAGGCGGTCGGCCAGATCCTGCACGCCGCTGGCGTGGTCCAGGTGGCCGTGGGTGACCAGCAACTTTTCCAGCGTGATGCCGTGATGCTCCACGCGGGACAGCAGGCGGTCGATCTCGCCGCCGGCATCCACTAGGGCGCCCCTCATGGTGTCCGTGTCCCAGACCAGCGAGCAGTTCTGCTCGAAGGCAGTGACCGGTATGATCTCGACGCGCAGGCTCATGGGGCAGGCTCAGAGATGCAGGCCGCACTCGGTCTTGGGCTTGCCCTGCCAGCGGCCGGCGCGACCCTCGCCCGGGACGGTGCAGTGCGAGCAGCCGATCGAGGAATAGCCCTTGTCCACCAGCGGGTGCAGTTGCAGCGCATGCTCGCGGATGTACTCGTCACGCTCCTCGCGGGTGACGTCGATCATGGGGTTGAACTTGATGATGCCGCGGCGCTCCTCGAACACCGGCAGCGTGGAGCGGTGGTCGCTCTGCCAGCGCATCAGGCTGGACACCCAGATGTGGTAACCCGGCTTGACCGACTCCAGCGGCTCTACCTTGTTGACCGAGCAGCAGAAGTCCGGATCGCGCGACCAGGTCTTCTCGCTCACGGTGAACTGGTGCTTCCAGTCCTCGGCCTTGAGGTCGAACACGTCCAGGCCGAATTCGGCGATCAGGAAGTCCTTGTAGGCCAGGGTTTCCGGGAAGTGGAAGCCGGTGTCGATGAACGCCACCTTCTGGCTTGGGCGCAGGCGCGAGATGATGTGCAGGAAGTGCGCGGAGGTGGCGGCGAAGGACGAGGTGACCAGCACCTTGTCCTCGGCGAAGTCGCGATACAGCTCGAGCAGGCGGTGCTCGAAGTCGAGCGGCGCGTACTTCGCGTTCAACGCGGCGATCCGCTCGGCGCTGAGACCAGCGCTGTTGGCGGGGGTGGGTACGGCTTCTGCAATCGACACGAACTTTCCTTGGCTTTCGGCTGGGAAACCCGAAACGGGGTGACAATTCTAAGGCCTTTGTCTATCCAGGGCCGCTTTTTGGTCAAAAAGCTCTAAGGGAATCAGGCTTTCCTGGCCCTGCCGCCCTGCGCGGCTGCCGGTTCCGGCTCGGGGAAGCTGCCGTCCAGGTACAGCCACCGCCCTTCCACGCGCTCGAAGCGGCTGAGCTCCTGCAGCCTCTGGGCGCTGCCGCCACCAAGGCGGTAGCGGGCCACGAACTCCACCAGGGAGTGGTCGGCGTCCTGCGGCACATGGCGCAGCACCTTGAGGCCCAGCCAGGTGGTGCGCGGCTGCTCGGCCCCCAGGTCCAGGGCTTCAGGCCGGGTAGAGGGGTGCCAGCTGTCCAGCAGGTAGCCCTCCAGGCCCGAGAAATAGGCGCTGTAGCGCGAGCGCATCAGCGCTTCGGCCGTGGGCGGCAGGGCCTTGCCCAGGTGATAGGGCTCGCAGCAGGCGACATACGCGGCGCCGCTGCCGCAGGGGCAGGTCGGCCCGGCGGGCTGGGTGGAGACGGGTCGGGTCATCTGCGGATTGTGCTGCACCGTCTCCCCCTGCGCACCTGGGCGTCAGTGAGCCCCGGCCTTGCTGCCGTTGCTGCGAGCCGATGGCTCGCCCTGCTCGAAGCGCAGCGGACCCTCGATGCGCAGGTTCTGCTGCGGCAGGCCGAAGACGATGTTCTCGGCCTTGAGCGCGCGCATGATCGCCAGGTTCACGGCCTGCTGGATGTCCATGTAGAGATTGAAGTCCGGGTCCGTGACCCAGTAGACCGTCTCGAACACCAGCGAGTGCTCGCCGAATTTCTGGAAGTGCGCCCGGTCGAAGCGCACCTTGGGCTGAGCCTCGACGATGCGGCGGAGGGTCGGGGGGATCTGCTCGATCTGCTCCGGCGAGGTGTCGTAGCCCACGCCGAAGCTGAAGACCACGCGGCGCTCCACCATGCGCTTGTAGTTGCGCAGGCGGGTCTTGAGCAGGTCGCTGTTGGAGAAGATGATCTGCTCGCCGTCCAGGCTGCGGATGCGCGTGGTCTTGAGGCCCACGTTCTCCACCGTACCCATGTAGTTGTCCACGATGATGAAGTCGCCGATCACGAAGGGCTTGTCGACGACGATGGACAGCGAGGCGAATAGGTCGCCCAGGATGTTCTGCACCGCCAGCGCCACCGCCACGCCGCCGATGCCCAGGCCGGCCACCAGGGCCGTGATGTTGATGCCGAAGTTGTCCAGCACCAGCAGCAGGATCACGCTCCACAGCACCAGCTGCGCCAGGAAGCCGATCGCCGAGAGGCTGGTGGCGGCGCTGGCGTTGGAGGACAGGGCCTTGGCACGCGAGCGGCCCATCCAGAAATTGAGCGCGGCGCCGGCCCAGAAGCCCAGCTGCAGGAAGAAGGCCGCGGCCGTGGCCATCTTCAGGAGGTCGGCATGCCGGTCCGGCAGGGTCAGGTAGTGGCTGCCGAGGGACAGCGCGAAGATCGCCACCAGCCACAGGCGCGTCGCGCCCAGCGCGGACACCATGGCGTCGTCGATCTGGGTGCGCGAGCGCTGGGCCTGCGCCTGGAGCCGTCGCAGCAGGATGGGCTTGATGAGGTAGACCGCCAGGGCGATCGCGACTGACAGACCCAGCGCCACCAGCCAATCCTTTAAGGTGCCGCCGTACACGGCGGCATCGAGCCACATCGCGTCCATCCCTTGAACTCCTTGATTCCCGGCACCTTCCTGGCACCGTCAGGTCTTTGGAGTGCCGCGCCGGCCGATCCGTTCCCGAGACTTGAAGGCGTATGTACGGACGTTATAATCGAGAGCGGGGGCAACCATGAAACTGAAAATCACCACCGTGGGCAATTCCGCTGGCGTCGTCCTGCCCAAGGAACTGCTGGCCCGCTTGCGCCTGGACAAAGGCGACACGCTCTACGTCACCGAGCTGCCGGACGGCGTGAAGCTGCAGGCCTACGATCCGGAGTTTGCAGAGCAGATGGACGTGGCGGAGAGCGCCATGCGCCGCCGCCGCACCCTGCTGCGCAAGCTTTCTGAGAACTGAGAGAGCGCCATGATCGCCTGGATCGGACGCGCGCTCGCCTTGGCGATTCATGACCGGCAACTGGCCGAACATGGCGGCAGCGCCGGTGTGCGTGATGAAAAACTGCTGGAGTCGGCGCTTGCGCGTCCGCAGCAGTTGCATCACTACGGAGACCCGCCGCCGGATCTGGCGGACCTGGCCTCCTCGCTGGCTTATGACCTGGCCCGCAATCATCCATTCGTGGATGGCAACAAACGCACGGCGGCGGTCGTCTGCGAAACGTTCATCGAGCTCAACGATGCTCAATTGATCGCCGAGGACGCCGAACTCTTTCCGCGATTCCTGGCATTGGCCGAAGAGCTGCTCTCCGCCGAGGAGTTCGCCGGCTGGCTGCGGCCACGCATCCAGTCGACGCCTCGGGAGCAGGTACAGGAACGGCGTGCCCAGTACCGCAGCAAGGTCTGAACATGCAGCTCCACCAGATCAACATCCAGTACGACCCGGCCGAAGACCGGCTGCTGTCGCGCATCAGCACGCGCGACCGTCAGGAGTACCGGTTATGGCTGACGCGACGCTTCACGAGCCTGTGGTGGCCGGCGCTGTTCGAGGTGCTGGGGCACAACGAGACGGTGCGCCAGCAGCGCGATCCTGAGGTACAGAAGGCCGTTCTGGAATTCCAGCACCAGACCGCGCTGCAGGGCACCGATTTTCGCCAGCGCTTCGACGCGGATGCACTGGCCCCGGCCATGGCGCCGCTGCTGGTCAACAAGGTGCAGATGCGGCGCGATGGCCCGGAACACTACCAGCTGCTGTTCTCGCCGCAGGAGGGCCCGGGCCTTGAAGTCCGCCTGCCCGACAAGATCATGCACGCGCTCGCCGGACTGCTGGCTGAGGGCGTGAAGCAAGCCAACTGGGGCATCGCGCCACCGGCGGCGGCGCAGATGGAAAAGCTCACCGCCGAGCGCAAGCTCAACTGAGCTGCCAGATCCTGCACCGGTTGTTCGCCGGCATCGCGTGATCCTGCAGCAGCTTCAGCCCCACGGCGGACGCCAGCTCATCAACTGCTTCGGCGTCACGGATACCCCGCTTCGGATCGCCGTGCTTCAGGGCCATGTCGAAGTCGGCATTGCTCTGGCTGGTGAATTGCCCGCCATAGTTGAAGGGGCCGTAGATCGCCAGCTTGGCGCCCGGCGCCATCACCTCCGGCAAGCGGCGGAACATCTCGCGCACCTCGTCCCAGCCCATGATGTGAAGGGTGTTGGCGCTGAACACGGCATCGTAGGCGGGAGCCGGCCAGTCGGCCTGGTTGACGTCCAGCACCAGCGGCGGTGGCGTGTTGGACAGCGCCGCGTCCTCCAGCCACAGGCGGATGCCGTCCAGGTTCTCCTCGCGATCGGCGCTCTGCCAGACCAACTGCGGCAAGGTAGCGGCGAAGTGCACGGCGTGCTGGCCGGTGCCACTGCCGATCTCCAGCACGCGTTGCCGGTCGGCGAAGTGCTCGCGCAGCACTGCGAGGATCGGCTCGCGGTTGCGCTCGCTGGAAGCGGAATAGGGCTTGCTCACACGAGCAGAACAACGATGCCGCGCCACAGGCAGAGCAGGCCCGTGACCAGTAACAACAGGAAGGTCAGTGCGGTACCCCAGAAGCGGCCGAACTTCCACTTCTGCGTATAGGACAGCGCGATGCCGTGCAGTAGGCGCGCCACCAGCAGCGTGGCGCCCAGCAGGTGCAGCAGCCAGGGCGGCGTGACGCCGCCGGTTTCCAGCATGGCCAGCATCAGCAGGATCAGCGGCACGTACTCGGCGAAGTTGCCATGGCCGCGAATGCGCCGCAGCAGTTGCTGGTCCCCACCGTCGCCCAGGCTCACGCCGTGGCCGCGCTGCTGCACCACGCGGAAGCTCAGGGCCAGGAACAGGATCGCCAGGGCGCCGGCGTAGAGCGGTGTGATGGTCAGCATGATCTCCCCCGTTTGTTCGAACGGCGCCTAGGCTAGCGCAAGCCGGAATGTTTTTATTTATATAAATTAATATTTATTATTAATAATAATCAAACATCGCCCACGTAGATACCCACGCCACGCGCGGTGGCGATCAGGGGATCGTCGGGCTGCAGCAGGCGCGAGCCCACGGTGACGTCGGACAGCGGCACGTCCACTACGCCACGGTCCTGCCAGGCCACCATGCGGCCGAAGCGCCGCTGCGCCACCAGCCTCACCGCGTGCACGCCAAAGGCCGAGGCCAGCAGGCGGTCGCGAGGCGAAGGCGTGCCGCCACGCTGCAGGTGACCCAGCACGGTGACCCGCGTTTCCGTCCCCAGGCGGCGGCCGATCTCGCGCTCCAGGTAGTAGCCCACGCCGCCGTAGCGCAACTGCTCGCCCGGCATATTCACCGAGACATGCTTGCCGCCCTCGGTCTTCACGCCCTCCGCCACCACCAGCAGCGCATGCGAGCGCCCCCGCGACAGCACGCGGCGCAGGTGCGCCTCCAGGCCGTCGAGCGTATAAGGCAGCTCCGGCACCAGGATCACGTCGGCACCGCCAGCGATGCCACCGTTGAGCGCGATATGGCCGGCGTCGCGCCCCATGGTTTCCAGGATCATCACGCGGTGGTGGCTCGCGGCGGTCGGCTGCAGGCGATCCAGCGCGTCGGTGACGACATTGATCGCGGAGGCGAAGCCCACGGCGTACTCGGTGCCATGCACGTCGTTGTCGATGGTCTTGGGCACGCCCACCATGCCGATGCCGGCCTTGTCGCAGAGCCGGCTCAGGATGCGCATGGAGCCATCGCCGCCGATCACCACCAGCGCGTCCAGGCCCAGCTCGCGCGCACCGGCGGCAAAATCCTCGGAGCGGTCGCGGAAGCTGCCGTCCGGCTGCGGGAAGCGGAAAGGGTCGCCCTTGTTGGTGGTGCCCAGGAAGGTGCCACCCTCGCGCAGCAGGCCTTCATCGAAGGAATCCGCGCGCAGTTCACGGTAGCGCGGCGGCTTCTCCATCAGGCCCAGGGAGCCGTCGAGGATGCCCAGCACGCGCCAGCCACAGACCTGGTTGGCGTGGTAGGTCACGGCACGGATGACGGCATTGAGGCCGGCGCAGTCGCCGCCGCTGGTCAACACGCCTAGGGTCTTGATGTCCTTCATGCGGATCTTCTTCAGGGGCCTGGAGTTGAGAGTACCGCAGCGACCGGATGGTTCGGCACACCCGGACCCCCGCCGCCTTATACTCCCTCCCGGAATATGACCGACCTTGCCTGACCTGCTCCGCCCTCGCGGCGGAATGCACTCCCCCACCGGCATCACGCATGCCGGCTCCCTTGCGGCTGCCCGGCGCAGCCTCGAACAGGTCAGGATTCCATGTCATCCCTTCCGCTACACGGCGCGCTGCGCCGCATCGGCTTTCCCCTCCGCTACATCCCGCTGCTGCCCGACGACGGCCGCCACCTGGCCGCGCGCGTGATCGCGCGCCATCGCGACCGCTGCGAACTGCACGACGGCACCCGGACCTTCGACGCTCATTTCGCCCCCGGGCGAAGATCCGCTGGCCGGCGACTGGGCACTCTGGCGAGAAGATGACGGCGACCGCCGCATCGTCTCGCTGCTGCCGCGCATCAACCTGCTGCGCCGCGGCCGTGCCGGCGGCGAATCGCAGCCACTGGTCGCCAACGTCGATACCACGCTGCTGGTCATGGGCCTGGACGGCAACTACAAGCCCAACCGCCTGGAGCGCTTCCTGCTGCTGGCACGCGCCTCGGAGACCAGCCCGGTCGTGGTGCTGACCAAGGCCGATCTCTGCCACGAGGGCGAGGCACGCATCGCCCAGGTGCGCCGTCTTTGCGGCGATGCCACGGCGGTGCTGCACGGCGATGCGCGAGACCCGCAGTTGCGTGACGCCCTGCGGCCCTGGTGCGGCGAGGGCCAGACGCTGGTGCTGCTGGGTTCCTCGGGCGTGGGCAAGTCCACGCTCTGCAACACGCTGCTCGGCGAATCCGCTCAAGCCACCGGCGCGGTCAGCGCCGAAGGGGACCGCGGCCGCCATACGACGACCGCGCGGCGCCTGCTGTGCCTGCCCGACGGGGCCTGCATCATCGACACGCCGGGCCTGCGCGAGCTGCGCCTGTCGGGCGACGAGAAGCTGGGTGACGGCGCCTTCGAGGACATCGTGCAGTGGGCGGAGCATTGCCGCTATCGCGACTGTGGTCATGGCGACGAGCCTGGCTGCGCGGTACGCGGCCAGGTGAAGGACGAGCGCCTGGAGAACTACCACAAGCTGCAACGCGAGCTGGCGCATGCGCAGCAGACGGCGCTGCAGAAGCGTGCCGCCAAGCAGGCGGACAAATCCCTGCATCGGGAGTTGAAGCGCTACTACCGCGACCGGGACCGATCGTGAAGATCCATCGAAGCGGGGAAAATTTCTTTAAAGAAATTTCTTGCAACGGCAAGGAGCGAGGCGTAAAGTCCGCGCCCCTCGCATCGTGGCGATGCGATTTTTTTTGTGAAGACCCGAGATTCCATGGCCCACTGGTTCAGCACCGCAGACAGGAACACGCAACGGCACGCCAGCCGTGGCGGCGTCACGCCTGCGTACCGGCTTGAACAGCTGGGGGGCAATGACGACGGCCTGCACTTCATCGACTGATCCATCCTTGACCCAGGAGATCGGTCACCCCGATCTCCCGTGGAACGCGAACCCCCGGGAGCCACGCTTCCGGGGGTTTTTCTTTTGCGTTCGCAGCGGACACGAGGATTCGGCGGTGGAGGACCGCCAGCAGGATGGGCGCTTTTCGCAGAGGCGCCAACAGGAGAACGATGTGCGGCGCTTGTTCGCAGCGAAGCAGGTTCGCGAGTCCTGCCCGGTGCGCCCGGCCCTGCCGAGGCGTATGCCGCGGAGTGTTCGCGTCGGCCTCTCACCAGGAAGTTTCCAACTTCCCCTTTGAAGTTAGCTCAATGGTAGAGCCGATGATTCCAATCATCCTGTCGCGGGTTCGAATCCCGCACTTCGACTTGTCCGAGAGGACACACACCGGGGACGCCCCGTGTGTGCGGCATCGGCCGGCCTGCTGTTCGTGGACGGCAAGCTGCTGCGTGTGCTGCAGCCGGGTGCCTACGCCTTCTGGAACTTCCAGAAGAACGTGAGCGTGGAGCTGATCGAGCTGCGGCTGCAGTCGCTGGAAGTCAGCGGCCAGGAACTGCTGACCCGCGACAAGGTCAGCCTGCGCGTGAACCTGTCGGCGACGATCCGCGTCAGCGACCCGGTGGCGGCCCGCACCAAGGTAGCCAAGTACATGGACTACCTGTACCGCGAGCTGCAGTTCGGCCTGCGACGCTCGGTCGGACTGAAGACGCTGGACGAGTTGCTGGCGGACAAGGCGGCGATGGACGGCAAGATCTTCGCCTACGTCGCCGGCCGTGTACTGGCGCTGGGTGTCGAGCTGTTGGGTGTCGGCGTCAAGGACCTGATCCTGCCGGGCGAGATGAAGGAGATCCTGAACAGCGTGGTGCAAGCCGAAAAGGCGGCCCAGGCCAACGTGATCCGCCGCCGCGAGGAGGCAAACAGCTGGTGACGCTGCGCCCGTAGTACCGTTGGGGCCGCCCGCATGGGCGGGCGGCCCTCTTTTATTGAGATGAGGAGGATGCGACTCTCTGATCGGAGTCGCAGGAACAACATGAGCATCAAGCAGGAAATCACCACTGGCAGCGTGCCGGTGAAGATCTGGACCGACGAGGTCGACGAGGCGTCGCGCAAGCAGCTGGCCAACATCGCCGGCCTGCCCTTCGTGCACCACCACGTGGCCGCGATGCCCGACGTGCACCTGGGTATCGGCGCGACGGTAGGCTCGGTGATCGCCACCCGCCAGGCCATCGTGCCGGCGGCCGTGGGCGTGGACATCGGCTGCGGCATGGCCGCGGTACGCACCACGCTGACCGCCGAGGACCTCGATGAGAAGCGTCTCCACAACGTCTTCCGCCAGATCAGCCGTGACGTGCCGGTGGGCCGTGACCAGCACCGCGAAGACCGCGCGCCGACCGAGGCCGCCGCGCCCTTCGAGTGCGGGCTCAAGGCGATCCTGGAGAAGCACCCGAAGCTGGCGCCAAAGAAGGCTGCCGACGGCTGGATCTGCCAGTTGGGCAGCCTGGGCGGCGGCAACCACTTCATCGAGCTGTGCCTGGACGAGGCAGGCCGCGTGTGGGTGATGCTGCACTCGGGTAGCCGCGGCATCGGCAACCGGATCGGCACCTACTTCATCGAGCGGGCCCGCGAGAAGGCGCTGCGCATGGACCGCCAATTGCCGGACCTGGACCTGGCCTGGCTCGACGAGGGTTCGCCGGACTTCGAGGACTACGTCGAGGCCGTGGGCTGGGCACAGGACTACGCCCGCATGAACCGCGAGGTCATGCTGGGCCTGGTGCTGGCGGCCATGCGGCGTCACCTGCGACCGTTCGAGACCGTGGCCGAGGCGGTGAACTGCCACCACAACTACGTCTCGCGCGAGCATCACTACGAGGCCGACGTCTGGGTGACCCGCAAGGGCGCGATCCGCGCCGGCGAGGGTCAGCTGGGCATCATCCCCGGCAGCATGGGCGCCAAGAGCTTCATCGTGCGCGGCAAGGGCAACCCGGAGAGCTTCGAGTCCTGCTCCCACGGCGCCGGCCGCCGCATGAGCCGTACCCAGGCGCAGAAGAAGTACACAGCCTCGGACCTCGTGCGGCAGACCGAGGGCGTGGTCTGCCGCAAGGACGCCGGCGTGGTCGACGAGATCCCGTCGGCATACAAGGACATCGACGAGGTGATGGCCAACCAGACGGACCTGGTGGAGGTGGTGCACACACTGAAGCAGGTGATATGTGTGAAGGGGTGAATCGTCGCAGGCAATGCCTAAATGGCATGGCCTGCGACGATTCACGGCCGGCCATGGATGGCCGGGCTGGGGCTGGATTCGGACATGAAGTCCCGCCATGGATGGCAACCCCGCTTCTGCTGTCCCCCCTCCCGCTTGCGGGAGAGGGGACGGCCACAAGCTACACGCCCATCCCGCCCTCCGGCGTCTTCATCACCACCAACCGCGAATCCTCCAGCGCCGCCGAGCGATGCACCGTCTCCGCCCGGTATTCCGGGTTGGAGATCATCTGCAAAAAGGCCTGCATCGACGGATACCGCACCAGCAGCACCTCGTCCCAGCGCTCGTCCTCCGGACCGATGAAACGGCCGATGGCCTCGGCTAGGAATACCGGCTCACCGCCAACATCGCGCACGCGCTTCTGCGCCAGCGCCGAGTAGCGGCCATAGGCCTCGCGGCCGCTGCAGGGCGCGTGGCCGGACCCTTCTGGATAGGCCGCCTGCTCACGGAAGCGCAGCAGGTTCAGCATGGTCACCGGGGTGTCCATCGGGATGCCGGTGGCGATGCGCTTGATGTCGGCACCGCTGGGTTCGATCGTACGGATCATGGAAGCAAGACTCCTGCAAAGGGAGGGGATACGGAAAGGGTGGCCCGCGGGCCACCCTTTCCGATACGTCAAAAGCAATGAATCTCAGACGCCCTGGCGCGTGATCTCGGAAGGAGACAGCAGAGGCAACTGCACCGTGCCGCCCACCGTTAGCGCCGGCACCAGCAGGTCGCGCGACCAGGTCACCGGGAACTGCAGGTGGAAGCCATAGACCAGCAGGGCCAGTTCATCGCCTTCCGCCAGGCGCTCGGCGATGCCGGCCATCTCGCCCACATGCTCGCCGAAACCGCGCACCGGCGTGAGCTGGTCGTCCACCAGGTCCCAGCGCGTGGTGCCGGCCTTGCGATGGCCGATGCCCAGGAACAGGATCGGATCACAGGCGCCGATGCCCACCGGCAGCGCGCATTCGCCCAGACCCAGGCCGCCGAGGGCCGCGAGGTTCAGCGACATCGTCGGCACACCGGCCAGCACGGCGCCACCCGCCGGCACCGTATAGAGCGGTTGCGTCGCCAGCAGGGCCTCGCGGGCGCCATTGCCGAGCACCGCGCCGACCACGCCCAGGGCCGAGTTGAACTGCGGGATGGAATCGTCGATATCGAAGCGGGTGCCGCCGCGGCGTACCGTGCGCACGGTAATCGCGTCATCCGCGGCCAGGCTCAGGCAGATGTCGTTGCCGATGGGCATGGCGGCATTCACCACGCCACGCTTGCCCTGCAGCTTCTCCTCCAGCCAGGCGAATTGCACATCATCCAGCACCAGTGAGCCGCAGCTGCGGGCGCTGCCGGCATCCTGGAAACCAGGCAGGGTGAGTGCCGCGTAGAGAGGATCGAGCACCGTCTCCAGGTTGCTGCCCGGGGGCAGCGGCACGGTGGACAGGCTCAGCGGCAGGATGTGTCCGCTTTCATGCGTCAGCAGGCGCACATCGCCGCCACGCGCCTTCAGGCACTCGTAGTTCTCCAAGCCGTTGTTGAAGTTGAACAGGGTGTCGCGGAACCCCTGGGTAATCAGCGCGTCGATCCTGGCGAAGGGGCGCGGCGCCACCTCCAGCGGGTCCGGCTGGGCCAGCAGGAAGCTCTGCGGGCCGGCCGGCTGGCCGTCGCAGAAGTAGGACACGCTGTGGTACTTGAAGAAGTTGTTGCCGCTCTCGGAGAAGCTGTTGCTGACCACGGCACCGGTCAGGATCTCGAAGATCGCGTTGTCCTGGCGCGTGCCGCCGCGCTGCAGGATGTCGAGCAGGCTGTTCAGCAGCACCAGCGGGTCCGGCGCGCCGCCGCCCAGCAGCGTACCCAGCAGGGGTAGTTCAGGCGCCGAGGTCAGCAGCAGGCCCCAGCCGGACTTGACCACGTTGTTGGGATTCAGCGAGTAGACCAGGTCGTGCGGGGTGATGTCCGGGGCGATCACGCGCAGGCGCTGCTTGGGGTCGGCACCAGCCAGCAGGAACTGGTACATGCCGCCGTAAGAGCCGCCGTAGCTGCCCACCACCATGCGGCCGTCACCGAATCGGCGCAGACCTTCGAGGTCCTCGGCCCAGTCGAGGATCGCGATCAGGTTCTGGCCCTCGAAATCCGGCGACATCACGCGCACCTTGCCACTGGATTCGCCGTTGCCGCGCTCGTCGATGGAGATGACGTAGTAGCCGGCGTCACGCAAGCGCTGCTGGAACCCCGAAGGCTCGATGTTGCGGCTGCCGCCGTAGCCATGGCCCTGCAGCACCAGGGGGTAGGTCTTGCCGGCCTCCAGCTGCGTCGGCTCCATCACCTGGATCACCATGGTGTCGCCGGTCTTGGCCACCGGGACCTCCTGGCGGTAAACCTCGCCGGCACGGCTCTCGGTCACCGGGTTCGTGGTCAGGCCGCCACCGCTGGTCCCGCTCACCTCGTCGCTGGACCCGCAGGCCGTCAGCAACAGGCTCACCGCCCCGATCAGGGCTCCTCGCATCGCATTCATCTGTCCTCTCCTCGGAGGGACGGCTGGGCCCGGGGGGCGGCCGTTCTGTTTGTGGATATCCGTTGATGGATATACGCGGCAGTCCGGGCCTTGTCCATGGCCGGACAGCGCGCAAATGCAGCGTCAGTATGGATTTCCCAGGCCGGGACGGCACGGGGCGGGCCATAATCGGCCCACCATTCCAGGCAAGGACGCGTTCGGATGTACAAGTCGCTGAGAGCCCAGACCCTGCATTACTTCGCCCGCCCCCACGAGGGCATGCCGGCCGGCCCGGTGGACTCGCCGGCCGAATGGCGTGGCGCCGACCTGCGCGAGCGTGACGACTGGCAGTACCGCCTGACCCCGGCCGACGTGGAGGAGTGCCGCGGGGCCGTGCGGCATGCCGAGGCCGGCGGCAAGCCCATGGCGGAAATGACCCGGCAGGACTTCCCCCTGCCTGGCTTGGCGGCGCGCATCGACATGTGGCGCCACGACATCCGCCACGGCCGCGGCTTCGTGCTGCTGCGCGGCCTGCCGGTGGACCAGTGGACCGAGGCGCAGAGCGCGCTGTTCTACTGGGGTTTCGGGCATCACCTCGGCCTGCCCGGCGCGCAGAATCCGCAGGGCGACCTGCTGGGCCACGTGCGCGACCAGCGTACCGGCGGCGACATCCGCTACTACCGCACCAACAAGGCCCTGGCGCCCCACACCGACACCGCCGACGTGGTCGGCCTGCTGTGCCTGAAAACCGCGAAAAGCGGCGGCCTGTCGCGCATCGCCAGCTCCGTGGCGGTGTACAACGAGTTGCTGCGCCGCAAGCCACACCTGGTAGCGCGGCTGTTCGAGCCGATATGGTTCGACACCAAGGGTGAAGGCGGCATCCCCGCCTACCCCATCGCCCCCTGCCGCTATGCCGGTGGCGAGCTGCGCAGCTTCTGGCAGAGCGACTATTACCGCAGCGTGGAGCACCTGCCCCACGTGCCGAAGCTGAGCGCGGCCGACCACGAGTTGCTGGACGCCTACGACGAGATCGCCTCCGACCCGGATTTCTGCCTGGACATGGACCTGCAGCCGGGCGACATCCAATTGATCTCCAACCACACGATCCTGCACGCCCGCACCGGCTTCGAGGACTGGCCCGATCCGGACCAGCGCCGCCACCTGCTGCGCCTGTGGCTGACCTTGCCGGAGCCGCTGCCGCTGAAGCTGCAACTGCTGCGCGGCATCAGCTGGGCCCGCAATACGGCGACTGCTGCGCGGGAACTGCTGAGAGCCAAGCGGGCCGCCTGAGGCGTCCTATACTGGCGCCCCCAAGAACCCCGAGAGCCGGCCCATGCCCTCCTTCGACATCGTCTCCGAAGTCGACAAGCACGAACTGACCAACGCCCTGGACCAGGCGCGTCGCGACCTGGACAACCGCTTCGACCTGCGCGGCACCAATGCCCGCATCGAGCAGGAGGAGTTGGTCATCACCCTGTTCGCGTCCAACGACTTCCAGCTCAAGCAGTTGCTGGACATCCTGCACAAGCGCCTCGCGGCCCGGCACATCGACCTGCGCAGCATCGACGCCGGCAAGGTGGAGACCAACCTCGCCGAAGCGCGCCAGAAGATCACCATCAAACAGGGTATCGAGCAGGTGCAGGCCAAGAAGATCGTCTCGAAGATCAAGGAGTCCAAGCTCAAGGTGGACACCCAGATCACCGGTGACAAGCTGCGCGTGATCGGCAAGAAGCGCGACGACCTGCAGGCCACCATCGCCATGCTGCGCGCGGCCGATACCGAACTGCCGTTGCAGTTCGAGAATTTCCGGGATTGAGAACGCCGGCGCCCTGACGGCGCCGGCAGGCCGGCCTACGCCGCGCGAGCGGCGTTGGCGCTGATCAACTCCGCCCAGCGCGGCATCAGCGGCAGCGCGAAGTCATGTCCCATGCCGGGGATCATCTCCAGCTTCGCGCCGCGGATCAGCCGTGCGCTGCGCTGGCCACAGGCCGGCCGCAGCAACGGGTCCGACAAACCGTGCACCACCTGCGTCGGGGCCACGATCCTCGGCAGCAGCGGTTCGATGCTGCCGGTGGCGACGATGGCATGCACCTGCCGCGCATGGCCGGCGGGGCGGAAGGCGCGGTCGTAGGCACGGCCCACCAGGCGCACGCGATAATCCATCGGCGTCGGGTAGCCCGGGCTGCCCACGCGCCTCAGCATGGCGGTGGAACGGCGGATCACATCCTCGCGCGTGCGCGGACGCGGGCCAATGCCGGCCATGCGCCACAACACGTCGAAACGCGCCGACGGCAGCCGCGGGTCGTTGGTGCTGGACATGATCGAGGACAGGCTCAGCACGCGCTCCGGGTAACGGGCCGCGACGATCTGGCTGATCATGCCGCCCATCGATACGCCCACCAGGTGCGCCCGCGCGATGCCCAGCGCGTCGAGCAGGCCGACGGCGTCGTCGGCCATGTCATGAAGGCTGTAGTTGGCCTGCGCAGGCCGGCCAAACCTGCTCATCAGCCAATCACGTGGCAGGTTGGCGGTGATGCCGCGGTCGGCGTCACTGGACAGGCCGGCATCGCGGTTGTCGAAGCGGATCAGGTGAAAGCCACGCTGCACCAGGCGCTCGCAGAGCGCATCCGGCCAATGAATGAGCTGGCCGCCGAGTCCCATGACCAGGAGCATCGGTTCGCCATCCTGCGGCCCCGCCTGTTCCCAACTGAGTTGCAGGCCATTGACGCAGGCGCTGCCGGCGGACCAACACAGTTTCATTGCGGTTATGTGTCCTTCCCATGAATTTTCGGGGATCGGACATTAACAAAACGCAGCCGGTTCAATATGACAGCCGACGAACGGTACCTCGCAGGCTGTGGGCGAGCTCAGCGCGGGTTGGTGACGCCTGCCGACACGTGCCCGGTGGGGCCGGCCAGCGCAGCCGATTCGCAATGGCTGATCTGGTCATCGAAGAAGAAATCCGGCTCGAATTCGCGCAGGAAGGGGCCCTTCGACAGGCCGCCGAGGAACATAGCCTCGTCGATCTCGATCCCCCAGTCCATCAGCGTGCGGATCGCACGCTCGTGGGCCGGCGCGCTGCGCGCCGTCACCAGCGCGGTGCGCAGGCGGATCGGCGCGGCGCTGGACGATGCCGCCTGCAGGCGCTGCAGGGCTTCCAGCAGGGGCTTGAACGGCCCGGCCGGCAGAGGCCGGGCGACATGGGTGCGCTCATGGTCCTGGAAGGCGTCGAGCCCGTTGGACTGGAACACGCGCTCGGCTTCGTCGGAGAACAGCACGGCGTCGCCGTCGAACGCGATGCGCAGTTCGTCCGGGTGGCGGTCGGCGTCGACCACGGAGTGGCTGAACACACGCGCGGCAGGAAAGCCGGCGTTGAGCGCGGCCGCCACGTCCTCGTCATGCGCCGACAGGAACAGCTTGGCACCCAGCGGCTTGAGGTAATGCCAGGGCGGCTGGCCGCGGGTGAAGACGCCGCGTTCCAGATCCAGGCCGGCGGCCTTGGCGGAGCGGAACACGCGCAGGCCGGAAACCGGGTCGTTGCGTGACAGGATCACCACCTCCACGCGGTGCTGCCCGTCGCCGTTGAAGGCCAGCAGCTTGCGCACCAGCGGAAACGCCACGCCGGCGCGTGCCGGTTCGTCCAGGCGCTGCAACTGCAGCCTGGTATAGGCGGCATCGCCCTGTTCGTCGAACAGGCGGTTTTCCTCCTCGAAGTCGAACAGCGCGCGAGAAGACAACGCCACCACCAGCTTGTTGTCGAGTGTTACGGGCAAGGCTCGGGAATTCCTAGGCGAAAAGCAGGGCCAGCGCCGCCAGCAGGCCCGCCGCACCGACGGCAATGGCCATGCGCAGGTCGGCGTCGCGCCACAGGCGCGACAGAGCATTCGGCGGCCGCGGTCCCGGCTGGCCGGGACGCTGGGCGGGATCAACGGCCACGCAGCGGTACAGCGCGGTCACGGAATCGAAATCGGACGACAGCGGCCAGTAAGCATCCACGCCGGTGACCGCGCCGGGCACGGCGGCCACGCTGGCGGCCGCCACCGGCGCCGCTTCCGCCACCGGGCGCAGTGGCTCGAAGCCCTTGCGCAGGGTCGCCAGGCAGGCCCGCAGGTCGGCCGCCAGCTCGCGCGCGCTCTGGTAGCGCACGGCGCTGGCCTTGGCCATGGCACGTTCCACGATCTGGTCCACCACCTCAGGTATGTCCTGCATCAGCGTGCTCGGCGGCGGCGGCGAGTACACCGCGATCTTGTGCCAGAGCTGGCGCGTGTCAGGCGCGTCGAAGGCGGGGTGGCCCACCAGCATCTCGTAGATCACCGAGCCCAGCGAGAAGATGTCGGAGCGGTGATCCGTGGGGCGACCCACCACCTGCTCCGGCGACATGTAGCGCGGCGTGCCGAACACCACCACGCGGCCGGCCTGCCCGCCCTGGGCCTGCAACTGCGGCTGTCGCAGACTGGCGATGCCGAAGTCCATGATCTTGGCATGGCCGCTGCGCGACAGCATGATGTTGGCGGGCTTGATGTCGCGATGCTCTACGCCATGGTCGTGCGCAAAGCCGAGGCCGTCGGCGATTTCCGCCGCCAGGGTCAGCACCTCGCGCAGCGACAGCCGCGATTGCGACAGGCGCTCGCGCAGGTCGATGCCCGGCAGCAGCTCCATCGCCATGTAGGCCAGGTCGCCTTCGCGGCCGAAGTCGTAGACCGTGACGATGGAGGCATGCGCCAGGCGGGCGGCTGCGCGCGCCTCCTCGGCGAAGCGCGCCTCGTAGGTCTGGCGCTGCTCGGCATCACCGGGCAGCAGGATGGTCTTGATCGCCACCGTGCGGTCCAGCAGCGGATCGCGAGCCTCGTAGACCACGCCCATGGCACCGCGGCCCAGCTCACGCTCGACCTGGTAACGGCCCAGTTGCCCCAGTGGCGCGCCGGTCATCGCTTGGCCTTCTTCTTTTTGGCAGGAGCCGGTGGCTCGGGCTTTTCCTCCACAAACCGGTATTTCACGCGCAGCTGCTGGCCAGGCCTGGGTGACAGCTTCACCGACAGCGGCGGGTGTGGGTCAAGCCGCACCTCCAGCTGGTAGTCGGCCAGCGGCTCCAGCTCGAGCTTCTCCAGCCCCGGGATCAGTCCGCGCGACTCGCCGTCGATGAATACCTCGCCGCCCGGCTGGATATCGAACAGCAACGTCGCTGGCGGCAGGAAATCGTGCCGGATCACGCGTCGCTCGCCGGCTTCCAGGTCGAAGCGCAGGCGCAAGGGCTCCTGCTCGTCATGCCAGATCACCACGCGGTGGCTGCCCGGCTTGAGCTTCAGCTCTCGCAGCGGCGGTGTGTCGCCCAAGCGTTCGCCGTTGACCTGGACCTGGCCATGCGGCTCGATCTCCAACACCAGCACCGCCGGCCGCACCATCAATTGCCGCCCGCCCAGCGCCAGCACCAGCAGGCCCAGCGCGAAACCGCCGGCGATCGCCATCAGGCCGCGTCGGCGCTGCGCCGGACTGCGCGGGCCGGGGGCGAACAGTTCCTGTCGGTTGCGGCCGGGAATCAGGCCCGCAGCCTCCAGCAGCGTGGCGCGCCCCGGCGCCCGGCCGGCCAGCGCGTCATGAAAGGCCCGTGTGGCCCGCAGCTCGCCCACCGGCGCGAAGCCGGCGGCCATCGCCGCGCCGCCGATCCCGTCGCCGATCATGCCGACCACGGCCTCGCCCTCGGCCACCGGCAATACCGGGCCATGGTCGATGCCGACGTGCAGCGACAGTTCCTGGGCTTCGCGCAGGCAGCGTTCGGCGGCGTCCAGCGCTCCGCGCGGGTCGTCGAATACCACCACCAGCAGGCCGTCAGGGCTTTCCAGCACTACGCGGTCGGACAACGCCAGCCCCTGCACCGCCTTGCGCGCACAGGCCACGAGCTGGCCGCGCAGCCGCGCCTGCTCGGCAGCGGATTGCGCAGCGAACTCGGCCAGGTGCAGGTACAGCACACTGGCCAGGATGGGTGGCAGACTGGAGTCGTTCATGGACCGTTAGGAATCCCAAGGTCCGATTCTAGCGGCAGCGGCGGCCGGGGACAGCCGCATTTTGCAAGCCGAATGAGACCGGCTTCAATTCCAGCCCCCTTGTCGGAAAACACGCCAGCAAGCCGGGGGCAGGCGCTACACTGGCTCCATGCAACAGCATCTCCCCCTGATCCGCGCCTCCGCGGCCGTGGAGGGCCCCCTGGCCGGCCTGTTCCACCCGGCCGTGGCGGACTGGTTCACCGAAGCCTTCGGCGCTCCCACTCCGGTACAGCGCCAGGCCTGGGAAGTCACCGCGCGCCACCGCAACGCCCTGATCGCCGCCCCCACCGGCTCCGGAAAGACGCTGGCCGCCTTCCTGGCCGCGATCAACGATCTGGTCGTGGAGGGCATCGAGCGCGGCCTGGCGGACGAGGTCCATGTCCTCTACGTGTCGCCGCTCAAGGCTCTGTCCAACGACATCCAGAAGAACCTGCAGGCGCCGCTGGAGGGCATCCGCCAGCGTGTGCGCGCCATGGGCCTGGGCGAGCTGTCGATCCGCGACGCGGTACGCACCGGCGACACGCCGTCCTTCGAGCGCGAGCGCCAGCGCCGCGCGCCGCCGCACATCCTGGTCACCACCCCGGAGTCGCTGTTCATCCTGCTGTCCTCCGATTCCGGCCGCGACATGCTGCGCAACGTCCGCAGCGTGATCGTGGACGAACTGCACGCCATGGCTGGCTCCAAGCGCGGCGCCCACCTGGCCCTGTCGCTGGAGCGCCTGGAGGCGCTCTGCGCCAAGCCGCCGGTACGCATCGGCCTGTCGGCCACGCAAAAGCCCATCGCCACCATGGCGGAGCTGCTGGTCGGCGGCCGCGACACGCCTTGCGAGATCATCGACACCGGGCACGTGCGCCAGCGCGACCTGGCGCTGGAGGTACCGCTGTCGCCGCTGACCGCGGTGATGGCCACCGAGGTCTGGGGCGAGATCTACGACCGCCTCGCCGAGCTGACCCGTGAACACCGCACCACGCTGATCTTCGTCAACCAGCGCCGCATGGCCGAGCGCCTGGCGCGGCACCTGGCCGAGCGCATCGGCGAGGAGCACGTCACCGCGCACCACGGCAGCCTGGCCAAGGAACACCGCCTGAAGGCCGAGCAGCGCCTCAAGAACGGCCAACTCAAGGCCCTGGTCGCCACCGCCTCGCTGGAACTGGGCATCGACATCGGCGACGTCGACCTGGTCTGCCAGATCGGCTCACCACGCTCGATCAACGCCTTCCTGCAGCGGGTTGGCCGCTCCGGTCACGCGGTGCGCGCCACGCCCAAGGGCCGCCTGTTCCCGGTATCGCTGGACGACCTCGCCGAATCCGTGGCACTGCTGGATGCCGTGCAGCAGGGCGAGCTGGACCGCATCGGCATCTTCCAGCAGCCGTTGGACGTGCTGGCGCAGCAGGTCGTCGCCGAGGTGGCCAGCCGCGAATGGGGCCTGGAGGAACTGCATGCACGCCTGCGCCGTGCCCTGCCCTACCGTGCGCTGACGCTGGAAGCCTTCGAGGAACTGGTGCAGATGCTGGCCGATGGCTACAGCACGCGCCGTGGCCGCCGCGGCGCATTGCTGCACTACGACGCCGTCAATCGCATGCTGCGCGGCCGCCGCGGCGCCAAGCTCACCGCCGTGACCAATGCCGGCGTGATCCCGGACCAGTTCGACTACGACGTGGAGCTGCAGCCCGAGGGCCTGCGCGTCGGCACGCTGAACGAGGACTTCGCCTTCGAAAGCCTGCCGGGCGACATCGTGCAGCTCGGCAACACCTCCTACCGCATCCTCAAGGTGGAGACCGGTCGCGTCATCGTGGAGGACGCCAAGGGCCAGCCGCCCAGCATGCCCTTCTGGTTCGGAGAGGGCCTGGGCCGCAGCGAGGAGCTGTCGCTGGCGGTCTCGCGCCTGCGCGCCAATGCCGACCGCATACTGGGCGAGGGCAGCGTCGAGGACTGCCGCGACTGGCTGGTGCGCGACTACGCGCTGGGCCCGCCCGCGGCACTGCAACTGGCCAACTACTACGCCGCCGCGCGTATCGCCCTGGGCCTGCTGCCGACGCGCGAGCACATCGTCTTCGAGCGCTTCTTCGACGAGGTCGGCGATACCCACCTGGTGATCCACGCCCCGCTGGGCTCGCGCATCATGCGCGCATGGGGCCTGGCCCTGCGCAAGAGCTTCTGCCGCCAGTTCAACTTCGAGCTGCAGGCCGCGGCGCTGGACGATTCGCTGGTGCTGTCGCTGGGCCCCACGCACAGCTTCCCGCTGGAGGACGTGAAGGGCTTCCTGCACGCCAACACGGCTCAAGAGAAGCTGGTGCAGGCGGTGCTGCAGGCACCGATGTTCGGCACGCGCTGGCGCTGGGCGGCCAGCACCGCGCTGGCGGTGGCGCGCAACCGCAACGGCAAGCGCGTGCCGCCGCAGTTCCAGCGCAGCGATGCCGAGGACCTGCTGACCCATGCCTTTCCCGACGCCGTCGCCTGCCAGGACAACCTGCCGGGCGACCGCGAGATGCCGGACCACCCGCTGGTGCATCAGGCCATGTCGGACTGCCTGCACGAAGTCATGGACGTGGACGGCATGGTGGCCCTGCTGCGGCGCATCGAGACCGGCACGGTGAACGTGGTCTGCCGCGATCTCACCGCGCCCTCGCCGCTGTCTGAATCCATACTCACCGCCAAGCCCTACGCCTTCCTCGACGACGGCGCCGCCGAAGAGCGGCGCACGCTGGCGGTGAAGACGCGCGGCGTCTTCGAGCCGGAGACCGCCGCCGACCTCGGCCGCCTGGACCCGGCGGCGATCGAGCAGGTTCGCGGCGAAATGCGCCCCTCGGCGATCAACGCGGACGAACTGGCCGATGCGCTGGTGGTGCATGGCTTCCTCACCGCGGCCGAGCTGCGCGACATGGACGCGACGAATTGGGCCGGGGAGTTGATGAAGCAGCGCCGCGTGGCGCGGCTGCTGCATCGCGACGACATCCTCTGGGCCGCCGCCGAGCGACTGCCCGAGCTGCGAGCCGTCCTGCCGCAGGCGCGCGTGGAGGGCGATGCACCGGCACTGTCCGCACCACCCGATCCCGACCAGGCGCTGCACGAACTGACCCGCAGCCGTCTCGAGGCGGTCGGCCCCGTCACCGCCGCGGAACTGGGCGCGCCACTGGGCCTGTCGGCCGGCACCATGGCCATTCCGCTCGCCGCGCTGGAGGCCGAAGGCTACGTCATGCGCGGCGATTTCAGCGGCGCCGGCGAGGAGCAATGGTGCGAGCGCCGCCGCCTGGCACGCATCCACCGCCACACGCGGGACAAGCGCCGCGCCGAGATCCAGCCCGTGTCGCCAGCGGCCTTCATGCGCTTCCTGTTCGACTGGCAGGGCCTGGCCGGCGGCGAGCGCCGCGAGGGTGCCACCGCGCTGGGCCTAGTGCTGAGTCAGCTCGAAGGCTTCCCGGCAGCAGCGGCGGCCTGGGAGTCCGAACTGCTGCCCGCGCGCCTGCATCACTACGAGCCTGCCTGGCTGGACCAGCTCTGCGCCACCGGCCGCAGCATCTGGCAACGCCTGCCCCATGGCGACGGCAGCGCGCGCAAGGCCGCGCCGGTACGCGCCACGCCGATCGTGCTGCTGCCGCGCGAGCAGGCGGCGCACTGGCAGGCCGCAGCCGACCACGATCCCGATCTCTCCGGCGCCGCGCATGCGGTGCTGGACGCACTGCGCTCACACGGTGCCTCCTTCTTCGTGGAACTGGTGGCCGACTCTGGCCAGTTGCGCAGCCAGGTGGAACAGGCGCTGGGCGAACTGATGAGCCATGGCCTGGTCACTTCCGACGGCTTCGCCGGCCTGCGCGCGCTGATCGCGCCGGCTGAGATGAAGGCGCGGCGCCTGCGCCGCGGCGGGCTGCAGGCCGCCTTCGCTAACCTCGAGGGCGCCGGCCGCTGGTCGCTGGTGCGGCCCAGGCGCGCCGCGGAAGCGCCGGAGCCGGCCGCGCGCACCGAGCATGTCGCGCGCACGCTGCTGCGCCGCTACGGCGTGGTGTTCCGCAAGCTGGTGGAGCGCGAGCCCTCGCTGCCGCCCTGGCGCGAGCTGTTCTACGTGCTGCGCCGGCTGGAGGCGCGCGGCGAGGTCCGTGGCGGCCGTTTCGTCAGCGGTTTCTCCGGCGAGCAGTTCGCTCTGCCGGAGGCGGCCGGCAGCCTGCGCCGCCACCGCGAGGACGCCGACGCCGCACTGGTCACGATCTCCGCCTGCGATCCGCTGAACCTCACCGGCATCCTGCTGCCGGGCGAGCGCGTGCCCGCCACGCCCGGCAACCGCGTGCTGTTCCGCGGCGGCGTACCGGTGGCCAGCCGCGTCGGCGGCGAGACGCGCTACCTGGTGCAGGGCGACATCGGGCTGCAGGGCGAGTGGAAGAGCCGCTTGGTGCGGCGCGCCAACCGCGGCAATGACCCTGCGGCTATCGAAAGTACAGGCTGAGTTCCGCCACCCGATCCAATTCCCTCTCCAGCCAGCGGGAGGGGGATTGCTCATGCGGCGAATTTCCGCGGCGCGACTTACGGCTGCGCAGCCGCTGTCACGAAGCTGAAGCTGTAGGGGCGCTCCAGCGCGACGCCCCGGTAATCCTTGGCCTTGGTCGTCACCACCGCGGTATAGCGCTCGTTGGCGCGCAGCGGCTCCTGCAGGCGCAGCTTCACGGCATTGGCGTACTCCCGCTGCCAGCTGCCCGCTTCCACTTCGCCCTTCACGCGGCGGCCTTTTTCGTCGAACAGGCAGAAGGTGCCCGGCAGCTCCAGGCTTGGCGCGTCCATGCTGCTGCTGAAGAACACGTGCAGCCAGCGGTTCTCGGTCCAGGACTCGCGCGCCGGCTCCATCACCACATTCAGGGCGCCATGGCCTGGGTAACTGCCGATCACCGCCGGCGGCAGGGGCTTGGCCGGATCGCCGGTCAGCAGGTCCCAGAGCTGGCGGTACATGCCGGCCACCGCGTAGCCGCTCTGCACCACGCCACCCGGCGCGGTGTAGTAGTTGGCCGCGGCCCAGGGCATCTGCAGGCGCATGCGCGTCACCTCCAGCGGCGCGGCCAGGCTCTCGGCCTGCACCAGCACGCGCGTGAACAGGCTGCCGCGCTCGATCGCCAGGGCGTTGACGCCCTGGTCCGGCCGGTTGCGCTTGTACACCTCCACCAGGTCCGCCGTCGGCGGGAACACCAGCGCCGGCGCGTTCAATACCAGGCGGCGCTCGGCGATGTTGACCATGTCCATCGCGTACTCGATGGCGTTCATCGGCGTGGCGCCGTAGATCTGCTTCAGCGGATCGAGCACCGTCGGCGGCAGCTGCGGCACGAGTTGGCCGATCCACTCCACCGAGTTCGGCGTCTCGCCGCGGTTGCGCACCTCGGGCTCGAACTGCGCGTCCCAGGTCTGGTCGGTGAGGCCGTGCGCGGCATTGCCGAAGGCGAAGGCGATCAGGTGGCCGCAGCGGTCGGTCAGCAGGTTCAGGTCGATCAGCCCCAGCGGCGGACGCCGCAGGATCGCGGTGCGTACCTCGCCGCTGCAGCCGGTCTCGCGCAGGTACTGCACGAACTGGATCGTGAAGTCGCCCCAGTGCGCGCGTTCGGCCATGTCGCGGTCCGCCGCCACCAGCGCGCCGGAGCCGTAGCCGCCGTCCGGGAAGATCGCGCCGGCGATCAGCGCCGGGCGATGCGCGGTGAGGATGGTCTTGAGCGCGCCGTCCTCCAGCGCATCACGGCCGAAATCGGCCATGGCGGCATGGGTGGCCATGCCGGCGGCCTGAGCCAGGCCGGCGGAGAGAGACAGGAGCAGGGCAGCGATCAGGCGCATCGGAATCTTCATTCGGTGGATTTGCAGCAGCCGTCTTCCAGCAGCCGCACGCGCTCCAGTTCGGCGCGTGCCGCGGCGTCCGCGTCACCGCCAGAGGAGGCAGCACCGGGAGCATCGGAGGAGTGGCAGGCGGCCAGCAGGGCCGCCACCAGGAACAGGGTGGCGAGACGGATCATCGGCGCAGTGTGGAATCGGCGGGTGTCGCGAGGATGACGGCGGCCCCGCCAGGCCGTCATTGGGAAAGATGGCTCTCTCCCGGCGCCTGTCGTCGTTCTCGAACGACCTTCCATCTGCCCCGCCAGTCAGTAGCGCACAGGACCATTGTAAGTTTTGTCCTACAACATCAAGAAGAGACGGCTTACATGTCAGCCCAACCCCTCAGGACCCGCAGGATCACCTGCATCGGTTTCGACTGGCGCGCGGAGGTCTCCCTCAAGGAAACCCTGGCGCTGCTCCGCGGCAAGACCCGCGAGCCCTGGCAGTACACCGACGAGCTGACCGCCGACGTGGTGGTCTACGAGACCCACAACGCCCTGGCGCAGGCCATGGTGCGGCGCTGCGCCACCGAAGGCACAGGCCGCGTGTTCTTCCCCTCCTCCAGCGAGGACGACAGCGTCCTGACGCTGCGCTACCCCTTCGGCGCCAGCCGCCTGGTGTCCTGCCTCGACAGCGCCTCGCTGCAGCTGCAGGGCCGCCAGGCCGCCACCGAGCACGTCGAGGCGCCGAGCCTGTGCCAGCGCCTGGACGACGCGCTGCGCACCCCCGGCACGCTGGCCGTGGCGATCCGCGCCGGCGGCCAGCAGGGCTGGCTGAGCCTGCCGGAGCGCGAGCTGCACTGGTCTCAGCCGCTGGGCGTGGAAGAGATCGCCGAACTGCTGTCCGGTGAAGTTGAAGTGGAAGCGCTGGGCCCCACCGAGGGCGCCGCACTGCGCCGACTGGAATCCGCCGCGCGCCACCCCGCGCCGGCCGAAGGCCTGCTCTGGGCCATCGGCATCGCACGCTCCAAGGGCTCGCTGCTGTCGCGCCTGGACATCGCCCGCCCCTGCCGCCTGCGCCGCTGGCCGGACTTCGGCGCCATCGGCCGCCGCAGCCTCGACATCCGCTGCGCCTCGCTGCTGACGCAGCGCGAGATGGCACCGTCTCACCTGGCGATGATGGCCGGCATCCCGCTGGGCGTGATGGGCAACTTCCTCAATGCCTGCGCGCTGGTCGGCGTGCTGGAGACCGGCAAGACCCTGCCGGCGGCGGCAAGCGCTCCGCAGGCGGCCGCGCTGCCACAGGAATCGGGCCTGGGCAGCATGCTGCGTCGCATCCGCACGGCACTGGCCCTGGGTCACTGACGTGCGCGAGTACAAGCTGCTGTTCGCCGGACCGATGGGCGCCGGCAAGACCACCGCGATCTCCGCCATCAGCGATGCCGCGCCGGTGCGCACCGAGGCGCTCAACAGCGACCGCGCGCAGCACCAGAAGGAGACCACCACGGTGGGCTTCGACTACGGCGAGATCGCGCTGGAAGGTGGTGATCGCCTGCGCCTCTACGGCATGCCGGGACAGGACCGCTTCGACTTCATGTGGCGCGTCGCCAGCGAAGGCGCGCTGGGCGTGGTGCTGCTGGCCGACAACTCGCGACCCGATCCGCTGGCCGACCTGGCGCTCTACCTGGAGTCCTTCCGCGGCATGGCAGAACGCGGCGCCATGGTGATCGGCATCGGCCGCCTGGGCTCAGGCCACACCAGCGTCGAGTCCTACACCGCCTGGCTGGCCGGGCAGGGACTGTCGCTGCCGGTGTTCACGGTCGATGTGCGCCGTCGCGACGACGTGCTGCTGCTGCTCGACGCCCTGCTCTACCAGATCGAGGCCGCCCGGATGCTGGCGGAGGCTCCCCATGTTTGATGAAGCCGCTGCAGGCCCGACACCGGCGCACTTCGGCCCCGCACTCGACAAACTGCTGGCCACGGTGCCGGCACTGACCGGCGCCGTGCTGTCGCGCAGCGACGGCTTCGAAGTGCTGAGCCGCACCCGCGCCGAAGTGCCGGTGTCGCGCCTGTCGGCCCTGTCCAGCTCGATGGTGGCACTGAGCCAGGCGGCGCTGCGCGAGGTCGGCATGCATGGTGGTGGCGGCAGCGTCCTGGTGGAAGGCCAGGACGGCAAGCTGCTGCTGCTGGAAGTGCCGCTGCGCGGCCAGCCCATGGTGCTCGCCGCCATCGGCGGCGCCGACCTGGTCACCGGAACCCTGTTATGGGCAGCACGCGACTGCGTGCGGCAACTGATACAACCCTGAAACCCCCACCCAAAAAACGGAGCACAACAAGATGAGCAACCTTCAAGCGTCCCTCGACAGCTTCCTGACCCTCGACGGCGGCCTGTGCAGCGCCCTGGTCGACGCCAACAGCGGCATGATGCTGGGCCAGTCCGGCAGCGGCGTGGACCTGGAACTGGCGGCCGCCGGCAACACCGAGGTGGTGCGCGCCAAGCTCAAGACCATGAACTCGCTGAAGCTCAACGACACGATCGAGGACATCCTGATCACGCTGGGCAAGCAGTACCACATCATCCGCCCGGTGGCGTCCAAGCCCGGGCTGTTCTTCTACGTGGTGCTGGACAAGACCAAGTCGAACCTGGCGATGGCCCGCCGCAAGGTGCAGGACGTGGAAGCCGCGCTCAGCATCTGAGCGTTGCAGCGTTTGGAAAAAGGGCCTGGCTCGCGCAGGCCCTTCTTTCGTTCAGTCGTCCTCTCCACCACCGAACAGCCCACCCACGGCATCGCCCACCGCTTCCAGTCCGCGGCCGGTGGCGGAGCCCAGGTCCTTGACCATGTCGACCACGCCGATGCCCAGCGAGGCGGCGGCGCCCACGGCCAGGCGCATCGACAGAGTTTCATTGAGCGAGAAGCGCGGGCTGTTGAGATCGCCTTCCAGCACGAAGTCGAGATCAATGCGATCGCCGCCGGATTTCAGCGACGACACCACCGCACCGCGCGACATGCCCATGAAGGTGCCACCCAGGCCATCGCCGGAGCGCAGCTTCAGGTTCTTGAGGATCAGCTTGCCCGGCGCCTTGAGCTGGCGCTGCTGCACCTGCGAATGCAGGTCCAGGTCCACCTGCCCGCGCTCCACACCGGCCTCCGTGGCTCGCAGCAGGTAGGGCTCCAGCGGCACCAGGTCCACGTCACGTAGCGTCAGCTTCAGGTCGGATTCGCGTGTGGCGATCTCCAGCCAGCCGCTCAGCTCGACCGTGCCGCCACCCTTCACCCGGCTCTCGGCATCGAGCTGGCTGCGGCCGGTGCGCTGCGGCACCTGCAGGTGGTCCAGCGTCGCGTTCAGCGCCTCCAGGCGCACCCGTGCCGGACCGCCCTTGGGGCTAGCGTCGTGGAAATCAAGCACCGAATCCTTCAACTGCACCTGGTCGATATGCAGCCTGAAGCGGCCACCGCTGTCCCCGTCCTTCTTTTCGCTACGGCCCAGCAGCGTCGGCAGCAGCTTGAGCTTGCCCTCGCGCGTGCGCTGCATGGAGAGATAGCCCTCCTCCACCGTGACCTGGCCCACGCGATATTCGTCGGAGAACAGTGAACTCAACTCGGCTTCCACCAGCAGGCGCTTGGCCCGCAGCGTATCCTCGAAAGGCCAACCCTCTGGCGCCGCCAGGCGCAGGTCCTCGACCACGACACTGCCCAGGCCGAGGCGGATGCTGCCCACCGTCGCCTCGGGCCCCAACGCCGCCAGCACCTGGCGCTTCAGGCCCCAGGCAACACCCTGCCAGGCCAGCATCAGCGCCAGCGTGATGATGCCGAGCACGGCCAGTACGCGGTGCCTGCGGCGCCGCGTACGGGTCACAGTGTCGGCCGCCTCGCTCACAGCGTGCGGTAGACCTCGGCGCCGCCCTCGCGGAATTCGGCGGACTTCTCGGCCATGCCCTGCTCCAGCGCGGCAGTCTCGTCAGCGCCGAGCTTGGCGGCGTAATCACGCACGTCCTGCGTGATCTTCATCGAGCAGAAGTGCGGGCCGCACATGGAGCAGAAGTGCGCCAGCTTGGCGCCCTCCTGCGGCAGCGTCTCGTCGTGGAATTCCTTGGCCTTCTCCGGATCCAGGCCCAGGTTGAACTGGTCCTCCCAGCGGAACTCGAAGCGCGCCTTGGACAGCGCGTTGTCGCGCACCTGCGCACCCGGGTGGCCCTTGGCCAGGTCCGCCGCATGCGCGGCGATCTTGTAGGTGATGATGCCTTCGCGCACGTCGTCCTTGTCCGGCAGGCCGAGGTGCTCCTTGGGCGTCACGTAGCACAGCATCGCGCAGCCGTACCAGCCGATATTGGCGGCGCCGATGCCGGAGGTGATGTGGTCGTAGCCCGGCGCGATGTCGGTGGTCAGCGGGCCCAGGGTGTAGAACGGTGCCTCGAAGCAGTGCTTGAGCTGCTCGTCCATGTTCTCCTTGATCATCTGGAGCGGCACATGGCCGGGGCCTTCGATCATCACCTGCACGTCATGCTTCCAAGCGATATTGGTCAGCTCGCCCAGCGTGTGCAGCTCGCCGAACTGCGCATCGTCATTGGCGTCGGCGATGGAGCCCGGGCGCAGGCCGTCGCCCAGCGAGAAGGACACGTCGTAGGCCTTCATGATCTCGCAGATTTCCTCGAAGTGCGTGTAGAGGAAATTCTCCTTGTGATGCGCCAGGCACCACTTGGCCAGGATCGAGCCGCCGCGCGAGACGATGCCGGTGACGCGGTTGGCGGTCCAGGGGATGTAGCGCAGCAGCACGCCGGCGTGGATCGTGAAGTAGTCCACGCCCTGCTCGGCCTGCTCGATCAGCGTGTCGCGGTAGATCTCCCAGGTCAGTTCCTCGGCCTTGCCGTTGACCTTCTCCAGCGCCTGGTAGATCGGCACCGTGCCGATGGGCACCGGCGAGTTGCGCAGGATCCACTCGCGCGTCTCGTGGATGTTCTTGCCGGTGGACAGGTCCATCACCGTGTCGCCGCCCCAACGCGTGGACCAGACCATCTTCTCGACTTCCTCGGCGATGCTGCTGGTCACCGCGGAGTTGCCGATGTTGGCGTTGATCTTCACGCGGAAGTTGCGGCCGATGATCATCGGCTCCAGCTCCGGGTGATTGATGTTGGCCGGGATGATGGCGCGGCCGCGCGCCACTTCCTCGCGCACGAACTCCGCCGTGATCTCCTTGGGCAGACGCGCGCCGAAGCCTTCGCCACGGTGCATGCGGCGCAGGTAGCCGGCCTTCTCGTAGCTGGCGCGCAGCTCTTCCAGGCGGGCATTCTCGCGGATCGCGATGTACTCCATCTCCGGCGTGACGATGCCCTGGCGGGCATAGTGCATCTGGCTGACGTTGGCGCCGGCCTTAGCCTTGCGTGGCGCGCGGATGTGGTCGAAGCGCAGGTCCGCGGTCTTGTCGTCGGCGGCACGGATGCGGCCGTAGATCGAGCTGGGGCCGCGCAGCTGCTCGGTGTCGCCGCGGGCCGCGATCCAGGGCTCGCGCAGCGCCGGCAGGCCAGCCTGCAGGTCGATGCGCGCCGCCGGATCGGTGTAGGGGCCGCTGGTGTCGTAGACCGTGACCGGCGGGTTCGGCTCCAGGCCGTCACGGGTCTTGGTCGCGGTCAGGCTGACTTCGCGCATCGGCACGCGTACGCCCTGCGGACCCTCGACGTAGATCTTGCGGCTGGAGGGAAACGGCCGGGTAACGTCGGCGGACAGCTGCTCGGCACGGCTGTGGATGTCTTCTGCGATGGCGCTCATGGGTTCCTCGTGTTCTCGAGGCGGAGCGCGCTGCAGGACGGAATGCGCCCGTCTGCAAGCCTTCCCTCCGCCGTACGGCCAGGTTCCAAGGGTCTGTTCTCAGCCTGTCGTCACAGGCACCCCCGGCTTTGAGCGACACGATAGGACATGCGCCCGGCAGGGGCAAGGCAAGTCCTTGTCCCTTCAGGCAGAGTCTGTGGTTTCTACTGGTCCCGCGCAGGATCGCGCGGCCCGGCGCAATGGGCCGGATTTCCCAGGAGCGGCTTGGTCGTGCCCCAGGCCTGCCGGCTATGCTGCGGCCTGCACGCGCCCATCCCGGCGGCGACAGTGCAAAAAACCAGGAGGAAGAATGCAGCCCGCGGATCCGGTTACCACGGTGTTCATGCCGATTGCGCTCGGCGTGATCATGTTTGGCCTCGGCCTGTCGCTGCGCGTCGCCGATTTCACCCGCGTGCTGAAGTACCCCAAGGCAGTGGTGGTGGCCCTGGTCTGCCAGGTCGTGCTGCTGCCGCTGGCCTGTGTCGCCATCGCCCACCTGTTCGGCCTGGCACCGGCGCTGGCAGTGGGCCTGATGCTGCTGGCGGCCTCGCCCGGCGGCACCTCCGCCAACCTCTACAGCCACCTCGCCCATGGCGACGTCGCGCTCAACATCACGCTGACCGCGGTCAATTCCGTGCTGGCGATCCTCACGCTGCCGATCATCGTCAACCTGTCGCTGCAGCATTTCATGGGCGAGGGCCAGACCCTGCCGCTGCAGTTCGGCAAGGTCGTGCAGGTGTTCGCCATCGTGCTGGTGCCGGTGGTGCTGGGCATGGCGCTCAATGCGCAGCTGCCAAAGCTCGCCGTCCTGCTAAGCAAGCCGGTGAAGCTGCTGTCGGTGCTGTTCCTGCTGGCCGTGATCGGCCTGGCACTGTTCAAGTCGCGCGATGATATCGGCGGCTTCGTGGCCGCCGTGGGCCCGGCCTGCCTGGCCTTCAACCTGCTGAGCCTGGCCGTGGGCTACGGCGTGCCCCGGCTGCTGAAGATGGAGGAACGCCAGGCCATCGCCATCGGCATGGAGATCGGCATCCACAACGGCACGCTGGCCATCGCCATCGCGCTGTCGCCGCTGATGCTGAACAACCAGGAGATGGCGGTGCCGGCCGCGGTCTACGGCGTGATGATGTTCTTCACCGCCGCCGCCTTCGGCTGGTTCGTGAATCGCAAGGGCCGCCCGCCGGAACCCGCGGCCGCTCCCTGATTGTGATTAAATATTTAAAATAACCACATTATTCAATCAAAGAAGGCGGCGCCGATTGGCGCCGCCAAGCCCCACTCTTTGATCGTCAGAACAGTTCGCCGGCCTTGGGCAGGCCCGCCAGCTCCGCCGGCACGCCGTCGAGCAGGCCGCAGAGCGCGGCGGCGTTGAGGAAATTGTTGGCCACCACCGGCGGGATGCCGGCGGCGCTGGCCAGCTGCCCCGGCGTCAGCGGCGCCTGCAGTAGCAGCGCGCTGCAGCGCAGGTCCGACTTGCGGCTGCCCATCGTGCCGAAGTCCGGCCGCCGCCGCAGGCCGTAGGCCCGCTTATGGTCCAGGCGGCGCAAGAGCCTGCCGCCAGAGGTTGCCACGCCCACCGCCCACAGCGCGCTTTCCCAGGGCTGCTGCTGCGGCGTAATGGCCTGCAGCTTGCGCAGGGCGCCGTAGTCATCGGCGCGCAGCACCTGCACCTCCACGTCCGGCGCCAGCAGGCGCGCGATCTCGTCGCCGCCCAGCGGCAGGGGCCAGCGCAGCGCCGCTTCCGCCGGCAGCAGCAGGCCGCGGCGCTCGCCGGTCAGCAGCGCCACGCCGCGCACGTTGGGGCTGCGCAGCGCCTCGTCCAGCCGCTGGCAGAGTCCGTCGCGCTGGGCTTCCGCACGCGGTGCCGGCAAGACTGCGGAGGCATGGTCCAGGCAGCGGATCAGGCGGCTGGCGCCAAAAGGGTGGCGCAGGCGGCGCTCGGCCTCCGGGGTCTCGCCGTCGCAGGGCAGGAACAGCCGGCGCGGGGCGGAGGGCGACTCCCGGCGCTGCAGCGCCTGGGCCAGCTGGTTGCCGGGCTCGTAGATGACCACGTCGGCCGCGGCCAGTTCCTCGCCGAAGTCCCAGGGTTCGCGGGTCCTGCCGCCAAGAAGGGCCAGGGTGGCGCGCAAGGAGCGCTCCGCCTGCCAGTCGATGCCCAGGCAGGCCAGTCGGCGGTGAGGGGGCGTTCCCTTGGAGCCTAGGAGGGGCATATGTCAGCCTTTTGCCTGTGAAACAGTAGGTAAAAGATTACATATGCCTGTGTACAAGCCGGCGCCGCCGCAGGACCGGCGGTACAGGATGGGGCGACGGCCGGTGGGGCGTCCCCTTACTGCCAGCCCACCACCTCGTAGCCCTGATCGGCCAGGCAGCGATTGACGTAACTCATGTAGACCGGGCTGGGCTGGTTACCGCGGAACAGTCCGGTCACCAGGCCCGTGGCGGCTCCCGCCGCCGCACCGGCACCGACCCCGCGGCCGATGTTGCCGTAGACCGCTCCGGCCGCCGCGCCGCCAACGCTGCCCACCACGGCGCCGCCGGCGGTGGAGCGCGCCACGTCATTGCCGCCACGGCTGAGATCGGCGGAGTCGGCCTGCTGGATGCAGGCCTGCACGGCCGCGTCCTGCGCCGCCTTGCCGCGCAATTCGGACGTGGCATTGGGATAGATCACCGGGCGGGCACTGGCGCAGCCGGCGAGCAACAGGACAGCAAGCAGTGTCAGGAGGTGGCGTGGCATAGGGGTCTCCGCGCAGCTTTGATCCCGATCCTAGCAGCAAGTTCTCCGCGGTCCGCGCGGCACCGTCTACTGCGGCGCCTTGTACGCGGCGATGTCGCGGATCAGATCCTCGCCGCTGAGCTGCGTCGCGTTCTTGCCGCCGAGGAAGCTGGTAAGCCCGGACTTGTCGTAGTGCGCCTTGATGCGGTCGCTCATCAGGCCGATGTACTCCAGGTTCGGGATCAGGCGCAGGAACATCAGATGGCGGAAGGCAGCCATCGACGGCGCGTTCATCACCACCTCGTCCCAGTCCTTCAGCGACAGCTTGTGCTCGAACCATTCGTAGTACAGCTCGTGCGACAGGAAACGGTTTCGCATCAGCAGCGCCACCTCGTAGGCCCAGTCCTCGCGCTCGCGGCGCTCGGCCTCGCTCAGCTCCTGCGAGATATGCGCCTTCAGCGCCAGCACGCCGTAGTGCACGTGGCGCGCCTCGTCCTGGATCACGTAGCGCAGCAGCTGCTTCAGCAAGGGCTCGCGGGTGAAGTTGTACATGGTGCCGAACGCACCGAGCGCCAGGCCCTCCACCATGATCTGCATGCCGAGGAACTTCACGTCCCAGCGCGAATCGGTGAGCAGGTCATCGAGGATCACGAACAGGTTGTCGTTGACCGCGTAGACCTTCTGCAGCTTGGTGTCGAGGTAGCGCAGGAACACTTCCAGGTGGCGGCCCTCGTCCATCACCTGCGTGGCGCCATAGAGCTTGCCGTCGAGCCACTGCACCGACTCGGTCACCTGGGCCGCGGCATAGAGCGCGCCCTGCTCGCCGTGCATGAACTGCGACAGCGTCCACGACGCCATGTCGGCGGCGAAGCGCAGCTTCTCCTTCTGGTTGAGCCGGATGCCCTTGGCCGCCAGGCCCTCGAAGGGCGGATAGTCCAGCGGCATCACCGGCTTGTCCGGGTCCTCCGGGTCCACGCTGGTGCTCCAGTCCAGGTCACGGTCGCCGTTCCACTGGTTGGCCACCGCGCGCCGATACAGCTCGTACATCTCCGGGAAGTCGCCCTTGTAGGTAAGGTCGAAATGCGCGGCATGACCCGACACCATCGGCACCGCGTCGCCGCTACGCGCCCTGCCTAGCACCAGCCCGCGCACCGCCGAGGGCGCCATCGACGCCGCCACCTTGAGGTTGCCCACCGAAGCCAGCACACCGAGATTGTCGAAGGTGCTGTAGATCTGGTTCTGTGCCTTCAGCGGCAGGCCGTTGAGCATGCGGTCGAGCATCATGGCGAATCCCTCTTGAGATCAGGCAGCGACGGACAGCGGTCCGGTGGCGTAGGCCGAACAGGCCAGGGTGAAACCCGCCGCGCGTTCCTCCGGCGACAGGCAGTTGGGTTCGCTGAGGGCCACCTCGCCCTCCAGCACCTGGAGCTTGCAATGCGCACAGCCGCCGACCATGCAGCTGAACGGCAGCGGCAAGCCCTCGCGCAGGCCGGCTTCCAGGATGCTCTCGCCGGGCCGCTGCGTGACCACGCGGCCCGACTGCTTGAACAGGATCTCCTGCGGCTCGCTGGGCCGCGCCTGCGCCTTGGGCGCCGCCAGGAAGCGCTCCTGGCGGATGCGCGCCGCCGGCACGCCGGCCGCATGCAGGGCCTCGGCCGCCAGCTGCATCAGGCCCGCAGGCCCACAGAGGTAGAAAGTCGTCGCCGGATCGGCACCGAGCAGGCCGCGGATGCGCTGGCTGTCGAGCCGACCGCGCTGGCCTGGCCAACCGTCCTGCGGCTGCGACAGCACGTGCACCACATCCAGCGACAGATGCCGCCGCGCCAGCTCGCGCAGACGCTGGTCAAAGACGATATCGGCCTCGCGGCGGCTGGCATAGACCAGGCGGATGTCACGCTGCGGGTTCCGCTCCAGCGCGGTCTCGATCAGGCTGATCACCGGCGTGATGCCACTGCCTCCAGCCAGGAAGCGCAGCGGCCCCGTGCCTTCGTCCAGCAGGAAGTCGCCGGTGGGACCGATCAGCCGGTAGCGGCTGCCGACTTGCAACGCCTCATGCACGTGCGAGGACACCCAGCCACCGGGAATCAGCTTGATGGTGCAGGCCAGGCCACCGCCCTCGGGCACGCTCAGCGAATAGGCGCGCCGCACCACCTGTCCGTCGATCTCGAAGCAATGGGTAAAGTACTGCCCGGCGCGGAAGGCCGGCATCACGCCGTCCTCCGGCTCCAGTACCAGGGTGACGGCATCGGCAGTCTCGCGCCGCAGCTCCGACACGCGCACCGGCCGCGGCGCATGTCCCGGCTCGGGGTTGCCCCAGCGTTTCGAAGGTCCTGTCTCGCGCGGGACCAGGATCCGGCGCGGCCTGCCGAGTGCGAACATCGTTCACCCCGAGTCTGTTGGTGCTCCTCGGGGTCCAGCTTGCGAGCGATGCCGCGGGTTGTCAAACGCTCGGTTAATTCGATTACCGCGGGTCCTCGGCACGCCCGGCCGCCACCGCATTCACATAGCCGGACTGCAAGGCCTTCAGCGGATGCGAAGCCGTGACATGCCCCATGAACGGCGGATGGATGTTGTAGCCCAGCAGGCCCTGCAGGCGCGGCGACATCGCCGCCGCACGCTCCGGCGGCACGCCCAGGAAGTAGTTCTCCTGCGTGCGCGCCCAGGGCTCGCAGTACTGGTTGGAGAAGGCCAGCCGCGGCGCCGTGCTGCGGTTGGCGCCCCCGCGGTGCAGCAGCGTCCCTAGGAACACCACGCAGGCCCCGGCCGGCATCACCGTGGGCCGCAACTGCCGCTCCAGCACGGGGCTGGCCGCCGCATCGGCATCGAGGCCGTCGTAGCTGCCGGCGATGGTGGCATCGCTCCACTCGTGGCTGCCGGGGATGATCTCAGTACCCCCGTTCTCCGCAGTGAAGGCATCCACCGCCACGATCGTGCTGATGCTGATCGCCGGACGCGGCCGCGGGACGGGGTAGAAACTGTCGTCGCTGTGAATCGGCTGCGGCGTCTCGCCGGGGTGGATGCAGATCGCCTGGCTGGCCGTGAGCAGGAAGCCCGGCATCAGGAAGCGCTCCAGCAGCGCCAGGATGCGCGCGTCCTCGGTGATGCGCTCGAACACCGCCCCGCGCGCCACCAGGGTATAGACGCGCTCGGTGCGAAAGCCCTCGAAGTTGTTGCGGCCCTGGTGGCTGCCGAGGAAGGGCGCCAGGCCCTCGCGCACCGCGCGCACGGTGCCGGCGTCCAGGAAGTCCGGAATGACGCTGTAGCCGTCGCGCCGCAGCGCCTTCTCGTGTGCATCGACGCCGAAGCCCATCGCTTTCCCTCCCTATCCCCGGTGATGGAAATACAGCGCCGCGTAGATGCGCGGCTCCACCTGCAGCCCCTCGGCGCGCTTGCGCTGCAGCCAGTCGTGCACCTGGGCCAGCGGCACGCGGTGCACGGTGATGTCCTCGCCCGCCACGCCGCCGCCGTCGTGCACGCGGGTCAGGCCGGTGACCTGCACCAGGTGTAGTTGCTCCGAAGCCAGCCCCGCCGCCACCGGACCGCTGATCAGGGTCCGCGCGGCGCTGCCGCGGTAGCCGGTCTCCTCTTCAAGTTCGCGTAGCGCCGAGGCTTCCACAGCCTCACCCTTGAAACCCTCGTCGTCGCCGATCATGCCGGCCGGCAACTCGATGGTGCGTGCCTGCAGCGGGTAGCGGTACTGCTCCACCAGCAGCAGCTCATCTTCGGGCGTCACGGCCAGGATGAAGGCGGCACCGGTAGAGTTGGTGCGGGTGACATACTCCCAGTGCCGGTCCTTCAGCAGGCGCAGGAACTTGCCCTCGTGCAGCGTCTGGATGTTCGCGTCGCTCATGCGGCAGCCTCCCAGGCCTCCACGAGGTGTTCCGCACGCGGCCCCTGTGCCAGAGCGCGCGCCAGCCAGCGCAGCGCCGGCTCCATCTCGGCGGCCCAGCCGTAGGGCGGATTCAGCACGCACAGCCCGCAGGCGCGCATCTGGCCCTCCGCCTCCGCGCCGTTGTGCAGCTGCAAGTCCACGCCCGAGCGCGGATGCTCCCGCATCAGGCGCCGGCGGAAGCGATCCGCCTCGTGGCGATTCTTTACCGGATACCACACGGCGTAGACGCCGCCGGCCCAGCGTGCGCTAGCCTTCTTCAGGTAGGCGCTGACCGCGTCGAACTCGTCCGGCCGTTCGAACGGCGGGTCGATCAACACCAGGCCGCGCTTCTCGGGCGGCGGCAGCAGGGCATGGCTTTCATAGCCATCACGCTGGTGGAGCTGCACGCGAGGGTCCGCGGCAGCGTTCAGGCGCAACTGCTCGAACACCGCCGGCACCTTCTCGCAGGCGGTCACGCGGTCCTGCTCGCGCGCGCAGGCCAGGCCCAGCAGCGGCGAGCCAGGATAGCCCCCGCCGAAGCCGCGCACCTGTTCCAGGTAGTCGCGCACCGGCGCCGGCGGCGCTGCGGAATCGGCGAGCCGGCCAATGCCATCGCGGTACTCGCCGGTACGCTCCGCCGCCGCGTCGGCCAGGTCGTAGAGGCCGCTACCGGCATGGGTGTCGAGCAGGCGCCAGGGCTTGTCCTTGCGGCTCAGCGCGCGCAGCAGTCCGCAGAGCAGGACGTGCTTGAAGACGTCGGCGAAATTGCCGGCGTGGTATCGGTGTTGGTAATGCATGCCGCCAGTTTAGCGTTCTCAGGGCCGCCTCTGCCTCGCCTAGTCCTGTCCCAGGTAGTGTAGGATTTCCGCGCGCGCCGGTTGCTGCGCCAGCCACTCGCGGATGCGGGTGGCCTCGGCATGCACCTCCTCCCCCAGCATCTGCCGGAAACGCTGCGACTGCGCCTCGCGCTGCTGCTGCTGGCGCAGCTTCCGCTGCCAGGCTTCGGTGGTCACCGAGGTGATCTCCAGGTGCATGCCGCGGGCCTTGAGCCAGTCCCACTCGCCGGGGTCCAGCCAGACCTCCTCGCAGCCGAAGCAGTAGTCCAGGCCATGCGCGGCATCGGCTAGGACCTTGTACTTGACCATGATGCGGCTGCATTTCGGGCAACCCAGCGCATGCCGGGTATCCGTGAAGCTCTGGTCGAAAGGCTCCTGCGGCTCCGCCCGCGGCTGCTTGCGACGCGGGGCCATCCAGTCGACATAGGGCGACAGCGACAGCAGCATGCCCTTGCAGCCGGTGCAGGCGTAGCCGGGCAGGCCCTCGTCGATCTTCGCGGGCCTCAGGTAGCCCTTGCGGCAGGCGCTGCATTTCATGTGCATTTCCTCCAGTGGGAACAAAAAAGCCGCGGCCTCCGTGGAAGCCGCGGCCCGATGCTGCCTGCAGCCTCAGGACGGCTTGCCGGGACGCGGCTGCGGGTCCGTCGTGACGTCACCGAGCAGACCGCTGAGGTCGTTCATGTCACCCAGGCCCACTTCCTTCAGCAGGGCGTCCACCAGCGGTCGCTGCGCGCGATAGCGCAGGGCATGGTCGACCACAGAGCGCGCCAGGTTGCCGCCCTCCGCGCCGGCGCCCGAGCTGCTGCCATCGCCCGCACCACCGCCGCCGATCCCGCCCAGGCCGCGCACGTCGAGGATCTTGATGCCGTCGATGTTCTCCATCGGCTTGACCGCCTCGCGCAGGATCATCGGCAGCGCGCGGATCAGCTCGTTGCGGATCTCCAGGCGGATCTGCTCCTCGGACAGTGCGTTGCGAGCCTCGTTGATCGCACGCTTGCCCTCGGCCTCCACGCGGTAGCGCTCGGCGTCGGCGGTAGCACGGATGCGCACCGATTCGGCTTCACCGGTGGCGGCGACGCGCACAGCCTCGGCACGATCCTCGGCCGCCTTCTTCTCGGCCTCGGCGGATACCACCACGCCGATGGCCTCCTGCTCGGCCTGCTCGCGGGCCTGCACCAGTCGCACCGACTTGGCACGCTCGGCGGTGGCGGTCTCGCGCACGGTCTTGACCTCTTCTTCCGCGGACACGGCCTTGGCGAAGGCGGCGTCGGCCTGCGCCTTGGCGGCGGATTCCTCCTCCGACTTCTTCGAGATCGCGATCTGGCGCTCCTGCTGCGCGATGCGCACGGCACGCTCGCGCTCGATGTCGCGCTGCTCGACGCTGCGGCGCTTCTCGATCTCGGCCTCGGCGATGGCGCGGTCGGATTCGATCTTGGCCTGCTCGGCCTCGCGGCGGCGCTCGGCTTCCTGGCGCGCGATCTCGGAGGTGGCCTCTGCGGTACGCACCTTGACCTCCTGATCCTGCATCAGGCGCGCGTACTCCTGGTCTCGCGCGATGGTCAGCGACAGCTTCTCGGTCTCCAGATTCTTCTGCTCGATCTGGATCTTGGTGTCGCGCTCGATGTCGTTGCGCTCCTTCTTGCGGCGCTCGATCTCCTGCGTCAACTTGGTCAGGCCTTGCGCGTCGAAGGCGTTCTGCGGATTGAAGAACTCCGCCGCAGTCTGGTCCAGGCCGGTGAGCGACACAGACTCCAGCTCCAGGCCGTTCTTGTGCAGGTCCTCGCTGACCGCCACCTGCACCTTCTGCGCGAAGTCGGCACGGTTCTCGTGCAGCTCCTCCATGCTCATGCCGGCCGCCACCGCGCGCAGCGCGTCCACGAACTTGCCTTCCACCAGCTCCTTGAGTGCGGTGGGCTCCATGGTGCGGCGGCCCAGCGTCTGCGCGGCAGTGGAGATCGCCGAGGCATCGGGCTTCACGCGCACGTAGAACTCCGCCTGCACGTCCACACGCATGCGGTCACGCGTGATCAGCGCGGCTTCCTTCTCGCGGCGCACTTCCAGGCGCAGCGTGTTCATGTTGACCGGAATGGTCTCGTGCAGCACCGGCAACACCAGCGCGCCCCCGTCGCGCACCACCTTCTCGCCGCCCAGGCCGGTACGCACGAAGGCGATCTCCTTGCTGGCACGGTAGTACAGGCGGGCGAAGATCAGGCCCAGGGCGAAGATCGCCACCAGGATGATTCCCGCAGGAATCAGGACCGACATCAGGCTGCTGCCATCGAAGCTCATCTCTATCCCCTGCAATTTGATGACTGACTCAACGATCCACCAGCGCCGCGTTCGGGTTGCGGATCACCGCGAACCGCGCGCCACCGATCTGCTTCACCACCAGCACCACTTCTCCATCCGGGAGCACCTCGTCGGCGTCGTCCGGCTCCACCATCAGGTAATGCGTCGTGCCGAACTGGTCCACCAGCCGCGCCTGCGCCGGCAAGCCGCGCCGCGCCGTGCCACCCGCGATCACCGCCGTGCGGCCGATGAAGCTTTCCGGCGAGACCGCACTGGTCTTGTCGCGCGGCATGATCCGGGCCAGGCCGCCGTTGACGGCGCGCACCAGCGGCAGGCTCAGGAACAGTGCTGCCGGCGTCGCCAGCACCGCCGGCGCGGCGAAGCCCAGCGTGCTGCGCAACACCCCCTGCCCGACCATGCCGATCACGCCAAACACGGTCAGCAGCACGATCAGCACCATCAGTACCGGCACGTGGCCGACATAGAGCCAGGACAGGAATCGGCCGAACACACCCTGGGCCTCGGCATGCGTCGCCTCCATGCCGCTGTGCGCGCCATCCGCCGCCCCCAGCCCGGAGTGGCTGACGACGAACTCGTCGACCATGTCGTTGACCGAAAAACCGGTGAACAGCGCCACCATCTCGACCGCCGTCAGCCCGAACATGATCAGGATGGCGACCGCGAACGGACCATTGCCGACCGCCGTGAACCACTCCATCAGCGGTCCGCCTTGGCCTTCAGCTGCGCCAGGCGCTCCTGCACGCGGTTCTGCCGCGCCAGGTCTTCCAGCTCAGCCAGCCGGGCGGCGGTCTGGTTGGACGTGCCGGATGTGCCTTTCAAGCCGGTCTGGCGCTCATAGATGCGGTCGAAGGCGCCGGTGGCGCGCTCCGCACGGTAATCCACTGACTCGCCCTTGCGGCCGGTGGGGGTGCCGGTCGGCGAGGCCTTGGCGGCCTGCGAGCGGCGGAAGCTGGACAACTCCTCCCGCATCTCGCGCTTCTTGGCCTGCAGCGCGGTGACAAAACCCTCCAGCTTGGCCTTCTCGTCGCCCAGCTCGGCGATGCGGCCCTGCAGGATCGGCAGCTGCGCCTCGATGTCGATCTGGCGCTCCACCGCGGCGGTGGCCAGGTCCTCGCGGCCCTTGTCCAGCGCCAGGGCGGCCTGCTCGGCCAGCTCCTCGTGGCGGCGGTTCTCCTCCGCCAGGCGCTTGGTTGCCAGGTGGCGCTGTGCCTCGACCGTGCCCAGGTCGGCGCGCACGTCGGCGACCGCGCCATCGATCTCGCGGATCGCCTGCTCCATCACCGCTTCCGGCGCGGCGTCCTCCACCGCGTCGATCAGGGAGTGAAAGCTGCCGGCGATGATGCGCGACACGCGGCTGGCAAGAGTTTCCTTCATGGACCTAAGCCTCCTTCTTGGCTTGAACTGTACCGAGGATGCGCAACGCAGACTGTGCGCGTTCCGACAAAATCCGACCGTCATAGCAGCCGGGAAATCCCGAGACGGCCTGTTGCAGCAGCGAATCCGTCAATGTCAGCAGGCGCTCGCCCACCTGGCGCTCCAGGCGCCGCAGTTGCGCCGACGGGTCCGGCCCGGCGGCATCGGCCGCCAGCAGCAGGGCCAGCAGGTCCGGCGTCCACTCCAGCGCGCGGTGCAACAGTTCCGAGCGCAGGTCCTGCCTCACTTCGGCGTCACGCAGGCGCCGCTCGCTCTGCGCCAGCAGGCGCTTGGCAAAATCGTAGGCGGCGGCGGGATCCGCCAGGCCCTCGCGCTGGCGCCGGGCATCGGCCAGCAGCGCGCGGATCTTCTCGCTCAGGTTGGTCGCCCCGGCCACGTCCAGTCCTGCCAGATATGACAGGTCTTCCTCGTCCAGCCGCAGCGTGATGGTCTGTTTGGCCACAGCACACTCGCATTCCAAATGTATTCTTAACGTATTACATACAGAATACGAATGCAACTCCACCTACCTGAAACCATGAACCGATCGTCGGCCGCGCGCAAGAAAAAGCCGCGACACCCGGGGGGATGTCGCGGCGGAAAGTCCGGCGTCCAGAAGGGAGGGAGAGCGCCGGGATCAGGGGACTGGAGGAAAACTAGAAGGCGTACTTGGCGGCCACCTGCAGGCGGTCGAGATTGCCGTCGGCGCCGCTCTCCACCTCGCGCTCGGCATGGCGGTATTCCACGCCCAGGGTCAGCTTCGGCACCGGTGAATACAGCAGGTTGAGGCTGGCGCTGTTGACGCTCTCGGTGACGGTGTCGCCGGTCAGGGCCACGTCGTGGTCGGCGCGCAGCATCGACACGGTGGCGGTGCTGCGCCACTTGTCGCTCCACATGTGGCGGTAGGCCAGGAAGGCGGCGTAGGCCGAGAAGGCCTCGAGGTCGCCGGAGGCGTCCACCGCGGCGTCGTTGACCGTGTTGATCGCGATGTAGCGGCCGATGCCGTCGCCACCGCTGACGGTGAAGCGGATGTCGTCGCGGCCCAGCGGGATCTTGCCGGCGAAGCTCAGGCCGTAGCCGATGTCGCTGCCGGCGCCGTCCTGCTTGAGCTGGCGCACCACGCTGGCCACGGAGAACTGCGCGCCGCCGGCCTCGAAGCGGTAGCGTGCCGAGGCATCCGGCATGGTGTTCTGGTCGGTGGCGACCTGGGCACCGGCGGCGCTGGTCACGGTGGTCTCCGGGTTCTCGATCGACACGTCGAAGCCGCCGACGGTGTAGCGCACCAGGGGCTGCCGCACGAAGGGCGTGCCGTCGGTGGGAAAAGCGACGAAGTCCAGCGTCTCGGGCAGCGCCACCAGGTTCTGGAAGGTGGACCAGTCCTGGCCGACCAGGAAGTTGTCGATGGTGATGTAGGCGCGGCGCAGGCCGACGTTGTAGGCGTTGGTGACGCGCTCGTTGCCGGCACCCGGGTTCACGATGAAATCCGCCTCGATGTAGCTGCCGAGCTTGTAGCCATCGACCACCGTGTCGGTCTTCAGGAACAGCCGCGTTTCCTTGGCATGCATGTCGAAGTAGGAGCTGCTGCCGCCGGCCGCACCGGCCACCGGGATCGCGCCGGGCACGTAGAAGTCGCGCGCCGAGCCCTGCGCCACGCTGCCCTCGCTGAAGCGCGAGTACATCGCGTCGACCTTGATGTAGCCCCCCAGCGTCAGGTTGGTATCCCCGAGCTTGAAGTCGACCGCCTGGGCCATGGGGGACATCGCTGCGGCGGCCAGCGCCGCGATTGCCGTCTTGTTCATCTCCTCGCTCCTTTGCACCGGGATGGCTCTTGTGTTTCGTCAGGCACGGGGCCTGCGTTGTGATGGAGTGGGCAACGGCCATGCCATGCCCCGGAGGAGACGGAAAATCCCGCCGCAACAAGCACTTGACCCTTCGAGGCGCAACGGCGGCGGCAACCGGGGATGTCACCGAAGGTGACGGTGGCGTTACCGTAGGTAACAAACGGGCATACTGGATCGCAGGAGGAAAGGCATGCGCAAGAACGAAGACGGTCAGGGCCGCGGCGATCAGGCCCTGGTGCTGTTCCTGCTCGCGGCCGGTGCGCTGCTGTCGCCGGCGCTGCAGCTGTGGGTGGCGCCCGGCATGCCCTGGTGGACGCTGTATGCGGTCTGGGGCGCGATCATCGCCCTGGCGGCGCTGGCGCAGCGGCAGGATCCATGACGCCCGAGCTCTGGCAACTGTTCCTGGCGGCGCTGGTCTATCTCGGCGCCCTGTTCCTGGTGGCCTATGCCGCGGAGAACGGCTGGATTCCCGCCCGCGTCGCGCGCCACCCGCTGACCTACACGCTGTCGCTGGGCGTCTACGCCACCACCTGGAGCTTCTACGGCAGCGTCGGCTTCGCGCAGAACCAGGGCTACCTGTTCCTCACCATCTACGTCGGCGTGACGCTGGCCTTCCTTCTGGCGCCGGTACTGCTGCAGCCGCTGCTGCGCCTGGTGCGCGACTACCAGCTGACCTCGCTGGCCGACCTGTTCGCCTTCCGCTATCCCAGCCGCTGGACCGGCACGCTGGTCACGCTGTTCATGCTGGTCGGCATCCTTCCCTACATCTCGCTGCAGATCCAGGCCGTGGTGACCTCGGCACAGGTGCTGACGCAGGAGGTGCCACCCGGCGTGCTGGCGCTGGTGTTCTGCGTCACCGTCACGCTGTTCGCGGTGCTGTTCGGCGCGCGCCAGGTGACTCCACGCGAGAAGCACGAGGGCCTGGTGGTGGCCATCGCCTTCGAGTCGCTGATCAAGCTGGTAGCGCTGCTGGCGGCGGCGGCCTTCGCGGTATTCGGCGTGTTCGGCGGCCCGGCGGGGCTGGACGAATGGCTGCGCGCCAACCCGCAGGCGGTGGAGCAGTTGCACGCGCCGCTGCGCGAGGGTGCCTGGAGCACGCTGCTGCTGCTGGCCTTCTCGGCGGCCTTCCTGCTGCCGCGCCAGTTCCACATGATCTTCACCGAGAACATCGAGCCCTCGGCGCTGCGCACCGCCAGCTGGGCCTTTCCGCTGTTCCTGCTGCTGCTGAACCTGGCGATCCCGATGGTGCTGTGGTCCGGCCAGAAGCTGGGCATGGACGGTGGCGCGGACTACTACGGCCTGCGCCTGGGCCTGCAGGAACCCAGCGGCTGGCTCACCTACCTGACCTTCATCGGCGGCATCTCCGCCGCCAGCGCCATGATCATCGTCGAGAGCCTCGCGCTGGCGGCGATGTGCCTCAACCACCTGGTGCTGCCGCTGTGGCTGCGCGGCCGGCGCCCGCGCTCCGGCACCGACTTCTACGGCCGACTGCTGTGGGGCCGGCGCCTGTTGATCGCGGTGGTTATCTTCACCGGCTACGGCGCCTACCTCGCGGTGGGCGACAGCCGCGGCCTGGTGCAGCTGGGCCTGATCTCCTTCGTCGCGGTCACGCAGTTCCTGCCAGGCGTGCTGGCGATGCTGGCCTGGCCGCGCGCCACGCGCGCCGGCTTCATCGCCGGCAGCAGCGCCGGCATGGCGATATGGTTCCTGGTGCTGGTGCTGCCGCTGATCACCGGCCAGCCTTCGCCGCTGGCGCACTGGCCGCTGCACGACGGCAACATCTGGACCTTCGTCACCTTCTGGTCGATGGCGGCCAACCTGCTGCTGTTCATCGGGGTATCGCTGCTGACCCGACCCACGCCCAAGGAACAAGCCGCCGACCGCGCCTGCCGTCTCGACGCGGTGCTGCTGCTCAGCCCGCAGCCACGCGCCGCCGGCGTCCCCGCGCTGCGCGAGCGCATTGCCGGCGCGCTCGGGCCGGATACCGCGGCGGCGGAGATCGAGCGGGCGCTGGGCGATCTCAAGCTTGGCGCCGACGAACGCCGCCCGCGCCAGCTGCACTTCCTGCAGGAGCGGTTGCAGCGCAATCTCTCCGGCCTGGTGGGCCCCCAGCTGGCGCGCGAGCTGCTCGGCGCCACGCCCGCCGCCGGCAGCGCCGGCCCGCTGGTGGAAGAGGAACTGGAGCATTCGCAGGACCGCCTGCGCGGCCTGGCGGCGGAACTCAACCAGCTGCGCCGCTTCCACCGGCAGATCCTGCAGGACCTGCCGGTAGGTGTCTGCTCGCTGGGCCTGAACCTGGAAGTGACGATCTGGAACGAGCGCATGGCCGATCTTTCCGGCCTGCCGGCCGACGCCGTGCTCGGCAGCCGCGTGGACCAGATTCCCGCACCCTGGAACCGGCTGTTCGGCGACTTCCTGGAGAGCGCGCAGCAGCACCGCTACAAGCTGCAGCTCGCCCTGGGCGGCAAGCGCCGCTGGCTCAACCTGCACAAGGAGGACATCGGCGCCGGCATCGACGATGCCGCGGCCGGCCTGGTGCTGCTGGTGGAGGACCTTACCGAGCAGCAGCAGCTGGAAGCCGAGCTGGCGCACAGCGCGCGCCTCGCCTCGATCGGCACGCTGGCCTCGGGTGTCGCCCACGAGATCGGCAATCCGCTCACCGGCATCACCTGCGTGGCGCAGAACCTGCGCGACGAGGACGACGCCGCCGAGCGCCAGTACGGCATCGAGGAGATCCTCAAGCAGTCGCGCCGCATCAGCGACATCGTGCAGTCGCTGCTGAGCTTCGCGCGGCCGGCGATACAGGATGCGCGCACGCTCGTGCGCCTGGACCTGGCGGCGTTGGTGGTGGAAGCCATCCGCCTGGTGCGGCTCTCGCCCCATGCGCGCGACATCGTCTTCGACAGCCGCTTGGCGCCGGAGCTGTGGATCGAGGGCGACCCGGCACGCCTGACCCAGGTGCTGCTGAACCTGCTGGGCAACGCCGCCGACGCCTCGCCGCCCGGCGCGCGCATCGAGATCCGCGCGGCACGCGGTGCCGGCTCCGTCACGCTGGAGGTGCAGGACTGGGGCAGCGGCATTCCCGAGGCCCTGCGCGAACGCGTGTTCGAGCCCTTCTTCACCACCAAGGACCCCGGCCGCGGCACCGGCCTGGGCCTGCCCCTGGCCTACCGCATCGTCAGCGACCACGGCGGCAGCATCGCCGTGGACAGCCGCGAGGGCCAGGGCACCACCTTCACGGTACGGCTGCCCGCCGCACCCGATTCCATGGCCACGGTACTGACATGAGCGCACTACGGCATCGCCTGCTGATCATCGAAGACGAGGAAGTCATCCGCCGCCAGCTGGCGCGCCTGCTGGCCAAGCACGGCTACGACACCTCCGAGGCCGGCAGCGTCGCGGAGGCCGAAGCCCTGGGCCTGCAGGACTTCGACCTGATCATCGCCGACGTGCGCCTGCCCGGCGTGCTCGGCACCGAGGTGATCGAGCGGGCGCGGCCGGTGCCGGTGCTGATCATGACCAGCTTCGCCAGCATCCGCTCCGCGGTGGAATGCATGCAGAAGGGTGCGGCCGACTACATCGCCAAGCCCTTCGACCATGACGAGATGCTGCTGACCATCGCGCGCCTGCTGCAGGGCGGCCTGCAGTCGCGCCAGAACGCTGCATTGAAGAAGGACCTGGCGCGCGACTTCCCGGTGTCCGGCATGGTCGGCGATTGCGCCGCGATGCGCGCCGTGTCCGACCGCATCCAGCGCGTCGCCGGCGCCGACATCACCGTGTTGATCCGCGGCGAGTCCGGCACCGGCAAGGAACTGGCCGCGCGCGCCATCCACGAGCGCAGCGGGCGCGCCGCCGGGCCCTTCATCGCGGTGAACTGCGCCGCCATCCCCGACAGCTTGATCGAAGCCGAACTGTTCGGTCACGAGAAGGGCGCCTTCACCGGCGCCACGCAGCGCAAGCAGGGCCTGGTGGAGGCCGCGCATGGCGGCACGCTGTTCATGGACGAGGTCGGCGAGTTGGCCCCGGCGGTACAGGCGCGGCTGCTGCGCGTGCTGCAGGAAGGCGAGGTGCGCATGGTCGGCTCCACCGCGTCCAAGCGGGTCGACGTGCGTGTGCTCGCCGCCACTCACCGCGATCTCGAACAGATGGTGCAGGAGCGCACGTTCCGCGAGGACCTGTACTACCGCCTCAAGGTCATGGACCTGACCCTGCCGCCACTGCGCGAGCGCGGCGACGATGTGGAGCGGCTGGCGCGGCACCTGCTGGAGCGTGCCGCGCAGAAGCTCAACCGCGGCGGCATCCGCCTGTCGCAGCGCGCGCTGGCGGCGATCCGCGCGCACCACTGGCCAGGCAACGTGCGCGAGCTGGGCAACGCCGTGGAGCGCGCCGTGATCCTCTGCGACGGTCCCACCATCGAGCCCGAGCACCTGGCGATCCCGGTCGGCGCGATGCCACCACCAGCGGCGGCAGGCGCTGCCGGCCAGACCAGCCTGGAGGACTACTTCCGCCAGTTTGTGCTGCAGAACCAGGACCGCATGAACGAGTCCGACCTGGCCAAGGCCCTGGGCATCAGCCGCAAGACCCTGTGGGAGCGGCGCAGCCGCATGGGCCTGCCGCGCCAACGCTAGGGCTGTTGACCCTGGTACCTCCCGGCGGCCGCGGGCTACCGCAAGCCCGGCACGTGCTCTGCATCCGGCCCCGCGACGGCGGCAGAATCGCGGCATCGACCTCCACCGGAATCGCCCTTGCCCATCCTGCTGCATCGCCGCATCGTCCTGCTGCTGGCCTTGTTGCCACTCGCCACCTCGGCCGCCACGCCCGATGGCGGGCGCTGGGACTGTCGCACGCGTGACGCCGCCGGAGAATGCCTGGGCCTGTCCAGCTACACCCAGCCCGATGGCACTCGCCTGTCCGGCCTGCGCAGCAACCTGGGCGGCAAGTCCGGCTGGCATGGCCTGCTGGTGCGCTATCACCCCAACGGGCTGCGCAGCGAATGCATGGCCGACGCCGACGGCCATTGCCAGGTCCCGCCCCCGGCGACCACTCAAGAGCCGCGCCGCGAGGTCGGCAAGCCAGTGGTGCGCGCCACCACTACCGCCGCCAAGGGCAGCAGCTCCAAGGCCGCATCCGGCGACCGCCTGCAGTGCGAGCGCGACGCCCGCGGCCAGTGCAACGGCAGCGCGACGCTGTGGTTCCCCAGCGGCGGACGCATCCAGGGCCGTCTCGTACCGGGTCCCAAGGGCGCGGTCTGGCAGGGCCGGCTGGTCCACCACTATCCGGGCGGCGACCGCGAGGAATGCGAGCAGGCACCCACCGGTGCCTGCGAGGGCGAGACCACCTACACCTATGCGGATGGCACGCGCCTGCAGGGCCGCAAGCAGTTGCAGGGCGAACAGTCGCAGTGGACCGGCGAGGTCGTGCAAATCTTCGCCAGCGGCAAGCGCATGCGCTGCGACGCCGGCCGCGATCAGCTCTGCGAAGAGGACACCCAGATCCCGATCGACGCGCGCGGACGACCGCTGGGTCGCATTCCACGGTAGCGGCGGCGCCAAATGGGGCAGAATGGCAGGACACAGCGCGAACCGGCCCCGCCGCGGGCGGCAACCGGTCCACATCGACCCTGGAGAACCATGAAAGCGATCCTCAAGCTCAGCCTCGTCGCCGCCTGCCTGCTCGGCACTGCCTGCAGCAGCACCGGCGGCAACAACGACGGCAGCGGCGTGAAGCAGGCCACCAACCTCAGCATCTCGCCGGGCACGGCCGCCAATTTCTTCTTCTGCTTCCCCGGCAATCCGCAGTGGCAGTACGTGGGCTCGGCCGAGCCCAAGGCGTCACGCAAGGCCACCACGCCCAGTGGCGCGCCACTAGGCCCGACGCTGGACTTCAACGTGACCACCGCCAGCGTGGTCTACCTGCGCATGGACCTGGGCGACGTGCTCGGCGAGCCCGAGGCGGCCACCGCCACCGGCCACCGGCATGCGGTCGCCGTACGCTTCACGGCGGGGCGCCAGTACAAGCTCGACTGGCAGGTGAGCGCCGACCTCAACACCACCAAGGGCCGCCTGATCGACCTGGGCAACCAGCTGGTGACCGAGGCCGTGCCGATCACGCGCAACATCTGCCGCTGAGCGGCGGACCGAACGGAAAAGGGCCTGCTCATGCAGGCCCTTTCTGTTTCGCCTAGGCCGCGGCGTCCGGCGCCACCACCTTGGCCGTGCCGGCCTCGGTCATGTCGAAGATGCGGCAGCGCGGCGCCAGGCTGCGCACCAGGCTGATCGCGTGGATGCACTCGACGCGATGCGCGTAGGTCTCGGCACCGCGGGCGATGGTCTGGTTCTCGCCCGCCTGGAAGGTCCAGTACCAACGCCCTTCCGTGTCCCGGTGAATCTCGAAATCTGCCGCCATAAGTCCCTGTGAGCCTGCATAGTCGTCCGGGCGCTGCGATGGCGCCCTCGTAGCCGGACATTATTCTGACTGGACTTGTTAGGCGCCACCCCGTCCATACAGGTCAGGGTGCGATGCATCACACGCCGTAGCCACCGCCCGCCACGACACGCTTCGTGACAGGCGCGTTACGCTACGTAACAAACCTGAAACAGCAATATCGAGCTAAGCGACTGTTTTTTATCGATATCACACCTGGCATCCTAACTGCTCCAGAAAAACCACAAGCAGCATCCAGCTGCCCGTGCACGGAGGAGAAAACGATGCCCACTGAATTGCTGGAGCGGATCGCCCGCGATCCGCATTACCTGGAACTGACCCGCAAGCGCTCGCGCCTGGCCTGGACTCTGACCGCGATCATGCTGGCGGTCTACTACGGCTTCATCCTGCTGATCGCCTTCGCACCCGACGTGCTGCGCCAGAAGGTTGGCGAGGGCGCCACCACGCTGGGCTTCCCAATGGGCATCGGCGTGATCCTGACCGCGATCCTGCTGACCGGAATCTACGTCTGGAAGGCCAACGGCGAGTACGACCGCCTGACCGCCCGCCTGCACGAGAAAGTAGGAGGCCAGCCGTGAGCCTGCGCAAACTCCTTGCCGCCTCCGCCGCGGCCATCGCCCTGCCGGTGCATGCCGCCGGCGCACTCGAAGGCACCACGACCAAGGCCGAGATCAACCCCATCGCCATCGCGATGTTCCTGGCCTTCGTCGGGCTGACGCTGTTCATCACCAAGTGGGCCGCCGGCCGCACCAAGTCGCGCGCCGACTTCTACGCCGCCGGTGGCGGCATCACCGGCTTCCAGAACGGCCTGGCAATCGCCGGCGACTACATGTCGGCGGCCTCGTTCCTGGGCATCTCGGCCCTGGTGTTCGGCTCCGGATTCGACGGCCTGATCTACTCGATCGGCTTCCTCGTCGGCTGGCCGATCATCATGTTCCTGATCGCGGAACGGCTGCGCAACCTCGGCAAATTCACCTTCGTCGACGTCGCCGCCTACCGCCTCAAGCAGACACCGATCCGCACGCTGGCCGCGTCCAGTACGCTGGTCGTGGTGGCCTTCTACCTGATCGCGCAGATGGTCGGCGCCGGCCAGTTGATCAAACTGCTGTTCGGCCTGGATTACTCCACCGCGGTGGTGATCGTCGGCGTGCTGATGGTGGTCTACGTGATGTTCGGAGGCATGCTCGCTACCACCTGGGTGCAGATCATCAAGGCCGTGCTGCTGCTGGGCGGCGCGAGTTTCATCGCCTTCATGGTCATGCGCCATGTCGGCTTCTCCTTCGACCGCATGTTCACGGAAGCCATCTCGGTGCATTCGAAGGCCGAAGCCATCATGGGCCCCGGCGCACTGGTGAAAGACCCGATCTCGGCGATATCGCTGGGCCTGGCGCTGATGTTCGGCACCGCCGGCCTGCCGCACATCCTGATGCGCTTCTTCACCGTGAAGGACGCCAAGGAAGCACGCAAGAGCGTGTTCTACGCCACCGGCTTCATCGGTTACTTCTACATCCTGACCTTCATCATCGGCTTCGGAGCCATCATCCTGGTGGGCTCCAACAGCGTCTACCTGGACGAAAAGGGCGGCCTGCTCGGCGGCAACAACATGGCGGCCGTGCATCTGGCCCACGCCGTCGGCGGCGAAGTGATGCTCGGCTTCATCTCGGCGGTGGCCTTCGCTACGATCCTCGCCGTGGTCGCCGGCCTGACGCTGTCCGGCGCCGCCGCGGTGTCACACGATCTCTATGCCAACGTCTTCGCCCGCGGCAAGGTCGATGACACCAAGGAGCTGAAGGTCTCGCGCATGGCCACCCTGGCACTGGGCGTGGTGGCAATCCTGCTCGGCATCGTGTTCGAGAAGCAGAACGTCGCCTTCATGGTGGGCCTGGCCTTCGCGGTCGCGGCCAGCACCAACTTCCCGATCCTGATCCTGTCGATGTTCTGGAAGGGCCTGACCACCCGTGGCGCCGTGGTCGGCGGCGGCCTGGGCCTGGCCACCGCGGTGACGCTGACGGTGCTTGGCCCCGCCGTGTGGGTGAAGGTGTTCGGCTACGAAACCCCGATCTTCCCCTACGACGCGCCAGGCCTGTTCTCGATGACCGTGGCCTTCCTCGGCTGCTGGCTGTTCTCGATCACGGACAGCTCCGCCCAGGCCAGCCGCGAGGCCGCGCTGTTCGAGGCCCAGCTGGTGCGTTCGCAGACCGGCATCGGGGCCAGCGGCGCCGCGTCCCACTGAGCTTCATCACGGTCATTTGATCAGCAACACAGGCGATAGACACCGGGGGGCCTTCGTGCCATAAGAAGGCCCCCCGGCGTCCTCGCCGGCACACGAATCATCAAGAAACCAGCTCTGCGGAGACAGGCATGAGTTCCGACAACATCGCATCCGTCCTTACCGAAACCCGCGTGTTCCCGCCGCCGGCGGACTTCGCCGCCCGCGCCCGGCTCAATGCCGAGAAGCTCGCCGCGCTGCACGCCGAAGCGGAAGCCGACCACAACGGCTTCTGGGCCAACCTGGCCCGCAAGAACCTCGGCTGGCAGACGCCGTTCACGCAGGTGCTGGACGAAAGCGCCGCGCCGAACTACCGCTGGTTCACCGACGGCAAGCTCAATGCTTCCGCCAACTGCCTGGATCGCCACCTGCTGGCCCGCGGCGACAAGATCGCGATCCGCTTCGAGGGCGAGAAGGGCGACACCCGCAACTACACCTACAAGCAGCTCCACGCCGAGGTCTGCAAGCTCGCCAACGTGCTCAAGGCCCAGGGCGTAACCAAGGGCGACCGCGTGGTGATCTACATGCCGATGGCACCGGAAGCGGTCATCGCCATGCAGGCCTGCGCCCGCATCGGCGCAATCCACTCGGTGGTGTTCGGCGGTTTCTCCGCCAGCTCGCTGAAGGACCGTATCGAGGACACCGGCGCGCGCCTGCTGATCACCGCCGACGGCGGCCACCGCGCCGGCAACATCGTGCCGCTCAAGAAGGTCGCGGACGAGGCCCTGGCCACCGGCTGCAAGACCATCGAGAAGGTGATCGTGCACCAGCGCACCAACCACGGCGTGGACATGCAGGCCGGCCGCGATCTCTGGTGGCACGAACTGCTGGGCGCCGCCTCCGACCGCTGCGAGCCGGAATGGGTCGAGTCCGAGCACCCGCTGTTCCTGCTCTACACCTCCGGTTCCACCGGCAAGCCCAAGGGCGTACAGCACTCCACCGGCGGCTACCTGCTGGGCGCGACGATGACCACGCAGTGGGTCTTCGACATCCGCGACGACGACGTCTTCTGGTGCACCGCCGACGTCGGCTGGATCACCGGACACTCCTACGTCACCTACGGCCCGCTGGCCAACGGCGCCACCATCCTGATGTACGAAGGCGCCCCGACCATCCCGGATGCCGGCCGCTTCTGGAAGATCTGCCAGGACCACGGCGTTACGATCTTCTACACCGCGCCCACCGCGATCCGCGCGCTGATGAAGCTGGGCGAGGAATGGCCCAACAAGTACGACCTTTCCAAGCTGCGCCTGCTCGGCAGCGTCGGCGAGCCGATCAATCCCGAGGCCTGGATGTGGTACCACCGCGTGATCGGCAAGGAGCGCCTGCCCATCGTGGACACCTGGTGGCAGACCGAGACCGGTTCCATCATGATCGCGCCGGTGCCGGGCGCCATCACCACCAAGCCGGGCTCCTGCACCAAACCCCTGCCCGGCATCTGCGTGGAAGTGGTGGACGAGGCCGGCACGCCGATCAAGGAACAGGACGCCGGCGGCTACCTCGTGATCTCCAAGCCCTGGCCGTCGATGCTGCGCACGGTCTGGGGCGACAACGATCGTTACGTGAAGGCCTACTGGGGCCAGTTCCAGAACAAGTACTACGTCGCCGGCGACTCCACGCACCGCGACGCCGACGGCTGCTACTGGATCCTGGGGCGTATCGACGACGTGCTGAACGTCTCCGGCCATCGCCTGGGCACCATGGAAGTCGAAAGTGCCCTGGTCTCTCACCCGCGCATCGCCGAGGCCGCCGTGGTCGGCCGCCCGCACGAGGTCAAGGGCGAGAGCGTCTTCGCCTTCGTCATCGCTAAGGGTCCGCGCCCGACCGGCGAAGAGGCCGACAAGCTGGCCAAGGAACTGCGCGACCACGTTGCCAAGGAGATCGGCGCGCTGGCCAAGCCCGACGACATCCGCTTTGCCGACAACCTGCCCAAGACCCGCAGCGGCAAGATCATGCGCCGCCTGCTGCGCTCCATCGCCAAGGGCGAGGAGATCACGCAGGACACCTCGACGCTGGAGAACCCGGCGATCGTGGCGCAGCTTGCCGGCAAAGCCTGACGCGGTTCGTGTTGCATGGGAAAGCCCGCTTCGGCGGGCTTTTTCTTTGCCCGACGGCTTTCGCCCTCCCCGCCGCATCGCCCATTTTTCCTGCCGCAGCAGGTGTTTGCATGCACCTCTCATTGACAGCCCGGGGACTTGCTTCTAATTTCAATGAACATCGTTCATTTCTGGACGACCACGGAGGAAACGTTCATGCCGAGCCTGCTCAACCGCATCCGCAACCTGATCACCGCCCAGGCCCACCACCAGATCGATGAGATCGAGAACCCGCAGGTGATGGCGGCCCAGGTCCTGCGCGATCTGGGCGATGACCTGCAGCAGGCCAACCAGGCTCTGGTGGTCTCGCTGGGGGCCGAGAAGCAGTTGCAGCGCCAGCACGAAGCCGCCGGTGCCGAATCCACCGACTGGGACCTGAAGGCCGAGCGCCTGCTGCAGGCCGGCGACGAAGACAAGGCACGCAGCGCGCTGGAGCGCGCGGTTCAGGCACGCAGCCGCACGCTGGCCCTGGACACCCCGCTGGCGGCGGCGCAGCGCGCCACCGCGCGCCTGCGCGAGCAAGTGCAGCGCCTCAAGGCCGAGCTGGAAACCGCACGCGGCCGCGCGGCCGTAATCACGGCCAACCAGACCGCCGCCACGGCCCTGGGCAGCGCCGCGCGCGCCAGCGACAGCTACACCCGCGCCATGGACCGTGCCCAGCAGATGGACCGGCTGTCGCAGAAGGCCTCGCGCTACGAGTCCGAGGCGGAAGCCGCGGCCGAACTGCTCAACGAGGACGGTCGCTTCGAACGCGAGGTCGCCCGCGTGGACCTGGGCGTGGAGGTCGAATCGCGCCTGGCGGAGTTGAAGGCCCGCCTGGCCGGCTCTCCTGCTTCGCCTTTTAATTGATCAATGTTCATATGAACACCCCTAATACCGTCGATGGCTTCTCCCTGCTGCGTGCCGGTCGCCTGCTGCTGGCGACGGCCACGATGGCCTTCGTCTTCGCCCTGCCCGGCAGCCTGCACCTGGTGCACGAACTGCTGAGACTCATCTAAGGAATGCACATGGACACGAGCGACAACTTCGACTCCACCCGCCTGGATTCGCCGGGCTGGATCTTCTTCGTCAAGGCGTCCTTCGCCTGCGCCTTCGGCGGCATGGTCTTCGGCCTCACCGTGATGCCGGTGGAAATCTGGATGCGCGGCTACATGATCCTGGGCACGCTGTTCCTGACCGGCGCCACCTTCACGCTGGCCAAGACCCTGCGTGACCAGTTCGAGGCCAACAAGCTGATCAACAAGGTGGCGCAGGCCCGCACCGAAAAGCTGCTGAAGGAATACGGAATCCAGAACGGATGAACGCCAGACATCAAGCCATCGAAACCGCCGGCATGCTGGCGCCGCAACTGGCGGACGGCGACCTGCTGTTCACGCGCCTGCGCAATCCTTTCGGACGACGCATCGCCGAGGCCTCGGCGAGCTGGACCTCGCATGTCGGGATTGCCTTCCGCGATCCGGCCACCGGCTGGCGCGTAGCGGAGAGCCGCATCCCCCTGTCGGGCTACAGCCCGCTCGCCGCCTTCCTGGCGCGCAGCGAGGATTGCGGGGTGGTGGTGCGCCGGCCGCGCGCGCCACTGCTGCCCGAGCAGCTTGCAGCCCTGCGCCGCGAGGCGGAAAGCCGCTTTGGCCTCTGGTACGACACCGGGTTCAAGTACGACCGGCCGCGGCGCGCGTTCTGCTCGAAGTTTGCCTACGACGTCTACCGAGAAGCCCTGGGCATCGAGATCGGGCGGCGGGAACGCTTCCGGGAGCTGCTGCTGCGTAACCCCGCGCCGCGGCTGGGCTTCTGGCGCTGGTGGTACTACGGGAGCATCCCTTGGAACCGCGTGACCGTGACACCCGCGAGCCAGCTGGAATCGCCGCTGCTGGTGGACGTCTACGATCGGCGCCGCGACTTGGGCGGGCCGAAGAAGGTCGAGATCATCTCCTCGCAGTACAGCGTGTAGTCGCTGCTGCGCCCGCCCCAGCTCAGCTTGCCGCTGACCGCCAGGGAGCAGATGCCATGGATGCCGCCCCAGAAGGTCGTGGCACGCATGCGCAAGGCGTCGGCCTTGAGCTTCGGCTCCAGCGCGCCCAGCGTCGTCTCCACCAACTCGAACAGGCGGCGGATGCGCGCATCCGCCGTGGGGCGCGGCTTCATCTCCTCCGGCAGCTGGTGCTCGAACAGCAGGCGCCAGCGGTTGGGGTTGCCGGTGGCGAATTCGATGTAGCCCCTCGCCATCGCACCAAGCCGTTCGCGAGGGTCGTCCAGCGCCTCGATGCGGTCGCGCAGCTGCAGGTAGATCGCGTCGGCGGTGCGCTCGTTGAGCGCGGCCAGCAGGTCGTCCTGGTTCTGGAACAGCAGGTAGAGGTTGCCCACGGTATAGCCGATGGCCTGCGCCACCTTACGCATGCTCAGCTCATCGATGCCTTCGCGGACCAGGATCAGCTCGGCCGCGGCGATGGCCATGTCGCGCTGCTGCTCGCGGGTGTGGAGGTTGCGTCGTCCCATGGGTGGCATTGTGCGGGCGGAACTGATCGGCGTCCATTTACGGGCACACAGGCGGGTCCGGGTTGCTGCGCGACCACCACCCGGGCCGCTACACTGCCCGCCACAAGAACGACATAAAGGGAATCCCATGAGCCAGGACAGCCAGTTCAGCCTGCTGCGGCAGCGCCGCTTCGGCCCGTTTTTCCTGACACAGGCGCTGGGCGCGTTCAACGACAACGTCTTCAAGAATGCCCTGGTGATCCTGGTGACCTTCGGCATCGCAGGTCTGGCTCAGGAGCAGATCAACTTCTACGTGAACCTGGCTGCGGTGCTGTTCATCCTGCCGTTCTTCCTGTTCTCGGCCACGGCCGGGCAGCTGGCGGAGAAGTACGAGAAATCCCGATTGATCCGCGGCATCAAGCTGCTGGAGATCGGCATCATGGCCTTAGGCGCGGTCGGCCTGTGGATCGGCAACGTCCCGCTACTGCTGGGCGTGCTGTTCCTGCTGGGCTTCCAGGCCGCGCTGTTCGGCCCGGTGAAGTACGCGATCCTGCCGCAGCACCTGCGCGAGGAGGAACTGGTGGGCGGCAACGCCTGGGTCGAGGCCGGCACCTTCCTGGCGATCCTGCTGGGTACGGTGCTGGGCGGCTGGCTGGTGGCCCAGCCCGGCGGCAGCCACTGGATCAGCGCGGTGGTCATTGCATTGGCACTGGCCGGCTACGCCGCCTGCCGCGCGATCCCGCCGGCCGCACCGGCTGCGCCGGAGCTGCGCATCAACTGGAACCCGCTGACCGAGACCCTGCGCAACCTGCGCTTCATGCGCACCAATCGCACGGTGTTCCTGTCGGTCATGGGTATCTCCTGGTTCTGGCTCTACGGCGCCGCCTTCCTGTCGCAGATGCCGACCTATGCCAGCCAGGTGCTGGGCGGCGATCCCTCCGTGGCCACGCTGCTGCTGACGCTGTTCTCCGTAGGTATAGGCGCCGGTTCCCTGCTCTGCGAGCGCCTGTCGGGCCACAAGGTGGAGATCGGCCTGGTGCCGCTGGGCTCCATCGGCCTGACCCTGTTCGGCATCGACCTGTACCTGGCGCATCCGGAGGCCGCCACCGTCAGCGGCCTCAGCGCCGGGGCCTTCCTGGAGCAGCCCGGAGCCTGGCGCGTGGTGGCCGACCTGGTGCTGATCGGCGTCTTCGGCGGCTTCTACATCGTGCCGCTCTACGCCCTGATCCAGACCCGCTCGGAGCCCTCGCACCGCTCGCGCATCATCGCCGGCAACAACATCCTCAACGCCTTGTTCATGGTCGTGGCCGGCGCCCTGGCCGTGGGCCTGTTCAAGGCCGGCCTGTCGATCCCGGAACTGCTGCTGGTGGTGGCGCTGATGAACGCGGCAGTAGCCGTGTTCATCTACTCCCTGGTGCCCGAGTTCCTGATGCGCTTCATGGTCTGGCTGCTGACCCGCACGCTGTATCGCATCGACCAGCGCGGCATGGAGCACATCCCCGACGAGGGAGCGGCGGTGATCGTCTGCAACCACGTCAGCTTCGTCGACGCCCTGATCCTGGGTGGCAACATCCGCCGCCCGGTGCGCTTTGTGATGTACCACAAGATCTTCCGCATCCCGGTGCTGAATTTCATCTTCCGCACCGCCCGCGCCATCCCCATCGCGCCAGCCAAGGAAGACGAGGCCCTGATGCACAAGGCCTTCGCGGAGATCGAGGCGGCCCTGGCGGCGGGCGACATCATCGGGATCTTCCCGGAGGGCGGCCTGACGCCGGACGGCGAGATCCAAGGCTTCCGCTCCGGCATCGAGCGCATCATCGAGCGCAGCCCGGTGCCGGTGATCCCCATGGCCCTGAGCGGCCTCTGGGAGAGCATGTGGTCGCGCCGCGACAGCCGCCTGCGGCGCATGCGCCTGCCGCGGCGCCTGCGGGCCCGCATCGGCATGAGCGCCGCCCCGGCGGTGCCGGCAGCGCAGGTTCGGGCTGAATCGCTGGAACAGACGGTGCGGGAGCTTCGCGGCAGCCATCCGTGACCGGATACCTTTACCCGTACGCCCCGGGCACCGGACAATATCCCGACGGGGATGTCGGTAGCCGGGGATCATGGCGAAGATTGTCAGAAGGACGCGGGACGGGGCGGAAGAGATCGAGCTGGGTTCGTTCCAGCTGACGATCGGCCGCCGTCCCGACAGCAACGTCGTCATCGACAACGCCTATACGGCGCTGCAGCATGCCGTGGTGGGCTTTGCCGACGGCCGCCACTACATCGAGGACCTCAAGACCACCCATGGTACGCGCGTCAACGGCGCGGCCGTGCGGCAGGCGCCGCTGCGCCATGGCGACATCATCCTGATCGGCCTGCAGCGTCTGGAGTTCATCGACCCTCCGGTGGCCCGGACCCCGCCACCGGCACCACTGCGCCGGCCAGCCGTCGCTCCGGCCCCGGTGATCGCGGCCCCCCAGCCGTCGACACCGTCGGGCCCCTTCGACCTGCCGCTGCTGACCTCGCTACCGGACGCTCCCGCGGAGCGGCTCCAGCCCGCCGACCCGGCCCCCGGCGGACTGCTGGACCAGCTGGTCGGCTCGATCCGCTCGCACCGCGAGCGCGAGCAGCAGGAGCGCGAGGACGCCCAGGCACGCCTGCGCGGCGAGTGGAACCAGGCCGTGGCCTATGCCGAGCAGCTCCGGCTAAAAGTGGACGGCGATCCGCGCGTGCATTATTTCGCCATCTCGCGGCGCAACAACGACATCATCATCCGCTCCCAGCGCGCGGCCGACCTGCCGGTGACCTTCACCCAGTTGTCGATGGATCACCCCGAGGACAAGGGCCATGCGCTGACCGGCATCTGGCTGCGCCGCACCGGCCAGGCCGATCGCTGCTATCCCACCGCCAAGGATGCAGTGTCCGAACTGGTCCGGGAACTGGCCTACCTGATCGCGTGAAACCCATTCCACAGGCGTCAGAAGCTGACCAATTTTGTCAGCGGCGCCCGCCTCCCGCCCCGTTTGCCCCGGGGAAGCGGGAGGCGCGAATCTTGCAGACGGGGCTGATGACGAATCTGGCTTGCCGAAGAGCCGGGAAGCCGGCCCATATCGGGGGATGGGCGGCTCCATCCATTGCATGTGTCCCCGCGCCTGCCGACAATGTCACAAAGAGGATTCGCTCTCGCTTCAGGACTCAGGACTGAGATGGCCAAGATCATCCGCAAGTCAGGGGCCGCGACCGAGGAATGGCCCCTGGGCCAGACCTCGCTGTCGATCGGTCGCCGGCCGGATAACCACATCGTTCTGCCCGACACCTTCGCGTCGGGCCGGCATGCCATGATCGGCTATGTCAACGGCCGTTATTTCGTCGAAGACCTCAAGAGTAGCAACGGCACGATCCTCAACGGGCAGCGCATCAGCCGCGCGCCGCTGAAGAACGGCGATGTCATCTACATCGGCGCGCAGCGCCTGGAATTCCACGACCAGGCGGCCGCCGCATCGGCCGCCGCCAGCGCTGACACGATGGCGACCACCATCATGCGGGCCCCGGTGCCCCAGTTGCCGCCAGCCGATGCGACCATGCCGCTGACCGGCGTCTCGGCCATACCGGCTCCGCCGCGGCCCTCGGCGGCCGCCGAGCCGGGCACCGAACCAGTGCTCATTCCAGCCCTCAGCGCCATCCTGGCACCGCCGCCGCCTCCCCCCCCGCCGCCTGCGCCGCCTCCGGTGGTCGCAGCACCGCCCCCCAAGCCGGCGCCGCCACCCGCGGCCAGTCTGCCGTCGTCGCCGATCGCCGGCTTCAACTTCATCCTGCCGGACCTCGACGCGCCCAAGGCTGCCTCTGAACTGGCGCCGCCGCCGAGCGTGGATGACCCACTGGAGGGCATGGCCCGCTCGATCCGCGCACACCGCGAACGCGAGCAGCAGGGCAAGCAGGAGTCCGAAGCCAAGCTGCGCGCGGAGTGGGAAAAAATCGTGGGCTACTGCGAGAAGCTGCAGGTCAAGCTCAAGGACGACTCGCGCATCCGCTACTTCAACATCTCGCGCCGCAGCGGCGAGATCACGATCCGTGTACAGCCCGACCCGAAGCTGCCGCAACAGTTCATCACGCTGAGCCAGGAGCACCCGGACCACAAGACCGGCGTGGTCTCCGGCATCTGGCTGCGCATCACCGGCATGCCGGACCGCTGCCACACCAGTGCCGACTCGGCCATCGCCGAATTGGCGCGCACGGTGGCCTTCCTGTTCGTCTGAACATGGGCTGCAACGAAAAACGGCGCCCTCGGGCGCCGTTTTTCGTTGTGCCAGAAGGGCCTCAGTTGCGGCGCGCCATGAAGGCGACGCGTTCGAACAGATGCACATCTGCTTCGTTCTTCAGCAGTGCGCCGTAGAGCGGCGGCAGCGACTTCTTGGTGGAGGCGTCGTGCAGCACGGCCGGATCGATGTCCTCGGCCAGCAGCAGCTTGAGCCAGTCCAGCAGCTCCGAGGTCGAGGGCTTCTTCTTCAGGCCGGGGATGTCGCGCAGGCCGAAAAACACCTCCATGGCTTCCTTGATCAGGTGCTTCTTCAGCCCCGGGAAGTGGACGTCGACGATCTGCTGCATCGTCTCCTTGTCCGGGAAGCGGATGTAGTGGAAGAAGCAGCGGCGCAGGAAGGCGTCCGGCAGTTCCTTCTCGTTGTTGGAGGTGATGATGATGATCGGGCGGTTCTTCGCCTTGATGTTCTCGCGCGTCTCGTGGACGTAGAACTCCATCTGGTCGAGTTCGCGCAGCAGGTCGTTGGGGAACTCGATGTCGGCCTTGTCGATCTCGTCGATCAGCAGCACCGGCGCCACCTCGCTGTCGAAGGCCTCCCAGAGCTTGCCCCTGATGATGTAGTTGCGGATGTCCTTGACCGACTCCTGGCCGAGCTGCGAGTCGCGCAGGCGCGACACCGCGTCGTACTCGTAGAGGCCGTGCTGTGCCTTGGTGGTGGACTTGATCGCCCAGTCGATGAAGGGCCGGCCGAGCGCCGCGGAGATCTCGCGCGCCAGCTGCGTCTTGCCGGTGCCAGGCTCGCCCTTGACCAGCAGCGGGCGCTGCAGCGTCACGGCGGCGTTGACGGCCATCATCAGGTCGTTGGTGGCAACGTAGGTATCGGTACCCTGAAAGCGCACGGGGCGGTCCTCGAAAAGTGCGTAAGAGCCGCAGTTTAAAGGATGGCGGGGCGGTCCGGCAGTTCGTTGCCGGCGTCCACCGGGTGGACGGGCGGGTAGCGCGCCAACACCGCGGCCACGGCCTCCACGCCCGCCACCGCTCCTGCCTGGAAGCGGCCCGCCCGGAAATGCTCTTCCATGATCCGGCAGCAGGCCTCCCATTCGGCCGCTGGCACCCTCCCGCGGCCCACGCCACGGTCGGCGACGATCTCCACGTCATGGTCGGCCAGCAGCAGGTAGATCAGCACGCCATTGTTGTGCTCGGTGTCCCAGACGCCGAGCCGGGCGAAGGCCAGTTCAGCGCAGTGCCGTGGCTGCAGGCCTCGCCACAGCGCCTGCGGCGCCAGGGCCGTTTCCACGGCAAAGCGGATTTCGCCCGGGTGTCTCGACTCGGCCGCACGCACGGTGGCCTCGATCGCCGCCAGCACGGCCGGCGGAAAGCGGCGGCGCAGGGTCCAGGGCCCGGTGGTGAGGTGTCGGAACAGGCGCTTGAAGTCCATCGTCACCAGCTCCCGGAGGCGCCGCCGCCCCCGAATCCACCGCCACCGCCGCCGAAGCCACCGCCGCCCCAGCTACGGCCCGAGCCATGGGAGCTCCAGCCGCCCCATCCGCCGGAGCCGTTGCCCCAGCCGCCGCCTCTGCCCGCATCCATGAACAGCGCCATCAGGAAGGCCAGCACGGCGGCCCCCAGCGCATAGGCCAGTACGCCGATCAGCAGCATCACCGCGAAGTAGCTGATGGCGCCCGCCGCCAGGCCTCCGAAGAAGCGTCCGAGGATCGAGCGCAGGAACATCGTCACCGCCAGCAGAACGAAGGCCACGATCCCGAGCAGATCTCCGGATGGGCCTTGCGCGCTGCGCCGCGCCGGCAGGTTCTCGCCGCGGACCAACCCCAGGATGCTGTCGACCCCCGCGTCGATGCCGCCGGCGAAGTCGCCGCCGCGAAAGCGCGGCAGCATCACCTCTTCGATCACGCGCTTGGCGATGGCATCCGGAATCGCGCCCTCCAGGCCATAGCCGACCTCGATGCGCAGCTTGCGGTCGTCCTTGGCCACCAGCAGCAGCACGCCATCGTCCTGCTCCTTGCGTCCGATCTTCCAGGCCTCGGCCACGCGGATCGAATACTGCTCGATGGTCTCCGGCTGCGTGGTTGGCACCAGCAGCACCGCCACCTGGCTGCCACGCTCGCGCTCGAAGTCGGCCAGCTTGCGCTCCAGGCCCTGGCGCTCGCCGGAGCCGAGCGTACCGGTGAGATCGGTGACGCGTGTGCGCAACTCCGGCACGGCGACCTCGGCGGCCACGGTGAACGCGGCCAGCAGCGCCAGAACGGCCAGCAGGCGGGTGATCACGGCCCCGTCCGCTACTTGCCGAAATCGACCTTGGGCGGTTCGGCGATGGCCTTCTCGTTCTCCACCGTGAAGCTCGGCTTGACCTTGGCACCGGTCGCCATGGCGGTGAGGTTGCTGGGGAAGGAGCGCACCGTGGTGTTGTAGGCCTGCACCGATTCGATGTAGCGATTGCGCGCCACGGTGATGCGGTTCTCGGTGCCCTCGAGCTGCGCCTGCAGGTCGCGGAACAAAGTGTCCGACTTCAGCTGCGGATAGTTCTCGGACACCACCAGCAGGCGCGACAGCGCGGACGTCAGCTCGCCCTGCGCGCTGGCGAACTGCTTGAGCGCCACCTCGTCCTCGAAGCTGGCAGCATTGATGTTGACCGAGCCGACGCGGGCGCGGGCCTCGGTCACCTGCACCAGCACGTCCTGCTCCTGCTGGGCATAGCCCTTGACCGTCGCCACGAGGTTGGGCACCAGGTCGGCGCGGCGCTGGTACTGGTTCAGCACCTCGGCCCAGGAGGCCTTGATGGATTCATCCTGGCCCTGCAGGGTGTTGTAGCCGCAGCCGCTCAGCAGCATCGCCAGGCCCAGCAGGCCAGCTTGGATCAGACGAGTCATCGAAGGCGCTCCATGAAGATCGGTATGCCTAACATGGAGGGGATGGGCCGGCGAATCAAGCGCCGTGACCCGGCGGCAACGGCACGCGGCCCTCAGGCCGCGGTAAACAGCGCCCGCAGTTCGTCCTCGCTCCAGCCGGCAATGCTGCCGGACTCCGCCAGCAGGGCGTCGGCCAGCGCGCGCTTCTGCTCCTGCATCTCGGCGATCTTCTGCTCCACCGTGCCCTCGGTGAGCAGCTTGTAGACGAACACCGGCTTGTCCTGGCCGATGCGGTGGGCGCGGTCGGTGGCCTGCTGCTCCACCGCCGGGTTCCACCAGGGATCGTAATGGATCACGGTGTCGGCGGCGGTCAGGTTCAGGCCGGTGCCGCCCGCCTTGAGGCTGATCAGGAACAGCGGCGCGTCGCCGTGCTGGAAGCGTTCCACCAGCGATTCGCGGTCGCGGCTCTCGCCGGTCAGCTTGAGGTAGCGCATGCCTTCCTGCTGCAGGCGCTCCTCGATCAGCTCCAGCATGCTGGTGAACTGCGAGAACAGCAGGATACGGCGACCCTCCTCCAGCATCTCCGGCAGCAGGTCCATCAGCAGCTGCAGCTTGGCCGACTCGGTAACCTGCGCGGCCTCTTCCAGCTTCAGCAGCCGAGGATCGCAGCAGACCTGGCGCAGCTTCAGCAGCGCGTCCAGCACCACGATGTGGCTGCGCGCCAGGCCGCGCGCGGCGATCTCCTCGCGCAGCCGCTGGTCCATGGACAGGCGCAACGTCTCGTAGAGCTCGCGCTGCGCGCCCTCCAGCGCCACGCTGCGGATCAGGTCGGTGCGTGGCGGCAGCTCCTTGGCCACCTCGGCCTTGGTCCGGCGCAGCAGGAAGGGCTTGATGCGGCGCAGCAGCTGCTCGCGCGCATCCTGGTCGCCGCTCTGCTCGATCGGCTTGCGGTAGCGCTGGCGGAACTCCACCTCGCTGCCGAGGTAGCCCGGCATCAGGAAATTCATCAGCGACCAGAACTCGCCGAGGTGGTTCTCCATCGGTGTACCGCTGAGACACAGCCGGTGCCGTGCCTTGAGCTGGCTGACCTTCTGCGCTGCCTGCGAGCGGCTGTTCTTGATGTGCTGCGCCTCGTCCAGCACCAGCAGGTGGTACTCGTGGCGCGACAGGGCCTCGTGGTCACGCGCCAGCAGCGGATAGGTGGTCAGCACCAGGTCGTGATCGCGGATCTCGTGGTGGCGCAGGCGCCGGTCCTGGCCCTGCAGCACCAGCACGCGCAGCGCGGGCGCGTAGCGCCTGGCCTCGCGGCGCCAGTTGAACATCAGGCTGGTCGGCGCCACCACCAGGCAGGGGCGGTCCATGCGGCCGCTTTCCTTCTCCAGCAGCAGGTGGGCCAGGGTCTGCAGCGTCTTGCCCAGGCCCATGTCGTCGGCCAGCACGCCGCCGAAACTCTGGGTGCGAAGGAACTGCAGCCAGTTGAGGCCTTGCTGCTGGTAGCCGCGCAGTTCGGCGTTGAGCCCCTGGGGCGGCGCCACCTCGACCACGCCGGCCAGCGGGCCGGGGGCCTTGCCGTCGAAGCGCAGTTGCGGCAGGTGCAGCAGTTCGTCCAGCGTCAGGGCCTGCGGACGCGGCAGCCACAGGCGCCCGCCGTCGTCGAGCCAGGTCGCCGTGAACAGCTCGCGCAGCACGTTGAGCACCGGCTTGAGCCGACCGGCCGGCACGCGGATCCAACGATCGCGCACCTCGTCGCGCAGCAGCAGTGGCGCATCGTCTTCCAGCGCGGCGAACTTCTGTGGGGTCCAGCCGGCGCGCGGGTCCTGCAGGAAGGCCACCAGCAGCGGCAGCAGCGGCAGGCGCTCGCCCTCCACGTCCACGTCCAGCGCCACGCCGAACCAGTCGCGGCCCTCGCCCTCCTGCATCTGCAGCAGCCAGTCGGGCTCCGGCTCGCACAGGCGGAAGCTGAAGTCGCGGTCGACGTCGATCTGCCAGCCCTCGCGCTGCAGCGCCGGCAGCGGCTCGGCCATCAGCTTCAGCCAGTCGCGCTCGCTGTGGGGCGTCAGCAACGAGGGACGCTTGGGATCGAAGGACACCAGACCCAGCGCCACCAGGCTCCGGAAGGCGACGTCCTCGGCGGCGGGGTCGCGCAGCAGGAAACCCTGCCCGTGCTCACCCACCGCCGGCTCGCCGTAGCGGCAGCGCTGCACGCCATAGTCGAACAGCAGCTGCGCGCAGTCGCGCACGCGCTCGTCACGGCCGCCGTAGCCGTGCTCCGTGCGCAGCAGCCGCACGACCGGCAGCGGCCAGGGCGGAGTCACCGTCATGGTCGCGGATGCCGGAGATCAGCCCTTGGCGCGCTGCTCGAGGATCTCGACGGCCGGCAGCTTCTTGCCTTCGAGGAATTCGAGGAAGGCACCGCCGCCGGTGGAGATGTAGTCGATGCGCTCGGCCACCTTGAACTTGTCGATCGCCGCCAGGGTGTCGCCACCGCCGGCCAGCGAGAAGCCCTCGGCCGCCGCGATGGCCTCGGCGATGGCCTTGGTGCCGCCGGCGAAGCTGTCGTACTCGAACACGCCCACCGGGCCGTTCCAGACGATGGTGCCGCAGGACTTCAGCAGGGCCGACAGCTTCTTGCGGGTCTTGGGGCCGATGTCGAGGATCATCTCGTCGGACTCGACCTCGTCGGCGCTGCGCACCTCGGCATGCGCTTCGGCGGAGAATTCGGAGGCCACCACCACGTCCTCGGGCAGCGGGATGTCGCCGCCACGGGCCTGGATCTTGGCCAGGATGGCGCGCGCCTTGTCCAGCATGTCCGCCTCATGCAGCGACTTGCCCACCGGCTTGCCCATGGCCGCCAGGAAGGTGTTGGCGATGCCGCCGCCGATGATCAACTGGTCGGCCACGTCGGCGAGGTTCTCCAGCAGGTCCAGCTTGGTGGAGACCTTGCTGCCGCCGACGATCACCGCCAGCGGCTTCTTCGGCGTGGCCAGGGCCTTGCCCAGTGCATCCAGCTCGGCCGCCAGCAGCGGGCCGGCGCAGGCGATGGGCGCGAACTTGGCGACGCCATGGGTCGAGGCCTCGGCGCGGTGCGCGGTACCGAAGGCATCCATCACGTACACGTCGCAGAGCGACGCCATCTTCTTCGACAGCGCCTCGTCGTTGTCCTTCTCGCCCTTGAGGAAGCGGGTGTTCTCGCCCAGCGCGATCTGGCCCGGTTCCATGGCGATGCCGTCGATCCAGTTGCTGACCAGCGGCACGGTGCGCTCGAGCTTCTCGGACAGCCAGGCGGCCACCAGGGTCAGCGAGGCCTCGGGATCGAACTTGCCGGCCTTCGGGCGGCCCAGGTGAGAGACCACCAGCACCGAGGCGCCTTTCTCCAGTGCCAGCTTCAGCGTCGGCAGCGAGGCGCGCAGGCGCGCGTCGGAGGTGATGCGGCCGTTGGAGATGGGGACGTTCAGGTCCTGGCGGATCAGCACGCGCTTGCCGGTCAGGTCCAGGTCGGACATGCGAAGGACGGTCATTTGAAGAGGCTCCGAGAATCGGGAATGGGGAATCGGGAATCGTTAAAGCAAGAAAAAGAACGGGGAACCGGGAAATCGCTTTTGCGATTCCCGATTCCCCATTCCCGATTCCCGTTTTTTACTTACTTGCCGGCGACGACGCGGACCATCTCGAGGCACTTGTTGGAGTAGCCCCACTCGTTGTCGTACCAGCTCACCAGCTTGACGAAGGTCTTGTCGAGGGCGATGCCGGCCTCGGCGTCGAAGATCGAGGTGCGGGCGTCGCCGATGAAATCGGTGGCCACGACCTTGTCCTCGGTGTAGCCGAGGATGCCCTTGAGGGCGCCTTCGCTCTGGGCCTTCATCTCGGCCTTGATCTCTTCATAGGTGGCCTCGCGCTCGAGGTCAACGGTGAGGTCGACCACGGAGACGTCGGAGGTCGGCACGCGGAAGGCCATGCCGGTCAGCTTCTTGTTCAGCTCGGGGATCACCACACCCACGGCCTTGGCGGCGCCGGTGGAGGACGGGATGATGTTCTCGAGGATGCCGCGGCCGCCGCGCCAGTCCTTGCTGCTCGGACCGTCCACGGTCTTCTGCGTGGCGGTGGCGGCGTGCACGGTGGTCATCAGGCCGCGCTTGATGCCCCACTTGTCGTTCAGCACCTTGGCCAGCGGCGCGAGGCAGTTGGTGGTGCACGATGCGTTGGAGACGATCGCCTGGCCGGCGTAGGTCTTGTGGTTCACGCCGTAGACGAACATCGGGGTGTCGTCCTTGGACGGAGCCGAGATGATCACCTTCTTGGCGCCGGCGGCGAGATGCTTCTCGGCGCTGGCCTTGTCCAGGAACAGGCCGGTGGATTCGATCACGACTTCGGCGCCGATCTCGTCCCACTTGAGGTTGGCCGGATCGCGCTCCTGCGTCAGGCGGATCTTCTTGCCGTTGATGACCAGGGCGCCGCCCTCGATCTTGATGTCGCCCTTGAAGCGGCCATGCACGGAGTCGTACTGCAGCATGTACGCGAGGTAGTCCGGCTCCAGCAGGTCGTTGATGCCGACGATCTCGATGTCGCCACCGAAGTTCTGCACGGCGGCGCGCAGCACGTTGCGGCCGATGCGGCCGAAGCCATTGATACCTACTTTGACGGTCATCGTTACTTTTCCTTTAGTACAGGACTGCGGCCATCCCGCAGGTTTCGGTTGAAAAACAAAGGGGCGCCTCGCGGCGCCCCCTTCATCATTTGCCCAGCAGAGCCGTGACCTTGGCCACGACGTTGTCGACGGTGAAGCCGAAGTGTTTCATCACGGCGGCCAGCGGCGCGGACTCGCCGTAGGTGTCCACGCCGAGGACCTCGCCCTCGTCGCCAACCAGGCCTTCCCAGTAGATCGACACGCCGGTCTCGATCGCCAGGCGCTTGCGCAGCGCCTTGGGCAGCACCGTCTCGCGGTAGGCGGCATCCTGGCGGCGGAAGATCTCGGCGCAGGGCACCGACACCACGCGCACGTTGATGCCCTGCTCGGCCAGCTTCCTGGCGGAGTCCACGGCCAGCTGCACTTCCGAGCCCGTGGCGATCAGGATGCCCTGCGCCGCCGCGGCCGGCTCCCACAGCACGTAGCCGCCGCGGCGCGCGTCGGTGAAGTGCTGCTCCGGGTGGGCCTGCGGCACCAGGTTCTGGCGCGTCAGCGCCAGCGCCGAGGGGCCATCCTTGCGCTCGATGGCGTCCTGCCAGGCGATGGCGGTCTCGAACTGGTCGGCCGGGCGCCACACGTTCAGGTTGGGGATCAGGCGCAGGGAGGCGACGTGCTCCACCGACTGGTGGGTGGGGCCGTCCTCGCCCAGGCCGATCGAGTCATGGGTGTAGACGAAGATGCTGCGGATCTTCATCAGCGCGGCCATGCGCACCGCGTTCCTGGCGTAATCACTGAAGGTCAGGAACGTGCCGCCGAAGGGAATCAGGCCGCCGTGCAGGGCGACGCCGTTCATGATCGCCGACATGCCGAACTCACGCACGCCGTAGTTCACGTAGTTGCCGTCGAGGCGGCCGTGACGCAAGGCCTTGTGGCCCTTGAAGTCGGTGCAGTTGGACTCGGTCAGGTCGGCGGAGCCGCCGAACAGTTCCGGCAGGCCCGAGGCCAGCGCGTCCAGCACGTTCTTGGAGGCCTTGCGCGTGGCCACCGGCTTGTCGAACTTGGCAGCCTCGGCCAGCGCGGCGGCAGCGTGCTCGGCCCAGCCAGCCGGCAGGTCGCCCTTCATGCGGCGCTCGAACTCGGCGGCGTCCTCCGGGAACTTCTCCGCATAGGCACGGAAGGCCTGCTCCCAGGCCTGCTGGCGGAGGCGGCCCTTCTCCAGCGCGCTCCAGCCGGCGCGGACGTCGTCCGGAATCTCGAAGGGCGCGTGGGTCCAGCCCAGCTTCTCGCGCACCAGCTTGATCTCGGCCTCGCCCAGCGGCGAGCCATGGCTCTTTTCCTTGCCCTGCAGGTTCGGCGAGCCGAAGCCGATGATGGTCTTGCAGCAGATCAGCGTCGGCTTGTCCTGCGTGGCGCGGGCGGTGTCGATCGCTTTCTTGATCTCGGCCGGATTGTGGCCGTCGACCTTGCGGATCACCTGCCAGCCGTAGGCCTCGAAGCGGGCCGGCGTGTCATCGCGGAACCAGCCCTCGACCTCGCCGTCGATGGAGATGTTGTTGTCGTCGTAGAACACCACCAGCTTGCCCAGGCCCAGCGTTCCGGCCAGCGAGCAGACCTCGTGGCTGATGCCTTCCATCAGGCAGCCGTCGCCGGTGAAGGCGTAGGTGTAGTGGTCGACCACGTTGTGGCCGTCACGGTTGTAGCGGGCGGCGAGCACGCGCTCGGCCAGCGCCATGCCCACGGCGTTGCCCAGGCCCTGGCCCAGCGGGCCGGTGGTGGTTTCTACGCCCGGGGTGATGCCGTACTCCGGGTGGCCGGCGGTCTTGGAGTGCAGCTGGCGGAAGTTCTTCAGCTCCTCGATCGGCAGCGGGTAGCCGGTGAGGTGCAGCAGCGCGTAAAGCAGCATCGAGCCGTGGCCGTTGGACACCACGAAGCGGTCGCGGTTGGCCCAGGTCGTATCGGCCGGGTTGTGGCTCAGGTAATCGTTCCAGAGCACCTCGGCGATGTCCGCCATGCCCATCGGCATGCCCGGGTGGCCGGAGTTGGCTTTTTGCACGGCATCCATCGACAGGGCGCGGATGGCGTTGGCGAGTTCGAAGCGGTTCGTCGCGGGCATAGGGAAGCGGCGGCCTGAAGGGGGACAGAAAAGGGCGCATATTTTCAGGGTTTGCGTGCGCCGGGGCAAGGAAACAGGCGATTCACCCGCGACGCAGGGCACAAAAAAGCCCGGCGGCCGAGGCCGCCGGGCTTTCCCATCAAGGGTTTACTGCGCTTTTGAGGAGCGTGCCGCCCACCATTTCATGGAATGCGGGGCCTGCTGGCGCTCGCCGCCCAGGGACGGGTACAGCAGGCTGTGGGCCACGTCCTCGGCCGCCGGCTTGCTGAAGTCGCAGACGCCGCCCGGGAAAATGGCGCGGACTTCAGCGATCTGGGCCTCGCTGAGCTTGCCGGCGTAGTCGGCGGGGTCCACTGGGCGCAGCTGGCAGCGGATGATGTCGTCGGTCATCGGCATGCCGGCCACCATGCGCGGTGTCCTGGTCACCGGCAGTGCCAGCGAGCACACGCCCAGGCCGGAACCATCGTTGTTGTAAAACTCCGGCAGGTCGACGCGCAGCGGGATGTTCACGTCGAACTCCGGGAGCAGATCGTGAAGCGGCCCGAGCTGCGGCAGCAGTGGCAGCTGCGCCAGACCCAGCGGCAGCAGGATCGCGTCCGGCAGCTCCAGGCGTCCGCCGATGGTGCCGAAGACGCAACGGTCGGCCGCCGCCGACGGCTTGGCCTCGATCACCGCCGCCATGTGGTCGCCGCCGTACTCCGGCCGCTGCAGTGACTCCAGCCACTGCTCCATCACCGGATAGCCGTCGGCCTGGGTCACCACGCCGCGCCACAGGCCCTGGGTCGTCACCTGGCCGGTCTGCTTCTGCAGGCGCGAGCGCACGATGAAGGGGCGAACCGCCTCGTGGATGTTGGCCACCGGGATCAGGTCCAGGTACGGGGCATGATCCAGCACCGGGGTCTCGGCCAGGGCACCGCGGCCGATGACGCCGCCGACCAGGTAGGCTGTCTTGGCCATCTGCTCGTTCATGCGCATGCGCTCCGCCACCGGCTTGCCGTCGATGTTGAAGCCGCCGATGTTGCGGTTGACGTCGAGGAACTCCTCGGCACTGATGGTGCCGGCCAGCAGGGCACCCAGGCCGTACTGCACGCCGGTATTGTCGAGCGGACGGTTGGCGTAGCCGGTGGCCGGGTCACGGCCGAAGATGTTGACGTTGGCGTCCTGCACCGTGCAGCGCACGCCCCTCAGGTTCGGACCGTTGGGATTGTCCGGGCCACGGTAGCGGTCGGCCTCCGGCACCGGGCCGCAGCCGACCTCGGGATTCAGCAGGTCCAGGAAGGCATCCACCCAGGACTGGCAGATGGCATTGAGCGGATTGCCCACCAGCAGGTTGTGGCCGTTGACCGCCGCCTGCTTGCCCACGCTCCAGTCCAGCGAGCTGTTCTCGTAGTAGTGCTGCAGCAGGCCGCAGTCCGCCACCGTCATCGCCGTGGTCAGGATGTCGGCGAAGGTCGCCGTCGGCATCGCGCCGCTGAGCACGCCCGGCGAGCTGTTGGCCAGGTTGTACTGCTGCAGCGCAGCACCCGAGCCGTTGGTGCCGATCATGAAGCGCACCGGGCCGTACTTCTCGGTGATGTGCTCCTTCATCAGCATCGCTGTCTCGGCGCTGATCAGCGGGTTGCAGTGGTTGCCGAAGGCGCTGAGCGTGTTGTGGATCACCAGGTCGCCCTTGCCCAGGCGGTCGGCGATGCCCACCAGGTTGATCAGCAGGTTGTCGGCCGAGATTTCGGTCAGCGCTAGCGCGCCCAGCACCAGGTTGGGGTCACTCCTGCCCTGCTGGTAGCCAACCCCGCAGGACTCGCCGAAGACGTAGTAGACGTGGCCGTCCCACTGGGTGGCGGCGAACGGCGCCTCGGCACCGCGGGCATGCGGGTCGTCCAGCACTGCCAGGCGCGCGATGCCGCGGTTGATGGTGGAGGTCTCCATGCGCACCACGAAGGGCACGGCGCGGCCGTCCTTGGTCTCGGTCATGATTACGTCGCCGGGGTAGGCGGCGTAGGGATCGGGGAGCTCCTTGAAGCCCTGGTTGGTCACCGAACGGTAGAACCACTTGTACTGCGTGACGATCGAGCAGTTGGCGTCGATCGGCGCGCCGAGTCCGTTGTCCTCGGTGCGGCAGATGAAGGGCTTCTGGTGCGGCCCGGACGACACCGGACCGGTGATCGGGTGATTGAGCACGGTCAGCTCGGCGCGACGCGTACCGGCGTCGCCGGTGACCGTGGCCGCCAGGCGGTTGGCGCCGTTGACCAGGCCAGTGACCAGGCCGCGCACCTCACCGCCCTCGACCCGCGCGAACGCCGCGCTGACGTCGACGCCATTGCGCGTGACCTTGAAACTGTCGCCCGAGGCCAGGCCCCGCAGGCCCAGCAGCACGTCGCCGTCGGTCACCGCCTCGGGCAGCGTCGACAGCGTGATCATCTCGAACTGGCCCGCCTCCAGCGGCGGCGTGGCGCGGGTGTGGTAGTCGGCCTCGACCAGGTTGGTGCCGCCGACCCCGCCGCCCTCGCCGTCCACCGATTCGGAACGGCCGGTACAGCCGGCCAACGCCCACAGCAAAGCTGCGCACAGTGCCGTGCGCCTCGTCAGGGCCTTCATGCTTTGTCCTCCCGCTAGATCAATGTGAAGCTTTTGTTATGGCACCAACATAACGTCTGCGCTGCGGTTGGGAAATGAGCGGAAATTACTAGGGCGCTCAGCCTTGGGGAGGAATGTCCTTTCCGGATACAGGCGCGCGCCGCGCCCGGAACACCAGATACACCATCCACGGGAACGCGAAGCTCCACCAGCCGATCGCATCGGCCAGCGGGAACTCCGCCATCTGCGGATCGCCGACGTAGCGCTGCAGGCGCACCCAGGCATAGACCGCCACGAACAGCCAGCACAACTGCGTAGCGGCCAGCCACAGCAGCCGCGACCACCAGCGCAGCCGCGGGTGGAACAGGATCAGCAGCGGCGGCAGGAACAGCAGCAGGGCATTGAGCAGGCCGCGCGGCGTGGCGGGGAACAACTGCGCCAGCAACTCCATCAGCCCTGCCCCTTGCGGAACTTGATGCTGCAGCCGAGGCTCGGCTGCTGGCGCTCGCCCACCTCGCGCCCCGCCAGCAGGTCATCCAGCGCCGCGCGAAGTTCGGCACCCGTCACCGGCCGGCCGTTGCCCGGCGTGGAATCGTCCAGCCGGCCGCGGTAGGCCAGCCGCAGTCCGGCGTCGAACAGGAAGAAGTCCGGCGTGCAGGCCGCCTGGTAGGCGCGCGCCACGCCCTGGCTTTCATCGTAAAGATAGGGGAACGGATAGCCCAGGGCCCGCCCGGCCTCGGCCATCGGCCCCGGTGCATCCTCGGGGTAGGCCTGGGCATCGTTGGAGGAGATCGCCACCAGCCCCACTCCGCGACCCTGGTAGTCGCCCCCCAGCCGGACCAGTTCGGCGTTGACGTGCTTCACGTAAGGGCAATGATTGCAGATGAACATCACCAGCGTGGCGTATTCCGCCCGGATGTCGGCCAGTCCCAGGCGCCTGCCGCTGAGGGTGTCGGGCAGGCTGAAATCCGGTGCGGAAGTGCCCAGGGCGAGCATGCTGGAGGGTGTGGGGGCCATTCTTGGCTCTTTAGTTGGTCGGATTCGGGCGCGGCGGGCCGGGCTTTTGTGCAAGATTAGCCGCCCCGGGCCCCCGACTTCATCCCTATGGCGACCTCGGCCCACAGGCTTTACAATATCCGCTCATCCGCATAAACGGATTGAGACTCCCGTTTACCCCATTTCGAGGGCTGCATCGATGTCCGAATACCTGTTTACCTCCGAGTCCGTTTCCGAAGGCCATCCGGACAAGATGGCGGACCAGATCTCCGACGCCATCCTCGACGCGATCCTGGCCCAGGACCCCCGCGCGCGCGTCGCCTGCGAGACCCTGGTGAAGACGGGCGTGGTCGTGCTGGCCGGCGAGGTCACCACCAGCGCCAACATCGACGTCGACGCCATTGCGCGCGGCGTGGTCAACGGCATCGGCTACAGCAACACCGAGGTTGGCTTCGACGGCCACACCTGCGGCGTACTCAACATCATCGGCAAGCAGTCGCCCGACATCGCCATGGGCGTGGACGGCACCGCCAAGAAGGCCAAGGCGGCCGAGGACATCGGCGCGGGCGACCAGGGCCTGATGTTCGGCTACGCCTGCAACGAGACCAGCGCCCTGATGCCGGCACCGATCTTCTACGCCCACCGCCTGGTGGAGCAGCAGGCCAAGATCCGCAAGGCCAAGAAGGGCGGCCTGTCCTGGCTGCGCCCGGACGCCAAGAGCCAGATCACGCTGCGCTACAAGGATGACCAGGTCGCCGGCATCGACGCCGTGGTGCTGTCCACCCAGCATGACCCGAGCATCAAGCTCAAGGATCTGCGCGAGGCCGTGCTGGAAGAGATCATCAAGCCGGTGCTGCCGGCCAAGTGGCTGAGCAAGGCGACCAAGTTCCACATCAACCCGACCGGCAACTTCGTCATCGGCGGCCCGGTGGGCGACTGCGGCCTGACCGGCCGCAAGATCATCGTCGACTCCTACGGCGGCTGGGCACGCCACGGCGGCGGCGCCTTCTCCGGCAAGGACCCCTCCAAGGTCGACCGTTCGGCCGCCTACGCCGCGCGCTATGTCGCCAAGAACATCGTGGCCTCGGGCCTGGCCGACCGCTGCGAAGTGCAGGTCAGCTACGCCATCGGCGTGGCCGAGCCGACCTCGATCATGCTCACCACCTTCGGCACCGGCAAGGTCTCCGACCAGGCCCTGGAGAAGCTGGTGCGCCGCCACTTCGACCTGCGCCCGGGCGGCATCATCAAGATGCTCGACCTGATCCACCCGATGTACCAGGCCACCGCCTCCTACGGCCACTTCGGCCGCAAGCCCTTCGAATTCAAGGGTGCCGACGGCAAGACCCACTCCGCCTTCTCCTGGGAGAAGACGGACAAGGCCGAGCTGCTCGCATCCGACGCCAAGAAGCTGAAGTAAGCATCAACGGGGAGGCGGCGTCCGTCGCCTCCCCAATCTTTAGACCCCCCCGGAGTCAAACATGAACGCCCAGCTCAAGCCCGTCTCCCCCTCCCCCGACTACAAGATCCGCGACATCGGCCTGGCCGAATTCGGCCGCAAGCGCATCCGCATGGCCGAGGAGGAAATGCCAGGCCTGATGAGCATCCGCGCCAAGTACGCGCCGCTGCTGCCGCTCAAGGGCGTGCGCCTGACCGGCTCCCTGCACATGACCAAGGAAACGGCCGTGCTGCTGGAGACGCTCAAGGCGCTGGGTGCTTCCGTGCGCTGGGCGTCCTGCAACATCTTCTCGACGCAGGACGATGCCGCCGCAGCCGTGGCCGCCGCCGGCACCCCGGTGTTCGCCTGGAAGGGCGAGACGCTGGAGGAATACTGGGACCTGACGCTGGACTGCGTCACCCACACGCTGGCCGACGGCACCCTGACCGGCCCCGAGCTGGTGGTGGACGACGGCGGCGACGTCACGCTGCTGATCCACAAGGGATACGAGCTGGAACTCGGCGACAAGTGGGTCGACAGCCCCTCGGACAACCATGAAGTCCAGGTCATCAAGAACCTGCTCAAGCGCGTCGCCAAGGAACGCCCGGGCTTCTGGACCCGCGTGGTCAAGGACTGGCGCGGCGTCTCGGAAGAGACCACCACGGGCGTGCATCGCCTGTACCAGATGATGGAAGCCGGCAAGCTGCTGGTACCCGCCATCAACGTCAACGACTCGGTCACCAAGAGCAAGTTCGACAACCTCTACGGCTGCCGAGAATCGCTGGCCGACGGCATCAAGCGCGCCACCGACCTGATGATCGCCGGCAAGGTCGCTTTCGTGGCCGGCTACGGCGACGTGGGCAAGGGCTCGGCGCACTCGCTGCGTGGCCTGGGCGCGCGCGTGATCGTGTCCGAGATCGACCCGATCAATGCCCTGCAGGCCGCGATGGAAGGCTTCGAGGTCAAGACCATCGACGACGTGCTCGAATTCGCCGATATCTATGTCACCACCACCGGCAACAAGGACATCATCACCCTCGAGCACATGAAGGCGATGAAGAACAACGCCCTGGTGTGCAACATCGGCCACTTCGACAACGAGATCCAGATGGACCGCCTCAACGCCTCCGGCGCCGTGCGCGACACCATCAAGCCGCAGACCGACCGCTACACCTTTGCCGACAGCGGCAAGTCGATCTACGTGCTGGCCGAAGGCCGCCTGATCAACCTGGGCTGCGCCCACGGCCACCCGTCCTTCGTGATGTCCAACAGCTTCTCCAACCAGACGCTGGCGGCCATGGACCTGTGGGCGAACAAGGACAGCTACCAGAAGACGGTCTACCGCCTGCCCAAGAAGCTCGACGAGGAAGTGGCACGCCTGCACCTGGCGCAGATCGGCGTGAAGCTGACCACGCTGACCCAGGCCCAGGCTGACTACCTCGGCGTGCCGGTCGAAGGCCCGTACAAGCCCGAGCACTACCGGTACTGATGAACCCCATGTAGGAGCGGCTGCCGGCCGCGACCTTCGCATCGCGGCCGACGGCCGCTCCTACAGGAAAGAAGTCCGCTCATGGCCCAGGAAATCACCTTCTCGTTCGAGCTGTTCCCGCCGCGCACGCCGGAGGGCTGGCAGAAGCTGCCGGCGCTGGTGCAGAAGCTGGCGTCGGTACGGCCGGCGTTCTTCTCCGTCACCCACGGCGCCGGCGGTTCCGACCAGCACGGCACCTACGAGGCGATCATGCAGGTGGTGGAGCACAGCGGCATCGAGGCCGCGCCGCACCTGACCTGCGTCGGCTCCACCCGCGCCAGCATCGCCGCACTGCTGCAGCGCTACCGCGAGGCCGGCGTGAAGCGCATCGTCGCGCTGCGTGGCGACCTGCCTCCGGGGCTTGCGCCCGACGAGGCGCCGGGCGAGTTCCGCTATGCCAGCGAGCTGGTGACGTTCATCCGCGAGCAGCACGGCGACCATTTCCGCCTGGAGATCGCGGCCTACCCGGAGATGCACCCGCAGGGGGTCACGCCGGCCCAGGACTTCGACAACTTCCGCCGCAAGGCGGAGGCTGGCGCGCACGCCGCGATCACGCAGTACTTCTTCAATGCCGACGCCTACTTCGACTTCGTCAATCGCTGTGAGCAGGCGGGCCTCAAGATCCCGGTGATCGCCGGCATCATGCCGATCACCAACTTCGCGCAGCTGGCGCGCTTCTCCGCCGCCTGCGGCGCCGAGATCCCGCGCTGGATCCGCCTGCGCCTGGAACAGCTGCAGGACGACAAGCCGGCGCTACTGGACTTCGGCCTGGACGTGGTGACGCAGCTGTCGCGCACACTGCTGGACAACGGCGCGCCCGGCCTGCACTTCTACACGCTGAACCAGTCGGAGCCGACGCTGCGGCTATGGAAGAACCTCGCGCTGCCGGTGCCGGCGGCCGCCTAGCCGCCGAAGGATGATCCTGCTCGCCGCCCTGGTCTTCGCCGCGCTGAGCGTGGTGACGGCGTGGCTGGAGCAGGTGCTGCACCGGCGCACCCGCGACCAGCCGCTGCGGATCTGGCAGGAGTGGTTCCTGCTGCCGCTGGCGCGCGTGTTCTGCCTGATGGCCTTCATCCTGCTGTCCGGCGATGCACTCTACGGGCTGCGTGGCATGCCCTCCCCGGCGGAATTGCTCGATGCAGCGCCCGGCCGCAGCGACCGGCTCATCACCTGGCTGTTCTTCACGGGCCTGCTGCTGCCGGCCATCCCGCTGCTGCGTCGCGCGCCGGGGCTGATCCTGCCGCTGCAAGGCGGTGCCGGCGTGGCGCTGGTCTTCACCTGGCTGGCGGCGGCAGCAGGCTTCCGGGGCGCTCGGTTGCTGCCGGACCTGCCGACGCTGCTGCTGCTGGCCGCCCTTTCCGGCCTGGCCATGGCCTGCGCCCACCTGCTGACACAGGTGGTGGACGACGAAGTACGCCGCCAGGAGATCTACGACCTGCTGCTGCTCTGGCTGCAATTGCCGCTGCTGGTGGTCTACGGGCACTGGCTGGGTGGCCAGCTGCCCGGGTAGGCCACTCAGGGAGCGAGGGGAGCCAGGATCCGGCGCGCGCGCAGCACCGGCGTGGGGATGCCCTCCGGCGCCACCACCACGCTGAGGCCGTCAGCCTCGATCGCCATGGCCTCCAGCCCACGCTGCTTCGGCAACGGCCAGACGCGCGGCGGTCGCGCCAGTGTCTCGGCCCAGCTCTCGCCGGGCAGCCGGTCGAAGCAGAACAACCGGCTGTAGCTGATCATGGCCAGGCGCAGTCCGTCGCGGGACAGGTCCATCGCCGTCACCGAGACCCGGCCCCGTGGTGCCGCCAGCGGAGCTGCAGGCGGCAGCTTGCCCGGTACCGGCAACTGCACCGTGGCCAGGCGCTCGGCGGTCTGCACGCCGGGGCCGGGATCCAGGGGCAGCCGGTAGAAGCCGACCCGGGGGGCGCCCTTCTCCATCACCAGGATATGCCCGCCCTCGGCATCCACCGCGAGGCCCTCGGCATCCCGCGGGCCGTCCGGATAGCGGAAATCGATCCGCCGCGCCGGCTCCACGCGGCTGGCATCCAGCTCCGGCTCCGGCATCAGGTAGATCGTCGCTGTGTTGCGGAAGGCCAGGTTGTCGCCGATATCGCCCACGGCCAGCCAGCTGCGTCCGTCGCGCTCGTAGAGGGCAATGTCCTCCCAGTCCATCGCGTCGGCGCCCTCCACCTCGACCCGCGCGATGACTTGGCCACGGCGGTTGAAGGCGAACAGCCGTGGGCCATCGCCGCTGTCATTGTGGGCCCAGTAGATGCCGGGCCAGCGCCGGGAGGCCGCCAGTCCGGAAAGCTCCGGCAACTCCCGATCCTTCACCGTGGTCAAAGCCTCGAAGGCGGCGGGAGCGGGCTCGGCCATGGCCACCGGCGCCATCATCGCCGGCATCAGCGAGAGTGCCGCGATCCGTGCGAATCTATCAAACGATTTGCATACGGCGGACCACCTGTTACATGAATTCATGGGCGCAAGTGACTGCTGAGGCTGGAAATTATCGAAGCATCCACAAAATCTGTGGATAAGTTTGTGGGCAATATTCTGGTCACTACCCTAAGTAGCCACCCTGCCTGGCATTTTTACCGTCGGAACATTTTGTATCCACTCCGCATCCTATTTTCCAATCAATGACTTGCGTGATTCTTACAGCATTCTTGCAGAAAAAAGTCGCTACCACGGGCCTTGTGGCAGAGTCCCTTGACTGCTGTGCATAAAGGAAGGCGGGACACCGGATCGCCACCCGGCTGCCGCTAAACTTCCCGCATGAAAATGTCCCCACCCTGCGTGCTGTGCCTGTCCGGCCACGATCCCACCGGCGGCGCCGGCCTCACCGCCGACATCGAGGCGATCGGGGCACTGGGAGGCCATGCCCTGGGCGTCATTACCGCCAATACCGTGCAGGACACCTCCAACGTCCAGCGCGTTGCGGCGGTGCCGCCGATCCTGATGGCGGCCCAGATCGAAGTCCTGCTGGCGGACTGCCACATCGGGGCCATCAAGATCGGCCTTCTTGGCGACGCCGCGCAGCTCGACCCCATCCTCGACTGCATCCGCCGCCTGCAGGTTCCCGTGGTGCTGGATCCGGTGCTGCGCGCCGGTGGCGGCGCCCATCTGGTCCGCAGCGAGCTGCTGCTGGCGGTCAAGGAACGGCTGCTGCCGCAGGTCACGGTGCTGACCCCGAATGCCGCCGAGGCTCGCCTGCTGGGCGGTGGCGAGGACGGCGCCGCCCTGCTGGCTACCGGCCTCGCCCACCTGCTGGTGACGCGCGGCGACGAGCCCGGCGGCAACGTCGTCAACACCTGGTACCAGGCCGGCCGGCCACCCCGCGACTTCGAGTGGCCCCGCCTGCCACAGCGCTTCCACGGCGCCGGCTGCACGTTGGCCGCCGCCATCGCCGCCCTGCTGGCGGCGGGCAAGCCGGTGGCCGAGGCGCTGGAAGGCGCGCAGGCCTATACCCACGGCGCGCTGTCCCGCGCCTACGCCGTGGGCGGCGGACGCCTGATTCCCGGACGGCGCGCCGCATGAAGCACCTGCCCCCCCTGTCCGCGCCGCTGCGCGGCCTCTATGCGATCACCTCCGAGGCCATCTGCCGCTCGCCGGGCCGGCTGGTGGCGTCCGCCGCCGAGGCCCTGGCCGGCGGTGCGCGCCTGCTGCAGTACCGCGACAAGTGGCACGACGCCGCCACGCGCGAGCGCAACGCCCATGCGCTGCGCGGCCTGTGCCACGAGTTCGGCGCGCTGTTCATCGTCAACGACGACCCGGCCCTGGCCGAGGCGGTGGACGCCGACGGCGTGCACGTCGGCGCCGCCGACGCGCCACTGGCCGAGGCCCGCCGCCGCCTGGGGCCGCGCGCGATCATCGGCGTGAGCTGCGCCAATTCCCTGGAGCGCGCCCGTGCCGCGGCTGCGGCCGGGGCAAACTACGTGGCCTTCGGACGCTTCTTCGAGTCCGGCACCAAACCTGACGCGCCGCAGGCCGACCTGGCGCTGCTGCAGGCGGCCCGCGCCGCGATCGGCCTGCCGATCTGCGTCATCGGCGGGCTGCTGCCCTCCAATACCGCCCCCCTGATCGCTGCCGGCGCCGACATGGCGGCGGCGGTCGAGGGAATTTTTGGAGCGACCGATGTCGAAGCCCGTGCGCGGGAGTATTCACGCCTGTTCGGCTAGACTCTCGCTCCTTCATTTCCGACGGCCTGCACCGTTTTGCAGCAGGCCTCCAAGACCGCCGCCATGAGCCGCTCAGAAGAACTCTTCGCCCGCGCACAGCAGACCATCCCCGGCGGCGTGAACTCGCCGGTCCGCGCCTTCCGCGCGGTCGGCGGCACGCCGCGCTTCATCGCCGCCGCCGACGGCGCCTGGATCACCGACGCCGACGGCCAGCGCTACGTCGACTACGTCGGCTCCTGGGGCCCGATGATCCTCGGCCACCAGCACCCGCAGGTGCTGGCCGAGATCCGCCGCCAGCTGGAGACCGGCATCTCCTACGGCGCGCCCACCGAGGCCGAGATCGAGATGGCGGAGCTGCTGTCGCGCCGCCTGCCCGCGCTGGAAATGGTGCGCATGTGCAACAGCGGCACCGAGGCCACCATGTCGGCGCTGCGCCTGGCGCGCGGCGCCACCGGCCGCGACTACATCCTGAAGTTCGAGGGCTGCTACCACGGCCACGGCGACGCCCTGCTGGTGAAGGCCGGCTCCGGCCTGCTGACCTTCGGCGTGCCGACCTCGCCGGGCGTGCCGGCGGACCTGGCCAAGTACACGCTCACCGCGCAATTCAATGACCTGGCCTCGGTCGAGGCGCTGTTTCGCGCACACGCCGGACAGATCGCCGGCGTGATCGTGGAGCCGGTGGCCGGCAACATGAACTGCGTGCCGCCGGACGCGGACTTCCTGCAGGGCCTGCGCGAGATCTGCGACCGCGACGGCGCGTTGCTGATCTTCGACGAGGTGATGACCGGCTTCCGAGTGGGTCCCACCGGCGCCGCCGGGCTCTATGGCGTGCGCCCCGACTTGCTTACGCTCGGCAAGATCATCGGCGGCGGCCTGCCGGTGGGGGCCTTCGGCGGCCGGCGCGACGTGATGCAGAAGCTGGCGCCCATCGGCCCGGTCTACCAGGCCGGCACGCTGTCCGGCAATCCGCTGGCGATGGCCGCGGGCCTGGCGACGCTGCGCCTGCTCGACGACACGGCGCTCTACGCACGCCTGGAAGCTACCACCGCGAAACTGCTGGCCGGCCTGAAGCAGGCCGCCGACGCGGCGGGCATCCCCTTCCTCACGACGCAGGTCGGCAGCATGTTCGGCCTGTACTTCACCTCCGCCACCCAGATCCGCACCTTCAAGGACGTCATGGCCAGCGACGCGGAGCGCTTCAAGCGCTTCTTCCACGCCATGCTCGAGCGCGGCGTGTACCTGGCGCCCTCGGCCTACGAGGCCGGATTCGTTTCGTCGATGCACGGCGAGGCCGAGATCGAGACCACACTGGCGGCCGCCCGCGAGGCCTTTGCGCTTGCGCGATAGGCCTCGCTAGGTCATGAGCGAATACGTCCAGCTGCTGTACGACTGGATCAACGCCCACCCGATGTGGGCGCAGGTCCTGCTGTTCGTGGTGGCGATGGTCGACGCGATCTTCATCCTCGGCGCCTTCGTGCCGGCGGGCGTCATGCTGTTCGCCGTGGGCGCACTGATTGCCCTGGGCTCGCTGGACCTGTGGCTCACCGTGGTGATCGCCGCCGCCGGGGCCCTGGCGGGCGATGCGCTGTCTTTCTGGCTGGGCCGCCGCTACGGCAATCGCCTGTTCGAAAGCCAGCTGATGGCGCGCTACCCCGAGATTCTCAACAACGCGCGCCGCTTCTTCGACCGCCACGGCGGCAAGGGCGTGATGCTGGCGCGCTTCCTCGGGCCGGTGCGCTCGGTCACGCCGGCACTGGCCGGCGCCGCCGGCATGCCGGCCTGGCTGTTCCTGGTCACTGACGGCATCGCCGCACTGGCCTGGGCATTGGCCTATATCCTGCCGGGCATGGTGTTCGGCGCCTCGCTGGGACTGGCCGCCGAGGTCGCCGGGCGCCTGGCCCTGCTGATCCTGCTGCTGGCCCTGTTCGTCTGGCTGGTGATCGCCCTGACCGGCCTGGTGATCGGCCAGTTGCAGAAGCGCGCCGAGGACTGGATCGGGGCCCTGCTGGACTGGAGCCGCCGCCACCGCCGCCTGGGCCGCTTCGGCGCCGCCCTGGCCGACCCGGACCAGCCGGAGACCCCGGTGCTGGCGCTGATGGCGCTGGCCCTGCTCGCCGTCGGCGGTGCCTTCCTGTATTTCTGGGCCGCGCCCGGCATCAGCCCCGATCCGAGGTCGATGGACGTCGCCGTGTTCCAGGCCTTGCGCGAGTTGCACAGCCCCTGGGGCATTGCCCTGGCGCAGGCCCTGCTGCAGCTGGGCGAATGGCCGGTCTACCTGCCGCTGGCGACAATCGTGTTCCTGGCCCTGCTGATCGCGCGCAAGGGCCGCGCCACCGCGCACTGGCTGGGCGCGCTGGGCTTCGCTTCGCTGATCTCGGTGGGCCTGTACCTGGTGCCCAAGATTCCGCCACCGTTCCGCCAGTTCGGCAGCTTCGAGCCCAATGGCTACCACGCCGTGGACCTGGTGCTGTCCACGGTGATCTATTCCTTCCTGCCGGTGCTGCTCGCCACCGGCCGACGCACCGGCACGCGCGTGATGATCTATGGCGTCAGCGCTGCGCTGGTGCTGCTGATCCTGCTGGCACAGCTGTACCTGGGCGTGCAGTGGTGGAGCATCGCGGTGTTCTCGCTGGGCATCGGCGTCGCCTGGACGGCGCTGCTGGGCCTGGGCTACCGCCGCCACCAGCCGGAGAAGGTCAGCGGCCGCCGCTTCGTGCTGCCGGTGCTGGCGGTGTTCGTGCTGGCCGCCAGCCTGCAGTGGTCCGATGACCGCGGCCTGGCGCAGGAGCCGCTGCCGCAGCGCACGCTCAGCATCATGCAGATCGACGACTGGGCGCGCTCGGGCTACCAGAAGCTGCGCTCGCAGCGCCAGAACCTGTTCGGCCGCGAGCGCCAGCCCTTCAACCTGCAGTGGGCCGGCGACCTCGACCGGATCGAGGCACAGCTGCTGGAGCAGGGCTGGCAGCAGACTGCACCGCTGAGCCTGCAGAACGGCCTGCGCTGGCTGGCCCCGGACACGGTGGTGGAGGAGCTGCCGGTGCTGCCGCAGGTCAATGCCGGCCGCCACCAGGCCCTGGTGCTGCGCCTGCCGATGCCGGGCGACGATACGCGTCAGTACCTGCTGCGACTCTGGCCCACCGGTTACAAGACTGCCGACGGCGAGCCGATCTGGATCGGCTACATCGCCGAACAGCAGGCGCGCAGTGTCTATCGCCTGCTGCGCTACCCCGTCTACCTGCGCACCGCCGTGCCGCTGCCGCAGCTGCTCGGCAGCCTGCCGGGCACGCGCGTGCTCGGTGCCGGCGCGGTGTGGCGCCTGAAGACCGACGAATCCAAGACCGAGCCCCAGGGAACCACTCCGTGAGCAACGACTCCGCCATCGGCCGCTTCCGCGCGCGCCTCAACAAGGGCGATTCCTGGCTGACACGCGACATCGGCACGTTTTTCAAGGCCGACGTCCTAAGCCCCGATGCACTGGAGGAACTGGAAACGCGCCTGCTGCTGGCCGATGCCGGCGTCGAGGCCACGCAATGGCTGATAGAGCGCCTGCAGACCGACATCAACCTGGGCCGCATCAAGAACGAGAAGCAGCTGCGCGCCTCGCTCAAGGCCGCGCTGGTGGAACTGCTGGCCCCGATCGCCAAGCCTCTGCAGATTCCCCCCTTCATCAAGCCCTACATCCTGTTCGTGGCCGGAGTGAACGGCGTCGGCAAGACCACCACCATCGGCAAGCTGGCCCTGCGCTTCAAGCGCGAGGGCAAGTCGGTGATGCTGGCGGCGGGCGATACCTTCCGCGCCGCCGCCGTGCAGCAGCTGGAAACCTGGGCCAGGCGGGTGGACGTGCCGATCCTGTCCCAGGGAGAGGGCGCCGATTCCGCCAGCGTGATCTTCGACGCCGTGCAGTCGGCCAAGTCCAGGGGCGTGGACGTGATCATCGCCGACACCGCCGGACGCCTGCACACACAGAGCCACCTGATGGAGGAGCTGCGCAAGATCAAGCGCGTGCTGCAGAAGCACGATCCCTATGCCCCTCACGAAGTACTGCTGGTGGTGGATGCCACCACCGGCGGCAATGCCCTGACCCAGGCCATCCAGTTCCACGAAGCGATCGGCCTTACCGGCCTGGCCATCACCAAGTTGGACGGCACCGCGAAGGGCGGTATCCTGCTGGCGATCGCCCGACGCATGGCCCTGCCGGTCCGCTTCGTCGGTCTCGGCGAGGGGGCCGAGGACCTGGAGCCGTTCGACGCCGAGGCGTACGCGGAAGCTTTGATTGGGGAATGAAGGTCCGTTGCAAAGCCGGGAATCGAGAATCGTGAAAGCAAAGAAAAAAGAAAAAGAACCTGCGCTTCCCGCGACCTTCTTTGACGATTCCCGATTCCCGATTCCCGATTCCCGTCGGTCAAACGATTTCCGATTCCCGGCTGTCCAGTGACCGACATCATCCATTTCAACCAGGTGGGCTACCGCTATCCGGGCGGCAAGGACGTGCTGTCCGACGTGACCTTCTCCCTGGGCCGCGGCGAGATGGCCTTCGTCACCGGCTCCAGCGGCGCCGGCAAGACCACGCTGCTGCGCCTGGTCGGCCTGCTGTGCAAGCCCACCCGCGGCCAGGTCATGGTGGACGACGTCAACCTGGCCTCGCTCAAGGGCGGCGACATCGCGCCGTTCCGCCAGCGCATCGGCATGGTGTTTCAGAACTTCAACCTGCTGTACGACCGCACCGTGTTCGACAACGTGGCGCTGCCGCTGGTGATCCGCGGTTTCGCCTACAGCGACGTGCAGCGCCGCGTGCGCGCCGCGCTGGACGCGGTGGGCCTGCTCAACCGGGAGAAGTCCTCGCCGCTGACCCTGTCGGGCGGCGAGCAGCAGCGCGTGGGCATCGCCCGCGCCATCGTCTCCAAGCCGGCGCTGATCCTGGCCGACGAGCCGACCGGCAACCTCGACCCGGAGATGTCGAAGGAAGTGATGAAGCTGTTCGAGCGCTTCAACCAGGTGGGGGTCAGCGTGCTGATCGCCACGCATGCCCTGCACCTGATCGTGCACATGCCACACCGGATCATCCACCTCGACGGCGGCAAGATCACGGCGCGGCGCCCGCGCACCCCGGCCATGAACGACCTGCCGCCCTTCCCTGGGGAGGACCTCCGTGGCCGCTGACCAGGCAGAGTCCAACCTGCAGGTACAGCCATTGCCGCTGATGAAGCGGCTGACGCAGGAGCACACCCGCGTCTTCTTCTTCTCGCTGGGCAAGCTCGGGCGCAATCCGGTCGGCACGCTGCTGACCGCCCTGGTGATCGGCGTGGCGCTGGCGCTGCCGGCGGGCATGCACGTGCTGACCCAGAACCTCAGCAAGATCTCCTATAGCTGGCAGGACTCCCTGCAGCTGTCGCTGTTCCTGAAGGACTCGGTCAGCAGCGAGCGCGGCGCCGCCCTGGCGCGGGAGATTCGCGACCGGCCCGGCGTGCAGGCCACGCGCTACGTCTCGCGCGAGCAGTCGCTGGCCGAGTTCCGCAGCCAGTCCGGCTTCGGCGAAGCCCTGGACGTGCTGCAGGACAACCCGCTGCCGGCGGTGATCGCGGTAACCCCGGAACGCGGGCGCAACAAGCTGCAGGTGGAAGTGCTGTTGGGCGAGCTGACGCGGCTGCCCGAGGTGGACCTGGCCAAGCTCGACCAGAAGTGGCTGGAGCGGCTTTACGCCATCCTCGGCATCATCGACCGCGCGGTGTTCATCGTTGGCCTGCTGCTGGGCATCGCCGTGGTGGTCACCGTGGGCAATACCATCCGCCTGGACATCGAGGCACGGCGCGAGGAGATCAGCGTCATGAAGCTGATCGGCGCGCCCGACAGCTTCATCCGCCGGCCCTTCCTCTATACCGGCTTCTGGTACGGCCTGGCCGGCAGCGTCTTCGCGCTGGTCCTGGTCCTGGCCGGCACCCTGGCCCTGTCCGGCCCCAGCGAGACCCTGGCCTCGCTGTACGACAGCACGTTCACGCTCAGCGGCCTGTCCTTTGGCTCCAGCCTGCTGCTGCTGCTGACCGGCATCGTGCTGGGCTGGATCGGCGCCTGGATCACCGTCTGGCGTCACCTGGCCCATATTCAGCCGCAGTAGCCTTGCAAATCAATGGCTTGTTCCCATATGGGGCCTGATCCTGGAACTTCCAGGGGGCTTAGCACTCCAATCTTCCGAGTGCTAACATGGCCTCAACGAAGGGAGTGATTCACATGACACAGACTGCTGCCGTCAAGGCCGTCGCGCTCCGCCAGCCCACGATGCTTTCGCCGCTGACGGGCAGCCTCGACGCCTATATTTCGTCGGTCAACCATCTGCCGGTGCTGAGCGCCGAGGATGAGCGCCGCCTGGCCGAAAAGCTGCGCGACGACCAGGACTTGGGCGCCGCCCAGCAACTGGTGCTGCACAACCTGCGTTTCGTCGTGCACATCGCCCGTGGCTACATGGGCTATGGCCTGCCGCTGGGCGACCTGGTGCAGGAAGGCAACGTCGGCCTGATGAAGGCGGTCAAGCGCTTCGACCCGGACGTCGGCGTGCGCCTGATCTCCTTCGCGGTGCACTGGATCAAGGCCGAAATCCACGAGTACATCCTGAAGAACTGGCGCATCGTGAAGATCGCCACCACCAAGGCGCAGCGCAAGCTGTTCTTCAACCTGCGCTCGGCCAAGCAGCGCCTGGGCTGGATGAACCGCAACGAAGTCGAGGCCATCGCCGCGGACCTCAAGGTCAAGCCGGAGGAAGTGGAGCAGATGGAGGCCCGCCTGGGCGGCGCCGACGTTTCCTTCAGCATCACCCCGGCCGACGGCGAGGAAGGCTATGTGCCCGAGGACTGGCTCGCCGACAACCGCGACGAGTTCGCCGAGATGGAAGAAGCCGAGTGGCAGGAGCAGCAGGAAGACCGCCTGCGCGACGCCCTGACCGGCCTCGACGACCGCGCCCGCGACATCGTCTACCGCCGCTGGCTGCACGAAGGCGAGAAGGCCGGGCTGCAGGAACTGGCCGACAAGTACGGCATCTCGGCCGAGCGCGTGCGCCAGATCGAGAGCGCGGCGATGAAGAAGCTGCGCAAGGCCATCGAGCTGGAAGCCGCCTGACGCCAGGCTGCGCGTGAACCCGGGCCCGCGCCATGCGCGGGCCTTTTCTTTGGCGCCGAGGAGCCCCATGGCGGACGACAAGGCCACCCGCCTGCAGCAAAGCTGGATCCACAACGCCGCCGGCTGGACCGCCGCCGTGCGCGAGGGCCGCATCGAAAGCCGCCGCCTGGCCACCGACGCCGCGATCCTCGCCGCCATCCGGCGCCACCGCCCCGCCCGCCTGCTGGATCTCGGCTGCGGCGAAGGCTGGCTGTGCCGCGCCGCGGCGGCCGAGGGCATCGACGCCCTCGGCATCGACGCCGCGGCGCCCCTGATCGAGGCCGCGCGCGCGGCCGGCGGTGCGCGCTACGAGGTGATGGGCTACGAGCAGCTCGACCCGGCGCGCCTCGGCCGCCACGACCTGCTGGTCTGCAACTTCGCCTTGCTCGACGACCGCCTGCCGGCGCTGCTGCGCGCCCTGCACGCGCTGCGGGCCCCTTCGGGCCGGCTGCTGATCCAGACCCTGCATCCCGGCGAGGCCGAGGGCGAAGGCTGGCGCGAGGAGCGCTTCGAGGCCTTCGGCTCCGGCTTTCCCGCCGCCATGCCCTGGTATTTCCGCTCGCGCGCCGCCTGGCTGACCGCGCTGCACGAAGCCGACTGGGGCAATATCGTGACCCACGAACCGATCCATCCCCACACCGGCGCGCCGGCCTCGCTGCTGCTCGACGCCGGCCCCACGGAGACCGCTTGATGAACTGGCAAGACCACCTGCTCACCACCCCCGCGCAGATCGAGGCCCTGCTGGCGCGCCTGCGCCGCGTCGCCGTGTTGGGCATGCGCAGCGAGCGCCTGGCCGACCGCCCGGCGCACTACGTGCCGGCGGCGCTGAAGGACATGGGCCTGCAGATCGTGCCGGTGGACCTGCACGAACCGCAGTTGCAGAGCATCCTCGGCGAGCCCGTCTACCGCCGTCTGGCCGACATCCCCGGCGACATCGACCTGGTCGACGTGTTCCGTCGTCCGGTCGACATCCCCGGCCATCTCGACGACATCCTCGCCAAGCGACCCGCCGCCGTCTGGTTGCAGACCGGCATCCGCCACGACGCCGTGGCCGAGCGGCTGGCGCGCGAGGGCATCGACGTGGTGCAGGACCACTGCCTGATGGTGGAGTACCGGCACTGGCACGCAAGAAGGTAGCCGCCTTGTCCCTGGCGCCGTCCACAGCGCCCGCGCGGGCGACTACCATCGGCGCCATTCCCCAGCCTCCCTGCGGAGACCCAGCATGCAACAGCGCATCTTCATCACCGGCGGCGCCTCCGGCCTCGGCCGGGCCCTGGCCGAACGCTATGCCCGCGAGGGCTGGCGCGTCTGCGTCGCCGACATCGACCCCGCCAGGGGTGCCGAGACCGTGGCTTCCCTGGCCCAGTACGGCGGTGGCGGGCACTACCTGAACTGCGACGTGCGCCGCGAAGCCGACCTGCAGGCGGCGGCCGACTGGCTGCAGTACCACTGGGGCGGCATCGACGTGGTGGTGAACAACGCCGGCGTCGCCGTGGCCGGCGGCATCGGCGAGCTGCCGATGCGCGACTGGGAATGGATCACCGACATCAACCTGCTCGGCGTGGCGCGCGGCTGCAAGGTGTTCACGCCGCTGTTCCGCGCGCAGGGCCGCGGCTACTTCATCAACGTGGCCTCCATGGCAGGCCTGATCCATCCTCCGAAGATGGCCGCCTACTGCGCCACCAAGGCCGCCGTCGTGGCGCTGTCCGAGGTGCTGGCGGTGGAACTGGCCACCGACCGCATCGGCGTGTCCGTGGTCTGCCCGGACTTCTTCCGCACCAACCTGGCCGACTCGCTGCGCGCCAGCGACGACCAGGTGGCGGCGCTCACGCGCAAGCTGGTGACCCGCGCCCGCGTCGGCGCCGACGAGATCGCCGACCAGGTGTTCGACGGCGTGGCCCAGGGCCGCTTCCGCATCGTCACCCATCGCCGCGGCTACGTCGCCTGGATGGCCAAGCGCCTGCTGCCCTGGCGCGCCTTCTCCGCCGCGGTGCGCCGCGAAGCCGGCCGCATGATGGCGCCGCGGCGGGCCCGCTGAACCGCAAGCAACAGGGAATACACCGATGCGCAAAACCATCCTCATCACCGGCGCCTCTTCCGGTCTCGGCCGCGGCATGGCGCGGGAGTTCGCCAAGGCCAGCCGCAACCTCGCGCTCTGCGCGCGCCGCACCGACCGCCTGGAAGAACTGAAGGCGGAACTGGAAGCCGCTCACCCCGGCATCCGCGTGTCGATCCGCGCGCTCGACGTAAACCAGTACGAGCAGGTCTTCGAGGTATTCAAGGCCTTCCGCGACGAGTTCGGCATCCTGGACCGCGTGATCGTCAATGCCGGCATCGGCAAGGGCCAGCCGGTGGGCACCGGCTACTTCCACGCCAACCGCAAGACCGCCGAGACCAACTTCGTCGCGGCGCTGGCGCAGTGCGAAGCCGCGGTGGAAATCTTCCGCGCGCAGAAGGCCGGCCACCTGGTGATGATCTCCTCGATGAGCGCCATCCGCGGCATGCCGCGCAACCTCACCACCTACGCCGCCAGTAAGGCCGCCGTGGCGGCGCTGGCCGAGGGCATCCGCGCCGACCTGCTGCGCACGCCGATCAAGGTCAGCACCATCTTCCCGGGCTACATCCGCTCGGAGATCAACGAGAAGGTGAAGAAGACGCCGTTCATGGTCGACACCGAGACCGGCTGCCGCGCCCTGGTGGCCGCCATCGAGCGCGAGCCGGCGGAGGCCTCGGTGCCGCGCTGGCCCTGGGCGGCGCTGGGTTTCCTGATGAAGCGGCTGCCGCTGTCGGCCGTGTCCAAGATGGCGTAGCCGCGCCCACGAGATTTCCGTTCGCCCTGAGCCTGTCGAAGGGGTGAGCCGGGGTTGTCGTGGAGTGCCTTGAATGGCACTCCACGCCGGTGAACGCCCGGCCATGGATGGCCGGGCAGGGGTAAAATGGGCGAACTGAAATCTCGCCATGGATGGCGCCACCAGAACCAGCCATTCATGCTTCGATCCTTCGACAGGCTCAGCACGAACGGCATCACGCATCGCGGTGAGACACCCATGAAAATCCTGCATACCATGCTCCGCGTCGGCGATCTCGATCGCTCCATCGCCTTCTACACCGCCGTGCTCGACATGAAGCTGCTGAGCCGCCAGGACTACCCGGACGGCAAGTTCACGCTGGCCTTCCTCGGCTTCGGCGACGGCGGGGCCGAGCTGGAGCTGACGCACAACTGGGGCGTCGAAAAGTACGAGCTGGGCACCGCCTACGGCCACGTCGCGCTGGAAGTGGAAGACGCCTACGCCGCCTGCGAGCGGGTCAAGGCCCGTGGCGGCCGCGTGACGCGCGAGGCTGGCCCCATGAAGCACGGCAGCACCGTGATCGCCTTCGTCGAGGACCCGGACGGCTACAAGGTCGAGTTCATCCAGCGCAAGGCCTAGGCCGGCCTCAGGCACCCGCCGCCACGGCATCCTTCAGCACGGCCGTGAAGTGCTCCGCCGGCGGGTTGGCGTCGTCGCGCGACCGCAGGATGCCCAGCTCGATGCGCGCGCTGGCGCCACGCAGGCTACGGTACTGCACGCCGCTGCGCTGCAGGTTGCGCACCGACTCCGGCACCAGCGCGAAACCCATGCCGCTGGCCACCAGGCTGATGATGGTCTGCATCTGGCGCGCCCGCTGTGTGATGCGCGGCGTGAACCCCTGCTCGCGGCAGGTCTCCACGATCAGGTCGTGCAGGCCGGCGGCGACGTCGCGCGGCGTGATGACGAAGCTCTCGTTGGCCAGCGCCGCCAACGACACCGGCCCCTCGCGCCGCAGCAGCGGATGGCCCGCCGGCGCCGCCAGCACCAGCTTCTCGCGCCAGATCGCCTCGAACACCAGGTCCGGCTCTTCCACCGGGCCGATGCCGATGCCCAGATCCAGGCGCCCCGCGCGGATCTCCTTGATCTGCGCGTCGGTGGTGAACTCGTGCAGCTCCACCTCCACCCCCGGGAACTGCGCGCGGAAGCGCTTCAGCGTCGGCGGCAGCACGCCGTAGTCCACGATCGACACGAAGCCCACCGCCAGCAGGCCGATGTCGCCGCGGCCGGCGCTCTGCGCCTTCAGCCGTGCCTGCTCGAGCCGCCGCAGCACGATCCGCACCTCGTCGTAGAACAGCTGCCCGGCCACCGTCAGCGCCACGCCGCGGTTGCTGCGCCGGAACAGCTCGACGCCCAGCTCGCCTTCCAGCGCCTTGACCTGGGTGGACAGCGGCGGCTGCGAGACGTGCAGCCGCTCGGCGGCACGCGAGAAGTTCTTCTCCTCGGCCACGGCGACGAAGTAGCGCAACTGCCGGATATCCACTATTCGAAAACCCTATACCAAACCATGTATTTTCGTATTTGCTAGTATAGATGACTATCGGCAGAATCCGCAGCCCCAAGGCCCTACAACCCAGGAAAACCGTATGCCCGTCCTCCGCTCCCGTACCAGCACCGCCGGCCGCAACATGGCGGGTGCCCGCGCACTGTGGCGCGCCACCGGCATGAAGGACGGCGACTTCGGCAAGCCGATCATCGCTGTGGCCAACTCGTTCACGCAGTTCGTGCCCGGCCACGTCCACCTCAAGGACCTGGGCCAGATGGTGATCTCGGAGATCGAGAAGGCCGGCGGCGTGGGCAAGGAGTTCAACACCATCGCCGTGGACGACGGCATCGCCATGGGCCATGACGGCATGCTCTACAGCCTGCCCTCACGCGAGCTGATCGCCGACGCCGTGGAGTACATGTGCAATGCGCACACCGCCGACGCCCTGGTGTGCATCTCCAACTGCGACAAGATCACCCCCGGCATGCTGATGGCCGCCCTGCGCCTCAACATCCCGGTGATCTTCGTCTCCGGTGGCCCGATGGAAGCCGGCAAGACCAAGCTGGCCGACAAGGTCATCCCGCTGGACCTGGTCGACGCCATGGTGGCCGCGGCCGACAGCAACGTCTCCGACGCAGACGTGGACAAGATCGAGCGCTCGGCCTGCCCCACCTGCGGCTCCTGCTCCGGCATGTTCACCGCCAACTCGATGAACTGCCTGACCGAGGCGCTGGGCCTGTCGCAGCCGGGCAACGGCTCGCTGGTGGCCACGCACGCCGACCGCGAGCAGCTGTTCCGCCGCGCCGGCCAGCGCATCGTCGGTCTCGCCAACCGCTACTACCGTGATGGCGACGAGAGCGTGCTGCCGCGCAACATCGCCAGCAAGGCGGCGTTCGAGAACGCCATGTCGCTGGACATCGCCATGGGCGGCTCCACCAACACCGTGCTGCACCTGCTAGCCGCCGCGCAGGAAGGCGAGATCGACTTCAGCATGCAGGACATTGACCGCCTGTCGCGCCGCGTGCCGACGCTGTGCAAGGTGGCGCCGTCCAGCCACTACCACATGGAGGACGTGCATCGCGCCGGCGGCGTGATGGCGATCCTGGGCGAGATGGACCGCGCCGGCCTGCTGCACACCGACGTGCCGACCGTGCACAGCGCCACGCTGGCCGAGGCCCTGGAGGCCTGGGACATCGTGCGCACCCGCGACGTCGAGGTGCATGAATTCTTCCGCGCCGGCCCGGCCGGCATCCCGACGCAGCAGGCCTTCTCGCAGTCCTGCCGCTACGACGCGCTGGACCTGGACCGCGCCAAGGGCTGCATCCGCGCCGCGCCGACGGCCTACAGCGCCGACGGCGGCCTGGCGGTGCTGTACGGCAACCTCGCCGAGCGCGGCTGCATCGTGAAGACCGCCGGCGTGGACGAGAGCATCCTCAAGTTCCGCGGCCCGGCCGTGGTGTTCGAAAGCCAAGATGCCGCGGTCGAAGCGATCCTCGGCGGCCAGGTGAAGGCCGGCGACGCCGTGGTCATCCGCTACGAAGGCCCGCGCGGCGGCCCCGGCATGCAGGAAATGCTCTACCCGACCAGCTACCTGAAGTCCAAGGGCCTCGGGAAGTCCTGCGCGCTGCTGACCGATGGCCGCTTCTCCGGTGGCACCTCGGGCCTGTCGATCGGCCACGTCTCACCGGAAGCGGCGGAAGGCGGCACCATCGGCCTGATAGAGAACGGCGACCTGATCAACATCGACATCCCCAACCGCCGCATCGATCTGGAGATCGACGCCGCCGTGCTGCAGCAGCGCCGCGCCGCGCAGGATGCCAAGGGCTGGAAGCCGGCCGCGCCGCGCGCACGCAAGGTGTCGATCGCACTGAAGGCCTACGCCGCGTTCGCCACCAGCGCCGACAAGGGCGCGGTGCGCGACCGCAGCAAGCTCGAAGGCTGAGTACCGCACGAACCGCGGCCGTCAGCACGGCCGCGGTTCGTGTCGTGCTGCGCTATCCGCGCAGACAGGCCAGCAGCAGCCACAGCACGGCGGCGGCTTCGGTCAGATAGGTCAGGCCAGCAGCGGCCTGCCGCAGCCGGAAGGCCGAGCCCAGCATGCTCGCCGCATGCATCAGGCGCGAGGCGGTGAACCCCAGCACCAGCGTGCCGGTCACCAGGGCCGGCGCCGCGGCAAACTCCAGGGCCAGCACCAGCAGACCGAAGACGGTGATGTGTTCCACGGCGTTGCCGTGGGCACGGATCGCCGCCTTCATCTCGGGTTTGCCGCCATCGCCGTTGGACACGCGATACTTCATGCGGTTGCGCGAGACGTTCAGCGCCAGCAGCGTGACGATCAGCCCATTGAGGGCGGCGTAGAGGACGAACCATTCGTGCTGCATGCGATGCTCCCGTTGCCAGAGGGCTGAGCCGTCAGGGCGCGCCCAGCCAGCCGGCGATGCGCGCTTCCAGCCAGAATTCCATCCGCCCTCCGGCACCGGCGGCGACGAAGCCGACGTGCCCGCCGGTGTGCGCCAGTTCCAGCGTCACCTGCGGCGCCAGCTGGGTCTCGCGCGGCACGATGTCCGGCGTCATGAAGGGATCGTCCAGCGAGTTGATCACCAGGGTCTGACGGTGGATGCGGTCCAGGTACTGGCCGCAGGCGGCACGCTGGTAGTAGTCCCGCGCATCGCGGTAGCCGTTGAGCGGCGCGGTGTAGGCGTTGTCGAACTCATGGAAGTCACGGGCCCGCATCGTCGCCGCCAGGTCCACGCCCGGGGGCACCGGCACCTTCTGGTGCTTGAGCTGCACGGCCTTCTTGAGGTCGCCCAGCATGCGCTGCTGGTAGATGCGCGAGAAGCCGCGGCGCAGCCGCTCGACGCATTCGTGCAGGCGGAAGGGCACGCTGGCCGCGACCACGCAATCCGGCAGCGCGTCATGGCCTTCCTCGCTCATGGCCTTGAGCAGCACGTTGCCGCCCAAGGACCAGCCCACCGCCGCCAGGCGCACGCCCGGCTCCCGCGCGTGCAACTGCTGCCACAGCCAGCGCAGGTCGGCGGTGTCGCCGTGGTTATACAGGCGCGGCGTCAGGTTGGGCTCACCGGCACCGCGCAGCAGCAGGATGGCGATGCGCCAGCCCTGCGCCGACAGGCGCTGCGCCAGGCCGCGCAGGTACTTGGACTGGAAACCGCCGGTCAGGCCGTGGATCAGCACGGCGATGGAGGCGCCGGCGTTCTGCTCGCCACTCCAGCCGACATCAATGAAGTCGCCGTCCGGCGTCTGCAGGCGCTCCACCCGCAGCGGCATCTCCGGCGGGCTGCGCAGCAGGAAGGGGCTCAAGGTCTGCAGGTGCGGATTGCGCAGCAGCGGATGCGGGCGGAACTCGCTGCGGATGACGCGGCCATGGGACACGCGGGCGTCGTCGGACATCAGGCGACCTCGGGCAATGCCGGCTGGCTGAGGAATTCGTCGACGCAGCGGCGCTGCTCGGCGACGTCGGTCAGGCGGTTCACCGCCTGCCAGAAGGCGGCCACGCCGGGCTCGGCCTGGCAGTACCACTGGATGTGCTTGCGTGCCACGCGCACGCCGCGGCCCTCGCCGTAGAAGGCATAGAGCGCGTCGAGGTGCTCCAGCAGCCAGCGGCGCTGCTCGAAGCGCGTCGCGGCCGGCAGCTTCTCGCCGGTGGCCAGGTAATGGGCGATCTCGCGGAAGATCCAGGGGCGCCCTTGCGCGGCGCGCCCCACCATCACGGCGTCGCAGCCGGTGTAGTCCAGCACCTGCTTCGCCTTCTCGGGCGAGTCGATGTCGCCGTTGGCGGTCACCGGGATGCGCAGCGCCTGCTTGATCGCGGCGATGGTGTCGTACTCGGCAAAGCCCTCGTACTGATCCTCGCGCGTGCGACCATGCACCACCAGCGACTGGATACCGCTGTCCTCGGCGATACGCGCGATGACCGGGCCGTTGCGGTGCGCGCGTGCCCAGCCGGTGCGAATCTTCAGCGTCACCGGCACGTCCACCGCGGCGACCACGGCGGCGCAGATGCGGCCCACCAGGGCTTCGTCGCGCATCAGCGCGGAGCCGGAGTCCACCTTGCAGACCTTCTTGGCCGGGCAGCCCATGTTGATGTCGATGATCTGCGCGCCCTGGTCGACGTTGACGCGCGCCGCTTCCGCCATCTGCTCCGGGTCGTAGCCGGCGATCTGCACGGAGATGGGCCCCGGCTCGCCGGCATGGTCGCGGCGCAGGCGCGACTTCTCGGTGTGCCAGAGGCTGGCGTCGGAGGTGGTCATCTCGGACACGGCCAGGCCTGCGCCGAGCCGCTTGCACAGCTGGCGGAAGGGCCGGTCGGTGACGCCAGCCATGGGGGCGAGCACGACAGGCGGGTCGATACGGTAGCCGCCGATCTGCAGGAACTTCGGGTTATCCACAGCCGCCATTGTACCCGCCGCCCCCTGGGTCACGGCATGGCCCGTCCGCCCGCCGGCCGCCACGCGAGGACGTGTCGCGGCGACGGCGCGAGCGTGTAGCATCGGCGCAAACCTGCCCCCGTTGCCGCCGATGGCCCGCCCTGATACTTCCGAAGTCGCCTCGCCCTCCCTGTTCCTGCTGCTGTCCGAGCTGCGCGTCGGCGCCGAGGCGGCCCAGCACCTCCTGCGCGGCCTGAGCGTGCGCGGGCTGCCGCGTGGCCGTGGCGAGCCGGTGATGGTGATCCCCGGCTTCGGCGCCAGCGACGTCAACACTGCGGCACTGCGCCGCGCGCTGAACCAGCTGGGCTACGAGGCCGTGGGCTGGGGCTGCGGCCGCAACATGGGCATGCGCCCGCAGGTCCGCGACCGCCTCGCGCAGAGCCTGCGCTCGCTGTGCGAGGAGCGCGGCCAGAAGGTGACGCTGATCGGCTGGAGCCTGGGCGGCGTGTTTGCCCGCGAGATGGCCCGCCACCAGCCGCAATGCGTGCGCCGCGTCTTTACGCTGGGCAGCCCCTTCAACGGCCACCCCAACGCCAACAACCTGGTAAAGCTGTTCGGACTGATGAATCCCAAGATGCGCGGCACGCCCGACCTGGACGGCTTCCGCCGCCGCATCCCGGCCCCGCCGGTGCCCTGCATCGCGATCCACACCAAGAGCGACGGCATCGTCGCCTGGCAGTGCTCGGTGGAAACCGAGGGCGCGCAGATCGAGAACGTGGAGGTGCGCGGCACGCACTTCGGCCTGCCCCTGAACCCCCAGGTGCTGCGCGTGATTGCCGAGCGGATGTCCGCCGACGCAGCCTAGCGTTGGTCAGGGCCTCCTAGCCCCGTTCGAACGCGGCGGCAAAGAATCCGTCGGTACCGTGCCTCTGCGGCAGCAGCCGCAGCTCCGCGCCCTCCCAGTCCGCCCCTGCGGCCCGCAGGATCGCGCCTGCGTCGGTGCGGCGGTACTCCGGGTGCGCCGCCAGGAAGGCCGCCACCACATCGTCGTTCTCCACTGCCATCAGGCTGCAGGTGGCGTAGACCAGGCGCCCGCCCAGGCGCGGCAGGCGCGCTGCGTCATCGAGAATCTGCAGCTGCAGGGCCTGGAGCGCCGCGAAGTCCGGCTCGCGCAGGCGCAACTCCGGGTTGCGCCGCCAGATGCCGGTGGCCGAGCAAGGCGCATCCACCAGCACCGCATCACAACGGCCGGCGAGCCGTTCCATGGCCTCGACGTCGGGCAGTGCCAGGCCGCTGACGCCGTTCACGCCCGCGCGCTCCAGGCGCGGTCGCAGTTTCTTCAGGCGCGACGCGCTGATGTCACAGGCCAGCAGTTCGCCCTGGTCCTGCATCTGCGCCGCCAGCGCCAGCGTCTTGCCGCCCGCGCCGGCACAGTAATCCACCACCCGCTCACCCGGTCGCACCGCCGCGAGCAGCGCGATCAGTTGGCTGCCCTCGTCCTGCGGCTCCACCCAGCCCTCGCGGAAGCTGCCAAGGTTCTGCAACGGCGCGCGGCCCGACAGGCGCAGCCCCAGCGGCGAGCGTGGCGTCAGCTCCGCCGCCACCCCCTCCTCTGCCAGCCGCTGCTGTGCGGACTCGCGCGTGGCCTTGAGCCGGTTGACCCGCAGGTCTACTTGCGCCTGGCCACGCAGGGCCTGCGCCAGCGCCGCGGTCTCCTCCGCGCCGTACTGCGCAAGGAGCCGCGCATGACAGGCATCCGGCAGGTTGTCGCGTTGCGCCGGCGTCAGCGACGCTGGGTCGAACTCCGCCAGGCGCTGCGCCAGCAAGGAGGCCTGCGGCACGCCCCAGTCCGCCAGCGTCACCGCTTCAGCCTGTACCAGGTCCAGCAGGCGGAGCACGCAGAGCGCTCCGGCGTCGACCTTGGCCTCGCCGGCGATGGCCTGCAGGCGACGCAGGTCGCGCAGCACGCCGTAGACCAGGTCGCCGATGCGTGCGCGGTCGCGCGAGCCGCACTGGCGGTTGGCGCGGAACAGCTCCTGCAGGATCGCATCCGCCGGCCGCTGCGCCGCCAGGGTCGCCTCCAGGGCCTGTCGCGCTAGCAGTAACTGCGCCCGGCGCAGGCTCGGAGCGGAAGTTTTTACAGAATCGCCCAACGAACTCATGGAAAAGCCTTAAGTCCTTGCCGGCAATGACTACCGGTCTTCTGTGGAACCAAGATATCGAATGGCCGGCGAACTACCGTTCGTCGGATATTTCATCACACTGCGGCACAACCTATTGTGTTCGTAAAACGCTGCTGACACTATCAATGCGGGTGGTGGATCACAGACGGAGGGTCTGCGTTTCTGGCCACTTTTTCTGGCAATTGGAGGCTGTCATGGCTGCTAAGAAGGCTGCTAAGAAGGCTGCACCGAAGAAAGCTGCTAAGAAGAAGTAAGCGTCAAACCCACTGCATTGAAAGACCTGCGCGACAGTCTTCACAGACTGTCGCGCTTTTCTTTGGTGCGCCCGCTTGTGCGCCTGACCATCGGCAGCGGTGATACATTTCCTCCATAGACCGTTGCTGGAGGGGTTATGGGGAACAAGACGGCATTGATCGTGGATGACTCACGCTCGGCGCGCTTCGCGCTGCGGCGTCATCTCGAACATCATGCCTACAAGGTGGACACCGCGGAAAGCGCGGAGGAAGCCTACAGCTTTCTCAAGGACCACCAGCCGGAGGTGATCTTCCTCGATCACGTCATGCCGGGCACCGACGGCTTCACCGCCCTGCAGCACATCAAGCAAGACCCCACCACGGTCTACATCCCCGTGGTGATCTGCTCGTCCAACGAAGGCGCGGAATTCAACGCCGAGGCGCGCGCCAAGGGCGCGTCCGACGTACTACAGAAGCCGCCGACGCCCGAGCAGCTGATTCGCGTGCTGGAAAACCTGCAGAATTTCGCCGCCGAGCTGAAGAACTCCCGGCCCGCCGCCGCTCCCGCCGCCGCCAGCGGCAAGGTCACCAGCCTGCGCGAGCCCGACGTCACCATCGGCCAGGCTGTGTTCAGTGCCTTGCGCGATACGCTGCCCGTCACCGCCGTCCCTCCTCCGGTCGTCGAGCCGCCGGTGGTTGCTGCCCCTGTGCCGCCGCCGGCCATCGCACCCGCCCCGCTTGCCGCGGCGACGGCCACCGACGTCCAGGCCCTGCCCGCCGCACTGCGTGACCAGCTCGAATCGCGCCTCAAGAAGCTGACGCAGGACGTCTTCCACCAGGTGTCCGAGATCAAGGCCAACCTCGCCGTCGTGGAATCGCGCTTGCGCGATCCCGATGAAGACCGCCAGCTGCTGGAAAGCGCCGCCCGAGACGGCATGCGCGACCTGCAACAGCGCGTGGAATGGCTGGAAACCCGCATCGACGCGCGCTTCGAAGAGCTGCAGGTGCGCGTCGAGACCCTGCTGCAGGAGCAGTTGCAGCAACAGCATCGCCAGATGCAGGAGCAGTTGCTGCAGCACCAGCGCCATGTGCAGGAACAGATGCAGCAACAGCTGGCCCAGCACAACCAGCTGCTCGCCCGCGTCGAAGGCCTGGCTCACTCGCAGCAGGCCCAGTCCACCCGCATCGGCGAAGTCATTCAGCAGGCCCGCGCCGCCGCCTCCGAAGAAGCCCACAACGCCAGCGAGCGCACCGTGATGTCTGCCGCCGCGCGTATCGCGGACCAGCTGGCGGATTCGATCGCCAAGGCCCTGGGCCGGAAGTAGCCTCCGCCTTGGCACCAACGTCTCTCTACCGAAAAGCCGTGGCGGTCGCACACCCGTCCACGACGCTGGCGGGTTCCCGGGTCGCATGATCCTGCGCGGCCTGGCCTTGATCCTTGCCGCGACCCTTGCGGCCTGCGGCAGCGGCACCCACGAGTCCATCCAGGACGGCGTGGTCGCCGCCTGGCGGCGCCGAGCGACACCTTCAACAGCGTGATACCGGCGGGCGCGACCTTGCGGCAGTTCATCACCCCGCATGCCGGGGGCACTCGCCTGCGGCTGAAGCTCTCCAATCGCCTGGGGGCTCAGCCGGTAGAGTTGTCGCGGGTGACGGTGGGATTGCGCGACCGTGGGCCGGCCTTGCATCCGGAGTCCTTGCGCACCCTCACGTTCGACGGCAAGCCAGCGATACGCCTCGCACCCGGCGAAACCGTGACCAGCGATTTCGTCGATCTTGCCGTCCAGCCGTTCGACAAGCTCGGCATCAGCTTCACGGCCGCCTCGAACCTGCGAAACCTGCCCCGCCACTACCAGGCGCTCGAGATTCCCTACCTGTCGCTTGCAGGCGATGCGGCATTCCTCCCGCTGCCACTGGAGCAGGCGAGCAACTGGTTCCTGGTCTCGGCCCTGGAAGTGCAAGGTGGCGCCGCGCGCCATACCGTCGTCGCGCTCGGCGATTCCCTGACCGATGGCTACGTTCCAGCGGCCCTGTGTGGGGGCATCCTCGGCTCACCCTTCGTCATCGGCCAGGATCAGCGCTACCCGGACTATCTGCAACGCCGGCTGTTCGCCGCCGGCCGCACCCAGTTGAGCGTGGTGAATGCGGGCATTGCCGGCAATCGCGTGAATGCCGATGGCTTCAGCCCCGAACATGGGCCCGCCTTGCTTTCGCGCTTGCAGCAGGACGTTCTCGACCTGCCGAACGTGCGCACGGTGATCCTGCTCCAAGGCATCAATGACCTTGGGCTGCAACTCGCGCCCAGCGCCGAGCCGCTGATCGCAGGCCTGTCTGCTGCGGTCAGCCAGCTCAAGGCCGGCGGGGTGCGCGTGGTACTGGGCACCATCACCCCGGGACGCGGCTTCTGCACCGGCCCCCTCAGTGCGCTCGACCCGCTGACACCCGGCGTCCTCAGCGGCAGTGCGGCGGTGGATGGAGCGCGCCAGCAAGTCAATCAATGGATACGCGGTGGAGCCAGTGGCGCGGATGCCGTGCTCGATGCGGACGCCTGCCTGCGTGATCCGCTCAACCCTTCCTATCTGGCCCGGGCCTATGACAGCGGAGATCACTTGCATCCCAATGTGTCGGGTTACGAGGCCTTGGCAGGCTGCGTCGCCCTGGAAGCCCTGTAGTTGAACCGGACCATGCAGGAGAGCATTGGCAATGCGCAGCCTCGCCGATCCTCGTCAGGGCACTGCAACTCGCCTGCGCAAGAACCGATCAGCAGGCCAATAAGGCCTGTTCAGCAGATACAAGGGCGGGACCAAAAGTAGGCGCCTCTAGGCGAAGTGAAGCGCATCCCGCCTTGCGCAGGCTGATGCGTCCTGCTGACGAGAGGCGTGCCACCGGAGGACAGCGCTCAGCTCTTGATCGCCACCCGCACCAGGCAAGCCCAGCCCACCAGGAACAGCAGCCCGCCGAAGGGCGTCACTGCACCCAGCACCCGCACCCCGCTCAGGGCTAAGGCGTACAGGCTGCCCGAGAACAGCAGCACGCCGAGCGCGAAGCAGACGCCCGCGGTCGTCAGCGCGCCGGACGGTTGCAGTTGCCGCGCCAGCAGGCCCACGGCCAGCAGCGCCAGCGCGTGGTAGAAGTGGTATTCCACGCCGGTCTTCCACACCGCCAGCAGGTCGGGCGTGAGCTTGGCCTTAAGGGCATGGGCACCGAAGGCGCCGAGTGCCACGGCGAGGAAGCCATACGAGGCGCCAAGCGCCAGCCAGAGTTTCGAGATCATTCCGTGGACTCCACCACGCGGAACTGCATGCCGGCCTTCTGCAGCCGGCGGATCAGGGAATCGCCCATCGCGATGGCGGGGGTAACCACGCCGGCGCTCCTGGGCAGCTTGTCGAAGGCCAGGCACAGCGCCGACTCCGCCAGCATCTTGCTGGTCTCGCCATAGCCCGGGTCGCCGCCGGCCACTTCGCAGCGCACGCGGTGCTGGCCGCTGCGGCCGAGGAAGGTCACTCGGAACCAGCCGCGGGCGCGCTGCTCCTCGCTGGGTCCTTCGCCGGGGTGGCGCAGGGCCAGCAGCTTCTTGCGCGTGAACGGGATCTGCGCACCGGCCACGATCGCGGCCACGCCACCGACCAGCTTGGCCACGCCGCTGAACTCGCGCACCTGCAGGTAATGCCCGTAACGGAAGTCCGGCCCGTAGCGCTCCAGCCCCACGGCGGAGCGGCGCACCACCTGCGGGTCGATCGTCGGCATCGGCAGCACCCAGGTGCCCAGCGTCTCGTGGAAGCGCACACGGGGCCGCAGCGAACCGATGCGCCGGTCGAGCGGGAACTGCTCGCGGCGGCGGCGCTGCGCCTTGGCATCCAGGGTCTGGCGCACGCGCGAGAAGGCGGCAACGGCGGAGTGCAGCGTGCCGCCGGAGAACTGCCCGCCGGCGCGTACGAAGGCCTCGATGCGGATCGGCGATTCCTCCGGCAGCTGCTGCACGGTGAAGTACACGCCGAGATCGTGGGGAATGCTGTCGAAGCCGCAGCTGTTGACGATGCGTGCGCCCGTCTTGCGCGCTTGCTCGTGGTAGGCCAGCCACATGCGGTCCACGAACTCGGGCTCGCCGGTGAGATCGACGTAGTCGGTGCCGGCGGCGGCGCAGGCCGCCAGCAGCGGCTCGCCGTAGCGGATGTAGGGGCCGACCGTGGTGATCACCACCTTGGCGGATTCGGCGACACGCTGCAGGCTGTCGCTGTCATCCACCTCGGCGGACAACAGCGGCAGCTGCGCGCAACCGGGGTTGATCTCCGCCAGCCGCTGGCGCACCGCTTCCAGCTTCTGCGGATTGCGACCGGCCAGCGCCCAGCGTAGCTTGGCCCCGCCGTGCGCGGCGAGGTATTCCGCGGTCAGCCCGCCGGTAAAGCCGGTGGCGCCGAACAGCACGATGTCATACAGACGCTTCTTCGCCGCCATGTGCCCTCCTCCGGCCTGCTTGCTCAGGGCTGCACCGCATTGAACTCGGCGCGGATCTGCTCCACGCGCTCGCGGTTGTTGTCGAAGTCGTAGTAGCCGGCGCGGCTGGAGCTGCGCACGTGCACCACCGGGTCGCGGCGCGGGAACTGCAGTTCCAGGTCGTCGCGGTAGCGCATCACCGGGCTGGTGAACTCGACATGGATGTAGTCCTCGGTCTGCAGCGCGATCCTGGTGCCGGGCATGGCCGTGATGATGCGCAGCAACGCCAGGCGCGCGGACTCGCGCGAGCCTTCGTAGGCGATGGGCTCGATGCGGTAGTCCGGATCGCGTGACAGCGAGGACACGCAGCGCGCGGCCTGGCAGGGTGCCAGTTCGCCATCGACACTGGCCAGTTGCGGCTTGCCGCCGCAGGCCGACAACAGCACACAAAGGCTAATCGAAGCCGCGACCACCGTTCTCGACATCGACGATTCTCCCATCCTCCAGCGTGAGGATACGCATCAGGTAACGTGAGCCGAAATTGTAAACCCATTCCTCGCGGTAGACGGCCTCGTAGGCATGGCGATACGCGGGTGGCAGCGGGCGTCCGCGCGGCCCCAGCGGCCGCAGCAGCCCGAAGCTCTTGCGCGTCAGCGGCTCGCCGCAGCGGGTCAGCAGGCGGAACTTGCTCAGGCCCGGCACCAGCGCACCGGAATCGCAGCGCCGGTTGGCGGGCTCGTAAAAGCCATAGCCGTCGGAGTCGATCCCGACGATGCGACCGTTGCGCAGCCGCAGCACCCGCAGCAGCTGGTGCGGCCCGAAGTTGTAGGTCCATTCCTCGGTGTCAGCCAGGATGTTGCCGCCGGGCTGGGCCTGGCCCCAGGCATCGCGGAAGGCCGGCTCGCCGCAGGCGGCCAGCAGATCGGCGGCGCGGTCGCCCTCCGACACCAGGCGCGAGCCGCAGCGCAGGCTGCCGGCCGCCCCGGCCGGGCTGGCCCAGACGAACAGGGACGCCAGCAACAGGCAGGCGATAGACTTGGTGGCTCAAGACTTCACGGCCTGAACCTCCGTGGTTCTCATCTGTCATTAGACCGCATCCCTCCGGACCCCGCATGAACATCCGCCGCCTCGCCGCCGCCTGCCTGCTCGCCCTGGGCCCCGCCGCCGCATTCGCCGCGCCGGTGCAGGCCGACCACGTGGTGGCGGACCTGGTCGCCGAAAACCAGGGCCTGCAGCCCGGCGGTGTCGCGAACCGCGTGGCCCTGCGCCTGCAGCCGGACAAGGGCTGGCATGTCTACTGGCTGAATCCCGGCGACTCCGGCATCCCCACCAGCCTGCAGTGGACCCTGCCGGCCGGCGTCGAGGCCGGCCCCATCGAATGGCCGTATCCGCACGCCCACTCGCTGGGTGACCTCACCAACTACGGCTACGGCGAAGAAACCCTGCACCTGGTGCCGATGAAGCTGGGCGACGCCTGGACGCCCGGCCAGCAGGTCACGCTGCAGGCCGAGGCCAAGTGGCTGGTGTGCAAGGACGTCTGCATCCCCGGCAAGGCGGCGCTGAGTCTCACGTTGCCGGTGCAGGCCAGCCCGCAGCCGGACCCGGCCTGGGCCGCCGCCTTCGCCAAGGCCCGCGCCGAGCTGCCGCAGCCCACGCCGGGCTGGCAGGCGCGCTTCGCCGTGGCCAACGGCAGCGTCACGCTGGGCATCGACGGCATGCCGGCGCACGCCGACCGCGTCGAATTCTTCCCCGAGCCCAATGACCTGGTGAACCACGCCGCGCCGCAGCGCATCGACGCCGACGGCAGCGGCAGCCTGCGGCTGAGCCAGGGGCTGTCGAGCTATTTCGTCGAGGCACCAGCGGAACTGCGCGGCGTGCTGGTGCTGCACGAGGGCGGCGAGGTCCGCGCCTACCAGCTGCAGGCCGTGCCCGGCGCGGTGGCGGCGGTGCCGGAAGCGGCCAAGCCGGCCGTAGACCCGGGCAAGGAATCCACCGCACCCACCACCCCGCCGTCGATGCTGCTGGTGCTGGCCTCGGCGCTGCTCGGCGGCCTGATCCTCAACCTGATGCCCTGCGTGTTCCCGGTGCTGTCGCTCAAGGCGCTGTCGCTGATGCAGTCGCGCGGGCAGAGCAACGGCGAGGCCCGGCGGCAAGCGCTGGCCTATACCGCTGGCGTGATCGTGTCGTTCCTGGCGGTCGCCGGGCTGCTGCTGGCCCTGCGCGCGGGCGGCAAGGCCATCGGCTGGGGCTTCCAGCTGCAGTCCCCCGCCTTCATCGGCCTGCTGACCTACCTGCTGCTGGCCCTGGGCCTGTCGCTGTCCGGCGCGGTGAACTTCGGCACGCGCTGGATGGGCGTGGGCCAGGGCCTCACGCAGAAGTCCGGCAGCGCCGGCGCCTTCTTCACCGGCGTGCTCGCCGTGGTGGTGGCCAGCCCCTGCACCGTACCGTTCATGGGCTCGGCGGTGGGCTACGCGATGACGCAGGGCGGCGCCGTGACGCTGCTGGTGTTCGCCGCGCTGGGCCTGGGCCTGGCGTTGCCCTTCCTGCTGTTGGGCTTCTTCCCGCGGCTGGCCGCCTGGCTGCCGCGCCCGGGCGCCTGGATGGAAACCTTCAAGCAGGCCATGGCCTTCCCGCTGTACCTGACGGTGGCCTGGCTGCTGTGGGTGCTGGCGCGCCAGGCGGGCGCCAATGCCGTGGGCCTGGTGATGCTCGGCATGGTGCTGGTGGCCTTCGCGATCTGGCTGTGGTCGCGCCGCGGCGCGATCGCCACCGTGCTCAAGCTCGGCGCGCTGGCCCTGGCCGCCTGGCTGCTGTGGCTGCCGGCGATGGAGCCGGGCCCGGCAACCCAGGCCAGCGTCGGCAGCGCGGAAGTGTGGTCAGAGGAGAAGGTGGCCGAACTGCGCGCCCAGGGCCAGACCATCTTCGTGGATTTCACCGCCGACTGGTGCCTGACCTGCAAGGTCAACGAGCGCGTCGCGCTCAAGACTGAGGCCGTACAGAAAGCCTTCCGCGAACGCGGCGTCGCCTTCCTGGTGGCCGACTGGACCCGCAACGATCCCGCCATCACTCGCGTGCTGGAACAGCATCAACGGCCCGGCGTGCCGCTGTACCTGGTCTACGTCAACGGCGGCGAGCCCAAGCTGCTGCCGCAGGTGCTGACGCCGCAGATCGTGATCGATTCTCTCGACCCCTGAACAACCTCACTGAACCATGGAGCCCCCGATGCGCATGATGAAGATGCTGGTCCTCGCCGCCGCCCTCGGCGTCACCGCCGCCCAGGCCGCGCCGAAGGTCGGCGAACCCGCCCCGGCGTTCTCCGCCACCGACAGCAACGGCAAGACCGTGCAGCTCTCCGACTACCGCGGCAAGTTCGTGGTGCTGGAATGGAGCAATGCCGAGTGCCCCTTCGTGCAGAAGCACTACGCCGGCAACATGCAGGCCCTGCAGAAGGAAGAGACCGCCAAGGGCGTCGCCTGGCTGACGGTGATCTCCTCGGCACCGGGCAAGCAGGGTCATGTCGACGGCAAGCAGGCCAACGCCCTGACCCAGGAGCGCGGCGCGGCTCCGACCGCGGTACTGCTGGACCCCAGCGGCAAGATCGGCCACGCCTACGACGCCAAGACCACGCCGCACATGTTCGTGATCGATCCCAAGGGCACGCTGGTCTACATGGGCGGCATCGACAGCATCGCCAGCGCCGACGCCGAGGACATCCCCGATGCCAAGCCCTACGTGAGGCTGGCGCTGGCCGAGGCCCTGGCCGGCAAGCCGGTGACCGAGGCCGTGACCAAGCCCTACGGCTGCGGAATCAAATACTGAGAGGATGCGAATAAACCTGGCAGGCATCCCGATCTTGCATCTCCGGTACTCGCCGTACCCCAGTACGTCTCCGTTTCTCGATGCAAGCTCAGGGCGCCTGCTACGGTTTCTTCACACCCGCCCGGCCGGCAACGCCTCTGGCGTTGAATTCGCTTCCTGAAGCACGGCAAGCTCCGCGTTGCGCGCCGCGTCCAGCATCAGGCTGAAATTACGCACCGGCTCGGCATAGCCCTTCACCGTCATCGGTGCGCGCTCCTTCAGGCCCACCTCGCCCGCCAGCTCCACGGTGCGCTCGGCCACCAGGATCTCGGCGTGCAGCGCCTGGTCGCAGAGGCGCGAGGCCAGGTTCACGGTGGAACCCACTGCCGTGTATTCCAGGCGCGAGTGGGTGCCGATGATGCCCAGCGTGACCACGCCGCTGGCCACGCCCACGCCGATGCCCAACGGCGCCGTCCCGGTACCCCATTCCGCCGTCAGCGGCACGGTCACGCTGCGGATGCGGCGCGCCAGCTCGATGCCGCAGCGGGCGTGGAAGGTGATCGGCAGCGGCGCGCCGACCAGGATCAGGATGCCGTCGCCGGCATAGTCCTTGATCGTGGCGCCGAAGTCCGCCACCGCCTTGCCCACCGCCTCGTAATACTCGCGCAGCACCTGCAGCACCCGCCCGGAGGGCTGTTCGGCGGCGAAGGTGGTGAAGCCGCGCAGGTCGCAGCAAACCACCGTGATCTCCATGTAATTCTCGCGCATCGCGCGATCCAGGCCACGCTCGGCCACCAGCTGCGCCACCTGCGGCGACAGGAAGCGCGACAGGAACTGGCCGCGCCGGCCCTGGTGCACGTGGTACTGCACCGCGCCCACCAGGAAGATGACCTCGCCCAGCACGGTGGAGATCGCCGCCTGGTGCAAGGGCAGCAGGAAGCCGGCGAGCAGGAAGGGCACCGCCACCGCCAGCGCCAGCACGCGTACGCGCTCGGCGCGGTCCGGCCGGCGATTCAGCACCAGGATGATGCCCACCAGGCCCGCCAGCACCGACACCGCCACCGGCGTGAAGAACAGCCAGAAGCCGCCGGTGAGCAGCGACTCCGGATGGTTGAAGACGCGCAGGAAGCTGGTGATACGCACCTGGGGCAGCCAGACCGATAGCAGGCCGTAGATCAGCGCCGCCGCCTGGCCCAGGCGCAGCACGCGATCGCCGAAGGCGACGTTGACCTCCGGTGCCGCCGGGATCGTGCGGCGTACGCGCAGGATCCACTCCAGGATCGACATGATCGCCAGCGACTCCGGCAGCGCCAGCCAGCCCGACCACGAGGGCGCGCTGGCGGGATCGCCGATGTAGCGCACGTTGAGATAGATGCTGATGCCGATCAGGCCAAGGCCCGCGCCGAGCGCACGCGAAGTGGCAGAGCGCCGGTCGGCGGAGACGAAGGCCAGGCCCATGCCGAGGGCAACGATCGAAACCAGGATGTGAGGGGTGAAATCGCTCATCAAGTCCGGAGCAAGGCGACGATCGGGGGATGGTTGGGGGCCCGGGGCGCCATTATGGGGGCGCCCGCTGCCTCCCCGTGTGCCGCAGCGCACTCCCCGGAGCCCGGCTATCGGCGCTGGCCAGGAGAGCGTTTTGCACTTATTTGGTGCAAAACCTCCATCCCAGACCCCCCAAAGCCTGGCAGGCGCTGCGGAACTCCTTGATAGTCACGGGAAATACTTTTTACCGGTTATTTTTTGACCACTTGGGTTAGGAGAGATTTTTTTATTATTGACGGGTACTTGACAAGGGTTGTTGATGTTCAGCGTAAAGAATTTTTCGCTTGCAATCCTTTCGCACATGTTCTTAAATGTTTACACATTTGAGAAATTCAGCCCGATACTCACGAATCCTCCGCACCGATGGACGAGCACAGCAAATCCGAACGCATCATCCAGCTTGCACAAAAGCTCGGTGTGCTGCGTCCGAAGGATTTGGTTCCGCATGGCATCCAGGCGGAATACCTGCGTCGTCTCTGCGATAAAGGATTGATCAAGAAAGTTGGACGCGGCAGCTACGTGCTCGCCGACACCAACGTCGACGCCAGCGTCTCGCTCGCCATCGTCGGGCGCGCAGTTCCCAACGGCGTGATCTGCCTGCGCTCCGCGCTTGCCTTCCACGGCATCGGCGAGCAGAACAACGACGAGGTTTATGTCGCCATCGAGCGCCGCGCCGCGCGGCCGCGCGTCGACTACCCGGAGATCAAGGTGGCACGCCTCGGCGGCCCCGCGTTCACCGAGGGCGTGGAGACGCACGTGGTGGAAAACGTCAAGGTTCGCGTCTACAGTCTGGAAAAGACGCTCGCCGACCTCTTCAAGTTCCGCAACAAGATCGGTCCGCATATCGCGGTCGATGCATTGCGCTCGGCAATGAACGAGCGGACGTTGAACATGAAGAAGCTCTGGCATTTTGCAAAGCTGTGCCGTGTCGAGCGTGTGATGAAGCCTTACGTGGATGCCCTGGCCCACTGATTCCAGTGAGGAGCCGGTTCCCGTACAGGCCCGCTTTTGCGGGCTTTTTCGTTGATGGAGACCTGAACCGATGCGCATCGCGTTGCTCGCCCTTGCCCTGCTGATGCCCGCCGTTGCCCCGGCCGAGGACAAGGAGCCGATCGAGATCCCGGCGGAAACTAAGCTGCCGTCCACCGACGGAGGCAAGTCGGAGCCGAACCTGGGCTCGCCCGAACCCGACCTCACCGGCGAGGAGTTGCCGGTGATCACCGTAGCGCCCAAGGAAGCGGTGGACGACAACGCGCTGCTCTTCGAGAACCTGCGGCGCGACCCGGTGGTGTTCGCGCTGGTGGCGGAGAAGCCGGGCCTGTCCTTCCACCGGCCGATGTTTCTGCTGCCGGTTAGCTGGGTCGAGGGACTGGAGGACGGCGAGAAGGAAGCCGAGACCTACTTCCAGATCAGCTTCAAGCAGCGCATCCTCGGCTCCAACTTCTACTTCGCCTACTCGCAGAAGTCGTTCTGGCAGGTGTTCGACGCCGACCGCTCGCGCCCCTTCCGCGAAACCAACTACAACCCGGAAGTGTTCTACCGCTGGAAGCCCAACGACCGCATCAAGACCTGGGGCCTGGACCTGGGTGCCGAGCACGAGTCCAACGGCAAGGAGATTCCCGACTCGCGCAGCTGGAACCGCATCTACGCCGCCGGTTTCTGGGAGAACCCCAATACCCTGGCCTACCTCAAGCTCTGGTACCGCCTGCCCGAGGACGATGATCGCCCGATCGACGACCCCAAGCGCGACGACAACCCGGATATCGAGGACTATTACGGCTACGGCGAGCTGCAGGTGCAGCGCAACCTGTTCGGCGCCCGCCGCCACCGCCTGGGCATGCTCGGCCGCTTCAACCCGGGCACCGGCAAGGGCGCCATCAACCTCAGCTACAGCGCGCCGCTGTCCAACTACGCCTTCTGGAATTTCTACGTCTGGCAGGGCTACGGCGAGAGCCTGATCGACTACAACCGCGAGGTCACGCGAGTGGGGTTGGGGGTCAGCTTCTCGCGGTAGCGAATGAAACAACCGCCATGCTTACAACCCCTCTTCCGCAAGGAAGAGGGGTTTTGCTTTTCTGGCGGGCAGGAAAGGCATAAGCGAAGAAAGGCGACGCGACGCTGCCCAAGTCTTGGTGAGCGTGAGCGCATGCTGTTGACGTTGGGGTCCCATGTGCGAGTGCCTGCGCGGTGGTCGGGCGCAGGGTCGAGCCGGACAGGATGTCCGGCCGAGGGGCCTCAGGCCAGGGATGGCCTGTGGGCCCGACCCGTCGGCGACCGACCGCCGCGCAGGTTGCCCCGCATCAGCGGGGCCGCTCGGACCTGGGGGTCCTTTCTCTTGCTTACTTCTCTTTGGACAAGCAAAGAGAAGTAAGTCGCCCTTAGGCGAAATAAACCTTCAAAGAGCAACGACACCTGAGCGGTCTAGGACCGCCACCTCAGGTGCGTGCCTCGATACGCCGCTGCGCGGCACTCGGCATGAACGGTGGGTTGGTCAATTCAACAGCCTCAGTCCGTCGAAGAGTGAAAGCCTCAGCCAGCAACGCACACATATATATGTGCGCGCAGCTACCTCAACGCCGCACTCAAGCGCCCCAACGCCTTGCGATACTCCTCCGGCTGGAAGCGATCACGATTCTTCACCGACTCATACAGCGCATCCGTCGGCCCCTTCAGCGCGCCGTTGCCGCCGCCACGCTCACCGATGGCCGCCGCCAGCACCTGCGCCGCCATCGCCGTCTGCTGCGCGTAGTAGAAGTCGCCGCCCTGTGCGTTCTCCGCATTCTGCGCCACGCGCTTGAGCACCTGGCGTAGTTGCCCCGCGTCCGCTGAACCCTGTCGCAGGCGGCCCCAGGCCTCGCGCCGCAGCCAGCCGCGCAACTCGCCGGCCTGCTCGCGCAGGCGCGAGGCATCGGTCTGGTACTGCTGGTAGAGCAGCGCGCGCTGCGCGCCCATCGCCTCGGCCACGCCAGGCGCCATCACGCCGGCCCAGGCCTGCACCAGCACCAGCGGCTGGTCCGCCAGCGGCACCTGGCCGGGCGCAAGACCCGGCGTGCGGTCGGCGCGCCAGCGGTTGCCGTTCATCGAGTGGTGGCAGGCATCGCAGTCGAATAGCGCCAGTTCGGGGAACAGCCCGTGGCCCAGCGCCCCGCTCTCCATGCGCGCCAGCCAGGCATCGGTCGCCGCTATCTGACCTTCCAGCCAGTTGCTGGCGGTGTCGGTCACCGGCTTGCGCTGGCGATAGTCGGCATCCACGTCCCAGTGCGGCGGCATCAGCGCCGTGAAGGTGTCCAGTTCGAACAGCAGCGGCGGATGGCCGGCCGCCATGATCTGGTGCGTCATCGGGTGCGAGTTGTCGCCCAGGTGGCAACCGCTGCACATCTCGGCGCGGACCTTCGGGTCCCAGGTCGCCGTCATGCCGTGGGCGATCCGCTCCTCAGAGCTCTTCAGTTCATTGACGTGCGCCGCGATCCAGCGCTCCGCCGGGCCATGGCAGGCCTCGCAGCCAATGCCGTCTTCCAACTGGAAGCGCGGACCGCGGGCTTCGGCGGGCGGGGCATGGGCGTGGCACACCAGGCAGGCCTGCGCCTCGTGCGGCGCGCCCAGGCCGAGCTGGCCGGCGATGCGGCGCGAGCGCTCGGTGAAGAGCGTCTTCCAGGCGGAGGCGTGGGCATCCTTGCGCTGCCAGACAAAATATTCGTCCTGGCGGATCTGCCGATCGGCGAAGGGACGGATGGAGCCGTGACAGGTACTGCCCGCGCAGTCGGCAACACCGAGGTTGCGATCGGGCGCCGGCGCGGCGCCCACGGGCACGAGCACCGACAACAGCAGTGCAAGACTGAGCGCAACAGAATAGTGGCGTCGCATGGATCGAGCTCCGATCGGCAGCTGGCTATGGGCCAATATAAACGCAGGCGATCCACCCCACTACTGCCTGCTCCCGCACTTTCCACGAATCCGCCGTATCCGACGTGCGGAGCGTCACATTCGTACAAACGATGTCGCCGAACTGCGCACTGCATCACTGGCGCCACTCGTTGGAATGCGCCTAAAGTAGGTTTCAGGCCGCCAGCCGAGCCAAAAAGAGCCAGGTATGGTCCAAGGGAGCGTCAAGATCGCGATTGTCGGGTCCGGCCCTGCCGGCCTTTCTGCTGCCGCGCGCGCCGCGGAGCTGGGCATTTCGCATGTGCTGCTGGAAGCCGAGAGCTGGCTTTCGAACACCATCTATCGATACCAGAAGGGCAAGCACGTCATGGCCGAGCCAGACGTGCTGCCGCTGCGTTCGCCACTGACCTTCACCGCCGGCAAGCGCGAGGCGATCCTCGAGGCTTGGAACAGCGGCACGGCGGCGTTGGGCGTCAACATCGCGCATCGTGCGCGGGTCAGCGCCATCAGCGGCCAAAAGGGTGCTTTCACGATCACGCTCGACGGCGGCAGCACGCTGCAGGCGGAGGCGGTGGTGCTGGGCATCGGCCTGCAGGGCAACCTGCGCAAGCTCGGCTGCCCCGGCGAGGATCTGGACTGGGTGCAGTACCAGCTCGACGATCCGGACGAATACAAGGGAGAGACCATCGTCATCGTCGGTGCCGGCGACGCGGCCATCGAGAACGCCATCGCCCTGGCCGATAACAACAAGGTCTACATCCTCAACCGCCGCGACGAGTTCGACCGCGCCAAGCCCGGCAACCTGTCGGGCATCCTCAAGGCGATCGAGGACGGCAAGCTCACCTGCCTCTACAACACCAAGCCGGTAGCGGCGGAGGACTCGCCCGCCGGCAAACGCCTGCGCGTGGCCACCAACGAGGGCGAGACCGAGCTGGCGGTGGACCGCGTGATCGCGCGCCTGGGCGCCACGCCGCCGCGTGCCTTCGTCGAGAGTACCGGCATCCAGTTTCCCAGCAAGGACCCCAACAGCGTGCCGGCGGTCTCGGCCCAGTACGAATCCAACGTGCCGGGCCTGTACATCATCGGCGCGCTGGCGGGTTTCCCGCTGATCAAGCAGGCGATGAACCAGGGCTACGAGGTCATCGAGTTCATCGAAGGTCGCACGGTGGAGCCGGCCGATACGCCGCTGCTGCGCGACAAGTTCGCGGTGCTGCCGGACATCACCGACATCGAGGAAGCGCTGGCCACCATGCAGCGCCGCGTGCCGATCCTCAAGCCGCTGACGCCGCTGCAGATGCGCGAGTTCATGATCGACTCCGATATCCGCGCGCCCGCGGACGGCGAGATCATCTTCCAGCTCAACGACTACACCGACACCTTCTACTCCGTGGTCTCCGGCACAGTGGAGATCGAGGTGGACCCGGCCGACCCGTCCAAGAAGTTCACGCTGGGCAAGGGCGACTTCTTCGGTGAGATGAGCCTGATCTCGGGCCGCCGCCGCTCGGCGACGGTGCGGGCCGGCGAGAAGTGCGTGCTGATCGAGACGCCGCGCCGCTCGATGAACAAGCTGATCAACTCGGTGGCCGCGGTCAAGCGCGTCATCGACGAGGTGTTCCTGCGCCGCATCATCCAGGGCAAGATCGCGCCGACGCTGCCGCCGGAGGAGATCGCCGACCTGGTCAGCAGCGCCGAGGTACGGCAGTACCGCCCCGGCGAGGTGCTGTTCAACGAAGGCGACGCTGGCGACGCGCTGCACCTGATCCGCAAGGGCTCGGTCACCGTGTCGCGCGAGATCGGCGGCAAGGACGTGGTGCTGGCCTACGTGCCGGCCGGCCAGTATGTGGGCGAGATGGCCCTGGTCAGCGACCTGCCGCGCTCGGCCACGGCGCGCGCCGCGGTGGCCACCGAAACCATCCGGCTCGACGGCGTCGCGTTCAAGGAACTGATGATGCGGCGCACCCAGGTGCGCGACCGCGTGCAGGAGGTCTACCGCTCGCGCGTGGCCCAGAACGCCGTGGCGCAGGCCCGCCCGATGGGCGACGTGCTCGAATTCATGATGTCGCAGGGCCTGGGCGAGGCCACCGACGTGCTGCTGATCGACGAGTCGCTGTGCGTGCGCTGCGACCAGTGCGAGAAGGCCTGCTCCGACACCCACGGCAACGTCAGCCGCCTCAAGCGCGAGGCCGGCCCCACCTTCGCCAACCTGCACGTGCCAACGTCCTGCCGCCACTGCGAGCACCCGCACTGCATGAAGGACTGCCCGCCGGACGCGATCAAGCGCGCCCCCAACGGCGAGGTCCACATCACCGACGCCTGCATCGGCTGCGGCAACTGCGAGCGCAACTGCCCCTACGGCGTGATCCAGATGGGCATCCAGAGCAAGACCAAGCCGAGCCTGTGGCGCTGGATGCTGTTCGGCGGCGAAGAGCCCGGCCGCTACCATCCGGTCAAGAAGGACAAGAGCGCCAAGAAGGCGACCAAGTGCGACATGTGCAAGGACCTTGACGGCGGTCCGGCCTGCGTGCGCGCCTGCCCCACCGGCGCCGCCATGCGTGCCAGCCCCGAGCAGTTCGTGAAGCTCTACCGGGGAGGCCGCTGATGGCCCAGACGCCGCACGGAAGCTTCCTGCGCCACCGGGGTTATCGCTACCTCAAGTTGGCCAGCCTGCTGTGCATCATCTGCATCCTGGTCTACTGGGGGCATGATCCCGCAGACGGCCCCAACGGCGGCAGCTGGCTGGGCTACACCCTGGGCACCATCGGCGCCACCCTGATCGTGTGGCTGGCCTGGCTGGGCGTGCGCAAGCGCCGCTACAGCTCCACCGCCGGCACGGTAAAGGGCTGGCTCTCGGCTCATGTCTACCTGGGCCTGGCGCTGATCACCATCGCCACGCTGCACACCGGCTTCCAGTTCGGCTGGAACATCCACACCATCGCCTACGTGCTGATGCTGATGGTGATCCTCAGCGGCATCTTCGGCATCGCCGTATATGCCCGCATGCCCACGCTGATCACCGAGAACATGGGCACCTCCGACCGCGAGACGCTGATCGACGAGATCCTGGACCTGAACCAGCAGGCCCTGAAGATGGCCGACCCGCTGGGGCCGGATGTACATCGCATCATCTCCCGCTCCACCGAGCGCATGCGCCTGGGCGGCGGGCTGTGGGCGCAGCTGTTCGGCCCCCTGCCTCCGGGCCGGCGCGCGATCGACGAGTTGCGCAAGATCGTGGCCGACGAAGAACGCGCTGCAAACGCCAAGACCTTCGACCCGCAGAGTTCCACCGTGATGTTCATGGCCGGTGAGCTCGCACAGGCCAAGAAGCGTGGCGAGGTTGCCGAGAAGTCGCGCCAGCTGATGGAGCTGATCGGCCGTCGCAACGCGCTGATCGTGCGCGTCAACCGCGACATTCAGCTGCACGCGCAGATGCAAATCTGGCTGTATTTCCACGTGCCCTTGACGGTGGCGCTGCTGGCGGCCCTGGCCGCGCACGTCATCTCCGTATTCCTCTACTGGTAGCGCGCCCATGCGTGTCCTGATACGGAGCTTCCAGCAGCAGGGCGACCAACGCATCGCCACGGAGCGCGGCCTGATCGGCGAACGCCTGACCATCGGCCGCGGCACCAACCAGGACGTCTACACGCCCGACCTGCGCGCGGCCCTGGCCCACGCCGAGATCGTGCACGACCGGCGCGGCCCGCTGCTGATCGCCAAGTCCGCCAACGGCGTCTGGGTCAACGGCGCACCGGTGGAAAGCGCCAAGCTGGAGGCCGGCGACATCATCGAGGTCGGCCGCTTCCGGCTCGAGGTCATCGCCGTGGGCGGCGTGCCCGAGCTGGTGCTGGGCTACGAGGAAAAGCTCAGCCAGGCCGCCGACCTGCAAGCCCGCCGGTCCTCGCTGAAGACCCGCCTGAGCCAGACGCGGCTGTCGCTGCGCGGCCTGGCCTGGGGGCTGATGCTGCTGATGCTGACCATCGGCCTGCTGCTGCCACTGGCACTGCGCTACGGCAGCAGCCCGGCCGGTGAAACGCCGCGTGACCGCTCACTGGCAAAGTCCGGCATCCCCTTCGACGATTCCATCTGGCTATCGGGCCCGGTCAGCAGCGTGCATCGCTACTTCGTGGAGGACTGCGCCGCCTGCCACGAAGCGCCCTTCCGCCAGGTGCGCGACAGCGCCTGCCTGGCCTGCCACAAGGACACCGCGCAGCACAGCGACAACACGGCGATGCTCAATCACCCCGCCCTCGCCGGCCAGCAGTGCACCGACTGCCACCGCGAGCACAACGGTACGCACGGCATCAGCGCGCAGTCGCCTACGCTATGCACGGACTGCCACGCCAATCCGGACAAGGAGTTTGCCGCCGCCAAGCTGCAGCCGGCCTCCAGCTTCAGCAAGGCACACCCGGAGTTCGCGCCGCGCATCGCCGCCTTCGACGCCAAGACCGGCAAGTTCAGCTTCACCAAGCAGCGCCAGCCGCCGGCGACGCTGCGCGAGGCCACCAACCTGATCTACCCGCACGACGTCCACCTGAACCCCAAGGGCATCGACTCGCCCGAGGGCAAGGTGGTGATGCAGTGCGCCGACTGCCACCAGGCGGATTCGCGCGGCGTCAGCTTCGAGCCGGTGAACATGGAGAAGCACTGCTCCAGCTGCCACCGCCTGGACTTCGACCCGGACGACCCCGACCGCAAGCTGCCGCATGGCCGGCCTGAGCAGATCCAGGGCGTGGTGCGCGACTACTACTACGCCAAGGCCCTGCAGGGCGGCGTCATGGACGGCTCGGCCCCGGCCGTGGTGCAGCAGCGCCGCCGCCCCGGCGAAACGCTGCCGCGCGACAGCGCCCGCGCGGCGCTGGACTGGGCCGACGCACGGGCACGCCGCACCATGGTCGACGTGTTCGAACGCCGCACCTGCCACTACTGCCATGAGGTGCAGCGCAGCGACGATCCGCTGAAGGCCTGGTCCATCGCACCGGTGAACCTGCAGGAGCACGCACTCAACGGCTCGCGCTTCGACCACGCCGCGCACAAGGCGCAGCCCTGCAGCGACTGCCATGGTGCGGACCAGTCCAAGACCAGCGCCGATGTGCTGCTGCCCGACCTCAAGAGCTGCCGCGAATGCCACGGCGACACCGGCAGTGACCGCCAGGTGCCGTCCGGCTGCACGCTGTGCCACGCCTTCCACATCGCCGACTCGCATCACTTCGGCAGCCCGGCCAGGGGCATCAAGCCGCAGGACGCCGTGCATGGGGCCGGCGCGGCCAAGCCGGCCAAGGTGCCTGCGCCCACCGCGAAGGAACTTCCGAAATGATCCATCGGGCCTTGCGCGCGCTTGCCGGCCTCGCCGCGCTGGCCCTCGCCGCCTGTGGCGGCGGCGCCAGCGGGCCTTCGGCGGGCAGCGTCGGCATCGGCGTGGGGCCCGTGCCCTGCTCCGGCCGTTGCCAGGACACGCCTACGCGCCTGACCGTCGCCGACGTGGAGCAGATCATCGCGCAGGGCGTGCAGGAGGCGCAGGCGCGCAGCTCACCCGCCACCATCGTGGTGATCGACCGCGTCGGCAACGTGCTGGCGGCCTACCAGATGGCCGGGGCACCCACGACCATCCGCATCACCTCCGGCACCGGCGCCAGCGGCGGCATCGACGGCGTGGAGATCGTGCCCTCGGAACTGGGCGCCATCGCCAAGGCCCTCACCGGCGCCTACTTCTCGTCGGAGGGCAATGCCTTCTCGACGCGCACCGCCAACCAGATCATCCAGGAGCACTTCAACCTGGAAGAGCGCTTCACCCCCGGCGGCCCGCTGTTCGGCGTGCAGATCAGCCAGTTGCCCTGCTCCGACATTTCGCGCCGCTACAACGGCGTGGGCGTGGACCCGGGCCCGCACCGCTCGCCGATCGGCTTCGCCGCCGACCCCGGCGGCCTGCCGCTGTACAAGAACGGCACCGTGGTCGGTGCCGTCGCCGTGATCGCCGACGGCATCTACGGCCTGGTGAAGGACGACGTCGGCACCGACCGCAATCTCGACGAGCTGATCGCCGTGGCCGCCACCTGGGGCTTCGGCGCACCGCGCGACCGCCGCGCCGACATCATCACGCTCGACGCCAAGACGCTGCGCTACGCCAACGTCGACTTCGGCGACCTCCTCCGCGATCCCGCCACCGCGCCGCCCTTCGCCGCCATTCCGCCGGGCGTGGGTAGCCTGCTCACCATCCGCGGCTATGCCGATCCGGTCATTCGCGCCGGCACCGCCTTCGGCCAGGCGGACTCGGGCATCCGCCCGGCCAGCCTCATCACCGAGCCGGAACTCGCCGCCGTGGACGGCTTCGTTCTGGTGGACGAGTTCAATGCGCGCCGCTTCCCGCCCATCAACGGTACCGACGGCCTGCTGACGCAGCAGGAGGTCAAGGATCTGCTGTCCACCTCCGTAGCGCTGGCCAACCGCACCCGCAGCCAGGTGCGCCGGCCCTTCGGCGCCAGCGCCGGCATCCATGTGGTCGTCGTCGACACCAACGGCGCCGTCGTCGGCGTGGCACGCACCCGCGATGCCCTGGTGGATGCCACCGACGTCACCGTGCAGAAGGCGCGCACCTCGATCCTGTTCTCCGCCGCCGGCTCCGGTACCGCGCTGCAGGCCCTGCCCGACGCCGAGTACCTGGCGCCGGGCCCTGCCGTGGCCAGCCTGCGCACCGAATCCATCGGCCAGTACGTCACCGCCTTCCGCACGTTCTTCAACCAGCCCACCGGCCTGGACGACGGCGCCTTCGCCTGGTCCACGCGCGCGGTCGGCAACATCTCGCGGCCGTTTTTCCCGGACGGAATCGACGGCAACCCGCCCGGCCCGCTGAGCAAGCCGGCCGGCGAGTGGAGCATCTTCTCCACCGGCCTGGAGCTGGACCTGGTCTACAACGCGGTGATCCGCCACATCGCCTTCGTGGTCGGCCTGGCGCCCACCGATGTCGGCATCGGCTGCACCGGCTACCAGGGCATCACCGCCGGTTTCGAGCCGGTGCAGAACCCTATCCCGAAGATCGCCAACGGCATCACGCTGTTCGCCGGCGGTTTCCCGATCTATCGCGGCGGCACCCTGATCGGCGCCATCGGCCTGTCCGGCGACGGCCTGGAGCAGGACGACTTCCTGCCCTTCCTCGCCAACGATGCGGTCGGCAAGCTGCCCGGCGGCTCCATCGGCAACGCGCCCAAGGCAATCCGCGCCGACCAGTTGCGCGTCGGCGACGTGAACCTGCGCTACCTCGTCTGTCCGTTCAAGCCCTTCCTCGACAGCAACGAGCAGAACGTCTGCACCGGCCTATGAGCATCCTGCCCTTCCGCAAGCTGGCCATCGCCGCGCTGCTGGGCAGCAGCCTCGCGGCACAGGCCGCCGCGGAGCCGTATCTCTATGGCCCGGTGCGCAGCGGCGAGCAGTTGGCGCGCATCGCCTGGGAACTGCGCCCGGACAAGACCCGCATCGGCACCTGGCAGATGACCGCCGCGCTGTACCGCGCCAACCCCAAGTCCTTCATCGAAGGCGACATGGAACGCCTGCGCCCCGGCGCCATGCTGACGGTACCCGCCGACGAGGACGTGCGCCGCATCGACCCCGAGCTGGCGCGGAAACTGGCCCGCGAGCCCGGCAATGCACGCGCGCTGCTCAACGCGCCGCAGGAAGCCCCGGTGCCGGCGACGACGCCCGCCGCCTCGACACCCGCTCCAGCGCCCACGCCCGAGCCCGTGGCAGTGGCTCCCGCCATGGCCTCCGGCCTCACGCTGCAGCAGGCGCCCGCCCCCGCAAGCGCACCCCCGCCCGTTCCGGCTCCCGGGACGGCCACCGCCAAGGTGGTGCCGGCCTGGGCGCCCGATCCCAGCCCCAAGACCACTCTCACGCTGCCCTCGCTCGGCACGGCCCCGGCGCCGATCGTGCCGCCCGAGCGCCGCCGCCCGGACGTGGACCCGCGCAGCATTCCACCCGAGCCCGAGGCGCTGCCGGACCCCAACCGCATGACGCGGCTGGCACCGGTGGCCATGCCCGAGCCCTGGAAGCAGTACGAGAAGATGCCGGTGCCGGACCGCTGGCGCATCCTCAACTCGCTGGGCCTGGTGCCGCAGCGCTGGTGGGACCCGTACAACCAGAACACCTGGAAGGGCGACAAGCCGCTCTGGGGCAACCAGCACTTCCTCTCGTTCAACGCCACGCTCGACAGCGTCTACGAATACCGCGAGCAGCCCACGCCCATCGGCGGCAACGGCACCGGCAACGGCGGCCTGCTCGACCTCTTCGGCCGGCCGCAGCAGTACACGCTGGCCAGCAACCTGATCCTGTCGGCCGCCTACATCAAGGGCGACACGGTCTACCGGCCGCCCGACGTCGAGCTGCGCTTCACGCCGGTGATCAACTACAACTACACCGCCGTGCAGGAAGCCGGCGCCATCAACATCAATCCCGCCAAGGGCCTGGACCGCCGCGACTCCTTCGTCGGCATCCAGGAGCTGTTCGCCGACTTCGACCTGCGCGCCGTCTCCGACCACTACGACTTCGACAGCATCCGCTTCGGCATCCAGCCCTTCTCCAGCGACTTCCGCGGCTTCCTGTTCCAGGACAACCAGCTGGCCATCCGCCTGTTCGGCACGCGCGCCAACAACCGCTACCAGTACAACCTGGCCTGGATCCGCCGCTTGGAGAAGGACACCAACAGCGGCCTCAACGACATCAGCGCGGCGCTGCGCGACGACGATATCTTCCTGTTCAGCCTCTACCGGCAGGACACGCCGGTGTTCGGCTTCACCTCGCAGGGCATCATCGCCTACAACCGCAACCGCGACAGCGGCCGCTTCTACGACAAGAACGGCTTCCTGCAACGCCCCGCTGTGATCGGCACCGAGACCACGCGCGAGTACGACGTGGTCTACCTCGGCTACAACGGCGACGGCCACTTCGGCCGTCTCAACCTGACCACCTCGGCCTATGCGGCGCTGGGTCGGCAGGACCGTGGCGTGTTCTTCGACAAGACGCGCGACATCCGCGGCTTCTTCGCCGCGGCCGAGGCGTCCTACGACATGGACTGGATGCGCCTGCGCCTCAGCGCCCTCTATGGCAGCGGCGACCGCGACCCCTACGACGACACCGCCACCGGCTATGACGCGATCTTCGAGAACCCGATCTTCGCCGGCGCCGACAGCAGCTTCTGGATTCGCCGCCCGGTGCCGCTGATCGGCGGCGGCGGCGTGGCGCTGTCGCAGTTCAACGGCGTGCTCGCCAACCTGCGCCCCAGCAAGGAATTCGGCCAGTCCAACTTCGAGAACCCCGGCATCATCCTGGTGGGTGCCGGTGCCGACTTCGACATCACGCCGCAGCTGCGCATCTTCGGCAACGCCAACTACCTGCGCTTCGACGACACTGCGATCCTGGAGCTGATGCGCAGCCAGGGCGGCATCGGCCGCGAGATCGGCTGGGACCTGTCGGTGTCGGCCACCTGGCGCCCCTTCTTCACCCAGAACATCATCCTGCGCCTGTCCGGTGCCGTGCTGCTGCCCGGCGAAGGCTTCCGTGCGCTCTACCCCGACGAGGACGGCTACTCCGTGCTCGCCAACCTGATCTTCTCCTACTGACATGCGCCTGCTCGCCGCCCTGCTGCTGATCGCACTGGCCGGACCGGCCCCGGCCGCCGGTGGTGAGAAGCCGGTGGAGCGCAGCTACGTCATCGCCGACTTCGCACCGCGCTTCCAGCGCCAGGACCAGGCCGAGGCCAAGTCGGCCGGCTGCCAGTCCTGCCACACCGCCAGCGACCAGCACACCATGCACGCCAATCCGGCCGTGGTGCTGGGCTGCACCGATTGCCACGGCGGCAACGCCCAGGTCTTCGTCAAACCCGGCCTGGAGCGCAAGGACGCCGCCTACATCGACACTCTGGCGCAGGCGCACGTGCTGCCGCTGTACCCCAAGGCCTGGAACTGGCCCTCCAGCCGCAACCCCGAGCACAGCTTCGCCCTGCTGAACAAGGAAGCGCCGGAGTTCACCCGCTTCGTCAATCCCGGTGACTACCGCGTGGCGCGCGAAGCCTGCGGCGCCTGCCACCTGCCGATCATCGAGGCCGCCGAGCGCAGCCTGATGTCCACCGGCGCCATGCTCTGGGGTGGCGCCGCGTACAACAACGGCATCCTGCCGTTCAAGCGCTACGTCACCGGCGAGTCCTACACCCGCGAGGGCATCCAGGCGCGCCTCGACGCGCCGGTGAAGCCGGACGAGAACATGCAGAAGAAGGGCGCGCTGGAAGCGCTCTACCCGCTGCCGGCCTGGGAGGTAGTCCCTCCAGCCGACGTGTTCCGCGTGTTCGAGCGCGGCGGCCGCAACATCTTCAGCCTGTTCCCGGAGACCGCCAACCCCAACACCGGCGGCAACATCCAGCGCCTGGAAGAACCGGGCCGTCCGGACATCAAGCAGTCCAACCGCGGCCCCGGCACCGGCCTGCGCATCGCCGTGCCCGTGCTGAACATGCACAAGACGCGCCTCAACGATCCCTTCTCCTGGTTTCTGGGCACCAACGACCAGCCAGGCGACTACCGCTCCTCCGGCTGCTCCGGCTGCCACGTGGTCTACGCCAACGACCGCGATCCGCGGCACTCCGCCGGCTATGCCTCTGCAGGCCACACCGGCAAGACGCAAACCAAGGACCCCACCATCCCCAAGGACGAGGAAGGCCACCCGCTCAAGCACGTCTTCACCCGGGCCATCCCCACCAGCCAATGCATGATCTGCCACATGCACCAGCCGAACATCTTCCTCAACTCGATGCTCGGCTACACCATGTGGGACTACGAGACCGGCGCCAGCCACATGTGGCCCAAGGAGCAGAAGTACCCGGACAGCGCCGAGATCCACAAGATCAACATGCGCAACCCCGAGGAAGCGGCCATCCGCGGCAACTGGGGCAAGCGCGAGTTCCTCGACAAGGTCTCCGAGCTGAACCCGGACATCAAGGACACGCAGTTCGCCGACTACCACGGCCACGGCTGGAACTTCCGCGCCATCCACAAGCGCGACCGCAAGGGCAACCTGCTGGACAAGGACGGCAACATCGTCGCCGACGACGACCCCAAGAAGTTCAGCAAGACCGTGCAGATGTCCTCCATCCACGTCGACGTGGGCATGCACTGCGTGGACTGTCACTTCTCGCAGGACTCGCACGGCAACGGCCACATCTACGGCGAGGTGGCGCAGGCCGTGGAGATCGACTGCCAGGACTGCCACGGCACCGCCGACCGCTATCCCACGTTGAAGACCTCCGGCCCCGCCGCCCCGCCGGGCGGCAGCGACATGGCCCGCCTGCGCGTGCAGGACGGCCGCAAACGCTTCGAGTGGCGCGGCAACAAGCTCTACCAGCGCTCCGCGCTGGACCCAAAGAAGGAATGGGAGGTCTCGCTGGTCAAGGACTCGGTCACGCCCGGCAACTCGCATTACAACGAGAAGGCCGCGCGCGCCAAGCTGATGTCCAAGGACACCATCAACCAGCTCTTCGGCACCGACGTGGCGCCCGAGAACCGCGCCCACAAGGACGACGAGGTGATGTGCATCACCTGCCACACCTCCTGGACCACCTCCTGCTTCGGCTGCCACCTGCCGATCCAGGCCAACTGGAAGACGCCACGCAACCACTTCGAGGGCGGCGACAGCCGCAACTACGCCACCTACAACCCCCAGGTGGCGCGCGACGACTTCTACATGATCGGCAAGCACGGCGAGGCCAAGGGCAACCGCATCGCGCCCGTCCGCTCCACCTCGGCGCTGGTGCTGTCCTCAACCAATTCCAACCGCGAACGCATCTATATTCAGCAGGCGCCGGTATCGGCCAGCGGCTTCTCCTCGCAGGCCTTCGCGCCGCACTACCCGCACACCGAGCGCAAGACCGAGACCAAGACCTGCGAGGATTGCCACCTCTCCAAGAACGGCGACAACAATGCCTGGATGACCTCCCTGGTCGGCCTGGGCACCAACTTCGTCAGCTTCGTCGGCTTCAACGCCTGGCTCGGCCTGGACGGCGCCGTGGAGGCCGTGCAGGTCACCGAGTGGGACGAGCCGCAGGCCGTGATCGGCTCCTACCTGCACCGCTACGCCTACCCCGGCTGGTACAAGGCCCACGAAGCGCGCGGCCGCAAGCTGCCTGAATCGCACGACCACTCCGCCCGCGGCCCGGTGCAGTGCCTGCAGCTGCGCGGCGAATACCTCTATGCCGCGGAAGGCCGCGGCGGCATGCGCGCCTACGACGTCGCCAGCATCGCCAACAAGGGCTTCTCGCAGCGCATCATCACCGCACCGTTCTCGTTCCTGGGCCAGGACCTGCACATCGGCTCCAAGAACGCCAGCTGCGTGGCCCTGCCCACCAACCAGCCGATCAACCCGCTGCGCAACCAGGGCGACCTGATGCGCATCGTCAACCAGGAACAGCCCTTCCACCCGATCTACCACTACGCCGTCATCAGCGACGCGGAAGAGGGCCTGATCCTGGTCAACGTCGATACCCTGCAGGATGGCGAACCGCGCAACAACTACCTCAAGCGCGCCCTCACCTGGAACGGCGGCGGCGCCCTCAAGGGTGCGCGCCACGTGGTGCTCGCCGGCCACCGCGCCTACGTCTCGGCGGATGCCGGCATCGTGGTGGTGAACCTCAACGACCCGATGAAGCCACAGATCGAGGCCACCATCCCGCTGCAGGACGTCCGCAGCGTCGCCGTACAGTTCCGCTACCTCTTCGCCGTCACCGGTGCCGGCCTGCAGACCATCGACATCACCAAGCCCGCGCAGCCACGCGTGGTCGCCGGCGCCCTGGTGCCGCTGGCCGACGCCCACCGCGTCCACCTGGCGCGCACCTACGCTTATGTCGCCGCCGGCAAGGACGGCATCGCCATCGTCGATATCGAGAAGCCCGAGGCCCCCGCGCTGCTGCAGCGCTACGACGCCGACGGCCGCATCCAGGACGCACGCGACATCACCGTGGGCAGCACCAACGCCTCGCTGTTCGCCTACGTCGCCGATGCCGCCAGCGGCCTGCACGTGATCCAGCTCACCGCACCCGACACCCAGCCCAAGTTCTACGGCTTCTCGCCGGAGCCGCGCCCGGTCTGGATCGCCCATCGCCAGACCGTGAAGCCGGCTCTAGCGTTGAGCAAGGGCCTGGAACGCGACCGCGCCGTGGACGAAACCGGCCACCAGATCGCCGTCTTCGGCCGCATCGGGTCACGCCCTTTCAACGTCGAGGAGATGCAGCGCCTCTACCTCGACAAGAACGGCGAGCCCTGGTTCGTCAGCAACCAGCTCAAGGCCGTGCCGCCGAAGAAGGCCGCGCCCGCCACAGAAAAGAAGAACCCGGCCAGCCAGAAGAACGAGAAGCGGCGCCCCTGAGCCCAACCGTGGGGCGGGAGCATCCCGCCTTGCGGAATCCTGAAGAGAACACGCAGGGTGGGATGCTCCCGCCCTGCGCTCCTCCCGCACTCAGGTGAGGTCACCCACGGCAAGTCCCGTCACTCTCGGCAAAGTTTCCACGCCGGAGCCCACCATGACCCCGCAAGCCCTCGCCGACCGCCAGCACATCCAGGACCTGCTGGTGCGCTACTGCCACGCGCTGGACGAACGCGACTGGCCCACGTTCCACGCGCTGTTCACCGCCGGCGCCGTTCTCGACTTTCGCGCCTTCGGCGGCCCCTGCTGCGGCGTGGCGGACATGCAGGCCTATCTCGCCGGCGTGCTCGCCTCCATGCGCGGCTGCCAGCACACCATCTCCACGTCCCGGGTCGACCTCGCCGGCGACGAAGCCCGCGTTCGCACTGCCGCCCAGGTGATGATGGTCAGCGCCGGCCCGCAGGGGCAGGACCATGTGCTCTTTGCCGGCCTCTGGTATCGCGACCACCTCGTCCGCGGCCCGGACGGCTGGCGCATCCGGGAGCGGATCCAGGAATACGCCTGGACCCACAACCTCCCGACCCCCGCCTGACCCCGAAAATCCCCTTGGGCGGGAGCATCCCGCCTTCTGGAAGGCCGCCAGCGGCCCCGGCATCAGGCTCTCTCTCCCAGGCTCGGATCTGTACAATAAATCATTATTTTTCAATTACTTGTAAAGTAATTGTGTCCGGACTGGGTAGGATTTACTACATAAGTCCAAACACTGGACACGTGTTGAATACCGCGCGGTTTGTAGTTAACCTGCCGCCCATGACGCTGAGCCAGCAACGCCGCCAGGAAGAGAAGGAACGCCGCCGCGAGGAAATCATCGACGCGGCGGAGCGGGTGATTGCGGCCAAGGGTTTCGAGTTGGCCAAGATGGAGGAGATCGCCCGCGACGCCCGCGTGTCGCGCGCCCTGGTCTACACCTACTTCAAGGACAAGACCGATCTCTATTTCGCCATCTGCGAGCGCGTGCTGAGCCTGCTGCGCGAGCGCTTCGAGGCCGCCGCGGCCACGCAGGCGCGCGGCATCGACCAGGTCATGGCCATCGGCCGCTCCTACATCGAGTTTGCCGCGGAATCGCCGTTCCGCTTCGCCGCACTAGCCCGCTTCGAAGGGCATCCGCTGGCCGCCACTGCGCCGGGCTCCACCGAGCACGATGTGCTCTGCGTGGGACGCAGCGTCCATGAGGTCACGGTCAAGAGCCTGCTCGCCGGCATGGCCGACGGCTCGATCCGCAAGGACATCGGGGACCCGATGCTCGCCGCGATCACGCTCTGGGGCCTGACCCATGGCGTGATCCAGCTGGCGCAAACCAAAGCCTCGCTGATCACCGATGAAGGGTTCGGCCTTGATCAGTTCCTGCAATACAGCATGGAGTTCGGGTTGCGCTCGCTGCGCACCTGAGCCCATCACTTTTTTGGAAGGGGGAGAACGACATGCGTAACGCGATTCCGCGCCTGTCCACCGCCGCGGGCGGGGCACTGCTGGTGCTGGGCACCGCACAGGCCGCGCCGGCGCCGCAGCTGTCGATGTCGCTGGGCCTGAGTAGCACCGCTACCGTCACCGCCGCCGCGGTGCAGGACGACCCGCTGGTGGGCTTCATCGCCGAGGCGCTGGCCAACAACGCCAGCCTGGGCGCACAGAACCAGTCCGTGAACGCGCGCTTCGAGGCGCTGCGAGAAGCACGCGCCCAGCGCCTGCCGCAGCTCGACCTGAAGGCGCGCTACACCGTAGCCGACGGCGGCCGCACCATCGACTTCCCCGCTGGCGACCTGCTCAACCCGGTCTACACCACGCTCAACCAGCTCACCGGCACGCAGAACTTCCCGCAGATCCAGAACCAGAGCATCGACCTGCTGCGTGAGAAGGAGCAGGACACGCGTCTGTCGCTGACCGCGCCGCTGTTCGCACCGGCACTGGACAACGCCATCGACGCGCGCCAGTCGCTGTACCAGTCCGAGACCGCCGCGCGCGAAGCACTGGCCCGCACCCTGGTGCGCGACGTCAAGCAGGCGGCCTATGCCCTGGCGCAGGCACGCGCCGGCATCATGATCCTGGAATCCAGCGAGCGCACCCTGTCGGAGAACGTGCGCGTCGCGCAGTCCCTGCTCGACGCCGGCAAGGCCACCCGCGACCGCCGCCTGCGTGCCGACGCCGAGCGCCTGGCCGTGGTGCAGCGCCTGGACCTGGCGCGGGCGCAGGCCCAGCAGGCGCAGCGCTACCTCAACTTCCTGCGCGGCCAGCCGCTGGATACGCCGGTCGAACTGCCGCCGGCCGAGGGCCGCATCGCCGATGCAGCCGCCGCCACGCGCAGCCGCCCCGAGCTGCGCCAGATCGAGCACGCCGTCGACGCCGCCGAGGCCAAGCGCCGCGCCGCGCGCGCCGGCCGCTGGCCGACGCTGGCCCTGGGCGCCGACTACGGCATCGAGGGCGAGCGCTACAACTTCGACCGCGACCATGACTTCTCGCTGGCCTCGCTGGTGCTGAACTGGTCGGTGTTCGACTTCGGCCTGCGCCGCGCGCAGCAGGCGCAGGCCGCCGCCGAGACCGCCAGCCTCAAGGCGCAACGCGAAGACCTGCGCCAGAAGCTGGCCATGGCCGAGCAGGCCGCGCGCGAGGACCTCGCCGTGGCGCTGCGCGCCGTCGACAGCGCCAGCGCACGCCAGGACGCCGCCGACGAGAGCTTCCGCATCTCCTCGCGCAAGCGCGACGCCGGCCAGCTTTCGCAGGTGGAGTTCTTCGACGCCGAGCGCGCACAGACCGACGCCCGCCTCAACCTCGTCATTGCCCGCCAGGCCGCGCTGTCGCGGGCCGCGGAACTCGAATACGCCACGGCCGCCTACCCGCTGCCGGCCCAACACCTTGCGGAGTGAGCCATGCGCCCCGTCCTGATCCTGCTGCCCGCCCTGTTCCTCGCCGCCTGCGGCTCCGGCGAGCCCGCCGCCGTGCCGGAGGCACCGCCGCGCAACGTCCACATCGCCCTGCCGGAGAGCGGCCCGGCGACGCCGCCGGTAGAGAGCAACGGCGTGGTCGCCTACCGCGACGAGACGCGCCTGTCCTTCATGGTGCCCGGCATCATCCGCGAACTCGGCGTGCGTGAGGGCGACACCGTCAAGGCCGGCCAGCCCCTCGCCACGCTGGAACTGACCCAGGTCGACGCCGGCTCTACCCAGGCACGCGAAGGCTGGCTCAAGGCCAAGCGTGACCTCGAGCGCGGCGAGAAACTGTTCCGTGACGACGTGCTGACCCGCGAGCAGCTCGACGACCTGACCACCGCCGAGCGCGTGGCCCGCGCCGGCCTGTCCAGCGCCGACTTCGCCCGCAACAACGCCCGCATCGTCGCGCCCACCGGCGGCACCGTGCTGCGCCGCCTCGCCGAATCGCGCGAGATGGTGGCCGCCGGCCAGCCGGTGCTGACCCTGGGCGACACCGGCAGCGGCATGGTGCTGCGCCTGGGCCTGGCCGACCGCGAAGTGGTGCGCCTGAAGAGCGGCGACAGCGCGGTGCTGCGCTTCGACGCCTTCCCCGGCAAGGAATTCGCCGGCAAGGTGCAGGAAGTCAGCCGCGCCGCCGACCCGCGCATGGGTACCTACCGCGTGGACATCGCCTTCGACCCCGGCCAGACGCCCTTCGTCAGCGGCCTGATCGGCCGCGCCGAGATCCGCAGCAGCGCCGACGGTGAAACCCTGCAGTACATCCCGCTCGCCGCCCTGGTGGAGGGCGACCAGCGCAACATGCTGGTCTACCTGTTGCCCAAGGGCGGCAACCAGGTGAAGGCGCACCGCGTACCGGTGGCCTTCATCGCCGGCGACCGCGCCGCGCTGGCGCAGCCGCTGCCGGCCGGCCGGGCCGTGGTCACCGAGGGCGCCGTGTACCTGCGCGACGGCGACAAGGTCCTGGTGACCGCGGAAGCTGCCGCCAAGCCCTGAGGAGCCACCGATGAAAATCTCCGATTTCTCGGTCCGCAACCCGCAGTTCACGGTCCTGATCTTCCTGCTGCTCTGCGCCCTGGGCCTCAATGCCTGGCGTGACATGCCCCGCACCGAAGATCCACATTTTCCGATCACGGCCTTCCAGATCATCACCATCTACCCAGGCGCCGACCCATACGAAATCGAGCGCGAGATATCTGAGCCGATCGAAGATGCACTGAACCGGCTGGATGACGTCAAGGACATGATGTCGACGTCACGCGATAGCGTCGGCGTGGTGTTCATCGAGTTCGACGCGGGCGTGGACGTCGACAAGAAATTCGATGACATCAATCGCGAACTCGACAGCGTGCGGACCGAGTTGCCCGGCGGCATCACTCGCCTGGAGGTCAAGCGCATCAATCCCGGCTACACCAACATCGTGCAGATGGCACTGGTCTCTGACACCGTGTCGTGGAAGACCCTGGGCGATCTGGCCGACGACCTGCAGGACCGTATCGAGCGCCTGCCCGGTGTGCGCGACTCCGAGGTCTGGGCCTTCCCGCAGCGCGAGCTGCGCGTCGAGGCCGACTTCAAGCGCATGGCCAGCCTCAATGTACGGCTCGGCCAGCTGCTGAACGCCGTCAGCGGACGCAACACCAACATCCCCGGCGGCTCGGTGGAGTACGGCAGCCGCCGCTTCAACGTGCAGACCAGCGGCAACTACGAAACACTGGACGAGGTTCGCAACACCGTGCTGGCCGGCGACGGCAGCCGCCTGCTGCGCGTGCGCGACGTGGCCGACGTGCGCTGGGACTACGGCCCCGACGAATACACCGCCCGCTTCGACGGACGGCGCGCCGTCTTCGTCACGGCCAACCAGAAGGATGGTCGCAACATCTTCGTGACGCGCGAGGCCATCGGTCAGGTGCTGGAGGAGTTCCAGCGCACGCTGCCGGCCGAGGTCAAGCTGGAGCTGGGCTTCGATCAGTCGCGCAACGTCGACCACCGCCTCAAGCGCCTGGGCGCGGATTTCGCCATCGCCATCGTGCTGGTGCTGATCACATTGCTGCCGCTGGGCCTGCGCGCTGCCGGCATCGTCATGGTGTCGATCCCGCTTTCATTGGCAACGGGCCTTGCGGCGCTGCACTTTGCCGGATTCTCCCTCAACCAACTGTCCATCGCCGGCTTCGTCGTCGCCCTGGGCCTGCTGGTGGACGACTCCATCGTGGTGGTGGAGAACATCGCGCGCTACATGCGTATGGGGCACCAGCGCCAGGAAGCCGCGATGCTCGCCACGCGCCAGATCTCGCTGGCCGTGCTGGGCTGCACCGCAACATTGCTGTTCGCCTTCCTGCCGCTGATGGTACTCCCCGGCAACGCCGGCAATTTCATCCGCTCGCTGCCGCTGTCGGTGATCTTCACGGTGCTGGCCTCGCTGTTCGTGGCACTGACCATCATCCCCTTCCTGGCGAGCCGCGTGCTGCCGCTGCATGAAGAAGCCGAAGGCAACGCCGTGTTGCGCGCCCTGATGGGACTGATCCACCGCGTCTACTCTCCCTGGCTGCGCCGCGCGCTGGCGCGGCCCAAGACTACGGTGGCGATCTCCGCTGCCATGGTGGTGGGAAGCTTCATGCTGGTGCCGGCCATCGGCTTCAGCGTCTTCCCCAAGGCCAATACGCCGCAGTTCCTGGTGGAGGTGGAACTGCCCAATGGGTCCAGCCTGGCCAGGACCGACGCCGTTATGCGCGAGGTGGAGGCGCTGCTACTCAGGCAGCCTGAGATTGCCCACGTAATGGCCAACCTCGGCCACGGCAATCCCAAGATCTACTACAACCTGTTCCCCCGGGAATTCGACTCCAGCTACGCCGAACTGTTCGTGCAACTCAAGCGCTACCAGAACAAGGAAACCAACGCCTTGTTCGACCGCCTGCGCCACGAATTCGACAAGATTCCCGGCGCGGAGATCGTGCTGCGTGAGTTCGAGAACGGCCCGCCGATGGACGCGCCGATCGCCATCCGCGTGGTCGGTGACGACATCCCGCAACTGCGTAAGGTTGCGGCGGACGTGGAGCGGATTTTCGCCGAAACCCAGGGCACGCGCGACGTCGGAAACCCGCTGCGCCGCACCCGTGTCGACATGGACCTGGGGATCGACACCGTCAAGGCCGGCCTGCTGGGTGTGGCGCCATTGGAGCTGAACCAAGCCGTGCGTGCCGCCTTCGCCGGCCTTCAAGCTGGTGATTTCCGCGAGGGGGACGGCGACACCTACCCTATCGTCGTTCGCGGCCCGCTACAGGGGCGCCCCACCATCGAGGCCATGCAGGGCCTGCATGTGGGCACCGCAACTGGCTCTCAGGTGCCCATGGCGCAGCTCACCAGCCCCAAGCTGATCGATGCACCCAATGCCATCTATCGTTACCAACGGGAGCGCTGCGTGCTGCTCACCGCGCATCCGCAGAAGGGCTACAACACCGAGAAGCTAACTCACGAAATCCTGAAAAAGCTGGATGCATACGACTGGCCGGAGGGCTATCACTACGTCGTGGCGGGCGAGGTCAAGGCCCGCGGCGAGAGCTTCGCCGGCTTCGGCACCGCCATCCTGGTGACCGTGTTCGGCATCATGGCGATCCTGGTGCTGGAGTTCGGCAGTTTCAAGTCCACGCTGATCGTCGCCACCGTAGTGCCGCTGGGCGTCATGGGCGGTCTGCTGATGCTGTTCGTCACCGGCTACAACCTCAGCTTCACCGCCATGGTCGGCTTCATCGCACTCACCGGCATCGAGATCAAGAACTCGATCCTGCTGGTGGACTTCACCAACCAACTGCGCGAGGAAGGTGTGCCCCTGGACGAGGCCATCGCCAAGGCCGGCGAGATCCGCTTCCTGCCGATCCTGCTGACCTCGGTCACCGCCATCGGCGGCCTCAGCCCGCTGGCCTTCCAGCAGTCCGCCCTGTACTCGCCGATGGCCTGGGTGCTGATCGGCGGCCTGATCACCTCGACCATGATCGGCCGATTGGTGACCCCGGTGATGTACAAGCTGCTGCCGCCCGAACTGCGCCACCGCAAGGTCGAGGTGGGCAGCCTCTGAAATCCGGTGGTCCTGTAGCCCGGCGGCATGCCTCTCCGCCGGGCTACAGGGGACGGCATGGGGCCGCACCCGGCTTCAGCGGTACAATGCGCGCATGAAGAAAGAAAAAAACATCCACGAATCCTTCTGCAACGTCTACGCCGATGCCGTCATCCGCTACATCGTGACGGGCGTCAACGAAGACGTCTCCTTCGACGAGAAGACACAGCGCTTCGTCTCGACCCCGGTGGACGAGTTCACCCCGCCCTCCCACTGCGAGTGGTGGATCGGCGACGACTGGACCACCTTCGTCGGCCCCCTGGACTGCCCCACCGACCTGGCGGACCCCAAGTTCTCCGAGGAGCCCCTCAAGAACGCCATCGTGTTCGCCCTGAAGAAGTCGGCCACCGGCAAGCGGATGAGCCACATCCTCGCCGGGCTGGACTGAGGCCACGCGTCCGGCGCGGCCCAGAGCCGGGCCGCCTTCACCCGCATGCAGACCCTCGCAAACATGAGCGCCTTTCCGACGCAGGACTTCCAGGTCGATACCGGCCAAGGCTCCATCTCCGCCCGGCGCTGGACGCCCTCGGCGTCACAGGCGGCGCGCAGCCCGATCGTGCTGTTCCATGACTCGCTCGGCAGCGTCGAGCTCTGGCGCGACTTTCCCGAGCGCCTGGCTCGGGCCACGGGCCGCACGGTTATCGCCTACGACCGCCTCGGCTTCGGCCGCTCCGATCCGTTCCCCGGTAGCCTGCCGGTGTCCTTCATCCACGACGAAGCCCAGGCCACGTTCCGTGCCATGCGCGACCACCTGGGCCTGGAAACCTTCATCGCCTTCGGCCACAGCGTCGGCGGCTGCATGGCCGTAGCCACCGCCGCCCGTTACCCCGACCACTGCAAGGGCCTGATCACCGAATCCGCGCAGGCCTTCGTCGAGGAGCGCACCCTCGAAGGCATCCGCCAGGCCCAGCGCGCCTTCGCCGAGCCCGGACAGGTCGACCGCCTGAAGCGCTACCACGGCGACAAGGCCCCCTGGGTGCTGGGCGCCTGGATCGACACCTGGCTCTCCCCCACCTTCGCCGACTGGCGCCTGGACGAAGACCTGCGCGGCGTGCAGTGCCCGCTGCTGGCCCTGCACGGCGACAACGACGAGTACGGCTCGGTCGTCCACCCCCAGCGCATCGCGGAGCTGGTTGCAGGGCCGGCGACCCGGCAGGTATTCGCGGGATGCGGCCACGTGCCGCACCGGGAGATGGGAGACGCCGTGCTGGCGGCGATTGCCGGGTGGCTCGACGCGAACCAGGCAACGCTCGACGGCCGGCCATAGCGACGGGACAGCCCGCCAGGGCAGCCAACCATCCCTGCATATGCCCCCCGAAGGGAGCCTGCTAAAAGGTCCGTTCGCGCTGAGCTTGTCGAAGCGCGGGCGGACTTTCCACCCTGCCGCTCAATGGGTAGCGGCCCATTCTTCTACAAACCCAAGGCAAGCGATCGCGCTTCAGCTTTTTTCCAGCGCGATTCGATGCTCCGGCGCAATCCGAACGGATCAGCCGCATCGACCCGAGACGCGCGTTTGGCGCCGCGCACCGGCAGGCCTGTTCAGAGCACAAGTCGGTGCCAATAGCCCACGAAGAGTCAGGGCGCTCCCGGGTATGCTTACCCTGCCCCGCCCTGAAACTGAAAACCCCGGCCCGAAATGTCCGTGCCCCTGCTGACCCTCTCCATCAACACCCTGCTGCTCGCCGCACGAACCCAGGGCGCGGCCACCGTCTCCTGCTCGCTGGACCTGGGCCTCTCCACGGCCACCGTCGAGCTTGGCCGCGACGCCTGGACCTGCGAGGGCCAGTCCTTCCCCTACATGGAGACCTGCAAGGACCGCACGATCTACCACTGGGACGGCGAAGGCTTCCGGCCCGTGTCACGTTTCACGAATTCGCTGATCAAGCTGGTGCCCACGGAATGGGGAGCGCCGACCTTCGAGATCGACGGGATCAAGATGCTGCCGACGGCCAAGATCTCGCCCTATGCCGACGCGGAGCGCAAGGTCGGGCTGATCCAGCCGCGCGGCAAGGTGGTGCTGGATACCTGCGGCGGGCTGGGCTACTTCGCGGCCTGGTGCCTGAGGGGGCAGGCCCAGCGCGTCCTGTCCTGGGAGAAGAATCCGGACGTGATCTGGCTGCGCAGCCTCAACCCCTGGTCGCCGGACCAGGCGGAGGCGCGCAAGGCAGACAGCGCGCTGAACCTGAGCAACGGCGACATCTCCGAGCAGATCACGACCCTGGCCGATGCTTCCGTAGACGCGGCATTGCACGATCCGCCGCGCTTCGGCATCGCCGGGGAGCTTTACTCGCAGACTTTCTACAACCAGCTGGCGCGGGTGCTGCGGCCCCAGGGGCGGCTGTTCCACTACACCGGCACGCCGAACAAGCTCACCAGCGGGCGCGACGTACCCAACGAGGTGGCCAAGCGCCTACAACTGGCCGGGTTCGTGACCGAGCTGAACGGCGACGGCGTTGTGGCCGTGAGGCGGCGCTGAGGCCGCATGCCCCGTATCGCGAGGCCGCCCGGGGGCGGCTTCGATCCAGCGATCAGCGCGCCTCGCTGAGCAACTCGGACAGGCGATAGGCTTCCAGCACGTGCTTGGCCATGGAATCGGCCAGCACCTGCTCGCTCATCAGCACCAGTCCCACTCCGCCGCGCTCCAGGAAGGCCCGTTCCTCCTCGCTATGCGTGCGGACGACCGTTTCCACGTTCGGCCCCACCTTGCGAGCCGTCTCCAGCACCCGCCGCGAATGGAAGGCGTCGGAAACGGCCAGTACCAGCAGGCGTGAGCTCGCCAGCCGCGCCTGGTTGAGGATGTCCTCGATCGCTGCGTCGCCGCTGACCGTATGGATGCCCTTCTTGCGCAATCGCGCCACATGCTCGCGGTTGTTGTCGATCACCACGAAGGGAACCTCGGCCCGGCGCAGGATCTTGGTCAGCGCGCGCCCCACCCGGCCGTAGCCCACCACCACCACGTGGTCGTAGAGCTCGGGGATGGCCTGCTCGTCCCGGGCGAGACGCAGCCGGGCCTCGCCCAGTTGTCCCAGCCAGGCCAGGCGCCGATGGTCGGCCACGGTCTGCTCCACCGGCCGGATCAGCTTGAACAGTAGGGGATTCAGGGCGATGGACAGCAAAGCACCGGAGAGGATCAGGCTCTGTGCCTCCGACGACAGCACGCCCAGGCTCACTCCCAGCGCGGCGATGATGAAGGAGAACTCACCGATCTGCGCCAGGCTGATCGCGATCATCAGCGCCGTCTTCAGCGGATAGCCGAACATCAGCACGATGAAGATGGCGGCGGCCGACTTGCCGACCACGATCACGCCCAGCACCGCCAGCACCTGCAGCGGCTTCTCCAGCAGGATCGAGGGGTCGAATAGCATGCCCACCGAGACGAAGAACAGCACGGTGAAGATGTTCTGCAGCGGCACCGACTCCGCCGCTACCCGGCTGCTCAGCTTGGATTCGTTGATCACCACGCCCGCGAAGAAGGCACCCAGCGCAAAGGACACGCCGAACAGCTCCGCCGAGCCGTAGGCGATGCCCAGCGACACACCGATCACGAACAGGGTCAGCAGCTCCCGCGAGCCGGTATGGGCGATCTGCGCGAACAGCCAGGGAAACACCCGCATCCCCACCACGTACATCAGCACGAAGAACAGGCCGATCTTGCCCAGGACGATGCCCAGGTGCGCCAGGGGCGCCATCAGGTCCGCGGGTGCCGTGCCGCCGGAGGTGCCCATGAACTCCACCGCCACCGGCAGCAGCACCAGCGCGATAACCATGGCCAGATCCTCCACCACCAGCCAGCCGATGGCGATGCGGCCGTTGAGCGTGTCGAGCTCCCCCATCTGCTCCAGCGTGCGCAACAGCACCACCGTACTGGCCACCGACAGCGCCAGGCCGAAGCAGATGCCCTCGGCCAGGGACCAGCCCCAGTAGTGGGCGATACCGGCACCGATACCGGTGGCGACGAGGATCTGGGCCACGGCGCCGGGCACCGCGATGCGGCGCACGTCCATCAGGTCGCCGATGGAAAAATGCATGCCCACGCCGAACATCAGCAGAATCACGCCGATTTCGGAAAACTGCGCTGCCAGACTCTCGTCGGCCACGAAGCCGGGGGTGAACGGCCCCACCAGGATGCCGGCCACCAGGTAGCCGATGATGGGGGGCAGCCGCAGCCGGGAGGCCACGGCCCCGCCGAAGAATGCCACGGCCAGCGCCACCGCCAGCGTCGATATCAGCTGTGTCTCATGCAGCATGGTCGGGATTCGGGGCGAACATGGAAGACATCTTACAGTGAAAAGTGCCCGCCATGTTGACATAGCTGCCGAAAACCGTGACAAAAATCCTTCTTTGCCCTGGAGCGGTCCGGAAAATCCAATCTGCAGTATCGAGGCAAATCGGCCACCTCCGTCGGCGTCGGAGCGCCTGCAAGGGGAGGGCCGCAGGCTCGGGCTTCAGCGCGGAGTCAGCTTCCATCCCCGATAACGGTGCCCATGAAAACCATCCCCTGCCTGCCGGCACTCGTTTGCGCGGCATTCGCCTGCGCAGCCACCGCCCGCGAGGCCGGTGATCATCAGCTCCAGCTCGGCGTCGTCCACGTCAATACGCTGGACAGCAGCGAGCCATTGCGCACGAAGCTCCGGCCGAGCCTGCTCGGCGGCGCACTCGGAATCGAGTCGGACTTCGTCTCCGCGGGCACTGCCGCCACCGTCGGCAGCTCGGAAACCCTGCTGTTCATCTACTCGTACTACTTCACCGACCACTGGTCGCTGAAGCTGGAGGGTGGCGTGCCCGCCCGCTTCGATATCGCCGGAGAAGGCGTGGTACGCCCCACCGGCATCGCCGGATCACTGATCAGCGTCGATCTCGGAGCCCCGGCGAACAATCCCCTGGCCAACGCCACGCAGTGGAGTCCGGTCGCCATGCTGCAGTACAGCTTCGGCAGCCCCCGCGATCCGGTGCGGCCCTATGTCGGTGTGGGCCTCACCTACACCTGGTTCACGGACGTGGAGCTGAGCTCCAGCTTCGATACCGCGCTGAACAACCAGTTCGGGCGCGTCCTGGCGCTGGCTGCCGGCAAGCCCGGCGCCACCTACACCAAGGCCGACGCTTCGCCGTCCTTCGCGCCGGCTTTCAACGTCGGCCTGGCGATGTCGCTCAGCGAACACTGGAATGTCTCGGCCTCGGTGTCCTACCTGATGTTGTCCACCGAGTCGACCATCGACATCTACGCCGCCGATGGCACGCGCCTGTCCCGCAGCAGCACCGACCTGGACCTGAATCCGCTGGCGGTGTCGGTGCTGGTGGGGTATCGATTCAAGCTCTGAGTAGCGCCAGGCAAGGCCGGGATGGCGCGCGAATCTTCAGGGCGCCGCGCGCCGCGCCACGATGGCGCTCTGCTCTTCCAACCCCTGCATCAGCGTTCGCACCATCTGCGGCACCAGTTCTTCTACGGAGCGTCCCATCACGAACTGGCCCGCCACTTCCAGCGACACCAGGCCGTGCGCGCCGACCCAGAACAGATGACTGGCCGTTAGCGGATCTACCGACAGCTTCAGGTCTCCGGCGGCCTGCGCGGCCGCCACCGTGCGTGTGCAGACATCCAGCGCGTCGCGTTTTGCCGCCGCGAGTTCCATTGAGCGCGGGCCGCTCTCGGGCTCGGTGAGGCGGAAGAACATCAGCGCATAGCGCTGAGGCCGCTCGATGCCGGCGCGGATGAAAGCCTCCGCCAGGGTCCGCAACCGCTGGCGCGGCGGCTGGGCCGGATCGATCGCGGCCAGCATCTCCCGCTCCATCCAGCGGAAGGCCTGCGCCCGCATCGCCGTCAGCAGCGCCTCCTTGCCCGGAAAATACCGGTAGGGCGCCGCATAGCTGCAGCCCAGCACCGCCGCCACCTTGCGGAAGCTCACCGCCTCCTGGCCGCCGGCCTCGAACAGCGTCATGGCTGCCTCGAGGATTTCCGCGCGGCGCTGCTCCACTTCCCGTTCGTCGAAGGACTGTCTTGCCATGGATAAAGTTGACAGTATTAAATTAATACTGTCAACTTTATCCATGGCGGCCCCTGCCCGCCTGCCCACAGGGAGGAGACCCATGGCACCCGACAACCTGAGTGCGCCCGAGCGCGCCCGCATCCTGGCCCCCGCCGCCGCGCTGTTCGCCCTCAGCCTGGTGGTGGGTCTGATCTTCACGTTCGAAGCCATCGGCCATGTCGCCGCTTGGCCGCTACTGCCGGCGCTGGACTTCCAGATGCCGGGTACCGAGGCCGCCTGGCGCCGCGCCCACCTGGGCGCCCTGATGAATGCCCTGGCGATGATCGCCTTCGCCGCTGCCGGCAGCAGCATCCGCCTGAGCGCCAAGGCCCGCCGGGTCTACATCGTCAGCGTCTGCATCACCGGCTGGGCCAACACGCTCGGCTTCCTGGTGGGCGCCCTGTTCGGCGTGCGCGGCCTGGAGTTCGGCGGCGCATGGACCAATTCGCTGAACTACCTGCTGTTCCTGCTCGCCGTGCCCACCGCCTTCGCCCAGGCCTGGCTGCTCTGGCAGGGCGCTCGCGCCCAGCAGCGAGGCGCGGCGGCATGAATGTCCTGGCGGTGGTCGCGGGCCTGCTGCGCGGACTGCTGCAGGCGCCGCGGCACCTGGGCTTCGCCCAACGCTTCCTGGCCCAGTGGAACGCACATGACGTGCAGGGCATCTGCGCCTCCATGCGCGGCGGCCGCTACCGCGATCCGCTGACGCAGACCCACCTGCAGGGCGACGCCCTGCAGCGCCATGTGCAGGCCCTGTTCACCGCCTTTCCCGACCTGCAGCTGACACTGACCGGCCCCATCATGACCGGCCGCGGCGCCGTCTCGGCGCGCTACCGCCTGTGCGGCCGCCACACCGGCCCGCTACCCGGCGACATGGGCATCGACACCGTGACACCCACCGGCCGCGCGCTGTCGCTGGAAGCGACGCTGTTCATCGCCTTCGGCCCTGGCGGGCAGGTGCAGGTGGAGAACCACTTCGACCTGTACGAACTCGCCGGCCAGCTCGACTTCCTCGCGCTGCTGATGCCGCGTGAGCAGGAGCACTACCAGTTCGGCGCCTACTATCGCCTGCACAAGGGCAACACGACGCCGCCCGAGGCCATCGGCATCACCTGGCTGCAAGTGCGCGGCGGCAAGGCCCCGTTCGACCAGGCCGCGCAGGTCACCAACGCCGTGCTGGAGAGCTTCTCCGGCAAGCCTGGCTTCGTCACCGGCATCATCGGCGCGCGTCCGCCGGATGCCTACGGCAACTCCTCCGGTTTCACGCTCTCCGCCTGGGAGTCGCTGGAAGCGCTGGAAGCCAACCTGCTGCCCAATCCCGATCACCAGCGCGTGGTCCACCAGTTCATGAAGGAAGGCCTGGCCTACGGTACGCACTCACGCGTCTACCAGCTGGTGCGCGCCAAACCGGTGATGATCGCCTGCAGCGCCTGCGGCAAGAAGAACAACGCGCACAAGAAGGTCCACAGCTGCTCGGCCTGCGGTGCCGCGCTGGAACCGGCACCGGCGTACTGGTGAAGAGGGAGCCTTCCACTTACCGCCCTGGCCTCTGGAACTCCCTCCCGGCCGCATGAGCATAAATTTGGATCGCCGGATCGCGAAGCCCCTGCTCTGAGGGGAGAAGTGTATTTCGTGCTGATGTGTCGGCCATTGCACTGCAGCTTGGCGACAAACAAACGCCACCTCGGCTTCGATTGTCTCCACCCCCAAAAGCGGGACATACACGGCGTGACGTTTTGCCGTCCAGATGGATAGCCGCAGTGTTGTTCCCGGAAGCTTCCATTTGTACCGGTCGCCTTGAATCCATAGAGCGAGCGGGCAGACATCGGCTGCTGTGCAATTCCGACATATAGCAGCGAGTCATCGCTCGATACCGTGTATGGCTTCGCGATGCCCCGCTTGGTGGCGGGACCCGAAATCTACAGTGGGCCTCTGCGCGGGAAAGTCGATACCAGCCTTCGGCCAGTCCCCGTTCGAAATCCAGCGGATCATCCAGTATCGGATTCATGGAAAGGGCGACCATGCCGGCGCTGCGTCTTCGAGGCGCCCATCCTCGGAGAAGCGCAGCCCCAGGCTGCCCACCCAGACATATCCCTCCTTCACAAACGAGCCAGGTTCGTGTGCCGCGGATTCAGCGGCCGCCAGTACTGCCTTTCGCGATGCATCGGATGCGACCACAACGCGGATGACGGCCAGCGCCTGTTGCAAAGCCTCCGTCGTGTTCTTCAGCGAGTCACCCTGCTGGGCGTACGAAATGCCGGCATCGAGCAACCGCGCGGCCCACCACAGGTTCGACCCCAGGAGCAGAAGCGCCAACAGCAGGATGACCACCTTCGATCGTTTCATGCGTCCACCCAAGCTTTTGCCCGAAATGGTGCCCGCTATCCGGCATGGAAGCGACCTGACGCACCACTCACATCCTTGTCGCCCCCACCGCCTGCCGTCACACTACCCGCATGTCCCTCCGCACCTGGAAAGAAGCCGGCTCGCAGTTCGCCTTCCGCGATCACGACATCTTCTATCGTGCCGACGGCCACGGCCGTGAGGCGCTGCTGTGCATCCACGGCTTCCCCACTGCCTCCTGGGACTGGGAGCCGGTGTGGGCCTCGCTGCGCCAGCGCTTCGGCCACGTGGTGGCGCCGGACCTGCTGGGCTTCGGCTGGTCGGCTAAGCCGCGCGGCCATGACTATTCGCTGATCGAACAGGCCGATCTCTGCGACGCGCTGCTGGCCGAGCGCGGCATCGAGCGCGTGCACGTGCTGGCCCACGACTACGGCGTCAGCGTGGCGCAGGAGTTGCTGGCACGCGAGATCAGCCAGCCGCGGCGCCGCGCACAACTGCTGTCGGTGGTGTTCCTCAACGGCGGCCTGTTCCCGGAGACGCACCGCGCCGTCTGGCAGCAGCGCTGGCTCAACGGACCCCTGGGCCCACTGCTGACGCAGCTGATGAACGAAAAGCGCTTCGGCGAAACCTTCAGCCGGGTGTTCGGGCCGGACACCCGGCCGGGCCTGATCGAGCTGCACGATTTCTGGCAGCTGATCTCGCACCGCGACGGCCACCGCATTGCCCACCGCCTGATCCGCTATATCCGCGAGCGGCGCATGAACCGCGAGCGCTGGGTCGCGGCGCTGCAGCGATCGCCCGTGCCGCTGCGCCTGATCAATGGCCCGCTGGATCCGGTGTCTGGCGCACATCTGCTGGACCGCTACCGTGAACTGGTTCCCGAACCCGACACCGTCAGCATCCCCGGCGTGGGCCATTACCCGCAGGTGGAGGCGCCGGACCGCGTCCTGCGCGCCTTCCACGAATTCCACGACCGCATGTCTGGAGAAAAGCGGCCCCGCTCGCTATCCTGACCCCAGCCGCGACTCGCGGACGGGGGATGCAGTTTTGCGGACAGATCACAGCAGTTTGCGGGGTTCGCCGGGCAAATGAGCGACACCCAGGTTACCGAGGGCCAGGAGCGCCGCCTTCCGGAAGGGATGCCGGAGCAGATTGGCAAGTACGACGTGCGCGGCGAGATCGGCCGCGGCGCTTGCGGCGTGGTCTACAAGGGCTTCGACCCCTTCGTGCAGCGCGACGTCGCCATCAAGGTCGCTCTGCACGACTCCGAGTTCAAGAACGACGCCGCCCACGAGCGCGCCTTCTTCGCCGAGGCCCGCGCCGCCGGCATGCTGGCACACCCGCACATCGTCTCGCTGCACGACGCCGGCGTGGAGGGGGATCTCAGCTACCTGGTGATGGAATACATCGACGGCGAGACCCTGCAGCCGCTGTGCCGCGCCAAGGGCGCGCGGGCGCCGCTGGACCAGGTCATCGACATCGCCTTCAAGTGCGCCAAGGCGCTGGACTACGCCCACGGCAAGGGCGTGCTCCACCGCGACATCAAGCCCAGCAACATCATGCTGACGCGCGAGGGCGTGCCCAAGCTGATGGACTTCTCCATCGCCGAGATCAACTCCGGCGAGGCCAAGGACGCCGAGCAGCAGGGCGTGCAGGGCTCGCCGCTGTACATGGCCCCCGAGCAGATCCGCCGCGAGCCCCTGACTCCGGCCACGGACCTATACGCCCTGGGCGCGGTGATGTACCAGCTGCTCACCGGCGTGCCGCCCTTCCCGATCCCCGAGATCCCGCGGCTGTTCACCGCCATCAAGACCCAGCCGGCACCGCGCGTGCGCGAGCTGCGGCCAGACGTGCCGGAGGCCCTGTCGGAGGTGGTGTCGCGCCTGCTGCTGAAGACCCCGGGCGAGCGCTACCAGAGCGGCGGCGAGCTGGCCGTCACGCTCACCCGCCTGTTCGACCAGCTGCGCCAGCAGGGCCTGGTGATCAGCCGCCGCGAATCGCGCGACTCGCTGCGCCGCCTGCACTTCTTCGACGGCTTCTCCGACGAGGAGATCGACGAGATCCTCAACGCCAGCACCATGGCCACCTACCAGGCCGGCGAGACGATCATCGCCGAGGGCGACATCGACGATTCCTTCTACATCCTGGCCCTGGGCAGCGGCGAGGTGCGCAAGGGCGGCAAGGCGATCTACCGCCTGGAGAAGGGCGATTGCGTCGGCGAGATCGGCTTCCTGTCCGCCACCAAGCGCACCGCCACGGTGGTGGCGCTGAACAAGGTCCTGGCCCTCAAGATCAACGCCACCCTGATGGAGAAGGTGTCGCGCGACTGCCAGCTCAGATTCTACAAGGTTTTCACACAAACCCTGATCTATCGCCTGTCGGTCACCAGCGCGCGGCTGTCGGCCCTGACCAGTTAGGCTGATGTTCCTAGTCCATATCAATCAATGATTTACATGGAACCCATGCGCTCTGCATGGGGGGCGTTCATGGCAAGCTGAGCGCCACGTCAGGTATCCTGCGGGCATACAGGAGCCGCGGGATTTCAGGCGGCCGTGGGGATCATGTGCAGTTAGACAAGAGCAATCCGGCGACCAAGTCGCGCCGGCGCGTGGGTGACACGGAGGTCAGCGCCATCCGGCGCCCGGCCGACCTGCCCGACTCGCCGCCGCAGACCATCGCCAAGTACGAGATCCGTGGCGAGATCGGCCGCGGCGCCTGCGGCGTCGTCTACAAGGCCTTCGACCCCTTCGTACAGCGCGACGTCGCCATCAAGGTCGCCCTGCAGGACCCCGAGTTCAAGGCCGACATCGCGCACGAGCGTACCTTCTTCGCCGAGGCTCGCGCCGCGGGCATGCTGTCGCACAAGCACATCGTCTCGCTGTACGACGCCGGCGTGGAAGGCGACCTCAGCTACCTGGTGATGGAGTACATCGACGGCGAAACCCTGCAGCCGTTCTGCCGCCCCGGCGGCCAGCGCCTGCCGCTGGACCAGGTCATCGACATCATCTTCAAGTGCGCCAAGGCGCTGGACTATGCCCACCACAAGGGCATCCTCCACCGCGACATCAAGCCCAGCAACATCATGCTGACGCGCGACGGCGTACCCAAGCTCATGGACTTCTCCATCGCCGAGATCGGCCACGAAGTCAGCAGCACGCGCCACACCGGCGGCGGCACCGGCCTGCTCGGCTCGCCGCTGTACATGTCGCCGGAGCAGTCGCGCAACGAGCAGCTCGACGGCACCAGCGACCTCTACTCGCTGGGCGCGGTCATGTTCCAGCTGCTCACCGGCCGCCCGCCGTTCCCGATGAAGGACATGAAGGAACTGCTGCAGGCGATTGCCACCGAGCCGGCCCCGCGTGTGCGCGACCTGCGACCCGACGTGCCCGCCGAGATCTCCAACCTGGTCTCGCGCCTGCTGCTGAAAACCCCGGAAGAGCGCTACCAGCGCGGTGGCGACCTCGCCGGCGCCCTGGCCCGCCTCTACGACCAGTTCAAGCTCGCCGGCCACACCGTGGGCCGCCGCGAATCACGCGACTCGCTGCGTCGCCTGCATTTCTTCGACGGTTTCTCCGACGAGGACATCAACGAGATCCTCAACGTCAGCTCCATGGCCACCTACCAGCCGGGAGAGGCGCTGATCACCGAGCACGGCATCGACGCCGCGTTCTTCATCATCGCCCTGGGCACCGCCGAGGTGCAGAAGGGCGGGCGCGCCATCTACCGCCTGGAAAAGGGCGACTGCATGGGCGAAATCGGCTTCGTCTCCGGCGCCAAGCGCACCGGCAACGTCGTGGCGCTCAACCAGGTGCTGGCCCTCAAGCTCAACGCCAGCGCCATCGGCCGCATTTCCGAGCGCTGTCAGCTGCGCTTCTACAAGGTCTTCACGGAGACGCTGATCTACCGCCTGTCCATGGCCAGCGCGCGCATCTCGGCGATGAACAACAGTTAGTGATTCTTCATTGTTTTTATATATATTTGCAAATAAATAAGAACAATCCTGGGTGAAGCGGCGCGCCATGGCGGTTTCCGCCGGGCATCGCCCGCCTCGCGGAACGCCCGGCCAGGGAATGAGCAGGGCCAGCATCCATCGACAGAAGTCCCGCCTGGGCAGCATTCCCACCCGGGCGGACGCAAGGACGCCATGAACCCCTCGATCCGCGACGCCCTCTGGTTCCACATCCTCTTCATGGCCGCGGCCCTGCCGCTGGTGTTCCTCTCGGAAGGCACCGGACGCGGCCAGAACCTGCTCTGGCTGACCCTGGGCTACCACGTGCTGCTGCCGCTGGTGAGCCTGGTCCGCCGCCACCACGAATGGCTGCTCCTGTGGCTGTTCCTGCTGCCGCTGGCCGCCGGCCAGGTGCTGCCGGACTGGGCCCTGGTGCGGGTGGCCGGCGTGCTGGTCTTCCCGGACCTGGGCCAGCCGCGCATCGGCGGCGACGTGCCGATCTACTTCCTCGGCCTGTGGATGATGCTGCTGTTCCCGGTGCTGCTGCTCGGCCACTCCAGCCGGAGCCCCTACCTGGCCACCGGCGTCCTGTCTCTGGCCCTGTTCGCCTTCTGGGAATGGGCTGCCCGCCCCCTGCAGATCTGGTACAACCGCGACGTCCTGGCCATCGACGGCATGGCCCTGTATCCGCTGATCCCCGAGATGCTGCTGGCGCTGGCGGCGCTATGGGCCTATCGTCACTTCGGCCGCGGCGGCATACCCGGACGCCTGATGGCCGCCCTGGGCGTGAACGTGTTCTATACCGGGGCCTGTTTCCTGTCGCTGTTGGGGATTGAGTACATCTACCGTTCAGCTTTGCTGGGTATCCTCTAGACAGGACCGCCCCGCAAAGGACGGCAAGTCATGGAGAATCAGAAAATGAACAAGAACCGCGTTACGACCTTCGGTGCTGCCCTGCTGGCGTCCGCCGTCCTGCTGGCCGGCTGCAACAAGCCGGCCGATCCGGCCCAGACCCCGCCGCCGCCCTCCACGGTGCCGACCACCGAAGTCCCGGCCGAGCCCGCGCCGCCGCCGGCGGAGCCGGTTGCAGCGCCCGAACCCGCCCCAGCTCCGGCCCCCAAGCCGAAGCCCAAGTCGAAGCCCAAGCCCACTCCGGCGCCGGCCGAGCCGGTCAGCCCGCCGCCGCCCCAGGTCTGCTACGACTGCGGCACGGTCAGCTCCATCACCCCGGTGACCCAGAAGGGTGAAGCCGGCGCGCTCGGCACCCTCGGCGGCGCTGCCGCCGGCGGCGTGGCCGGCCACCAATTCGGTGGCGGCAAGGGCAAGGACGTGGCCACCGTCGCTGGCGCCGTGCTTGGCGCCATGGCCGGCCGCGAGATCGAGAAGCGCGCCCGCAGCACCACGGTCTACCAGATCGGCGTGTCGATGGAGGACGGCAGCTCGCGCACCGTCACCGTCAACGACCCGGCCGGCCTGCAGGTGGGCTCGCGGGTCCGCGTGGACGGCAACAACCTGATGCCGCGCTAAGTCGGGTCCGAGGTAAAATGGGAGGCCAGGCCGTGAGGCCTGGCCTTTTTTATTTCCGCAGCACGAGGATGAGGCAGTCATGACGCAGGCGATGAAGGTTCTGGTGATCGGTTCCGGCGGGCGCGAGCACGCGCTGGCCTGGAAGCTGGCTCAATCGCCTCGCGTCAGCGAAGTGATCGTGGCCCCCGGCAATGCCGGAACCGCCACCGAGCAGGGCTGCCGCAACGCCGCCGTCGCGGTGGACGACATCCCCGGCCTGCTGAAACTGGCCCAGGCGGAGGGCGTGGGCTTCACCGTCGTCGGCCCCGAGGCGCCGCTGTCGCTGGGCGTGGTGGACGCTTTCCAGGCCGCCGGCCTGCGTATCTTCGGCCCCAGCCGCGCCGCCGCGCAGCTGGAGGCATCCAAGGCCTTCACCAAGGATTTCCTGGAGCGCCACGCCATCCCCACGGCGCAGTACCGCGTCTTCACCGAGATCGACCCGGCCGTGGCCTACATCGCCCAGCGCGGCGCGCCCATCGTGGTCAAGGCCGACGGCCTGGCCGCCGGCAAGGGCGTGGTCGTCGCCACCACCGTGGAAGAAGCCCAGACCGCCGCGCGCGACATGCTCGGCGGCGAGATGCTGGGCCAGGCCGGCGCTCGCATCGTGGTGGAGGACTTCCTCGACGGCGAGGAGGCCAGCTTCATCGTCGTGGCCAGCGGCACCAGCTACATCGCCATGGCCACCAGCCAGGACCACAAGCGCATCGGCGACGCCGACACCGGCCCCAACACCGGCGGCATGGGCGCCTACTCCCCCGCCCCGGTCGTCACGCAGGAAGTGCACGCCCGCGCCTGCCGCGAAGTGATCGAGCCCACCCTGCGCGGCATGACCGCCGAGGGCGCGCCCTTCACCGGCTTCCTCTACGCCGGCCTGATGATCAACAGCCAGGGCGCCCCGCGCGTGCTGGAGTTCAACGTGCGCATGGGCGACCCGGAAACCCAGCCCATCCTGTTCCGCCTGGATTCCGACCTGCTGGACCTGCTCGAAGCCGCCGTGGACGGCCAGCTCGAAGCCGCCCAGCCGACCTGGAGCGCGCAGCCGGCGCTGGGCGTGGTGATGGCCTCCGCCGGCTACCCCGGCCCCATCGCCAAGGGCGACGCCATCGTCGGCCTGGACGTACCGATGGGCCCCGCCAAGGTGTTCCACGCCGGCACCACCCTGAAGGACGGCCAGGTCGTCACCAGCGGCGGCCGCGTGCTCTGCGTCGTCGCCCGCGGCGACACCGTGGGCGAGGCCCAGGCCTTGGCCTACGCCGCCGTACGCAAGATCGGCTGGCAGGGCGTGCAGTTCCGCAACGACATCGGCTATCGCGCCATCGCGCGCGAGCGCTCCTGATGTTCCGCGCCGCGGGTTTGATGCTCGCGGCGCTACTGCCGCTAGGAGCCGCTGCCCAGGAGCAGGACCCCTGGCAGCTATACGAGGCCCCGGTGGCTCAATATGGCTGGATGGAGCGCGTGCGCATCGAGACCCTGACGCGCTACTTCGACCTGGAAGCCAAGCTCGACACCGGCGCCGACTCGTCCTCGCTGCACGCCACCGACATCGAAGTCTTCGAGCGCGAGGGCCAGAATTGGCTGCGCTTCACCACCCAGGATCAACGCCTGGAACAGCCGATCGCCCGCCGCGTGCGCATCAAGCAGAAGAACGGCCAGCCCGCGCAGGAGCGCTGGGTGGTGCGCCTGGACCTCTGCATCGGCCAGGTCTTCATCCCCGCCGACTTCAGCCTGGTGGACCGCAGCGACTTCAGCACACCGGTGCTGCTGGGTCGTGATGTGCTGCAGCATCTGGGGCCGGTGAACCCGGAGCTGAAGTTCACAGCGGAGCCACAGTGCCCGAGGCAATAGCCGTTACTTCCTCCCCGTTTACGGGGAGAGGCCTGGCGAGGGTATGGATGCCCGGGGTAGGACAACGCGTGGAACAGTTGTCGAGGTTAGGGGCAAAGGGTCTATGTGTTCATCCAACCGTTCGCCCTGAGCCCGTCGAAGGGTGAACGCGATCAGGTCACCGGGCCTCGTCACGAAAACAAGAAGGCCGCGATTTCTCGCGGCCTTCTTGCTTCTACAGCACAGGCAGTTTCGACTAGTTCCGCTTCATCGAATCGAAGAACGCCTGGTTGGTCTTGGTGTGCTTCATGCGGTCGATCAGCATTTCCATGGCGGCCAGCTCGTCCATATCGTGCAGCACCTTGCGCAGGATCCAGACCTTGTTGAGGTCACCCGGATCCATCATCAACTCCTCCTTGCGGGTGCCGGAGCGGTTGATGTTGATCGCCGGGAACACGCGCTTCTCGGCGATACGGCGCTCCAGGTGGAGTTCCATGTTGCCGGTGCCCTTGAATTCCTCGTAGATCACTTCGTCCATCTTGGAGCCGGTTTCGACCAGCGCGGTGGCGATGATCGTCAGCGAACCGCCTTCCTCGATGTTGCGCGCGGCGCCGAAGAAGCGCTTGGGCTTCTGTAGGGCGTTGGCGTCGACACCGCCGGTCAGCACCTTGCCGGAGCTCGGCGCCACGGTGTTGTAGGCGCGGGCGAGGCGGGTGATGGAGTCCAGCAGGATGACGACGTCGCGCTTGTGCTCGACCAGGCGCTTGGCCTTCTCGATCACCATCTCGGCGACCTGCACGTGGCGCGTAGCCGGTTCGTCGAAGGTGGAGGAGATCACCTCGGCGCGAACGGTGCGCTGCATGTCGGTGACTTCTTCCGGGCGCTCGTCGACCAGCAGGATGATCAGGTACACATCCGGATAGTTCGTCGCGATCGACTGCGCGATGTTCTGCATCATGATCGTCTTGCCGGCCTTGGGCGGCGAGACGATCAGGCCACGCTGGCCCTTGCCGAAGGGCGCGACCAGATCAATGATGCGGGCGGTGATGTCTTCGGTGGTGCCATTGCCGCGCTCCATCTTGAACTGCTCGTCCGCGAACAGCGGCGTGAGGTTCTCGAAGGACACCTTCTTGCGGCTCTGCTCGTAGGGCTCGAAGTTGATCGAGTCGACCTTGAGCAGCGCGAAGTAGCGCTCGTTGTCCTTGGGCGTGCGGATGCGTCCAGCGATGGTGTCACCGGTGCGCAGCGCGAAGCGGCGAATCTGGCTGGGCGAGATGTAGACGTCGTCCGGGCCTGCCAGGTAGGACGCGTCGGGGCCACGCAGGAAGCCGTAGCCGTCCGGCATGATCTCCAGCACGCCCTCGATGTAGATGTGCTCGCCGCGGCGCGCGGCAGCCTTCAGGATCGTGAACAGCAGATCCTGCTTCTTGACGCGGGCGATGTTCTCCAGGCCCTGCTGCTCGGCCAATTCGAGCAACGCCGCCGCCGTCATCTTCTTCAGGTCGGGGACGTGGATGACCTTGGGCGGCTGCGCCGGCTGCTGCTGGTAGCCGCCGCCATTGCCGTTGCCGCTCTCGTCGTCGTCCGACATCTGCGGCGCGGGCCGCGAGGCGTCTGCCGCTTCGCCGCCGGGCGCCATCGGCGCGTCGATGACGACCGCCGGGTCCTCCGGCTGCAGGTCGTGGTCGTCTTCGGGGAATCCCTGGTTGGCGAGGTTGTTGCCGCCGCCCTGGTTATTGGGATTGTTGTTGCGACCACCACCGCCATGACGGCGGTGGCGTTTCATGCGCTGGTTATTAGGCGGCATTTACGTGAGGAGTGACAAAAGCGGCCAACTGGGCCTTGTGGACGGCACCGACCTGGGTAGCGGCCGCCTGGCCGTTCTTGAACAGGATCAGCGTCGGGATGCCGCGGATGCCGAACTTCGGGGGGGTGCCCGGATTCTCATCCACGTTCAGTTTCACGACCTTGAGCTTGCCGGCGTTCTCCTGGGCAACTTGCTCCAGGATCGGCGCGATCATCCGGCAGGGGCCGCACCATTCCGCCCAGAAATCGACCAGGACGGGCAGGTCCGACTTGAGCACGTCCTGCTCGAACGTGGCGTCGGTGACGGCGGAGATGTGTTCGCTCATGGGATACCTCGGTTAGTGGGCCAATGCGGGTCATGGCCCCGCATACCAGAAAATGGGGGGTACAGCCGAAGCGCACAAGACGCGCAAAAAAACAGTCAGATCGTTATGATTAATTTTTGAAACGGGGAAATAGCGGGCTGTTTAGGTCGCGGCAGGTGATCCAAAAGACGCCGCGCAGCCTGTGTGATGGCTCTATTTCATCCCATCCGACCGCCGCTTGCAAGAGCGCTGGTCCCGACAATAGATACCACTCATGCAGCCCCAGCACCTCAGCGAAGTCAGTTTCGAGTCCCTGCCCCTGCACCCCCTGCTCAAGGCGGGGCTGGCCAAATTGGGCTACACGCACTGCACCCCGATCCAGGCGCGGACCCTGCCCATGGCCCTGGAAGGCGCGGACCTGGCCGGCCAGGCCCAGACCGGCACCGGCAAGTCGGCGGCCTTCCTGCTGGCCGCCATGAACCAGCTGCTGACCAAGCCCCGCCCCGAGGGAGCCGACCCCGGCCAGCCGCGCGCGCTGATGATGGCCCCCACCCGCGAACTGGCCATCCAGATCCTCAAGGACGCCGAGCAGCTGGGTGCCGAGACCGGCCTGCGCATGGTGGTCTGCTACGGCGGTGCCGGCTACGAGACCCAGCGCAGCGCCATCGAGAACGGCATCGACATCCTGATCGGCACCCCCGGGCGCCTGATCGACTACTACAAGCAGGGCACCTACAAGCTCGACCAGATCGAGGTCCTGGTGCTGGACGAGGCCGACCGCATGTTCGATCTCGGCTTCATCGCCGACATCCGCTACATGCTGCGCAAGCTGCCGCCGGCCGACCAGCGCCGCAACTACCTGTTCTCGGCCACCTTGTCCCAGCGCGTACTGGAGCTTGCCTACGAGCACATGAACTCGCCCAAGAAGGTCGAGATCGAGCCCGAGCAGGTCACCGCCGAGCGCGTGCGCCAAGGCCTGATCCACGTCGCCAACGACGAGAAGCTGGCCATGCTGGTGGGCCTGCTGCGCCATCACGCCCCCTTCCGCACCCTGGTGTTCATCAACACCAAGCGCGGCGCCGAGGAGGTGGAGGCCGCCCTGAAGCTCAACGGCTTCGAGGCTGCCACCCTGTCGGGCGACGTCGCCCAGACCAAGCGCATCAAGCTGCTGGACGACTTCAAGGAAGGCCGCCTCCCGATCCTGGTGGCCACCGACGTGGCCGCCCGCGGCCTGCACATCCCGGGCGTGTCGCACGTCATCAACTTCGACCTGCCGCAGGACCCGGAGGACTACGTCCACCGCATCGGCCGTACCGCGCGCGCCGGCGCCACCGGCGACGCCATCTCCTTCTGCTGCGAGACCTGGGTCTACTCCCTGCCGCCGATCGAGAAGTACATCGGCGCCAAGATTCCGCTGATGCCGGAAGCGCACGACTGGCTGGCGACCGACTTCGTCGCCCCGCCGCGCCAGCCGCGCCGCCACCACAGCGGTCGGCCGGGCGGACGCCCGGGCGGCGGGCGTCCTGGAGGCGGCCGTCCCGGGGGCGGGCGCGGCGGCCCTGGTCGGCGCCGCTGAGCCGCCTGTCAGGTTTGGTTTAAAACATCTTCACAAGTCGTTGCCGTTGATATATTTTCCGTCTCTGAATGGACGGATGCCGCCTGACGGCTACGGGGCTGGAATGAAGAAGACCAAGACGAGCGGAATGCTTGCCGGCTGGCGCCAATTGATGCTGGCCCTCGCCATGGCAGGCCTGGCCGCCGGCACCACCCCCGCCCTGGCCACCAGCCCAGCCAAGGACAAGGCCGCCAAGACCAGCAGCGCCGGCGCCAAGAAGGACGCCCCGGCCGCCAAGAGCAAGGTCACCACCAAGCGCAAGACCACGGTCAAGAAGAAGTCCGCGGTCAAGCCCAAGTCCCAGTCCGCGAACAAGAAGCGCGTCTCGCGCAAGACCACCACCAAGCGCTCGGTGCGCCGCGCCGTCGCCGTGGCGCCGGCCATCCCGACGATGGGCCAGGCCATGGGCCTGCACCACACCCGCGACGAGCTGAACCTGGGCTCCAGCGTGGCCATGGTGGTGGACCAGCGCACCCACGAGGTGCTGTTCTCCAAGAACCCCAATGCGGTGCTGCCGATCGCCTCGATCACCAAGCTGATGACTGCGCTGGTGGTGATGGAAGCGCGCCTGCCGCTGGACGAGATCCTGACCATCACCAGCCAGGATATCGACACCGAGAAGAACAGCCACTCGCGCCTGCGCGTGGGCGCCGAGCTGAGCCGCGAAGACCTGCTGCTGCTGGCGCTGATGTCCTCCGAGAACCGCGCCGCCTCGGCGCTGGGCCGCAACTACCCGGGCGGCATCACCGCCTTCGTCTCAGCCATGAACCGCAAGGCGCGCGAGCTGGGCATGCGCGACTCGCGTTTCGTCGATTCCTCCGGCCTCTCGAGTTCCAACGTCTCCAGCGCCAATGATCTGGTGCGCATGGTCGGCGCCGCCTACCGCGATCCGCTGATCCGCCGCTTCTCGACGCAGCCCGAGCACACCGTGGCCATGGGCCGGCAGAACATGCAGTTCGTCAGCAGCAACCGCCTGGTGCGCTACCGCGGTGACGACTGGCAGATCGGCCTGCAGAAGACCGGCTACATCAGCGAAGCCGGGCGCTGCCTGGTGATGCAAGCCCGCATCCAGGACCGCCCGGTGATCATGGTGTTCCTCGACTCCAACGGCAAGCTGACCCGCTTCGCCGACGCACAGCGCGTGCGCACCTGGCTGGAATCCCGCCCGCGCGAGCAGATCGCCAGCCCCTCGACCGGCGGCCTGGTGCCCACCTCGGTGCCGCCGGCCCCGAGCAACCTGTAGACACGGTGACCCGTCCTGAAGTAGGTTGACACCTATGCGGGATAAAGCTGGTTGCTAAAGTATGCTGGATACAGACGCCCGATGGACTTCATCGGGCGTTTTGTATTTGAGGGCCAAGTGTGGCCGT
>NZ_JAUASX010000007.1 GCF_030345715.1 Solimonas sp. SE-A11
ACTTAAAGGCCATCGTGTAATCGCGCTGCGTCCTCTTAACCCTTGATTCCATTTGACTCTCCTTCTCGACTTCGAAAAGGTGTCAACCCTGGGCAGGACGGGTCACAGATGTGAAAAAGGCCGGCACAAGCCGGCCTTTTTCGTGGGCGGGGCCTTCTTCAGGAAGGACCGCCGCAACTGGTGGCCGCCAGCGCCTCGGCCTGCCGGCGCTGCTCCTCGTGGCGTTCCGTGGTCCAGCGCTCCATCTCGCCCTTCTCATTGCGCGTCATCAGGCGGCTGGGAATCTTCTGCGCCAGCAGGGCCAGCCGCTCCCGGGCGGCAGTGCAGGCCTCGTCCTGCTTGGCCTGCTTGGCCGCAGCCTCGGTCTCCTTGCGGGCCGCTTCCTCCTGGCCCTTGTCCAGCGCCTCCACTTGGCGCTGCAAGGCCTCGGCCTCGGCCGGATTGCCCGGCGTCACGCGCGGCGTCACCTTTTCGGCCGTGCGGCCGACCGGCGGGGTCTGGCTGTAGGTGACGCGGCCCTGGGCGTCCACGGAGCGGTAGATATCGGCAGCGGCCAGGCCGGGGAGCGCGAGCAGCAGGGGCAAGAGCAAGGCATGGGTCTTCATGCTCCAAGCTTAGAGCTTCCGCGCCGGCAACACACGCCGGCCCGGCGGCGGCCCGACAGGAGGCACCAAGAAAAACGCCGCCCTGTGGGCGGCGTTCTGAGGACGGCGTGACGCTTTACTTGGTGGCCTGGCGCTGCACGTTGGCCGGGTCGAAGTAGGACGGCTCGAACACCTGCTCGTAGGCCTCCTCGTCTTCGTTGTTCATCGCCTGGGTCAGGTAACGGCCACTCTGCAGGTCGTAGATCGTTTCCAGCACCGAGGCCTGGAAGGTCTTGTTGTAGGCCTGGATCGGATGGGCTTCCTGCCAGCGCCACAGCTCGCCACGACGGTCGTAGATGTCCACCAGCGAGATCTGCCAGCTGTCCTCGTCCAGGAAGAACACACGCTTGGCGTAGACGTGCGAGGTGCCTGGCTTGAGCGTGCCTTCCACCACCCAGACACGGTGCAGCTCGTAGCGCGGCAGGTCCTGGTTGATGTGGTTGCGCTTGATGATGTCCTTGTACTTGTACTTGTCGCTGTGCACGACGTAGGCGTTGTACGGGATGATCATTTCCTTCTTGCCGACGATCTTCCAGGTATAGCGGTCGGTGGCGCCGTTGAAGGTGTCGGTCTGGTCGTTGGTGCGCAGGTTGTCGGCGCCCGTGCCCGGGTTGTCGTAGCCGACGTTCGGGGCGCGGCGCAGGCGGCGCTGGCCGGGGTTGTACTGCCAGGCGCGGCGCGGTTCCTTGACCTGGTCCATGGTCTCGTGGACCAGGGTGATCTGGCCGGCCAGGCGCGGCGGCTGCGCCACCACCTGCAGGAAGTAGATGATGACGTTCTGCAGCGATTCGGGCGTGGCGCCCTTCTGGCTGTAGGTGAAGCGCACGTCCTCGCGGATCTTCACCAGGTTGAAGTCACCGCTGGTGGTGACGGCGGCCTGGTTGTTCCAGCGACGGCCACCCGGGCCACGGTAGCGGACCTTGTGGTTCCACACCGGCTCGACGCCGCTCTTGGGAATCGGGAAGGGAATGCCGGTGATGGTGTTCACCAGGGCCTCGCCGCCGCCGCCCAGGTCACCTTTCAGGGCATTCTGGTAGGTGGCCTCGTTGACGAAGTCCGGGAAGGCCGCGGTGCGGCGCGTCTGGAAGACGTTGAGCTTGTAGCTGTCCGGGTACTTGGCGAACATCGCCAACTGGCCGGCGCTGAGCTTGTCCTTGTACTGGGAATAGTTCTTGCCGGTGACCGTGTAAAGCGGCTTGTCGCTGGGGAAGGGATCGCAGAGGCGCTTGCCGTCGCCCTGGTAGCAGGACGGGGTCTGGGTGTAGCCGCCGTCCCAGGCCGGAATGCTGCCGTCCTTGTTGGCCGCCTTCTCGCCACCCATCGGCATCAGGGTGGACTTGAGCTTGTCGGCCTCGGCCTGGCTGACCTTGGCGGCGGCCGGCAAGGCCACCAGCGTCAGCGCCAGGGCGATGCAGGTTTTGATCTTCATTCTTGTGAACTCCTCGAATTGCTTTCGCTTGGCGAACGATAGTGCAGAAGCAGCGCTCGTTCCAGACGGCGGCCAGGCTTTCGCTCAGCCCGGCAGCGGCTTGCGCAGGCGCAGGCCGTCGGCTCCATCTTCGTAGTATGCGCGCAGTACCGCCGTCTCGGCATAGCCGAGCCGGCGATAGAGTGCCCGCGCCGGGGCATTGTCCGCACGCACTTCCAGTGACATTAGTGCCTTTTTACCAAGCCGTGCATGCCGCTCGGCGGCATTGACCAGCCGGCCGGCGATCCCCTGCCCACGGGCGGCGGGATCCACCACCACCGAGTAGATGCGCGCCACGGCATTGTTGCGCCGCGTCAACAGTACCAGCGCGCCGAGCGTGGCACCGCGCGCGCGTGCCACCCAGATGGGGGCGCTGTCACCGGCCAGCAGGCGGCGCAGGGAGCGGGCCGACATGCGGTCGCCGGGGAAATTCTGCTCCAGCGCCAGCAGCGCCGGCAGGTCGGCAGGGCCGGCACGGCGGACCTGCGGGCGGTCGGGCATCAGCGCACCGCGTCGCGCGCGCGCGATTCCAGGCGCTTGACGAAGTATTCCATGATGCGGCGGTACAGCAGTTCCTTGAGCACCAGGTCCTCCACGCCGAAATCGATGTTGGGGTTGTCGTTGACCTCGATGACCTTGACCACCTTGCCGAACTGCTTGAGGTCCACGCCATAGAGGCCGTTGCCCACGGCACGGGCGGCATCCACCGCGATCTTGAGCACCTGGCCCGGCACGTCCTTGACGTCCACGGTCTCGTGGTTGCCTTCCTGCTTGGCGCCCTTGTCGTTGCGCTTGACCACCTGCCAGTGGCCCTCGGCCATGTAGTAGCGGCAGGCGTAGAGCGGCTGTCCGTCGAGCACGCCGACGCGCCAGTCGTACTCGGTGGGCTCGAAGGACTGGCCGATGATGAGGTCCGAGCGCTCCAGCATGTCGCGCGTCTGGCGCTTGAAGTCGGCCTCGCTCTCGGCCTTGATGACACCCTTGGAGAACTGCGAGTCCGGCTGCTTGAGCACACAGGGGAAGCCCAGCTCGCGGGCGGCGGCAGCGATGTTGCCGCGGTGGATCACCACCGTCTTGGGCTGGGGGATGCGGTGGCGCTCCATCAGCTGCGCCAGGAACACCTTGTTGGCGGCGCGCAGGATCGACACCGGGTCGTCCACCACCACCAGGCCTTCGCGCGCGGCGCGGCGGGCGAAGCGGTAGGTGTGGTGGTTGACCGCGGTGGTCTCGCGGATGAACAGGGCGTCGAACTCGGCGACGTGGCCGTAGTCGCTCTTGTCGATGAACTCGACGTCGAAGCCCTGCTCCTCGGCGGCCTTTTCGAAGGCCTTGAGCGCGCGGGCGTTGGAGGGCGGCTCCTTCTCGTCGTCGTTGACCAGGATCGCCAGGTCGTAGCGCGCCGAATCGCGCTTGGTGCGCGGGTGGCGGCGCTTCATGAAGAAGTAGTCGCGCGCCGCCTCGTAGAGGAATTCATGGTGCGCCGCCGGCACCTCGCCCAGGGCGATGGGCCCCAGGGTCTCCACGCGCCATTCGTCGCCGCGGTGGATGAACTTGGCCTGCACCAGCGGCGCCGGGAACAGGTTGAACAGCGCCCGTGCCAGGCGCTCGTGGCGCTTGGCGATGGAGCGGCCGAAGTAGACATTGAGGATGTACTCCGCCGAACCGATGCGCGACAGCGAGTTCTGGATCAGCTCCTCGATCTCGTCGTTGAGCACCGACGGACTTTCCGCCAGCTTCAGGTCCTGGATCGTGGTGATTTCGGGCAGCGGCTTGTGCCCGCGGGCACTGGCCAGCAGCGACACGTAATAGCCCGTGGTCTGGTAGCTGAAGGAGCGGCACAGGTTATAGATGCGCGAGCGCTTGGCGCGCGTCATCGACTCGTCGGTCAGGTAGTCCCAGGCCGTCACAACTTCGATACCGGGAATGTTCGCCGGCCAGTCGGAGCGCTGATCCACCACCACGATGCCGCTCACGTCGGCAGGCCCTGCGGATCGGCGGGAGGCGTAGCGACGCGTTCAGACCCGCGTATCGGGCCTTGGGAATCTTCGGGCATGTGGGAGGCGGTTGATCGGTCTTGAAGGAAAAAACCGCAGCATCATCCTAGCATGCGAAGTGCTTCGCAGAGGCGGCGTACACTGCTGCCGGCAGGATCGATGGCTGTGATTATTGATTGAATTATGAAATTAGAGTTTATCCAAAAATCAACTTCGCGCCAGGCTGCTGCACGCAGTGCCGCCGGCCTCGTCATGCTCGTGCTGGCCGGCCTGGCGTACGCGCAGCCGCTGCCCCTGGCGGTTGCCCGCGTGGCGCCCACCGCGGAACTGCGGCGCGGCGACGAGATCCTGGAACTGCGCAGCCGCGTGCCGCTGAGCCCGGACGACCGCGTGGTCACCGGCCCTCAGGGCCGGGTGTCGCTGCAACTCTACGGCGGCGGCGCCCTGCGCCTGGGCGGCGACAGCACGTTGCGCCTGCACAGCATCGAGCCGCCGGGCCCCGGCAACAGCGGCGTGGCCAAGCTGATCCTCGAACGCGGCGCCCTGCGCCTGGATGCGCGCGGCCGCTCCGGCCAGCCGCCGCAGGACTACCGCCTCAATGCCGGGCGCCTGCGCCTGCGCGTATTCGGCGGCGAGGCCTGGACCGAAGTGACGTCCCGCGGCGAAAGCGTCTGCCTGCTGTCGGGCGCGGTGGAGATCGTGGCCGACACCGGCGGCGAGCGCCTGGACCAGCCGGGCGCTTGCCTGGTGTTCGGCCAGGGGGGACGCCTGCCGGTCCATGGCGACGGCGGCGAGGCACTGGCGCGCAAGCTGCTGCGCACCGCTTTCGCCGACGACCTCAACGCCCGCGCGCTGGCCGAGCAGACGCCGGAGCCGGTGGCCGAGGTACTGCCGCCAGCCGATCCCGCCGTGGCCTCGCCCGAGGCGGCGCCGGTGCCGGTGCCGGCCACGCCCGGTCCGCGCTGGACGCTGGTCCTGGCCTCCTTCCCCGATCCGGCGGCGGCGGAGAACGCCGTGCGCAGCTGGCTCAACCAGGGCGAGACCCCCCAGGTCCGCCGCTCGGACACACCGTCGGGCGTGCGCTTCCGCGTCACCGTGGGGGATTACGCCGACCTGGCCCAGGCCCGGGCCGGCCTGACGGAACTGCGCAGCCGCCAGCTCAACGCCGCCGAAGCCTGGGTGATGCCGGTCAAGGATTAGGGCGTTCCAGCCACCCGGTGGGCCCGGGAATTGCTGCGGTTTGCAGGGCGTAGAGATTCCGTCACGAAACCGCCACGCTGTTTCTGTACAAGTGTATAGTGAGACCGTGAGGCCTCGGGTCCACGCACAGCGCTTTTGCTGCGCCTAGCGGCCGGTCAGTGCCGCAAAAGTCTTTCTGGAGAAGTGCTGTATGTCATCCGCCTCGGATTCCGCCTGGGAACGCGCGCCGCTCAACCTGCCGGCCGTGATCCTGTTCAGCCTGACCACCCTGGGCATGCTGACGGTATTCCCCTGGTACGCCTGGACCCATGATTTCAGCGCCGCCGCCTGGGTCTGGTTCGTGGTGTTCATGTACGGCACCGGCATGTCGATCACCGGCGGCTACCACCGCCTCTGGGCACACCGCGCCTACCAGGCCCACTGGAGCCTGAAGATCGTATACATGCTGCTGGGCGCCATGTCGCTGCAGAACAGCATCCTGATCTGGGCCTCGATGCACCGCATCCATCACAAGGAAGTGGACCACCGCGACCGCGACCCCTACTCCGCCGAGCGCGGCCTGTGGTTCTCGCACATGGGCTGGATGCTGCGGAACTACCCCAGCTCCGCGCTGGACTTCAAGAACGCGCGCGACCTGATGGAAGACCCCATCGTGATGTTCCAGCACAAGCACTACCTGGGCATCGCGCTGTTCATGAACATCGCCGTGCCGGCGCTGCTGGGCTGGGCCTACGGCGACGTCGGCGGCTTCCTGATGCTGGTAGGCCTGCTGCGCCTGGTGATGAGCCAGCACTTCACCTTCTTCATCAACTCGCTGGCCCACTACTGGGGCCGCCAGCCCTACACCACCGAGAACAGCGCGCGCGACAACGACGTGCTCGCCCTGTTCACCTACGGCGAGGGCTACCACAACTACCACCACATCTTTCAGTGGGACTACCGCAACGGCATCCGCTGGTGGCAGTGGGACCCCACCAAGTGGATGATCGCCGGCGCCGCCCGCCTGGGCCTGGCCTATAACCTCAAGCGCGTACCGGAATTCGTCATCCGCCGCCAGATGGTGCAGCGCCAGCTGGAACGCGCGCAGGCGCAGTTGGCCAAGGCCCAGCCCGAGGTCCAGCCGGGCCGCCTGGCTGCCCTGCAGACGCTGCTGGAGCATGAGCTGAAGCACTACGCCGAGATCGCCTCGGAGTGGGCCAAGCTGCAGCAGGAGAAGCTGGAAGCCGCCAAGCGCCAGCTCGCCGAGCAGTGGGAGAACAGCGAGGCCCGTGCCCGCATCCGCGCCCTGGAGGATTCGCTGCACCAGCAGCACCGCCGCCTGCGCCTGCTGAGCCTGCAGGCCGCCCAGGTCGCCGCCTGAGCCTGCCGAGCTGTACGAAAAAGCCCCGCTCGAGCGGGGCTTTTTCGTAGGGGCTGTCGGAGCGCAGTTTTCCGGCCATCCGAACGGTCACGCACGGCGCGCAAACGGTCACCTTTTCCGCGGGGTTTTGCCGAAAACTGATGACAGATGCCTGATTTGATCGGGGGGCGTCATGAAGCGATGCGGCAAGGGGCTTGCGGGTTTGATGATGCTGGGGTGCTGCAGCCCTGCGTCGGCGGCATGCCAGAACGACGAGGGCTTCCGCTGGCTGGGCTGCGCTCCCGAGACACCACAGCTGAGCAGCGGCTGGACCGGCGGCACGACCACCACCCCGCTGGAAGCGGGCTTCCGCCTGGCCGAGTGGCGCAACGACAGCTATGCCCGCCACAGCATGCGCCTGCGCTTCGACGCACGCAGCGATACCGAGGACCTGCTGCGCCGCTGGCGCTACGGCGCCGGCCTGGACCTGCATCTGCCCGGCGACGGCCTGCTGCAGGCCAGCGTCTCCACCACCAAGCGCCGCCGCGGCGAGGGGGCGCGCTACGCCTTCACACCGGACGGCCTCTCCAGCCGCCGCCACGGCGACCAGCCGTTCTGGGCCCTGGGCCTGTCGCTGGCCCCGGAGGATCGCGCCGACGGCCGCCGCCTGATGCTGACGCCTCAGCTACGCCTGGACGTGGACCGCTGGCTGGACACCTATGGCAGTGCCGAGCTGTACGTGGAGTACACCCCTTGGATCCACGACCTGAAGGGCACCTCGCGCGAGGACCGCGAAAACCTGCAGGACACCCTGGACGAGCGAGTGCCGCAGTTGCGGATGCGCTGGCGGTTTTAAATCCCTCCGCAGGGTGGACAAAGCGAAGCGTGCCCGCCCTGCGCGAGCTGGCGAATTTGAATAGGGGCAGGCCTCCCTACGCTCGCTCGACAGAAACCCTCTCGGCCACTGCTCCTGCGTTGCCGTACCTCGGGCATCCATGCCTTCGTCATCCCGGCCTCTCTCCCGCAAGCGGGCCAGAGGAGGAAAAGCCAACGAAAAAGCCCCGCATCGCGGGGCCTTTTTTGTTGCAGCAAACAGCTTTTAGTCGTCCTTGTCCGAACGCTTGCGCTCGTGTTCCTTGAGGAACTTCTTGCGCACGCGGATCGACTGCGGGGTCAGTTCCACCAGCTCATCGTTGTTGATGAACTCGAGGGCCTGCTCCAGCGAATGCTTCACCGGCGGCGTCAGGATGACGTTTTCATCCGAGCCGGAGGCGCGCATGTTGGTCAGCTTCTTCTCGCGCAGCACGTTGACCACCAGGTCGTTGTCGCGAGCATGGATGCCGACGATCTGGCCTTCGTAGACCTCGTCGCCCGGCGAGGACATCATCTTGCCGCGCTCCTGCAGGTTGAACAGCGCATAGGCCGGAACCTTGCCTTGGTCGTTGGAGATCATCACGCCGTTGTGGCGCTGGCCGATGTCGCTGGCCTCGGCCTTGGGGCCGAAGTGGTCGAAGTTGTGGAACAGCAGGCCGGTGCCCGAGGTCATGGTCATGAACTGGGTCTGGAAGCCGATCAGGCCGCGCGAGGGGATCATGTACTCCAGGCGCACGCGGCCCTTGCCGTCGGGGACCATATTGTTCATCTTGCCGCCGCGCTCGGCCAGGCCCTGGATCACGCCGCCCTGGTTGGCTTCTTCCACGTCGGCCACCAGGGTTTCGTACGGCTCGCAGATCTCGCCGTCGATTTCCTTGAGGATGACCTGCGGACGCGCCACGGCGATCTCGTAGCCTTCACGGCGCATGCTCTCGAGCAGGATGCCCAGGTGCAGTAGGCCGCGGCCGGAGACGCGGAACTGGTCCGGGCTGTCGCCCGGCTCGACGCGCAGCGCGACGTTGGTGCGCAGCTCGCGCTGCAGGCGGTCGCTGATCTGGCGGCTGGTGACGAACTTGCCTTCCTTGCCAGCGAACGGCGACTTGTTGACCTCGAACATCATGCTCATGGTGGGCTCGTCGACCTGTAGGGTCGGCAGCGCTTCCGGGGTCTTGGGATCGCAGACGGTCTCGGAGATGCCCAGGTCTTCCACGCCGGTGATGGCGATGATGTCGCCGGCCTCGGCCTCGGGGACCTCGTGCTTGTCCAGGCCCATGAAGCCCAGCACCTGCAGCACGCGGCCGTTGCGGGTGGAGCCGTCACGGCCCACCACGGTCACCGGCTGGTTGGCCTTGACGCGGCCACGCTTGACGCGGCCGGTGCCGATCACGCCGACGTAGGTCGAATAGGCCAGCGAGGTGATCTGCATCTGGAACGGCTGGTCCGGCTGCACGTCCGGCACCGGCACCTTGTCGACGATGGTCTCGAACAGCGGGGTCATATCGCCCTCGCGAATGTCCGGCGAGTTGCCGGCATAGCCGTTGAGGCCCGAGGCGTAGATGAAGGGGAAGTCCAGCTGCTCGTCGGTGGCACCGAGGCGATCGAACAGTTCGAACACCTGGTCGACGACCCAATCCGCACGGGCGCCAGGGCGGTCGATCTTGTTCAGCACCACGATCGGCTTCAGGCCCATGTTGAAGGCCTTCTGCGTGACGAAGCGGGTCTGCGGCATCGGGCCGTCGACCGAGTCCACCAGCAGGAGCACGCAATCCACCATGGACAGCACGCGCTCGACCTCGCCGCCGAAGTCGGCGTGGCCCGGGGTGTCGACGATGTTGATGCGGTAGTCGATGCCGGTGCGCTTGTCGAGCCAGCGGATGGCCGTGTTCTTGGCCAGGATGGTGATGCCGCGCTCACGCTCCAGGTCGTTGGAGTCCATCACGCGCTCGCCGAGCTGTTCGCGTGCATCAAGGGTCTGCGACTGGCGCAGGAGCTTGTCGACGAGCGTGGTCTTGCCGTGGTCGACGTGGGCGATGATGGCGATGTTGCGGAGATTCTGGATGCTCACGGGAGGGTGTCCGATTGCTGCGGTGCGCAAAAAAGGTCGCGAATTGTACGCGAGGTCCCGTGACGCTGCATGAACGGCTTTTATCGGCCCCCGGCGCCCTTTGGCCTGCCGGGGCCGCCCAAGGGGGCCGGGGCTGGCTATTTTGCGACCATGCATGTCCATGCGGGCCATGCGGAGTCCGCCTATGAAGCCTGTCGCCGTCACCCTCGCCTCCTACCGCCGCCTGGCCCGCTGGCTGCCGTTCCGTCAGCTGGACGCGCAATTGTCCGCCCTGGTCGCCCTGGCCGGCCTGATGCCCCTGCTGGGGCTTCTGGCCGGCCTGGTGGTGCCCGGGGCACCCCGCGGTACCCTGGTCCTGCTGGGCGCGCTGGCGGGCACCGGCCTGGCGCTGTGGGGGCTGCAGCAGCTGCTCGCCCCCCTGCGCATGGCTCAGGCCGCCCTGCAGCTGCGCGCCACCCAGGGGCGGGTCCAGCCCCTGCCGACCGACCTGGGGGGCGACATGGGGGACCTGCTGCGCGAACTGCGCCGGGCGCTGGAGGCCGAGGCGGCCCAGGGCCAGAGCCTGCAGGCCCTGAGCCTCGACGACGCCCTGACCGGCCTGCCCAACCGCCGCTTCGCCGGGGAGTACCTGCGCCTGGCCGTGCATGCCGCCGAGCGCACCGGCTCCCGGCTGACGGTGGCCCTGATCGACCCGGCCCACATCGCCCGCCTCAACGAGGAACATGGCGTGGACACCGGCGACCGGGCGATCCGGGAGCTGGGGGAATTCCTGCGCCAGTGGCTCAAGCGCAAGAGCGACTGGGTCGGCCGCTGGGAGGAGGACCAGTTCCTGGCGGTGATGTTCAGCGAGCAGAACCAGGCCACCGAGTACCTGGAAAACCTGAAGCGCGAGTTCGCCCGGCGCATGCAGCACTTCGACGGCGGCCCGCTGAGCCTGAACGTCGGCCTGGTGGAACTGCGCAAGCATGAGCGCCTGCAGGACTTCAGCGAGCGCCTGGAGACCGAGCTGCGGCTGGAGAAGCACATGGAGCCGCGCCGCCCGCCGGAGGCGGACGTGCCGGGTAGCGCGAAGGTCTATTCCATCGCCGGCGCGCTGCTGCGCCAGCGCCACTAGGGCACGGGCACTACCCGCTCAGGCGATCCGCACCGCGGCGGCAGAGCGGCGCGCCTTGGCGCGCGCCTCGTCGATGCTGTCGCCCAGCGCCAGGGCCACGCCCATGCGGCGCTTGCCGGCGATCTCGGGCTTGCCGAACAGGCGGAACTGGGTGTCGGGTTCGGCCAGGGCGGCAGCCACGCCCTCGAAGGCCGGCGCGGGACGGTCGCCTTCCAGCAGCAGGGCGCAGGACGCCGAGGGACCACGGCCGCGGATGTTGGGGACCGGCAGGCCGAGGATGGCGCGCAGATGCAGTGCGAACTCGGAGAGGTCCTGCGAGATCAGCGTGACCAGTCCGGTGTCGTGCGGGCGCGGCGACACCTCGGAGAAGATCACCTCGTCGCCGCGCACGAACAGCTCGACGCCGAACAGGCCGCGGCCGCCCAGGGCAGAGGTGATCTGGTCCGCTACCGCCTGGGCCTTGGCCAGGGCCGCGGGGCTCATGGGGTGCGGCTGCCAGGACTCGCGGTAGTCGCCGTCGATCTGCAGGTGGCCGATCGGCGCACAGTACGAGGTCTTCACGGCGGCGGAGCCGTCGGTGCCGGCGGCATGGCGCACGGTCAGCAGGGTGATTTCGTAGTCGAAGTCGATGAAGCCCTCGACGATCACGCGGCCGGCGCCGGCGCGGCCGCCGGCCTGGGCGTACTCCCAGGCCTCCTGGATGTCGGCCTCGGTCTTCACCACGCTCTGGCCCTTGCCGGACGAAGACATCACCGGCTTCACCACGCAGGGCATGCCCAGGGCACGCACGGCCTCCTCGTAATCCTCGTAGCGGTCGGCGAAGCGGTAGGGCGAGGTCGGCAGGCCCAGCTCCTCGGCGGCCAGGCGGCGGATGCCCTCGCGATCCATGGTCAGGCGCGCGGCGCGGGCGGTGGGGATCACGTGATAGCCCTCGGCCTCCAGCTCCTGCAGCGTCGGGGTATGGATGGCCTCGATTTCCGGCACGATGAAGTGCGGCTTCTCCAGCTCGATCACGCGGCGCAGCTCGTCGCCGTCGAGCATGCGGATCACATGGCTGCGGTGCGCCACCTGCATGGCCGGCGCATTGGCGTAGCGGTCCACCGCGATGCATTCCACGCCCAGGCGCTGCGCCTCGATCACGACTTCCTTGCCGAGTTCGCCGGAGCCCAGCATCAGCAGGCGGGTGGCGTTGGGGGACAACGGGGTGCCGAACGTGGTCATAGTGCTGATCGTTTCGTCGGAGAGGCGTGCCGTTTCCGGCGGCGGGAGTAGACTTATACCCAGCATTATCGGAGAACTCATGGCCCGCCGCACCAAGATCGTCGCCACCCTCGGCCCCGCCACCGACCAGCCGGGGGTGCTCAAGCGCCTGCTGGCGGCAGGCGTCGACGTGGTCCGCCTCAATTTCTCGCACGGCAAGCAGGAGGATCACGCACGGCGCGCACTGGCGGTGCGCGAGGCCGCGGCCGAGCTGGGCGTGGACGTGGGTGTTCTGGCCGACCTGCAGGGCCCCAAGATCCGCATCGAGTCCTTTGCCGCCGGCCCGGTGGAACTGGTAGAGGGCCAGCCATTCGCACTGGATACCGCCCTGGGCTCGGAGGCTGGCGATATCACGGTGGTGGGCTGCGCCTACGCCGAGCTGCCGCGCGATGTTGCGCCCGGCGACACCCTGCTGCTCAACGACGGCGCCATCTCGCTGCGCGTGGACGCGGTGGGCAGCACGCGCATCGACACCACGGTGCTCCTGGGTGGCGTGCTGTCCAACCGCAAGGGCATCAACAAGCAGGGCGGCGGCCTGTCCGCCGAGGCCCTGACCGACAAGGACCGTTCCGACCTGCGCTATGCCGTGAGCATCGGCGTGGACTTCATTGCCGTGTCCTTTCCGCGCTCGGCGCAGGACATGCTGCAGGCGCGCGAGCTGGTCAAGGAAGCCGGCGGCGACTGCGCCCTGGTGGCCAAGATCGAGCGCGCCGAGGCCCTGCCGGAACTGGTGGAGCTGGTGGCCGCCTCCGACGTGGTGATGGTGGCGCGCGGCGACCTGGGCGTGGAGATCGGCGACGCCGAGCTGCCGGGCTGGCAGAAGCGCATCATCCGCGAGGCCCGCGAACAGAACCGCATGGTGATCACCGCCACGCAGATGATGGAATCCATGATCACCAGCCCGGTGCCGACCCGCGCCGAGGTGCTGGACGTGGCCAACGCCGTCATGGACGGCACCGACGCGGTGATGCTGTCGGCCGAGACCGCCAGCGGCAAGTACCCGGTCAAGGTGGTGGAGGCCATGTCGCGCGTCTGCATCGGCGCGGAAAGTGCCATGCCGGATCGCCCCAACCGCTTCCGCCGTGCCTTCGACGCGCACTTCGAGCGCACCGACGAAGCCATCGCCATGGCCACGGCCTGGACCGCGCGCAACATGCGCGCCGACGCCATCCTGTCGCTGACCGAGTCGGGCAGTACGGCGCTGATGATGTCGCGCAGCGAGATGAACATCCCGATCTTCGCCCTGACCCGCCACGAGAAGACGCGCCGCCGCATGGCGCTGTGCCGCGGCGTGTTCCCGGTGGATTTCGCGCCGAGCATGCTGGACACGCTCAAGCCGCTGCAGGAGGCGGTGGCGCACATGGAGAAGCGCGGCAGTGTCACCCAGGGCCAGCGCGTGATCATGACCAAGGGCGATTTCACCGGCCCGGGCGGGACCAATGCGATGAAGATCGTGACCGTGGGAGAGTTCTAGAGGCTATGCCGTCCGCGAATGAACGCAAATAAACGCGACTCGCTTTGCTTTATTTGCGTTCATTCGCGTCCATTTGCGGACTGAATGCTGTTGGCGGAGGAAGACCATGACCGGCAAGGCTTCGGATTTCCTGGTGATCGGCCACCGCGGCGCCCGCGGCCACGCGCCGGAGAACACCCTGCTGGCCATCGATACCGGCATCCGCATGGGCGCGCACTGGGTAGAGTTCGACGTGCAGCAGCTCGGCGACGAACTGCTGCTGATGCACGACCTGCGCCTGGACCGTACCACCAACGGCCATGGCCCGCTGGCGGAGTACACGTTCGAGGAACTGCGCCGGCTCGATGCCGGACAGGGCCAGCAGATACCGACACTGCAGGAAGCCCTGGACGTGGTGGACCAGCGTGCGGGCGTGAACATCGAGCTGAAGACCTGGGGCGGCTGCGCCGCCGCGGTGGCGCGCGTGCTGCGCGATTACCTGGCGGACGGTTGGCCGGCGGAGCGGTTCCTGGTGTCCTCCTTCCACCTGCCGGAGCTCTGGGAGTTCCGGCAATTGCTGCCCGAGGTGCCGGTGGGCGCCCTGGTCTGCGGCGTGCCGCTGGACTGGGCCGGCTCGGCGGCCGAGCTGGGCGCCGCCAGCCTCAACGTCTCCGACGAGTTCGTGGACGACAAGCTGGTGACCGACGCCCATGCCCGCGGCCTGAAGGTCTATGCCTATACGGTGAACCATCCGGACGACATGCGCCGTCTGCGCGCGCAGGGCGTGGACGGCATCTTCACGGACTACCCGGACCGGGCCCTGGCGCTGGGCTGAATCCGGCGCCGGAGGCGGCGCTTTGACAGTTCCTCGGGCGGGGGGCCACCATGGCCAATGATCCCGCCCTCGAAGGATTTGTGATAAATGATTGACCTTTATACGGCCCCCACTCCCAACGGCCACAAGGCCTCGATCATGCTGGAAGAGTTGGGCGTGCCCTACCGGGTGATCCCGGTGGACATCTCCCGCGGCGACCAGAAGCGCCCGGACTACCTGCAGTTGAACCCCAACGGCCGCATCCCCACCATCGTGGACCGCGACGCCGGCGACTTCGCCGTGTTCGAGTCCGGTGCCATCCTGATCTACCTGGCCGAGAAGTACGGCCGCTTCCTGCCGGCCGACGTCCAGGGCCGCTCGCGGGCGATCCAGTGGCTGATGTTCCAGATGGGTGGCGTCGGCCCCATGCAGGGCCAGGCCAACGTCTTCTTCCGCTACTTCCCCGAGAAGATCCAGCCGGCGATCGACCGCTACCAGAAGGAAACCCGGCGCCTGTACCAGGTGCTCGACACCCAGCTGGGCCGCAGCGAATACCTGGCCGGCGACTACTCCATCGCCGACATCGCCACCTACCCCTGGGTGAAGATCCACGACTGGGCCGGCGTGGAAGCGCGCGACCTGCCGAACCTGAGCGCCTGGATGGACAAGGTCGCCGCCCGCCCGGCGGTGCAGCGCGGCCTCAAGGTGCCCGGCAAGGTCTCGCCCGAGGAAATCGTCAAGAGCGCGCAGAACATCGTCGTCAAGTAGGCCGCCACGGGCTCATGTCACAGGAACGCAACATTGCGGCGCTAAACGTCCGGGTCCCGGCCGAACCCTCCGCGAACGATCCCATGAAGAATCCCCCTGCGCTCGAGCTTACCCCCGCCGAGCTGTTCCTGAACCGCGAGCTGTCGCTGCTCGAATTCAACCGCCGCGTGCTGGCCCAGGCGCTGGACGAGACGGTGCCGCTGCTGGAACGCCTGAAGTTCCTGTGCATCTCCAGCTCCAATCTCGACGAGTTCTTCGAGATCCGCGTCGCCGGCCTGCAGCAGATGGCCGAAATCAACCCCGCCCAGCGCGGCTCCGACGGCCAGACGCCGGGCGAGTTGCTGACGGCCATCGGCACTCGCGCCCATGGCCTGGTGGAGGAGCAGTACCGCGTGTTCAACGAGGTGCTGATCCCGGCGCTGGAGAAGGAGAAGATCCGCTTCGTGCGCCGCAGCGAGTGGACCGCCGAGCAGGACGCCTGGCTGCGCAGCTATTTCCAGAACGAGCTGGCGCCGGTGCTGTCGCCGATCGGGCTGGACCCGGCGCATCCGTTCCCGCGCATCCTCAACAAGTCGCTGAACTTCATCGTTTCGCTGTCGGGCAAGGATGCCTTCGGCCGCAGCACGCCCTACGCCATCGTGCAGGCGCCGCGCGCCCTGCCGCGCCTGATCCAGCTCCCCAAGACGGTGGAAGGCAGCGGCCCGCACGACTTCGTGTTCCTGTCGTCGGTGATCCACGCCTACGTCGACGAGCTGTTCCCCGGCATGGAGGCCAGCGGCTGTTTCCAGTTCCGCGTCACGCGCAACTCCGACCTGGCGCTGGACGAGGCCGAGGCCGACGACCTGCTGGAGGAGCTGGAAGACGTGCTGGCGCAGCGCCAGTGGGGCGACACGGTGCGCCTGGAGGTAGCCCACAACTGCCCCGAGCAGCTGGTGAACTACCTGGCCGAGGAGATGCAGCTACAGGCCGTCGACATCTACTCCTGCAACGGCCCGGTCAACCTGATGCGCCTGATGCAGGTGCCCGACCTGATCGACCGGCCGGAGCTGAAGTACCCGGCGTTCGTGCCGCGCACCCCCAAGTCCCTGGGCGGCGACCTGTTCGCCACCATCCGCCAGAAGGACCAGCTGCTGCATCACCCCTACGACTCCTTCACCCCGGTGGTGGAGTTCCTGCGCCAGGCAGCGCGTGATCCCAACGTGCTGGCGATCAAGCAGACCCTGTACCGCACCGGTACCAAGTCGGCGATCGTGGAGGCCCTGATCGAGGCCGCCCGCAACGGCAAGGAAGTGACCGCCGTGGTGGAGCTGCGCGCGCGCTTCGACGAGGAGGCCAACATCGACCTCGCCGAGCAGCTGCAGGATGTGGGCGCGCACGTGGTCTATGGCGTGGTGGGCTACAAGACGCACGCCAAGATGTGCCTGATCGTGCGCCGCGAGGACACCGGCCTGAAGCACTACGCGCATCTGGGCACCGGCAACTACCACCCGCGTACCGCGCGCATGTACACCGACTACGGCCTGTTCACCGCCGACAAGCAGATTTGCCAGGACGTGCACGCCGTGTTCCTGCAGCTGACCAGCCTGGGCAAGGTGACCAAGCTGCACAAGCTGCTGCAGTCTCCCTTCACCATGGCCAAGGGCTTCCACAGCCGGATCGACCGCGAGATCGAGAACGCGAAGAAGGGCAAGCCGGCGCGCGTCGTCGCCAAGATGAATTCACTGGTGGAGCCGGAGATCATCCAGGCCCTGTACCGCGCCTCCGAGGCCGGCGTGAAGGTGGACTGCATCGTGCGCGGCATGTGCTCGCTGCGCCCCGGCGTAAAGGGCATGTCGGACAACATCGTGGTCCGCTCGCTGATCGGCCGCTTCCTGGAACACCACCGCGTGTTCAGCTTCCACAACGACGGCGCCGACGAGGTGTGGCTGTCCAGCGCCGACTGGATGGAGCGCAACCTGTTCCGCCGCGTGGAAGTGGCCTTCCCGGTGGAAGACAAGAAGATCCGCGCCCGCATCCTGGAAGACCTCAACGGCTACCTCGCCGACACCGCCCAGACCTGGATCCTGCAGGCAGACGGCAACTACCTGCGCCCCGAGAAGATCGAGGGCAAGGCCGTGCAGCAGAGGTTCATGGACGAGACCTGAGGCGGTCGCTCGGTATTCAGGACCCCTCTACCGGATGCGGCAGAGGGGTTTTCCTTTTCCCGAGCATTGACCAATCACTCCTTCTCGCTGGCCGGAGGAAGCTGTCAGAGGGCATGCGGGAGCAGTTGCCGAGAAGGGGCACGTGCAGCAATTATTCCACCGGTTCGCCCTGAGCTTGTCGAAGGGTGAACGCGATCAGAACCCTGCAGCCGCCTACTGCAGCCGCAACCTGATCTGCAGGGCCGCCAGCGCCTCGATCTCCTGCTCCAGCTCGGCGCGCGTCAGCGGATGCTTGTCCAGCCAGCGCTTCTGTGTGAAGGCCAGGTCCACCGAGCGCCGTTGCGCCGTCACGCGGATCGGCGGCTTCAGGCCCTCGCCGCGGGAGCGGTGCAGGATGTAGGCGATGCGCAGCACCACCGCCAGCTTGCGCACCGGCTCGGCCCAGGTGGTCGGCAGGTCGTCCAGCGAGGTCAGGGCGAACTTGCCGCGGTGCAGGCGCACCAGCGCCGCCAGCAGCTTCTGGTCGGTCTGCGAGAAGCCCTGCAGGTCGCAGTTCCGCAGGATGTACTCGCCGTGCTTGTGGTACGAGGCATGCGAGATGGCCAGGCCGATCTCGTGCAGGCGCGCGGCCCAGCCCAACAGCATGGCGGAGAACTTAGGCTCCAGGCCCCAGGGCCTGGCCACCTGGTCCAGGATCTTCAGCGCGGTGCGCTCCACGCCGGCGGCGTGCTCCTGGTCACAGCCGTAGCGCTTGGCCAGGGCCTGTACCGACTCGTCGCGCACGTCGTGGTCCGACAGGCGGCCCAGCAGGTCGTAGATCAGGCCCTCGCGCAGCGCGCGCTCGGAGGTCTCCATGCGCTGCACGCCCAGCGAGTCGAATACGCCGGCCAGCACGGCCAGGCCGCCGGGAAACACCGGGCGCCGGTCCTCGCGTAGCGCTGGGAAGTCCAGCCGATCTACATGGCCGCGGTCGATGGCCAGGTCGATGACCTTTTCCAGGCCCGAGGCGGTCATCTCATTCTCGCACCAGCCCTGCTCGCGCATCACGCGCCAGACGCCACGCACGGTGCCGGACGAGCCGATCGCAAGGTCCCAGCCCGACTCGCGGTACTGGCGCTCGAGGAACTCCAGCTCGATGCGGGCCGCAAGGCGCGCGCGGCGGAAACGGGTGCGGGTGATCTCGCCATCCTCGAAGAATCGCTGGGTATGCACCACGCAGCCCAGCGAGACCGACTCCATTAGCTTCGGAGTGGCCTGGTTGCCGATGATGACCTCGGTGCTGCCGCCGCCGATGTCCACCACCAGGCGCTTGGGCCGGCCACGGCCCATGCCATGGGTAACGCCGCCGTAGACCAGGCGAGCCTCTTCCAGGCCGGCAATGATCTCGATGCCATGCCCCAGCGCCATTTCGGCGGCGGCATGGAAATCGGCCCCGCGGCGCATGCGCCGCATGGTGTTGGTGCCCACCGCGCGCACCCGCTCCGGCGGGATGCCGCGCAGGCGCTGGCCGAAGCGCTGCAGGCATTCCAGCGCACGCAGGGCCACGTCGGGCCGCAGGCGCTTGTCGGCGTCCAGGCCCGAGGCCAGGCGCACCGGCTCGCGCAGGCGATCGACCACCTGGATGTCGCCGCCGTTGGAACGCGCCACCATCATGTGGAAGCTGTTGGAGCCGAGATCCACTGCGGCGATCTCGAAGCCGTGCTCCCCGCCCCCCGCCTTGCGTCCGCGCACCGCCATCACGCGTGGCTTCCGGGGCCGGAAATGGCGCAGCGGCTGCGCAAACCGCAGGGCAGGAGACTCATCGGGCGGCAGCGTCCATGTGTTTTAATTTATTAAATAAAACAGATTAATGTTTATTTTTAATTACGGCATCCCGCAAGGCGGAGGTCCTGCCGCCACTATACGGAGGGCGCTTCCGCGAGGCGAGCACGAGGCCCCGGTGCAGGCCTCACGTTGACCCAAACCGCTCAATGTCCGAACATATTGCATCTAGCTGTCCGCCAGATTCATTCCGGGAGTTTTCTCATGAAGTTAGCGCGTTGGGGCCTGTTGGCCCTCGTCGCGATGGCTATGCCTGCGTTCGCCGAGGGTGGCAACGTCGAGGCAGGCCGGGTCAAGGCCAATACCTGCATGGGTTGCCACGGCATCCCGAACTACAACAACGTCTACCCGACCTATCGCGTTCCGCGCATCGGCGGCCAGACCGAGGCCTACATCGTCGCGGCCCTGAAGGGCTACAAGAACGGTGAGCGTCCCCACCTGACGATGCGTGCCCAGGCCACCAACCTGTCCGACCAGGACATGGCCGACATCGCGGCGTTCTTCGCCCACGCCCCGGTCCACAAGTAAGGTCGAACCATGAAGCGGATCCTCTTCATCTCCCTGCTGGCCCTGGCCGGCACCGCCCATGCCAAGGACGCCGAGCCGCAGAAGGACGTCGCCGCGCTGGCCGCCCCCTGCGCCGCCTGCCACGGCGAGAACGGCGCCAACCCGACCACCCCGGTCTATCCGATCCTGGCCGGCCAGTACGCCAACTACCTTGAGCACGCGCTCAAGGAGTACAAGACCGGCAAGCGCAAGAACGTGGTGATGGCCAGCCAGGTGACCAGCCTGAGCGACGCGGACATCCGCGCGCTGTCGCGCTACTTCGCCGCCCAGTCGAGCAAGCTGCACACGCCGAGCGTGCACGGCAAGGCCGAGTAGAACGCCTCAAGGTGTAGCAGGGCGCACGGGGCAACCCGCGCGCCCTTTTTTGTTGCCTCTTGCGCGCCATTTGGGGGCAATTGCTAAGATCGCTCCCGGAGAGGAGTTCTCCATCGCCCCATAATCACAATGACGGAGTCACGATGCCCATGAACAAAATGCTAGTCGCAGCCATGCTCGCCGCTGTTCCGCTGTCGAGCATGGCCGCAAGCCCCGTCGGCAACCTCGATATCTACTACACCGATTCCGAGGCGGAGCTGAATGACGGCTTCACCAACGCAAAGGTCGATGGCGATGGCGGTTTCGGCATTCGCGGTAGCGGCAAGATCGCGGATCAAGCTTTCGTCTTCGGTGAGTACCAGAAGACCGACTACGACACCCCGACGGATCTGGAGATTCAGCAGATTCGCGCCGGCCTGGGCTTCCTGCTCGTCAACACCGAGCAAACCGAGGTCTACGGCAAGGCCTCGTTCCTGAACTTCAAGGCTGACAGCAACGTCGGCGAAGCCGACGACAACGGCTGGGGCCTGCATGCCGGCGCCAAGTTCAAGGTGGCCCCGGCCTTCAGCGTGTTCGGTGAGATCGGCTACCTGGACGTGGGCGACACCGACGGTCCGGAGTACAACATCGGCGCGGCTTTCGACTTCTCCCAGCAGTTCGGCGTGGTGGCCAACTACCGCTACAGCGATTTCGACGTCGACGGCGGCGGCTCCCTGGAGCTGAAGGACCTGCAGCTCGGCGTGCGCTTCAATTTCTGAAGCCAGCCCGCATCAACGAAGAACCCCGCGGATCGCGGGGTTTTTTGTTGCCGATCGTCGCTTGCGCACCGTAAAGGGGCACTTGCTAAGATCAGGGCCGGAGAGGTGGTTGTCCTCCCATGCCCCATGAAACAAGCACGGAGTGCTCAATGAAAATGAAGAAGACGCTGCTCGCTGCGCTGCTCGCCGCCGCCCCCGTGGCCTCCATGGCCGCCTCGGGTGGTCCCACCGGCCATCTCGACGTCTACTACACCGACGCTGACATTGAACTCGATGGCCCCGTCGTCAACGGAGACGAATCCGGCGACGGCTTCGGCATCCGCGGGTCGGGCAAGGTGGCGGACAAGGTGTTCGTGTTCGGCCAGTACGAGAAGAACAAGTACGACAACGACGCCGAACTCCAGACCATTCGCGCTGGCCTGGGCTTCGGCCTGTGGCAGGACGCCAACACCAGCCTCGACATCCGCGCCGAGTTCATCGACGTGGATGGCAAGGATTTCCCGCTCGGCATCGAGATCGACGACAGCGGCTACGGCGTGCACGTGGGCGCCGCGTTCCGCCCGCTGCCGGGCCTGAGCCTGTTCGGCGACGTGGGCTGGATCGATGTGGGCGACTACGACGGCCCGGAATACACCGTCGGTGCCGTGTTCAACGTCAGCAACCAGTTCGGCCTGTTCGCCGACTACCGCATCACCGACGTGGAAGACGGTGATATCGGCCTGAAGTCGCAAGACCTGCACCTGGGCGTGCGCTTCAATTTCTGAAGCCCTGCCCCGCTCCACAACAAAAAAACCCCGCAAGTAGCGGGGTTTTTTTGTTGTGGAGCGGAGCTTACTGCACCAGCAGGTAGACGCCGAAGCGCCAGGGCATCAGCTTGACCTCGCCACCGCCGCCTTCGAGATCGCTGCTGCGGTATTCGGCGAACAGGCCGCCGTAGCGGTGCACCTGCAGGGCCGTGCCGGCGAGGTATTCGATCCCGTCGACATCGTCGAGCTTCAGGTAGCCCACCTGGCCGTAGACGCTCCAGGCCGCGGTAGGGTTGAACAGCACGCCGCCATGAGCAGCCACGCCATCCTGCTTCGCGCGCAGGCGGTTGCTGACCACGGCACCGTTGCCGTCGGTGGTGTCGTAGGAGCCCTTCAGCTCGGTATTGACGTACTCGAGCAGGCCGAACAGCGTCAGCGAGCGCTCACGATAGAACGGCAGGCCGACACCCAGGCGCCATTCGGTGTAGTCCAGCTCGACGCCGTCGTTGGTGGCGATGGCCGCGCCGGTGTTGTCGCGCAACGTCAGGCCGCTTCGCTGGACTTCGGAACCCTGGTACTCGCCGGAGAAGAAGAAGTCCTCGGCGATGGAGCCACGGAACTTCACGCCGAAGCCATCCAGGCTGTCCAGGTCACCGCTGTAGTCCACGCCGCCGCTGCGGCCCTGCAGCTCGATGTCGGCACTGCTGTAGTAGAGGTCGAGCGAATCGAAGGAGGCCGCGTAGGCATTCGCGCTCAGCAGGAGCGCGGAAACTGCGAGAAGCTGAACTGGCCGCATGGTATCCCCGGCTTTGGACGTCGGTTTGTCGGTTACATCCCTGGACGGCGATTTAAGCATGCCCGCCGCCCGGCGTCATCGTGGGCCTGTCGCTTTGGTCGGACCAGCCGCGCCGTTGCTCAGGCCCGCCCAGGAGCCAGTGCCGGTGCCGCCCGCGGCGACCGGTATCCGGCCATGAGCAACGGAGCCCCGCGGGGGCAGCCCCGGGCGGCATCCGGGCACCCGGACCTTGGCCGGCCCGGGACCACACCTGCCCAGCGGGCGCATGCCAACGGAAAAGGGCCCCGGAGGGCCCTTTTCCTGCCTGAACCCCGCCGTCGGGAAGCCCCGCGGCGGCACTGCCGTATCAGGTCTCGTCCAGGAAACTGCGCAAATAGTTCGCGCGGCTCGGGTGGCGCAGCTTGCGCAGGGCCTTGGCCTCGATCTGGCGGATACGCTCGCGGGTGACGTCGAACTGCTTGCCGACCTCTTCCAGGGTGTGGTCGGTGTTCATGTCGATGCCGAAGCGCATGCGCAACACCTTGGCCTCCCTCGGGGTGAGGCTGGCCAGGATCTGGTGGGTGGCTTCCGCCAGCGAGGACGAGGTGGCCGACTCCAGCGGCGAGACCGCGGCGGTGTCCTCGATGAAGTCGCCGAGGTGGGAGTCCTCGTCGTCGCCGATCGGCGTTTCCATCGAGATTGGCTCCTTGGCGATCTTGAGCACCTTGCGGATCTTGTCCTCGGGCATCTCCATCTTCTTGGCCAGCTCTTCCGGCGTGGGCTCGCGGCCCATTTCCTGCAGCATCTGGCGGCTGATGCGGTTGAGCTTATTGATGGTCTCGATCATGTGCACCGGGATACGGATGGTGCGCGCCTGGTCGGCGATCGAGCGGGTGATGGCCTGGCGGATCCACCAGGTGGCGTAGGTCGAGAACTTGTAGCCGCGACGGTATTCGAACTTGTCCACGGCCTTCATCAGGCCGATGTTGCCCTCCTGGATCAGGTCGAGGAACTGCAGACCGCGGTTGGTGTACTTCTTGGCGATGGAGATCACGAGGCGCAGGTTGGCCTCCACCATCTCCTTCTTGGCGCGGCGGGCCTTGGCCTCGCCCACGTTCATGCGGCGGTTGATGTCCTTGATCTCGTCCAGCGAGATCAGGTTGTCGCCTTCCATCTTGCGCAGCTTTTCCTGCAGTTCGAAGATTTCTTCCTTGCGGCCGTTGAGTTCGGCGGAATACTTGCGCTTGGCGCGGATCGCCTTGTTGATCCAGTCCGGGTTGGTGGCGCCGTTGTCTTCCTTGAACATGCGCAGGAATTCTTCGCGCGTCATGCCGCAGTCGGCCACGCAGATACGCATGATGGTGCGCTCGGTCTCGCGCACCTGCTCGACCTTGCCACGCAGGTTCTGCGTGATCTCCTCGACGATCTTCGGCGAGAGCTTGAAGGTCATGATGTGCGTGGCCATGGCCTCGCGCTTTTCCTGCGTCTTGCGGTCGCCCGCGCCCTTCTTCAGCAAGGCCTCCCAGGCCTTGTCATAGAAGGCCTGCAGGTCGGCGAACTTCTCGGCGGTGAGCACCGGATCGGGGCCGGTATCGACGGCCTCTTCCTCCTCGTCGCCACCCTCGGCCTTCTCCTCGACCTCTTCCTCTTCCTCCTCGATCTCCGGCGGCAGCTCGGCCGGCGGCAGTTCCTCGGGGGCGTTGGGGTCGAAGAAGCCGGTCACGATCTCGGCCAGGCGCTTCTTGCCCGCCTTGAAGTTCTCGAAGGACTCGAGAAGGATCGCAACCGTCTCCGGGTACTGCGCCATCGCGAACATGGACTCGTTGAGGCCTTCCTCGATGCGCTTGGCGATGCGGATTTCGCCCTCGCGATCCAGCAGTTCGACGCTGCCCATCTCGCGCATGTACATGCGCACCGGGTCGGTGGTGCGGCCGAACTGGTCGTCGCTCGCGGCGATGGCGGCGGCGGCTTCTTCGGCGGCTTCTTCCTCTTCCTCGGCGGTGGCGACGACGGCCGGCTCGGAGAAGAGCTGCTGCTCGTCATCCGGGGCTTCCTCGTGGACCGGGATGCCCATCGCCTGGATCATGCTGATGATGTCCTCGATCTGCTCCGTATCGACGATCTCGGGCAGGTGGTCGGCGACTTCGGCGTAGGTCAGGTAGGCCTTTTCCTTGCCGAGGGCGATGAGGACCTTGATCTGGGATTGCTTCTGGGCGGCCTGCATATCGGCGGCAGCCTTGTCGGCTTTCTCAGTGTTGTTGCTCATGCGGATGATCACTCTGGATGGGCGCCCAAACTGCGGGCGCAATTCGCGGAATCGGAGATTTTAACAAAAATTTGTCAACCTGACTAACTTTTTGCCACTCGACTCCAAAAGCCATCTGCCCCCTGAGTGACGCCCTTCTGCTTTTGCAGCAAAATACTGATTTCATTGGTTTCTGCAGCTGTAAGAGGGCGCAGGCGCTCCTCGTCGAAGAGCTGCTGAATTCGCGCTTTAATTACTTTCTGAGTCAGCTTGTCTAGGATCAGGCGCAGTTCCGGCTCAGGCCCCTTCTCCTGATCCACTGGGGCCTCGGCGCCCTGTTGCAGCAACTTTTCCACGCCCTTGCCCTTGGGGGTGCCCCGCCAGAGCTCCAGCAGGTGTGCCGCCGTGGCCTCGGGGTGGGCGTGGAAGAAGTCGATGGCTTCCATCAGCACCTCGATGCCGGGCACCTCGGCCTGGGCCAGCAGCTCCAGGTTGTCGATGCGGTCGGCCAGGCGCGGGTCTTCCAGCAGCAGCTGCATCACGCGCCGCACCGGGCGGTTGGCGTTGCCTGCGGGGCGGTGGCGGGTGGAAACCGGCTCCTCGCCCGGCATGCCGCCCGCGGGGCCGGCTTCGGCCGCCGCCGGCGCCTTGAGCATGGCCTCCAGGTCGGCACGCGGCACCCGCGTGAGGTTGGACAACTCGCCCAGCATCAGCACACGCAACGGCCCATCGCGCAGCTTCTCCAGGTGCGGGCGCGCCAGCGCGGCGAGCTTGGCACGGCCGTCCATGTTGCCCAGGTTCACCTGCTTGCCCAGCTCGCCGAACAGGAACTGCGACAGGGTCTGGGCCTCGCCCACCAGGGCACGGAAGGCCTCGGCGCCGATCTGCTGTACCAGCGTGTCCGGATCGTGTCCATCGGGCAGGAACATGAAGACGCACTCGCGCGTACCGTCGATCTCCGGCAGCACCTGTTCCAGCGCGCGCCAGGCCGCGGCGCGTCCGGCGCGGTCGCCGTCGAAGCAGAACACCACCTTGTTGGTAGCCTTGAACAGCAGGCCCAGGTGCTCGCGCGTGGTGGCGGTGCCGAGCGTGGCCACGGCCTCGGGCACGCCGTGCTGCGCCAGCATCACCACGTCCATGTAGCCTTCCACCACCAGCAGGTAGGGCAGGTTGGACTTGGAGGACTGGCGCGCCTCGTAGAGGCCGTAGAGGTTGCGCCCCTTGTGGAACAGGGCGGTCTCGGGGGAGTTGAGGTACTTGGCCGGATCGTTGCCCAGGGTGCGGCCGCCAAAGCCGATGACCCGCCCGCGCGTGTCGCGGATGGGGAACATGATGCGGTTGCGGAAGCGGTCGTACACGCCGCCGCTGTCCTTCTGGATCAGCAGGCCGGCATCCACCGCGTGCTTCGGGTCCTGCAGGAACGTGGTCAGCGCATCCCAGGATTCCGGCGCAAAGCCGATGCCGAAGGTCTTGGCGGTCTCGCCGTTGACGCCGCGCTTCTTCAGGTAATCGATGGCCGGCTGCGCGCTGCGCAGCTGATCGCGGAAGAAGCGCTGCGCCGCCGCCAGGGCGTCCAGGGGGCCGTCCATCACCACGCGGTCGTTGCGCCCACCTTCGCGCGGCACTTCCACGCCGGCACGCTGGGCCAGTTCCTCCACCGCCTCGACGAAGCTCAGGCGGTCGTACTCCATCAGGAAGCTGATGGCGGTGCCGTTCTTGCCGGAACTGAAGCAGAAGAACATCTGCTTCTGCGGCGAGACGAAGAAGGACGGCGACTTCTCGTTGGTGAAAGGCGAACGCGCCTTGTATTCCTTGCCCGCGCGCTTGAGATCCAGCCGCGCCCCGATGATCTCTACGATATCGGTACGAGCCAGGAGGTCGTGGATGAATGCTTCGGGAATGCGGCCGCTCACCCACCTATTCTAAAGGACCCGCCCGCCCGGGCTGCGGGCCAGAAAAAACCGGCCGGCGCACGGGGCGCCGGCCGGCTCTCAGAGGGACTGCGCGAACGCTTAGCGGTTGTTTTCGCGGTCACGCTGCTGCGGGCTGCCCTGCTGGCCGCTGCGATCGGCCTGCTGGTTCTGCTGGCCGCTCTTCTGGCCCTGCTGACCCTGCTGGCCGCTGCGCTGGGCGTCCTGGTTCTGCTGGCCGCTGCGCTGCTGGCCGGACTGCTGGTTGCCCTGCTGGCTGGCCTGGTGACCCTGGCTGCCCTGCTGGCCGGAGGAGCGGTCGGTCTGGTGCTGCTGGCCCTGGTCGCTCTTCTGCGAGCCCGGCTGGTTCGGCTGGTTGCGCATCTGGGTGTCGTCCTGACGATCCTTCTGCTGGTTCTGCTGATCCGGACGCTGGTTCTGGTTAGCCATTCTCTAATCCTCCTGATGGGATGTGATTGCGGCCCCAGTGCTGGGGTGCGGGTTCTATGTCCCAAGAACCATGCCCCATTGTCTGTCAATAAAATCAATGACTTGTAAAAGTTCCGCGAGCAAACTGCAACAAACGCGCCTTGCGGCCGCTCATTTTGCGGCGCGGCGGCGGGCCACCGGCTTCTTGCGCGGGGCCGCCTTGCGGGCCGGCTTACGCGCCACGGCCTTGCTCGCCGCCGGGGTACGGCGGCCCTGGTCCAGGCTTTTCTTCAGCAGCGACATGAAGTCGACCACGTTGGTGCTGGCCTGGTCGTGGCCCTCTTCCTCCGGCTCGGCGTTTTTGACCACGCGCTTCTTGCCGATGCGCGCCTGGATCACCTTGTTGAGGCGCTCGCGAAACTCGTCCTTGTGCTGTTTCGGATTCCACCTGGCAGTCATGGATCTCACCAGTTGCTCCGCCATCTCCAGTTCCTTGGCGCTGATCCGGAAGCCCTTGGCGGCTTTCGCCGGGAAGGCATATTCGTCGGCGGGGACCAGTTCCTGCGGATAGCGCATCAGCATCAGAAGCAGGGCTTGCTCCTGCACCATCACCAGAGCGAGGTACTCGCGCGTGCGGATCACCACGCGGGCCAAGCCGGCCTTCTCCTGCTCGCGCAGGGTCTCGCGCAGCAGCACATAGCCCTTCTCGGACTTGCGCGTGGGTACCAGGAAGTAGGGCTTCTCGAAGTACTGCGGCCCGATGGCCGCGACGTCGATGAAGGCCTCGATGTCGACCGACTCCTTGCTCTCTGGCGCGGCCTTCTTCAGGTCTTCTTCCTCCAGCACCACATAGCTGCCCTTGTCGTACTCGTAGGCCTTGACCACGTCCTTCCAGGGCACCTCCTCGCCGGTGTCGGCATTCACCCGCTCGTAGCGCACGCGCTTGTTGTCGCGCGAGTCCAGCAGGCGGAAGTGCAGGTCCACGCGGCGCTCGGCCGGCATCAGTTGCACCGGGATGTTGAGCAGCCCGAAGGAGATCGCGCCGGTCCAGATCGGTTTGGCCATGGTTTGGTCCTCAATGGATTTGCGGCAGGCGCTGCCGCAGTTCGCGGAAGCCCTCCCAGGGATCGCGGCCGGCGCGCTCGAGACGCCTGAGGCGCTGCCGCAGGTTGGCGTAGCCGAACTGGTCCGGCGATTTCAGGCGCGACAGTTCGTCCCAGCCCAGCGGCACCGCGGTCGGTGCACCGGGGCGGGCGCGCAAGGTGTACGAGGCCACGGCCGTCGCGCCGCGGCCGTTGCGCAGGTAGTCGATGTAGATGCGTCCCTTGCGGCGCGCCTTGGATGCGGTGGCGATGAATTCGTCCGGCTGCTCCTCGGCCAGCATCTGCGCCAGCGCGTGCGAGAAATTCTTCACCGTGTCCCAGCCCGCCTGCGGCTGTAGCGGCAGCACCACATGCAGGCCCTTGCCGCCGGAGCTGCGCACGAAGCTCTGCAGGCCGAGCTGCCCCAGGCGCTCGCGCAGCAGGCGCGCGGCGGCCACCACCCGGCGCCAGTCCACGCCCTCGCCAGGGTCGAGATCGAAGACCACGCGATCGGGATGCTCGATGTCATCCACGGTGGCGCCCCAGGCATGCAGCTCCAGCACGCCCATCTGCACCATGCCGATGAGACCGTCGATGTCCTCGATCCAGAGATACGGCTCAACGCGCGCCTGGCGCACGCTATCCGGGAAGCCCGGCGTGGCGCGCTTCTGGAAGAAGCAGGCCTTGCCGGCACCGTCGGGGCAGCGCAGCAGCGCCAGCGGACGGCGCCGCAGCTCGGGGAGGATCCACGCCGAGATTTCCGAGTAGAAGTCCGCCAGCTGCTGCTTGGTGATGACGGGATCCTCGAAGAGATGGCGATCGGGGTGGGTAAGCTTCACGCCGGAATCGGGCGGCTCATGGGCCTTGCCGCCATGCCGCGTCCTGGTCTGCTTCACGCGGACTCCTCCCTGTGCGGGAACATGCGGAGCGCGGTCCGGCTCCTTGAGATCGGTGATCGACTTGTCGGCCCGCAAGCCCTTGAGGCTGGCCTGTCGCAGGAGGTTTTCGCCGGTGCGGCCGCGATGTTCCACCTCCAGCACCAGCGCGGGTTTCACCCACACGGGGCGCGCGCCGCGCAGGTCGGCGCGACTCGGCGGATTGAGCAGTTTCACTGCCTGCTTCGCCGGACGCATGCGCTTCAGCAGGTCCTCGATCAGCGCGGCGGTGAAGCCGCTGCCGACGCGGCCGACATAACGCCAGTCCTGGCCCGCGGGCTCGGCCAGCAGCAGCGCGCCCAGCTTTTCGCGCGAGCGCTGACCCCGCGTGTAGCCCACGATGGCGAACTCGTCGGCATCGACGCACTTGGTCTTCACCCAGGAACCGCCACGGCCCTCGCGGTAGGGCGCCTTGCGGTCCTTGCTGACGATGCCCTCCAGCCCGGCGCTGCAGGCGGCCTTGGCCGCCTTGGCACCATGGCCTTCCAGGTATTCGCTGAGGCGCAGACAATCGTCCGAGCCCTGCAGCAGTTTCTGGAGGGCCTGCTTGCGCAACTCCTGCGGCAAAGGCCGCCAGTCCTGGCCATCCAGGTGCAGCAGGTCAAACAGCATGGCCACGACATTTCCGGCGGCGTGGGGCTCCCCGAAGTCGCGCTGCAGCAGGTCGAAGCGGCTGCGGCCCTGTTCGTCCAGCACCACCACCTCGCCATCGAGAATGCAGTTCCTGCAGGGCAAGGCGAGCACGGCCTTCTTCAGCTGCGGCAGCTTCGCGCTCCACTCCAGGCCGCCGCGCGAGCGGATCTGCAGCCTGCGGCCGTTACGCATCAGCAACACGCGATAGCCGTCGTACTTCACCTCGTGCAGCCAGTTCTCGCCCTCGGGGGCCTTCTCGACCAGGCGCGCGAGCTGCAGGCCGACTTCAGCAGGGAACGCCGACCGGGAGGCCTTTGCCGGCTTGTTCGCGGCGGCCCTGCGCGGTGCCGCGGTCTCCTTCCACTGATCCAGCGGCGTGTCGTCGGCGATGTCGCCCTTCTTCACGTGCGCGTCGCTGCGCTTGAACAGCAGCCACTGCGGCCGCTTGCCCGACATGCTGGTGCGGATCAGCGACCAGTGGCCCTTCATGCGGCTGCCGAAGAGTTCGAAGTCCAGATGGCCTTTCTTCAGTGCCTTGGCCGCGTCGCCCTCCGGCGCCCAGCGGCCCTCGTCCCAGATCCATACCTCGCCGGCACCGTAGTGACCGTGCGGGATCGAGCCCTGGAAGCTGCCGTACTCCAGCGGGTGATCCTCCACCTCCACCGCCAGGCGCTTCTGCTTCGGGTCCAGTGAGGGTCCCCTGGGCACGGCCCAGCTGCGCAGCGCGCCGCCCACCTGCAGACGAAAGTCGAAATGGCGGCGGCTGGCGTGGTGCAGCTGGATGACGAAACGGTCGCCGCGCACAGAGTCCACGGCCTTCGGTGCCGGCTCGGGCGTGGCCGTGAAGTCGCGGCGCTTGCGATAGACATCGAGGCGCTGGCGCGTGCTGCTGTAAGCGGTTGGAGGCGGCATCGGCGGTTCGCAGGGCGGAGATGACGCCTGCTGGCAACCATTGTTCGTGCCGAGAGCCAGTCCCTTGGAAATCAAGGACCTGGAAAAGCAGAACGGCGCCTTATGCAGCGCCGTTCGGTTACAACAGTGCAGATTGCGGGATCAGCCGAGCTTGGCTTTTACCAGCCCCGAGAGCTTGCCCATGTCCGTGCGCCCCTGGACCTTGGGCTTGAGCCAGCCGATCACCTTGCCCATGTCCTTGCCGCCCTGCGCCCCGGTCTCGGCGACGGCCTGGGCCAGCAGGGCATCGAGCTCTTCCGCCGTGAGCTGCTGCGGCAGGTACTCGGTGAGTACGCGGATTTCCTCGGCTTCCTTGTCGGCCAGTTCCGGCCGGTTGCCGGCACGGAACTGGGACTCGGAGTCGCGACGCTGCTTGAGCATCTTCTCGATCGCCGAGAGCACGACGGTGTCGGTCAGCTCAATGCTTTCCACCACTTCACGCTGCTTGAGCTCAGCGGTGAGCATGCGCAGCAGCATCAGGCGCGCCTTGTCACCGGCACGCATCGCCGTCTTGACGTCTTCACCGATGCGAGTCTTCAGGTCGGACATAGCAAGATCAGCCAGGTGGAAACGGAATCGCTGGATTTTGAGCCCCGGGCCACGGGTGGCCCGGCTTTCTCCAGGGACGACGGTGGTCGGCCCCGGCCACCGCAAACGCCTTTAGAACAGGCGGATACGGCGGTTGGACTCGCGCTGGACCTTCTTGGCCTGGCGCTTCACGGCGGCAGCGCGCTTGCGCTTGCGCTCCTGGCTCGGCTTCTCGAAGAACTCGTGCTTGCGCAGGTCGGTCAGCACGCCGGCCTTTTCGCAGGTGCGCTTGAAGCGGCGGATCGCAACTTCAAACGGTTCGTTATCGCGGACGCGGACAGAAGGCATTCAAATCACTCGCTTAGGACAAAAGGGGCACTGCCCCCAAGGGTAAGGGGGCGCAGATTCTATGCGCAGCCGGCGGCAAAGGCAATCCAGGGGGCGGCCCGCTCGCTACAATACCCCGATGAACATCCTCGGGATCGAGACCTCCTGCGACGAAACCGCCGCCGCCGTCTATGGCAGCGGTGGGCTGCGCTCTCACACCCTGCACAGCCAGATTGCCCTGCATGCCGAGTATGGCGGGGTGGTGCCGGAGCTGGCCTCCCGCGACCATGTCAGCCGCATCAATCCGCTGATCCGCGAGGTATTGGCCCAGGCCGGGCTGCAGGCCTCGGAGCTCGACGGAGTGGCCTATACCGCCGGCCCAGGGCTGATCGGCGCGCTGATGGTGGGGGCCTCGGTGGCCGCCGGCATCGCCACCGCCCACGGCCTGCCGCTGATCCCGGTCCATCACATGGAGGCGCACCTGCTGGCGCCGATGCTGGAAGATCCTCGCCCGGAATTCCCCTTCCTGGCGCTGCTGGTGTCGGGCGGCCACACCCTGCTGGTGAACGTGCAGGGCGTCGGCCGCTACGAGATCCTGGGCGAGAGCCTGGACGATGCCGTGGGCGAAGCCTTCGACAAGACCGCCAAGCTGCTGGGCCTGCCCTACCCCGGCGGCCCGCACCTGGCGCGGCTGGCCGAGGGCGGCCAGGCCAGCAAGGCCTGGAAATTCCCGCGGCCGATGACCGACCGCCCCGGGCTGGAATTCAGTTTCAGCGGCCTGAAGACCGCGGTGCTGACCGCCCTGCCCCGGGCGCAGAGCGAGCAGGACCGCGCCGACCTGGCCTGGGCTTTCCAGGAGGCGGTGACCGACACCTTGGCGATCAAGTGTGCCCGCGCCCTGGAGCAGACCGGGCTGACGCAGCTGGTAGTGGCCGGCGGTGTCGGCGCCAACCAGCGCCTGCGCGAGAAGCTGGGCGAGCTGGCACGCCGGGACGGCCTGCGCCTGTACTTCCCGCGCCACGAGTTCTGCACCGACAACGCGGCGATGATCGCCTACGCTGGCTGGGCCCGCCGCAGCGAGGGCCGCGCGCCGGCCGGCAAGCTGTTCACCACCCCGCGCTGGGCCATCAGCGAGCTGCTGCCCCCTACTCCCGTTACCGCATAAAGAGCCAACTTACGTGGACAAGATCTTCCTGCGCGGCCTGCAAGTCGAAACCATCATCGGCATCCACGCCTGGGAGCAGCGCGCGCCCCGCCCGCTGATCCTGGACCTGGAGATGGGCACCGACATCCGCGAGGCCGCCTCCAGCGACCACGTGCGCGACGCGATCGACTACGCCGCAGTCACCACCGCGGTGGTGAAGTTCGTGTCGGAGACCCAGGTGGGCCTGCTGGAAACCCTGGCCGAGCGCCTTTCTCGGCATCTGTTCCAGCAATTCCCCATCCTCAGCCTGCGCCTGGGCATCAACAAGCCCGGCGCGGTGCCGGACGTGAAGGCCATGGGCGTGGAGATCGAGCGGCGGCGCGAGGATTACGCGATATGTGGCGTTTAACCAGGCAAACCCTAGGGCCGGCAGAAGCCAGGGGGCGGTTTGCTCAGTTCACTGCCGGCAGCGCCTGCTGCGCGGCGATGAGCGCAGAGGCAAAAGCAGCGAGGTCATCGTAGACCGCGACCCCTTTTAGTGCGCGCTCTTTTTCAGTGCGCGCCCCATTGCCGGTTCGCACCAAAACAGGGCGAGCCCCAGCGGCGCGGGCCGCTTCGATGTCGCGGAACGAGTCGCCCACCGCGGGCACGTACTCCAGGCTGACGCCCAGGCGCTTGGCCAGGTCCAGCAACATGCCGGGATTGGGCTTGCGCATGGGCCCCGGGCGATCCGGGTGGTCCGGGGCGAAGAAGCTGCCGTCGATACGCCCGCCGAGCTCGGCCAGGGACTTCTGCAGGTGGCCGTTCTGCTCGGCGAAATTCTCGTAGTCCACCTCGCCGCGGCCCAGGCCGGGCTGGTTGCTGGCGAGATACACGCGGAAACCCGCCTGGGTCAGGCGCGCGATGGCCTCCAGGCTCCCGGGTATGGGGCGGAACTCGGCGACCGAGCGGACCGGGTCGGTGAGTTCTTCGTTGATCACGCCGTCACGGTCGAGGATTACGAGCTTCATGGGGATATTCCTGTAGGAGCCAGCTGGCTGGCGACGCGAGGCCTGCTGTCGCCAGCCAGCTGGCTCCTACATTAGCGCGGCCAAAGGCGAAGAGCCGCCTTCTGGCGGGAGCGACGCCGTATCACCCCGGCAGCTGCGACAGGTCCGCCACCGAGCGGCAGGCACGATCCAGCTGCGCCAGCAGCGCGAGTCGGTTGGCGCGCACGGCGGCATCGTCGGCATTGACCATGACGCCGTCGAAGAAGGCGTCCACCGGCTCGCGCAGCGCGGCCAGGTTCACCAGCTGCGCGGTGTAGTCGGCGGTCTTGGCGTTCTGAGCCTCCACCTCGCCGAGCCGGGCGTGCAGGGCGCGCTCGGCGTCGTGCTGGAATTTGGCCGGGTCGACCGTGCCGCCGATGCCGCCGGCCTGTTTGAGGATGTTGCGCACGCGCTTGTTGGCGGCGGCGAGGTTCGGCGCGGCGGGCTGGGCGACGAAGGCATGCACGGCCTGCACGCGACGCTGGAAATCCAGCGGCTGGCTGATGCCCATGGCGCGCACGGACTCGAACATCTCCACCGTGACCGGACGGCCGCCGATGTCCTGGCCGACCAGCCAGGCGCGCAGGCGCTCCATGACGAATTCCACCAGTTCTTCCAGCAACGCGGCATCGCGCTTGCCGGCCGGCTGGCCGTCCAGCGCGCTCTTCAGCACGGCGCGCAGGTCCAGCGGCAGCTCGCCCTCGACGCAGATACGCAGCGCACCAAGAGCGGCGCGGCGCAGGGCGAAGGGGTCCTTGCTCGCCGTGGGCTTCTGTCCGATGGCGAAGATGCCGGCGAGCGTGTCGAGCTTGTCGGCCAGCGCCAGGATCTGGCCCTCGCACGTGGAGGGGATCGAGGTGCCCTGCTGCGCCGGCAGGTAGTGCTCGCGGATGGCCTTGGCCACGCCCGCGCTTTCGCCGGAACGTGCGGCGTAGTAGCCGCCCATCAGGCCCTGCAACTCGGGGAATTCGAAAACCATCTTGGTGACGAGGTCGGCCTTGCACAGCGCGGCCGCGCGCTCGGCAATGGCGACGTCGGCCTTCAGCTCGCCGGCGATACGGCCGGCCAGGGCGCGCACGCGCGCCACCTTGTCGCCGGTGCTGCCCAGCTCCTTCTGGAAGGTGACCGTGGCCAGCTTCTCGCCGTAGGCGGCCAGCGGCTGCTTGAGGTCCTGCTGCCAGAAGAACAGGGCGTCGGTCAGGCGCGGGCGCACCACGCGCTCGTTGCCGGCGATGACCTGCGAGACATCACGCGACTCGATGTTGGAGATGGTGATGAAGGCATTGGTCAGCTGCGTCTGCGCGGCATCGCTGAACACGGTGAAGTAGCGCTGGTTGGTCTCGACCGTGGCGACGATCACCTCGGGCGGCAGCTCCAGGAAGCGCTCCTCGAAGTGGCCGGTGATGGCCACCGGGCGCTCGACCAGGGCGGTCACTTCGTCCAGCAGGTCCTCGGTGATGCGGGCGTGGCCGTCGAGCTTGGCGGCCTCGGCCTCGATCTGGCGGCGGATCTCCGCCTTGCGCTCGGCCACGTCGGCCCAGACGCTGGCGGCGCGCAGCGCCGGGGCGTAGTCGGCCGGCGTCTTCAGCACGATCGGCGCGGGCGCATGGAAGCGGTGGCCGAACGTGGTGGTGCCGGCGGTCAGGCCGAAGCGCTGCAGCTTGATGACGTCTGCCCCGAACAGGCAGACGATCCACTTCACCGGGCGCACGAAGGTCTCCTCGCCGCTGCCCCAACGCATGCGCTTGGGCACCAGCTCGTCCATCTGCTTGAGCGTCTCCTCGAAGATTTCCGGCAGCAGCTCGGCGGTGGCGCGGCCGGGCGCGGTCTTGGAGAAGTGCAGCTTGCCGTCCTTCTGCCCCAGCGCGGAAAACTCCACACCGCAGGACTTGGCGAAGCCCAGCGCGGCCGGGGTCGGCTGGCCGTCCTTGAGCGCGGCCGCCAGCGCCGGGCCGCTGCGCTCGATGGCCTGGTCCGGCTGGGTCTCGGCGACACCGGCGATCAGCACGGCGATGCGGCGCGGGGTGGCGAACAGCTTCAGCTCGCCGGGGGCGATGCCGCGCTTCTCCAGGCCGCCGGCAATGCCGCCACGCAGGGCCTCCGCCAGCGGGAGGACGTAGCGGGCCGGAAGGTCTTCGGTGCCCAGTTCGAGCAGCAGATCACGCGCCATGGGTTCTGTAACGCTTTTTGAGGTAAAAAAGAGCGCGCAATTCTCCGGGATCGGCGGCATTTAAGCCAATCCGGACCGAAAGCTGATTTAACAAAGAGACTATCGACTCAACACAAACAATCAATTTTATTTATCGATCCGCCGGCGTCAGGATGTCGTTCGTTCCAGCCACTTCCGCCCCTTCCCGAGGAGAAAAGCCATGACCGAAGCCAAATGCCCGTTTCACCACACCTCCGGCGCCACGTCGAACCGCGACTGGTGGCCCAACCAGCTCCGCGTGGACCTGCTGCACCAGCACTCCGCCAAATCCAACCCCCTGGGCGAGGACTTCGACTACCCCCAGGCCTTCAAGAGCCTGGACCTGGCGGCGGTGAAGAAGGACCTGCACGCGCTGATGACCGATTCGCAGGACTGGTGGCCGGCGGACTTCGGCCACTACGGCCCGCTGTTCATCCGCATGGCCTGGCACAGCGCGGGCACCTACCGCGTGGGTGACGGCCGCGGCGGCGCTGGCGCCGGCCAGCAGCGGTTCGCGCCGCTGAACAGCTGGCCCGACAACGGCAACCTCGACAAGGCGCGACGCCTGCTGTGGCCGATCAAGCAGAAGTACGGCAACAAGATCTCCTGGGCCGACCTGATGATCCTGACCGGCAACGTGGCCCTGGAATCCATGGGCTTCAAGACCTTCGGCTTCGCCGGCGGCCGCCCGGACGTCTGGGAGCCGGACCAGGACGTGAACTGGGGCGCCGAGAAGAAGTGGCTGGCCGACGACCGCTACACCGGCGACCGCGAGCTGGCGCAGACCCTGGGCGCGGTGCAGATGGGCCTGATCTACGTGAACCCGGAAGGCCCCAACGGCAACCCGGACCCGGTGGCGGCGGCGCGCGACATCCGCGAGACCTTCGCCCGCATGGCGATGGACGACGAGGAAACCGTGGCGCTGATCGCTGGCGGCCACAGCTTCGGCAAGACCCACGGCGCCGGCGATGCCGGTCTGGTGGGCGTGGAGCCGGAGGGTGCGGACATCGAGGAGCTGGGCTTCGGCTGGCGCAGCAAGCACGCCAGCGGCAAGGGCCGTGACGCCATCACCAGCGGCCTGGAGGTGACCTGGACCACCACGCCGACGCAGTGGAGCAACAACTTCTTCGAGAACCTGTTCGGCTACGAGTGGGAACTGAGCAAGAGCCCGGCCGGCGCGCACCAGTGGGTGGCCAAGGGCGGCGCCAAAACGATCCCGGATGCCTACGACGCGGACAAGCGTCACGCGCCGACCATGCTGACCACCGACCTGTCGCTGCGCTTCGACCCGGCCTACGAGAAGATCTCGCGGCGCTTCCTGGCCAACCCGGACCAGTTCGCCGATGCCTTCGCCCGCGCCTGGTTCAAGCTGACGCACCGCGACATGGGCCCGCGCGCCCGCTACCTGGGCCCCGAGGTGCCGGCCGAGGAACTGCTGTGGCAGGACCCGATCCCGACGGTGAACCACCCGCTGGTGGACGACAAGGACGCGGCCGCGCTGAAGGCCAAGGTGCTGGCATCGGGGCTGAGCGTGGCGGAGCTGGTCTCCACCGCCTGGGCCTCGGCCTCGACCTTCCGCGGCTCCGACAAGCGTGGCGGTGCCAACGGCGCGCGCATCCGCCTGGCGCCGCAGAAGGACTGGGAGGTCAACCAGCCCAAGCAGCTGGCCAAGGTGCTGAAGACGCTGGAAGGCATCCAGCGCGACTTCAACAGCGCCGCGGCGGGCGGCAAGAAGATATCGCTGGCCGACCTGATCGTGCTGGCAGGCAATGCCAGCGTGGAGCAGGCGGCCAAGGCCGCCGGTCAGGCCGTGACCGTGCCGTTCTCGCCGGGGCGCATGGATGCCTCGCAGGAGCAGACCGACGTCGCCTCCTTCGCGGTACTGGAGCCGGAGGCGGATGGCTTCCGCAACTACCTGAAGGCGCATCACAAGGTGCCGGCCGAGGTGTTGCTGGTCGACAAGGCGCAGTTGCTCAACCTGAGCGCGCCGGAGCTGGCCGTGCTGGTCGGCGGCCTGCGCGTGCTGGGGGCCAACGCCGGCGGATCGGCACAGGGTGTCTTCACCCAGCGTCCGGGCACGCTGACCAACGACTTCTTCGTGAACCTGCTCAGCATGGACACGGAGTGGAAGCCGGCCGCCGACAGCCCGGGCGCCTACGAGGGCCTGGACCGCAAGAGCGGGCAGAAGAAGTGGACCGGCAGCCGCGCCGACCTGGTTTTCGGCTCGAACTCGGTCTTGCGTGCCGTGTCCGAGGTCTACGGCAGCGCCGACGCGCAAGCGAAGTTCGTGAAAGACTTCGTCGCGGCCTGGACCAAGGTGATGAATCTGGACCGCTACGACCTGCACGGCTGATCCACCCCAGACAACGACAACAGGAGACGAACCATGGCAGTCAATGTGCTCTACACCGCCCACGCGGTGTCCTCCGGCGGCCGCAACGGCCATACCGAGTCCCGCGATGGCGTGGTCAAGGCCGATCTCTCCGTGCCCAAGGCAATGGGCGGCCCCGGCAAGCCGGGCACCACCACGCCGGAGGACCTGTTCGCGGCGGGCTATGCCGCCTGCTTCGGCGGCGCGGTGGACCTGCTGGCCGGCAAGATGGGCCTCAAGCCCAAGTCGGTGGAGATCGAGGTGGCGGTGGGCATTGGCCCGGACGACACCGGCTTTGGGCTCAAGGCGGACATCACCGCCTGGGTCGGCGGCCTGGAACAGGCGGAGGCGGACAAGCTGATCGCCGCCGCCCACCAGTTCTGCCCCTATTCCAAGGCCACGCGCGGCAACATCGAGGTGGGCCTGAAGACCATCGTGGTCTAGATCCGCCGTCCGTCGGAAAATCAGGGGTGCCGGAGACTTCCGGCACCCTTTTCCCGGCGCTGCGGCTACGGCCGGGTAGCGCGATGGACTATCATCGCGCCCGTCTCCGGAGGGTGCCGTGGGTGTACTGATCGCAATATTCCTGACCTACGTCGGCTCGCTGGTCTTCGTCCGGCTGAGGAACCGCGTGCACCTGCCGTTTGGCCGGCAGCTGACCGACTTCTCCACCTTCATGGTGCCGTTCAACATCCCGGCCTACCTGCTGTCACGCGTCTCCACTGCCGCACGCCTGCCGCCGGTGGAAACCTTCCCGCAGCTCAAGCTGCTGCAGGACAACTGGGAAACCATCCGTGACGAGGCACTTGCGCTGTACGGCCAGGGCCATATCGCGATCAAGAATGATCTGCCGGGCAGCAGCTTCTACAAGGACAATCGCTGGAAGAGCTTCTACCTGAAGATCTACGACAACGACATCCCCTCGGCCAAGGCGCTGGCGCCCAAGACGCACGCCCTGATCGAGCAGATCCCCGGCATGAACCTGGCGCTGTTCGCCGTGCTGATGCCGGGCAAGCGGCTGACGCAGCACCATGATCCCTTCGCCTTCAGCCTGCGCTATTCGCTGGGCCTGTCCACGCCGAATTCCGAGCAGTGCGGCCTGATGGTCAACGGCGAGCACTACATCTGGCGCGACGGCGACAGCGTGCTGTTCGACGAGACCTACATCCACTCGGCCTACAACGACACCGAGATTCCTCGCGTGATCCTGATGACCGACGTCGATCGGCCCATGCGTCTGGCGCCCGTGCAATGGCTGTACTTCCGTTTCGCGCGCTTCTTCAACAGCCTGTTCTACATCGACAACGTCGACAGCAACATCTCCGGCGTCGGCAACCGACTCAGCAGCACCGTGGTCAACTACAAGGCCACCATGAAGAAGCTGAAGCAGAAGAGCCCGCGCGGCTACCGCGTGGGCAAATGGGCATTGCACCTGGGCCTTGTAGGCCTGGTCGTGGCCTGGGCGCTGTAATGCCTCCGCCATCGCCGGCCTGCGTGGCCGGATTCAACAGAAAGCCGCCGGATCGCTCCGGCGGCTTTTTTGCTGCCCGCGGGCGGCTCAGCGGACGCGGACGCGCCTCACGCGGTTGAAGTCCACGCCGTCGTCGCCGCCGGTGCCGTCGGCGATCCACAGGGTATTGCCGTCGTCCGACAGGGCGAAGCCTTCCAACCCATAGAACTGTGCCGTCAGGCCTTCCCCGGGCGCGAAGCCGCGCGTGCCTGTACCGGCGATGGTCTCCACGTTGCCGCCGGCGATGCGGCGCACCAGGTAGTTGGTGGTGTCCGCGACGTAGACCGTCGCGCCGGCGGCGGCGACGTCCTGCGGGCCATTGAGGGTGGCGGTGGCCAGCGCGCCGTCGGCGCGGCCGGCGGTGCCGGTGCCGGCGAAGGTGGTGACCTCGCCCGCCAGGGTCACCCGGCGGATGCGGTGGTTGTTCTGGTCGGCCACCAGGATGCTGCCGTCAGCGGCCAGCGCCATGCCATAGGGCCGGTTGAAACGGGCGCCAGCGCCGGTGGCTTCGGCAAAGCCCGGGGTGTCGGTGGCACCGGCCAGCGCCGCGATGGCGCCGGTGCCAGGCGTCAGCAGTCGCAGGTCGTGGCGGACGATGTCGCTCATCACGATGCGGCCGTCGGGCAGTGCCAGCAGGCCGCGCGGGCGGCCGACGTTGCGCACCACCACCGTGGCGGCACCGGTGGCGGTGTTCACGCGCCAGACCGTGCCGGTGGTGGCGTCGCGCACGCCGGTGTCGTTGGTGTCGGTCTGAACGTACAGGCTGCCGTCCGACGCCAGCGTGAGGCCGAAGGGCCGCTCGAAGCCGGCTTGCGCCACCAACGTACGCACGCTGCCGTCCGGCGCTATCGCGCGGACGGCGTTGTTGCCGAAGTCGGCGACGTAGACCGTGCCGTCTGGCCCGACCTCGGTATTGACCGGGTTGTTGAAGCGCGCCGAAGCCGCTGGGCCGTTGACCAGCCCGGCGGGACCGCTGCCGAGGATCGCCGGGCGTGCGGCGCCATTGCCCTGCGGGCCGCCGTCATCGATGTCCTGGCAGGCCCCCAGGCCGCCGACCGAGGCGAGCAGCAGCGCGGCGCGCAACAGAGAAGTGATGGTCTGCGGTACCGCGGTGGACGTGCTGCGCATGTGAAGCCCCCTGTGGTTGGAACGCGGGGTTCCCAGGCCCCGCCGGAGCATCATAGATCGAGCCCCGGGGCACCAACGCAAACTGCGTCACGCGGCGGCCAAAGAAAAGCCGCCCGGAGGCGGCTTCGTCGCGTCCAGCCCGGCTCAGGCCGCTTTCAGCGGCGCAAAGCCGGCGATACGGGCGCGCGAGTTGTAGTAGGCCTCGGCGCAGGCACGGGCCAGGGTGCGCACGCGCAGGATGTAGGCCTGGCGCTCGGTGACGCTGATCGCGCCGCGGGCGTCGAGCATGTTGAAGCTGTGCGAGGCCTGCACGGTGCGCTCGTAGGCCGGCAGCGGCAGCGGCGGATCCAGCGCCAGCAGGCGCTGGCACTCGGCCTCGGCCTTGTTGAAGCGCTCGAACAGCGTGGCGGTGTCGGCATGCTCGAAGTTGTAGGTGGACTGCTCCACCTCGTTCTGGTGATAAACGTCGCCGTAGGTCACCACGCGGCCACCGGTGTCGCTCCAGACCAGGTCGTAGACGCTTTCCTTCTTCTGGATGTACATGGCCAGGCGCTCGAGACCGTAGGTGATCTCGCCCGCCACCGGACGGCACTCGATGCCGCCGACCTGCTGGAAGTAGGTGAACTGGGTGACTTCCATGCCGTTGAGCCAGACCTCCCAGCCCAGGCCCCAGGCGCCCAGCGTCGGCGACTCCCAGTTGTCCTCGACGAAGCGGATGTCGTGGGTCAGCGGGTCGAAGCCGAGCATGCGCAGCGAATCCAGGTACAGCTCCTGGATGTTGGCCGGCGACGGCTTCATCAGGACCTGGAACTGGTAGTAGTGCTGCAGGCGGTTGGGGTTCTCGCCGTAGCGGCCGTCGGTGGGGCGACGGCTGGGCTGCACATAGGCGGTGTTCCAGGTCTCGGGGCCGAGGGCGCGCAGGAAGGTGGCCCAGTGGAAGGTGCCGGCACCCATTTCCATGTCCATGGGCTGCACGATCACGCAGCCGTGGCCGGCCCAGAACTGCTGGAGCTTGAGGATCAGGTCCTGAAAGGTCATGACGGAGACTCGAAATTTTGAAGTTCGCCCGCACGGGCGCGAAGGGGCGGGAGTATACGGTCGCCCCGTCATTCATTGCAGGGCAGCAGCGATTTCCGGGAGGTTTGTGATTATATATTGTATAAAATATGGTAGTTTTTAGTTATTAAACAACCGCTTCGCCACCGCGCCTTTTCCGGGCAGCCGGGGGCGCCGGAAGTGGTTTTCCGCTACCATGCTGCGCCCGCCGTCCCCGCCCGCCCGCCCAATTGGCATGCTACGTGCATCTTTTTGGCGCACGCTGGGGCAGCCCAGCCCATTCACTTTTTCACTCACACCGTAACGGGAGTAGCCCATGTCGGCTAAAGAAGTTTTGAAGCTCATCCAGGAAAAGAGCGTGAAGTTCGTAGACTTCCGCTTCTGCGACACGCGTGGCAAGGAACAGCACGTCACCGTGCCGGCCTCCACCGTCGATGAAGACCTGTTCGTCGACGGCAAGATGTTCGACGGTTCGTCGATCGCAGGCTGGAAGGGCATCAACGAGTCCGACATGATCCTGCTGCCGGACGCCAGCACCGCCTTCATCGACCCCTTCTTCGAAGACACCACGCTGGTCCTGACCTGCGACGTGCTCGAGCCGTCCACCCGTGAAGGCTACTCGCGCGATCCGCGCTCGCTGGCCAAGCGCGCCGAAGCCTACGTGAAGTCCACCGGCCTCGCCGACCAGGCCTTCTTCGGCCCGGAAAACGAATTCTTCATCTTCGACAGCATCCGCTATGACTCCGGCCTGAAGGGCTGCTTCGTCGAGATCGACGCCGAGAACGCGGCCTGGAACTCGGGCAAGGCCTACGAAGGCGGCAACATGGGCCACCGTCCGGGCGTCAAGGGCGGCTACTTCCCGGTTCCGCCTGTCGACAGCCTGCAGGACATCCGCTCCGCCATGTGCGAGACGCTGGAAGCCGTCGGCATGGGCGTCGAAGTGCATCACCACGAAGTCGCCACCGCCGGCCAGTGCGAGATCGGCGTGAAGTTCGGCACCCTGACCAAGAAGGCCGACGAAGTCCTGAAGCTGAAGTACGTGGTCCAGAACGTGGCCCACAGCTACGGCAAGACCGCCACCTTCATGCCGAAGCCGATCGTCGGCGACAACGGCTCGGGCATGCACGTGCACCAGTCCCTGTCGCTGGGAGGCAAGAACCTGTTCTCCGGTGACAAGTACGGCGGCCTCTCCGAGACCGCGCTTTACTACATCGGCGGCATCCTGAAGCATGCCCAGGCCCTGAACGCCTTCACCAACCCGGGCACCAACAGCTACAAGCGCCTGGTGCCGGGCTTCGAAGCGCCGGTCATGCTGGCCTACTCGGCTCGCAACCGCTCGGCCTCGATCCGCATTCCGTACGTGGCGAACCCGAAGGGCCGCCGCATCGAAGTGCGCTTCCCGGACAGCAGCGCCAACCCGTACTTCGCCTTCGCCGCGATGATGATGGCCGGCCTCGACGGCATCCAGAACAAGATCCACCCGGGTGAAGCCCAGGACAAGGATCTGTACCACCTGCCGCCGGAAGAGGACAAGCTGATCCCGCGCGTCTGCCACAGCCTCGACATGGCGCTGGACGCCCTGGACAAGGACCGCGACTTCCTCAAGAAGGGCGGCGTGTTCACGGACGACCTGATCGATGCCTACATCGAGCTGAAGATGCAGGAAGTGACCCGCTTCCGCATGACGACGCACCCGATCGAGTTCGAGATGTACTACTCGCTCTAAGCGCGTCTGCTGTTGCTTGTTTCAAGAAACGCCCCGCTTTCGCGGGGCGTTTTCTTTTGGGCGTCATCAAGCAAGCCGCGTGTGTCGCTGGGGGTGCCGGCGACTACGTCGACATCACCGCGTGCCTCGATACGCCGCTACGCGGCGCTCGGCATGAACGGGCAAACGGCTCCCGGGCGCTATCAGTTCCCGCGCTGCTGCGGCAACTCGAAGCCGAACACGCTGCCGCCACCCGGTCGCAGCTCATACCACAGGTGCCCGCCCATGCGGGTAATGTCGTGCTTGGCAATGGCCAGGCCCAGGCCGGAGGAATACTCCGGCACGGCGCGCGCGGTGACGATGCGGGCGAAACGCTGGAACAGCTTCTTCTGGTCCGCCTCCGAAATGCCGGGGCCGCGGTCCAGCACCAGGCAGCGGGCGTTGCCGCTGCGCGTCACCGACAGCGACACCAGGATCTCCTCGCCCTCGGGCGAGTGGCGGATGGCGTTGGAGACCAGGTTCTGCAATACGTTGCGCGCCGCCATGTGATCACCCAGCGCGGAAACTTCCGGCTCGGAAGACTCGAGACGCAGACGCAGCCCGCGTACCTCTGCTTCGGCCTGCTGCAGACGCAGGGCCTGCGTAGCCATGGCGCAGAGATCGATGGGCTCGCTGTGGAACTGGCGCAGGGCCTCGCCCTCGGCGCGTTGCGTCAGGAAGCGTTGCACGAACTTAAGCGCCTCGTCGCTGCATTCGTCGATCTCCTGCATCAGCTCGGCGCGACGCGACGGATCATCGGTGCGCGACAGCAGCTGGTTGGCGAAGCGGATGCAGGTCAGCGGATTCTTCAGGTCGTGCGCGACGACGTTGACGATCTCGTCGCGCTCGCGCAGCACCATCTGCAGGTGGTCGCGCGCGCGCTTGAGCTCGACGTGCGTGCGCACGCGCACCAGCAGTTCGCGCGCGACGAAGGGCTTGGCGAGATAGTCGACGGCGCCCAGCTCGAAGCCGCGCGCCAGCTCCTCCACGCCGGTGGCGGCGGTGACGAAGATCACCGGCAGGTCGGCCAGGCCCGGCAGGGCATGCAGGCGACGGATCGCCTCGCTGCCGTCCATGCCGGGCATCATCATGTCCAGCAGCACCAGGTCCGGCTTGCGCAGGGCGGCACGCTCCAGCGCCTGCGCGCCGCTGGTGGCGGGCACCACGTTGTAGCCGGCGCCATCGAGCAGCTGCCCCAACAGCTGCACGTTGGCCGGATTGTCGTCCACCACCATCACCAGTGGTGCCGTAAGGTCCTTGTCTGCGGACTCGTTCATTTTCCTTCCTTCCCCTTGGCCAGCAGCGCTCCACCACGCTGCGGAAATTCTTCCAGCAAGGCCTCGACGCGCAAGGCGTCGAAGGCAAAAGCCGCGTCGTTGAGTTCCCGCGCGTAGTCGCGCAGCTCGGGCCGCCCGCAAGCCAGGGCCACCTCATCCAACGCCTGTGCAAAATTCTTGACGTCGCGCATCGCCGGCGCGGCGCAGACGGCAGGCCAGTCGCGCACCAGCAGGCGCTCGAGCCGCTGGCGCACGCCCTCCGGCAGCGGCGCCATGGCTTCTTCGGCCTGGTCTCGCTGGCCCTGTGCCATGACGCGACGGATCTCGGCGACCAGGCCGTCGCGCGTGAAGGGCTTGGCGACATAGCCGTCGAACTGCTTGCGCAGCTCGGCCTGTTCGCCGCGCAGGCTGGTGGCGGTCACGGCGATCACGCGCGGTGGCGCCAGCAGCGGTTCGGCGCGCAGCCGGCGCAAGGTCTCGAAGCCATCCATGCCCGGCATCAGCAGGTCCAGCAGCAGTAACTGCGGTGCGGACTCGCGCACCATGCTGAGTGCCGTGGGGCCGTCCGGGGCGAACAGCATCTCGTGCGGCGAGTCCTTGAACATGGCCGCGATCAGTTCGCGGTTGAGCTCGACGTCGTCCACCACCAGGATACGCAGGCGTTCCTGCCCGGCCTCGTCGCTGATCGGCTCTTCCGGCGGCGGCGCACCGGCGGCGGCGATGCGCGGCAGCAGGATGCGGAAGGTGGAGCCCCTGCCGGGTGCGCTCTCCACCTCCAGGCTGCCACCCATGCGTTGCACCAGCTGGCGCGTGATCGCCAGGCCCAGGCCGCTGCCCTCGCGCGGCGCTCCGCCAGACTCGGCCTGCACGTAGGGCTCGAAGATGCGTTGCAGCTCGGCCTGCGCGATGCCGACACCGGTGTCCTGCACTTCGAACACGCAGGACAGCAGTTGCGATTCCTCCGGATTGGGGCGTGCGGAAATGCGCAGGGTGACGCTGCCGCGGTCGGTGTACTTCACCGCGTTGCCGACCAGGTTGAACAGCATCTGGCGCAGGCGTGCCACGTCCAGCAGCACCGACTCCGGCACCGCGGCATCGACGCTGGCGGAGAGCTGCAGGCGCTTGTCGGCGGCCTGCTGCGAGAACACGGCTACGACACCGTCGGCGACTTCGCGCAGGCTGGTGGGCAGGGCGCGAATCTCGATCTTGCCGGCTTCCACCTTCGACAGGTCGAGGATATCGTCGATCAGGGCCAGCAGGGAGCGGCCGCTGACGGTGATGGCCTCGACGTAGCGGCGGCTGACGGAGTCACCGGTGCGATCAAGCAGCAGCTGGCTGAACCCCAGGATGGCATTCATCGGCGTGCGGATCTCGTGGCTCATGGTGGCCAGGAAGCTGCTCTTGCGCAGGCTCTCGCGCTGCGACTCGATCATGCGCGCGCGCATCTGCTGCTCTTCATGCAGCGTGACGTAGTAGCGACGCAGCAGGAACAGGGCACCGAGCGCACCGACGGCTCCGAGCAGGATCGTCAGGTAGATAGCGATGTTGCGCCGGGTGATGACATCGTTGAGCAGGTCCTGCTCGCGGGTGGCAACTTCCACCAGGCGCATCTGCAAGTTCACTACGGCCGTGCGCGTGGCGTCCATCGCCGGAATCTCCGGCAGGCTGCGCGAGCGCTGCAGCGCCTCGTCGCTGCCCTGGCTGTCGGCCAGGCCCTGCAGGCCCGAGAAGGCCTGTCGCTCCTCCAGCGCGAGACGGCTGAGCCGCTGCATCTCGGCGCGGAAGTCGCTGCGGTCGCGCAGCATCCCGTCGAGCCGGGCGAGCTGGTGCGGGAGCTGTGTCTCGGCCTCGCGGTAGCGCTGCAAGGCCTTGGTGTCCTGGCGCAACAGCCAGTCGCGCTGCCCACCTTCGAGTTCGACCACCAGCCCCATCAGCACGGAGGTCTCCTTGAAGGCCTCCTGCAGGCGCTGCACGCGGTCGAGCTTCTCGCTGAAGCGGCTCTTGGAGTAATAGGCCAGGCGCGTACCGCTCACCACCAGGGCCAGCACCAGCAGCCACAGGAAGCCGAGTCCCAGCCAGACCAGCAGCATGCGCTGCCGGCGTGGCGACTCGACTTTCTCCGTTGCGCTGTATGCGTCCATGCCTTCCTGTGCCGCCGGACGACGCCGCAGCCTGCGTTTTGCATGGCCGGGATGGGTGGCCTCTGCGATGTGCAGTCAAGACAGTCCGGCGAGAGTTACCAACGCCCTTTTCAAATCAATCGCTTGTGGATTTTTACGGCTGGCACGAAACATGGGTCTCATGTGTCGTCGCCGCAGTGTACCTACATTGCCGCGTCGCTTTGGAGTCCTCACAAGGAGAAGTGACATGACGCAATGGATGCAGAAGCTCGTCGTCGCGATATTGCTGGGTGGCAGCACCCTGCTGGCCGCCTGCAATACGGTGGAAGGCGCGGGCAAGGACCTTGAACGCGGCGGACAGGAAGTGCAGGACGCAGCCAAGCCGGGCGACCAGCGCTAGGTGTGAAGCCGGGCTGCGGTGTTGATGTCCTTGAGCGCGTTGCGCCAAGGACGGTGCGGTCGCCGCGAGGGATTGCGGGATCGCTCAGGGGCATCACCACCGCAGCCCGGCGTACAGGAATCCGATGATGAATTTTCTGAGCGAGCAGCGGTACCGACAGGATGTCGGTTCGAAGGAAGGCCGGAGCGCGGCACAAGGACGTGCTGCCCGGCCCGAGGCGATGGCCTCGACTCCCCCGCCGCCGCTCGCCCATGACATCGCGCTGTTCCACGATCTCGACGGTAGCCTGCTGGATCTGGCACAGCGGCCGGACGACGTGGTGGTGGCGCCGCATCTGCCCGGCCTGCTGGAAGCGCTCCGGCACCGCCTTGGCGGAGCGCTGGCGATCGTCACGGGTCGCCAGATCCAGACCGTGGACCGCCTGCTGTTTCCATTGCAGTTGCCGGCTGCCGGCCTGCACGGCGCCGAGCTGCGGCGCGCGGGCGCAGCCACCGAGACACGGCCCGCGGCCACGGATGGCCTGGCCGATGCCTTGCGCCGCTACTTCGGCGACGATCCCAACATCCTGATCGAAGACAAGGGCATGGCCGTGGCCGTGCACTACCGGCTGGCGCCGGAGCGCGCCGCCGAATGCGAGGCCGTGGCCTCGGCCCTGGCCTCGGCGATGGGCCTGGCGGCGACCAAGGGCAAGATGGTGATCGAAGTTCTGCCGCCGCAGGCCAACAAGGGCTATGCGGTGCAGTCGCTGATGGAGCAAGCTCCCTTCGCAGGCCGCAAGCCGGTCTTCGTGGGTGACGATCTCACGGACGAGAACGGCATCCTGGTCGCGCAGGCGATGGGCGGCTACGGCGTGAAGGTCGGAGCGGGCCCCAGCGCGGCGCGTTATCGCCTGGGCAGTGTGCTGGCAGTCCACCGCTGGCTGGCAGCAGGAGCCGGGCTGCGGAATTTCGTATGACGCCGCCGAGCCTGCGCAAGGCCGCTCAACGTCCGCGGCTGGTAGCCGTGTCCAATCGCGTGACGCATCCGCGTGGTGCCGCCCGGGGCGGCGGCCTGGCGGTGGCGCTGCTCGACGCCCTGCGTGAGCGCGGCGGCCTGTGGTTCGGCTGGAGCGGACAAATTTCCGATCATCCCGACACACGCCCGGCGGTGGTGGAATCGGGCCCGATCCGGCTCGCGACCATGGACCTCAGCCAGGCCGAGCACGATGCCTACTACAACGGCTTCGCCAATCGATGCCTGTGGCCGCTGTTCCACCTGCGCCTGGACCTTACGGCATTCGATCCCCAGCACTACGATGGCTACATGCGGGTGAACCGCCGCCTGGCGGGCGCACTGTGGCCCTTGCTGCAGGACGATGACCTGATATGGATTCATGACTATCACTTGCTGCCCTTCGCCGAGGCGCTGCGCGAGCAGCGCGCCAAGCAGCAGATCGGCTTCTTCCTGCACATCCCCTTCCCGGTCCCGGAGATGTTGACGGCACTGCCGCATTACCGCGACCTCATGCGCAGCCTGTTCTCCTACGACCTGCTCGGCTTCCAGACCGAGGACGACGTGCAGCGTTTCCGCGATTGCGCGGTCCGCGAGTTCGGTGCGCAGTTGCGCGGGGATACCATCACCGCTTTCGGCCGGCGCCTGACGGCCAGGGCCTTCCCCATCGGCATCGACGCACGCGAGTTCGCCCAGATCGCGGGGTCGCCGACGGCGCAGCAGGAATTCCAGCGCGTGCGGGCGCACCGGGAAGATCGCACCGTGATCGTCGGCGTCGATCGGCTCGATTACACCAAGGGCATTCCCGAGCGTTTCCGCTCGGTGGAATGCCTGCTGGATCGCTACCCGGATACCCATGGCCAGGTGGAACTGCTGCAGATCGCACCGACCAGCCGCGGGGAGGTGCCGGAGTACATGGCGATCCGCCGCGAGCTGGAGCAGATCGCCGGCAACATCAACGGCCGCTACGCCCAGCTCGACTGGGAGCCGATCCGCTACATCAACCGGCCGCTCGGCCGGCGCCAGCTCGCCGGCATCTACCGTGCCAGCCGCATCGGCCTGGTGACGCCGCTGCGCGACGGCATGAACCTGGTAGCCAAGGAATATGTCGCCGCACAGGATCCGGCCGATCCCGGTGTGCTGGTGCTGTCACGCTTCGCCGGTGCGGCGCGGCAGATGCAATCCGCGTTGATCGTGAACCCCTACGACAACACCGCGGTGGCCGACGCGCTACAGACCGCGCGCTACATGTCGCTGGAGGAGCGCCGCAATCGCCACGCCGCGCTGATGCGAGACCTGCTGCGCGACGATGCCGACGCCTGGCGCGAGGCATTCCTGGAGGAGTTGCAGCGCTGCAGTGCCCAGCGTGAGGAACCGGCCTCTCCGACGGCGCAAGCCGCCTGAGAAGCCCCGCTGATTTCGCGGTAACGCGCGTTCCGCTACTCCGTCGTTCCCCTCTTGGTCTTGGCATCTTCTGCCTTGCGCGGCCGCAACATCTCCTCACCCTTGCCGATCGCCGCGTCGGTAGCTTCCTCGCGCCGCGGCACGCGGCTGGGCCCCAGGCGTGCACCCTTGCTTCCATCACCTGACTTGTGTGTGGTCGGCGCCGGGAGCTTGCGGACATGTTCTTCCTTGGCTTCACCGGTGACGATACCGCTGGTCTTACGCTCCTGCTTCATCGCTGCGCTCCCGCCGCGCTAGGCGGCCTTGAAAAAGAAAACCGGCGCGGTGGGGCCGCGCCGGCGAGAGAGGAGCGCTCGTGGGGGCGGCGCTCTGAGGGAGTTCCTTCTCCGCTATGCCGACCATCCATGTCGGCAGGGGTTCTGTATCAACAGGCAATCAAGCGGGGCGCGGACCTGTTCAGCCGGCGCCCGGCGTACTGTCCCGGCGGGTCTTGGCCTCGCTGAGCTTGCGTTCCTGTTCCGCCTTGGCGGCGTCGATGCAGGCACTGCGGTCGCCGCTGGGCAGACCGTTGCAGCGCTGCTTTTCCGTGTTGAAGGCGGCGTCGATTTGCGCAGACTCCACCTTGTACCGCCCCTCGGCTTCCTGCTTCAGGGTCTCGCCACGAGCCTGCATGTTGGTGAGCGCCGCGTCCGCCGCGTCCGGGTTGCTGGCGGCATCGAGCGTCGCCTGCGTCTCGGCCTGCTTGGCGGCAGCGATGTCCTGCTGCGCCTGGGCGCTGGCTTCGGCGACGTTCTGCTGGCCCTCGGTCTGGGCTTCGCTGATCTGCTCGGCGTTGGCCGCTTCCTTCGGCTTGCAGCCGGCCACGGCGACCAGGCTGGCCATGGCCAGCGGGATCATCCATCCCTGCTTCAGACATCCGTGTTTCATCGTGTGCTCCTGCTTCGGTATGCGGCGGCGTCCCTGCCACCGGCCTGGATTCAGGCGCAGGCTTCGTGCCAACCACCAATGGAATATAAGTGGTTGATTTTTAAAGGTGACGCGCCCCGCCATCGCCGCAGGTTCCATGCAATTCGCAGGGATTCAGGATGAATCCCCTGGAATCTGCATGCTCGCCCTCGCATATTGCAATCTGCATGATTTCCTCTCCGCAGGCATGCAGCTTGCCGGGGTGGTCGAGGGCCAATCTCCTGCAAGCCTTTGAATAAAAAAGAATTCAAAGTTGGTATGTCGCTTGCGGCCGTTGTCTGGAAGCCTGGAGAACCCCGATGCGAACCTGGCGCTCGTGCCTGCTGATGACGACTTTGCTGTGGCCCCTGGCGACGCCGGCGGCGAGCCTGGAGCAGATCGGCCGTGAAACGCAGATCTACGCGGCGTTCGCAACGTCGGACGTCCTGCGTCCGTTGGGTTTGACGGTCAGCGCGGAGGGTGAGCGGGTGGTGTTGACCGGCGTGGTGGCCAGCGAGGAACAGAAGCGCCTGGCGGAGCAGGTGGCGCGGGAGGGTGGCGCGGGCGTGCCGGTGGACAACCGCATCGAGGTCGATGCCCGGCAGGCGACGGCAATGCAACGCGCACCTGAAGCGCCGGAGCGCGGCGTGCGTGAGCGCCTGCGCGACAGCCTGCTGGCGGCACGCATCAAGCTGCGGTTGCTGCGCGACGATATCGGCGGCGCGCTCGACGTGAACGTCGACACCGTATCCGGGCATGCCCGGCTCCAGGGTATTGCCGACCGCCCCGAGGATCGGGCACGGATGATCCGCATCGCGGCCGCCACGCCTGGCGTCCGAGAGGTGGAAGAGCTTATTGCGTTGCGCGCTCCCGAGGGCGCGACACCGGAACTGGAGGCACCGCGTGCCTCCCTGGTGGATGCCTGGATCACGGCGAGGTTGAAGTCCTCGCTACTGCTGTCACGCGAGGTGAACGGTCATGCGATCGCCGTTGCCACCAGCCGAGGCGCGGTCCGTCTGAGCGGACGCGTCTCCACGCCGGCGGAGCGTTCGGCCGCCGTCGAGATCGCCCGGGGCATCAGCGGCGTCCGCGACGTGGACGCCAGCAGCCTGCGCACGGGCTAGTGCCGGCGACAGGCCCCGGCCATTGACGAATAGAGGAGTGCCGACATGAAGAACGCAAGCCAGTTGAAGGAACTGGTGCAGGTGGCCCGCGACGGCGCGGAGTTCTATGAACAGGCCGGGGGGCAGGTTCAGGACGCGCAATTGCGAGGCCTGTTTGCCCAGATGGCTGCCGCCAAGCGCGAATTGATCAACGGGCTCTCCGCCAGCATCGCCGCCAGCGGCGAGGACGTGCCGCACGGCGGCACGCTGGCAGGCAGCCTGCAGAAGGCCTATGGCCAGGTCCGCGCCGCCGTGGCGCGCAACGAGAACCGTGCCTGGGTGGCACAGCTCGAGGATGCGGAGGATCGCCTGCTGGAGCACATGCGCCGCGCGATCCGTGAAGCCGACGATCCCTCGGTGCTGGGCCAGCTCGAGGCTTATCTGCCCCGCGTGCGCGACTGCCATGAGCAGATGCGTGCGCTCAAGCAGCGTCTGGCGGCCTGATGGCCGCGTATTGATGTTTTTCACCAACCAAGGAAGGAACGACACATGAACCAGGACATCATCAAGAGCCAGTGGAAGCAGCTCAAGGGCGAGATCAAGCAGAAGTGGGGCAAGCTCACCGACGACGATCTCACCCTGATCGAGGGCAAGCGCGACGTGCTGGAAGGCAAGATCCAGGAGCGCTACGGCCTGGCCAAGGACAAGGCCTCGGAGGAGATCCGCGCGTTCGAGGAACGCCTGTCCAAGCACTGAGCCCGCAGGCATGAAAAATCCCGCACACCTTCCGGTGTGCGGGATTTTGCGGCCGGGGAGCAACAGGAACCGTCCCGTTGGCTCCCCGGTCAATTGCAGTAGATCAGGTGGCAGGCGGACGACGACCCAGCACCAGCGAGATGACGAACAGCACCAGGAACACCAGGAACAGCAGTTTGGCGATACCGGTGGCAGTGCCGGCGATGCCGCCGAAGCCCAGTGCAGCGGCGATCAGCGCGATAACCAGAAAAACAATGGAGTAATAGAGCATGGATTTTCTCCTCCTCGGTTGGGGCGGGTACGACAACATTCGGATACCAAGCCTCGTGCCATTTAAAAAATCCTTTTATATCAATAGCCTGATCGAAAGCTCGCACAAGCGTTCCGGCGCCTTGCAGGGCCCAGCAAAGCGTTATCGTGCAATTTGCACTCAAGGAGCCCGGTCATGAGCGACCGTCAAGACCTGCGTCAGGCCGGCGTGCTGCTGGTGGATGACGACCCGGCGATGCTGCGCAATTTCCGTCGCGCGTTGGATGAGTACGGCTACCGCATCGAGACCGCGCAATCGCCGGCCGAGGCGGAGTCGGCGCTGGCGCGCGCTGTGTTCGATGTCTGCCTGCTCGACGTGAACCTGGGCGAGGACTCGGGCATGGACCTGCTGCCGCGGCTGCGCGAAGCGGCACCGTGGATGCGCGTGGTGATGGCCACGGCACTCAACGACGCGACGCTGGCGGTCAGCGCGCTGCGCACCGGCGCCAGCGACTACCTGGTGAAGCCCTGCACGCCGGATGAACTGGTGCATGCGGTGGCGCAGCAGGCCGATGCGCGTCGGCTGGAAAAGCGTATCGAGGCCTTGGAAAAGACGGCCTCCGACGGCCGCTCCGAGATCGACCTGGAAACGCGCAACCCGCAGTTGCTGGCCACCTACGAGGTGGCGCGCCAAGTGGCGGCGACCGATGCCACGGTACTGATCCTGGGCGAGAGCGGCGTCGGCAAGAACGTGCTGGCCCGCGCGATCCACGACTGGAGCGCGCGCTCGAAGAACAACTTTGCCACGGTGAGCTGTCCGTCGCTGTCGGCGGAGTTGCTGGCCAGCGAACTGTTCGGCCATGTGCGCGGCGCCTTCACCGGTGCCACCGACAACCGCCAGGGCCGCGTGCAGGTGGCGGACGGCGGCACGCTGTTCCTCGACGAGATCGGCGACATGCCGGCGGCCATGCAGCCCAAGCTGCTGCGTTTCATCCAGGACCGCGAGTACGAGCGCGTGGGCGATCCGAATACGCGCAAGGCCGACGTGCGCGTGATCGCCGCGACCAATCACGACCTGCGGGCGATGGCGGCCGACGGCCGCTTCCGCGAGGACCTGTACTACCGCCTCAACGTGGTGACGCTGACCATGCCGTCGCTGCGCGAGCGCCGCGAGGACATCGCACGCCTGGCCACGCGCCTGCTGGAGAAGTTCGTGCGGCAGTACGACCGCCCGGCACGCCGCTTCGGCGAAGCGGCTACGGCGCTGCTCGTGGCCTACGACTGGCCCGGCAACCTGCGCGAGCTGCGCAACGTCGTGGAGCGCGCGGTAATCCTGTGCCAGGGCGAGGCCGTGGGGCCCGAGCACCTGCCCTTCTCCAGCAACGCACGCGGGCTGGGTGGCGGCCTGCGCGTGGGCGATCCGGTGAGCCTGCAGGAACTGGAGCATGCGCATATCCAGGCGCTGCTGGCGATCTCGCCGACGATGGAAGCGGCGGCACGCACGCTGGGGATCGACAGCTCGACGCTGTATCGCAAGCGCAAGCAGTACAACATGCCCTGAAGCCCGGCTTGCTCCGCGCCCGCGGGAGCAAGCCGCCGGCGCCCTTACTTCTGCAGCATCTGCGTCAATTGCTCCAGCTGCTTCTGCTGGCGCTCGATGACCTCGGTGAGCTGCTCCAGGCGCAGGGCGTCGAGCTTGTCGTGCAGCGCCATGATCTCGATCTCGGCCTTGAGGTTGACCTCGTAGTCGTGGGTGGCCATCTGGCGGTCCTTGGCGGACTGCCGGTTCTGGCTCATCAGGATCACCGGCGCCTGCACCGCCGCCAGCATCGACAGCACCAGGTTGAGGAAGACGTAGGGATAGGGATCGAAGGCGGTCTTGCCCAGGATCTCGGTGTTCAGTACGGTCCAGCCCAGCAGGAAGGATCCGAACAGGCTGATGAACAGCCAGGAGCCGCCGAAGGCGGCGACACGGTCCGCGAGGCGCCCGCCGAAGCCGGTCTGCTCGTCGATCAGGCGGTTGGGATCCTCGGTGCTGGCCTGGCGGCGGGCGGCACGCGCCAGCGCACGGCGCTCCGACTGGTCCAGGTGGTCGGGGCTGCGGCCGAACCAGCGAGTGGCGGCTTCGAGGTAGTTGAGGGCGGCCTTCTTCTTGGTCATGTAGGGCGGTCTCCTGGGTTCACGGCACCATTGGGCTTGCCTCCATCCTGATGCGTCACCGCGCCTCGCGGAAGACCTCTCCGGCCGCCTCCTCCGAGCGGGATGGCAGGCACCAGTCAGGCTCATTCCGCGGGGGCCAAGCCCCACCGCTTATCCCCCCAACGATACCGCTCAGAGAAAAACTACTGCAATTTGAGTAGGTTAAATCCTATCGACGGTGTAACTATCCCCATGGTCAATTAAACACCGGCCGCTGCGCCAAGAACGGCGGACCGGCGAGTTCCATGGAGGAAGAGATGTCGCCGAGCCGTCCCCCCGCCCGCGCGCCGCGTCTGGCTGCGCCTGCCACCCTGCTGCTGGCCGCCGGCTGGGCGGCCCCCGCCGCCGCCGGTTCCTTCGAGATGTTCGGCCTGGAAGGCAGCTACCAGCTGCAGGGCAGCTATGCCCTGGCGGTGCGCACGGAGAGCCCGCACGACGGCATCATCAACACGCCACCGAGCCCGAAGATCCCGATCCCGGATTTCATCAAGTTCAACGAGTCGAACAACTACGACGACGGCGACCGCAACTTCCGCAAGGGCGACATCGTCAACAACCGCGTGTCGCTGCTGGGCGAACTGCAGCTGAGCCGCGGCGACTACGGCGTGCTGCTGCGCGGCGACGCCTTCTACGACCGCGTCTACCGTGGCTACAACCACAACGACTCGCCCGAGACCCTGAACCGCACCGAAGGGCGCCACAACTTCCCCTTCGAGGGTGATCCACAGGCCTTCACGGACGAGGCGGCGTTCTACGACGGCCGCCGCGCGCGCCTGCTCGATGCCTATGCCTACGGCTCCTGGTACGTCGGCGACGAGGGTGCGCTGAACCTGCGCATCGGCCGCCATATCGCGGCCTGGGGCGAGAGCCTGTTCTTCTCCGGCATCGCGCTGGCGCAGTCACCGGCCGACGCGACCAAGGCGGCGGTGCCGGGCGCGGACGTGAAGAGCATCCTGCTGCCGGTCAACCAGATCTCGATGCAGTTCGCGCTCAACAGCAAGCTGACCCTGCTGGGCCAGTACAAGCTGGAGTACAAGGAGACCGAGCTCAATCCCGTGGGCGAGTTCTTCTCGGTCAGCGACGTGGTGGGCCCCGGCGCGCAGTTCATCTGGGGCATCGAGAACCCGCTGTACCTGGCCAACCTTTCGGACCTGAACCTGCTGTCCTCGGACCTGCCCGAGACGGTGGACCTGCTCAACGATCTGCTCAACCTGAACCTGCCGATCCAGGGCGTCACCGGCCTGCTCGGTGGCCTGCTGGACCGGCTGGACCCGATCCTGCCGGACCTCAACCTGCCGCTGGGCCTGATCCCGCAGCCGAACGTGCCGCGCTACATCAACGTGGAGCGCAAGCACGACATCCGCCCCAGCGACCACGGCCAGTGGGGCGCGGGCCTGAAGTACCAGGTAACGCCAGAAACCAACGTGGGCCTCTACCGCCTGCGCTACCACAACACCACGCCGGCGCCGGTGCAGAACTACGACTACGCCGTGCTGCTGCCGGGCGTCGGCGGCCTGCCGGACCTGACGACGCAGGCGCTGGGCCTGAAGGTGCCCACCACGTACAATATCCGCTACTTCGACGGCATCGACATGACCGCCATGAGCTTCTCCACGACGCTGTTCGGCGTCAGCGTGGGTGGCGAGGCGATCCTGCGCGAGGGCATCGACCTGCTCGTGGACGTGGACGGCGGCCTGCTGGGCCCGGTGCCCACGCCGAGCCGCGGCGACGTGGTGCAGGGCCTGCTGTCGGGCCTCTACACGGTTGGCCCGGCGCTGTTCTGGGACGCGCTGACCGTGGTCGCGGAGGGCAGCTACATCCACGTGCTGGACGTGGACGCCGCCTGCGGCCCCACCAGCTGCTCCAACGACCTGACCTACGACACCGACGCCTGGGGCTACTCGCTGCTGGTGCTGATCGACCGCAAGAACGTGATCGACGGCTGGGACCTGCAGATCCCGCTGTTCTGGCAGGGCATCGGCGACGGCCAATCCTCGATGCTGTCGGGCCTGGGCTCGCTGATGGGCGAGGGCGACCGCCGTGCCAGCGTCGGCGCAAACTTCACGCGCCTGCAGCAGTTCACGGTGGGGGTCAGCTACAACGCCTACCTGGGCGACCCGCACTTCCGCAAGCGGCCCTATGCCGACCGCGACTTTGCCGCGTTCACGATGAAGTACCTGTTCTGAGCTGACCGGCGCAGCACCCAGAGGCGTTCGCCACGGCGAACGCCTTTTTTTATTTCGCACGCCCTATTCAGGGGGGTCGTCGCGGCGCGGCGCTTGGAGTACAAATGCACATGACTGTCGCCTCCGAAAAACGACCCGCCCGCTGGTCCCGCCGCAGCGAAGCCCGCCCGGGCGAGCTGGTGCAGGCCGCGCTGGAGCTGTTCGTGGAACGGGGCTATGCCTCCACCCGGCTGGAAGACGTGGCCCAGCGCGCGGGCGTCAGCAAGGGCACCATCTACCTCTACTACGGTTCCAAGGAAGAGCTGATGCGCGCGGCCATCCGCCTGGCGGTGCAGCCCAAGCTGCAGTTCGCCGAGGAGGTCATGGAGCGCTCGGACCGCAGCACGCGCGACATGCTGCGCCTGATCGCGGCCAACTGGATGGAGGACAACAGCCGCTCCGCCAGCCGCGGCATCCTCAAGCTGCTGGTCTCGGAATGCCGCAACTTCCCCGAACTGGGCCACTTCTATTGCGAGGAGGTCATGCAGCGCGGCCGCGCCTTCTGGCTGCGCCTGCTGCGACGGGGCATCGAGCGCGGCGAGCTGCGCGACATCGACCCCGATGCCTACCTCGCCGTGGTGACCGCCCCCCTGACCCTGCTGACCATCTGGCAGCACTCCCTGGGGCTGTTCGAGAAACCTTCCATCGATCCCAGGGTCTACCTGGAAACCTATGTGGACATGCTGTTCCAGGGACTGGGCCGCCACGGCCAAGCCTGATGGCACGGCTGTTGCTCGACTGGAATCGTCATGGATAACCCTTATCTCCAACTGCCCGAGTGGCAGTGCCTCCTGCGTGCCGCTCGCGGCGCGTCCGTTTCCGATGCCGGACTGCCGGTGCTGGCCCGCCTGCAGCAGCTTGGCCTGCTGATCCGCGCGGGCAGCGGCCGCCATCTGGTCACGGCCCGCGGCCTGCAGATGCTGCAGCAGCCCGCCCAGGCGGCCTGAGCCCGCTTCCGCCCTCCGCGCCCCGCAGCGCGGGCTTGGTCCTGCGCCCGGCAGGCCCGCCTTGAGGCGTCGCCCAAATGGGCGGACCGCCCCTACCCTTGGCTTCAACCGTCGCATTCAGCAGCGCTTCATGCCACTTCTGAAGCCCGTGCTTTCTGCACGACCCGCTTTTCAGGCAGCGTGCGTGCTGCATGCCCGCCGGTCGGGCGGCCTTGGCCGTCTGTGACGCAGGTAACTGAAATTCCGAGACAAATATCTGACGATCGTGCCACGTTCGGGTTGGCAAGGAGCTTGCGCTGCAAGCCTTGAAACCCACGGGGGAACTGAACATGAAGAACCAACTTACCGCTGCCGCCATCGTCCTGGGCCTGCTCGCCGCCCTGGTCGCCGTGCCGCTGATGTTCCGCGCGCTGATGGACCTGCTGTTCGTCCAGCCGGGCGGCTGGCAGGTCTGGCTGCTGCTGGGCATGGCCGTGTTCGTGATCGAACAGGTCAGCGCCTGGATGGGCGCCGCGACGCCGCGGCGCCGGGTGGCCCTGGTCAAGGGCCGCGAGCGCGCCTGAAGCGCGCCTACCCCCGCTCCCGCGCCGGTCTGGCCGGCGCGGACTTTGTGCTCAAGCCCCTCGCCTTCCGGCCCCTCAAGGCCGGCAACCGAAAGCCTCCAGCCCACTGCCGCTGAGCGAAGGCGGCGTAGAATCCGCCGCCCAGCCCGTGTCGGGCAATCCCGCCGTCTGCAGCCGCACGGTGGCGGCGTCGCGCGGCAACAGCAGCCAGCTGCCGTCGATCTCTTCCCCCTCCAGCGACAGCCCGGTGACGAAGGGCTGCAACGGGCCCGCGCCCGGAGCCTCGATCACCAGCTTGCCGCCCGGGCGATGCAGCGTGACCTTCTCGAACGCCGGACTGCCCACCACCGCCAGCGGCGCGCCGGGGTTCATCGGATAGAGCCCGATCAGGGTCCAGGCCAGCCAGCCGGACAGCGCGCCGAGATCGTCGTTGCCCGGCAGGCCCAGCGGCGTGGGCGCATAGAGCGCGGCGGCGGAGCGGGCCACCACCTGCGTCTTCCAGGGCGCGCCGGCGTAGTTGTAGAGATACGGCGCCTGCAGATCGTGCTCGTTGCCGGGCGCGTACTGGTTGCCGTAGTAGAACAGGCCGAACACCGTCAGCTGGTTCTGCACGAAGGGCCAGGCACCGGGCAGCAGGTTGGCCGGCAGCAGGAAGAAGGTGTCCAGCCGGCGCTGCACCTCGGCATGGCCGCCCATGCGTTCGAACAGCCCCGGCAGGTCGTGCATCGCCAGCCAGCTGTATTGCCAGGACGTGCCCTCCTGGAAGCCGTAAGGCAGCTCCGGCAGGAACGGCGTGAGCCAGCTGCCGTCGTCATGGCGCGGGCGGATGAAGCCGCTCTGCGGGTCCAGCAGGTTGCGGTAGTTGAGCGACTGCTGCGCCAGGCGCTGCGCCTCGGCGACATCGCCGCTGCTGGCCGTCATCAGCGCCAGCGCGAAGTCGGCCAGGCCATACTCCAGCGTGGTGCCGGCTTCGCGCGCACCGCCGATGAACACCTGGAAGGGATTGCCGGGCTTCTCCACCGGCAGGTATCCGGATGACAAGACCTCACGGCGCGAGCGCTCCAGCGCCTGCGCCGCGGCCAGCAGCGGCGCACGCTCGGCGGCGGGCACCAAGCCGCGGCACCAGCCCTCGGCGATGAAGGGGATCACCGGGTCGCCGGACATGTGGCCGGCATCCACCGGGCCCTGCTGCCAGCGCGGCAGCCGGCCGCCCTGCGTGTGGAAATCCAGCAGCGAGCGCAGCATGTCGAGATAACGGGCGGGCTGGATCTCGGCCAGCATCTGGTTCTGGCCGCGGTAGCTGTCCCATAGCGAGTACTGGCTGTAGTGCGGGCGCGCCGAGGCATGCACGGCGTTGTCCGGTCCGCGGTAGCGTCCGTCCACGTCGTTGTGCAGGTTGGGAAACTGCTGGATGCGGTACATCGCGGTGTACAGCGAGCGGCGCTGCAACTCGGTGCCGCCCTCCACTTCCACCCGCGCCAGCTCGCCCTGCCACTGCTCGCGCACCCGCTGGCGCTGCGCCTCGAAATCCCAGTGGGGCAGCTCGGCGAGATTGCGCCGCGCGCCCGCAAGGTCGGTGTAGGACACGGCGATGCGCGCCTGCAGCGTGCGCGGCGCATCGTCGAAATCCAGCAGCAGCGCCAGGCGCTCGCCTTCCACCGTGACGCCCGGCTGCAGCGCCTCGCCCTCGCGCGTGGCGGCGCGGAACGGTGCGTCGAGCTGCAGCGCGAAGAACAGCGTGTAGCCATCGCCGGTATCGACGCTGCCGCTGAGCGTGCCGTCCGGCTCCAGCTGCGCACGCGCCGGGTGGTAGCCGGCGAGATCGCGCGAGACGTCCAGCAGCAGGCGCGGCGCCCCGGCGGTGTAGTGGTAGCGGTGCAGCGCCACGCGCTCGCTGGCGGTGATCTCGGCGGTGGTGCCGTAGCGCAGCAGGCCGACGCGGTAGTAACCCGCCTCGGCGCGATGATCCAGCGGATTCAGCGGCGAGGCATAGGCCGGCACCGGGTTGGGCCAGCCGATCTGCGACAGGTCACCCGGCGTCAGTTCGCCGGTGAACGGCAGCAGCGCAAACTGGCCACCCTTGGGCGCGCCCGCGGACATGTGCACCTGCGAGAATCCGGTGACCAGCAGGTTCTGCACCGAGTAGCCGCCGTAGTTCAGCGGGCCCTCGGTATCCGGGCCCGGCTGCACCATGCCGAAGGGCGCGAACGGTCCCGGATTGACGAAGCCGGGCGGGAAGCTGCCGATGAAGGGGTCGACGTAGGCGGCCAGGTCACCTGCTGCCCTCGGTGGTGCATCGGGCGGCGTGCTACCGCCGCCGGCCTGCGGCGCATCGCTGCGCGCGCCGCAGGCCGACAGCAGCAGCACCGCCAGCACCGCCGCGAATAAAGTCCGAACCCGCAAAACGCCCCCCGACGTTGCACGAGCCGGTGCCCCCTTCTTGCCACGGGGGAAAAACCTGAAGCCGGTCCTGTCTGCACGCATGCCGGGCTACGGCGCCGTGTACGGCGTCGCCACCGGCAACAGCGGCAGGCGCGCCACGTTGGCGTAGGGCTCCGCGATATTGCGCGGGCGCTCCGTGGGCACCATGAACTGCCACTGCTCGCCGTCCACCTCGGTCAGGCTCAGCGGCAGGAAGGCATTGTCGGTGTCGTGCGTGACGAAGAAGTGCACGCCATGCGCGGCATAGGCACCCTGGCGCTCGCTGCAGTCGAGCTGCTCGTAGGGCTTGCCGGCCATGCGCGCGTAGGCATCCTTGACGCGCGGGTCGTCGGAGTTGTCTCCCGGATAGGGCCGCTGCACCGGGTCATCGCCGGTGCCGTCGTCCAGGCAGGCGTCGTCGCGGTAGTAGGGCACCACCAGCGGGTTCACCAGCGAGGTCGCGCCCTTGATCAGGAAGGTGTAGACCAGCGAGCCGGAGTCGCCCTTGCCTGCCACCTGCTCCCAGTTGTCGAAGGCCAACGGCAGGTTGAAGGTCGGATCGGCGATGTCGACGAAGGCCGGGCAGCGGCCGGTGCTGGACGGCGGCCTTACGCCGTCGGAACTGGGGCACTGGCCGAAGATCGGCAGGAAGCCGTCGATGTTGCCGAGGTCGTCGTTGATGCCGTCGATCGGCACGCCCTGCGGGCGCAGGATGGTGAAGTAGCGCCCGCCCTCGATGCCGGCGGCGCGCTCGGCCTCGGTCGGCACCATCACGCCGCGGTTGTAATCCCAGGAGGTGTAGAGGCCGTCCGGCGGGATGGGGTGCACGCGCAGGCGATAGCGATAGCTGATGGCGTCGCGATAGAAGCTCTCGGTCTTGGTGACGTTGGTACCGGAGTCGGCACCCCAGACCTCCCGGATGCAGCGCACCGGGCCGCAGCGCTCGCCCAGCAACGAGGAGTTGGCCTCCCAGTTGACCTGCTCGTCCTCGAAGCCGACCAGCGAGATCACCGAGTCCGGCGATTGCTGGAAGGCGCGACCCTTCCAGCGATCGATCAGGTCCGGGCCCAGGGTGCCGTCGGCCTTGGCCACCTGGATCTCGCGCAGCATCCAGCGGCCCGAGGCCTTGAAGCGGTAGCGCGCCGTGCGCACCTCGATGCCGTCGCGCGGGAAGCGATCGCTGGACGGCCGCGCCGTGGCCGGCGTGCCGTCGGGGCAGACCATGCCGGACAGGTTGGCACCGTAGTTGGTGTTGCTGGTGCCGAGCTTTTCCGGATCGTCGTCGCGGAAGAAGGAGCGGTCGATCCACTGGTCGGCATTGGCGTCGCGCTGGTACTGCACGTAATGCGGGCGGCCGCGGAAGCTGGAGCCGCCCGGCTTGCGGAACAGGTAGACCACGCGCTGCGTGGCGGGGTCCAGCGGATCGGCCAGGCGGACCTGCTGCGCGCTGGCACCAGCAGGCACGTCGGCGGGCCGGCTGCCCGCCGGCGCACTGCCACCGGCATCGGCGGCCATGAAGACCACCTCGTCGTCGTTGTCCAGGCCCGGCACCGGGTCCGGCCTCGGGCCGGCCAGGCCTTCCTGGCGGCCGTCGTCAATGCCGTTGCGGTCGTAGTCGCGGCGGCAGATGCCGGCGGTCATGCCCCAGGACTCGTTGTCCCAGACATAGGACAGTTCAGGATCGGTGCCGGAGTAGATCGAGAAGGTGCTGTTGCCGTTGGCCAGGAAGTACGGCATGCGCTCGTCCACCTGCACCGGGATCTCCACCCAGGCGCCGTCGCGCCAGGCATAAGCCGCGATCTCGTCCACCGGCACGCCGGCCGCCGGTGCTACGCCGGGCAGCGGATACAGCAGTGTGCCGTTGTGCGCATTGCGCACGCCGACACCGCCGACCACGGTATCGAGCACGTCGATCAGCGGATTGCACAGCAGGTCCGAGGGCTCGGGACACTGGCGCAGGTCGGCGCCCGAGGGAAAGGGCTTGGCGATGCCGGTGGCGGCAGGCACGGACCAGCCCGGCAGGCTCATGCCGCTGACGACCACCGCCTCCACGTCGCGGTGGGCGGAAGTGGCACGCGCGATGGTGCCTGGCAGGTCCTGGTCCAGGCCGATGAATTCCTCCAGGCTGCCGGAGGCCGCAAGCTGCGCGAGGCTTTCGGCGTAGCCGCTGAAGGCCTGCTGCATCGCCGCGGCGGCGGACTCGAAGTCGCCGGTGAGCAGAGAGGAGATCGCCGTACCCGCCTGCGCGAAGAAGTGCGCGACCGCGCCGAGCACGCCGCCGCCGTAGCCTCCGGCGCAACTGCCATCCGCCAGGCAACCGGCGGGCGGCTCGGGGCCTTCCTCGTCGTCGTTGAGTATGCGGCCCGTGGCCAGGTTGTCGGCAATGCCGGCATTGGCCGGCGCCGACAGGATCATGCTGAAGGTCTCGTCGGGCTCCACCACGGTATCGCCACGCACCGGCACCAACACGCGCTGCGTGGTGCTGCCCGGCGGGAAGTACAGCACCGTGTCCACGGCGACATAGTCGCTGGCGGCACTGGCGCTGCCGTCGATGCTGCGAACGGCGACGCTGACCTGCTGCAACGCCGCCCGCGACAGCGTGACGACGAACTCCATCTGGCGGAAGCCGGCATTGCCTTCGGCGATGGCGGCATCGTCGATGCGCAGCAGCGGCTGCGGATCCACCGCGGGGCGATCCTGCACGGTCACCGCCACCTCGTCCTCCGAGATCGCGCCGGCCGGATCACGCACCTGCAGGCGGAAGCGCAGCACCGTGTCCATGACCACCACCGGCGCGGTGAAATGCGCCGCCTCGGTGTCGGCATCCGCCAGCGTCACGGTGGGACCGCCGGTCTGCGTCCACCGATACGTCAGCGGCTGGCCCTCGGGATCGCTGCTGCCGGCACCGCTCAGCGTGGCCTGCCCGCCCTCGATGATCGCGAAGTCGGGGCCCGCATTGGCCTGCGGCGGGCGGTTGAGCGGCGCGGCGTCGTTGACCACCACGCGCAGCGTGTCGCTGCTGCTCAGGCCCTGGTCGTCGGTCACGGTGAGCTGGAACTCGTAGACCGCACCTTCGGCGCCTACTGCCGGTGCCGTGAAGCGCGCCTGCACCGAATCCGCCGCGTCGAGCACGAGAGCCGGCGTGCCGGAGGTCTGCGCCCATCGATATGCGGCGATGACGCCGTCGGGGTCGCTGCTGAGTCTGCCGTCGAGGATCACGCCGGCGCCCTCGGTGACGCTGAGGTCGGCACCGGCATTGGCTTGCGGCGCGCGGTTGCCAGGCGCTGCGGGGATATCACGCACGGTGATGATGACCTGGTCCCGCGCCAGCGCTCCGACCTCATCGGTCACGGTCAGCTCGAAGCGTAGCGCGGCATCGGCATCCACCAGCGGCGCGGTGAAGTGCGGCTGCGCGGTATCGGCGTCGGATAGCACCACGATCGGCTCGCCGCCGACCTGCACCCAGCGATGGCTGCGGATGCTGCCTTCGGCGTCCTGGCTGTCGCGGCCGTCGAGCTGCACCGCGGCGCCCTCGTCCACGGTGCGATCGGCTCCGGCATCGGCCAGCGGCGGTTCGTTGCTTGAATTCTTGGCGTCGTCCGTGCCGCCACCACCGAGACAGGCAGCCAGCCACAGCGACAGGGACAGCACCGCGATGCGCGGCACGAAAAGCAGCTTGTCCATCAGACCTCCCCACGGTGGCACAGGCACGGCGCGCGCCCGTTCCCTGGACCCGCGCCGGCTGCTCCCCGCTTCTCCCCCAACCGGGTGCCGGGTCGATGCCGGCACCGCGCGCCTGCCGGCCCGACCGGGCCGGCGCTGTAATTTGTGTTCGAGCGAGTCTAGGACTGCGGCTGCCGTCAGCCCGATAGTAAATTTCGACTTTTGTCAGCGACGCGCCGATGCAGATCGTGCCGCAGAAAAAACAGAACCTGCGGCGCGCCCCCCGACGCACCGCAGGCCTGCCCCGGCACCGTCAGCGCAGTTCGTGCGTGCCGGTGTTGCCGTCCTGGTCGTACGCGCGGATGCGCGCACGGTCGCCGTCGCCCAGTTTCACGCTGACGCGGCAGGCCTTGCCCTGCGCATTGCAGGACGCGGCCAGGGTTTCGCTGGCGCCACCGGCGCGTATCACCTGCAGCTCCGCACGCTGGAACCAGCCATGCTGCGCCCAGGGGCGGAAGCTGCACTGGTCGCAGATGCGCGGATCGCCGTTGTCGGAGACGAAGGGGAAAGGGCTCCCTTCGTAGCTGCGCGGGTAGACGATGTCGGCCACGTCGAAGCCCACCGAGTCGGCACCGGCTGACGCATTGGCAAAGCCGATGCCGTCCCACACCGACACCGCGAAGGGCTCGGAGCAGAAGGCGTAGGGCACGGTAGCGAAGGACTGGCGCGACTTGCCCTCCACGCAGAAGCGGTAATTGCCGGGAGCCGTGCTGCCGAGGCGCGCGGGGAAGGCGGTGTAGGCTTCGTAGCTGGCGGTCCAGACCCACTCCTGCATGCCGGTGTAGGTGCGCAGTACGCCAGGCAGGCCCTCGGGGAACTCGACGCGCACCGGGATCTCGCCGCTCTGGTCGGCGTGCGGCAGCCACACGCCGGGCGCGGACTCGCGTTCCACGCGGACTCGCGGGTTGTCCACCGCGGTGGAGCCGCCACGCCACTGGAAGTGCGCGGCCTGGAAGCGCGTGATGCCTTGCGGCTGCTGCAGCGCCTCGGGCGTGCCCGAGTCATTCGGCAGGCCAGCGTTCCAAAGGTCATAGGCCGCGCCGCTGAGCGCGCCCACGGTGGTGGACACGATCTGCTGGCGCAGTTCGTCCACCGCCGCCAGTGGATCGAGCAGTTCGCCGGACAGCGCCGCGCCGCCCTGCATGCGGGCCGCCATGCGTACCAGGCGCGTGGCCATGTAGTCGGCGGTATGCGCGCCGTAGGACGTCAGGGCCTTGCGGTAGCTGTCGCGGTTCATGTACTCGCGGTAGCTCAGCGTGTAGCCGTTGTAGTCGCCGGCGTGGCCGATGCCAACGGCGAGCTTGTAGCCCGGGGCGTTGAGGTCCTGCACTTCCTCGCGCGTGAAGTTTCCCCAGATCTTCGTGATGTCGGTCGGCTCGCTGTTGGCGGCCAGGGCGTTCTGCGGCAGGTCCCAGCCGCGGGCATCGTTGTGCACCTGCGCACGCATGCGTGCGATGGCCTCGGGGGTGAAATTGTCTCCGGGGATGGTGGTGGCGTTCTCCGGATCATCCGGATCGAAATGGGTCTTCTGGATCGCGCAGGCCTGCGCGTAGGCCGGGTCGTCCTTGAACTCGGGGATCAGGCAGGCCCAGTCGAAGCCGGCGTAGATGTCACCGCGCGTGCGGTTGAGGCGCGACTCCAGATTGAGGATCAGGTCGGACTGGGCCTCGCAGGCACAGGAGGCCAGCAGCACGTCACCCAGGCGGAAGGTCTGCAGCTTGAGCCGCAGGTTTTCCTCCACGACACCGATCGAGGGCGCATCGTAGTGGTCCGGCACCGGGATGTTCTCGGACTTGAGCAGGGCGTAGAGCTGGCCCGCACGGCCCAGGATCGGATCGGCGCCCGGAACCTGGATGCGCGTGCAGTCCGGCAGTCCGATCACCGGTACGCCGATGTCGCCGCCCACGGTGGGCTCGGTGCGGCAGTTGGACACGCTGGGATACGGATGTGACAGCGGGCCCGGCACCCAGGCGGTGAGATGGTCCACCTCGAAGTCGCCGGACAGCGGCACGCGCGCCTGCGCCGTTCCGATCTGCTGCCAGGCCTTCTTGATGTCGTCGGCCAGGAAGCGGGCGTTGCGCTCGGTCTGCACGTAGCCGGAATGCTGCCAGTCGCGGATCACGCCCTGTCCGGGCGGGCAGTCGTTGCGCTCCGGGACTTCAGCGTCACCCTTCCAGCGGCCGCAGACGCGAGCCTGGTCATCGAGCAGTTCCTCGGGGTCGCCGCTGTTCTCGGCGCTGCCGACATCACCCTGGCTGAACACCAGCGGCGCACCGATCTCGCGGTCGATGAAGCGTTCCAGCGGACCGAGGTAGTCGGCGCTGTGCAGGTCGTGCGGGTCCAGGCTCTCGGGGTGCTCGCCCCAGTTGACCCAGACCGCCAACGGCTTGGGCTGCGCCGGGTCGCTGAGGTCGTCGAAGCGCATCACCACCAGGCCGTGGTCGTTGAACTCGCGCGGGTAGCCGGCGGGCGTGCCGTCGTCGGCGGTGGCGGTGCGCACGACATTGCCCTTGTAGACGCGGTGGTGGATCTCGGTGGCGCCCATGCGCGCGGGCTTGAGATTGGCCGCGGCGGTCTCGATGGCACTGGCCATGGAGCGCGCCTGGTGCTCGAAGAAGCGGGCGTCGAACACATCCTGGAACACGAACAGGCCCACTGCCAGCGATGAGGCGTAGGCCGAGGTGTGGTCGTGGGTGACGTGGTACAGGATCTGGTCGTAGCCGATGCCGGAGTCGCCCTGGTCAAGCAACTGGCCGACGCGGCGCAGCAGCATGTCCTGCGCCAGGTAGTTGTCGGTCTTCAGCAGGGCGATGCGCTTGCCGTTGCTGCCCTCCACCACGATGGCGCGCGCCGTGGGGCGCGACTGCACGCCGTAGCTGGCGTGCTTGAGCTTGTGCGTCAGGAAGGGATCGAAGTCGCCGTTGATGATGCCGCCGAGCGTGTCGGTGGCGTACTCGCAGTACTGCCCGGCGCAGTAGCCGACGTCGGCCGTCATGTCGGCCACGCCAACGCCGGCCTTGATCTTCGAGACGCCAGCCGGCGGATTGCCGCCGGCCTCGCCGTCCACGGGATCGCTGCGGCCGGTGCAGGCGCACAGGGCCAGCGCCAGGGCCAGCAGCAGGGTGGCGCGCATCACAGCGACTCGTCGTCGTTGAGCAGGCCGCAGATCGCCGGCGACAGGCTCAGCAGGCTGCAGAGGCTGGTGACCGGCAGCTTGGGGTCGATCAGCCCGCAGAAGGCCGCCGGGGCGCCGGCGTCCAAGCAGTTCTGCGCGAACTGCGTCTGCACGTACTCCAGCTGCAGGGCGATGTCGCTGATGATGCAGTCGCCGCTGCCCGGCGCAGTACAGGCGCGCAGGTTGGCGGGCAGGTACTCGATGGGGGACGCGTCGAACAGCGGCAGGTAGCCCTGCAGGCGCAGCAGCGGCGCCGTCAGCGGGCCCATCGACACGAATTCCTCGTAGCCGGTGAAGGGGATCAGGAAGCCGGTGTCGCCGGAGGCGTCGATATAGGAGAACTCTTCCTCGGGCAGGATGTAGCCGAAGGAATTCTGCGTGAGACCCAGCAGCATCACGCCGGAGCCGGGATTGGCGCCTTCAGCCAGGCCGCGGATGAACTGGCCAAAGGTGTTGGTGGCCTCGCCGGGGATGGTGGCCATTTCCAGTCCGCCGGCACCGCCCATGCTGATGCGCGTGACCAGGGTCTCTGCCGTCATCGGCACCTGGCCGATCTGGGTGGTGACGGTGCCGAGAATCTCGTGCAGCACCGGGATGCTGGTGATCTCGCGCGGGGTGAAGTCGTAGTAGCGGTTGAAGGCGCCCAGCGGCGCGGCCACCGCGAACAGCGGGTTGGTGACCGGCAGGATGACGTTGGCGTTGCGCAGCGCCAGCTGCGGCGCCAGCGCGCGGCGCGGCTGGCGCAGGGCGAAGGCGGCAAGATCATGGCCGCGGCAGCGCACGCTCTCGTAGGGGTCCGGCTCGGTGAAGGCGCACTGGCCACCGCGCGGCGAGGCATCGGCGATCGGGCCGTTGTAGTAGAGGCCGACGCCGCCGAGCCGCTCCAGCTCCTTCATGGCGCCGTATACGTAGTCGGCATGCGGGACGCGCGGGTCCTCGTCGATGCTGGTGGGGTGCGCGGCGTACTGCAGGATCTGCAGGATCGGCCGGCGACTGCGCGAATCCTCGAAGCGCAGCAGGCTGACCGCCGGATCGGCGTCGTCGGCCGGGTTCACCTGCGGACGCCGGTAGTTGTTGAAGTCGGAGTTGATGCCCTGGCCGAGGCTGGCGTTGGCGCGGGCGCGGCCGGCGATGGCGGCGCGCGTGGCCTGGGCAGCGCCGGCGTAGAGCACATCGGTGATCCACTGCTGGGGAACGCCGCCCCAGAGGCCCTGCAGGTCGGCGCCGGCATGGGTGTGGGTCTGGCCGAAGACGACGTGATCGGCCGCGATGCACCACTCCAGGGCACAGCTGGCCTCGACCACGGCGGCGCGCAGGCCGTCCTGGATCAGGTTGCCGGCCCCGATGGCGTCAAGCGTGACGAAGGCGACGCGGGTCTCGCCCTGCTCCACCACGGCCAGGCGCAGCCAGGTGTGCTCGTCCTCGCGGTAGCGGTCGCTGTGGTGCACCCGCTCCTGGGCCGGCTGGGTCAGGCTGGGGCCGAGCTGGGCGAAGGGGTTGGGCAGGTTCTGGATCGGGTTGATGCCGTAGCCGCCCAGGTTGAACTGCTGCAGCTTGGTGCCCAGGAACAGGCGCGATTCCTCGACGCCGTCGATCTGCTCCTGGGTGGGGCTGACGATGGCCTTGGCCGCCCCCACGCACCAGTCGCCCGCCTCGCAGGGCGTACCCGCCCCCCCGGGGCCGGCGGCGCCGTCTCCCTCCACCGGCACGCTGTTGTGGCAGCCAGCGAGCATCGCCAGCGACAGGGTGGCCCCTATCCGGAACATCCGCATCTGCAATCTCCCCCAGCACGGGGGTACGCCGCGGATGACCGCCGGTCGCCCCCTCTGGACTCGTTATGACGACGGCCTGGGGCCGCCCGTGCCCACGCCCGCCGGGCGCAGAATTCTGTTTTGTTACAAGGGAGTCTAGGTCGCCACCGGGACCGGCTACATAGTAAATTCGACCTTGAAGGCGAGCGGCCATTCGGCGCCTGGGTTCTTGCGGCGGTGCAACAAGAGGATTAACGTGCGCGCCCTTGAAGGCATGATGGGACAGGCCCTGTCGTGAAGATCATCATCCTTGGCGCGGGGCAGGTCGGCACGACATTGGCCGAGAACCTCGCGAGCGAGCAGAACGACATCACCGTCGTCGACCAGAGCGTGGCCTCCCTGGAGGACCTGCAGGAGCGGCTCGACATCCGCACGGTGGAAGGCAACGCGGCGCACCCCGACGTGCTGCGCCGTGCCGGCACCGACGACGCCGACATGCTGATCGCGGTCACCGACAGCGACGAGACCAACATGCTCGCCTGCCAGATCGCCTATACCCTGTTCCAGACGCCGACCAAGATCGCCCGGGTCCGCGCCACCGAATACCTCAAGGAACCCAGGCTGTTCGGCCCCGGCGCGCTGCCGGTGGACATGCACATCTCGCCCGAGCAGCTGGTCACCGACTACATCCGCCGCCTGATCGAATACCCGGGCGCGCTGCAGGTGGTGGACTTCGCCGACGGCAAGGTGCGGCTGGTGGGCGTCAAGGCGCACTTCGGCGGCCCGCTGGTGTCGCGCCAGCTCAAGGAGCTGCCTCAGCACCTGCCCGGGGTGGACGCCCGTGTCGCCGCGATCTACCGCCGCGGCCGCCCGATGATCCCCGAGGGCGATACCGTGATCGAGTCGGACGACGAGGTGTTCTTCGTCGCCGCGCGCGACCACATCCCCAAGATCATCGCGGAGCTGCGCCGCCAGGACAAACCGGTCAAGCGCATCATGCTGGCTGGCGGCGGCAACATTGGCCTGCGCCTGGCGCGCGGGCTGGAGGACAAAATCCAGGTCAAGCTGATCGAGCGCTCGCGCGACCGCGCGCGGCATCTCTCGGGCCAGCTGAACCACGCCATCGTGCTCTGCGGCGATGCCGCCAACGAGGCGCTACTGCGCGAGGAGAACATCGAGGACATCGACGTGTTCTGCGCGGTAACCAACGACGACGAGGCCAACATCCTCTCGGCGATGCTGGCCAAGCGCCTGGGCGCGCGCAAGGCGCTGTGCCTGATCAACCGCGTGTCCTACGTGGACCTGGTGGAAGGCAGCTCGATCGACATCGCGATCTCGCCGCAGCAGTCCACCGTCTCCGCCCTGCTGGCGCACGTGCGCCGCGGCGACGTGGTCAAGGTACACGCGCTGCGCCGCGGCGCCGCCGAGGCGATCGAGGCCGTGGCCCACGGCGACCGCCACAACTCCAAGGTGGTGGGCCGCCGGCTCGACGAGATCAAGCTGCCGCCGGGCACCACCATCGGCGCCATCGTGCGCGGCGACGAGGTGATCATCGCCCACCATGACACGGTGATCGAGGCGGAGGACCACGTGATCCTGTTCATCGTGGACAAGAAGCACGCCCGCGAGGTCGAGAAACTGTTCCAGCTGGGACTGCGCTTCCTCTGACCGTGGGCTACCGCGCGCTCGTCAACGGCCGTCCCCGCCACCACCGCTACGCGGGCGTGCAGCGCATCATGGGCATCCTGCTCATGGTGTTCAGCCTCACGATGCTGCCGCCGCTAGCCATGGATATCTTCTGGGCGGAGGAGACCACCACACCTTTCCTCGGCGGCATGTGGATCACGCTGACCACCGGCGCCCTGCTGTGGTGGCCGGTACGCCACGAGCGCAGCGAGCTGAAGGTACGGGACGGCTTCCTGATCACCACTCTGTTCTGGGCGGTACTGGGGCTGTTCGGCGCCATTCCCTTCTACTTTGCCGACGAGGGCTGGCACAGCATCACGGAGTCGGTGTTCGAGTCCGTCTCCGGCCTGACCACGACCGGCTCCACCACCATCGCCCAAGGCCTTGACGAGCTACCTCATTCGCTCAAGTACTACCGCAGCCAGCTGCACTGGCTGGGCGGCATGGGCATCGTGGTGCTGGCGGTGGCGGTACTGCCGATGCTCGGCGTCGGCGGCATGGGCCTGTACAAGGCCGAGACGCCGGGGCCGATGAAGGACTCCAAGCTGACGCCGCGTATCACCAGCACGGCCCGCGCCCTATGGATGGTCTACCTGGTGCTGACCATCGCCTGCGGCCTGGCTTTCTGGTGGGCGGGGATGACGCCCTTTGACGCGCTCTGCCACGCCTTCTCGACCATCGCCAACGGCGGCTTCTCTACCCACGACAACAGCATCGGCCACTACGGCACCTTGCGCATCGAACTGGTGGCGATGTTCTTCATGCTGGTCGGCGCCACCAATTTCGCCCTGCACTACACCGCCTTCACCCGCCGCAACCTGGGCAGCTACTTCCGCGACGGCGAGTTCCGCGTCTTCCTGTCGCTGTACCTGGGCATGGGCATCCTGGTCTGCCTGCCGCTGGTGGTGATGGGCCCCTACCCTGATGCGCTGACGGCGATCCGCCACGGCATGTTCCAGGTGATCGCCTTCGGCACCACTGCGGGCTTTGCCACCGACAACCCCACCTCCTGGCCGGTCTACGTACCGCTGCTGCTGGTGATGTGCACCTTCATGATGTGCAGCGGCGGCAGCACCGGCGGCGGCGTCAAGGTCGTGCGCCTGATGCTGTTCGTGCGCCAGGCCTTCCGCGAACTCAAGCTGCTGGTACATCCCAACGCCGAGGTCGCGATCAAGCTCGACGGCAAGGTGGTGCCCAATGACGTGGTCTACGCCGTGGGCGGCTTCTTCTCGGTCTACATCGGCATGACCCTGGCCCTCACTGGCCTGATGCTGCTGACCGGCATGGACGGCATCACCGCCTTCTCCGCGGTCGCCGCCAGCATCAACAACGCCGGCCCTGGCCTGGGCGAGGTCAACGCCAACGTCGCCAGCGTCAGCGCCTTCGGCAAGTGGGTCATGATCTTCGCCATGCTGGCGGGGCGCCTGGAGGTCTTTACCTTGCTGGTGCTGTTCACGCCGGCGTTCTGGCGACGGTGATCCGCTGTCCCCTCGCCCGCTTGCGGGAGAGGGTGGTCCGGAGGGTCGGGAGAGGGCTGCAGCTCTTGCCGGCATCTCCGAACCCTGAAGCCTTTACAGCCCCCTCTCCCCCCACCCCTTTCCCGCCAGCGGGCGAGGGGAGCCAAGCTTGCGGATGACGGCAGCCCAGGGACTTTGCTCTAATCCGTCCTCTCACCGGCCATCCGCCCCCTTTTATGTCCGTCTTCACCAAGGTCAGCCACAGCGAACTGCAGGAATTCCTGCGCCAGTACCCCGTCGGGGAGCTGCTCGGCTTCCAGGGCATTGGCGAGGGGGTGGAGAACACCAACTACTTCGTGGATACCGGCGACGGGCGCTGGGTGCTGACCCTGTTCGAGCGCCTGAACTACGCCGACCTGCCGTTCTTCCTGGGCCTGATGGAGCACCTGGCCACCCGGGGCTTCCCCGGCGCCATGCCGGCCCACACCCATGACGGCCAGTCGCTGACCACGCTCAACGGCAAGCCCGCCGCCCTGGTGCGGCGCCTGACCGGCCAGAGCGTGCTGTTCCCCGACATCGAGCAGTGCCGGCAGGTGGGCCGCGCCCTGGCCGAGCTGCACATCGACGGCCAGTCCTATTCCGGCCGCTGCGAGAACTCGCGCGGCGCGGCCTGGCGCCGCGAGACCGGCCGGCTGATAGCCCCCAAGGTGGACGCCGACGCCCGCGCCCTGATCGAGGACGAGCTGGCGGCACAGGAGACGCTGGACCTGGCGGGCCTGCCGCAGGGCGTGATCCACGCCGACCTGTTCCGCGACAACGTGCTGTTCGTGGACCAGCGCCTGACCGGGGTGATCGACTTCTACTATGCCTGCAACGACTCGCTGGCCTACGATCTGGCGGTGACGCTGAACGACTGGTGCTTCGGTTCCGACGGCGAGCTGAACCCGGCGCGCTGGGAGGCGATGCTGTCGGCCTACCGCAGCCGCCGCGAGCTGACTGCCGCCGAGCGCGCCGCCTGGCCGCTGGTGCTGCGCGCGGCGGCGCTGCGCTTCTGGCTGTCGCGCCTGCACGACTGGGTGTTCCCGCGCGGCGGCGACATGGTCCACATCAAGGACCCCAACCAATACCGCCGGGTCCTGGAGCATCACCGCAACACGCCGCCGCCGGCATTCTGATTTGATTTGCTCCCTCTCCCGCCGACGGGAGAGGGCTGGGGTGAGGGAGGGCCTTCGATCGGCGGCGATGTGCGTGGCCGCCACTGCACCACCCTCACCCTACCTTCTCCCGCCAGCGGGAGAGGAAAAACGAGTACGGCGATCGCCGAATAGCTTGGGGGAGCACCGGATGAGCAAGGGAACTGATGGCGCGGCACCGGCCGGCAATTCGCCGGGCAAGGTGCTGTTCGCGAGCCTGATCGGCACCACGATCGAGTTCTTCGACTTCTACATCTACGCCACCGCCGCGGTGCTGGTGTTCCCCAAGCTGTTCTTCCCCGCTGCCGACCCCACCTCGGCCACGCTGCAGTCGCTGGCGACCTTCGCCATCGCCTTCTTCGCGCGGCCCATCGGCTCGGCGCTGTTCGGCCACTTCGGCGACCGCATCGGCCGCAAGGCCACGCTGGTGGCGGCGCTGCTGACCATGGGCCTGTCCACCGTCGCCATAGGCCTGCTACCCACCTACGCGCAGATCGGCGTGCTGGCGCCGGCCCTGCTTGCGCTGTGCCGCTTCGGCCAGGGCCTGGGCCTGGGCGGCGAATGGGGCGGCGCGGTGCTGCTGGCCACCGAGAACGCCCCGCCAGGCAAGCGCGCCTGGTACGGCATGTTCCCGCAGCTCGGCGCGCCCATCGGCTTCATCCTGTCCGGCGGCTCCTTCCTGATCCTGGCGGAGACCCTGACCGACGAGCAGTTCTTCGGCTGGGGCTGGCGCATCCCCTTCGTCGCCAGCAGCCTGCTGGTGCTGGTGGGCCTGTGGGTGCGCCTGTCGATCAGCGAGACGCCGGTGTTCCAGAAGGCCATCGACCATGCCGAGCGCGTGGAGGTGCCGATGCTCACCGTGTTCCGCGAACACGGCCGCGCGCTGGTGCTGGGCACGGTGGCGGCCATCGCCACCTTCGTGCTGTTCTACCTGATGACGGTGTTCGCGCTGACCTGGGGCACCAGCGCCCTGGGCTACAAGCGCCAGGAATTCCTGATGATCCAGCTGTTCGCGGTACTGTTCTTCGCCGCGACGATCCCGGTCTCCGCCGTGCTGGCGGACCGCCATGGCCGCCGCCGCACGCTGATGTGGGTCAGCGCCGCGATTGCCGCCTATGGCCTGCTGTTCGCGCCGCTGTTCGGCAGTGGCAGCCTGCCCGGCGTGGTCGCCTTCCTGGCCCTGGGCCTGGCGCTGATGGGCATGACCTACGGCCCGCTGGGCACGGTGCTGTCGGAGCTGTTCCCCACCGCCGTGCGCTACACCGGCTCCTCGCTGACCTTCAATCTCGCCGGCATCTTCGGCGCGTCGCTGGCGCCCTACATCGCCACCACGCTGGCGACGAAGTACGGCCTGCATACCGTGGGCTGGTATCTCAGCGCCGCCGCGCTGCTGACGCTGGCCGCGCTGTGGGCCACGCGCGAGACCAAGGACGACGTGCTCTAACCCCGGACATCGAGACCCTGCCATGCTCGGCATGACCCGCTACCAGTGGACCGTCCTGTTCGCCGCCTGGCTGGGCTGGGGCTTCGATATCTTCGACAGCCTGCTGTTCAACTACGTGGCGCCCAACTGCGTGCCGACGCTGCTGGGCCTGCCCATCGGCTCGCCCGAGGCCAAGCAGGCCACGCTGTACTGGACCGGCATCCTCACCTCCGTGCTGCTGCTGGGCTGGGCGGCCGGCGGCATCCTCTTCGGCTGGGTCTGCGACCGCATCGGCCGCACCCGCACGCTGCTGCTGACCATGCTGATGTATGCGCTGGGCACCGCCGCCTGCGCCTTTGCCGACAACATCTGGATGCTGCTGGTGTTCCGCATCGTCGCCAGCCTCGGCATCGGCGGCGAGTGGGCCGCTGGTGCCTCGATGGTCGCGGAGGTGGTGCCGGAGGACAAGCGCGTGGAAGCCGGCGCCCTGCTCTACACTGCCGCCCCCTTCGGCCTGTTCCTGGCCACCTTCGTCAACTTCCAGGTGGCCGGCAACTGGATGGCCGCAAGCCCGGAGACCTCCTGGCGCTACGTCTTCCTGTTCGGCCTGCTGCCGGCGGCCGTGGCCTTCATCGTGCGCCTATTCCTGAAGGAGCCGGAGCGCTGGACCCAGGTGCGCCAGACCACGCAGCCGCCGCGCATCGCCGAGCTGTTCGGCCCCGAGGTGCGGCGCTACACCATCAGCGGCTTCCTGATGGCGCTGGTGGCGCTAATCACCTGGTGGAGCTGCAATGCCTTCATACCGGTGGTGTCCGCGGGCCTGGCACAGACCGAGGCCGCGCTGCGCGGCCTGGACAAGGCCGGCACGCTGGCGCTGGTGGAGAACTGGAAGCTCACCGCCACCGCCGCCTTCAACTTCGGTGGCCTGATCGGCACGCTGCTGACCATCCCCGCCGCCAAGCTGCTGGGCCGGCGAGCGATGTTCGGCATCTACTTCGCCGCCTCCGCCGCCGCGATCTTCGCTACCTTCGGCCTGGACCTGCCGAGCGAAGCGCGCTTGCACATGTACTTCGCCATCGGCCTGTCGGTGTTCGGCGTGTTCGGCAGCTTCACCTACTACCTGCCGGAGCTGTTCCCCACGCGCCTGCGCGGCACCGGCGCCGGCTTCTGCTACAACGCCGGCCGCGTGTTCGCCGCCGCCGGCCCCTTCCTGGTCGGCGTCATCGCCGCGCAGGGCGTGGACGCCGCCGTGGGCGTGCTGTTCTGGGTGGGCGTAGTCCCGATGGCGGCGCTGCTGATGATGCCGTGGGTGATCGAGACACGCGGGCTGCGGCTGGCGGATTGATCGGCAGGCCACGTCTTCGCGTTCGATGCAGAAACGTCGGCCGGCCTGGAGAGCCGAACGTTCATCATCGTTGCGGAGTCTTGTAGTGTCGTGCGCAACAGCCAAGGACGGAACCACGGATGAGGGAAGCACTGGCGCTGGCGCTGGCGCTGGTGGCAGGAGGCTTCGCCGTGCTCGGCAGCCCGGTCACCGGCTGGTTCACCTACATCTCCGCCGCCAGGCAGCGAGAGACCGAGCGCTACAAGCGCAAGCTGCGGCAGACCTACGCCGACGTCGCGGCCTTCCACCGGCTGGAGGAGCGCTACACCCGGGCGCTGGAGACCGACGGCAAGAGTGCCGAGTGCTGGAAGCGCGAGATGCGGCTGCGCCTGCGCGAGGACGGCTTCAGCTCGCCCAGCGACGAGGCCACCGTTCAGAAGGCCGAGCAGCGCATCGCCGAAATGGGCTGAGGCCCTCTACACAACGCGGTAACGACACCCTAGGATTACCCATGTTCAAGTTTTCCCTCTCCTGCGCCGCGCTGCTGCTGGCGCTCTCCCTGCCGGCCAGCGCGGAGGCTCCGTCAAAGGACGACACGGACCTGGCCGAGCAGTTCCTCGGTTGCGGCTACTACTTCGCCTTGCTGCCCTCGCTGTCCGACAACAAGACGCAAGGCGAGCAGCAGGTTCGCGTGAAGGAACTGGAGAACTTCAGCCGCCTGGCGGCACTGGCCCTGGTCGGCCGGAACAACGCCAGGCTGGCCTCGGCCGTGGCCCGCAACCGCTTCTCCGAGGAGTTGCGACAGGCCGACACCCAGGGCGATGCCGCGCTGGTGCAGATGCTGCAGTCCTGGTCGGACCGCTGCACGGCGCTGATGGAACAGCAGTCGGCCGGCGTCGCGCCGCGCATCGAGGCCTACGTCGCGGCAGACGAGGCGGCACACGCCAAGGCCCCGTAGGCGCGACTGTGGACTGAATCATCCGGCCAGTCGCCCTTCCTGGAATCTGCTACACAGTCGGCCCGGGGCCAAGACCCCGGGACCGATCGTCCATGAAGAGGAGAAGATTCCGATGCCTGGTGTCCGCCGCCCGTCGATGTCGTCCGCCTGCCTGCTCGCGTTGGCGGCCCTGGCCTTCTCTTCCGCCGGCATCGCGGCGGAAGAAGCCGCACAGGGGCATGCGCATCACGATCATCATCACCATCACGACCACAGCCCGCTGCACCTCGGCACCAAGAATGCGCCGTCGGTCTCGCTGAAGGCCGAGCGCGACCCCATGGGCGGATGGAACCTGCACATCGACACCCCCGGCTTCCGCTTTGCGCCGGAGCACGTGAACCGGGCCAACGTCGAGGGAGAGGGACATGCCCACCTGTACGTGGACGGTGTGAAGCGTGCACGGCTCTACGCACCCTGGTTCCATGTCGACGCGCTCGGCGCCGGCGAGCACAAGCTGCGCGTCACGCTCAACGCCAACTCGCACCAGGAGCTGTACTCGGGCGGCAAACCGATCCAGGCCGAGATCGTCGTCAAGGAATGAGAGCCGGGCGGGCCCTGCCCGCTTGAGCCGGCTGCCGCTGCGCTCATCGCCGGAGCTTTGCCCGCCATCGGAACCTGACATCTGCGGGCTGGACGGCATGCTTCCGGCATGCTGAAGTCGCTTCCATCCGGGGAAGCCAGACCAGCAGGGAACGCCATGGACCAGCAGGGACGCGAGGGCGGTTGCCAGTGCGGCAATGTGCGCTACGAGATCGGCGGAGAGCCGATGCTGGCGGCGATCTGCCACTGCAGCATGTGCCGGCGCGCCAATGCCGCGCCGGTCGTGGCCTGGGCCATGTATGCGCAGGAGCAGGTCCGCTTCACCCGCGCCCAGCCGCAGGAATACGCGTCCTCCGCCGAAGCGCGCCGCGGCTTCTGCCCGCACTGCGGCACGCAGATCAGCTTCACCGCCGACTTCCTGCCCGGCCTGATCGACATCACCATCGGCAGCCTCGACCAGCCGGAGGCGCTGAAGCCGACGCTGCACTACTGGCACTCGAAGCACCTGGGCTGGGTGGAATTCGCCGACGGCCTGCCACGTCATCCGGAGCTGCCGCCCTTCGAGTGAGGCGTTCCGAGTTCCGATGAATCCCGCCATCCGCCCCGTGGTCATGTTCCGCGCCTGCGCCCGCCAGGGAGAGCGCTCATGAGCACGCCGATCCTGATCCTGCCCGGCATCGGCGGCTCTGGGCCCGAGCACTGGCAGACGCTGTGGCAGCAGGCCGAGCCGCGCATGCAGCGCGTGCAGCAGCGCGACTGGGAGCAGCCGCACCGAGAGGAATGGGTGCAGGCGCTGGAAACAGCCGTGGCCGCCACCGCCGGCGACGCCATCCTGGTGGCGCACAGCCTGGGCTGCCTGCTAGTGGCGCACTGGGGCCTGCAGACCAAGCGCAAGATTTCCGGCGCGATGCTGGTGGCGCCGCCGGACCCGGCCGGTGCCGGGTTTCCCGCCGCGGCGCGCAGCTTCGGGCCGATGCCGCAGCAGCGGCTGCCCTTCCCCAGCATGATCGTGGCGAGCAGCAACGATCCCTACGGCAACGTCGCCTTCTCGCGCAATGCCGCGCGCGCCTGGGGCAGCCTCTACCGTTCGATCGGCCCCTGCGGCCACATCAACGCCGCCAGCGGGCTGGGCCACTGGAAGGCCGGGCGCATGCTGCTCTGGGAACTGAGCGCGAGCTGAGCGCTGCACTCCCATCGTCATGCCGGCGGAAGCCGGTATGACGTGCAAGGGTTTTGGAACCCCCTCCACAAACGGCTTCCAGCGCCAAAAAAGATGCCGCCGCCCCGACGATGAACGGGGCAGCGGCAGAGGAGTGAGCGCGGTGCGAGTGCGCTCGGAAGACTCAGGCGGCGCGGGGCAGTTCGGCGGTGAAGCGCTCCGGTGTCAGGAAGGCCATCACGCGTTCCAGCACGCGCTCGTCGGTGAGGATGCGCCAGTGGCCGAGGCGATTGGTGCTGTACAGCTCGGCCTGGGGCCAGGCGGCCGCCAGCGCGGCGCTGTCGCCGTAGGGCACGGTGTCGTCGTCTCGGTCGTGCACGATCAGCGCGGCGGGCTTCAGGCGCGGCGCGGTACGCACGCCGTCGAGCTCGTCCAGCGGCACGCCGGTGTAGTCCTCCACTTCCTGCAGGAAGCGCGCATGCGCCGCCTGCGGCAGGCCGACGAAGCCGGCGAAGCGGTTCAGCACGCCGCGCAGCGAGGACGGCCCGCCCAGCAGCACCACGCGCTCCACGTTGAGCCCCTGGCCCAGCGCGTAGACCACGGCGCCGGCACCCATGGAATGGCCGACGACGGCTTCCAGGTTCTCGATCTCCGGCACCACTTCCATCAGCGCGTAGGCAAAACTGATGACGTTGGCCTCGTCACCCGGCGACTGGCCATGGGCAGGGCCTTCCAGGGCGATCACTTGGCGGCCGGCGGCGAGCAGCGGCGCCACGAAGCGGCCGAACTGCGAGGGGCGGCCTTCCCAGCCGTGTAGCATCAGCACCACCGGGTCGCCAGCCTTGCCCCAGCGCAGGCCCGATAGCCCGAAGCGGAAATGGATGCGCTGCGCCGTGGCCAGCGCCGGCTGTTCCCAGTCGCGCGGCGGCAGGCGCCGCGGGCGCATCATCAGGCGGCGTGCCGAGCGCACCGCGAACTGCGGGGCGAACAGCCCGGCCAGGGTGTGGTAGGTCTGCAGGGTGCTGAGGCGGGTCATGGCAGGTACTCCGATTACAGAAAGCGGGTTACAAAAAGCGGCTGCTCGAAACCTCTTTCAGGCGACTTGAAGGACGACGGCGGCGGACCGCGCCGGGTCGTACTGGGTGTGTTCCTCGACGATGCGGTCGCCGCGCCAGCGCTGCTGCGCGAGCTCTTCCTGGCGGTGACGGCGGCCGTCATGCCCGGTGAATTCGTAGACCCAGCGGATCCGCGTGCGGTCGCCGTCGAGCATCCAGTCCGCCGCCCGCACACGCAGCCCGCGCACGGAGCGCAGCAGGTGCTGGGCGTTGGCGATCTGGCGCGCACGGCCCTGCAACGGCGGGTCCTGGTTGTCCTGCGACTGCGCGTCCTCGGCATAGAACTCGTGCAGGGCGTCGATCAGCATGCCCTCCTCGACGAGGGCGATCAGGGCGGCGACACGTTCGCGGTTCGGCATGTTCTGGGGTCTCGTCAGGGTTTCCGGTCCGGCCTGCGCGCGCTATCGGGGGGAGGGGGCGAGCGCGGGCAGGCCGGGCAGGAAAAGGGCGATCAGGGCACGATCTGGAAGGCCGGGGACAGGCGGCGGACGACCTGGTCGCGGCGGGTGCGCGCTTCCAGCAGGCGGTCGTCGGCGCCCCGGACCAGGGTCACGGCCGTGGCGTCGCCGCCGGCAACCGGGGCAGCGCCCGCCTGTTCGGCGGCGCGGGCCTCCGCGGCCGCCAGGGTCAGCAGGACCAGGCCTGCGGCGGCGCCGGTAACGGTCAACAGGTTGCGGGTCATGGCATCACTCCGGTTTCGGACTGATGCCTAGACTATTTACTTCCACGGCCCTGATAAGCTGGGGTATAAGACATTTATTGTTTCCGCCATGGAATCAATAGGCCCTCCAGGGCCGGGGGAGCGGGGCCATGGAAGATCTGAACTACGTGCTGACCTTCACCCGCGTGGTGCAGGCGGGCAGCTTCGCCGCCGCCGGCGAGCGCCTGAAGCTGGCGCCCTCGGTGGTCAGCAAGCACGTCGCCAAGCTGGAGAAATCGCTGGGTGCCCGCCTGCTGCAGCGGAGCACGCGCAAGCTCTCGCTGACCGACGCCGGCAGCGCCTACTTCGAGCATTGCGCGCGCATCGTGGAGGAGCTGGAGCAGTCGCAGCACGCGGTGGCGCGGCTGCAGGCCGAGCCCAGCGGCAAGCTGCGCGTCAGCAGCCTGAATTCCTTCGTCGACGCGGTGGTGGCGCCGCTGCTGCCGGAGTTCTTCCGGCGCTTTCCCAAGATCGAGCTGGAGATCGTCACCAACGACCGCACGGTGGACCTGGCCGAGGAAGGCTTCGACATGGCGCTGCGCCTGACGCATGCGCCGGGCCCGCTGCTGGTGGCACGCAAGCTGGCGCCGATCCACTTCGTGGTCTGCGCCACGCCGGAGTACCTGGCGCGCCACGGCACGCCGCAGCACCCGGACGACCTGCGCGCGCACAACTGCCTGGGCTTCCCCAGCCCGCTGGAGCGCAACTTCCACTTCCTGCGCGGCGGTGAGGCCTACACGGTGCCGATCAACGGCAACTTCCGCGTCAACAACATCAATGCCCTGCGCACCGTGCTGCTGAAGCACACCGGCATCTCGCTGCTGCCCACCTACTGCATCGGCCCGGACCTGGCCGCGGGCCGGCTGGTGGCGCCGCTGCGCGGCTGGTACGGCTCCGACGCCACCTCGGTCTACGCCGTGCACTTGCCCAACCGCTACGGCTCGCCCAAGCTGCGGGCCTTCGTCGATTACCTGCAGCAGAGCATCGGCGACCCGCCCTACTGGGACCGGGACCTGGACATCCACAAGGGGGCCGCATGAAAATCGAACGCACGCAGGCCTGGCGCACCTATGTCGGCGGGCTGATCGTCGTCTACACGCTGATCTGGCTGTGGCTGGGCATCTCCCCGCTGCACCGCAAGGACTGGATCCTGGAGAACGTGCTGGTGCTGGCCTTCGGCGTGGGGCTCTGGGCCAGCCGTCGCGTGTTCGTGTTCTCGCGTGTGTCCTATACGCTGATCTTCGTGTTCCTGTGCCTGCACTGCATCGGCTCGCACTACACCTACGCCATGGTCCCCTACGACCAATGGTGGGAGGCGCTGACCGGCCACACCTTCAACAGCCTGTTCGGCTGGGAGCGCAACCACTTCGACCGCCTGGTGCACTTCTCCTACGGCCTGCTGCTGGCCTACCCGCTGCGCGAGATCTTCCTGCGCGTGGCCGAGGCCCGCGGCTTCTGGGGCTACTTCTTCCCGCTGGAATTCACGCTGGCCACCTCGGCGCTCTACGAGCTGATCGAATGGGGCGCCGCGGAATTCTTCGGCGGCGAGCTGGGCGCCGCCTACCTCGGCACACAGGGCGACATCTGGGACGCGCACAAGGACATGGCCCTGGCCGGCTGCGGCGCCCTGCTGGCGATGCTGATCACCGCCGCGATCAACCGATATTTGCAGCGCGACTTCGCCCGCGAGTGGAGCAACAGCCTCAAGGTGAAGGACTCGCGCCCCTACGGCGAGAACGAGATCAAGCGCATGCTCGACGAACGCGAGGGGGCCTGAGTTGCGCGACCTGATCGTGGAGCAACCGCTACAGGCCTACCTGCAGGCCACGCCGGTGATCGACTGGCGGCAGCCGCAGGTGCTGGCCCAGGCGCAGGCGCTGTCGGCCGGCGATCCGGTGGACACCGCGCGCCGCTGCTTCGAGTGGGTCCGCGACCAGGTGCTGCACAGCGTCGATCACCAGCGCAACCCAGTCACCTGCCAAGCCTCGGACGTGCTGCAGCACCGCACCGGCTACTGCTACGCCAAGAGCCACCTGCTGGCGGCACTGCTGCGCGCCAACGGCATCCCCACCGGCTTCTGCTACCAAAGGCTCAGCATCCACGACGACGGCGAGCCCTACTCGCTGCACGGCTTCAACGCGCTGTACCTGGAGTCCTGGGGCTGGGTGCGCGTGGATGCGCGCGGCAACCGGCCGGGGATCGCTGCGCGCTTCGATCCGCCCAAGGAAACCCTGGCGTTCGCGGGAACGCTGCCGGGCGAGGCAACCTTCGCCAATGTGCTGGCGGAGCCGCTAGAAGTGGTGGTGGAGGCGCTGCAGGCCGGGACGAGCTGGGACGGGATGCTGGAGATGCTGCCGGATGTGGGGACGGCGGAGGCTGCGAATCTGGGGCTGGAGCCTCAGTAACGTAGGGCGGGAAAGCGAAGCGCATCCCGCCTTAGGGGAAGACATGCCGAACTATATCCGAGCCTTCATCCCTGGCGGCACATTCTTCTTCACTGTCACGCTCCTGGAGCGACGCCGGCGTTTATTAGTCGACCACGTCGATCTGCTCCGTAAGGTCTTCGATGACGCGCGCCGACGCCGGCCCTTCTCGATCGACGCCATCGTGATCTTGCCGGATCATCTGCACTGCATCTGGACATTGCCGGAAGAAGACGCCGATTTTTCGGTGCGTTGGCATGACATCAAGTCGCGCTTCTCTGCTGGCATTCCAAAAGACGAATTGCTCAGCCAGCGCAGGCTGTCCAAGGGCGAGCGCGGCATCTGGCAGCGGCGCTTCTGGGAGCATGCTATCCGCGATGAACAGGATCTTGAGCAGCATATCGATTACATACACTACAACCCAGTGAAGCATGGGCATGTGCTCTCACCGGCAGAATGGCCGCATTCCAGCTTTCAGCGGTTCGTTAGGGCTGGAATCTATGCCCCGGATTGGGGCGGAACCGATGAGGTTCGGGCGATCGAGAGGGAGTAGAAAAAGGCGGGATGCGCTTCGCTTTCCCGCCCTACGATCCCGCCAGGAGCATCATTATCATCACCATGGCCAAACCGATTGTCTGCGCAGGTCGATGATATCTTCGACTTCAAAAGGAACTCCGCCCTCTGGATTCAAGCGTGTTCCGGTTAGGTAGCGCGAGCCACGAACCACCAATCCGCGATGCACCGCACCGGATTTCAGCTTCACGTCTACCCAGTGCACATCCATCTTCATCTCCGGCCCGAGTCGGGCACGAAATGGGTCCGGAACCTCCAGCGCCTGCATGCGCCCTCCCAATGCCTACTTCACCGGCAACGCATAACTCCCCGTCACATGCGCCACCGGCATCGGATCGCCGCCGGTGGTGATGCTCACTTCCATCACCGCGAGCCGGCGGCCCAGCTTGAGCATTTTCGCCTCGGCTAGCACGTCGCCGGGGCGGCCCTTGTTGAGGAAGTTGATGTTGAGGTTGGACGTCACCGCCATCAGCTCGGGGCCGACGTGCGACAGCACCAGGGCGTACATGGCCGAGTCCGCTGCGCTGAACAGCGTGGGACCGGAGATCACGTTGCCCGGTCGCAGCATCTTCTCGTGGTACGGCAGGCGCACACGTGCATAACCAGGGCGCACCTCCTCCACCGCAAAGCCGCTCTTACCCACCGCCGGCAGGCCACCACGAATCAGCATCTGCACTTCTTCCGCCGTCAGCTTCAGATCCACCCCAATCCCCTCGATGCGTCCCACAACAGTTTCAGCGACAGCACGACCAGGATGATCTTGAATATCCGGTCGAACTGATCCTGGGCGATGCGCCCGTTGAAGTGCTTGCCCAGCGCCGTGCCGGCGATCACCGCGACACACAAGGGCAGCAAGCGCTCCGGCTGCGCCAGCGCGCTGAAGCCGACCACGCCGAAGGCCGCCACGCGCAGGCCGTGGCCGAGCATCTGCGTCAGCGCCAGCGTGCCGATCACGGTTTCCTTGCGCCATTGCGGCAGAAAGAACAGGCGCCCCACGAACAGGCCGGTGGCACCGACGAACATGCCGAGCACACCGTTGAGTGCGCCCGCGGTGAGGAAGGCCAGCGTCGGCGGCATCAGTGCCTGGTCACCACGGCCCGGTGCCAGCGAGACCAGGATCAGCCCCGCCAGCAGCAGTTGTACCCAGTTGGCATCCACGCCCACTGCATAGGGCGCCACCAGGAAGGTGATCGGCACCGCGGCCAGCAGGAACCAGCCGGCGGCACGCCATTCCACGTGCTTCACGTAGGCCACGGTGCGCGAGGTGTTGGAAACGAACTGTACCGCGGCGAACAGCGGCACAGCCTCGGCCGTGGTCATGCCAATGGCATAGAACAGGCCGATCAGGATGGTGCCACCGCCCAGTCCGGCCACGCCGGACAGCGCCGAGGTCAGGAATCCGGCGACGGTGATGACGGCGATGAGGGGGAGGTCGGACAACGAAACTTCCAGGACAGCAGGGCGCTCATTGTAGGAGCCGGCTCGCCGGCGACAAGTTGGGTGTCGCCGGCAAGCCGGCTCCTACAAGGGAACAGAGGCCCTCAGAGTACGAACGCCGCCGCCAGCCCCAGCATCAGGCCCATGCCGGCGATATCGGTGCCGGTAGTCAGGAAGATGCTGGAGGCCGTGGCTGGGTCGGCACCGAAGCGGCGCAGCGTCAGCGGCACCATCACGCCGAACAGGCCGCTGAGCACGCAGGCCCCGGTCATGGCGGCGCAGATCACCACGCCCAGCAGCGGGGCCTGCTCGTTGCCGTCACGCGCGGCGGTCCACCACATGGCGGCACCGGCCACCAGGCCGGTGAGGAATCCGTTGAGCGCACCCAGCAGCATCTCCTTACCCAGCAGGCGGCGCATCGGGAAGCCGTCCAGGTCGCCCAGCGTCAGGCCGCGCAGCGTGATCGCCAGCGTCTGGCAGCCGTTGTTGCCGCTCTGCCCCGCCAGCACCGGCAGGAAGGCCGCCAGCGCCACGACCTTGGAGATGGTGTCCTCGAAAGCACCGACCACGAAGGCGGCGAGGAACGCCGTGAGCAGGTTGATCTGCAGCCAGGGGTGGCGCTGGCGGAAGGCCTGCCACAGCGGCGTCTGCACGCGCTCTTCCTTGTCCAGGCCCACCATGCTGCCGGACTGCGCGCTGATCTCCACCGCCTGGCGCTCGAACAGCTTCCAGCCGCGCACGATGCCGGTGAGCCCGCCCTCCGCGTCCACCACCGGGTACACCGGGTAGTGCCGGTAGACCGCCGCCTTGATCGCATCGCCCGCCGCCATGTCGGCGGTCAGCGCGAAAGGATGGGGCAGCATCACGCCGGCCAGAGTCTGCTCCGGCTGTGCCAGCAGCAGGTCGCGGATCACCACCATGCCGGCCAGGCGCTTTTCGCGGGTGACGTAAAGGTAAGTGATCTGCTGCGGATTGTCGTGGCCGCGCAGGTAGGCGATGGCCTGCGCCACGGTAGCGTCCGCGTCGAGCACGCCCACCGCCGGTTCCATCATCTCGGCCACGGTGCCGGGGATCTCCAGCTCTGTGGTGGCCTGGTCTCGCCCGTCCGGGCAGAGGTGATCCGGCAGGTGCTGCTGGATCTCCGCGGCGAGCTTGGCAGGCAGCTCGCGCAGCACCGCCGCCACCCGTTCCACCGGCTCGCGGCTCAGCAGCTGGGCGGCGTCCAGGGGTACGCGGGTCCGTACGGCGCGCACCAGTTCCTTGTGCGTATGCGACGAGGTTTCCATGAGGCTGATCTCCCCTCTGTTTACCGGATTATGCCGGGCGGCATTGACATCGTGGCAGCCGGCCAGATACTAGCCGGTATGCAGAGCCCGCCCCATGCCCGCCGCCGCGCCTAAGCGCCAGCCCGACGTCACCCGCCAGCGCCTGCTGGAATGTGCCTTCGACGAGATATACCGATGCGGCTTTCGTGCCGCCAGCCTTGACGCGATTCTGCGCGACTCCGGTGTGACCAAAGGCGCGCTTTACCACCACTTCGAGAACAAGACGGCGCTGGGTTATGCCGTGGTGGACGAAATGGTGCGCCCCTGGATCGAGCAAAGCTGGCGCCCATTGGTGGAGGCCGACGACATCGTCACCACCGCCCTGGCCCTGAGCGGCGAGCTGCTGCGCGAGCGCGCCGAGAAGATCCTGGCCTACGGCTGCCCGCTCAACAACCTGGTCAACGAGATGGCCCCGGTGGACGAGGGCTTCCGCGAGCGCCTGCAGTCGATCCTGGACGACTGGCGCAGCGGCCTGGCCGAGGCGCTGAGCCAGGGCCAGAAGCGAGGCCAGTTGCGCCGCGGCTTCGATCCGGGCGCGGCGGCGGACTTCATCATCGCCTGCGTGGAAGGCAGCTTCGGCCTGGCCAAGCTGCGGCAGTCACCGCAGGTGCTGCAGTCGGTGATGCGCGGGCTGGGCGATTACCTGGAGCAGTTGCGGGCCTGAGACAACTCTCGCCAATTCAGCAGGGCGGGCCGGGGCGAAGGCAGAGCCTGAGCACCAGGACTGGATCGAAGGCGGGCGCGTAGTCCGGTAAAGGCATCGGGCTGGCGCGATGAGCGGCAGCTATCACCGAGCGATCCAGTTCCTCACTGCCACAGGGCTGGACCAAGCTAGCGTCCGTCACGCGTCCATCGTCCGCCAGCTCGACACGCACCACGCATCTGAAGTTCTCCGTCACGGGGCCATTCACCATCCAGGCAGCGCGCAGCTTCCGCGCGATAGCCTGCGCCCAGGCGGCCTGCTCCTTCTGCAGCATCGACGCTGCACGATCCTCAACCGGCAGCGTTTGGGGCCGCTCCACAGCACCGCCGGCGCAGGCCACCTGCATCATCAACAGCGCCAGCAGGAGTATTCGCAGGTCCTTCACCCCTGGCGCCCCATCAACGCCCGCATCCCTGGCTCCTCCGCGATGCGGTCGCGGAACCACTGCAGCGCCCGCCCCTCTTCGCCGGAGCGCCAGGCCAGGTGCATGGTCACCGGCGAGCGCTCGGCAGCCACCTGGCGCTCCACCAGCCGCCCGGCCTCGATGTGCGGGCGTGCGAGGTGCTCCGGCAGGTAGCCCACGCCCAGGCCGGCGATCTGCGCCGCGGCCTTGGCGGACAGCGAGGACACCACCATCACCTCCTGCCCGGGCTGGATGCCGTTGCTGCGCGCCGGCAGGCGCCGCGAGGAGTCCGCGGCGGCGATGCTGCGGTAGCGCGCCACGATCTCCGGCAGCAGCGGCTCCGGCGCCTCGACCAGCGGATGGTGCGGCGCCACCACGAAGACGAAGGGGATGACGCCGATCTGCTTGGTCAGCAGGCCATAGCCATGCGGGGCATCGCCGCCCGCGCCCACGGTGAGGTCGGCACGGCGGTCGATCAGCGCGTCCCAGGTGCCGCCGAATATCTCCTGGGTGAAGCGCAGGCGCGTGCCGGTCATCAGCGCGTCGAAGGCCGAGATCACCGGGAACAGGGCCTCGATCGGGATGATGTCGTCCACCGCAATGACCAGCTGCGTCTCCCAGCCATGGCCGGCGCGCTTGACCGAGTTCTCCAGGCTCTCGGCCTGGCGCAGAAGCTCGCGGCCGCGCTCCAGCAGCACCAGCCCGGCAGGCGTCAGCCGGGCCCGGCGGCCGCTGCGGTCGAACAAGGGCACGCCCATGTCGGACTCCAGCTTCTGCACGGTGTAGGTCACGGCGGAGGGCACGCGGTGCAGGGCCTCGGCGGCCCGAGCGAAGCTGCCGTGCTCGTCGATGGCGTCCAGGGTCTCCAGGGCTTCCAGGGTCAGGCGCATCTTCAACTCGTTTGAATGTTCGCTTCGAAACTTTCCGCTTTTTTGACCCCAGGTCAAGTCTTACATTGGGTTTGAGCATTCAAACGAACTGACTGGAGCGAACCATGCAAGCCCTGATACGCAGCGATGAACGCGGCCATGCCGACCGTGGCTGGCTGGAGTCCTGGCACAGCTTTTCGTTCAGCGACTACTACGACCCCCAGCGCATGGGCTTCAGCGCACTGCGCGTGATCAACGAGGACATCATCGTGCCCACGGCGGGCTTCCCGCCGCATTCTCACCAGGACATGGAGATCATCACCTACGTCCTGGAGGGCACCATCCGCCACCGCGACTCCACCGGCGGCAGCGGCGACCTGCGCCATGGCGAACTGCAGGTGATGCATGCCGGCGGCGGCATCACCCACAGCGAGATCAACCCCTCGACGCAGGAACGCACGCACCTGCTGCAGATCTGGGTGCAGCCCGACCGCCGCGGCCATGCGGCCGGCTACGAGCAGTCCGCGCTGGACACCAAGGCGCTGCGCCGCGGCTTCACCACGGTGGTCGGCCCCGCCGGCAGCGGCACGCCCTTCCAGATCAACCAGGACGCGCGCCTGGACATCGCCTGGCTGGCGGATGGGCAGGTGGCGGAGAAGGCCCTGCAGCCGCAGCGGGCCTACTACCTGCATGTGGCGCGCGGCGCGGTCGTGATCAACGGCGACGCGCTGTCGGCCGGCGACGCCCTGGCGCTGAAGGACGAGACCCGGCTGGCGGTGACGGCCAGCGGCGCGGCGGAAGTGCTGTTGTTCGATCTGGCTTGATCGAAGCGAAACGGTCGCCGGCAAGCCGGCTCCTACAAGAAGCCCTGCTATAGGAGCCAGCTTGCTGGCGACAGGCGCCTTCGTTTACCGCGACGCCAGCGTCAGCCCGACGTGGATCGAGAAGTCCGGCGAGGACTTGGTGATCAGGTCTTCCTGGAAGGCGATGTCCAGCGCCCAGGCCTTTTCGATCCAGCGGCCGCCGAACACCAGCTGCAGGCCGGCACGGTCAAGCTGGTCCAGCGCGGAATCCTTGTAGAGCGGGCCGTGGGCGTAGAGCTGCGCGCCCAGCTCGATCTTCTGCGTGGCGCGCAGGAAGGCGCCCGCGCCGCCGAAGGGCACCAGGGTCTCCTGCTGGTCCTCCAGCACGTCGCCCTTCTGGTTCAGCGACAGGCCGGCGGAGGCAAAGCCGCTCCAGCGGCTGTCCTGGTCGAAGGGCAGCGCCCAGTCGGCCCACAGCGCGCCGCCGAGATTGCCCCCCGTGAGCTTGTCCTCGTCGCCGGTGGGCAGCTTCAGCTCGGCACGCAGCGCCAGGTCTTCCGTGGCGGCCCAGCCGGCGGAGACGCGCAGGTCGCCCAGCGCCCAGCCTTCCTCGGTGCGGTCCAGCAGCACCACGCCGTTCTTCTCGTAGCGGTACTGGTAGCGGTCCTGCGGCACCAGCTCGCGGCCGCCGTTGGGCAAGCCGAAGAAGTCGTGCCAGCCCTCGATGAAGCTGTCCATGAAGCCGCCGCCGACATGCACCACCGACAGTTCCGCGCCCCACTCCCAACCTTCGCCCAGGCCCGCGCGGTAGCGGCCGGTCAGGTGGGCGCTCTCGCCGTCCAGGCCGATGGTCTCGGTGCCCACCGTGTCGGTGGTGTATTCGCTGGTCAGGTCCAGGCTGTAGCGGCTGGCGCTGTCGCCCTTGGCCAGCACCCGGCCATGGCCGATCACGGGCAGGGCGAAGCCCTGCGCCAGCGCGCCCTGGTTGGTGGTGTCGAAAGGGGCGGCCTGGGCCACCGGGGCCAGCACCGCCAGCAGGGCCGCAAGCGGCAGGGTCGGACGGATCATGGGATTCCTGTGTTTATTTATTGATTAATACTGCAAATGATTATTTTAAATCTCTTTCTGCCAGGGCCCTTCCTGGCATCCCGGCCGCAGCACCGTCGCAGTATGCCGCAAGCGGCCGGCCAGACCCGTGACAGCCGCGTTTTGCCGCTCCCTGGCCTTTGCTATAGCATCGCCCTCCCTTTTGCTTGACAAGCGGTTACCGATGTTTGCCACCGAAAATACGCGGATCAGTTCCGTCCGCCCCGTCTCCACCCCCGCCCAGGTCCAGGACGAATTCCCGCTGACCGATAACGCGGCGGCGACGGTGTTCCAGACCCGCAAGGAAATCCAGGACATCCTGCACGGCCGCGACAGCCGCCTGCTGGTGATCGTGGGCCCCTGCTCGATCCACGACACCCAGGCCGCGCTGGAGTACGCCGCGCGCCTGAAGGCCTTCCGCGAACAGGTGCAGGACGACCTGCTGGTGGTGATGCGCGTGTACTTTGAGAAGCCGCGCACCACGGTGGGCTGGAAGGGCCTGATCAACGACCCGAACCTCAATGACAGCTACGACATCGAGCAGGGCCTGCGCGTGGCGCGCAAGCTGCTGGTCACGCTCAACGACATGGGCGTGCCGGCCGGCGTGGAGTTCCTGGACCTGCTGACGCCGCAGTACCTGGCGGACCTGGTGAGCTGGGGCGCCATCGGCGCGCGCACCACCGAATCGCAGCTGCATCGCGAAATGGCGTCCGGCCTGTCCTGCCCGGTGGGCTTCAAGAATGGCACCGACGGCAGCGTGAAGGTGGCGGTGGATGCCATCGTCTCCGCCCAGAGCCCGCACCGCTTCCTGTCGCTGACCAAGGACGGCCAGATCTCGATCTTCGAGACCGCCGGCAATGCCGACTGCCACGTGATCCTGCGCGGCGGCAGCAGCGGCACCAACTACGACGCCAAGAGCGTGGACGCCGCCTGCGCGGCGCTGACCAAGGCCGGCCTCAAGCCGCAGGTGATGGTCGATTTCTCGCACGCCAACAGCCAGAAGCAGCACAAGCGCCAGGTCAATGTCGGCGAGGACGTGGGCCACCAGATCGCCGGCGGCGACGATCGCATCGTCGGCGTGATGATCGAGTCGCACCTGGTGGAAGGCCGCCAGGACATCGGCCCCGACATGGTCTATGGCCAGTCGATCACCGACGCCTGCATCCACTGGGACGACACCACCGCGGTGCTGGGTGGGCTGGCGGCGAGTGTGGCCAAGCGCGGCAAGCGGCTGGTGAAGAGCGCGTAAAGCACTCCGGCTTCAGAGCATGAAAAAGGCCCGTGAAAGCGGGCCTTTTTCGTTGCTGCGGTGAAGCCTAGAAATATTCGCCCTTGAACACGTTCGCGAACACCACCTGCTCCAGCGTCGGCTTGCCGCCGTCCTTGCGGCCCTTGGCCGAGGCCGAGGAGGGGAACAGGCGGAAGCCGCGGTTGAGCATGCTGTCGTTGAGCTTGGGCCACAGCGCGTAGGACACGGCGGCGACGGTGCCCAGCGGCGTGGCGATGGACTTCGGGCGGCGCAGCACCGACTCCAGCACGGTGTCGCCGGCCTTCTCCGGCGACCAGGCCGGCACGTAGTCGTAGAGCTTGGTCGGCGCGATCATCGGCGTGCGCACCAGCGGCATGTAGATCGCGGTGACCTCGATGCCGCGGTGCTTCACCTCGGCCGACAGGCAGCGGCTGAAGGCATCGAGCGCGGACTTGCTGGCGACGTAGGCGGAGAAGCGCGCGGCATTGGTCAGCACGCCAATGGAGCTGATGTTGACGATGTGGCCGTCGCGGCGCTTCGCCATCCCCGGCAGGAAGTTGAGGATCATGCGGATGGCGCCGAAGTAGTTCAGCTGCATCGTACGCTCGAAGTCGTGGAAGCGGTCCAGCGACTCGAACACGGCACGACGGATGGAGCGGCCGGCGTTGTTGATCAGGATGTCGACGTGGCCGAAGTCCTTCAGGATCTCGGCGCAGCAATTGTCGATGGCCTGCATGTCGTTGAGGTCGCAGGGGTACACATGCGCCTCGCCTCCGGCCATCTGGATGATCTTCTGCGTCTCTTCCAGTTTCTCGCGCGTACGCGCCACCAGGATCACCTTGGCGCCGGCGGCGGCGAACTTCTTGGCCGAGATGAAACCAATGCCCGAGGACGCGCCGGTGATGACCACGACCTTGCCGGACAGCTTGCGCTCGGCGCCCTTGGGAATCTTGGCGTAGATGTCGAGGAACTGTTCCCAATAGGCCCAGAGCTTGTCGGCGTAATCCTTGATGTCCGGGCAGTTGATGCCCGAGCCCTTGAGGGCGCGGCGCGCGTTCTTGTCGTCGAACACCGCCGGGTTGGTGACGTAGCCCAGCACCGACACCGGCACGCCGATGGCCTTGGAGAGGGTCTTGCTGACGTTGCCGGGGATGCTCTCGCCGAGGCGGTTGGCCAGGTCGCGCGCCGCCTTGGGTATCGCCGGCAGCTCGAACTTGGCGGCGAACTGCGGGCCGTGCGCGGCTTCCATCAGTGTCTGCAGCAGGCTGCCGACCGTGGGCGAATCCGACTGGATCAGGCAGAAGACCTGGCCGTCGAGACCATCCTTGTGCGCGATGTGGTCCATGGCCTTGGCCACGTAATCCACCGGCGCCAGCGGCACGCGGCCGCCTTCGATGCCCAGCAGCGGCAGCCACTTGGGCACCGCGTACGACAGCTTCTGGATGGTCTTGAAGAAGTAGTAGGGGCCGTCGATCTTGTCCATCTCGCCCGTCTCGGAGTGGCCGACCACGGCGCCCGGACGATAGATGCGGAAGGGCACCTTCGACTCCTCGCGCACGATCTGTTCCGACTGGAACTTGGTGCGGAAGTAGGGGTGCGCCACGCGCTGGCCCTCGTCGAACATGTCCTCGGTGAAACGGCCGTTGAAGTCGCCGCCGGCCACCGCCACGCTGGAGGCGTGATGCAGCTTCACGTTGCCGCCCAGGTCGTTGGCGAAGGCCACGAGATTGCGCGTGCCCTCGTTGTTGATGCGGTCGCCGGTGGCGTCGTCCATGCCCATGTCGTAGACGGCAGCCAGGTGGAAGACATGGTCGATCTTGCCCTGCAGCTTTTTGAAGTCGGCCGCGGACACCAAGCCCGGCGTGGTGATGTCGCCATACACGGCGTGCAGGCGCGTGCCGGCCTCACCGTAGCGCTCCTGCAGTGCCGCGAACTTGTCCTTGGACGACTCGCGTACCAGGACATGCACCTGCGCCTCGGGCCGGGCCAGCAGCTGTTCCAGCAGGAACTTGCCGATGAAACCTGTCGCCCCCGTCACGAAATAGTTCACGGCCAATCTCCTCAAGAAAGTGATTTCGGGATCATTCTGGGAGATCGATATTACCGGGGACATGGCCGCAGAGACACAAACGCCGGCGGGGTCTCCGCCGGCGCTGGAAAATCGGACACGCGTTTGCAGCGATCACTGTGACAGTGTGGCTTCCTCGATCCAGCCGCTGTACTGCTGGTGCTGCGTATACCACCAGCCACCATCGCGATTAGTCTGCCGCACCTGCAGCTTGAGGCTGGCGCCCGCCGGCACCGGTCCCTCGATGGGGGACTGATGCTGCGGCCGTGCACGGAGCACCGTGGCCTGCTTGGTCTTCGCCGGGCCCGGCATCAGGGCCGGTGGCGGTGCCACCACGGGCGGAGCCACGATCATCACCGGCAATTGCGCCTGCGCTGAAAAGCCCAGCCCCGCCAGCACGGCAGCCACCAGAATCCTGTTCACGCCTCCCCCTTACTTTTTTTATAAGGCGGCCCGCCCGCCGGGCCGCCTTGTCCAGCTTACTGCGGCGCCAGGGCGCTGTCGTTCACCCAACCGGTGGTGTTGCCGGCATAGACATACCACCACACGCCGAGCGCATTGGGTACGCGCTGCATGAGCTGCACCTCCGAGCCGGCAGGCAGGCTGCCGTCTACCGGAGCGCCAGCACGCGGCTGACGCAGCAGCGCGGTCGGCTGGGCCGTGCGGCGGACGCCGATGATCGGCATGACGGGCTTGGACGCGGACGCGGCAGCGGCCGGAGCCACCGGGGCCGCAGCCAGTACCGGCTGCGGGGCCGGGGCCGGCGTAGCCACCGGTTCTGGCGGCATCGCCGCAGGAGCCGGGGTGTAGGCCGGTGCGGGGGTGTAGGCCGGCGCAGGCGCCGGTGCGGGAGCCGGCGGCGGTGTATAGCTGCTGCGGCTGCTGGAATTGGAGGAAGAGGAAGAGCCTCCCGAGGGCAATTCGAACACCAGGCCCAGACTGATCACGGTAACGTCGCTCTCGTTATCGACGGTCACCGGATAACCATTGAAATCCTTCACGCCCATGTAGCTTTCGAGGTCTAGCCGCAGGCCGAAATGGCGGGTGATCTTCCAGTCGCCGCCGATGCCCCAAGTAAAGCCGCTGCTGGACAGCTCATCGCTGCCGAAACCCGCCTCTTTTCCCTCGGAGTCACCCTTGTAGTAGCCCCCCTTGATCCAGACACCGGAGCCGCTTGGGCTCAGGCGGCCGTAATAGCCAGCCGAGGCACGTACCCCGGAGAATCCAATGCTGACACCGGGAAGGTCGGAAACGTCATGCTCGCCGAAGTCCGTGTAGGCGACCTCGAACATTAGCGGCAGCGATTCCGGGCGGAACCCCGCGAAAGCGGTGAAGCCGGCCGCGTCATCGACATTCTCGTATTCGTACTGCGTCATGCTGGCGGCGCCGCCCGCATAGACGCCCGCGTGTGCCGCTCCGCTCAGCAGGGCAGCGAGCCCCACCCATTTCGCCCCTTTCATGCATCCCCCGTTGTATGCGCCCGTTCCTGGGCTGGTTTGAACCCTAATCTTATTCTGCCGCGAGGGATCGGGTCATGGCATTAGCCGATCGGCTAAAACCCCCTGAAGGCCCCCAGTAAAACCAGCCTAGTAGTCCCCTTCATGGTGCTTGGCCGCCTCGCGCAGCTCGGCCCGCTGCTGCAGGCGCTGGGCGCGGTCCTTGTCGGAACGCCAGATCACGTCCGGGAACAGCAACACGCGCAGCAGGCCCACCAGCATGAACAGGTAGCTGAAGCTGAACAGGATGCCGCAAAACATCGACACCCACTCGAAGCTCGGCGCCACGTACTTGATGCCCCACCAGGACATCACGTCCACCATCGAGGCGGCCAGGCCCACCGGGAAGATCCACTGGTAGGACTGCAGCTGGTTGAACTGCATCGAGAACGGGATGCCGATGATGAAAAAGCAGGTGGTGAAGCCGAACAGGTGCGCATGGGTGAAGGCGATCAGCTTGCCCAGCGACATCTGCTCGAAGTAAGCCTGCGCCGTGCCGTGCAGCCGCAGCTGGTACCAGATCTCTGACGCTCCGAAGCAGAAGGCGATGCCGAACATCACCACTGCCATGGCGATGCCGCGCTTGGCCGCCGGCGGCAGCTCGCGCAGGTTCAGCTCCACGCTGTGCGAGTCGAAGGGGATGAACCACCACACCGCCGCCAGGATCAGGAAGAACACCGCGATCAGCGCCAGCGGGCCGCCCGCGGTGATCCACAGCGGCTTCTCCGGCGGCAGTTCGACCACCGCCGCACTCTCCACCGGCTGGTCGCTGAAGAAGTCGAAGTCGTCGCCGCCAGGCTGGGCCTGCTGCGTCTCGGCCGCCGGCACCTGCGCGGCATCCGCGTCGGCCGCAGAAACCGCCAGGCTGCGCGCCAGCAGGAACACGGCGACGAAGAAGGCCACCAGGCCGAATTCGAACAGGCGTATCACTCCCCTCTCCCGCCATGCGGGAGAGGGGCTGGGGGAGAGGGTTTCTGTAGAACTCTCCCGACGTCGCCATCCTCTAGCTTTCACAGACACCCTCTCCCCTGCCCCTCTCCCGCAAGCGGGCGAGGGGTATTAAGCATTCTTGAGCCTCACGTAGAGCAGCGTGCCCGCCTTCTTCACCGCCGCGGTGATAGCAGCATCGAGGTCACTGCCGGTGGCTGCCGGCAGCTGGTCCACGGCGATGCCGTTGAACTTGCCATAGACCTTGCTCTGCGCCGCGGCCGGCACCTGGGTGCTGCTCATGGGCTTGACCTGGGTCACCTTGAGCTGGCGGTCGGTCACCATCAGCAGGAAGAACAGCTTGCCCTTGAACTCGGCGGGGAAGATCAGCGCCGTGCCGGCTGGGCGTTTGTCCTGCAGCGGCACGTAGATGGTGTTCTCGTCGGCCTTGCCCAGGACGGCGCCCATTGTCTTGGCACGGGCGATATCGGCGTCGGTCAGGATCGCGTCGCGCGGCAGGTACTCGCGCACGCCGGGGAATGCCGCCTGCACCTCGCGCGGGATCAGGCTGGCGGTGTCCAGCCAGTCACCCTTGCTGGCGGGCGTGGAGCTCTTGCTGCCGGGATTGGCGCGGGCCTGCGCCTCGGCACCGTTGGCCGCGCCGTCGCCGTCGGCATCCTTGCTGGCGATCTTGGCGAAGGACCCGGCACTCATGCCGGCGTCCTTGAACTCCTGTCCGTAGGCATTCAGCGGCGTGCCGCCGCCATCCTTGTGGCAGGCATTGCAGGAGGGCGCGTAGCCGTACTCGGCCTTGTACATCCGGGCGAAGGCGGGCTCGGCGCTTGCGGTGCAGCTCCACAGGAGCAGCGCCGCCGTGAGGCGTGAGGCGTGAGGCGTGAGGCGTTGAAAAGCCGTGCGCCGCCGCGGCGCTGCTTCTGTCTTCTTGCTGTTACGCCTCACGCCTCACCCCTCACGTTTTTCTAGAAGTCGAACAGCCCCGGAACCGTGTCGCGCATGCGCTCCATCAGCTTCGGATCCTTCTTCAGCGCATCCTCCATCGCGGCGCGCTGCGGCGAGTCCGCAGGCGGCATCAGGGTATGCGCCTTGTCGCTGCCGCGGTAGCGCTCCCAGTCGAGCACGTCGCGGATCTTGGGCGTGGCCTTGACCTGGGCCAGCACCTCGGCCTCGTTGCGCCCGCCCATGAAGTCCAGGCGCTTGGCCGGGTTACCGCGGTGGCAGCTGAAACAGTATTCCTCGAAGGGATGCAGCGGCGAGCCGGCGGACAGTTCCAGCGGCGGACCGCCGCTGGCCTGGGGCGGCGACATCTCAGCCGTATCCAGGCAGCAGTAGGCCGGCAGGGTCTTCTCGCCCAGGGCGCCGAGCAGGGCCTGCATGAGCTTCACCCGCGAGACGGGCGCGGCACGGAACAGCATCGGGTCGAGCCGGTCCACCGCCGCCTCCAACCGCTCGGGGCCGATGCCCCCGGCCTGCTCCAGCCGCGCGCGGTCGCCGTCGCTGAACAGCGCGGCCAGGCCGTAGACGCCATCGATGTCACCAGCGGTCAGCTTGCGCTTGGGTGGGCGCGGTGTCAGCGGGTCCAATACCGCCGGCAGCTTCGGCAGCTGGTCGAAGGCCACCAGGTCCTCGTTGTTGCGGGCACCCTCGCCCGGCTGTGGTGCCGGCGTGAACAGTGCGCGGATGCGGTTGCGCAGGCCGCGCTGCCCGGCCAGCGGATCGCGGTTGCGCAGGTCCGACTCCGGCACGGCGATGCCCTCCGGCGGCCAGGACGCGGCCTGCATCTGCCGCAGCCGCGCGGCATCGACGGACTGGGCGTCGAAATTGCCGGGGTCGGAGAGATAGCGCAGTGCCAGCTTCAGCATCAGGCGGCGGCAATCCGCTCCCTCCGCGCCGCAGGCATCGATCCACAGCTGCTGCGTCACCGCAACGAAGGTGCCGGTGTCGGTCAACTCGTCGAAACGCTCCGGCGAAGCCAGCGGCTGCTCCAGCGGCATGCCGAGGTAGGGCTCGTTGCCACGCGCGGCGGCGATCATCGCGGCGATCTCGGGCTGCCCGTTGGTCTCGGCCCAGGGGCGCTGCGGGAAGATCGGCGTGCCGCCCTGATGGCAAGTAGTGCAGACCGCGCGGCGCGCGTAGACGATGCGACGCGCACCGGTGGCGGAGTAGTCCTGCACCAGCTGGAACTCGAAGCGGCCAGCGGCCTCGTTGTAGCTCAGCACCTCGATCTCGTTGGCATCTTCCACGAAGCCGAGGAACAACTGGCCACGCGGCGCCAGGCCCAGCGAGGCCGGCGTGCCCGGCGCCTGGAAATCCGCCGCCACCAGCACGCGTGGATGATGAAAGTCCGCCTGCGCCTTCAACAGCGAACGCCCTTGCGGGATCATCAGCGTCACCGGCATGCGGCCTTCCGGATCCTGCTTCTTCAGCATCTCCACCAGCTTCTCGAAGGGATACGGCAGGCCGTCGTTCTGCGCCACCAGGTGATCGAACAGCGAGCGCGTGCCGGCCGGCGGCAGATCCTCGGTGGCGATCAGCCTCGCGCTCAGGCGCGGCGCGGCATGCACCGGCTCCTGCGTGCTGCGCTGGACGATATCCGGCCCGCGCGGCCCCGACTCGGGCCGCAGCCAGAGCCAGGCGGCAATGCCCAGGCCGGCAAGCAACAGCAGGACGAAGAGGCGCTTCATGCCGGCGCGGCTCCGCGCTCGGCCCAGCCCGCGGCGACGGCAAAGACCAGGTAGCCGCCCAGCGCCATCGCGGCCACGCCGCGGGCGTCATTCATCAGCCACGGCCCCAGTGTATGACCGGCCTGCACCAGCGCCAGCACCGCGCCGAGCGTCCAGGCACGCCGCGCATGCTGCGGCAGCGCGCGCACGTAGAGCAGGATGGCGCCGGCCAGCAGGCCCAGTTCCAGCGCCAGCTCGGGCAGCGGGTAATTCCAGAGGCCCAGGCCCTGCTTGTGCTGGTCCCCATACAGCGGTAGGTCCGGGGCGTGGACCAGCAGGTCGAGGAACCAGTGGGAGGCCACGGCCGCCGCCACCGCCAGCGCCGCCGCGCGGCCGTCGCCACGGCGCCAGGCGAGATATGCCAGCCCCAGCGCGGTCGCCCAGATCGCGGTGGCCAGCAGGCTGTGGGTGTAGGGCATGTAGTAGAGTTCCACCGGGAAGGCCGCGGTGAAGCCCGGCACCACCCGTGCCTTCTCGATGCCCGCCATCACCAGCAGCGCCCAGCCGATGTCCACCGCCTGCACGGCGAGGAACATCGCCCACAGCGGCACCCTCGGCTGCGAGGCCTTGAGCGCGAAGGCGGCGCTGTAGTGGCCGACGAACATGGCCGGCTACATCAGCTTGAGGAATTCGCGCAGCGCCAGCTTGTCGTCCTTCGACAGCGACACGCCGAACTGGTGACCCTTGTTCTCCACCAGGTCATCGCACTTCATGAAAAGCGGCGAATGCGGATCGGACGAGGTGAAGGCCGCGACCGGCGTGCCCTTCTTCACCGGCAGGCGGATCGGCCCCTGCTGGTCTTCGCGCGGCGCCAGCTTGATGTCGCGGTCGGTGACGCTGATCTTCTGCGGGCGGTGCGGCGTGACCTTGGGATTGTCCGAGGTCAGCAGCTCGTCGAAGGCCATCTCGAACTGCTTCACGCGGCCGCGCACGGTGTAGTCGATGCTGCCGTCCTTCAGGTGCGTCAGCTCGCCGACCGCGTTGTTGTGCAGGAAGGGCGCGGTGGCCCAGGCCGACAGCAGCGAGAAGTTGCGCAGGTAGCCGCTGCCGCCCTCGATCTTCTTCTCGCCCAGCACGCGGCCGCCCAGGCCCGGCACCATGCGGTTGAGCACCTGCGGCACCGAGCCCGGCGACGGCCGCGCGCGATAGTCCTCGGAGGCAAACTGCTCCCAGATGTGGCCGGCGCTGTGATTGTCGTGCATGGCGCGGCACATGTTGGTGCCGATGATGTTGAACGGCACCGGCTCGTCGTTGGCCAGCCAGTCCTGCCCGAGGAAGTCCTTGCCGACGAACTGGCGCGGCCGCAGCTTGCCGCTCTGCGGATCCTTGGCCAGGTACTTGGCCTGGAATGCCGGCGAGTCGCGCTCGGCCTGGGTAAACTCGTGCTGCCAGTAGTCCTCGGCGCCAAAGACATGGCCCTCGTAGTAGCGCTCCAGCGCGGCCTTGTCGGCGCGCACGTTGTCCGGCGCGAACTTGGAGCTGTGGCAGCCGGCGCACTCGCGCGCAAAGACCTTGCGCCCCTGCGGCACCTTGGCCAGGTCGATGAAGGCCGAGCCCGGCGTGCCGTCCACGTCCCTGGCCTTCAGCAGGTAGGTGGGGCCGCCGGTCATCAGGAAGGAGGCCAGCTCCGGCATCTTGGCGTCGGCATAGTTCCAGGCCTCGCAGTCCTTGGCGCACTGCGCGATGTCGAAGGGCTGCTGGTGCGACTTGTCGCCGAAGAACGTGCCCGGCTTGGGGAACTTGGGTGTCCAGCATTCCTCGGTGCACATGCCGATGTTGACGTACACGCGGATCAGCGCGAGATGTTCTCCGACGCTGTCCTCACCGCCCTTAAGCACGTGGCGCGTGCGCGCCTTGGTGATCTTGCCGGTGACGGGGTCCTTCATGCTCTCCTCGAACAGACGCTTGTTCGAGAAGTCCATGATGTTGTTCTGCGTGCCCGGGTTGTGCTGGAAGTCGGTGGCCACCAGCGAAGTGTCGATGGTGCCCACGCGATGGCCTACGCCCAGCACCTGGCGCGACAGCGAATCCTCCGGCGTACCCATCACGTACTGCATCGGCTGCATGGTGTACTGGTTGCCGATGGTGGCGTGGATGTTCTCCCACTTCGGCTGGTTGGGGTCCTTCGGCGGGTTGGTGGGGTCGAAAGCCACGTGGCACTGCACGCAGGGGCCACCCAGCACGTAGCGCAGGTTCTTCTGCAGCTCGTCCTTGCGGTAGGGCGAGGTGGCCGGGTCGAACGTCACCTTGCCGGAGGCATCCTTGGTCACGTCCTGGTGGTACTTGCGGTAGCCCAGCACGCCGGAGCTGTGCGCGTCCGGGCAGCGGTCGTACCAGTTCGTGCTGGCATCGCCTTCCGTGCAGTCCGGGTCGTTGATCATTCCCCACTTGGTGAAGCGGTGCTTGCGCTCGCGCGTGTCGAGCCAGGGATACCAGACGTTGTCCTTGCCCACCGTGCGCGTCGTGTGCAGGTACTCCTCGTCCTGGTTGCCGAAGCTGCCCTTGAACCAGACATCGCGGCCGCGGCGGACCTGCTCACGCGCCAGTCGGGCGGCGGCGGGGTTGGTCTTGGCCAGGTCCTTGAACAGCTGGTTGACGTAGCGGCAGGACTCGGCGTCGTAGCCGGTGGGCTGCGGCTGGTCGCAGGGCGGCGGCGGCGCCTGCGGGATCGGCACGATGTCCCAGGTGATGGGCCCCTGGAACGGCGGGTAGCGCGGCGGCGAGCTGCCGTCGCGCCAGACCTTGCGGGCGGCCAGGGTGTCGTAGAAGTGCGCGTCGTACCAGGCGCGGTCCTTCTGCACCTTGGGCGAGCCATGCCAGGTGCCGGTCGTAAGGTTCAGGCGGACCAGGTCGTCCAGCGAGATCGAGCGATAGGTGGCGGTGTACGGCGCATCGGGCACCGGGTATAGGCCGGCGCCGCCGGGCACGGCGTAGGGCGCCGGGGCGGCAGCCGCGGGCTGCGCGGCCGGTGTCGCGGCCAGCGCCGCCGGTGAAGACAGCAACAGCGCCCACAGCAGCCGCTTGACCATGCCCTATCCCCTCGTCTCTCGCTGTATCGTGTGCTGGGGCCGGACGGCCCTGGCCCGCCTCGTGTCGGGCGGTGTCGGGCCAGTCTAGGGACCGGCCACGGGGGGAAGCAAGCGGAGCGGAAGGCCTACTGGTCGGTCGGCGGAGCGACCGAGGGCGAAATCGTGCGCAGCGGCATCAGCGGCAGCTCCAGCCGAGGCAGCAGGCGCTCGATCTGGGCCAGGGCCTCGCCCTCCGAATACGGCACGGCCGGGTGCTTGCCCCAGACCGGCGAGGGCCAGGCGGCGTCGCTGGTGAAGCGCACGATATGGTGCAGATGCAGCTGCGACACCATGTTGCCCAGGGCGGCGATGTTCAGCTTGTCGCCCTTGTAGGCCTGGGCCAGGGCACGGCTCAGGATCATCGACTCCCGGAACAGCTGGGTCTGGTCCGCCGCGTCCAGCTCGTGGATCTCGCGGATGTCTGCGCGCCGGGGCACCAGGATGTACCAGGGGTACTGGCTGTCGTTCATCAGCAGCAGGCGGGACAGCGGCCAGTCGCCCGCCACGATGCAGTCGGCGTTGAGGCGGGGGTGCAGGGCAAAAGAGACAGAAGTCATGGGCCATCCTTGGCAACGGCAAGCTTTGACCAGCGACCGTTGCCGCAGTTTCAACTGCCGGCGGGTACACTTCCGGCCATTGATTCGAGGATAGCACCGTGAACGAGTCCAAGACCGCCCTGCTCGCCGGGGCTACCGGCGCCATCGGCCAGCAGCTGCTGCCGCTGCTGTTGGCCTCCCCCGACTACGGCCGGGTCAAGGTCATCGGCCGCCGCCCGCCGGCCCAGGCCCACGCCAAGCTCGAGGCCGTCATCAGCGACTTCAGCGACCTGAAGGCCCTCGGCAGTCAGCTGGCCGCGGACGATGTCTACTGCTGCCTGGGCACCACCCAGGGCAAGTCCGGCCGGGCCGGCCTGGAGCAGGTGGACCATGACTACGTCGTGGCCCTGGCCGCCGCCGCCCTGGCCCAGGGCGCCCGTCAGTTCCTGGTAGTGTCCGCCATCGGCGCCTCGTCGCATTCCCCCTCGTTCTATTCCCGCGTGAAAGGCCGCATGGAAGAGGACGTGGCCGCGCTGGGCTACCCGTCCCTGCGCATCGTGCAGCCCTCGCTGCTGCTGGGCCCGCGCGAGGAGCACCGCCCCGGAGAGGCCTTCGCGCAGAAGCTCAGCCCCCTGCTCTCGCCGCTGCTGGCCGGCCCGCTGGCCAAGTACCGCCCGATCAGCACCCAGGCCGTGGCCGCGGCGCTGCTGACGCTGTCGCGGCGGCCGTACCAGGGGACGCGGGTGCATACGCTGCCGTTACGGGGGTAGCCCCGATGTTCATCCTCGCGGCGCAGCGAGATGATGACCATGTCGGGGCATTTCACAGGTATCGGACTTACCTGGAAGAGAATCGGACTCGCTTTCCGAAATGCGCCCATGCCCTGGCGATCTCGGCCTGGTACTTCGACTTTCAGCGGCACGACTGCCCGCATGACGCCTGGCTGGAATGGATACGGATCGAAGAGGCCTCCTCCGGGCAGCGCCATGAAATCCGAAGCTCGGCCATCACCATAAGGCTGCTCGGCGCTTACCACGATGGGAACATCGAGCTTCATTACCCGCGTGTTTTCGAGTACCAGTTCGACTCGCCGGGGATCGAGGGAGGCCATCGGAACTGGCGCTATGACGAATTGCGCGTGGACACCCAGGGGCGTTTGATCCATGAGATCGAGTGGTGTGGCGCCCGTACGGCCGCCACATGGCGAATCGTGGCCTCGGATGTCGAGTTTCGCTGGATGCCTTGCTAGCTACGTAGGGCGGGAAAGCGCAGCGCATCCCGCCTTCCGCATTGCCACCAGAAGGCGGGATGCGCTGCGCTTTCCCGCCCTACTGTGAAGGCTGGAAAATACATCGCCCGTAATACTGCGAGGGCACCAACTCTCCAGCCAGTATCGTATTTCTGCTGTGAACAGATTCACCATTGGCCGCGATAGCCGTGGACATAATGTTTCCGGCGCCAGTCACCTCGACGAAGCTAACTCCGTCGTTCGCCTCACTCCCGAAGGCAAGAACTTCGCTGCTCCCGCTGTTTCCTATGAGCGTGGCCTTGCCGGCCGAATCGACGACAAAGATCAAAGCGAAGGCTGGCTTCGCTTTGTGTATAGATTCACCATCAGAGAAGTGCTCATAGTTGCATCGATAAGTGGACGTCCCACCTACAGCCCACGTCGGTGAGACGAAAAGCATCCAAAAAATGGCCACGAGCGCCTTCTGCATATTTCCTCTCTACCGATCCTTCCGCAGCAACTCCCGCATCTCGTCAAACCGCAGCTTCTCCTCCGGCTCCAGCTCCGGATAGCGCAGGTCCAGCTTCTTCAGGCTGGCGACGACCAGCTCCGCCACGGTGGCGCGCATGAAGGGCTTGTTGTCGGCGGGGATCGCGTACCACGGCGCCCAGGGGCGCGAGGTGGCGTTGAGCGCGTCCTGGTAGGCTTTCATGTAGTCGCGCCAGAAGCCGCGCTCGGTGATATCGCCGCTCTCGAACTTCCAGTTCTTCTCCGGCTCGTCCAGGCGGGCCAGGAAGCGCTGGCGCTGCTCCTCGCGCGAAACGTTGAGCCAGAACTTGAGGATCAGCGTGCCGTTGCGCGCCAGGTGCTTCTCGTGGTCGCGGATGGACTCGTAGCGCTCTTCCCAGAGCTCGTCGAGCTTCTTGGGGATGCGCGGCAGCTTCTGGTACTTGAGGAACTCCGGGTGCACGCGCACCGCCAGAACTTCCTCGTAGTAGCTGCGATTGAACACGCCGATGCGCCCACGCTCGGGCAGGCGCGTGGCGGAGCGCCAGAGGAAATCGTGGTCCAGCTCCTGCAGCGAAGGGCGCTTGAAGGAATGCACGTCGCAGCCGGCCGGGTCCACGCCTGTGAACACGGCGCGGATGGTGCTGTCCTTGCCGGCGGCGTCCATCGCCTGGAAGACCAGCAATACGCTGTGGTAGTCATGGGCATACAGCATGTGTTGCAGCCCGGAGAGTTCCTCCACGGCCTCGGCCAGCCAGAGCTTGCAGGTCTCCTTGTCGGCATGCTTGGCCGGCGGCTTGGTCGCCGTGCGGTCGACGCGGAACGTGCCGTCGTAGGGCACCAGATAGGGGCTGCGCACCGCGGCAAAGCCGTTCTTGGCCATGGACTCTCCTCTTTGTTCCGGGAGTCTAGCTTGTTCCGGGAGTCTAGCCGCCCGGCAGGCTCCTAGTCTTGGGGTCCGGGAATCACGTAGAACAGGATCGCAAAGAAATGCAGCACGCTGCCGCCCAGCACGAACAGGTGCCAGACCGCGTGGTGGTAGCGCAGGCTGGTCCAGGTGTAGAAGGCCACGCCGCCGCTGTAGGTCAGGCCGCCCGCCAGCACCAGCCACAGCGCCGCCGGCTCCAGCGCCACCAGCAACGGCTTGATCGCCACCAGCGCGCACCAGCCCATCAGCAGGTAGATGGCCAGCGAGATCTTCTCGAACTTGCCGGTGGCGAAGATCTTGAACACCACGCCGGCCAGTGCCAGTCCCCAGGTGAAGGCGAACAGGCCCCAGCCCCAGGGGCCGCGCAGCGTGATCAGCGTGAACGGCGTATAGGTGCCGGCGATCAGGAAGTAGATCAGCGAGTGGTCGATCACGCGCAGCACGCGCTTGGCGCCGGGCAGCGGGATCGAGTGATACAGGGTGGAGGCGGCGTACATCAGCACCAGGGTGCTGCCGAAGATCGCCGCCGCCACGATATGCCAGGCGTTGCCGTAGAGGGTGGCCTTGGCCACCAGCACCACCAGGCCGATGATCGACAGCACCACGCCCAGGCCGTGGGTCACGGCGTGGCTGATCTCCTCGCCGAGCGAGTATAGGTTCTCGGCACCGGTGATGTGCGGCGGCTGCAGCGGATGCCGCAGCGGCGTGCCTTCCTTGGCGTGTTGGTGCTCGATTACGCGGGCTCCACGTGCAGGGTGGCGCCGTCGGCACGGGTCACTCGCACCTGCGTGCCGGCAGGCACGTCAGGGCCGGTGATGCGCCACTGCGAGTCGTCCACGCGCAGCTTGCCGACGCCGTTGACGATCGGGTCCTTCAGCGTGAAGTTGCGGCCGATGTAGGACTGGCCGCGGCGATTGAGCATCGGCTGGTCGCTTTCCTGCGCCGCCGGGCGGAATGTCTTCCACACCAGGAAGCTGCCCAGCGACAGCACCGAGAACAGCACCAGCTCGATCTCCCAGCTCAGCGGCAGCAGCCAGCTCAGGGCCCCGACGATGATCGCCGAGGCGCCGATCCACAGCAGCACGAAGCCGGTGGGCAGCAGCATCTCCGCCACCAGCAGCACCAGCCCGAACACCCACCAGTGCCAGTAGAGCACGTCCATCACGACTCTCCGTCCGGGTTACTTCGCGGGACCCGCGGAAACCTTCTTGGTCAGCTCGGCGATGCCGCCGAGGGCGCCGATCACGTTACCGGCTTCCAGCGGCATCAGCACCAGCTTCTCGTTGGGGCTGGTGGCGATACGGCCCAGCGCCTCGATGTACTTGGTGGCGACGAAGTAGTTGATCGCCTGCACGTCGCCCTTCTCGATGGCCTGCGACACCATCATGGTGGCGCGGGCTTCGGCCTCGGCCTGGCGCTCGCGGGCCTCGGCATCGCGGAAGGCGGCTTCCTTGCGGCCCTCGGCGTCGAGGATGGCCTGCTGCTTCTCACCCTCGGCGATCAGGATTTGCGACTGGCGCTCACCTTCGGCCTTGAGGATGGCGGCCTGGCGGAAGCCCTCGGCCTCCAGGATGTTGGCGCGCTTCTCGCGCTCGGCCTTCATCTGGCGCGCCATGGAGTCGACCAGGTCGGTCGGCGGGCGGATGTCCTTGATCTCGATGCGGGTGACCTTGATGCCCCAAGGCGTGGTCGCCTCGTCCACCACCGACAGCAGCTTGGCGTTGATGTGGTCACGCTGGCTGAGCAACTCGTCCAGATCCATGGAGCCCATCACGGTGCGCAGGTTGGTCATGGTGAGCTGCATGATCGCCAGTTCCAGGTGCTGCACCTCGTAGGCGGCCTTCGGCGCGTCCAGGATCTGGAAGAACACCACGCCGTCCACGCCGACCATGGCGTTGTCCTTGGTGATGACTTCCTGCGAGGGCACGTCCAGCACCTGTTCCATCAGCGACAGCTTGCGGCCGACGCGGTCCACCCAGGGCACCAGCCAGTGCAGGCCCGGCGTGAAGGTCGCGCGGTACTTGCCGAAGCGCTCGATCGTGTATTCCTTGCCCTGGGGCACGGTGACCACGCCCTTGAACAGGGTGACCACGAAGAAGATCACCAGTGCATAGAAGAAGAATGCGCCCATCGCCATCTCCAATTACTCCCTCGATTTGTCCGGCCGATTCTATCGGCCCCTTGTTACGCGCGCGCGAGTTCCTCGCGGGCGATGTTCTGGATCCGCTCCACCATAGAGTAGAAACCGTTGCGTCGGTTCATCGTGATGTGGTTCTCCAAGCCCAGGCGGGTGAAGATCTCGCCAATGTCGGAGTCCACGATCTGTTTCGGCGTTTTGTCGGAAACCACCGCAAACAGCAATGCGATCAAGCCCTTGACGATGTGGGCGTCGGAATCGCCGCGGAATTCCAGGGTGGCGGGCGAGCCCGGCTTGAGGCTATGCGAAAACCACACCTGCGACATGCAGCCGCGCACCTTGTTGGCCTCCGTGTGCTCGTCCGCCGGCATCGGCGGCAGCTTGCGCCCCAGATCGATCAGGTAGCGGTAGCGCTCCTCCCAATCACCCAGGAATTCGAAGGTCTCGATCAGTTCGTCCAGCTCCATATGCCCGTTCGTCCGCGTTTCATGATGCAACGTCCGGACATTATGACAGCCACGAACAGCCGGCATCCGGCAGTGTCAGACTGGCGTAGTTCCGAAATAAGCCCCGGAGTTCTCCCATGCTGATCCGCATCCTGCCGCCGTCGGCCGTCATTTCCAGCGAAATCACGCCGGAACCAACCTATTACCGGCGCCGCGACATCCTGGCCCGCATGGGGCTGGGTACGGCCGCGCTGCTGGCGGCCGGTTGCGGTGACGCCGCCGCGCCCGCTGCTCCGGCGGCGGCACCCTCCCTTGGCGGGCTGAAGATCGCCAAGCGCAGCGAGCAGGCCGGCGGCGAGACCGTGACGCCCTTCGAGACCACCAGCACCTACAACAACTACTACGAATTCGGCACCGACAAGGGCGACCCCGCGCGCAACGCCCACAGCCTGCGCACCCGCCCCTGGTCGGTGGCGGTGGAAGGCGAGTGCGAGGCCCCGGGCCGCATCGACCTCGATGCCCTGGTCAGGCCGCATGCCCTGGAAGAGCGCATCTACCGCCACCGCTGCGTGGAGGCCTGGAGCATCGTGGTGCCCTGGCTGGGCTTCCCGCTGGCGGACCTGCTGAAGCGCTTCAAGCCAACCTCGAAGGCGAAGTACGTGGCATTCGAGACCCTGTACGACAAGGAGCAGATGCCCCTGTCGCGCTGGAGCGGCCTGGACCTGCCCTACAAGGAGGGCCTGCGCATCGACGAGGCCATGCATCCGCTGTCCTTCATGTCGGTGGGCATGTACGGCAAGGTACTGCCGAACCAGAACGGTGCGCCGCTGCGCCTGACCATCCCCTGGAAGTACGGCTACAAGAGCATCAAGTCGGTGGTGCGCATCCGCTTCACCGAGCGCGAGCCGGTGACCACCTGGAAGCAGATGGCGCCGCAGGAGTACGGCTTCTACTCCAACGTGGACCCGGCGGTGGACCACCCGCGCTGGAGCCAGGCCACGGAGCGTCGCCTGGGCGAGCTGTTCAAGCGCAAGACCCTACCCTTCAACGGCTACCCGGAGGTGGCGCCGCTCTACGCCGGCCTGGACCCGAAGAAGCTGTACTAGGGCCTGTTGACGCTATGAACATCGCTGCGATGCCACCCGATTTGCCGCCAGGCCAGACGCGAGGAGGGCGCTTGGTGGTTCCAAGTAACCGACGAGGCCATTGGCCCAAGCTGCGGAGCGACTCAATGTCGCTCCGCAGTAAGCCCGATGGCCCGCATGGCGGCAAATCGGGCGGCACCCGGAGGGCGGGACCGTTTTGGCGCAGGGCGTCGTCCCGACCCGCTGATTTACGTTCCGTACACGGCGCGTGCCGGGACATAGCCCTGCGCCAAAACGGTCTCCGTCGCAGCGATGTTCATAGCGTCAACAGGCCCTAATGCCCGCCATCAGACGCCCGCTGCTGTGGTGGCGGCTGGCCGCCTGGACCTTGGGCGGCGGGCCGCTGCTGTGGCTGGCCTGGTGCGTGGCCACCGCCCGGCTCGGACCCAACCCGGTGGAGTTTCTGGAGCACCAGACCGGGCTGTGGGCCCTGCGCCTGCTGCTGGCCACGCTGGCGATGACGCCGCTGCGCCGCCTCAGCGGCCGCGCCGAGGCGATCCAGGTGCGGCGCCTGCTGGGGCTGTGGGCCTATGCCTGGATCACGCTGCACTTCGCGACCTACCTGACCTTCGACCTCGAATGGTCGGCGGCTCAGTTGGGCAAGGACCTGGTGAAGCGCACCTATATCACGCTGGGCTTCACCGCCTGGCTGCTGCTATTGCCGCTGGCCCTGACCTCCACCCGCGGCTGGCAGCGCCGGCTGAAACGCCGCTGGACGCTGCTGCACCGGCTGATCTACCCGGCGGCAATCCTGGCCTGCCTGCACTTCCTGTGGCTGGTGAAGTCGGATGTGCGGGAGCCGGCGATATATATCGGAATATTGACGGTGCTGTTTGCACTGCGCATCAGGAAGCCCAGTGCCATTCCCTCTCCCCGCTTGCGGGGAGAGGGCTAGGGTGAGGGGGGCGCGCTGGCAGTCTGCACTTTGGCGCGAACTGAAAGCTCCGCCCCTCACCCCCACCCTCTCGCAAACGGGGAGAGAGAGAGTCAGGAAGTTCAGCTACTCGCTCAGACTGTACTTCCGGATCGCATCCGCCTCCACATCCGCCGCCTTAAACGGCAGCTTGTGCCAGCGCTTGGCCGAGTACTCACGGGTGTAGTCGGAGAAGTGCGGGTTGGCCGGGTCGGTGGACTCGGAGTAGGTGAGGAAGCCCTCGGCCTCCACGCCGCCGCTGCCCCAGGTCACGGTCTGGATGTAGCTGTTGCCGTAGTCGATGTTGTAGCCGTCCGCGGAAATCGGGCCGGAGTTGGCGATGGTGAACGCGCCCTCGAAGCCCTCGCCGCCGAACACGGGGATGCTCTTGTCGATGAAGCCTGGGTGCTGGATCTCGCCCAGGGGCGCGTCCGGCGCAAAGCCGGCGTCGGCCACGGCCTTCACGGCATCCGCAAAGGCCACGCTCACCATCGGCAGCAACACGTTGATGCCACGCGGCGTGTTGACCGGATCGCTGGCGGAGAACGGCGTCAAATACAGCAGCGGGTTCTCGGGCCCGATCGGCAGGGGCAGCAGCGGTCCGGCGACGTTGCGGTAGAACTCGCGCCAGACGTGCGCGCCGCGCGAGTCGAGGTTGGCCTTCATGTCCCAGTTCTTCAGTGCCTCGCAGGCCGCCGCGACGTTCACCGGGCCGGTGCTGCCCACCAGCACCGGCAGGCGGCACAGGGTGCCGACCACGGTATCCCGCTCCATCTGCGCCGACAGGATCTGGCTGGACAGCACCACATCCTGTAGCGTCGGGATGTCGAAGCGGTTGCCGGGGCGGCCGTCGGTGCCGCTGAGGCGCTTGGTGATCTGCTGGATGCACAGGCGCGTGCGCAGCGAACGGGCGCTGCGCTCATCGCCGATGATGCCGGCATAGCCCTCGATGGGTTCGGCCGGGTTGGTCAGCCAGTAGCTGTCGTTGCAGTTGTGCACCCAGTCGTCACGCTGGATCTTGGGCAGGTTGGACGCACCGAAGATGCCGGGGCGCGGCGCGTCCTCGTCCGAGTCCCACTCGCAGGCGGAGCGCGAGCCATCCAGCAGCGGCAGGCCGGGCGCCAGCAGCTGCACCACTTGGTGCAGGGGAATGGCCTGGCAGGTGGTGACCTTGGAGTCCGGGACATTGGGCACTACGGTGACGTCGGAATAGTAGACCTTGCCACCCGGGCCGCTGGCCACGGTGTTGACCCAGGGCACGCCCAGCACCTCGGCCTGCGCGCGGATGAACTCGTCCAGGTTCGCCGCCTGGTTCCAGCGCGCGAACTGATTGATCAGGCTGTCGTTCTCGGCGTTGGCGTCCCGCAGCGCGTAAGCCTTGAGGTTGTTCCAGCCCAGGATCGGGATGCCGGCGGCCTTCAGCACCAGCACCGGGCCGTAATGGGTCTTGTACAGCGTGCGCGTCGCTTCCGACAGGCTGCCGTCCTCGTTCCTGACCTGGATCGTGACCGGCACCGCCACCATGTCGCGCAGCTTGCCGTCATACAGGTACTGGCGCGGGTTCAGCGGGTTCAGCGTCAGTTCGTAGAAGGTGAAACGGTAGGCGGTGGAGACGGTGTGGGTCCAGGCGATGTGATCATTGAAGCCGATCAGCACGGCCGGCACCCCGTAGAGCGAGGCGCCCATGATGTCGAGCTTGCCGGGAATGGTGGCGTGCGCCAGGTACAGGCGCTCGGTGCCGATCCAGGGGAAGTGAGGGTTGCCGTAGACCACCGAGCGGCCGTCGGTGGTGGCGTCCTTGCCCAGCGCGTACATGTTGCTGCCGAAGGTCTTCTCGCGCTGGAAGAAGCGGAAGGGGCCGGGGTCGCTGCGCAGTGCCGCCGCCTTCTGCTCCGCCGAGGGCTCGGCGGCCGACTTGGCGCGTGCCGCAGCGGCGCTGCTGCCCGACGGCGGCAGCGGCGGCGGCTGTGCCGTGGCTACTTCATTGATCCATACCGAACCGGAGGCGATCAGCGCCAGGCGCAGGTAGCGCCGGTACATGTCGTTTTCCTCGATCTCGAACACCCAGTCCGCCGCGCGGCAAGCAGCGTGGCGGCCCTCGTGCCCGCCGGCCTTGAGCTCGCGGACGTAGCGGTTGTAGCCGTCGACGAAACCACGCGTCACGTCCTTGTAGTCGGCCAGCGTCTTGTCCCGCGCCGGCGCGATCGCCTCGTCGGTGGCGGTGCTGCGCCAGTAGAAGTCGCTGTCGACGTTGTTGGCGGTGACACCGTTGGGCTGGATCGTATAGCTGCCGTCGCGGCCGAAGTAGCGCGCGCGCAGGCCGCGAATGGTGATGAAGTCCTCCTGCATCACGCAAAGGTTGTCCTCCGCGAAGGCATAGCCGTAGCCATAGCCAAGGCTGCCGAAGTCCTGCGCCTTGATGTGGGGGATGCCCAGGGACGTGCGGGTGATGTCCGCCGTGTACTTCGCCCCGCCGGGACCGGGGCCGCCGGTTTCCGGGGCCTTGTCGTCCGAACGACTGCAGCCGCCCACGAGCATCACCGCGGCCGCCAGGCCGCCCACCAACCAGTTGCGCATGAATCTCTCCTCGAAATGCCGCAGGCTCTATGGGCCTGTCATGGTTCTGGCACGATCATAGCCGCTGGCCCCCGGCCGCGCCGTATAATTCGCGGCCCTCAGGCGAGATTCCCACATGCCCACCCGTATCTCCGGCCGTGCGCCGGACCAGCTGCGTCCGGTTTCGATCCAGCGCCAGTTCACCCGCCACGCCGAAGGCTCGGTGCTGGTCAGCTTCGGCGACACCCGCGTGCTATGCACCGCCAGCGTGGAGGAGCGCGGCCCGTCCTGGAAGAAGGATGGCGGCGGCTGGGTCACGGCCGAGTACGGCATGCTGCCCCGCGCCACCCACACCCGCAGCCGCCGTGAAGCGGCCCAGGGCAAGCAGTCCGGCCGCACCCAGGAAATCCAGCGCCTGATCGGCCGCTCGCTGCGCGCCTGCGTCAACCTGGAAGCCCTGGGCAACTACACCGTCACACTGGACTGCGACGTGCTGCAGGCCGACGGTGGTACCCGCACCGCCGCCATCACCGGCGCCTACGTGGCCATGGCCGACGCCATCAACGCCATGCTGAAGAAGGGCCAGATCAAGAAGAACCCGCTGTTCGGCCAGGTGGCCGCGGTCTCGGTGGGCATCTCCGGCGGCCAGCCGGTGCTGGACCTGGATTACGCCGAGGACTCCGGCTGCGAGTGCGACATGAACGTGGTCATGAACGAGGCCGGCCAGTTCATCGAGGTGCAGGGTACCGCCGAGGGCCACGCCTTCCGCCGCGAGGAGCTCGACGCCCTGCTGGACCTGGCCACGACCGGCATCCGGCAGCTGATCGAGGCACAGCGTCAGGCGCTGGGCGCCTGACGCCGGGAATGGAGAATCGGGAATCGTAAAAGACGCGCTCGCCGCCACATGCGGGTATCCTTATCCCGATTCCCGATTCCCGGCTTTTGACATGCCCACCGAAGTCGTCCTCGCCAGCCGCAACGCCGGCAAGCTGAAGGAAATGCAGGCGCTGCTGGCGCCGCTGGGCTGGGAACTGCGCCTGGTCACCGACTTCAGCGACGAGGAGCCGGAGGAATCCGCGCCGACCTTCGTCGAGAACGCGCTGATCAAGGCACGCCACGCCTCGAAGGTCTCGGGCCTGCCGGCCATCGCGGACGACTCCGGCATCGAGGTGGATTTCCTCAACGGCCAGCCGGGCGTGCATTCCGCCCGCTATGCCGCCCAGGGCGCTGGCGACCGCGCCAACAACCGCAAGCTGATGGGCGCGCTGGAAGGCGTGGCCGAGCAGGACCGCGGCGCGCAGTTCGTCTGCGTGATGGTGTTCCTGCGCCATGCCGCCGACCCCACGCCGCTGATCGCCCAGGGCGCCTGGCGCGGGCGAATCCTGCACGAGCCGCAGGGTGAAGGTGGCTTCGGCTACGACCCGCTGTTCTGGGTGCCGGGCCACGACCGCAGCGCCGCCCAGCTCGATCCGGCATTGAAGAATCGCGTCTCGCACCGCGCCCAGGCCGCGGCCGAGCTGCTCGACATGCTGAGAGATTGACTGAATGAACTCCGGTGCCGCCATCCCTGGCGCGACCTCGGATCCCGATCTACCCCCGGCCCGCACATCCATGTGCGGGCGATCGCCGGGCCAGACTGCCATTCAAGGCAGTCTGGCTATTCCGGCGATCCCCCTATCGCTGTACCTGCACTTCCCCTGGTGCGTCCAGAAGTGCCCCTACTGCGACTTCAACTCCCACGCCCTGCGCGGGGAAGCGCCGGAAGACGCCTACGTCGAGGCCCTGGTCCGCGACCTGGAGCATGAACTGGGCGAGCCGGAGCAACGCCCGCTGGTCTCGATCTTCATGGGCGGCGGCACTCCCAGCCTGTTTTCCGGCCGCGCCATCGGCCGCGTGCTGGAGGCCGTGTCGAAACGGCTGGCCTTTGCCCCGGACATCGAGATCACGCTGGAGGCCAACCCCGGCACCGCCGACGCCTCGCATTTCCGCGGCTACCGCGCGGCGGGGATCAACCGCCTGTCCATCGGCGTGCAGAGCCTGGATGCGGCGCAACTCAAGAAGCTGGGGCGCATCCACGATCCCGGCCAGGCGGTGGAGGCGCTGCGGCTGGCACGCGACGCCGGCTTCGACAACGTGAACCTGGACCTGATGTTCGCCCTGCCACAGCAAGCCGAGGCCCAGGCCCTGGCCGACCTGGACGGCGTGCTGGCGCTGCAGCCGGAGCATGTCTCCTGGTACCAGCTCACGCTGGAACCCAACACCGAGTTCGCCGCCCGCCCCCCGCCCCTGCCGGACGATGACGCCGTGGCGGCAATGTTCGACGCCGGCCAAGCACGCCTGGCCGACGCCGGCTACGCTCAGTACGAGGTTTCGGCCTATGCACGCCCCGGCCGGCGTGCCCGCCACAACCTCAACTACTGGGAATTCGGCGACTACCTGGGTATCGGCGCCGGCGCCCACGGCAAGCGCAGCGGGCCGGCGGGAGTCGCTCGCCGGGCACGCCACAAGCATCCCAAGCGCTACCAGGAGCACGCCGGGACGGAAGCCGCCGTGCAGGAGCAACGCCTGCTGTCCGCCGAGGAGATGCCGGTGGAGTTCATGCTCAATGTGCTGCGCTTGAACGCCGGCGTGCCGGCCAGCCTCTGGGAGGCACGCACCGGCCTGCCCCTGTCGGCGCTGAACGCGCCCATGGCCGAGGCCCGGCGCCTGGGCCTGATGGACCCGGACCCGGCCCTGCTGCGGCCGACGGCGCTGGGGCACCGGCATTTGAACCGGCTGCTGGAACTGTTCCTCTAAGTCAGCTCGGATAAGGAAGGTCGGAGGCCGCCATGCTCGAAGAAGCCATCGTCACCTGCCCATGCTGCTGGGAAGAAATCGTCCTCGAGATCGATCTCTCCGGCGGATCAGCGGTTTACACCGAGGATTGCTCGGTCTGCTGCCGGCCGATGACGGTGCGGGTCACGGTGGACGAGGAGGGCGGCTTCGAGGTGGGAGTGGAATCCGAGGAGGGCTGAAGGGCCGATTCTGTGGATAAGCTTGCCTCCACCGGCCCTTCCCTTTACACTGCGCGCCCTTTTAGTTTTGCCGGAAGCTGTGTCATGAAAGAAGGCATCCACCCCGAATACCGCCCGGTCGTGTTCCGCGACTCCTCCATCGGTCAGAACTTCATCATCCGTTCGACCGTGAAGACCAAGGACAAGATCACCGTCGACGGCCAGGAGTATCCCCTGGTGAACCTGGATACCTCCAGCGCCTCGCACCCGCACTACACGGGCAAGCAGAAGGTGGTGGACACCGGCGGTCGCGTGGGCAAGTTCAACGCCCGCTACGCGCGCAAGGCCTGAGCCGCATCGGCTTCAAGCAAGGCCGCCCTCTGGGCGGCCTTGCTGTTTGTATCGAGCAGCAACCCACGGCAGCTGAACCCTGCCGGGCTAAACCGTTGTTCCGGCCAGGTTCCAGCCGCCGTTCCCCCACGCGTATCCAGGCAGAAGGCACTGCGCGCATGAACGACACGCTGAAAAAGTCCGCACTGGACTATCACGAGTTTCCGATCCCCGGAAAGCTCGGCATCGCCATCACCAAGCCGTTCGAAACCGCGGCCCAACTGTCGCTGGCCTATACGCCGGGCGTCGCGGAACCCGTCCGCGAGATCCAGGCCGACCCCGAAAATGCCTACCGCTATACCGCCAAGGGCAACCTGGTGGCAGTGATCTCCAATGGCACCGCCGTGCTGGGCCTGGGAGACTGCGGCGCCCTGGCCGGCAAGCCGGTCATGGAGGGCAAGGCGGTCCTGTTCAAGAAGTTCGCCGACATCGACGTGTTCGACATCGAGGTGGACGCCAGGGAACCGAAGGACTTCATCGACACGGTGGCGCGCATCGCGCCGACCTTCGGCGGCATCAACCTGGAGGACATCGCCGCGCCCAGTTGCTTCGAGATCGAGGAAAAGCTGATCGAGCGCTGCGACATCCCGGTGTTCCACGACGACCAGCACGGCACCGCCATCGTGCTCTGCGCCGGCTTGCTGAACGCCCTGGAGCTGGTCGGCAAGAAGATCGAGGACGCCCGCATCGTCTGCCTGGGCGCCGGCGCCGCCGGCATTGCTTCCATGCGCCTGGCGGTGGACCTGGGCGCCAGGCGCGAGAACATGCTGCTGGTGGACCGCAAGGGCGTGATCCACCGCGACCGCGAGGATTTCTCCTCGTTGAACAAGGAAAAGCTGGAGTTCGCCTCGGCCGCCGCCGCGGAGCGCCGCAGCCTGGCGGGCGCCCTGGCCGGTGCCGACGTGTTCATCGGCGTGTCCGGCCCGGGACTGATGAAGCCGGAGTGGCTGATGCTGATGGCCGAAAAGCCGATCATCTTTGCCCTGTCCAACCCGGACCCGGAAATCCGGCCGGAGGACGCCCTGGCGGTACGCCACGACCTGATCATGGCCACCGGACGCAGCGACTACCCCAACCAGGTCAACAACGTCCTGTGCTTCCCCTTCCTGTTCCGGGGCGCCCTGGACGTGCGTGCGCGCTATGTCAACGCCGCCATGAAAACCGCCGCCGTCCGGGCCATCGCCGCCCTGGCGCGGGAGCCGGTTCCGCAGGAAGTGCTGGCGGCCTATGGGCAAAAGTCGCTATCCTTCGGCCCCGACTACATCATCCCCAAGCCGCTCGACCCCCGCCTGCGCGACCATGTCGCCCCGGCAGTGGCCCGTGCGGCGGTGAGCAGCGGCGCCGCCCGCCTGCCCTATCCCGCGCATTACCCGGCCTGAGGAAGACTCGTCACCAGGGAAACTCTGGGGAAGCGCGTGCCGGCACGGTTCTCGCTTCAGGATTCGCCACAAAAAGATTGCGGAGCAAGCATGAGCGACGTCAGCTACAGTCTGGTCAATAACGCCACCGGTGAGAAAACCGATCTTCCGGCCATCGGCGGCACCCTCGGCCCGGTCGGCCTCGACGTGGGCAAGGTCTACGACAAGCTGGACGTCTTCACCTACGACCCCGGCTTCAGTTCCACCTGCTCGACCAAGTCGGCCATCACCTACATCGACGGTGACAAGGGCGTGCTGCTGTACCGCGGCTACCCGGTGGCCCAGCTGGCCGAGCACTGCAACTTCATCGAGGTGGCCTACCTGATCCTGAACGGCGAACTGCCGAACAAGGAACAGCTCGCGGCGTTCGACATGAACATCCGCAAGCACACCATGATCAACGAGAACCTCAAGGGGTTCTTCGGCGGCTTCAACTACGACGCCCACCCGATGGCCATGCTGACCGGCATCGTCGGCTCGCTGTCCGCGTTCTACCACGACACCACCAACAACAAGGATGCGCGGCACCGCGAGATCTTCGCGCACCGCATGATCGCCAAGATCCCGACGATCGCCGCCGCCGCCTACAAGAAGTATTACGGCCAGCCGTTCGTCTACCCGCAGAACCACCTGGACTACTGCAGCAACCTGCTGCATATGATGTTCGCCGTGCCGGCCGAGCCGTACCACGTCGATCCGGTCGCCGCCAAGGCACTGGACGTGCTGTTCATCCTGCACGCCGACCATGAGCAGAACGCCTCCACCTCCACGGTGCGCATGGCCGGCTCCACCGGCACCAACCCCTACGCCGCGATCGCCTCGGGCATCGCCGCGCTGTGGGGCCCCGCCCACGGCGGCGCCAACGAGGCCGTGCTGAAGATGCTGGAGGAGATCGGCGACGTGAAGAACGTGCCGGCCTTCATGGCCAAGGTCAAGGACAAGGCCTCGGGCGTGCGCCTGATGGGCTTCGGCCACCGCGTGTACAAGAACTTCGACCCGCGCGCCACGATCATCCGCGAGCAGTGCCACAAGGTGCTCAAGCATCTGGGCAAGGACAGCGACCCGCAACTGGAACTGGCAATGAAGCTGGAAGAGATCGCCCTGTCGGACGACTACTTCAAGGCCCGCGCGCTGTACCCGAACGTGGATTTCTACTCGGGCATCATCTACAAGGCCCTGGGCATCCCGGTGAACATGTTCACGCCGATGTTCGCCATCGCGCGCACGGTCGGCTGGGTGGCCCACTGGATCGAGATGGTGGCGGATCCGTCGATGCGCATCGCCCGTCCGCGCCAGGTCTACACCGGCGCCGGCGACCGCAATGTCACTCCGATCGCCAACCGCTAAAGGATACGAATAGGCCTACTGCGCATCCCTTGGCCGGCTGAAGGAAAAAGCCCTCCGAAAGGAGGGCTTTTCGTTTTTGCGCCTCTGCGCTTTCGTTGAGGAAGTCAGGCTGCCTGCTGCGTGGCGATCAGTTTCTCCACCTGCCTCGGATCCAGGCGCCGGAACGGCTGGTTCTCCACCGGACTCAGCGGCGCGCGGCGCTGCTCGTTCTCGGAGAACACCGCCAGATCCACGCCCACCCCTTCCACCTCGAAGCAGGCCAGCGGGATGCGCTGCTCCTTGCCGTCCGGATAGCGATAGCGGCGCTCGTCCTGGTCGAAATCGATGCCGCGGTCGTGCAGGTAGATGTCGATGGCCTCCGGCTTGTCGGCAAAGGCATGCAGCTGCAGGCGGTGGGCCTCGGTGATGGCTCCGCTGACGGCACCGCCGACCAGGCGTGGCGAGAACTCGGCCAGCTGGCGCATTACGCGCAGCGCGGTGCGGCGCATGCGCCGCAGGCGGTCGTGATAGGCGTCGCCGCCGAAGAGCCGCTGGTATTCGATCACCGCCTGCTGCACCTGGGCATTGTCCGGCAGACCGGAGCGCGCCGGCAGGCCGAGGCGTTCGGCCGCCTTCTGCTTGGCCGAACGGTAGTCGGTCACCTGCTCTTCGCAGATGATCCGCGCGGCTTCCTGCACGATGCTGTATTGCACGGCGACACCCCTGGCCCGGTGACGGGCGACGATAGCCTCAAAACAGCTCTTCCACCCCTCCGGAGGACGAACGGCCCTCTTCATCCGCGGCCGGAGCATCGGCCGCCTCGGGGATGCGGTCCTGGGGCACGACCTCGAACACGGCGTCTGCCTCATCCCCGGCAAGCTTGCCACTGCGGCGGTCGATGCGCACGCTGACCAGGCCCGAGGGCCGCGGCAGCATGCCCTGCGGCACGTCCTTGAGGGCGACCCGCATGAAGTCCATCCACATCGGCAGCGCGGCACGGCCGCCGACCTCGCCCTTGCCCAGCGGGCCGGGCTGGTCGCGGCCGACCCAGGCGGTGGCCACCAGGGTCTTCTGGTAGCCGTTGAACCAGGCGTCGGTCTCGTCGTTGGTGGTGCCGGTCTTGCCGGCCAGGTCGTTGCGCCCCAGCTCGTTGAGCTTGGCGGCGGTGCCGCGCACGGTCACGTCGTGCAGGATGTCGGTGATCATCCAGACGGTCTGGGCATCGACCACGCGCGGCGCCCCATTCTCCGGGATATCGGGCGGCGGGGCTTCGTTTTCGTTGGCAGAAGGGTCGTCGGCCGCCTCTTCCGGCGGCGGCGGCAACTGCTCGCATTCGAAGCAGGCGATCTTCGGCTGGGCCTTGAACAGCAGCTTGCCGGCGCCGTCACGGATGCTGTCGATGAAATGCGGCTCGACCAGGTAGCCGCCATTGGCCAGCGTGGTGAACCCGCGCGCCATCTCCAGGGGCGTGAAATCGCCGGTACCCAGGGACATGGTCAGGTTGCGCGGCATGTGGTCCTTGGGCAGGCCGAAGCGCGCAATGTAGTCACGGGCATAGTCGACGCCGATCGCTTCGAGCACGCGGATCGACACCAGGTTGCGCGACTGCACCAGGGCCTCGCGCAGGGTCATGGGCCCCTTGAAGTCGCCGCCGTAGTTTTCCGGGCGCCAGTCCTTCTGGCCGCGGACGCTGAAGACCACCGGCGCGTCCAGGAAGATCGAGGCCGGGGTATAGCCCCGTGCCATGGCCGCCGCGTAGAGGAAGGGCTTGAAGCCCGAACCGGCCTGGCGCCGCGCCTGGGTCACGCGGTTGAACTTGCCCTGGAAGAAGTCGTAGCCGCCCACCAGGGCGACGATCGAGCCATCCCGTGGGTCCAGCGCCACCAGCGCGCCCTGGGCCTGGGGCAGCTGGCCCAGCACCCACTCCCGCCCCTCCTTGCCGCCCGCGCGGATGCGCAGCACGTCGCCCACCGCCGGCGCTCGCTTGGCGCTGAAGGCGGCCCATTTGAAATGCTGCGGCTCCAGGTCCACGTCGCCTTCGCGGGCGCGCAGGGTCAGCTTCTGGGGGGTATAGGACAGCACCACCACCGGCAGCAGGCCAGTGACCTGCGGCCGGGCATCGAGGGCATCCACCAGCTTCTGCTCCTCGCCGGGGGCGAGCAGTGCCGGATCGATCTTGGCCTCCGGGCCGCGCCAGCCATGGCGCTCGCTGTAGTCGTCCAGCGCCTTGCGCAGGGCGGCGTTGGCGGCCAGCTGGCGCCGGGAATCGATCGTGGTGGTCACGATGAAACCCTGGGTGTAGGCCGCCTCCTCGCCGTAGCGGGCCAGGATGTCCTGCCGCACCATCTCGGCGACGTAGTAGGCATCCACCTCGGCCTTGGCCCGATAGGGCTTGACCACCAGCGGCTCCTGCGCCGCCGCCTTGAACTCCTCGGCGGAGATGTAGCCCAGCTGGTGCATGCGGCGCAGCACGTAGTTGCGCCGCTCCTTGGCACGCTCGGGGTTCGCAATCGGGTTGTCGCGCGACGGAGCCTTCGGCAGGCCGGCGATGACCGCCGCCTCCGAAAGCTTCAAGTCATTGATATTTTTTCCAAAATAGATCAGGGCCGCGGCACCGACGCCGTAGGCGCGCTCGCCCAGGTAGATCTTGTTGAGATAGAGCTCGAGGATTTCCTCCTTCTTCAGCTCCTTCTCGATGTTCAGTGCCAGCAGGATTTCCTTGAACTTGCGTCCATAGGTGCGCTCGCTGGACAGGAAGACGTTGCGGGCCAGCTGCATGGTGATGGTGCTGCCGCCCTGGGACTTCTGGCCGGTCACGGCCAGCGCGAAGGCGGCTCGCGCCAGGCCCATCCAGTCCACGCCGGGATGGTCGAAGAAGCGGTCGTCCTCGGCCGCCAGGAAGGCCTGCACCACGCGCGGCGGAAACTCGTTGTACTTGAGCAGGGCGCGGCGCTCGGCGCCGAATTCGCCCAGCAGCTTGCCGTCTGCCGAATAAATCTTCAGAGGCAAGGCCAGCTGCAGCTCGCGCAGGCTCTGGACCGAAGGCAGTTCCGGCTCGAAATACGCCCGGGCGACCAGGAAGCCGCCCCAGAGCGCCAGGACGCCAGCCACCAGCAAGCCCGCCAGGACCGACAGCAACAGCTTCCACTTCATTGAATCCCTACCTTCGGGGGTGCCAAAAACCTACAGAAATGCATTCCAGCTTATGAAGCACTATCAGATAGTTGGAGCCACTACTTATAGTTGCATCGCAGAATGTTTGCGTTATAGTAAGGCTCAATGCGGGAGGAGTCACCACGATTCCTGCAAGGGAATTCGACACGATTCCCGCTGGGGGAATGTCAACGCGAGTCTGGTGAGGCGATATGTCCATAGTGCAATCGCTGTTAGGCGGGGGAGAGCAGGCGCTCATCGGTCTGGATATCAGTTCCAGTGCCGTGAAGTTGCTTGAGCTGTCGCGCAGGGGCGAAAAATTCCACGTAGAAACCTACGCGGTTGAGCCGTTGCCGGCCAATGCCGTCGCGGACAAGCAGATCTCCGATCCGAAGATCGTCGGAGAGGCCGTCATGCGCGCGCTCAGCCGCGCCGGCACCCGCACCAAGAACGCGGCCGTGGCCGTGGCCGGGGCCTCCGTCATCACCAAGGTCATCCAGCTCCCCAAGGGCCTGTCGGAAGACGACATGGAGGAGCAGATCAAGGTCGAGGCCGACCAGTACATTCCCTATCCCATCGAGGAAGTCAGCATCGACTTCGAAGTGATCGGCGATAGCGAAAAGGCCAAGGACAACGTCGACGTGCTGCTCGCGGCCTGCCGCAAGGAGCAGGTCGAGCAGCGCGCTGCCGCGCTGGAGATCGCCGGACTCAAGCCGACGATCGTGGACATCGAAAGCTACGCACTCGAAAACGCCTGCCAGTTCCTGCAGCACCAGATGCCGGACCGCGGCGTGCGCCGCACCATCGCCGTGGTGGACGTGGGCGCGACCACCACTTCCGTGCTGATCCTCCACGATCTCAAGACCGTCTACACCCGCGACCAGAGCTTCGGCGGCCGCCAGCTCACCGAAGACATCATGCGCCACTACGGCATGAGCCTCGATGAAGCCGGCAAAGCCAAGAAATTCGGCAATCTGCCGGATGACTACCAGACCGAGGTGCTGACGCATTTCATCAGCGACATGGCGCAGCAGATCGACCGCTCACTGCAGTTCTTCTTCTCCGCCGCCTCGCAGTACAACACCATCGACCAGATCATCCTCGCCGGCGGCTCCGCCCACATCGCGGGCATCGATGCCGCGATCCAGGATCGCCTGCGCATCCCGACCGTGGTCGCCAAGCCCTTCGCCGGCATGAGCGTGTCCTCCAAGGCCAAGCCGGCCGTGCTGGCCAAGGAAGAAGCCTCGCTGCTGATCGCCTGTGGCCTCGCCTACCGCGCGTTCGACGGAGAGGTCAAATGACGACGCGCATCAACCTACTCGACTGGCGCGCCGAGCGGCGCGCCAAGCGCAAGCAGCAGTTCCTCAGCACCCTGGGGCTGGGCGTACTGGCGAGCGCTGCCATCGTTGGCCTGGCCTGGAGCACCGTCAGCGGCGCGGTCTCCTCGCAGCAGGAGCGCAACACCTACCTGCAGCGCCAGATCGACGAGACCGAGCAGAAGATCAAGGAAATACAGGAACTCGAGAAGGTCCGTGACAATCTGCTGGCGCGCATGCGCGTGATCGAAGAGCTGCAGGCCAGCCGCTCGGCTTCGGTGCACTTCTTCGACGAAATCGTCAGCACTCTGCCGGATGGCGTCAGCATTCGCGCGATCAAGCAGACTCCCGAGGGCGTCACCATCGATGGCACTGCGGAGTCCAATGGCCGCGTTTCCACCTACATGAAGAATCTCGAGGCCTCGCGCTGGTTCCAGAACCCGATGCTGGTGGTGATCAAGACCAGCGAGCAGGAACAGCTGAGGCGCGGTGATTTCCAGCTTCGGGTCAAGGCCCTGAAAGCGCCCTCGGATGCTTCCTCCCCTGCAGGCAGTGAGAGGGGCGTGCAATGAACGTCCAGCAGATCATTGCGGAACTGCAGACGCTGGATTCCCGCAATCCCGGGGGCTGGCCGCTCTGGGTCCGCATTTCCGCCTCGGTACTTGGAGGACTGCTGGTCCTGATGCTGGGCACTTATGCCTTGGTAAAGCCCGTGTACGAAGAGCTCCAGGCCGAGGAAGCTCGTGAGTTGACCCTTCGCAAGCAATTCGAGGAAAACCAGGGCAAGGCCGCGGCGTTGGACGCCTTCAAGGCACAGTTGGCCGAGATGGAAAAGGACTTCGGCGCCATGCTCAAGCAGCTGCCGAGCAAGAGCGAGGTTGCCAACCTGCTCAACGACATTTCTCAGGCTCGCGTGGCATCAAGCCTGGAGGAGGAGCTGTTTCAACCTCAGCCAGACAGCCCTCGCGAATTTTATGCCGAAATCCCGAACAAGATCATCGTCACCGGCACCTATCACGAGATGGGTAATTTCGCCAGCGCGATTGCGGCTCTGCCGCGCATCGTGACCATCGACGATGTCGAGATCACGGTACCGCCCAAGAACGACAAGGCAAACTGGCCGGAGGGCACGCTCCGCATGCAGGCACTCGCCAAGACTTATCGCTATCTCGACGAAGAAGAAGTCGCAGAGGCCGAAAGCGCGGCGGCGGCGGCCTCGAAGGGCAAGAAGCCCACGAAGGCCAAGTAAGGACCCGGAGCCATGAAGCCAGAACCGCTCAAGAAACTCCGCCCAGCTATCGCATTCCTGTCGATCGTCCTGCTGAGTGCCTGCGGCAAGGGCATGAAGGACCTGGAAGCCTGGGTGGCCGAGGTCAAGGCCCGGCCGCCGGCGCCGATCGAGCCGATCCCGCAGATGAAGCAGTACGAGGCCTTCACGTACGAAGCAGCCGGACGGCGCGATCCTTTTGCCTCGATCCAGCCATCCCGCCAGGCCAGCAACAGCGGTATCAGACCCGACCTGAACCGCAACAAGGAACCGCTTGAGGAGTTCCCGCTGGACGGCCTGCGCATGGTCGGCACCATCGACTCCAAGGGCAAGGTATTCGCGCTGATCAAGGCACCGGACGGAGTCGTGCACCGGGTCTCGGTCAAGAATCATATGGGGCAGAACTACGGCGAGATCGTCTCCATTTCCGAGGCCGAAGTCGGTCTGATGGAACTGGTGGCAGACGGTTTCGGCGGATGGATTCAACGTCCGGCGTCACTGACGCTGGCGGAAACAAAAAGTAATTAGGGAGTGACTGGCGATGTTCAAGCTCAGTGAGATGACCAAAGCGGCCTTGAGAGCTGCCTTCGCGTCGGCAGCCCTGCTGCTGGCCGGAGGGGCGCAGGCCCAGGGCGCACGCGCCCTGCAGTCGATCGACTTCACGACCCAGGACAACGATCGTGTCCTGCTGACCATGACGCTCTCCGCGGCCGCTCCCGAGCCGGTGGTCTTCACCATCGACAAGCCGGCGCGGCTGTCGCTGGACCTGCCGGAGACGCAAGTCGCGCTTCCTGAGCGCTACAAGAAGGTCAACGTCGGCAACGTACGCTCCGTCGCCGCTGCCGAAGCCAAGGGCCGCACGCGCGTCGTCGTGGAACTGGGCCAACTCACTCCCTACAACCTGCGCGTCGAGGGCAACAAGGTCCTGGTGCAGTTGGACGGCTACGCTTCGGCCGCCACCGGCAGCGATGCCGCACCCAGCACGCCGGTGGCGCGCCTCGCACCTTCGGCGGCGCTTTCGTCTCAGGCCGAGCCCATCGGTTCCGCCCTGCGCGGCATCGACTTCCGCCGCGGGGAACGCGGCGAAGGCCGCGTCGTCGTGCAGCTCGCCAATACCCGTACCCCGGTGGACGTGCGTGAGGAAGGCGGCAAAGTCATCGCCACCTTCCGCGACGCAACCATCGCCGAGCGACTGCTCAAGCGTCTGGACGTGCTCGATTTCGCCACGCCGGTGAAGTTCGTCGACGCCCGTCGCGAAGGCGGCGACGTGGTGATCAGCGTCACCCCGGCCGCCGGCATCGAATACGAGCAGGCCGCCTACCAGACGGGCGACCAGTTCACGCTGGAAATCCAGGCGCTGACGCCGGAGAAGGTCGAGCAGAAGAAGAGGGAGCAGCCGCAGTTCACCGGCGAACGCATCAGCCTGTCGTTCCAGAACATTGACGTCCGCGCGCTGCTGCAGATCATCGCCGACGTGGCCGGCACCAACATGGTGGTCAGCGATGCGGTGCAGGGCGACATCGCCATGCGCCTGCAGAACGTTCCCTGGGACCAGGCCCTGGACATCATCCTGCGCACCAAGGGCCTGGGCATGCGCCAGCAGGGCAACGTCATGCTGGTGGCGCCGCTGCAGGAGCTGGCCACCCGCGAGCGCGTGGAACTGGAATCCGCCAAGCAGAAGAGCGAGCTCTCGCCGCTGCGCTCGGAGATCATCCAGCTGAACTACGCCAAGGCCACGGACATGTCGTCCCTGGTCCGGTCGGGCAGCGACAAGCAGTCCATGCTCAGCGAGCGCGGCCGCATGTCGGTGGACGAGCGGACCAACACCCTGATCATCCTGGAGACCCGTGAGAAGATCGAGGAGATCCGCAACCTGGTGTCGCGCCTCGATATCCCGGTGCGCCAGGTGCTGATCGAATCCCGCATCGTCATCGCCGACGACGACTACTCCAAGCAGCTCGGCGTGCGCTTCGGCGTCTCCACCGTGGCGCGCAATGGCAACAACGGGGTCGTCACGACCTCGGGCAGCAACGCCGCCACCAACACCACGGTCGGCAGCTTCCTGCAGAACGGCGGCTTCCCGGTGACCCTGGGCGCGCAGGCCGACCGCTACAACGTCAACCTGCCGGTCACCGACCCGGCCGGCTCCTTTGGCCTGGCGATCCTGGGTGCCGACTACCTGGTGGACCTGGAGCTGTCGGCACTGCAGACCGAGGGCCGCGGCGAGGTCGTGTCCACCCCGCGCGTCGTCACCGCCAACGGCAAGCAGGCCTCGGTGGAACAGGGCCGTGAAATCCCGTACCTCGAATCCGCCTCCAGCGGCGCAGCGACGATCTCCTTCAAGAAGGCGGTCCTGTCGCTGCTGGTCACCCCGCAGATCACGCCGGACGACCGCGTGGTGATGGACCTGGCCGTGACCAACGACAGCCAGGGCCAGAACGTGCCCACCGGCCTGGGCGGCACTGCCCCCGCCATCGACACCCGCCGCCTGAACACTCAGGTGCTGGTGCGCAGCGGCGAGACCGTGGTGCTGGGCGGCGTGTTCAACCAGGAAAGCAGCAACGACCAGACCAAGGTGCCCCTGCTGGGCGACGTGCCGATGCTGGGCCGCCTGTTCCGCAGCGACTCCAAGAGCTCCATCAAGCGTGAACTGCTGATCTTCGTCACGCCGAAGGTCCTGCAGGAAGGCCTGCGCGTCAACTGACGGCGACATCCCGGGGCCGGCAAGCCGGCCCCGGCGTTTCCGCGGCACGCCGACTCTCTCCGCCGCATGAACAAGAAAGCGAGCATCTTCCTGGTCGGCCCCATGGGCGCCGGCAAGACTACCGTCGGCAAGCGGCTGGGGGAAACGATGTCGCTGGAGTTCATCGACAGCGACCACGAGATCGAGTTGCGGACCGGTGTCGACATCCCCTACATCTTCGAGAAGGAAGGCGAGGCGGGCTTCCGGCGCCGTGAAAAGGCCGTGATCGCCGACCTGACGCTGCGCAGTGGCATCGTCCTGGCCACCGGGGGCGGCAGCGTGCTGGACCCGGACAACCGCCAGTGCCTGGCCGGACGCGGCTTCGTCGTCTACCTGCATGCCAGCGTCGAACAGCAACTGGCCCGCACGGCACGCTCCGACAACCGCCCCCTGCTGAAGAACAGCGCCGACCGCCGCGAGGTTCTGGCGAAGCTGTTTGCCCAGCGCGACCCCCTGTATCGGGAAATCGCCGACCTGGTCCTGGACACCGACGAACGCAGCGCCAAGGCACTGGTCAAGGAAATCCAGGACCAGCTGGCAGGACCGGAAAGCTGATCGCGGGCCGCTCCCCAATGCTGCGCGGCTGTGCATAATAGGGAAAGTACCGTCAGGAATAGCCCCGTCGGACCGAGGGAGGGAGCCATGCGCATCGGAGTCGTTGTGGACGCCACCTGCGATCTGCCGCATGAATTCCTGCGGGAGCACAAGGTCGGCGTACTGCCCATCGCCATCCAACTGGGCGACGAGGTGCTCAACGACACCCGCGATCCCGACACCACGATCCGCTTCTACGCCGAGCAGCTCGCGTCCAAGGGCCTGGACGCCCACAGCGTCCCCTTCACCGCCGAGCAGATCCGCGAGAAATTCCTGACGGACATCGTGCTGGACTACGACTACGTCTTCTGCGTGACGATCACCGCCACGCGCAGCGCCATCTTCGAGAACGCCACCAAGGCCTCGTTCGCGATCCTCAACGACTACAAGAACGCGCGCGCGCGCCAGGGCGTCAGCGGCCCATTCGCGCTGCGCGTGGTCGACAGCAAGAGCATGTTCTGCGGCACCGGCGTGCTGGCGGCCGAGGCGGCCAAGCTGGCCCGCGCCGGGGTCGGCGCCAACGAGATCCGCAAGCGCCTGGACGAACTGCGCGAGAACGTCGTCGGCTACATGGTGCCCAACGACCTGTATTACATCCGCAACCGCGGCATCAAGAAGGGCGAGAAGAGCATCGGCCTGCTGACCTATGCGATCGGCTCGGCACTGGACATCAAGCCGGTGATCCTCTGCTATCGCGGCGAGACCCAGCCGGTGGCCAAGGTGCGTGGCTACAAGCAGGCCGTCGAGCGGATGTTCCGCCATGTGGCCGGCGAGATCCGGCGCGGCATCGGCACCCAGCACCTGTGCATCAGCTACGGGGGGCCGCTGGACCAGGTCGCCGCCCTGCCCGGCTATGACGACCTCGCCAAGGCGGCTCGTGAGCACAGCATCGAGATCCTCGTCAGCATCATGTCCGCGACCGCCGCGGTGAACACCGGCGGCGGCTGCGTGGCCGTGGCCTGGGGCGGAGAGCTGAACCCCTTTACCTAGCGGCAGCTTTTCCCTCGCGGCATTCGCAGCAGGAGCGTTCCGGCATGCGCAGCATCGCGTTGTACAACCTCAAGGGCGGCGTCGGAAAAACCGCCGCCTCGGTCAACCTGGCCTACCTCGCCGCGGCTCACGGCGTGCCCACCCTGCTCTGGGACCTGGACCCGCAGGGTGCCTCCAGCTGGTACTTCCACGGCGCATCGGAAGAACAAAAAGCCAAGAAGGTCTTCGAGGGCAGCACGCCCGCAGGGCGCCTGGTGAAGCCCTCGCCCTACAAGCACCTCTCCCTGATCCCGGCGGACCTGTCCTACCGCTACCTCGACATCATCCTGAAGAAGGTGGAGCCGCCGCGCGAGGCCCTCAAGCGCCTGTTAAAGCCCTTCTCGGAACAGTACGCACTGGCCGTGCTGGACTGCCCGCCAAGCCTCTCGCACCTCGCCGACAGCATCTTCGCCGCCGCCGACCGCGTACTGGTGCCGGTGGTGCCGACCTGGCTGTCGCTGCGCGCCCTCGAACAGGTGCAGGCCTACTTCAAGGCCGAGGGTTTCGATCCGAAAAAGATCCGGCCGTTCTACTCGATGGCCGACCGGCGCCGCTCGCTGCATCGCGAGCTGCTGGAAAATCCGCCGGCCGCCATGGCGCGACGCTACTCCGCCGTGGTGCCTTATGCCTCGCCCGTGGAGCGCATGGGCGAGCACCGCGCACCGCTGGCCGCCTTCGCGGGCTCGGACGATCCGGCACTGCTGGCGTATGCGGAGTTGTGGCTGGAGCTGCAGAATGACCTGGCACTTTGAGGCGAGGAGTCGCCAGCAAGCTGGCTCCTACAGCGGAATCGGAAACTGCGGCCCTGTAGGAGCCGGCTTGCCGGCGACAGAAGGGTCAGTCCCCGACCGAATCAGCCAACTGGCTCACAACGGCCACGCGCTCGGCCAGCTCTTCGGCACTGCCGGTCGTCACCGTCGCATGCCCCACCTTGCGCTGCGGCTTGGGGGTCTTGCCGTAGTGGTGGATGTGCAGGCCCGGGATCGCCGCCAGCTTCTCGTTGGCCGGGGCGTCGCCGATGAAATTGATCATCGCCGAGCGCCCGCGCAGGCCGGTATCGCCTAGCGGCAGGCCGGCGATGGCGCGCAGGTGGTTCTCGAACTGCGAGCAGACCGCGCCCTCGATGCTCCAGTGCCCGGAGTTGTGCACGCGCGGCGCGATCTCGTTGGCCAGCAGTCGGCCGTCGGCCACGAAGAACTCGAAGGCCAGCACGCCGACATAGCCCAGGTGCTCCACCACGCGGCGGGCATAGTCCTCGGCCTCGGCCTGCAGCGGATCGCTGGCCTGCGGGATCGCCACGCGCAGGATGCCGTCGCGGTGCACGTTCTCCACCACCGGGTAGAAGCGCATCTCGCCGGTCTTGCCGCGCACCGCCAGGCAGGATAGCTCCCGCTGGAACGGTACGAAGGCCTCCAGGATCAGCGGCTGGCCACCCAGGCGACTCCAGGCGGCGTCCAGGTCTTCCGGCTTGCGCAGCACGGCCTGGCCCTTGCCGTCATAGCCCAGGCGACGGGTCTTGAGCACCGCCGGCAGGCCGATGTTCTTCACCGCCAGTTCCAGCGCCTCGCGCGTGGCCACCGGCATGTAGCGCGGCACCGGTACCTTGAGCTTGTCGAACAGCTGCTTTTCGGACAGGCGATCCTGGCCCACCGTCAGCGCCACCGGCGCCGGCAGCAGCGGGATGCGGCTGGCCACGAACTCGGCAGTCTTGGCCGGCACGTTCTCGAATTCGTAGGTGGCGATGTCTACCGCCACGCAGAACTCGGCCAGGGCGCGCTCGTCCTCGTAATCCGCGTGGATGTGCTCGCCCAGCGGCGCGGCGCAGGCCTCGGTGGCCGGGTCCAGGAACACGAAGTCGAAGTCCAGCGGATAACCCGCCAGGGCCAGCATGCGTCCGAGCTGACCCGCTCCCAAAATACCGATCTTCATGGCAGCTTCAGCGGCTCGTCGTTCAGGACCTTGGCGGTCTGTTCAGCCCGGAAGCGATCCAGGCGCTTGGCCAGGGCGGCGTCGGTGGTGGCCAGCACGGCGGCGGCCAGCAGGGCCGCGTTGGTGGCGCCGGCCTTGCCGATGGCCAGCGTGCCCACCGGGATGCCGGCCGGCATCTGCACGATCGACAGCAGGGAGTCCTGGCCGCTGAGGGCCTTGGACTGCACCGGCACGCCGAAGACCGGCAGGCGCGTCTTGGCGGCGCACATGCCCGGCAGGTGGGCGGCGCCGCCGGCACCGGCAATGATCACCCGGAGCCCGCGGCCCACAGCGCTGTCGGCGTATTCGAAAAGGAGGTCGGGGGTACGGTGCGCGGAGACGACACGCGCCTCGTAGGGCACGCCCAGGTCTTCCAGCATCTGGACGGCGTGCGCCATCGTCTCCCAGTCGGACCGGGAACCCATGATGACGCCGACCAGCGGCTTAGCTTGCTTCTTGGCCACTTTCTCTGCCTGTACGGCGGGAAAGTGGCGGATTATGGCAAAAACCGTGGGCGGGAGTACTACCACCGGTCCGGCCGGCGCCGAAACAACCCGGCGCCGGCGGAAACGGGTCCTGGATCACTGGGTCAGCAGATCGAAATCCGCGTTCACCGTGGCGGTGTACTTGATCTCGCCCGGCTCCAGGCCCATCTGGCTGTTGCCGCTGTCGAAAGCCTCGGCCTTGGCCATGCCGCGAGCCATCATCGGCATCGGCGGCTGGGAGTAGCCCTCGCTGGCGTTCAGGGCGTAGATGCTGCCCAGCTTCACCTTCAGCGTGTCGGCCAGCAGCTGCGCCTTGCCGCGGGCGTCGTCGGTGGCCTTGACCAGGGCCTGGCGCGACAGCTCGCGGGCATTGGAGGCCTCCAGCACCGGCGGCGAGACGTTGTTGACGCCCACTTGGGTGGCGCGCAGCACGTAGTCACCCAGCTTGTTCAGGTCGGTCACCGTCACCGTGATGTCGCGGCGGGCGCGGTAACCGGTCAGGCGGTTGCGGCGGGACTTGTCGTCCCAGACGTATTCCGGGGTCAGGCTGATGCCGGCGGTGGAGATGTCGGCATCCTTGGCGCCCAGCTGGCGCGCCTCGGCCACATAGGCCCGCACGACCTTGTTGACCTCGGCCTCGGCGGCCTTCGGGTCGGCATTGATGGTATCGATGGCCACGTTCAGCTTGGCGCGATCCGGCCGTACCGCGACCTCGCCCTGGCCGCTGACATTGACGCTGCGCCGCTGCGGCGGCTGGTCGGCCCAGGCGGTGGCACTGGCCAGCAGGGGCAGGGACATCAGGGCAACGGCGAACTTGTTCATTTTTCGTTCTCGGGCAAGGGGGTAGATGCGCCTCAGACGGGGGGAGCTTAAACTAAGTTCCTTGTCCCCCGAGTTGTCATGAGTCAGACCTACGAACCCGTCACCCTGTCGCGCGACGTCATCGGCATCCTGATCCCCCAGGGCACCAAGGTCGAGCTTCCGGAAGGCGCCAATGGCGCCATCACCCAGGCCCTGGGCGGCAGCTTCACCGTCCAGGTCGAGGGCCACCTGTTCCGTATCGACGGCAAGGACGCCGACGCCATCGGCAAGGAAGTGCTGCGCGGCCCCGACATCTCCCCCGATGCCAGCGACGAAGAGCTCGAAAAGGCCATCTGGGACCAGATGCGTACCTGCTTCGACCCGGAAATACCGGTCAACATCGTCGAACTGGGGCTGATCTACGAGAGCAAGCTCGAGCGCACGGACGATGGACAACGCCGCGCGAAGATCCGCATGACGCTGACCGCGCCCGGCTGCGGCATGGGCGACATCCTGGTCGACGACGTCAAGACCAAGGTCACTGCCCTCCCGGGTGTGGCGGAGGCCGACGTGGAGCTGACCTTCGATCCGCCCTGGGACCAGTCGATGATGTCCGAGGAGGCCCGACTCGCCACCGGGATGTTCTAGGAACCGCCCCATGTCCGACACGCTCACACAGGGCATCCGCATCATCGTGCGCCCGCAGTACGTGGCCGACCAGTCCGATCCGGCCGCCAACCACTGGCTGTTCGCGTACCACATCACCATCCGCAACGAGGGCGAGCGCACCGTGCAGCTGCTTTCCCGCCACTGGGTCATCACCAACGGCGAGGGCCACGTGGAGGAAGTGCGCGGCCCCGGCGTGGTCGGCTACCAGCCCGTGCTGCAGCCCGGCGAACAGTTCCAGTACACCAGCGGCTGCCCCCTGGGCACGCCGGTGGGCACCATGCACGGCGAGTTCAACATGGTCGTATCGGAGACCAGCGAGTCCTTCGACGCGATGATCAACCCGTTCACGCTGGCGGCACCGCGGGCCCTGAACTAGCGGTATCCCTGTAGGAGCGGCTGTCAGTCGCTCCTACGAGCCCTGGTTTACGCAGAACCGATCTTGCCCCGCCGCAACTTCAGCGCCGTCCCCAGCTCCGCCACCCAGTAGCGCAAGAAGGACCCGAACACGCCCAGGTCCAGCCGCGGCGGCTTGCCGTCGGCCAGCCGGTAGAGTTGGTGGTAGTACCAACCCTGCCCGCCCAGCACGTTGATCAGCTTCAGCAGCAGCACCGGCGAGGTCGGCGACAGCAGGCCGCTGTCGGCCATCACCAGCTGCTTCTCGTAGGTGGGCGTCTGCTTCATCGCGCCGCTGAGCAGCTGCCTGGGCACATCCGGATGCGTGCACAGCGGGCGCCCCAGGCCGATCACGTCCACGTCGCCGCCCTGCAACGCCAGCTCCATGCCGTCCGCGGTGCGGAAGCCGCCCGTCACCATCAGCGGCATGCGTGCCACCTTGCGGATCGCCTCGGCATAGTCGAGGAAATAGGCCTCGCGCAGCTTGGTGGACTCGCGGCGCGGCGTCGCATCCTCGGCACGGCCTTCGAATCCCAACAGGCGCGGCTGCTCGTAGGTACCGCCGGAAATTTCCAGCAGGTCCACCCCTTCGCCGTTGAGCAGTTGCACCACTTGCAGGCAGTCCTCGTGACTGAAGCCGCCCTTGCGGAAGTCGTCGGAGTTCAGCTTGATGCCGATGGGGAAGTCGGCCCCCACCGCCTTGCGCGTGGCACGCACCGCCTCAATGAGAAAACGCGAGCGGTTCTGGATGCTGCCGCCCCAGGCGTCCGTGCGGCGATTGGTCACCGGCGACAGGAAGGAGCTCAGCAGGTAGCCATGCGCGGCGTGAATCTGCACGCCGGTGAAGCCGGTCTCGCGCGCCGTGACGGCCACCCGGGCAAAGCGCTGGATGAAATCGAGAATCTCCTCCTCCGCCAGTGGGCGGGGGCGGCCGTAGCCACCGAGCAGGTCCAACTGCACGTCGGAAGGCCCCATGGGGTAGCTGACCACGTAGCGCGGCGACTGGCGCCCGGCGTGCGAGACCTGCATCCACAGCTGGTTCCCGGCCACCGTGCCGGCCCGGGCCCAGGCGCGCAGCTCGTCCAGCCCGCCGTTACCGTCGATGGCGACATTGCCCGGCCGCTCCAGCACGCGGCGATCGATCATCACGTTGCCGGTGATCAGCAGCCCCGCTCCACCCTCGCTCCAGCGCCGGTACAGCGTGGCATGGCGCGGCGTCGCCCGCAGCAGCGGATCCGCCAGGCCCTCGGTCATCGCCGCCTTGCACAGGCGGTTGGGCAGCGTCACGCCGCAGGGAAGCTTGAAGGGCTGGGCCAGCAGGGCGGTCATCGTGGAATCTCCTCGTTACATACCAAATAGTATGTAACTGCTCCCCAGGATGGCAAGTCGATCCCTGTCACCCCGCGGAGTGGGTGGTAGTCTGCGGGTATCGTTCGTCAAAGGCCCGAGATCGCTTCGATGAGAGCCGCAATCCTGCTTGCCGTCGCACTGCTGGCGGCCTGCAGCACCCTGGATCGTCGCAGCTACTACCAGCCGGTCGCTGAGCCGGCGCAGCTGTCGGGGCCGGAGCGCCTGCCCTGTGGATTCGCGAACCTGGGGGGAGGCCCCACCACCTACGAGCACGACGATGGTGTCTCCAGGTTCTCCATTTCCGCAGGCCAGGATGTACATCCGTATCTGTTCGGGCCCTGGTTCATTTCCGTCATCCCCGTATTCCCGATCACCTGGATCGCCGAGCTTTTCATCGATGACCGCCTGGTGGTCCACCTTGTGCGTCATGAGGGCGGAGTGGATCCTCTGGGGGCCCGCTTCGTTGCACGCATCGGCGACAAGGATCTGCCGGCTCAAACCAGGATGCTCGGCCGGGACCGGATGGAACTGACCTTTCCCGTCAGGGATTCCGAGACGAAGGACTTCGTTCTCATGGGAGAACTGGACGGGAAGCCGCTGCTGAGCCTGCCATTCAAGCGGACCGCCCGATGGGCGTGGACCCAGTGGACGCCCAACTGCTGAACAGCCGTTGATCCCCGCGTGCGATCCCTTGCCGCCCCTCAACTGCGGTTGCCGCGTGGCGCCCAGCGGTTAATCTAGCGCTCCCCAGCACAGCCGAGAGCCGGACCATGACGCAGCTCCAGAACATCCCCGTGAAGAACATCGACGGCTCGGCCGCCAGCCTGGCCGACTACGGCGGCAAGGTGCTGCTGGTGGTCAACGTCGCTTCCAAGTGCGGCCTCACGCCGCAGTACGCTGGCCTGGAGAAGCTTTACCAGGGCCAGCAGGCGCAGGGGCTGGAAGTGCTGGGCTTTCCGGCCAACAATTTCATGGGGCAGGAGCCCGGCGCAGACGCCGAGATCAAGGATTTCTGCTCCACCACCTACGACGTGCACTTCCCTCTGTTCTCCAAGATCTCGGTCAAGGGCGCGGACCAGCATCCGCTCTACGCCGCGCTGACCGGCGCGCAGCCCAAGGCCGTGGGCGCCGAGCCCTTCCGCGAGAACATGAAGCGCTACGGCATCGACGCGCCGGATGACGGCAACGTGATGTGGAACTTCGAAAAGTTCCTGGTCGGCCGCAACGGCGAGGTGGTGGGCCGCTTCGCGCCGGACGTGACGGCGGAAGACCCGCGCCTGGTGGCGGCGGTCGAGGCGGAACTGGCGAAGAAGGCCTAGTAGAAAGCCGCGGGGAAGCGCTGTCTCAACCACAGCGCCGGCCCCAGGATCACGGCGGACACCACCGCGTCCAGCACGATCCCCGCCGGGAACCCGGCCTGCCCGCACAGCCAGGCATCCAGCGGCGCCCAGCACAGCACGCTGAGGATCAGCGCGTCGCAGCCCCAGCGCTCTCGGCGCAGCACGCCATGGCGCACCACGAAGAAGGCCAGCATGCCCCAGGCGGCAAGGGTGGGGCCAAATACGCGCGACCAGAAGCGCGCCGCCTCGGCGGACTCGGCATAGGGCATCTGCGCCAGCACGCCGGGCATCCAGGGCAAGGCGAAGGGCATGGCAAGGCCCAGGGCGACATGGCCGGCGGCGAGCAGCAGCAGCAACTGGCCCAGGCGACGCTCGGCCCCGCTCATTTCTGGCAGCCGGGGCAGAAGCAGGACGAACGCTGGCCGATCACCAGGCGCTTGATCGCCGTGCCGCAGACCAGGCAGGCCTCGCCCTCGCGGCCGTAGACGTAGAGCTTCTGCTGGAAGTAGCCGGATGCACCATCCGCCCCCGCGAAGTCGCGCAGCGTGGTACCGCCCTGCTCGATCGCCGCCGCCAGCACCTCGCGGATCTTCTCCGCCAGCAGCTGGTACTGCACACGCGTGACACGGCCGGCAGCGCGGCCCGGACGCAGGCCGGCGCGGAACAGCGCCTCGGCGGCGTAGATGTTGCCGGCGCCCACCACCACGCGCCCATCCATGACGAAGTTCTTCAGCGGCGCGCTGCGTCCGCGCGACAGCGCGAACAGGTAGTCGCCGCTGAATTCCTCGGAGAAAGGTTCCGGCCCCATGCCGGCGAGCAGTTCATGCGTGGCTTCCGCAGCCACCCAGAGCAGCACGGCGCCGAAGCGCCGCGGGTCGTGGTAACGCAGCAGCACGCCGCCTTCCAGCTCGATATCGACATGGTCGTGCTTGCGCAGCGGGTGTCCCGGCTGCAGGACCAGCAAGCGGCCGGTCATGCCCAGGTGCACGATCAGGCGATCGCCGTTGTCCAGGTGCAGCAGCAGGTACTTGCCGCGGCGCGAGGTGGACTCGATGCGCCGGCCGCGCAGCAGCGCCGGCAGGTTCTTCGGCACCGGCCAGCGCAGGCGCGCATCGCGCACCGTGACCTGCCCGATGCGACGGCCCAGGACGTGCGGCTCGACGCCGCGGCGTACGGTCTCGACTTCGGGCAGTTCCGGCATGGGGTCAGCGCCGGTTACAGCTTCGGCAGGGCCGGCGTGGCGCCGGCCGGCGGCGCGACAGCCGCCTTGCGCAGCTGCAGCAGTTCGGTCTCCAGCGCCTTCGACAGCACGTAGCGCACCTTCAGGTCCGGATTGGCCAGCACCACCTGCGGATCGCGCTCGGCGACGATGAGGCGCAGCTCGCGGCCGTCCTTGAGCGTGATCTTCACCGTCTCGCCCTGCGAACCCTCGGGCAGGTCGGCGGCCATCCACATGGCGCGTGCATCCTTCCAGGCATGGGCCAGCTTCTGCGGCGCGTCGGCGCTGATGTCCGGCTGCAGCGGCGCGGCATCCCAGCGCTTGCCGTCGGCCCCGAGCACCACGCTGACTCCGGAGGGCAGCTCGATCTTCACGATCTCCGCATCCGCCGGCACCGGCGGCTTGGCCACCAGGTCGGAATAGTCGGCGTCCAGCGCAGCGCTGGGCGGATCATCCACCAGCGCCACTTCGCCACCGGTCAGCACATAGCGCCGCGCCTCGATCGGCTCCTGCGCGCCGAAGTCCAGCGCCTCGTCGTTGAGCGTGATGCGGTAAGCCGGCGGCGCGAGGCCGAGATCGGCCAGCTTCACCTCGGCCAGCGGCAGCTTGCGCTTGGCGCCCAGCGCGGCGAGGTTGGTCAGCGCCGAAACCTCCAGCTCGTCGGTGTCGGCCTTCACCGGCTCCACGATCCTCCAGGCGCTGCCCTGCTTCTCCAGCACCACCTTCGGGTGGCCCGGATGCTCCAGCGCGATGCGCGTCAGTGCATCGGGCTTCAGCGCCGTCAACGGTACCGCCGGCTCTTCCTTCTTCTGGCTGAAGTACACGCCGGCGCCGAGACCGGCGACGGCGACCAGCAGCAGCAGGTTCAGATGCGTGCGTTTCATCGATTCGGCTCTGCTCAACGACGGCGGCGGATCATCCAGCGCGCCACGCCCCAGCCCAGCAGGCCCAGCGGCAGCAGCAGCACGAACACGGCGGCGATGGTGGTCAGCGCCCAGCCCGGCAGCAGCAGCGAGGTGTCCGGCGCCTTGGGCACGTCCACGTTCAGCTGCGCGTCGCGAGAGGCCAGCCACTGCACCAGGTTCAGGCCCAGCTGCTGGTTGCCCACTTCGCCCAGGTAGGCGTTGGCCAGGAAGTCGGCGTCGCCGATGGCGGCGACACGCTGCGTCACCGTCTTGTCACCCTCGCCCTTGCGCTCGCGCGTCAGGGTCAGGCCGACGGTCAGCGGGCCGTGGATGTCCTTGTCATCCAGCGCGACGCTGCCGCCGCTGATGTCGCCGGTCTCCAGCCAGGCGGCCTCGGAGCTGATCAGCAGCGGCGCCAGCGACCAGCCGGCGGCGGGGTTGCCTACCAGCGAGCGCGCGAAGGGGAACAGGGTGATCTGGTCGAAGCCCTGCGTCACCGGGTTCTTCGGGTAGCCCACCGCGGCGAAGAAGCCCGGGTGGCCGGTGCCGATCACCTGGTACTCCGGCATGATCGCCACGCCTTCCTGCCAGGCGATGCCCAGGGCCTGGGCCAGCGGGTCGATGCCGGCAGGAGCTTCCGGATCGGCCAGCCACAGCAGGTTACCGCCGCGCTCGACGTATTCCTTCAGCTGCTGCGCTTCACCCGCCAGTGGTTGCTTGCCCGGCGAGGCGATCACCAGCACGCTGGTGTTATCGGGGATGCGCCCTTCCTTGACCAGGTTGAGGCCGCGGACCTTCAGCCCCTTGTCGCGCAGCACCTGCGCGAAACGGCCCAGCGCCGCCGGATTCTCCGGATCATTCCAGCCACGCTCGTCGTGGCCTTCCAGGAACACCACCCACTGCTCGCCGCCATAGGCCAGTCGCTGCAGCGTGCTGGTCACCACCGGCTCGGTGGTGGCGCGCAGGCTCTCGCGGCGGCCCTGATAGTCCACCACGATCTCGCCCATCGACGAGATGTTGTACTCCTTGACCTTCTGCGGATTGGCGGAGGGATCGATGAACTCGATGCGGATGTCGGCCTTGGCGCGGGTATAGCGCCCCATGTCGGTCTCGATCGAGCGCCGCACGTCGGCGCCCGATGGCGCGAACACGGTGATGACGATCGGGCCCGGCATGGCCTGGAGCTGCTTGAGGCTGGCCTCGGTCAGCGTGTTGCGGTTGCCGGCGGTCCAGTCGAACTCGGTCTTGTAGCGTGCGCTGAGCACGCCGATCAGCACAATGGCGGCCAGGAACAGCAGGCCGCTGATGATTTGCTGGATGAGGGTCTGTTTCCTGGTCATGGTCTTGTTCTTAGTTGCGTTCCATGTCGAGGCGCTGGACGGTCAGCCACAGGAACAGGCCGCTGAACAGCAGGTAGTAGACGATGTCGGCACTGTTGAAAATGCCGCGACGCAGGCTGTCGTAGTGCCCGATCAGGGAGAGGTAGTTGAAGACGTCGCGGAACGGGATGCTGTCGTTGTAGCCCAGGATGTTGAGCAGCCAGATCACCAGCAGCAGGCCGAAGCTGCCCACCGCCGCGATGGTCGGCTCGCGCGTCAGCGATGACACGAACAGGCCCGCGGAGGCGAAGGTCATCATCATCAGGAACAGGCCCAGCAGGCCGGCGGCCACGCGGCCCCAGTCCAGGTTGGTGCTCCAGTGCAGCGACAGCGGCATGGCCGCCATCAGCACCACGATGGCCAGGATGAACCCGAGCACGCCCAGGAACTTGCCGAGCACGATCTCGGTGATCGACACCGGCGCCGAGGTCAGCAGCACCAGCGTGTTGCCCTTGCGCTCCTCGGCGAACACCCGCATGGTCATCAGCGGCATCACCAGCAGCAGCAGGATGGTGGCGAAGCCGTACAGCGAACCGGCAACGTAGTCGGACACGCCGATGGTGTCGTCCGGCTGCATGCCGGCGTTGTTGGCATAGTCCACCAGCAGGTTGATGAACACGAAACCCATGATGAACTGCACCACCGCCAGCACGGCCCAGGCCAGCGGCGACAGGAAGATGCGCTTCAGCTCGGTGCGCGCGATATTGAGGATGTTGCTCATGCGGCCTCCGCCAGCGCAGCGTCGCGCGAGGTCAGTTCCACGAAGATCTCTTCCAGCGTCTGCGCTTCGGCGCGCAACTCCAGCAGGCCCCAGCCGCCTTCGACGGCCGTCTTGGCGATCGCCTCGCGCGGATCGGCGTTGCCTTCCACCTCGATGCGGTAGCGGCCCTCGCCCAGCGCCAGCACCCGGCGCACGCCGGCCAGTGTCTCCAGCGTGCGCGCGTCCGGCAGCTGGCGGAACACAGCGGCGATTGCGCCGAAGCCTGCGGACTTCGCCGAAGCCACCGGCTCGTTGTACACCGCGCGGCCGCGGTTGATGATCATCACGCGCGAACACACCGCCTGGATCTCCGGCAGGATGTGCGAGGACAGGATCACCGAATGGTTGCGGCCCAGCGCCGCGATCAGCGAGCGGATCTCGCGGATCTGGATCGGGTCCAGGCCCACGGTGGGCTCATCGAGGATGATCACCGGCGGGCGGTGGATGATGGCCTGAGCCAGGCCCACGCGCTGCTGGTAGCCCTTGGACAGATTGCCGATCAGGCGGCGGCTGACATCCGTCAGGCCGCAGTCGCGCTTGGCCGAGGCCACGGCCTCGGGGCGCGCCTTGCGCGCGATACCATGCAGGCTGGCGCAATAATCCAGGTACTCGTCCACGGTCAGCTCGCCGTAGACCGGCGGCTGCTCGGGCAGGTAGCCCAGCGCGCGCTTGGCCGCCTTGGCGTCCTCGCGCAGCGACTTGCCGCCGATCAGCACCTCGCCCGCGCTGGGCGCGAGGTTGCCGGTCAGCATCTTCATGGTGGTGGACTTGCCGGCGCCGTTGGGACCGAGCAGTCCGAGGATCTCCCCCTTGCGCAGGGTCAGGTGGAGGCCGTCGACGGCAAGCGTCGGGCCGTAGCGTCGCGTCAGTGCGCGCGCCTCGATGAGGACTTCGCTTTCCATGGTCTCTTTCTAGGAATGTTGAACCGGGTGTGCCGGGCGCCGCTATGACTGGCGGCCCCAGACCGGAGTTCCGCGGGGTCGAGGACCGGCCGGCTACAGGCCGGCGTAAAGATTCTCGCCCCCGGGGGGCCGGCGACGGTAGCGTTTGTAGCTCCACCAGTACTGTCCCGGCAAGTGGCGGATCACATCCTCGATGCCACGGTTGAGCGCCGACAGGCCAGCTTCCCCGTCCTGCGCCACCCCTTCCGGGGCCTGCCGCAGATGGAAACGGAAGCCGCGCCCGCCCGGCAGGCGCTCGGCGTAGCAGAACCACACCGGCAGGCCGATGCGCCCGGCCAGCTTGGACACCAGCACCGTGGTATGCGCCGGGATACCGAACAGCGGCGCGAAGCCGCCCGAGCCCGGCGGCGGATCGTGGTCCGGCAGCACGCCGATCTTGCCGCCGGACTTGAGCTGCTGCAGCAGCGCCTTGACCCCCGCCGCGCTGGTCGGCACCAGGGTCGCGCCCAGGCGGCTGCGGCCCTCCAGGATCAATTCGTCCATCACGCCCTTCTGCGGCTTGTACAGCGAGGCAATGCCGCCCTGGGCGGCGCAGAGCATGCCGGCCAGCTCCCAGGAGCCGATGTGCGGGCACAGGATGATGGCGCCCTGGCGCGAGACCTCCAGCAGCTCGCGGGCGGCGTCGGGGGCGGCGATCCAGCCCTGCAGGCGGCGCTCCGGGCCGAACCAGATCGCCGGCGCCTCGAGCACGGCCTGCATGGACTGGACTAGACTCTCCCGGGCCAGTTGCCGGCGCCGCGCGGCGTCCAGCTCCGGCAGGCAGCGCTCCAGGTGCCGCAGGGTCACGGCCTTGAGGTTGTTGGGCAACCACCACAGCAGCGTACCCAGCGCAGCACCGAGGGCATGCAGCAGCGGCAGCGGCAGGCAACCGAGCGCCTTGAGCAGGAACCGGGTCAGGGATTTCATCGCCACATTATGATTGGACTGCTGCAGCGCGTCAGCGAAGCCTCCGTGACGGTCGACGGCGAGGTCATCGGCCGCATCGGCCCCGGCCTGCTGGTGCTGGTCGGCGTGCAGCCGGAGGACACCGAGGCCCGCGGCGAGCGCCTGCTGGAACGCCTGCTCGGCTACCGCGTCTTCGAGGATGAACAGGGCCGCATGAACCGCTCCCTGCGCGACACCGGCGGCGGCCTGCTGCTGGTCAGCCAGTTCACTCTGGCGGCGGACACCCGCAGCGGCACCCGCCCTGGCTTCTCCACCGCCGCCCCCCCGGACATGGCCCGCGACCTGTTCGCCTGGTTGGTGCACCGCGCCCGCCACCTCCACCCCGAGGTCGCCTGCGGCCGTTTCGGCGCCGACATGAAGGTGGCCCTGATCAACGACGGCCCGGTGACCTTCCGACTGGAGGCCTAGGGCCCGGTCCTGCCCCCAAGGGCGGCCCGGCCGGCCCAAAGGGAACCGCCGTTCACCTGTCTCCAGCCCGGCGAACAGGGGGCCATCCCTGGCGGGACACCACTTCCAGAACCCACCCCCGGCCCGGCCATCCATGGCCGGGCGTTCGGCGGGACGAATGTCCACTGGACATTCGCCTTTTGCCCGCCTCACCCGCCGGCTTTGAGTTTGCTGCACTGCGGGGTATCCTTGTCGCCCCTTTTCGCCAGCCGGCGTCAATGAACGCACGTAAAGCCAGCGTCACGCGCGACACCCGCGAGACCCAGATCCGAGTCGAACTGAACCTCGACGGTAGCGGCGAGTCCCGCTTCCAGACCGGCGTCCCGTTCCTGGATCACATGCTCGACCAGATCGCCCGCCACGGGCTGATCGACATCGTCGTGGAAGCCACCGGCGACCGGCACATCGACGACCACCACACGGTGGAAGACATCGGCATCACGCTCGGCCAGGCCTTCGACAAGGCCGTGGGCGACAAGAAGGGCATCTTCCGCTACGGCCACGCCTACGTCCCGCTGGACGAGGCCCTGTCGCGCGTCGTGATCGACCTCTCCGGCCGCCCTGGCCTGGAGTACGGCGTGGAGTTCCCGCGCGCCCGCATCGGCGAGTTCGACGTGGACCTGTTCCGCGAGTTCTTCCAGGGCTTCGTGAACCACGCCAAGGTCACGCTGCACATCGACAACCTCCGCGGCCGTAACGCGCACCACATCATCGAGACCGTGTTCAAGGCTTTCGGCCGCGCGCTGCGCATGGCCGTGGAGCGCGACACCCGCCTCGGCGACGTCATGCCGTCCACCAAGGGCACTCTGTAACAAGCCTCCAGGGATCAAGATGGCGTCCGTCGGTATCATCGATTACGGCATGGGCAACCTGCACTCGCTCGGCAAGGCGCTGGAGCGCGTTGCCGGCGGTACGCGGGTGGTCACCTCCTATGACCCGGAAGTACTGCTCAAGTGCGACCGTCTGGTCCTCCCCGGCGTGGGCGGCGTGCGCGAATGCATGCGCGAGCTGCAGCGCCTGGAACTGAACCAGATGGTGATCGAGGCGGCCCGCAAGAAGCCGATGCTCGGTATCTGCCTGGGCATGCAGGTCTTCCTGGAGTGGAGCGACGAAAACGGCGGCGTGCCGGCCCTGGGTCTGTTCCCGGGCAAGGTCACGCGCTTCCCGGACCCGCCGGAAGACGGTGGCGCCGACCGCCTCAAGGTGCCCCACATGGGCTGGAACCGCGTGCACCAGACCCGTGCGCACCCCCTCTGGGAGGGCGTGCCGGATGACGCCTGGTTCTACTTCGTGCACAGCTACCATGCCGAGCCGGCCTGCCCCGACCACGTCCTGGGCACCTCCGACTACACCAAGACCTTTGCCTGCGCCCTGGCGCGGGACAACCTGGTCGCCTTCCAGTTTCACCCCGAGAAGTCGCAGAACGCCGGGATGACGCTGCTGGCCAACTTCGTCCAATGGGACCCCTGAGCGCGTAGACACGGCTTGCGCCCGGCTAGGGTTGGTGGCAGAGTTTTTCCACACCGATCCAGGCCGCACGCTCAAAACGACGCCCCCAACGGTCTCTCTCCTCCGCTATCCCACCTGATGGTTCTCACAGCTCATGCTGTTGATTCCTGCGATTGATCTAAAGGGCGGCAAGTGCGTGCGTCTGCGCCAAGGCCGAATGGACGACGTCACCGTCTTCTCCGATGACCCTGTGGCCATGGCCCAGAAATGGGTCGACGAGGGCGCCGAACGTCTGCACCTGGTGGACCTGGACGGCGCCGTGAAAGGCGAGCCGGTCAACATCAAGGTGGTGGAGCAGATCGCCGCGGCGATCAGCATCCCCGTGCAGATCGGCGGCGGCATCCGCGACGAGGAGACCGTTCAGCGCTACCTCAACGCCGGCGTGCAGTACGTCATCATCGGCACCAAGGCCGTGAACGCCCCGCACTTCCTGCACGACCTCTGCCTGGAGTTCCCGCGCCACATCATCGTGGGGCTGGACGCCAAGGACGGCCGCGTGGCGCTCAACGGCTGGACCAAGGTCACCGGCCACGACGTCATCGAGACCGCGATCCACTGCGAGCGCGACGGCGTCGAGGCGATCATCTACACCGACATCGGCCGTGACGGCATGATGCAGGGCTTCAACGCCCAGGCCACCCGCAACCTCGCCGCCGCGATCAAGACCCCGGTCTTCGCCAGCGGCGGCGTCAGCACCATCGACGACATCCACCGCCTCAAGGAAATCGAGGGCGAGGGCGTTGCCGGCGCCATCATCGGCCGCGCGCTCTACGAGGGCACGCTCAAGCTCGCCGACGCCGTCAAGGTCGCACGAGGCTGAAATGCCGGGAATCGGGAATGGAGAATCGGGAATGGTAGAAGCCTGGCGAGGTCGCCGGCCTACCTCCTCGGCCCCGCTTGAACGATTCCCGACTCCCGATTCCCGATTCCCGTCTTAACGTTCCCATGCTCGCCAAACGCATCATCCCCTGCCTCGACATCGACCGTGGGCGCGTGGTCAAGGGCGTCAAGTTCGAAGACGTGCAGGACGCCGGCGATCCGGTCGAAGTGGCGCGCAAGTACGACGCCCAGGGTGCCGACGAGCTGGTGTTCCTGGACATCACCGCCAGCGTCGACGACCGCCCCACCCTGTTCCAGACCGTGGAAGCGGTGGCCAGCCAGATCTACATCCCCCTGACCGTGGGCGGCGGCGTGCGCAGCTGCGCCGACGTGCGCGCCCTGCTCTCGGCCGGTGCCGACAAGGTCAGCATCAACACCTCCGCCGTCGAGAACCCGGACTTCGTCACCGAGGCCGGCGACCGCTACGGCGTGCAGTGCATCGTCGTGGCGATCGACGCCAAGCGCGTCAACAAGAAGAAGGAACCGCCGCGCTGGGAGGTCTTCACCCACGGCGGCCGCCGCGCCACCGGCCTTGATGCCATCGAATGGGCCAAGACCATGGTGCGCAAGGGCGCCGGCGAACTGCTGGTCACCAGCATCGACCGTGACGGCACCAAGAGCGGCTACGACAACGAGCTGCTGGCCGCCATCTCGGCCTCCGTCAGCGTGCCCCTGATCGCCTCCGGCGGCGTGGGCGACCTGGAGCACCTCTACCAGGGCCTGGCCACCGGCGGCGCCGATGCCGTGCTGGCCGCCAGCATCTTCCACCAGGGCACCTACACCGTAGGCGAGGCCAAGCAGTATCTCGCAGGCAAGGGCGTCCGGATTCGTCTCTGAGCGACAAGGGTTACACTGTCGCCATCCTGTAACCCTGGACCGCTAGCCTGATGAACCCCGGCGACGTATTGACCCAGCTGTACGCCACCCTGGAGGCCCGCAAGACCGCGGACCCGCAGGGCTCGTACATCTCCAGCCTGTACGCCAAGGGCACCGACGCGATCCTCAAGAAAGTCGGCGAGGAAGCGGCGGAGACCATCATCGCGGCCAAGAACCCGGAGCCCGCAGCGCTGGTCTATGAACTGGCGGACCTGTGGTTCCACAGCCTGGTGCTGATGGCGCACAAGGACCTCCCGCTCACCGCGTTGACCGACGAACTCGCCCGGCGCTTCGGGCAATCCGGGCTGGCCGAGAAGGCCTCCCGCAGCAAGTAGACCTACGAGGATAGCAACATGGGTTCCTTCAGCATCTGGCACTGGCTCATCGTCCTGGCCATCGTCCTAGTCATCTTCGGCACCAAGAAGCTGCGCGGCGCCGGCGGCGACCTGGGCGGCGCCATCAAGAACTTCAAGCAGGCCATGAAGGAAGGCGAGGAAGACGCGGCCAAGACTCCGGCCCAGCTCGCCGAACAACAGAAGCAGCAGAACGCCTCCGAGCACAACACCAAGGTCTGAGCCTGCCCGCGGCATAGGCCCTGAACCATGTTCGACGTCGGTTTTTCCGAGCTGCTGGTCTGCTTCCTGATCGCCCTGGTGGTGCTCGGCCCCGAGCGCCTGCCCAAGCTGGCGCGGACGGTCGGTCGCTGGAGCGGCCAGGCCAAGGTCTACATGCGCAACCTCACCACCGAGCTGGATCGTGAGTCGCGACTGATGGAGCTCAAGAAGCAGGTCGAGGAAGCCCAGAAGCTACTGGCCGAGCAGGCGCAGGAAGCCAAGGCCGGCGTCCAGAACATGATGAAGCCGGCCCAGGAGTCCCTCCAGGACGCCCGGACCGAGGTCGAGAAGCTGACCAAGGACAACGACCCGCGGCCATGAGCGACACGGGCGCCCCGCAGGACACCGAACAACCGCTGATCGCCCACCTGCTGGAGCTGCGGCAGCGCCTGCTGTACGCCGTCATCGGCGTCATGGTGATCGCCCTGCCGCTGATGGTGATCTGGGCCAAGGACGTCTACGCCCTGCTGGCCAAGCCGATGCTGGACAACCTGGCGCCCGGCGTGACGATGATCGCCACCGAGGTCGCCTCGCCCTTCTTCACCCCGATCAAGTTCGCCGGCGTGCTGGGCCTGATCCTGGCCATGCCCTGGGTGCTGTGGCAGATCTGGGCCTTCGTCGCCCCCGGCCTGTACAAGAGCGAGCGCCGCCTGGTGGCCCCGCTGATGGCCTCCAGCACCCTGCTGTTCTACGCCGGCATCGCCTTCGCCTACTTCCTGGTGCTGCCCACGGTGTTCCACTTCACCGTCGGCGTCGCCCCCGAGGGCGTGGCGGTGACGCCGGACATCAGCAAGTACCTGGACTTCGTCCTCACCATCTTCGTCGCCTTCGGCCTCGCCTTCGAGACGCCGGTGGCGCTGGTGCTGCTGGTGAAGACCGGCTTCGTGACGCCGAAGCAGCTGACCGACAACCGCGAGTACGTCTTCGTCGGCGCCTTCGTGATCGGCGCCGTCTTCACTCCGCCGGACGTGGTTTCGCAGCTGATGCTGGCGATCCCGGTCTACCTGCTGTTCGAGGTCGGCATCATCGCCGCGCGCTGGATGGTGCCGGGGACCGAAGCGGTGGATGCGCAGCGCGAGGCGCAAGAGAAAGCGGGCGAGTAAATTCCCCGTAGCGCGGGCGCACAGCTTTGCGCCTTTTCAGTGTCCCTGAACCGTTCATCCCGAATGCCGCGCCCTCGATACGACCCGCCATGGCGGATCACTCGGGACCACCGGACCGGCGTATCGAGGGACGCGCCGAAGCAGGGGTGTCGGCGCCACCGCTCGGCTGGTCCGCGAAAGCTTTCGCCCCTCACCCCAACCCACCCGGAAGCGGGGAGAGGGAGCAAGAGACGGGAGTCAGGTCGTACTGGTGCTGCGCATCTTCTGACGCCCTGCCCTCACGCTCCGCGCCAGACTCTCCAGCGCCGGTCGCAGGATCACGTACATCAGCGGCACCACCACCAGCGCGCTGATCGCCCACACCAGGCTGCCGCCCACCGCGATCACTCCGTAGTCCAGCACGAACTGCTTCGGGCTGTGGGCGAAGCGTTCGGCCAGTTCCGCCACATCCAGCAGCGGTGCCGGCTCGCTGCCGAGCAGCCGCTCGCCAGCACGGTAATAGGGGTATAGCAACAGGATATGCACCGGCGCCAGCAGCGCGTTGACCAGCTGCATCAGCGGCTGGTTGAGCCGCAGCGCCCAGGCACAGACCGCGCACAGCGCCGTGGTGACGCCGAAGATCGGGAAGACGCTGAGCAGGGCGCCCAGCGACACGGTGAAGGCGATACGCTGCGGCGTGACGCCCTGCGTCAGCTGCGCCATCACCACCCGCTTCACGCGGGCGCGCCAGCCTTCCTTGGTCATGCGCTGTCGGGACGCAGCAGGACCTCGCGCGCACCCGCGCGCGGCGGCAAGGTCCACAGCACCTTCAGCATGTAGGCCGCCATGGCGATGTTGCCCAGCAGCAGCACGGCCGGCAGCCAGGCGATGCGCGCCACCACGCTGCGTTCGCGGTAGGCGATCCACAGCCAGAACCACAGGAAGCCGAAGTAGGCGTCGAACAGCGTGGCGATGGTCCAGGGGTTGTAGCCGGCCCGGGGGTTGTCCATCAGGTCCTGGATCGCGGGGACGATGCTGACGATGCCGGAGGCCCAAACCGAGACGCCGACCAGGCCGGCCAGCACCACCAAAGACCACAGGAACAGCCCGCCGCGCACGCTCATGACCTCTACCCCTTTTCCAGCGTCACCTGCATCAGGTCGATGCGCTCCACCCGGAAGCCGCATTCGCAATAGGCCAGATAGTAGCGCCACATGCGCAGGAAGCGCTCGTCGAACTGCGAGACCACCTGGTCGCGCACGGCCAGCACGTTGCGGTGCCAGTAGGCCAGGGTGTCGGCGTAGTCATGGCCGAAGTAGCGCGGCTCCCTCGCCTGCAGGCCGGCTTTCTGCGCCAGGTCCATGAAGCGCTGCGGCGGGCACAGCATGCCGCCGGGGAAGATGTACTTCTGGATGAAATCGCGCTTGGTCAGGTATTGCTCGAAGATCGACTCGTCGATGGTGATGCCCTGGATCGCGGCGCGGCCGCCCGGCTTCAGGGCCTTCTCGATGGCGGCGAAGTAGCCCGGCCAATATTCCGCACCCACCGCCTCGTACATCTCGATCGACACCACGCGATCGTACTGGCCCTGGATGTCACGATAGTCGCGCAGCTCGAACTGCACGCGGTCGGCCACGCCGGCCAGCTCGGCGCGGCGGCGCGCTTCCTTGAGCTGCTCGTCCGACAGCGTGATGCTGGTGACGCGGCAGCCGGAATGCTGCGCGGCGTAGATCGCGAAGCCACCCCAGCCCGAACCGATCTCCAGAAGGTGGTGCTCCGGCCGCAGGTCCAGGCGCTCGTACATCAGCCGGAACTTGTTGAGCTGGGCGTCATGCAGCGTCTGGTTGGGCTCGGCGAACATGGCCGACGAATAGGCCATGGTGTCGTCCAGCCAGAGCTTGTAGAAGTCGTTGCCCAGGTCGTAGTGGTACTGGATGTTCTCGCGCGAGCCGGCACGGGTGTTGGCGCGGCGGCGATGCTGCCACCAGCCGTACACCTTGCCCAGCCAGTTCACCTCGAACGGGCCCTTGTAGTAAGGCTCGTTGAGATACATCACCGCCAGCAGTGGCGCCAGGTCCGGCGAGTCCCAGCAGCCATCCAGGTAGGCCTCGCCGAAGCCCACCTCGCCGCCGCTCAGCACGTGCGTCATGAAGCGCTCGTTGCGGATGTTGAGCACGCCGCGCAGCTCCGTGCGCTCCTGGCCGCGGAACAGGCGCCGCTCGCCGTTGGGCAGGTTCACTTCCAGCTGCCCATAGTGCAGCCCGCGCAGCATGTACATCATCAGCCGTAGCCGCAGGCTCAGCCGTGACGAGGCGGCCTGTGGCGCCAGCGCCGCGGGCAGGTCTGGCGAGAAGCCATCGCGCCCCAGCACGAGTCCCAGCGGATCGTCGAGTCCGTCCTGCTTGTCTTCGGGTTTCTGGCTCATGGTGCTCGGTTCGCTTCTTCGTTCTTGTTTCAGGTCAGGTCCTGCGGCAGCGGTGCCGGCTTGGATCGGTAGCCGGCCCCGCGCAACCACAGCTTCAATGCTTCCCAGTGGATGCCGGCCACCACCTTCACCGCCATCCAGGGCATGCGCAGCACTTGCCGCAGCAGGGCCGCATCGGACAGCTCGCGGCGCTCCGCCGCCAGCGTGGCGTCCATCACCGGTACGCCGTCGCGGCTCTCGTGAATCGCCACGCGCAGGCGCTCGCCCGGCTCGCCCAGCTGGAAGCGGTACTGGCCCGCGCGATCCAGGAAGGGCGAGACATGGAAGCACTTGTCCTTGTCATGCACCTGTTCATACGGCATCGGCGCGCCGCCGGATGCGAGCAGGTAGCTGTGCCGCTCGCCGAAGGTGTTGCGCACCTCGGCGATCACTGCGCGCAGGGAGCCGTCGCGGTACTCGCAGTACCACAGACTGATCGGGTTGAAGGCCCAGCCGAATATCCGTGGCAGGGTCAGCAGGCGGATGCGCCCGCCGTCCGGCTCGATGCCATGGCGGCGCAGGCAGTCCTCCGCCCAGGGCCGCAGGCCGCGGCCATCGCCGTAGTCGCGCGTACGCAGGCTCAGCAGGTTGAAGCGGTCCAGCGAGAAGAAGCGCAGGCGCTGCTGCATCTCTGGCAGCCGGTCGATGTCCACCAGCAGGTAGAACACGCGGTAGACGAAGCGATACAGCGGCGCGATACGGCGCCGGTGCATGACCCGGGCGGGGTACAGCCAGCCGGCCTGATCCACGTCCATCGGCTACCCCGCGATCCCCGCCGCCGCTGCCGGCAGCCCCGGGGCCGAGGATGCCGTCCCCGCATGGGATTCATCAAGGCGGGCCCACTGGGGCAGGCAGTCCCGGTCCAGGCCCGCCACCGCGCGCAGGCCGGAGCGCAGGCCGTCCTCGTGGAAGCCGTAGCCGGTCCAGGCGCCGGCGAACCACAGCCCGCCACGGCCCTGTATCTCGGGCAGCCGACGGTGCGTCATGCTGCTGGCGGCGCCGTAGTGGGGGTGGTGATAGAGCGTGTCGTAGATTACCCGCTCGGCCGGCACCTCGCGGGTGGGGTTGAGCGTGACGATATAGTTCACCGGGCCGGGGATGCCCTGCAGCAGGTTCATCCAATAGCTGCCGGAGATCGGCCGGTCGTGCACCTCGTCGCGGTCGTTGATGTAGTTCCAGGACGCCCAGGCGGCGCGGCGACGCGGCAGGAAGGACTCGTCGGTGTGCAGCACGCAGCGGCTCGCGTTGTAGGGAATGCCGCCGAGGATCTCCCGCTCGTCCGCCGCCGCGTCGGCCAGCAACGCCAGGGCCTGGTCGGAGTGCGTGGCGCAGACCACGCGCTCGTAGGTCTCGGCGCCGACCGCCGTGCTCACCTCCACGCCGCCCGCGCCGCGGCGCAGTCGCGTGACCGGCGCATTGCTGCGCAAGCGGCCCGGGAAGCGCTCCAGCAGCTTCTTCAGGTACTGGTGCGAGCCGCCCACCACGGTGTGCCAGACCGGCTGGCCGGTGGCGGTGAACAGAGAGTGCGAGTCGAAGAAGCGCATGAAGTCCGCGGCGGGATATTCCATGGCCTTCTGCGGCGAGCAGCTCCAGATCAGGCCGGCCATCGGCAGCAGGTAGCGGCTGGCCAGCTCCGGCGAATAGCCCGCGTCGCGCAGGTAGTCGCCCAGCGAGCCTTGGGGCAGCACGCCGCCGCGCAGCAGGGCGTTGGCATTGCGGTTCAGCTTCAGGATGTCCAGCAGCATGCGCACATGCTTCCAGCGGAACAGGTTGGAGGGCTGGGCGAACACCGTCCACAGCCGGTCGCTGCCGGTCCACTCGTAGGCACCGCCGCCCAGCGACACGCCGAAGGACATGCTGGTGGGCCGGGTCTGCACCTCCAGCTCACGGAACAGCGCCGTCAGGTTCGGGTAGTTGATGCCGTTGTAGACGATCCAGCCGGTGTCCACCGGTTGAACCCCCTCCGGCGTCGGCACCAGGATAGTGTTGGTATGGCCGCCGCAGCGCCCGTCCTGCTCGTACAGGGTGACGTCATGGCGGCGCGCCAGGAACGAGGCGGCGCTGAGCCCGGAAATGCCGGAACCGACGACTGCGATCTTCATTGCGGGGAGGCTGGTTTCTGTTGAGTCTGCTGTGCATTGTCCTTACGCGGGAAATCGCTACCGGGATGCAGTCCTCAACGGGGGGCACCCAATAGCGGTTTCAGGGTCGGCCAGACCGCGTCCAGCAGCTTGGGCTGGGCGGCGGCGGAGGGGTGGATGCCGTCGTCCTGGAAATTCACCGGGTCCAGGGCGATCGGCATCAGGAAGAACGGCACCACCGGGGTTTTCGTGGCCTGGCCCAGCTCGGTGAAGGTCTTGGTGAAGCTTTCGCCATAGGCCGGGCCGTAGTTGGCCGGAATGCGCATCTCGAACAGCACCGGCCTGGCGCCCGCATCGCGGGATAGTTGCAGCATCTTGTCCAGGTTGGCGCGCAGGTTCCTCACCGGCAGGGCGCGCAAGCCGTCGTTGGCGCCCAGTTCCAGCAGAACGATTGCCGGCTGGTGCTGTCCCAGTGCTGCCGGCAGGCGGGCGAGGCCGCCGGCGCTGGTCTCGCCGCTGATGCTGGCGTTGACCACCACGTGGGGATAGCCTTCCTTTCGCAGCCGCTGTTGCAGCAGTGCCACCCAGCCCTGGGAGGCCTGGATGCCGTAGGCCGCGCTGAGACTGTCCCCGAACGCCAGGATTTTCGGTGCCTGAGAAGGTGCCTGGGCGGTCGCCGCGCCGCCCCACAGACACAGGACCAGAAAGACATACCGCATGAAAGCCGTCATCGCCCGCGATCTCCGGAAAACTGTCGTCAGCGGCGCCGCGCCGCTCACCATTCTGACCGGAATCAGCTTCGAAGTTTCCGCCGGCGAGTCGGTGGCCATCGTCGGCCAGTCCGGCTCCGGCAAGACCACGCTGCTTTCGCTGCTGGCCGGGCTGGATCTGCCGACCGAGGGCGACATCCTGCTCGACGGCCAGTCGCTGGCGGCCCTGGACGAGGACGCCCGCGCCGGGCTGCGCGCCGGCCGCGTCGGCTTCGTGTTCCAGTCCTTCCAGCTGCTGGCGGGCTTCACCGCGCTGGAGAACGTCATGCTGCCAGCCGAGCTGGCCGGCCTGCCCGACGCCGCCGGCCGCGCACGCCGGGCGCTGGACGAGGTGGGCCTGGCGGCGCGCCTGGACCATTACCCGCACCAGCTCTCCGGCGGCGAGCAGCAGCGTGTGGCGCTGGCCCGCGCCTTCGCTGGCCAGCCCAGGATCCTGTTCGCCGACGAGCCTACCGGCAACCTCGACACCGCCACCGGCCAGAAGATCATCGAGCTGATGTTCGAGCTCAACCGCGCGCACGGCACCACGCTGATCCTGGTCACGCACGACCCGGCACTGGCGGCGCGCTGCGGGCGTACGCTGACGCTGCGTGAGGGGCGCCTGAATGGCTGACGTGAAGCGGCGCTCAGGGCTCGCTGCGGCCGCGGTGCTGGTGCAGCGCCACCCACAGCATCACGCCGAAGGTCCCGGCCAGCATCAGGCTCTCGGTCAGCCCGTCCAGCGGGTGCTCGTCGGCACCCACCAGGCCGAAGGCCAGCAGCGCCAGGAACAGGTGCGCGGCGAACACCCGCAGCGAGGCACGGCCCAGCAGCCCCAGCGCGGCGCCGCCGACGCGGCGCAGCAGCTGCGCCAGCCATGGCAGGGCCAGGCCGGTGGTGACCGCCAGCACGGCGAAGTTGGCCAGGCGCATCGGCCCGAGCAGCACCTTGTCGAACAGCACCGGATGCTGCAGGCGCAGCAGCTCCATCGGCAGCAGTGGCTCCAGCAGGCGGTGATACCAGGCCAGGTAGACCAGCGCGGTACCCACGGCGGCCAGGCGCAGGCTGCGCCGCGGCAGCTGCGCGGCCAACCGACCGCTCACCGCCAGGTGTCCGGTCCACAGGCCGAACACCCACAGCAGCTGCCAGGCGAAGTCGTCGAAGAAGCCCAGCGCCGGCAAGGGCAGCGAGGGCACGCTGTCGCCGGTGAGATGGTTGAAGCCGTCCAGCAGCAGGGCGCGCCCCCCACACTGCGCGAACACCCAGACCAGGCTGCTGAGCAGCAGCACCCGGCCCCAGCCGTGGCGCCGCGCCTGCACCAGCCAGAACGGTGTCAGCAGCAGCTGCACGATGTAGGTCGGCAGGATATCCAGCAGCGGCGGCTGGTACAGCAGCAGCGGCGCGGCCCACAGCGCCGCCGTGGGCTGGTCGAAGTAGAAGCTCAGCAGGTTGCGCAGCATCGGGCGGCCACCGTAGTAGCCGATCGCCGCACCCACCGTGAACAGGAACAGCAGCAACAGCAGATGCCAGCGATACAGCTCGGAGGCACGCTCGCGCAGCCGCGTGCGCATCCAGTCCTCGCCGCGCCAGTCGATGGCGCGCCAGTAGACCATGCCCGCGACCAGGCCCGACAGGAACACGAAACCCTCGGCCGCCGAGACGAAGCCGAAAGCCTGGCTGCTGTACGCGGACAGCCGCGTCGGCAGGTGGGTCAGCGTCATCAGGATCAGCAGCAGCCCACGCAGGGTGTCGAGTTCGTAGCGTCTTTGCATCGGCAGGAATGGAGCGGGGTGGCGGCTGGGCGCGGTCCCGCAGGGGCTCGTCAGGCCGGGAGTATGGCCGCTGCGGGCCGCACAACCAAGCCTGCGGCCCGTGATCGGTGCCTCCGTTGCTGTACCGGAGCGCGCGCATGAGCCCGGCTTTCGGATTCGCCCTGCGCCGCCTGCGCCGCGGCTGGAAGAGCGGCGAGCTGCTGATCCTCACGCTGGCGCTGGCCATCGCCGTGGCGGCGCTATCAGCCGTAGGCCTGTTCACCGACCGTGTGCGCAGCGCCATCGACAGCCAGACCGGCGACACCCTGGGTGCCGACCTGTTGTTCAGTTCGCGCAACCTGCTGCCGGACACGCTGCAGCAGCAGGTCGCCGCCAGCGGCGCGCGCACCAGTTCCTTCGTGCAGTTCCCCAGCGTGGTGCTCAACGGCGAGTCCACCGCGCTGGCCTCGATCAAGGCGGTGGCCGCGGGCTACCCGCTGCGCGGCGAGCTGCGCCTGTCCGACCTGCCCTTCGACCCCGCGCGGCCGGCGCAGGGCATCCCGGCCCCGGGCGAGGCCTGGGCCGACGCGCGCCTGTGGCAGGAGCTGGGCCTGAAGGCCGGCGACAGCGTGCAGGCTGGCAGCTCGCACTTCCGTATCGTCGCCGTACTGGAGAGCGAGCCCGACCGCGGCAACGGCTTCTCGGACCTCGCGCCCCGGCTGATGATCAACCACGCCGATCTGGCCGCCACCGGCCTCACCGGCCCCGGCGCACGCGCGCAGTACACGCTGATGGCCGCGGGCCCGACGCAGCCGCTTGAAGCGCTGCGCGCCATGAAGTTGCCCGAGGGCGTGCGGCGCATCGCTCCGCAGGAGGCGCGTCCGGAAATCCGCAACGCGCTGGATCGCGCCGGCCAGTTCCTCGATATCGCGGTGCTGGCGGCCACGCTGCTGGCCGCCGCCGCGGTGGCGCTGTGCGCGCACCAGCATGGCGGCAAGCTGCGCGATGAAGTCGCCCTGCTCAAGTGCCTGGGCGCGCGCAGCGGCTTCCTCGGCCGCGCACTGCTGCTGCAACTGTTGCTGCTGGGCCTGGTCGGCGGCCTGGCCGGCGCCCTGCTGGGCTTGGCGGCACAGGAGGTGGTGGCACGGTTGCTCGGCGAGCTGGTGCAGATCGCCCTGCCGGCGCCCTCGCTGCAACCGCTGCTGCTGGCCTGGGGCCTGGGCCTGCTGATGCTGCTGGGCTTCGCCGCGCCGCCGGTGCTGCAGGCGCGCTCGGTGCCGCCGCTGCGCGTATTCCAGCGCAATGCCGGCGGTAGCGTGCTGACCGGTGCGATCTGGCTGGCCGCCAGCGCCACCGTCGTCGCCCTGCTGTGGCTGCAGACCGGCGACCCCGAGCTCGCCGCCGCGGTGCTGGTGGGCGCCGGCGTGGCGCTGGCGCTGCTGGCCCTGCTGGCCTGGCTGCTGGTGCTGGCGCTGGCGCCGCTGAAGCGCGCCGTGGGCAGCTCCTGGCGCTTCGGCCTGGGCAATATCGCGCGCCGCCGCGGCGCCACGGTGGCGCAGGTGGTGGCGCTGGGCCTGGCGCTGCTGGCCCTGCTGCTGGTGTCGGTGGTGCGCCAGGACCTGCTGGTGAGCTGGCAGGACAAGCTGCCGCCGGACACGCCCAACCAGTTCCTGATCAACATCCAGCCGGCGCAGCGCGACGCGCTGCAGCAGTTCTTCACCGAGCGCGGCTACGCCGACGTCAAGCTCTGGCCGATGGCGCGCGCGCGCCTGACCGCGCTCAACGGCACGGCGGTCACGGCGGACTCGTTCTCCGATCCCGAGACGCAGCGCTGGATCAACCGCGACTTCAACCTGTCCTGGTCCACCACGCTCAACGACGACAACCAGTTGCTCGAGGGCGAGTGGTGGGGCGAGGCCGGGCGAGGCCAGCCCTGGATTTCGGCCACCGACTATGCCGTCGAGCGCCTCAACCTGAAGCTTGGCGACCGCATGACGCTGGACTTCGCCGGCACGCCGGTGGAGCTGACCGTGCGCAGCTTCCGCAAGGTGGACTGGGGCAGTTTCCGCCCCAACTTCTTCCTGCTGGTGCCGCCGGGGGTGATCAGCGACGTCAACGGCCAGTACATCGGCAGCTTCTACCTGCCACCGGAGCGGCGCGTGCTGCTGCGCGAACTGGTAGCGCAGTTCCCCAACGTCACCGTGCTCGACATCGAAGCGGCGATGAAGCAGGTGCGCGGCATCGTCGACCGCGTGGTGCGCGCGGTGGAATTCATCTTCCTGTTCACGCTGCTGGCCGGGCTCACCGTGCTGCTGGCGGCCATCGAGGGCACCCGCGCCGAGCGCGTGCGCGAAACCGCGCTGCTGCGCACCCTGGGCGCGCGCAGCGCCACCATCACCAAGGGCCTGCTGGCGGAGTACGCGCTGCTGGGCCTGCTGGCCGGCCTCGTGGCGGCGATCGTGGCGCAGGGCGTGGCCTGGGGGCTGGCGGCGGGGGTCTTCGATATCCCCTACGGCCTGCGTCCGGCGCTCTGGGGTATCGGCGCCGGGGTCGGCATGCTGCTGGTGGCCGCCATGGGCTGGCTGTCGCTGCGGGGGGTCCTGCGCACCCCGCCGCGGCAGGTACTGGGCTAACCCCACCACGGAGGGGTAGGACCGCATACGGGGTTCCGGTATTCCTATGGCCACAAGCCAAGGAACACCCGAACCCCATGAACAAGCTACGCAAACATGCCATCGCCTGCGCCGCGATGCTGCTCTCGGCAAGCATGATGGCTGGCTGCGACAACAACGACGATGACGGCTCTTCCGGAGGCAGCGGTGGTGGCGGCGCCGTAACCATCATCGCCGTCAACGACTCCGGCGAGATGATCCGCTTCAGCAGCGCCACGCCGGGCACGGTGACGCAGCTCACGCTGGCCGGCCTGCGCGCTGGCGAAAGCATCGTCAGCATGGATTACGATCCCTTCACCGGTGTGCTGCACGCCGTGGGCGATGCCGCCGCGGGCGGACCGCGCCTGGTGACGATCGCCATCTCCGGCACCACCGCCACGCTGACCAATGTCAGCGACTTCAATTTCACCCTGACCCCGACCGGCCAGTACGACATCGACTTCAATCCCTCCGCGGTGGAGCGCTTCCGCTACGTCGACAGCGGGCGCGAGAACGGGAGGATCAATTCCGCCAGCGGTGCCATCGCGGGCACCGATGGCACGCTCACCTATGCCGCCACCGACGCCAACTCCGCGGCGACCCCGCAGATCGCCGGCCTGGCGTACAACAACAATGTCAGCGTCGGCGGCACGCGGCCGGCCGCCACGGCGACCACGGCCTACGGCATCGATGTTTCCGGTGATCGCCTGGTGACGGTAGGCAGCGTCAACGCCACGCCGGACTCGCCCAACACCGGCACGCTGCACACGGTGGGCGCGCTGGGCGTGGACATGTTCCTGGCGCCCTTCGACATCAGCGCGGGCAACCAGGGCTTTGCCGCCAGCTTCCTGCCCGGTGGCACCAGCCCGCGCCTGTTCTCGATCAACCTCGCCACCGGCGCGGCGACCGATGTCGGAGCGATCGCGACCCCGGCCGGCGGTGGTGGCGGCACGATCCGCGCCCTGGCGATCCAGCCCTAAGGATGGTCCGCGGGAGGCCGGGACCGGCGGGCCCCGGCCTCTCTGCGTTTTCCGCCCCTGGACCGGTGGGGTTTCGGCCCCTTTCGGTATCCCTGGTCAAAATTGAGCCGCTGTCGGCCAAAAGCGGCTAAAATTGCCGCCCCTTTGCTCCGCCCGTCCTGAATCCAGGGAGTTTTAACCGATGAAGAAGCCCGTCAAGGTCGCCATCACCGGCGCCGCCGGCCAGATCGCCTACTCGCTCATTTTCCGCGTCGCCTCCGGCTCCCTGCTGGGCCCGGACCAGCCGGTCATCCTGCAGCTGCTCGAAGTGCCGGTGCCGGAAGTGCTGGAAAAGCTGAAGGGCACGGTGATGGAAGTCGATGACTGCGCCTTCCCGCTGGTGCACAGCGTCGAGATCCACTCCGATCCGATGTCGGGCTTCGAGGGCACCGATTACGCCCTGCTCGTCGGCGCCCGCCCGCGCGGCCCCGGCATGGAGCGCAAGGACCTGCTGACCGCCAACGGCGGCATCTTCGGCCCCCAGGGCAAGGCCCTGGCCGCCAAGGCCTCCAAGGACGTGCGCGCGCTGGTCGTCGGCAACCCGGCCAACACCAATGCCCTGATCGCGGCCACCGCCGCTGCCAAGGGCGGCCTCGATCCGAAGCAGATCCACGCCATGGTGCGGCTGGACCACAACCGCGCCGTCAGCCAGCTCGCCACCAAGACCGGCGTGCACGGCAACAACATCGAGAAGGTCATCATCTGGGGCAACCACAGCTCCACCCAGTACCCGGACATCAGCCACACCACCGTCGGTGGCAAGGCTGCCAAGGACCTGGTCGACCAGAACTGGATCGAGAAGGACTTCATCCCGGTCGTGCAGCAGCGCGGCGCCGCCATCATCAAGGCGCGTGGCCTGTCGTCGGCCGCCTCGGCCGCCTCGGCCGCCGTCGACCACATGCACGATTGGGCCCTGGGCTCCAACGGCAAGTGGGTGTCCATGGGCGTGCCCTCGGACGGCAGCTACGGCATCAAGCCGGGCATCGTCTACGGCTACCCCTGCATCTGCAAGAACGGCCAATACGAGATCGTGCAGGGCCTGAGCGTGGACGAGTTCTCGCGCGCCCGCATGACGATCACCGAGAACGAGCTGCGCGAAGAGCGCGCCGCGATCGAAGAGCTGCTCGCCTAAAAGCGCTGCACCCGTGGTGAAGAAGGCCGCCTCCGGGCGGCCTTCTTTTTTGCACCGGCCTGCAGATAGGCACCCAGCATGTCGGCCAGCGCGCCGATGATCTCGGAACGCTGCAGCACCGGGCTCTCCAGGCTCAGGTAGTAGGCCACGGTGTAGTGCAGCGAGTTGATCGCCACGAACAGCGCCGCCGGCAGGTTCTCCACCTGGTACTGCTCGTGGTGGCGCAGCAGGTAGACGCGGCAGGCCTCGGTCATGTGCTGCTCCAGCGCGCGGAAGGTGCTGCGCGTGCGCAGCCGGTCCCAGTGTCGCGTCAGCTCGCGGCGGCAGGGGTCGTTCTCCACCACCTCGAACACCGCCTCGAGGATGCCGCGCGTGATATCGCGGGCATCGGCGTCGATCAGCGCGCGCAGCCGCCCGTCCACCACTGCCAGCAGCTCCGCCGCGTGGCGCTGCAGCAGGGCCTCGACCAGGGCGTCCTTGTCGTCGAAGTACTGGTACAGCGAGCCGATGCTGACGCCGGCCGCCTCGGCCACGTGGTTGGTGGTGAGGTTGTCCAGGCCGCGCTCGACGATCACCCGCGCGGCGGCGTCCAACAGGGTGGCCACCATGTCGCGCGAACGCTGCTGCACCGGCCGCTTCCGCATGGTCCCTCCCGACGCGAGTTGAATGCGAGTAAATGCTCGCAATAGGGTAGCCCATCGCCACTTCCTGGCAAACCTGCGAGACCTGCCATGGCCGAAGGCTCCGCCCGCCCCGCCATCCCGCGCCGCCATGGCGCCGACCTGGAGACCGGCCGCCGCATGGCCGGGCCGCTGCGCTGGCTGATCCGCGGCAACCCCGAGCCCAGCCCGACGCAGTGGCAGGCCATCGGCGAGTCCCTGAACCAGGGCGACCCGGCGATGGACCAGCTGGTGGACTGGATGGCCGCCGAGGGCCTGCGCCACACCAAGCCGCTGTTCGACCGCGCGCTGGACCAGGGCATCGCCGCCCTGCCCGACGCGCCGGAGCCGCTGCGCCGCTTCTTTGTCGCGGTGGAGGCCCGCCCGGCCTGGGTGAAGCCGGCGCTGCTGGCAGAGGGCGCCCGCGCCTGCGGCATCTCCGGCCTCACCGGCATGGACGTGCTGCGCGACTTCGGCCTGATGGCCGGCTACCAGGCTGGCGCCATCAATCGCAGCCTGGTGCTGACCGGCGCGCTGCAGAAGGGCGCGCAGCGCCGCGTGGCCGAGACCACCAAGTGGTGGATCGACGCCACCCGCCCCGGCGGCATGGAGCGCGGCGCGCCGGGCTGGCGCAGCACGCTGCAGGTGCGCCTGATCCACGCCATGGTGCGTCGCCACCTGCAGCGCCACCCCGAGTGGGACGCCGGGCAGTACGGCCTGCCGGTGAACCAGGGCGACATGCACGCCACCTACCTGGCCTTCAGCGTGATCTTCCTGTTCGGCCAGCGCCTGCTGGGCGTGCCGCTGACGGCGCGCGAGGGCCACGCCGCGATGCACCTGTGGAAGTACATCGGCTGGCTGATGGGCATCGACGAGCACTGGCTGGGCGACGGCGAACAGGCCGGGCGCATCGCGCTGTACCAGAACCTGCTGGCGCAGGCGCCGCCGGACGAGACCAGCCGCCAGCTCGGCCGCCCATTGGCGGACGAGCCCCTGCAGCGCCGCTACCGCCGGCTGGCCTGGCTGCAGGGCCGCTGGAACCGCGCCAAGCACCTGTCCATCGCCCGCGCCTTCGTCGGCCGCCGCGGCATGGACGCGCTGGGGCTGCCGGAGGGCGTGCTGCCCTGGTACCCGCTGCTGACCATCGGGCCCAGGCTGGGCTGGCACCTGGCGCATCGGCTGCTGCCCGGCGGCCGCGAGCGGCTGGTGCGGCGCGGGCTGAAGGTGCAGGAAGAATACCTGGAGGTGCTGTTCGGGGATGGGGAGAAGGAACTGACCAGACCGATGGACGGACATTGAAGGTTCTGGCGTTTCCGTTCGTCCTGAGCCTGTCGAAGGGTGAGGTGGATCAGGCAGATGTCCAGTGGACATCTGCCCCGCCGAATGCCCGGCCAAGGATGGCCGGGCCGGGCTGAGATAGGCGAGCCCAGGTCGCGCCATGGATGGCACTCCCCCTTCGCTCCTCAGGGCGAATGGCTTCTGCCTCTTCAGGTGACCCGGATCGCTGACTGCACCTCTGCATGCTGCTATTTTCCCCCCATGCAGATCTTCCACTTCAACAACGGCGAGCCGCCCCGCATCCTGCCGCCGGACGCGCCCCTGCCGGAGACCGGCCTGATCTGGGCCGACTTCCTCCGTGACGAGGCCGAGGGCTGGGAATGCTGGGCGGAGCCGGTGGTGGGCGTGGCGATCGAGCCGCAGCACGTCAGCGACAGCATGAACCCCTATCACCCGTCGTTCTTCGACGGCACCTCGGAGTACGACATGCTCGTGTTCCAGGGCCTGGGGCCCAACGACGATCCCTTTCCGGTGGAGACGCGCACCGCCGCGTTCTTCCTGTTCCGCCGCGTGCTGATCACGGTGCGCGCGGAGGACAACGTCAGCTTCCATGTCGTGCAGCAGCGCATCCGCGACGGCCGCATGCGGAGCGCGGAGTCGGTGCTGAGCCTGGCCCATGCCGTGCTCGACGTGATGGTGGACCGCTACCTGAAGGTGCGCGAGCCGATGGAGCAACGCTTCTCGGTGCTGCAGGATGAGCTGCTGGACCCGGACAGCCGCATGAGCGACTGGCGCGCGCTGCTGCGCGGCCGCCGCGTAGCGCGGCAGATGGAGGCGCTGGCCGAGAGCCAGCTGGAGGCCCTGGACTCCTGGCGCCGCAATTCATTCCTCGACTGCAGCCCGCACGACGAGGTGAAGATCCGCGACCTGGTGGAACACGTGAACCGCGTGCTCAACCACGCTTCCGGCCAGGAGCGCGATATCGAGGCCGCCGTGCAGCTGCATTTCGCCATCGCCACCGGGCGCACCAACCGCATCGTGCAATTCCTGACCGTGCTGTCGGCGATCTTCTTCCCGCTGACGCTGATCACCGGCATCTACGGCATGAACTTCGAGCACATCCCCTGGGCGGGAGCGCGCTACGGCTTCGAGGCGATGCTGCTGTTCCTGCTCGTGATGGGCCTCGCGCTGCTGTATATCTTCCGGAAGCGCCGGTATCTTTAGCGCCCCGGAACGGCATGTCGCCCAAATCCTTTGCTTTTGCAACTAAATACAACATTTAATCACGCAATGCCCGCGTGATCCTTGCCATGTCCCCCGCTCCCGCCTCCATCCTGCTGCCCGCCGCCACCCCGGCCGAGCTGCTGGCGCGCCTGGAGTTCGGCCGCGCCGACGGCGGCGCGGCCGAGCGCCTGCGCTTCCCGCTGCAGTCCCTGGCGGGCGAGGCCACCGAGGACTGGCTGGCCGGCGGCCCGGTGGAGACGCTGGTGGCGGAGCCAGGCCTGCAACTGCGCCGCAGCGGCGATTACCTGTTCGGCCTGTTCAGCGTGCCGGCGGCGCAGTCGGTGGACATGGAGCGCGCCGGCTACCTCGCCTACGGCCGCCTGCTGCGGCTGCTGCGCGAGCGCGGCTACCCGCATGCGCTGCGCCTGTGGAACTACTTCCATGAAGTGACCGGCGGCGACGGCGACGACGAGCGCTATCGGCGCTTCTGCGTCGGCCGTTACGACGCCATCGCCGCGCCGGGCTTCGAGCAGCAGCTGCCGGCCGCCACGGTGATCGGCAGCTTCGTGCCGGGCCTGCAGGTCGGCTTCCTGGCCGGCAAGCGCGCAGGCATCCCGGTGGAGAATCCGCGCCAGGTCAGTGCCTACCGCTATCCGCGCGAGTACAGCCCGCGCGCGCCCAGCTTCGCGCGCGCCACACTGCTGGATCGTTTGCTGCTGGTCTCCGGCACCGCCAGCGTGGTCGGCCATGCCACGCAGCATCCCTACGACGCGCCCGCGCAGTTGCGCGAGACGGTGGATAACCTGCGGGCACTGCTGGCGGAAGCGCAGCGGCAGCACTTTGCCGCTGAGCCGGCACTGCGCTGGCAGCCGCGGGCGCTGCGCCTGTACGTGCGCGATGCCGCGCAGGCCGCGTCGCTGCGCGCGCTGGCGGAATCCCTGCTGGGCACGCCGCTGCCGCTGTCCGTGCTGCACGGCGAAATCTGCCGCCGCGATCTCGAGGTGGAGATCGAAGGCGTGTTCGAAGCGGTCTGAGCCGCAGGGGTCAGCCGCTCTTCACGCGCTGCACGGCATCCAGCCAACCGGCATAGAGCTGGTCGGCCTTGTTCACGTCCAGCGTCGGGCTGAAACGGCGCTCGACGCCCCACAGCGCGGAGATCTCGTCCAGGGACTGGTACACGCCGACCTGCAGGCCGGCGAGGAAGGCGGCGCCCAGCGCGGTGGTCTCCACCGTCTGCGGGCGGATCACGGGAATCTTCAGCATGTCGCTGAGGAACTGCGTCAGCCAGTCGTTGACCACCATGCCGCCGTCCACGCGCAGCTCGGTGGGCACGATGGAGTCCTGCGACATGGCGTTCATCAGGTCGCGCGTCTGGTAGCAGACCGACTCCAGCGCGGCACGCACGATGTGCGCGATGCCGGAGTCGCGCGTCAGGCCCAGCACGGCGCCGCGGGCCTGCGGGTCCCAGTAGGGCGCGCCCAGGCCGGTGAAGGCCGGCACCAGGTACACGCCCTGGGTGTCGGGGATCGACTTGGCCAGGGCCTCGGTCTCGGCCGCGCCGCGGATCAGCTGCATGGCGTCGCGCAGCCACTGCACCGCGGCGCCGGCGACGAAGATCGCGCCTTCCAGCGCATAGGTGGTCTGGCCGTTCAGGCGATAGGCCACGGTGGACAGCAGGCGGTTGCGCGAGCGCACGAACTCGCTGCCGGTGTTGAGCACCATGAAGCAGCCGGTGCCGTAGGTGGACTTGATCATGCCCGGCGAGAAGCAGGCTTGGCCGACCGTGGCGGCCTGCTGGTCGCCGGCGATGCCGCCGATGCGGATCGCGCCACCGAACAGCTCCGGCAAAGTGCTGCCGTAGTCGGCGGCGCTGTCGCGCACCTCCGGCAGCAGCGCGCGCGGCACCTTGAAGAAGGCCAGCAGCTCCTCGTCCCAGTCCTGCGTGCGGATGTTGAACAGCGCGGTGCGCGAGGCGTTGGTGGCGTCGGTGGCGTGCAGCTGGCCGCCGCTGAGGTTCCACAGCAGCCAGGAATCAATGGTGCCGAAGGCCAGCTCGCCGGCCTCGGCGCGGGCGCGGGCGCCGGGCACCTGGTCCAGGATCCAGGCGATCTTGGTGGCGGAGAAATACGGGTCCAGCAGCAGGCCGGTCTTGTCCGACAGCCAGTTGGAGCGCGACTCGTGCTGCTTGCAGAAGTCGCTGGTGCGGCGGTCCTGCCAGACGATGGCGGGATGGATCGGCTGGCCGCTGGCGCGCTCCCAGACCACGGTGGTCTCCCGCTGGTTGGTGATGCCGATGGCGGCGATGTCCCCGGCCGCCAGCTTGGCGTCGGCCAGCGCGCCCTTCACGCAGGCCAGGGTGTCCTGCCAGATGCGCAGGGCGTCATGCTCCACCCAGCCAGGCTGCGGATAGGACTGCGGCAGTTCCTGCTGCGAGACGCCCAGCTTGCGGCCCTGCCGGTCGAACACGATGGCGCGGGTGCTGGTCGTGCCCTGGTCGATGGCGAGAAGGGCGGTCATGGAGGGGCTCCGGCGGGCTGCATGGGCCGGGAAGCGTAGCAAGCCGGGGGACGGAAGCAACCGCCAGGGAACCCCCGGGGGCCGGGCGGGTCTAGAATGCCGCGCCGCTGCCGCAGGGCGCGGGGAGCTTCAGACAGGATTCCGGGGATCATCACCATGCTTTCACGCGCCGCCGCACCGGCCTCGCTGCTGGCCGCCACGCTGCTCGCCGCCTGCGGCAGCGGCGCCGGCAGCGGCGATGCCAACCTCGCCAAGGACCTGGGCAGCGACGCCCCGCGCCTGGCCCTGGAAACCCGCGCGATCCGCTTCCACGCCCCGGCCAATGGCGCCACCCCGGCCGCCGCCGTCATCAGCGGCGCCATGAGCCGCCAGGCCAGTCCGTTGTTTCTGAGCATCGAGCACGGCGAGACCGCCATCGCCGGCGTGGACCTGCCGCGCATCGACGGCCTGCAGGCCAGCGGCCAGGTGATCCCGCGCCATCCGCTGAGCCTGGGCGAGGGCGTACACCGCGACAGCATCGTGCTGCGCGCCTGCGCCGATTCCGACTGCACGCGGCAGTATCCCGGCAGCCCGGTCACCATCCCGGTGGAATACGTCGTCGGCATCCCGGTCACGCCCGGGCGGGTGCGGGTGGAGACGGTGGAAGGCCGCAGCCCGCCGCCACAGGCCCTGCGGCTGGACTACCACGGCGGCAGCGCCTCCTGGAGCAGCCGCGTGGACTACCAGGGCGCCTCCGGCGGCTGGCTGAGCGTATCGCCGGCCAACGGCGGCAGCCTGCCCGCCACGCTGCAACTGGGCTTCGCCGCGCAGCGGCCGCAGACCGACGGCAGCTTGCGCTATCACAGCGCCACGCTGAGCTTCCAGGTGGGCGCGCAGGGCGAGCACCGCGAGGTGGGCATCGAATACACCGTGCTGCCGCTGCTGTCGGCCGAGGCCGCCGCGGCCTTCGGCGTCAGCGAGTCCGCGCCTGCGGCGGGACAGGCGCGCCGCGTCGACGTGCGCTCGCGCGATCCGGAGCGCGACGTGCCCTGGAGCGCTTCGCTGGAAGAGCCGGCCCCGTGGCTGCAGTTGTCGCAGTCCGAGGGCCGGACCGGCGATGCCTCGCAGCTCGAATACCGCCTGAACGCAGACGCCATTGCCGACCTCCCCAACGGCAACTACTACACCACCATCGTGATCGAGTCCGCGGCCGACGGCGTGTCGCCGGTCCGCATCCCGGTGGAGCTGACGCTGGACCGCCCCTTCCTGCGCAGCGCGGCGCCGTACCTGCTGCCGGCCGGGCGCGCGGCGCGCGTAGTGCTGTCCGGCGCCTACTTCGACCAGCTGGACATCCAGGGCCTGCAGGTCGGCACACAGCAGGTCACGACGCTGGAGCGCCGCTCGCCGATGCAACTGCTCGTGGACCTGCCGGCGCTGCCGCCCGGCCGCTACCCGCTGCGCCTGACGGTGCCCGGCATGAGCGTGGGCAGCAGCGCGCTGCTGGTGGTACAGGCGCCCTTCAGCTATGTCGCCGCCGGCGCGGCGCGCCCGCCGCAAGCACTGCCGGAGTCGCCGCTCGCATACGGCGTGCTCGACGCCGAACGCCACGCCTGCAACTACGCCGCACCGGGCGAGCCCGGCATCCCGCTGGCGCAGCTGCGCCACGACGGCAGCCAATGGCGCCATCGCCTGGCACCGCCAGGCCTGGAAACACCGCTGATGCTGGTGCTGCCCAACGGCGGCCGTGAATTGCTGGCGCTGAGCCCCGACGTGCTGCGCCACCTGGACCCGGTGACGCTGGCGGCGACGCGCCGCACCGTCCCGGCGCTGCCCGGCACCGACGTCACGCAGGCCCTGGCCGCGGACGACGGCACGGCGCTCTACGTGGTAGGCGACAAAGCCTCCGGCGGGCGCGTGCTGCAGTACGAGCCGGCCACCGGCGCGCTCACCGAGCCGGGCGGCTACGCGTTGCCGGGCAGCCTGGCCCTGCTGGCCGGTGATGCCGCCGCGCCGCTGCAGTCCGCGAGCGATCTGTTCGGCGAGCGCTGGGCCCGGCTCGACGAGCAGCACATCGTCATCAGCGATGCCACCGGGGTGGAGCTGGACCGCGTTGCCGCCCGGCCGGATGCCGAGCTGGCCCTCACGCGCGACGGACGCCGTCTGCTGGTGGCCTCGGGCCGCTCCGGGTCCGCGCCGCTGCTGGAGGTCTACGACATCGCCCATGCCGGGGAAACCGGCTTCGTCATCGGCCCGCCGCAGGTGCTGCCGCTGCCGCCGGGCGAAGCCCGGGGCCGCGTGCTCAACCTGGAGGAGACCGAGTCGGTTTACTGCGGCCCGCGCGGCGTGGCGGCGGTGACGCTGCCGCGCTGAGCGTTTCCCTTGCGGTTGATGGCCGCTTGAGATTTGCCGCGGCGCTGGCGTATCGGGCGCAGGATTTCTTCCTGCCGAGCCCGCCATGACCCTTCGCGCTGTCCTGCTGCTGACTGTCCTGCTGGCAGGCTGCCGGGCCGCGCCGCTGCGCCCGCCGCCGCCGGACCAGGTGCCGGGCTGGATACAGGTCAGCGCCTATTCCTACGAGCAGGAAGCGCCGGGCCTGGGCTCTAGCCGTAAGTACGAAGGGCCGGCGGGCTTCATCGACGTCTATCGCTACGACCTGCGCCAACGCCAGGGTCTGGGTGATGCAGCCTTCAGCCCGCACTTCCTTTCGACCATCGAGGATGTGAAGTAGATCGCGGCGCAGGGGCGCTACAGCGGGCTGAAGATCGGGCCGGTGCGCGACGTGGTCATCGCCGGGGTGCCGTTCCGCACGATGTCCTGCCACTTCCGCGCGCATGGCCGCGAAATGCAATCGCTGACCTACCTGACAGCCACTGGCAACCGCCCGCTGAAGCACCGCATGTCGTTTTTCGAGCCGCTGGGGATGGATCCGGCCGAGATGACGCGGCGCTTCATCGAAACCGACCTGTCACGGCCGCCGGCCGAAGGCAACGAACCGCTGCCTCCTCCGGGGTCGAGTCTCTAGGCCCGTGTCCGGCCGCTATTCCTCGGTCTCGGAATCGTCGAAGCAGACGCGCAGCTTGTCGATGCGGCGGCCGTCCAGCGCCATCACTTCGAAGCGCCAGTCGCCCATGCGCGCGGTCTCGCCCAGCCGCGGGATGTGGCCGAGCACGGACAGCACCAGGCCGGCGGCGGTCTCGTAGTCGCGCTCCTCGGGCAGGCGCATGCTCAGCAGGGCGCCCATCTCGTCCACCGACAGCTTGCCGTCGACCAGCCAACTGCCATCGTCCTGCCGTGCTACGCCAGGGCGCGGCTCATCGCCGCGGTGGAATTCACCGGCGATGGCGGACAGCACATCGGTCACGGTGATCAGGCCCTGCAGGCTGCCGAACTCATCCACCACGATGGCGGCATGCAGCGGCGTATCGCGCAGCTCGCGCATGGCGTCCACGGCATCCAGGCTGTCGGGCACCACCAGCGCGTCGACCACGAATTTGGCCGGCTCGATCTGGCCGGCACCATCGAGCAGCGCGTCGATCAGGCGCTTGGCGGAGACCAAGCCGACGAAATGATCGACGTCGCCGCGCGCCGCCACCAGCTTGGTGTGGTTGCTGGCACGCAGCATGGCATGCTGGGCCTCCAGCGGCTCGTCCAGGTCCAGCCAGTCGAGCTGGTTGCGCGGGGTCATCAGCGCACGCACGCTGCGGTCGCCCAGGCGCATGACGCCGGCGATCATGGTCTGCTCCTCGGGGCGGACGACGCCGCTGGAAGCGGCCTCTTCCACCAGCGCGTGGATTTCCTCGTCGGTGATGCGGCCCTCGCCCTCGCGACGTTTCGGCAGCAGGCTCAGGAAAAGCGCGCTGGATTTCTCCAGCACCCAGACCAGCGGCGCGGCCAGGCGCGACAGCATCCGCATCGGCGGCGCCACCAGCACGGCGACGCGCTCGGGGTAGCGTAGCGCCACCTGCTTGGGCACCAGCTCGCCAATGATCAGGGACATATAGGTGATGGTGGCCACAACCAGGCCCAGGGCGATGTCGTTGGCGTATTCCGCCGATACGCCCTGCTCAACGAAGTAGACCCCCAGCGGCTCGGCCAGCACGGCGCCGGAATAGGCACCGGCGAAGACGCCGACCAGGGTGATGCCGATCTGAACGGTGCTGAGGAAGCGACCCGGGCGTTCCTGCAATTCCAGTGCGGTGCGCGCTCCGGAGATCCCCTGCTGCTGCATCGCCTGCAGGCGCGCCTTGCGCGAGGAGACCACCGCCAGCTCGGACATGGCCAGCATGCCATTGAGCAGCACCAGGCCCACCACCACCAGAATGTCAAAAAACACTTAAGAGTCGACTCGCCACCTTGGGAAGGCCATTCTAGTATGAACCTTGCTTCAACTCCGCGACGGCCCCTCCCCCGCTCCGGGTAGGGCGGCAACCCCCTCCTGGGGCACAATCCGGCCATGCCGCGGCCCTGGAGGAATGCCATGACGCAGGAAGCCTGCCCCTTTGAGTTCAACTTCGACCCCGCCACTTTCAAGGTCGGCGATACGGTCAGCTACCGCGTGCCGCGCTTCATGGGCATGCCCTTCGCCGCCACCATCCAGGCGGTGCACGAGGACCATATCGAGATCGTGGATGCCAGCGAGCCGGGCCGCGCCATGCGGGCGACGCGGGAGAGCCGGCCGGTGGTAAGCGACGCGGACGCCGGCGTCGCCTGACGGCGACGTGGGTCGTGGAAGCGGCCTTGGTCGCGATCGTCCCACGTCGCCTAAAAAAGATCGCGACTTGCGTCGCTCCCACGCAATGCTCAGGCGCTGAACGCCTCCGCGATCAGCTCGTAGCTGCGCATGCGCTCGGCGTGGCCGTGCATGTTGCTGACGACCATCACCTCGTCAGCCCCGGCATCGTGCGCCATCTCCTGGATGCGCGCCCGCACGGTCGCGGGATCGCCCACGATGCTGCGCTTGCGCAGGTCACGCACCACCACGCGCTCATCCTCGCTGTAGGGATAGGCCTGGGCTTCTTCCGGGCTCGGCAGCGGCAGGAACTCGCCGCGGTGGATGCGCAGCCAGGCCAGGTCCATGGTGCTGGCGAGGTGGTCGGCCTCTTCCAGGGTCGGCGCACAGACCGCCGCCACGCCAAGGATTGCGTGCGGCCGCGGGAATTGCGCGGAGGGCTCGAAGCTGTCGCGGTAGCGGTTGAAGGCCGGCGCCGCCGGGGCCGGGCTGAAATGGCTGGCGAAGGCATAGCCCATGCCGGCCATGCCGGAAAGCTGCGCGCTGGCGCCGCTGGAACCGAGGATCCACACCGGCGGCAGCGGCACCTGCTCCGGCATGGCCAGCACGTTGCGCGAGGGGTGGTCGGCACCAAACTCGGACTGTCCGCAGTAGGCCAGCAGCTCCGACAGCAGCGCCGGGAAGCGCACGCCGTCCACCGCGCGCAGCGCGCGGCTGGCGGCGTAGTCCGAGCCCGGCGCGCGGCCCAGGCCCAGGTCGATGCGGCCCGGGAACAGGGCTTCCAGCGTGCGGAAATTCTCCGCCACGCGCAGCGGAGGATGGTTGGGCAGCATGATACCGCCGGAGCCCACGCGGATTTTCTCCGTGGCGGCGGCGACATGACCGATGAGGATTTCCGGAGCGGAGCTGGCCACGCTGGGCATGCTGTGATGCTCGGCGAACCAGTAGCGCACATAGCCGAGCAGCTCGGCCAGGCGCGCCAGTTCCGCCGTGCGGCGCAGGGCCTCGGCGGCGCTGCCGCCGGCGGGCACGGGAGCCAGGTCCAGGACCGAAAGTGCGGGTTTCATGTCAGTGGGACCTCCGGCCGCGACGAGAATTCACTAGGGCAGCGCCAGGTTGTCCGCGCGCACGTCGAGCTGCGCCAGGCGCGCATCCAGCAATCCGGGGAAGCGCGCATACCAGGTGGCGTTGAGCGGCGACGGGTGCGGCAGCGGGTAGATGTGGAACTGGCGTGAGCGGCCGTCGTCGGTGGCCAGCGTCACCGCCACCGACTCCTCGAAACGGCCCTCGCTCTCCCAGAAGGCCTCCAGGCGCTCGCGCTCGACCTTGGTCTGGCCGATGCCGAACCACAGGAAGGCCTCGCGGCCCAGGGTGATGATGCGGTCGCCGCGCCAGTGGCCCACCAGCAGCTCGCGCATCAGCGGGTGGAAGCGCTGCTTCACCTTGGTGGACCAGGCCTTGTTGCCCAGCGGCTTGTAGGGGACGGTGTTGGCCCAGTAAAAGTCGCGGCCGACGACACGCGAGGCCTCGAAGTCCGGCAGCGGCTTGCCGCCGTGCAGGCGGCGATAGAGCGCGCGGCGAACATGCTGCCCGCCGGCACCGATGAAAGGCTCGCCGTGCTGCACCTCGTCGCGGCCGGGGTCGCGGCCGAAGAAGCCGATGCGGGCGTCGGCACGGCCCAGGCCGATCACCGGGTCCAGCGGGTCTTTGCCGTGCTGCTGGTAGACGTCGACGTCGATACCGGGCGTGACGGCCGCGAGTTCGCGGAAGCCCTGCAACTGCAGGCCGGTGAGCACCATGCTTGAAGATCCTGTGGCGGGTGGGGCCCGCCATGATCGCCTATTTGGGACGCTGGATGGTCGGCTCGAGGTTGGCCAGCACCTCGCGCGCGTCGAAGGCCTCCGGCCGGTTGGGGGGCTTCTTCCCGGCGAACATCAGCACGTCCATCTGCGCCAGCGAGGGCTCGTCGCCGCCGATCACGGTGCCCAGGCCGATGCCGACACCGGAATGGCCGCCGGAGCCGAAGCCGAAGCTGACGCCGCCACCGCTGCCGGAGCGCGGCTGAGGCGTCTCCACGTCGCGGCCCGCCACCAGGAAGTAGCCGTAGCCGTTCTGCACGGTGAGCTCCGCCGCGCGGTACATCAGGTAGTTCTCCACCGTGGCCCGCGGCGTCTTGCCGCTGCCGGTGAAGCGCACGCGGTAGCGATTGGCCTCCAGCTTCTGCTCGGCATAGCCCAGGCCGCCGTCGACCGGCTGGTAGGGCGTGACCGTGGCGCAGGCCGACAGGGCCAGGGTGGCGGCAAGTAGCAATAGAGGCTTTTTCATGGGCGTTCCCAGGCTTTTGCTGTCATCTAAGGCCGGCATACGGTCGAAAGGTTCCGGCGGAGACGCTACCCTGCGCCCATGAACACGCCCCCGTCCATACCCGGCCACGCTCCGATGGAAGATTGGGTCCTGCGTGCCCTGGCGCGCTGGCCCAACGTGCCGGCCCTGTTCGGCTGGCTCAGCCTGGACCGTCGCGGCCGCTGGCTGATCCGCGGCGAGCTGATCTCGCGCCCGCAGATCCTGGAAACCATCAGCCGCAACTACGGCGCCGACGAATACGGCCGCTGGTATTTCCAGAACGGCCCGCAGCGCGGCTACGTGCGCCTGGACACCGCGCCCTACGTGCTCTGGACCTGCGACGGCGGCGAAGGCCTGCAGGTGCACACCGGCCAGCGCGTGAAGCAGCCCAGCCGCGCTTTCCTGGACGAGGAGGGCTCGATCCTGCTGCTGACGGAGTACGGCCCGGCCGCGCTGCCGGACAACGAGCTGGACTGGGCCCTGCCGCGCCTGGGCTCCGCCGCCGGCCCGGTGGACGAGGACCAGCTCGCCGAGGCGCTGGCCCTGCCCTCCGGCCAGGCCACCGCGCTGGCGCTGCACCTGCCCGGAACCAACCTGCCGCTGGAGCGCCTGGACCGGACCAAGGCACCGAAGCTGCTGGGCTTCGTGCGCGAGCCGCAGCCACGGGCGGGTGAGAAGCATGCGTCGGCAGATTCGCCGGAGCCGTGAAATCTGCAAGAGCGGCTGTTAGCCACGATGGGGCCTAGCGGCTAATAGCCGCTCCTACAACAGCGTCACCATCTCTGCCTTCATCTCCCCAGCCTCGATCCGCAGCTTCGCCAGGGCTATCGGCAGGCTGAAGCGCCGCGGTCCGGCGCTGCCGGGATTGAGGTAGAGCACGCCGTGGCGCGTCTCGATCTTCGGCCGGTGCGAGTGACCGCTGATCACGGCGTCGATCCGCTCGGCCGCTGGGTTGATCGGCAGTTCCTTCAGGTCATGGATCAGGTACAGCCGGCGGCCGGCGATCTCCACCAGCCGGGTCTCGGGCTCGGCCGCCTCGGGGCCCTGCAAGTCATTGTTTCCACGAACCGCCTGCACCGGGGCCAGGGCCTGGAGCGGCGTGAGCACGCCCTCGCCGATGTCGCCGGCATGCAGGATCAGGCTGCAGCCGCGCAGGGCGTCCATCGCCCGGGGGCGCAGCAGGCCGTGGGTATCGGAAATCAGGCCGATGATCATGGCGCCAGCTTAGCCGTCCGGGCTCCGGGACGGAGCGAGGTACGGTTCAGGGTTTGTCCCCTGCCCTGCGATATGTGAGCATGGGTCCACGGGGAATCAGTTGATGAAACGCGAAACCTTCCAGCACCGTCTGCCTGACGGCACCCAGGCCTGTGTCCACCGCTGGCTGCCGGCGCGCGCCCGCGCCGTGGTGCAGATCGTCCACGGCATGGCCGAGCATGGCGCGCGCTACGAGCGCTACGCCCGGGCCCTGGTCGCCGCCGGCTACGCCGTCTACGCGCAGGACCTGCCCGGCCACGGCCGCAGTGTGCGCAATGCCGACGAGTTGGGGCACTTCGCCGACCAGGACGGCTGGAACCGCACCCTGTCGGCCATCAACGGCGTGCGTGCACTGGCGGAGCAGGAGCTGCAGCGCCTTCCGCATTTCATGTTCGGCCATAGCATGGGCTCGTTCCTGTTGCAGGACTATGTCGTGGAGCACGGCCGCGACCTGGGCGGCGCGGTGTTTTCCGCCACCAGCGGCGATCTCGGCCCGCTGCGGGCCATCGGCCTCACGCTGCTGCGCGTGGAGGCGAGCTGGTTCGGCGGCCGCCATCGCAGCGCGCTGGCCGAACAACTGACGTTCAAGGACTTCAACCGCCGCTTCAAGCCGGCCCGCACGCCGTTCGACTGGCTGTCGCGCGACGAGGAAGAGGTGGATCTCTACGTGCGCGACGCGCGCTGCGGCTTCCGCTGCAGCGCGGCGCTGTGGATTTCATTGATGCAGATGGGCGGGCGGCTCGGCGACCAGGGCCGCTTGGCGCGCGTTCCCAAGGACTTGCCGGTGCTGGTGATTGCCGGCAGCGACGACCCCGCCTGCCAGGGCGAGAAGGGTCCGCGCGCGCTGGAAGCGCACTACCGCAAGGCGGGCCTTGGTGATGTCGCCGTGCGCATCTGGGATGGCGGGCGGCATGAGCTGCTGAACGACACCTGCCGGGATGAAGTCACCGCCGAGCTGCTGGCCTGGTTCGACAGCAAGCTCGGCGGCTGACTTGTATCCCCTCTCCTGCAAGGGGAGAGGGAAGAGACACTACTGCCGGAACCCCTGCTTCAGCGCCTGCATCAGCGGGTCGCGCTGGCCGGCCGGCGCATTCGGCAGGTAGCCCTGGTTGATCGTCCACACGATCGTGCCGCCCAGGCCGTTCTGCTTCACGTAGACCGCCTTCTCGGCGATGGACTGCGGGTCTTCATACGAGATGAAGTTGCACTGCTGCGGACCCAGGCGCGTGGCGGAGCCCAGGTACGGCGCCTTGGCGGCCTCGTGCCAGCGCTTGGCGGAGGCGTTGTAGTACAGCGTCATGATGTTGGTGTAGCTCATGTCGTTGTCGTCGTTGCCGTTGATCGGCAGGCCCCCGGTATCCACGCCGTCGGTGGACTGGTAGGGCTGTGTCACGCCGCGCCAGCAGGAGCCGTAGAAGCCGATGCCGATACCGAGCTTGGCCGCCGGCACGCCGACGCGCAGCCAGTGGCGCACGGTGGAGTCGATGGACGTGGGGGTCATGCCGGTCTCGCCGTAGATCGCGGAGCTGTGCCAGGTGTTCCAGCCCCAGAAGCCGGAGGCCATGCCGTAGCTCATGATGTTGATCTGGTCGAACAGCGGCGCAATCTCGGCGTACCAGGGCTCGGCCTGCTCGGGGAAGTTGTTGTTGATCCAGCCGATGGGGATGGTCAGCAGCTTGCCCGGCGCGGCGGCGCGTAGGTCCTGCGCCAGACGCTTCACGTTGGGCTGGTCCTTGACCTCGATCGGTTCCCAGTCGATGTCGTAGCCGTCGAAGCCGTACTCGTTGGCCAGCGCCACCAGGTTGGCGACGAAGCGCGCGCGGTTGGCGTTGGACGCGGCCCCGACGAAGCCGTCGTACTCACCCGCACCACCCAGCATCACGATGGCCTTGGTGCCGGCGGCATGCGCGGCGGCGACCACCTGCTTGGCCCAACGCGGACCCTCCACGGCGTCGATGTCGAAGTCTGTCACCAGGTTGCCGTTGGCCAACGGCCGCACGCGGCCGATGACGATGTGCGTCATGGCGCTGAAGTCCACCACCTCCACCGGGTAGAGATCGCGGGCGTAGCCGACGTAGTAGCCGGTGACCCACTTGCCCGAGACGGGCGGCGAGTCGTTGTCCAGGATCGTGCGGGTATGCACGGCCGGGCTGCCGAGCGTGGCGTTGGCCGGCGAGGCCAGCGTCAGGATGGCGGTCTCGGCGGATTCCACCTGCGTGTCATCCACCGGCGTGATGGTCAGCGTCTTGCGCGTCTGGCCGGGCGAGAACGTCAGCGTGCCGCTGGGCGCCACCTGCCAGTCACCAGGGCGCGTGGCGGTGCCGGAGGTGGTGTAGCCAACCGTGACGGTCTGCGTGCTGGCGGCGGACAGCACCACATCCACCGTGCTGGACTGCGCCTCGGTGCCGCTGGCGGTGGCGGCGGAAAAGCTCAGTGTCGGCGTCGCGACGTCATTGTCGGCGATGGTCAGCGTGTGTTGCGCCGGCGTGCCGAGCTTGCCGTAGCCGGGCGTGCCCAAGGTCAGCACCAGGGTCTCGGTGCCTTCCACCTGGGTGTCGTCCACCGTGGTCACGCTGATGGTCTTGAGCGTCTCGCCGGGGGCGAACTGGATCGTGGCGGGCGTTGCACTGTAGTCGTTGGCGGAAGCACTGCCGCCGCGCGCATACGACAGCGACACCTCACGCGTGCTGCTGCGCGACAGCTTGAGATTGATGCTGCGGGCGCCGCCCTCGGTAACCGAGGAGTTGGCGGCTTCGAAGCTGACCACCGGCTTGGGCTTGAGCGCCTCCAGCAGGTTGTCGAACAGGCCCGCATGGGCACTGGGCGCCATGCCGAGGCACAACGCGGCAGCGCCTAATCGCAGCGCGGGAAGAAACGGTTTCATCACGGGCACCCTCTATCTAATAGTGATGCGCCATTGTCCGCGGGCCAAAAGTGCCGCTTTGTGCGGCATTTCACCGGAAACCGGGATTCACCGTCAGGGGACATCCGATACGGAAAAAGCCTACAGCGCTGATCGACCTGCTCCGCACCAACGGCTGCGCAGCGATGTGCTGCGGGTCACAATCCGGTGGGCTCGCGCGTCCTACAGCTCCGTGAGTTCGCCGGCATCGCCGCAATACGCCAGCGACAGGGCACCGACGCCGACGTTCACCGCCGTGGCCGGCGCCATGGTCGACAGCATCAGCGTCACGCCATAGCGCTCGGCGGTGCGCTGCAGGGCGGTGTAGCCGGGCATGTCGTAGACCAGCGAGGGATTGCCGCCGTAGGAGACATTGACCAGCGGCACCAGCAGCCCGGCCTCGATGCGGCCGATGGCATGGTGGAACAGCCGCTCCACCGCCGAGTCGAAATGGCGCACCTTGGCCACCGCATGCGTCTGGCCGCGCACGGCCTGGATGATCGGCTTGATGTCCAGGGTCTGGCCCAGCACGTAGGCCAGGAAGCCCACCGACTGGTCGCCGCGCCGCGCGGCGCGCGTGCGCAGGTAGTAGAGGTCCTGCGGCACGACGTAGGAATGGAGGTAGGGCGTGAGGTCATCCAGCTGCACACGGATGTCCTGGGGCGTATGCCCCTGTTGCACCAGGCGCGCCGCCTCCCAGGCCAGCACGCCGGGCCCGGTGAACAGGCTCTGCGAATCCACCACGCGGATGCCGAAGGGGCCTTCCACGCGGTGCTCGCGGCGGATCGGCGCGTAGCTCTGCAGGATCGCGAACGCGGCCTTGTGCGCGTTCTCGTAGGTCTGACTGCGCGACGCGGTCAGCGTGATCAGGAAGACGTAATCGTAGTCCAGCACCAGGCGGCGCAGGAACAGTTCCTCGATCTCGCGCACGCTGAAGGCGGAGGTTTCGGCGTCCAGCGCGCGTTCGTCCAGGTGCTCCTCATAGAACGCGCGGCTGCGCTCGGGCTCGCGGCCGTAGACCACGCTGCTGTCGCCCATGTGGATCGTGCTGGGCAACACCTGGATGCGGTTCTCCACGACGAACTCGTGGGACACGTCAGTGCTGACGTCGATGGCGATGCCGATGCGCATGCAGGGGGCTCTGGCTCGTCCGCGGCTCTCAAGAGTAGCCGAGCCCGGCAGCCCCGGGAAACCGGAGATTTGTTACAGCTGCAGCAGCGGCGCGGTGGTGAGCACGGGCCCGGTCGGCAGGCCGGTGGGCGAACCGCCCTTGGGCTCCAGGCTGACGGCGATCACCGGCTTCTGCGGCATCTTCATCTCGGGCAGCGGCAGGTCGGCATTGCTGCCTTCCGGCATCAGGCCCATGGGATGCGGCTGGCCGGTGTCGTCCAGCACCCAGAGCTGCAGGCTTTGCGTGTCCAGATCGTGCGGGTAGCTGCCGGCGGCGCTGACCTTGAGGCTGCGCCGCGCCGGCGTCACCACCACGATCCACTGCGCCGGCACGTTGGTGGGCTGCAGCATGGCGACGTAGGGCATGGGCTGGATCACCTGCACGGTGCGCACCTGCTCGATCACCTGCGGTGACTGCTGCAACTGCAGCCACAGCGCGTAGCCCAGGCCCACCGCCGCCAGCGAGGCGGCCGCCGACAGCGTGCGCCAGAAGCCCAGCCGGCCACGGTCCTCGGTGACGGAACGCGCAGCCGGCAACGCCACCACTCGGGCGGCCTGGATGCGCTGCTCGATCTCGGCCCAGACGATCTCGCGCGGCACCACCGGCTTGAAGCTGCGCTGCAGCGGCGCCAGGCGGCGCTCCCAATAGCGCAGTTCCTTGACCAGCGCCGCGTCCTTCTTCAGCAAGCGCTCGAAGCGGCGGCGCGCGGCACCGTGCAGCGTGCCGAGCACGTACTCGGCGGCGAGCATCTGGCGGAGCTTGGGGTTCTGGTATTTCATCGGCCTAGGCTTCCAGGCACTCGCGCAGGCGCTGCAGGCCGCGGCGTACCCAGCTCTTCACCGTGCCCAGCGGCGCATTCAGCGACGCGGCCAGCTCCTGGTGGGTGTAGCCCTCGTAATAGGCCAGCAGCACGCTGCGGCGCTGCTCCGGCGCCAGGCCGGTCATGCAATCGTTGAGGCGGCGGATGCCCTCACGCTCCACGGCGCGTAGCTGCGGGTCGTCGGCGGCTCCATCGGCGAAGGTCATCGGCGGGGCATCCTCTTCCTCCGGCATCTCCACCTCGGGCCGGCGGACGCGCAGCAGGTCCAGGGCGCGGTAGCGCGCCACGGTCATCAGCCAGGTCAGCGGCTGGCCCTTTTCAGGGGCGTAGGTATCCGCCTTCTGCCAGATTTTGATGTAGCAATCCTGCAAGGCTTCCTCCGCCCAATCCCGACGCTGCAATATACGCATCAGCAGGCCGAACAGATGCGGGGAACTGGCGTCGTAAAGGCGCCGGAACGCCAGGGCATCACCGCCAGCGGTGGCGCGCAGCAGTGACTCCAGGTTGTCGGCGGGTTCGGCTCGGGCCATGCGGGAAGGCGGAACGGATCTTGCGGTCTACCGGGATCATAGCCGAATCGCCGTGCCTCCCCGGGGGGGTCGGTATAATTGCTCCAGGGCCCTCCCCGCCCCGATCCACCGGAATCCACCGTGACCCCAGGCCAGTATCCCGCCACCCGCCTGCGCCGCACGCGCCAGGCCCCGTTCATCCGCTCCATGGTGCGCGAGACCGCGCTCACCCCGGCCAACCTGATCCAGCCCCTGTTCGTGGCCGAGGGTGCGCTGGCCGGCCCGGTGGGCTCGATGCCCGGCGTCACCCGCCTGACCCTGGAACAGCTGGTGGCCGAGTGCCGCGAGCTGCTCAAGCTGGGCGTGCCCGCCGTGGCGCTGTTCCCGGTGACCCCCCAGGAGAAGAAGAGCGACGATGGCGCCGAGGCCCTGAACGCCGACAGCCTGATGGTGCGCTCGATCAAGGCGGTGAAAGACGCGGTGCCGGAGATCGGCGTGATCGCCGACGTGGCGCTGGACCCCTACACCCGTCACGGCCATGACGGCGTGCTCAATGCCCAGGGCTACGTCGACAACGAGGCCACCTGCGAGATCCTACGGCGCCAGGCGCTGCTGTACTCGCGCTCCGGCGCCGATATCGTGGCGCCGTCCGACATGATGGACGGCCGCGTGAACCACATCCGCCAGGTGCTGGAGCGCGACCACCGCCACAACACCATGATCATGGCCTACGCCGCCAAGTACGCCAGCGCCTTCTACGGCCCCTTCCGCGAGGCCGTGGGCTCGCAGGCCAACCTGGGCAAGGGCGGCAAGGAGACCTACCAGATGGACCCGGCCAACACCGACGAGGCCATCCGCGAAGTGGCGCTGGACCTGCAGGAAGGCGCCGACATCGTGATGGTGAAGCCGGGCATGCCTTACCTGGACATCATCCGCCGCGTGAAGGACGAGTTCGCGGTGCCGGTGGCGGCCTACCAGGTCAGCGGCGAGTACGCGATGCTCAAGGCCGCCGCGCAGAACGGCTGGCTGGACGAGCGCAAGGCGATGCTGGAAGCCCTGCTGTGCTTCCGCCGTGCAGGCGCAGACATGATTCTCAGCTATTACTCGAAGCAGGCGGCGATCTGGCTCGCCGAATAGGCACTCTCTAGATCCCCAAGGAGCGGCAGATGGCGATCGAGCTACACCAGTTTCCCACCGGGCTGGGCATGCCCAACATCTCGCCGTTCTGCATGAAGCTGGAGACCTGGCTGCGGCTGGCCGGGTTGCCTTACGAGATCAAGTGGCAGCCCGACCCGCGCAAGGCGCCAGTGGGCAAGCTGCCGGTGGTGGTGGCCGATGGCGAGACCATCTGCGACTCCGAGCGCATCATCCAGCGCCTGTCGCAGAAGCACGGCATCGACCTCGACGCCAAGCTCAGCCCGCAGCAGCGCGGCCAGGCCCACGCCATGCGCCGCATGCTGGAAGAGAATACCTATTGGGGCCTGGTGTATTCGCGCTGGATCGATCCCAAGGGCTGGGACCAGTTCTGGCCGATCTTCTTCGGCAAGATCCCGGCGCCGGTGCGGGCGCTGGTCACGCGCATGATCCGCGGGCAGATCCGCCGCGATGCCTGGGGTCACGGCATGGGCCGCCACCCGCAGGCCGACATCTACGCCCGCGCCGAAGCCGACCTGCGGGCGCTGTCGGAGCTGCTCGGCGAGCAGCCGTTCTTCTTCGGTGCCGAGCCAACGAACTTCGACGCCACCGCCTATGGCTTCCTGGGCAACATCTGCGAGCCGGCGATGAAGACGCCGCTGAACGATGCGGCGCGGCGCTACCCGAACCTGCTGGCGTATTGCTCGCGCATGCGGGCGCGGTGCTTTCCCGGATAAAGCCGAACTACTGCGGCGGCACCGAGTAGGTGCAGACCCAGATCTCGGCCGTCTCGCAGCGCGCCCGCGCGCAGCCCACCTTGCGTACCTGCGTATCCACCAGCTGCGCGTACTGGCCGCAGCCGTCGCGAGGCTCCAGGCAGCGGCCGCTCTCGTGGCTGTAGTGACGACTGCCTTCGTTCCAGCGCGCTACCACCTGCCCGGGCGTGCGGCGCCAGCCCTCGTAAGGCGCATTGGAATAGGCGTGGAACAGGGTGTCGCGGTACTGCGCGCGCCAGGCCGGGTCGGCGTTCACGCGTGGCTTGCAGCCCTCTCCGGCCAGTTGCTCCGCCCAATGCTGCGCGGCGCGCACGTTGGGCTGGGCCCAGTTCAGCAGCGGCACACCGGCCTGCTGGCGTACGTAGTTGAGCGGCGGCAGCATCTCGGTCAGCTCGGGGGCCGGCGACGGTCGCGGCGTGGCGGCGACCGTCGCCGCGGGTGAGGCCTTCCTGTCTTTCGCCGGGGGCGCCGCGGCGGGCGGCATCCGCAGCGGCGGCGGCGTGGGTGCCGGTTCGTCCCAGGTGGCCGGCGCGGGCTGCGGCTCGGGCTCAATCTCGGTCACCGCAAGCGGCGGCGGTTCGGCGGGGACCTTGGGAGCCTGTGCCGACTCCGCCGCCGGCGGCGCCTCGCCCGGGTTGAAGTACAACGCGGCGGCGAACAGGGCCAGCAGCAGCATGGCGGCCATCGCCGCGCGCGGCAGCCAGGCCGGCAAGGTCCGCGGCGTCAGCAGCATGGATGCCGGCACCCGCGCCGCCTGCTGCGCCGCCAGCGGCTGCGTGCGGTCATCGTCGGGGTCTTCCAGTGCGGCGGTGGGGTCCTGGGTGACGTCCAGGTCCACCGGCGATGCCGCCAGGCCTACGGACGGGGCCGCCCGTGGCGCGACCAGGGTCTGGCCGGTCAGCGCGCGGCGCCAGTCGGCCACGGTCTGCGGACGCTCGGCGATCGGCACGCGCAGCGCCCAGTCCACGGCGCGCAGGAAGTTGGCGTCGAAGCCCTGGGTGACGAGGTTCTCCAGTGGCTGCAACGGGTCCTGCCCGAGGCGGTCCACCGCATCCGGCGGCTTGTGCCCCGTGAGCGCGCGATGGATCACGCCGCCCAGGGCGTAGATGTCGCTCCAGGGTCCCTGGTTGCCCTTCTGCGAGTACTGCTCCACTGGGGCATAGCCGGCGGTGAGCACGTTGAGCATCGAGCGGCTGTGGCTGCCCAGCTCGCCGCGCGCGGCGCCGAAGTCGATCAGCACCGGCGAGCCGTCGTCGCGCAGCAGGATGTTCTCCGGCTTGAGGTCGCGGTGCAGCACGCCGGTGGTATGCACGTTCTGCAGGCCATCGAGCAGCGGCAGCAGCAAGGCCTCCAGGCGTGCCTGCTCCGCGATCACGGTGCCGCGCAACTCCTCGGCCAGCGAGCGCCCGCGGACGTAGTCCATGACGATGTAGGCGGTGCCGTTGGCCTCGAACAGCCGGTGCACCTGCACCACGTTGGGATGGTTGAAGCGCGCCAGCAGGCGCGCCTCGTTGAGGAAGCAGCGGCGGCCCCAGTCGAAGGCGGCGGCGTCTTCCTCGGAGCGCACGACGACCTGGCCGTCGGCCATGCGCAGGGCGAACTCCACCGGCAGGTATTCCTTGATCGCCACCTCGTGGTCGAGGTTGGTATCCAGCGCCAGGTAGGTCACGCCGAAGCCGCCGGGCTTGCCCAGCACGCGGCGGATCTCGTACTCCATCAGGCGCGTGCCTTCGGGCAGCACGCCGCCCTTGCCGGCGCCGGGCATCCTGGGTTCGGGGGCGGTTCGCGAAAGGTCGGTCATGCGGCGGGTCGCCGGCGCGCGGTGCGGCCGTGCGAGTGGCGATTCAGGGTCCCCGGGAAGTCTGGTTCCGATCCTACCTCAGGGCCGTGTCCGCAGGCTGCCCGCGGAACCCGGCGGAAGCAGGCTGGTTTCCCCGCGCCGGAGCTTCGGGCAAACTGCCGCCCCCGGCCCGCCGGCCGCACCGCCAGCCTGTCTTCTCCATGGATCGCTACGCCGTCATCGGCTCTCCCGTCAGCCACAGCAAATCTCCCTTCATCCACGGCCGTTTCGCCGAGGCGACGGGACAGTCCCTGGGTTACGAAGCCATCGAGATTGCCCCCGCGGCGCTGGCCGAGCGCCTGGCACAGCTCCACGCCGAAGGCTACCGCGGCTTCAACGTCACGCTGCCGCACAAGCTGGCGGTGGCCAAGCTCTGCGGCCAGGTCAGCGAGCGGGCCCAGCTGGCCGGCGCCGTGAACACGCTGCTGCGCACCGAGGACGGCTGGCAGGGCGACAACAGCGATGGCGAGGGATTCATCACCGACCTGCGCCGCAACTGCGGCATCGAGCTGGCCGGCAAGCGCGTGCTGGTGATCGGCGCCGGCGGCGCCGCGCGCGGCATCCTGCAGCCGCTGCTGGCGGAGAAGCCCGCCGAGCTGGTGCTGTCCAGCCGCAACCCCTGGAAGCCGGAAGAGATCGCCGAGCAGTTCAAGCCGCAGGGCCACATCACTCCGCGCACGCACGCCGCGCTCAAGGGCGACCTCTACGACGTGATCGTCAACGCCGTCTCCACCGGCCACCAGGGTTTCATGCCGAAGATGCCGGGCCAGCTGCTCGCGCCGGGCGGCGCCTGCTATGACCTGAGCTATGGCCAGGCCCACGAGCCCTTCGCCGCCTGGGCCCGTGCCCAGGGCGCGGCGCGCATCGCCGACGGCCTCGGCATGCTGGTGGAGCAGGCCGCGGTGAGCTTCGCCCTGTGGCGCGGCGTGCGTCCGGAAACCGCCGCCGTGCTGAAGGAACTGCGCGGCTGATCGAGGCGGCGGCAGTCGCGCCACCCGCCCCCATCCGCTACGCTTCGGCGATCCGTCTGCCCACAGGATCGCCCATGCGTACTCCGTCCCGCCTGCTGCTCGCCGCCCTCGTCCTTGCCGCCGCCCCGGCCTTCGCCGAGGAGCCGATGGACGCGCCGCCGCGCGGCCCCGTGTTCGAAGCCACCGACGACTCGGCCAAGCTCAAGCAGCAACTGGCCGACGTGCAGGAACTGTCCAACGGCCTGCGCGACCAGATCGACTCCACGCAGGCCGCCGCCGATGCCGCCCGCGCGGAAGCCGAGGTGCTGCGCCAGCAGCGCGATGCCCTGCAGGCCCGTATCGCCAGCCTGCAGCGCCACGCCCAGGTCAGCGAGGACGTGCCGGCTACCGCCGCCAAGGATGCGGAGCTGGCCAGGCTGCGCGCCGAGCTGTCGGCCGCCCAGCAGGCCCGCGACAACTCCGCCGCCGACGCCCGCAACCTGGCCAAGGAGCTGGCGCTGACCCGTACCGACCGCGACAAGTACCAGCGCAGCAGCATCGAGGACCGCTCCAAGGTGGACCTGCTCAACGGTGACCTCAACGCCTGCCTGAGCGGCCGCTGATGGAACCCTTCGCGCAGCGCGCCGCATCGGCGCAAAGCCTCTGGCGCGACGGCGACGCCGCGCTGGCCTCCGGCCAGCCGGAACAGGCCTATCGCTACTACACGGCCGCGCACGACCAGGTCACGGACTGCCCGAAGCTGCACCTGGAGGCGCACCGCCGGCTGCGCCGCGTTACCCGCCAGCGCCATCCGCGCGGCGAGTACCTGACCGACACCCTGCTGCTGAAGCTGGCGCCGCTGGGCGTGTTCGAGCTGATCGCCCTGTATTTCCGCTCCCGCGTGGCGGGCAGCGCGGAGTGCCGGCGCAGCGCCTGAAGGCGCCTTGGGGATGCGCTGATCTGGTTGCCGCTCGCCCTGAGCCTGTCGAAGGGTGGTCGGCTACCCATTGAGTGACCTTGCGGGAAGTCCGCCCATGCTTCGATCCTTCGACAGGCCCAGGGCTTCAGCACGAACGGACTTCTTCGGAGCTTCCTTGGGTCGTACAACTACCCTTTGGGGGTGAGCTGATGTGCCCTGCGCAGAGGTAAAATATGCGCAGGGAAGAGGATCAGCATGAGTACCGAATACCATCCGGCGGCTATCGCCGCCACCGACGTCGCCCCCCGCGCCAAGCCCAGCAACTACCCGGAACCCTTCGCCTCGCGCGTCTCGGGCCGGCAGAAGCGTGCCCTGGGCGAGGCCTTCGGCCTGCGCAACTTCGGCGTGAACCTGACGCGCCTGCAGCCGGGCGCGATCTCGGCCCTGCGCCACAGCCACTCGCGCCAGGACGAGTTCATCTACATCCTCGAGGGCCACCCGGTGCTGGTCACCGACCAGGGGGAGACGCCGTTGGAGCCGGGCATGTGCGCGGGCTTCCGCGCCGGCAGCAACAACGCGCACCACCTGGTGAACCGCGGCGACGAGCTGGTGGTGTACCTGGAAGTGGGCGACCGCACGCGCGGCGATTCGGTGAACTACCCGGACGACGATCTCGCGGCGGTGATCGGCCCCGACGGCGGCTGGCAGTTCGCGCACAAGGACGGGCGGTCGTACTGAGCGGCCCGCTCGCTTCGCAGGAGCGGCCGTTGGCCGCGAACTCGCTCGCGGCCAACGGCCGCTCCTGCGAGTGATTCCGGTCAGGCCTGCGCCGCGGGCCGCTGCGACATCGCCGGCCGGTCCACCAGCATGCGCTCCAGGCGCGCGTCCTTGCGCTGCCACAGGCCGTTGACCCAGGCCTGGAAGCGCGCGCGGAATTCCGCGTCGCCGTCGTAGTCGCCGTGCAGCAACTCGGCCGGCACCGGCAGCAGGTCGACGTGCATCGCCAACTGGTCCTGCTCGCCGCAGAGCCAGCTCCAGACCAGGCCCTTGGTGGCGGGCTGGTAGGCGATGGTGACGTCCACGATGCCGGCGAACTGCTCGCCCATCGCGTTGAGCGTGAACGACAGCCCGGCGGCCTTGGGCTTGAGCAGGTGCTTGTAGGGAGAGCCGCTGGCCTGGCGCTTGGCCTCGGTGAAGCGGGTGCCTTCCAGGAAATTCACCACCGTCACCGGCTCGCTGCGGTAGACCTCGCAGGCACGGCGCGTGGCTTCCAGGTCCTGCCCGCGCAGCGCCGGGTTGGCGGCGATAGCCTCGCGCGAGTGGCGCTTCATGAAGGGGAAGTCCATGGCCCAGCACACCAGCCCGATGATCGGCACGAAGATCAGCTGCTGCTTCATGAAGAAGCGCGCGAACGGCGTGCGGCCGTGCAGCAGGTCGAACAGCACCAGGATATCGGCCCAGCTCTGGTGGTTGCTGATCAGCAGATAGCTCTTGCCCGGCTCCAGGCGGCCGCGCACATCGATGTCCCACCGCAGCGGGTGGATGAAGCGGTACAGCAGGTGGTTGCTGCCGACCCATTGTGTGGCGATCCACACGCAGTAGCGGCTGGCGGCACGCTGCAGGGCATGCACCGGCACCAGCTTGAGCAACAGGCCCGGCAGCATCGCCGTGAACCAGAACAGCAGCACCGCCAGCATCATCGAGAACTTGATGATGCCAACGAGGTACCCGGGTAGCAGGATCGAAAACATACGCCGACTCTCCCTCGGCCGCAGTTATATGCCGACCAGTCTTACCGCCGCCGCTGACCGCAGGCTGAACGCCAGCGCCCTTCCTACTTGTGGTACGCCGGACTCAGCTGGCGGACCGCCTCGATCATCGCCCCTGCATGCTCCGGTGGCGTCTGCGGCAGGATGCCGTGACCCAGGTTGAACACGTGCCCCGGGCCATGGCCGAAGTCCTGCAGGATCCGCGCCACTTCCGCCTCGATGCGTTCCGGCCGTGCGAACAGCGACAGCGGGTCCATGTTGCCCTGCAACGCCACCTTGTCGCCGACGCGCGCACGCGCCACCGACAGGTCCGTGGTCCAGTCCACACCCAACGCGTCACAGCCCGTGGCCGCCATGCGCTCCAGATGCTGGCCGCCGTTCTTGGTGAACAGGATCACCGGCAGCTGCGGCGCCACCCGCTTGAGGTGCGCCACGATGCGCTGCATCGGCTGCAGCGAGAAGCGCTCGTACAGGCCCGGGCTCAGCACGCCGCCCCAGGTGTCGAACACCATGACGGCGTTCACGCCGGCGGCGATCTGCGCTTCCAGGTAGAGGCTGACGCTGGCCGACAGCTTGGCCAGCAGGCTGTCCAGCATCTCCGGCGCGTCGAAGGCCATGCGCTTGATGTTGGCGTAGTCCGAACCGCCGGCGCCTTCCACCATGTAGGTGGCCAGGGTCCAGGGGCTGCCGGCGAAGCCGATCAGCGGCAGCTTGCTGCCCAGCGCGCCGCGGATGGTGCGCACCGCGTCCATCACGTAGCGCAGCTCGCCCTCCGGGTCCGGCACGCCGATGGCCTCGATCGCGTGCGCGTCGCGCACCGGGCGGTCGAACACCGGGCCCTCGCCCTCGACGAAGCGCAGGCCCAGGCCCATCGCATCGGGAATGGTCAGGATGTCGGAGAACAGGATCGCCGCGTCCAGCGGGTAGCGCGCCAGCGGCTGCAACGTGACCTCGCAGCACAGCTCCGGGTTGCGGCACAGCGCCATGAAGTCCTTGGCCTTCTTGCGCGACTCGCGGTACTCCGGCAGGTAGCGGCCGGCCTGGCGCATCATCCACACCGGGGTGCGGTCCACCGGCTGGCGCTTCAGGGCCCGCAGGAAACGATCGTTATCAAGCTGCACGGAGAGCCTCGGCAATTTCGGTCTGGATGGCCTGCGCCATGGCGCGCGGGTCGGCGGCGTCGCGGATCGGGCGCCCCACCACAAGGTAATCGGCGCCGGCGCGGATCGCGGCGGCGGGGGTCATGATGCGCTTCTGGTCGGCTTCTACGCGGTTTTCCACCGGGCGGATGCCGGGGGTCACGCAGATCAGCTCGCGCGGGGCCTCGCGGCGCAGGCGCTCCACCTCCAGGCCCGAGGACACCACGCCGTCGCAGCCGGCCTGCAGCGAGCGGCGCGCGCGGGACAGCACCAGTTCGGCCACGTCCACCGCAAAGCCCAGGTCGTTCAGGTCGCCCTGGTCCAGGCTGGTCAGCGCGGTCACGGCCAGCACCTTGGTATTGCCGGACTTGGCCTTGGCCGCCGCTTCCATGATCGACTGGTTGCCGTGGATGGTGCAGAAATCGGCGCCGCGCTCGCTCAGGTTCTTCACCGCGCGCGCCACGGTCTCGGGGATGTCGAAGAACTTCAGGTCCACGAAGACCTTCTTGTCCTGGGCCTTGAGCCAGTCCAGCAGCTCGAAGAAGCCCGGCGCCATCAGCAGCTCCATGCCGATCTTGTAGAAACGCACCGAGTCGCCGAGGCGCTGGACCAGCGCGCGGGCTTCGGGGGCGGCGGGAACGTCGAGCGCGGCGATCAGGCGCTCGTCGGCGGGGATGTTCTTGGACACGAGTGGATTCCGGACGCCGCGGGGCGCGGGCAGGCCGGTATTTTACAGCTTCAGGCTACCAGTAGGCCTTCAGCCAGCTGCCGAAACCCTTTGCGCTGAGCCACAGCCACTGGCCCACACCCACGGTCGGCATGCCATCGTCATGCATCGGCGACGGCGAAGCCTGCGGCGGCGGCTCGGGCTCGAACTCGTCCGGATCGGCCTGCCCCCGCAGCAGCGCGCCCGGCTTGCGCGGCAACTCGCGTGGACGGATCTGCAGCCAGCCGCGCATCGCCAGGGCCTGGGCCTGCCACAGCGCGCGGCCATCGGCGGTCCATTCGAAGCCGTGGCGCGAACCCGCGAGTTCTGCCGCGGTACGCTCCAGGATCGGCCCCGGCATCACCGAGGTGTCATGCCGGCGCAGCGCCTCAACCAGGCCCGGGGCCTGCTCGCGCGCCAGGGCGAAGATCGACAGCACCAGCCGCGCCGGCAGGGCGTGGCCGTCGGAGCTGACCAGCTGCAGCTCCAGCGACAGGGTCTGCGGCATCTCCGGGTCGGGCTGGTTTGGCGCATAGCTCATGGGGTCCAGCGCGCGCAGCTGCCAGTTAGCCGGCGGCGGCTGCCCCAGCATCTGCATCAGCACGGTACCCATCGGCGGCTGCGGCGGCGGGGCCGCCTGCGACAGCTGCAGCACCGGAACCTTGAGCGTCGGCATGTCCATGGCCAGTGCGAACGCCGGCAGCCCGCCAGGATTCAAGCGACTGGCGGTGGGCTGCAACGCGGCACTGGATAGGTCGATGCGCATGGCCTGGATCTGATGGTCATCCGGGTAGCGGCCATGTTTTCCGTAACTTTAGGCTGGGGTCCCCTGAATCCCCCGGCTTTGGTCTCTTGCGGACCGGGCCTGCTGTCATTTTATCCTGACACAACGTAGGAAAAATAGCACAAACGGGGGATATGCCTTGCCCGCAGCGGCTAGGGCGTCTCGGCCACCAGTGCCGTGATGCGCGCCGCGCTGGGCGAGCCCTGGGCCTTCAATTCCTGTGCAAACAAGGTGATACGCCACTCTTCCAGCATCCAGCGGGCGGCGTGGAAGGGGCCGGGCAGCTTGGCGACCAGGGGCTGAACCTGGCGGGTCAGCTCCTCGTCTCGGGCGGGCTTGTTCTGCAGGCGGTCCAGCCGGATGCCGAAGGCGCGCAGGTAGACCGCCATGCGCGCCCATTGGGGCTCCGGGATCGCGTCCAGGAAGCCCTCCGAAAACAGGCTGCTGAGCTGCTGGCGCAGGTCCGCCAGCGGCACCGGCCAGCGGTTGCCCAGGGCATCGAGCTTCTTGCGCAGCTCCGCGGCGGTGCCCAGCCAGGCTGCCAGTTCGTCCAGCCGCTTGTAGGCCTCGATGCTGAAGGCGCCGCGCTTCTCCAGCGCCTGCTGGAAGCCGGCCTTGTCGCGGATCGGCGCCGCCAGCAGCACCTGCTCGGCGGCGCGGCGCGCCAGGGCGTCGGCCACCGCCTCCGGTGCCAGCTTCAGGCTCATCAGCTGCAGGCCGAGCTTGCTCTTCACCGCCTTGAGCAGGTCGCGCGTGCGATCCGGCATGCGCGCCAGCAGCAGCGTGCGCGTGCCGGCGCGATGCGCCTCGGCTGCCGCCTCGGGCGATTCGAACAGCCGCAGGTTGGCCTTCTCGCCCTCGGCCTGCAGCGCCGGCCAGGCCTTGGCACCGGCCATCGGCACCGTCTCCGGCAGCTTCTCGAAATCCCAGTCGCCGAGGTTGTCGCGCTTCCACTGCCTGAGCGTGTCGTCGCGCGTGGCCGCCGTGTTCAGGGCCTGCCGCGCCTGCCCGGCGAAGCGGCCCTGCAGCGACGCCAGCGTGTTGCCGGTGCCCAGCAGCTTGCCCTGCGCGTCTTCCAGTTGCAGCCGCGGCACCAGGTGGGATTCCAGCTTGTCGGGCGCGAAGGACTCGAGCGTGATCGGCGCGCCGGTCATGGACTTCAGTGCCTCGGCCATGGCCTCGACGATGGGGCGCTCCGGCGGCGGATCGAAGCGCTCCGCCAGCGCGCGGGCGTATTCCGCCGCCGGCGTGCAGTAGCGCCGTAGCGCATTGGGCAGCGTACGGATCAGCCCCTCGATCTTGGCCGTGCGCAGGCCCGGCACCAGCCAGTCGAAGACGTGCTCGGGCAGCGTGTGCACCGCCGCCAGCGGCACGTGGAAGGTGACGCCGTCATGCTCCTCGCCCGGCTCGTGCGAATAGCTCAGGCCCAGGCGCTGGCCGGCGATGTCCATGTGATCCGGGAACTGCGATTCCACGTTGGCGTCCGCGCCGGGGCGCAGCACGTCCGCCTCCTGCATGCGCATCTGCGACTGCGCCTTGGGGTCGTGGCGCAGCCAGTCCTTCAACTGCCGCGTGGTGCAGATGTTCTCCGGCAAGCGCTCCAGGTAGAAGCGCTCCAGCTGCTCGTCGTTGGCCAGCAGGTCGGGCCGGCGCAGGCGCGCCTCTTTGTCCTGCACCTCTTCGATCAGCGCCAGGTTCTGCTCCAGGAACGAGGGCTTGCGTGACATCTCGCCGCGCAGCAGCGCCTCGCGCACGAAGATGGCGCGCGCCTCCACCGGGTTGGTGGCGCCGTAGTTGCGCTGGCGCGTCAGCAGTGGCAGGCCCAGCAGGCTGACATGCTCGGTGGCAGTGACCTCGCCGCGCTCGGAGTGCCACTCCGGGTGCAGCACGTTGCGCTTGATCAGGTGCGCGCCGACACGCTCCAGCCATTCCGGCTCCACCGACGCATTGGTGCGCGCGAACAGCTGGCTGGTCTGCGCCAGCTGCGCGCTCATCAGCCACTGTGGGCCCTTCTTGGCCAGCGCCGAGCCGGGGTGAATGCGGAAGCGGCGGTTGCGCGGCCCCTGGTACTCACCCTTCTCCGGCAGCTTGAGGCCGATATGGTCGATCAGGCCGGCCAGGAGCGCCTCGTGCAGCTGCGGATACAGCGCGTCCAGGTCCTTCGGCTTGAGCCGCGCCGGCTCGCCCTTGATGCCGAGCATGTCGCGCAGCTGGCGGTAGACCTGCTCCCATTCCTCCATGCGCAGGAAATTCACGAAGTGCTCGCGGCAAACGCGGCGCAGCTGTCGGTTGGAGGACTCGTCGCTCCAGGTCTTCCAGCGCTGCCAGAGATTGAGCAGCGTCAGGAAGTCCGACTTCGGGTGCTGCCAGCTCTTGTGCGCGCTGCGCGCCGCGTCCTGCGCATCGGGCGGCACCTCATGCGGGTCCTGCACCGACATCGCCGCCGCCAGCACGCAGATCGCGTCGGCCTGCGCCTTGCCGCGCCCAGCCAGCGCGATGCGCGCCACGCGTGGGTCCAGCGGCAGGCGCGACAGCTCCTCGCCCAGCGGCGTCAGCTTGCGCCAGTCGTCCAGCGCGCCGAGCGTCTGCAGCAGGCGGTAGGCGTCGCTGACGTTGCGCGAGTCCGGCGCGTCCACCCAGGGGAAGTCGTCCACCTCGCCCAGGCCCAGCGCGATCATGCTCAGGATCACGCCCGCCAGGTTGGCGCGCTTGATCTCCGGATCGGTGAAGGCCGGGCGCGCGGCGAAGTCGTCCTCCGCATAGAGGCGGATGCAGATGCCCGGCCCCAGTCGCCCGCAACGGCCGGCGCGCTGGTTGGCCGCCGCCTGCGACACCGGCTCGATCTGCAGCTGCTGCACGCCGGTGCGCGGCGAGAAGCGGTTGAGGCGCGCGGTGCCGGTATCCACCACGTAGCGGATGCCCGGCACGGTGACCGAGGTCTCCGCCACGTTGGTGGCCAGCACGATGCGCGGCTGGCTGCCGCGCGAGAACACCTTGTCCTGCGCCTGTGCCGCCAGGCGCGAGTACAGCGGCAGCACCTCGGCGCGCGGGAAGCGGCCACTGAGCACGCGGTCCGCATCGCGGATCTCGCGTTCGCCGGGCAGGAACACCAGCACGTCGCCCTTGGGCGTGGGCCGCCACAGTTCCTCGATGGCGCTGGCGATGCCTCCTTCGAGATCGCCGTCGTCGGGTAATGCGCGGTAGCGCTGCTCCACCGGATAGGTGCGCCCGGAGACCAGCTTGATCGGCGCCCCGCTGAAGTGCCGCGACAGGCGCTCCGGGTCCAGCGTCGCCGAGGTGACCACGACCTTCAGGTCCGGACGCTGCGGCAGGATGCGCTTGAGCCAACCCAGCAGGAAGTCGATGTTGAGGCTGCGCTCGTGGGCCTCGTCGATGATGATGGTGTCGTAGCTGGTCAGCAGGTGATCGCGCCCCAGCTCGGCCAGCAGGATGCCGTCGGTCATCAGCTTGACCAGCGAGCGCTCCGACACGCGGCGGTCGAAGCGCGTCTCGTAGCCCACCGTGTCGCCGAGATTGCCGTGCAGTTCCGCCGCGATGCGGTTGGCCACGCTGCGCGCCGCCAGCCGGCGCGGCTGCGTATGCCCGATCAGCCCGCGCGTGCCGCGGCCCAGCTCCAGGCAGAGCTTGGGCAGCTGCGTGGTCTTGCCCGAGCCGGTCTCGCCGCAGACCACTACCACCTGGTGATCGCGGATCGCCTCCAGCAGCTCGGCCTTGGCCTGCACCACCGGCAACTCGTCCGGATAGTTCAGGTCCGCCGGCACCAGCAGCTTGCGCTGCTCCACCCGCTCCTTGGCCTTCTCCACATCCTGCTGCAGCCGGGCCACGTCCATCTTGCCGCCGCGCTGCGCCCGCTCCACCAGCCTGGCGAAGCGCACGTAGTCCCGCGCCAGCAGCGAATCACGCTGTTCGGCGAGGGCGGTGGCGACGAGATCGTAGGGGCGGGCCATGGGGGGCGCATTATCTACGAAGGATCAAGACCTTTCCTCTCGGTCACGCTTTTCAAGCTCTTGGTGAGCGCAAGCGAATGCTTTTGACGTTGGGCCCCCTTGCAGAAGCACCTGCGCGGGGGTCGAACGCAGGGTCGAGCCGGGCATGGATGCCCGGCCGAGGACACGCAGGCCATGGATGGCCTGTGTGTCCGACCCGTCGCGGGCGCCCCCCGCGCAGGTCGCCCCGCATCAGCGGGGCTGCGGATGCCGGGGTGTGCTTTCTTTGGCTTACCTTTCTTTGCACAAGCACCAACAGTAGGCGCCTCTAGGCGAAGAAAGGTAAGTCGCCCTTAGGCGAAATAAACCATCAGAGATCAATAACACCGGAGCGGTCTAGGACCGCCACCACAGAAGACCATCGAAGAGTTTCATAGGGAGCCCCCTCTCCCCAACCCTCTCCCGCAAGGGGAGAGGGAGCGACCGCAGTGCGTGCCTCGATACGCCGCTACGCGGCACTCGGCATGAACGGTCAGGCTGGGATTGCCGGGCTGGAAACGCCGTTGTCCAAGGCCTCCAGCTTCAACCCCACCCCCGTCACCCTCCGACTCCTGGCCTCATCCAGCAACCAAGCCAGCGTATCCGCCGCCCGCTGCACCGACAGCCCATTGCCATGGATGTTGGAAATGCAGTTGCGCTCCGAGTCCGCCCGCCCCACCCGCGGCTCCCAGGTGAGATAGACCCCCAGCGAATCCGCCACCGACAAACCCGGCCTTTCACCCACCAGCACCGCGACGAGTTTCGCCCCCAGCACCTCCCCCACCTCATCCCCCAACGCCACCCGCGCCTGCTCCGCCAACACCACCGGCCCAGCGCGCCAACCCGGCAGGCGATGCAGGGTCTCGTGCACCAGCGGCGCGGCATGGCGATTCACCGCCTCGGCGGAGAGGCCGTCCGCGATCACGAAGGCCAGGTCCCAGTCGCCGCGCGGCAGCAACGAGAGGTCAGACTCGCGCAGGCGCCGCCCCAGGTCCGGCCGGCGCAGGTACTGCGCGCGATCCTCCACCCGGCTGCGCACACGCAGGCTCTCCAGTGGCGCCAACGCATTCGCCACGGCATCAAAGTCCGCACGCCCGTGCACCGCGTCGCGCGCGCGGCTGTGCGCGGCCTGGAACTCCAGCACCGCGCGCGTCGGCAGGCCATCGCCCACGCGGCCCAGGCCGATGCGGGCCGGCGTGGTGGCGCGCAGGCGGGCGTAGGGATCGGGGATCACGCCGCTCATGCCAGCATCCGGCGCATCAGCTGCTCGCCAGGCGGTGCCAGGCGCCCCTGGCCGTCGAGCAGTTCCATGCGCTGCAGCCAGGCCTCGAATTCCGGCGCGGGGCGCAGCTTCAGCAGATGCCGCAGGCCCAGCACGTCATGCCAGGACAGGCTCTGGTAGCCCAGCATCACGTCGTCCGCGCCCGGCACGGCGATGACGAAGTTCACGCCGGCAGTGGCCAGCAGCGTCATCAGCGTGTCCATGTCGTCCTGGTCGGCCTCGGCATGGTTGGTGTAGCAGACGTCCACGCCCATCGGCAGGCCCAGCAGCTTGCCGCAGCAATGGTCCTCCAGGCCGGCGCGGATGATCTGCTTGCTGTCGTAGAGGTATTCCGGCCCGATGAAGCCGACCACGGTATTCACCAGCAGCGGCGAGAACTCGCGCGCCACGGCGTAGGCGCGCACCTCCATGGTCTGCTGGTCCACGCCGTGATGCGCGTTGGCCGACAGCGCGCTGCCCTGCCCGGTCTCGAAGTACATGACGTCGCCGCCCACGGTGCCGCGCTTGAGCGACTGAGCCGCCTCCATGCCCTCGCGCAGCAGCGCCAGGTCCACGCCGAAGCCGCGGTTGGCGGCCTCGCTGCCGGCGATGGACTGGAACACCAGATCCAGCGGCGCACCACGCTCGATGGCACGCAGGCTGTTGGTGACATGCGCCAGCACGCAGGATTGCATGGGGATGTCGTAGCGCTGCCGCAGCTCGTCCAGCATCTGCAGCAGGCGGATGGTGTCGGGCACCGAGTCGCTGGCAGGATTGATGCCGATCACGGCGTCGCCCATGCCGAACAGCAGGCCATCGAGGATCGAGGCGGCGATGCCCAGCGGATCGTCGGTGGGATGATTGGGCTGCAGGCGGCAGGCCAGGCGCCCAGGCAGTCCTATGGTGCTGCGGAACGCGGTGCCCACGCGGCACTTGGCCGCCACCGCGATCAGGTCCTGGTTGCGCATCAGCTTGCTGACCGCCGCCACCATCTCCGGCGTAAGGCCCGGCGCCAGCGCGGCCAGGGCCTCGGTGGTCGCGGCATAGGACAGCAGCCAGTCGCGGAACTCACCCACGCTCAGGTCCGCCACTGGCGCGAAGGCCGCGGCGGCGTGCGTATCCAGGATCAGGCGCGTGACCTCGTCGGCCTCGTAGGGCACCAGCGGCTGTTCCAGGAACACCCGCAGCGGCAGGTCCGCCAGGACGTGCCGCGCGGCCACGCGCTGCTCGTCGCTCTGCGCCGCCAGGCCCGCCAGTTCGTCGCCGGAGCGGCGCGGCGAGGCGCAGGACATGAGCGCCCGCAGGTCATCGAAGACCCAGGTCCTGCCGTTGAGCGTGATGCGGTAGGCCGTCATGCGGGGTTTACCAAGCATGGGCCTTGCCAAGGCGTGCGATCATGGGTGCCGACGCCGGAGACCGACCGTGGCCGAGAACCCCGCCCGCATTGCCCTTTTGATCGACGCCGACAATGCGCCGGCCGCCAAGATCGACGTGATCCTGGCCGAGCTGGCCAAGTACGGCGTGGCCAACATCCGCCGCGCCTACGGCAACTGGACCAAGCCCGGCCTCAAGAAGTGGGCCGACCAGTTGCACGAATACGCCATCCGCCCGGTGCAGCAGTTCGACCTCACCAAGGGCAAGAACGCCACGGACGTGTCGATCGTGATCGACGCCATGGACCTGCTCTACACCAGCCAGCTGCAGGCCTTCGCCATCGTGTCTTCCGACTGCGATTTCACGCCGCTGGTGATGCGCATCCGTGAGCGCGGGCTGGAGGTCTACGGATTCGGCGAGAAGAAGACGCCGGAGCCTTTCGTGGCGGCCTGCTCGAAGTTCCTCTATCTGGAGAACCTGGGCGAGGACAGCAATGTCGCGGATGCCGATGCACCCAAGGCGGTGCCGGCGAAGAAGAACACCACCCAGCTGCGGCAGGACAACAAGCTGGTGGCGCTGCTGCGCAATGCCGTGGAGGCAGCGGCCGGTGATGACGGCTGGGCCCACCAGGGCAGGGCCGGCAGCGTGCTCAAGAACCAGGGCTCGTTCGACCCCCGCAATTATGGGTACCGTTACCTCGGCGACCTGATCGAGGCCAGCGGCCTGTTCGACTTGGAACGCCGAGGCAACAATGACGTCTGGCTGCGCGACAAGCGCGCTGCCAAGGCCACAAAGCCCGCTGCCCCTAGCGCAGCGACATCACGTACTTCTGCGTCTCCGGCAGTCCAAAAGCAGAAGCCGTCGACGGAGCCGCCATCGTCGGACGCCTGACCGGCTTCGGCTGGGCCATGCCGGCCGTCAGCGGTTCGACGAAGCCGAAGGCCTCCAGTTCCGCCATCAGGTCCAGGGCGCCGGCGCCGGCCGGATGCAGGCGGGCCAGCTTGGCGATCGGCTTTTCGCCGTCGGTCGCAATCAGCAGGATGCGGAGCGCCTGTGACAATCCGGCGGCCCTGCTACGGATCTCCTCCCGTCCTTTCTCCGTCTTCACGTAGATCGTTTCGGGGTTCATGACTGTCTTCCTGTACGGGGGCCCGGCTTGGGCCCTGTGACGTACGTCGCAAAAAGCGTGCACAAACTGGACGATCGTCCGATTCCCGCCGGGAAATCGCCTCAAGTCTTTGTAGGTAAAAGGATTACAGACGCCGGGAACCCGGCGGAGCCTACTTGATCAACTCTTCCAGCTCCGCCAGTCGGGCTTCCAGGGCCTGGACCCGGGCTTCCAGCGCCGCCAGGACACCGGCATCCGGCCGGGCCACCGGGACTTCCGGCTCCGCCCACTCGGTGCCGCCGGCATCGCCGCACAAAGTGTGTGCATAGCGCGCCTCCTTCTGGCCCGCCGCGCGCGGCAGCAGGACCACCAGCGGCTGGGCACGGTCGGCCAGGTCGTTCAGCGCCGCCGCCAGGGCTTCGCCCTCGGTCGGCCCGCCCAGGCCGGAGGCATTGGCGCGCAGCTCCGCCAGCGTCTGCGGGCCGCGCAGCATCAGCGTGGCCAGGATCGCGGCGGTCTGGGGCTTGAGCAGCAGTTGCGGGCTGAACTGGTGGCGGTACTTCTGGGCGCGGGCGCTGAAGCTGTCGCGCGCCACCAGCTTGAGCTCCTCCAGGCGGTTCAGCGCATTGCCGACATCGCCCTCGCTGAGGCTCATCACCGGGCTGCGCGAGCTCTTCTGGTTGCCGGCCAGCATGATCGCGTTGACGGTCATGGGGTAGTACTGCGGCGTGGTGACGGACTTCTCCACCAGGGAGGCCAGCACGCGGGCTTCGGCGGGCGACAGCAGCAGTTCGGACATGGGAAATCTCAATCTATAGGCGGGCGATGTTATACGCGTGCAAGCGGCGTCTGGTATACGCCCACGAAGAAAAAACTCCGGGGAGAGGTATGGGGACCAGACGCGAATTCCTGAAGCAGGCCGGCACCGCCGGCCTGGGCCTGGGGGCCACCAGCCTGGCCGGCTGCGGCGACAGCGATCCGATGGGCAACGGCAGCGGTGGCGAGCTGACGCCGGGCACCGTGCCGCCGGCGGACTTCGACTTCCCCACCGGCAGCCTGCTGCCCTTCGCGCACGGCGTGGCCAGCGGCGATCCGCTGTCCGACCGCGTGATCCTGTGGACGCGCATTACCGAGGTGACGCCACGCAGCGGCGGCGTGCCCGTGACCTGGCGCATCGCCAGCGACCCGCAGATGCGCAATGTGCTGCGCAGCGGCACGCAGGCCGCCATCGCCGCACGCGACTGGACCGTGAAGGTGGACGTGACCGGGCTTGAGCCCGCCACCACCTACTACTACCGCTTCGAGGCACTGGGCGCGCATTCCATCACCGGCCGCACGCGCACCGCGCCGGCGGACATGGTCAGCGAGGTCCGCGTGGCCGTGCTGGCCTGCTCCAGCTACTGGTCCAGCTACTGGAGCGGCCTGGGCCACCTGGCCGCGCGCAACGACCTGGACCTGGTGATCCACTGCGGCGACTACATCTACGACTTCGTCGACGAGGACGAGACCGTGCGCGCCCGCCGCGGCCGTGCCGATACCGCCGACGTGGATTACCGCGACTGGCTCAACCTCGCCGAGATCCGCCGCCGCTATGCGCTGTGGCGCAGCGAGCCGCACCTGCTGCGCGCGCATCAGCAGCACCCCTGGTTCATCGTCTGGGACAACCACGATATCGACGACGGCTTCGGCAACGAGCTGCCTACCGACATCGACGGCAGCACCTCCACCGCCACGCTGGCCGACACCACACGCGCCTTCTGGGAGTGGACGCCCTCGCGCCCGGTGCTGGCCGACGGCAGCGGCCGCTTCCTGCTGGTGGAAGACGGCAGCTATCCCGAGCCGCCGGAGGCAAAGCTCGTCTATCGCGCATTGCCCTACGGTCCGTTGCTGGACATCTACGGTGTGGACACGCAGATCGGCCTGCCCGGCTATGGCCTGGAGATGGACGCCTCGCACCTGCCGGAGGGCGAGCCGAGCCTGTTCGGGCGACGCCAGTTCGAGTGGTTCACCGGCGAGATGCTGGCCTCCGCGCAGCGCGGCGTGACCTGGCGCCTGATCAACAACCAGACCTGGATCGCCCCTGCCGACACGCCTGACGTGGTGGAGGGCGTGCCGCTGCCCAAGCTCGGCATCTCGCGCTGGACCGACTACACCGCCGAGCGCGCCGCGCTGTTCGGCTACCTGCGCGGTGCCAATCCGGCAGAGACGCGCGTGCGCAACAACGTCTTCGTCTCCGGCGACGTGCACGGCAACTGGGCCTCGGACCTGGTGGAGACCAGCACGCTGCTGCCACCCGGCCTGGGCCTGGCCGCGCCGAACCTGCGCAGCGGCTCCACGCCGGAGAACCTGCTGGCCGGCTGGGGCCGCGCCCTCACCGGCAACCTGCCGGGCATCAACCTGCGTGCGGATTCGGTAGGCGTGGAATTCGCCCCCAGCTCCATGGGCCGCGGCGGCGCCGACGAGCTGATCGCCAACGCCCTGGGCTCCGGCAGCAACCCCGCCGTCAACGTCACCGCCGCGCGCCTGCTGGAACTGGCGCTGCTGGTGGGCAACAACAACTGCCGCTTCATCGAGTGGGTGGACCACGGCTACGGACTCGTCAGCCTCAAGCCCGAGCGTGCGATCTTCGAATGGTGGTGGCAGGACAAGCTCACGCCGGATTCGCCGGACGTGCTGGGCTACCAGATGGTGACCTTCACCGAGGAGAACGCGCTAGCCCTGCCGCCGCGCTTCCCGGACCAGATCGACAACGTCATGGCGCACGGCATGGCGGTGGAAGCGACGGTGGGCGAGCGCACGGCGGAGCCGGCGCCGGAGGGGATGTTGCTGGAGGCGTGAGGCTTGCTCTTACCCTCTCCCCTTGCGGGAGAGGGTGGCCCGAGAGGGCCGGGAGAGGGGGCTCTCTATGGCGAGCCTCCCCCTCTCTCCCAACCTCTCTCCCGCGAGGGGAGAGAGGAGAAAAGGAACGCTACGTCGACCGCGCCGCCAGCCAGTCCGCCACCTGCGGCCAGATATTCACCGGCGCCTTGCTGCCGCCGAGGATCCCCATGTGCCCGCCCGGCACTTCGATCAGCGTCTTGTCCGGGCTGCGCGCGTGCTCGAGGATCGGGTGCGTGCAGCCGGTGGTGACGATCACGTCCTCGGTGCCCGCCACCAGCAGCAGGTTGGCGTCGATGTCGCGCAGCTCGGCCTCGCAGCGCTTGATCGGCAGGCGGCCCTTGGCCAGCACGTTGTCGGCCCAGAGGTACTGCACGATGTCCTGCATCACGCCGCCCGGGTAGGCCACCATGCCGTCGAGGAAGGCGCCGTTGGTGGCGTGGTCGCTGACGAACTCGCGATCATGCAGGTTGCGCAGCAGCTCGAAGTAGCCCTGCAGGCTCGCCACCGGGTTGGTCAGCTTGAAGGCCAGGCTGTTGGCCCAGCCCGGCGAGCGCCACCAGCGCGGCGAGGTGTTGTGCGGACGGAAGCCCGTGCGGTCGCGCAACCAGCGCAGCTGCTTGGACAGGCGCTGGTACTGCACGCCCAGCATGCCGTTGTTGTGGTAATCGCAGGGCGCGCCGATCAGCGCCAGGTTGACGATGTCCGGATCGCGGCTCAGCGCAGTGTAGGCATAGGAGAACAGGCCACCGAAGCTCCAGCCATGCAGCGACAGGCGCTGGCTGCCGCTGTGCTCGCGCACCTGCGCCAGCATCTTCGGCATCAGCTCCGCCACGTAGGTGGCGATGCGGAACTCGTCGTGCCGCGAATCCGGGCGGCCCCAGTCCACCAGGTAAAGCTCGAAGCCGCGCGCGCGCAGGTAGCGCACCAGGCTGCGCTGCTCGAACAGGTCGTAGATCAGCATGTTGACCGCCAGCGGCGACACCAGCACCAGTGGCACGGCATGCGCCTCGCGCTGCACCGGCACGCGCTGGTCCAGCAGCTCGATCTCGTCCTGCTCCAGCGGCGGGTAATAGCGCAGCTGGGCGATGCCCTCGCGGTGGATCACCTCGAAAGGCGTGCGCTCGGCCTGCACCAGCTCGTCGCTGCGCAACAGGCGGTCGCGCAGGTTGGCGGTGCTGTGGCTGGCGCTGCGGGCGAGGCGGCGGCTACGGTGGATCAGACGCTGGTGCAGGGGCATCGGTACAGGCAGGCAAGGGGCGAAAGCGCGGCAGTCTAAGGGCGTGCCGCTGAAACGCAATTGGCCGTAGCGCTGACGGCGGCGTCAGAAAATGCCTCTCCGGCGTCCAGGTCAGGGCACTTCGGTAGGCGTGTAGTACTTGCCCTGTTCCAGCGTCTGCGGCTCGTCGGCGCCGGTGGCGAAGCGCACCGGCAGGCTGCGGCGGGTAGAGCCCGTCAGCGGCTTGAATACCTCGAAGTGCAGGTGCGGCCTACCGGAGAAGCCCGTGTTGCCCGAGTAGCCCAGCAGCTGACCTGCGGCCACTGCCTCGCCGGGGCTCACCACCACGCTGAACTGGCGCAGGTGCAGGTACCAGCCCACGGTGCCGTCGGCATGCACCACCGCCACGTAGTTGGCGTCGTCGGCATAGCGGCGGTCCGGCCCGCCGGTACCGGAATCGGCCTTGATGGCACAAACCACCCCGGCGCGGGCGGCGCGCACGACCGTGCCCTCCGCGGCGGCGAAGTCGTAGGCGTTGAAGGAAGCGTCCTGGTGGCTGTAGCTGCCGCCGGCACCCTGGATCAGCTCATAGGTGGTGCCCGGAGCCAACGGCAGCAGGTAGACCTGGTCGCGGTCGTGCACGCCCTTGGCGTCGCCGCATTGCCAGCGCGACTCGTAGCGATACTCGGACTCTCCCGTCCCGGTGCCGGGACGCAGCTCGAACAGGGCCTGGCCCCGTGCATCGCGCACGCTGCGGGTGAGCGGCAGGGGCTGATCGGATTCCATGCGGCTCAGCTGGGCACGCACCGTGACCGTCACCGGGTAGGCCTTGGGGCTGTCGAGCAGGAAACGCACCCGATCACCGGCCTGCTCCGTGTAGACCCGCGCCTCCCGCACCTCTGCGGGCGCCGCCTTCTGCACGCTCGGTGTCTCGGGGGCCTCGCGCCCGCAGGCAGCGATGACGAGCAGCAGGACCAGCAGGCAGGACAGGCGGAAGGGCATGGCGCGGACGGTTCCGTGGACACGCCATTGTAGGCAAGGCTCGCGGACCCGCGCTCAGCGCCGCACGGCTCAGGTGCCCGGAGCCACCCGCAGGATGCGACCCTCGTTCTCGTCGGTGACCAGGTAGAGGTAGCCGTCCGGCCCCTGGCGCACGTCGCGCACGCGCGCCTTGATATCGTAGCGCTCCTCCTGCTTCACCTTCTCGCCATCCAGCTGCAGCCGCACCAGCTGGCCGAACTTCAGCGAGCCGACGAAGAGATTGCCTTGCCAGGCCTTGAAGCGGTCCGCCGTGTAGAAGGCCATGCCGCTGGGCGCGATCGACGGCACCCAGTAGTGCAGCGGCTGCTCCATGCCGATCCGCTGCTGCTCGCCCTTGCCGATCTTGAGGCCGGAATAATCCGTGCCGTAGGTGATCACCGGCCAGCCGTAGTTGCGGCCCGGCTGCACCACGTTGATCTCGTCGCCGCCGCGCGGTCCGTGCTCGTGCGTCCACAGGCGGCCGGTCTGCGGATGCATGGCCGCGCCCTGCGGGTTGCGGTGGCCATAGGACCAGATCTCCGGCCTGGCGTCCTTGCGGCCCGCATAGGGATTGCCCGCCGGCACGCCGCCCTCGCGATCAATGCGGATCACCTTGCCCAGGTGTCCGTCCAGGGATTGCGCCTGCTCCATGCCGCTGTAGCGTTCGCCCAGCGTCACGAACAGCGCACCATCCGGGGCGAATACCAGGCGCGAGCCGAAGTGGTTCTTGCTGTCCACCGCGGGCTGCTGGCGGAAGATCACGCGCCACTGCTCCAGGCCCTTGTCGCCCAGGCGCGCGTGCGCCACCGCCGTGCCGTTCTTGCCGCCTTCACGCGGCTCGCTGTAGCTCAGATAGAGGCGCCGCGTCTGCGCGAACTGCGGGTCCAACACCACATCCAGCAGGCCGCCCTGCCCGCCGGCCGCCACCGGCGGCAGGCCCTCCAGCGGTGGCGAGATCGCGCCCTTGGCATCCACCAGGCGCAGCTGGCCGGGCTTTTCCGTCACCAGCATGCGTCCATCAGGCAGGAAGGCCAGCGACCAGGGATGCTCCAGCCCGCGTGCCACCTCGGTCACCTGCAGCGCACCGGGCGGTGCCACCGGTGTGCCATCGCTACGGGTACAGGCCGTGAGCAGCAGCCCCGCCAGCAGGATCGAGCCTCGCATGTCCTTCTCCTTGGGTTCTCAGGCCTTAGGACCGGCCCACCGCGATTTGGTGCCCCATTCCAATGGTGATGCCATCCATGGCGAGACCTCTGCTCCCCTATTGATCCCCTGGGCGGCCATCCATGGCCGCCCGTGATCCACCGCAGGCGATGACATTTAGTCATCGCCACAGCGCGATGGATCACCCACCAAGGCCCAGATCGAGCAGGCCATCCGCAACCACTTCGAAGCCTGGAATTCCAAGGATAAGGCCCGCTGGATGGCGAACTTCGCCGACGGCATCCGCCTGGAGGACCCGGTCAGCGGCCTGCCCAAGATCGGCAAGGACGGACTGGAGAAGAGCTGGACCAACTCCTTCAAGGACGGCCACGACTGGAAGATCGAGATCGTGCTGATGCAGACCTGCGCCGACCAGGCCGCGCTGCACGTGAAGAACCATGGCAAGGTCGAGGGCAACCCGGTGGAGCTCGACTCCATCGAGATCTACACCATCGACGACGCCGGCAAGGTGGCGTACATCCGCACCTACTTCAATCCGCCGGACGGACAGCAGCTGGATCCTTACTTCTTGCAGCAGAAGACAAGCTGAGGTTGCTGCTCCCCTCTCCCCTTGCGGGAGAGGGGCTGGGGGAGAGGGGGCTCCAGGGCGGTAACGCACCGCACCGTAGTCTGAAGGTTCCCCCTCTTCCGCAAATGGAGGGGACATGTCTGATGGTGCGCCCGCATGGTAAAACCCCGCCATGCGCCCCCTGATCCTCCTCCTGCTCTCGCTCGTCACCCTCACCGCCGCCGCCCAGGACGACTGGCCCAACCTGCGCCAGCTCGAAAAGACTGGCGCCAGCGTCACCGCCGCCGCACTGGACCTGCAGACCGGCCGCGTGCTCGCGGCCCATAACCCGCAGCAGCGCCTCAACGCCGCCTCGCTGACCAAGATCGTGCTGGCCGCGGCCGCGCTGGAAGCCTGGGAGCCGGAGCGCACGCTGGGCACCGATCTCTACGCCACCGGCAACCTCAACCAGGGCGTGCTCGAAGGCTCGCTGATCCTGCAAAGCCAGGCCGACCCCACGCTGGAGCACCGCGATCTCTGGCTGCTGGCCGCGCAACTGCGCCAGGCCGGCGTGCGTGAGGTGCGCGGTGATCTCAACATCAGCACCCAGCCCCTGGGCCGGCCCGCCTGCGAGACCGCGGACCGCTGCAAGTTCATCACGCGCAGCGACTCGTCCTATGCCGCGCCGCTGTCGGGCATCGGCGTGGACTACGGCAGCTGGTGCGTGGATTTCTCCCCCACCCTGGAGCCTCGCCATTGCTCCGGCGTCTCCCTGCCCATCACCGTGGAAGGCCGCGTCGAGGCACGCGGCGCCCGCAACAGCGCGCCGCTGTCCGTCGCCCGCGCGCAGGGCAAGGACGGTGACCGCATCCTGGTCTCCGGCACGCTGGACCCCGGCAGCCTGCAGCGCGTGTATCGCTCCATGTCGGACCCCGCCGGTGGCACCGGCCAGTTGCTGTGGCAGATGCTCGCAGAGCTCGGCATCCGCGTGAACGGCAGCCTCTACCTGCGCGAGGAAGCATTGCCCGCCAATGCCTGGCGCGTGGCCGGCGTGCAGGGCCTGCCGCTGCGCGAACAGCTCGAGCGCATGATGCGCTACTCCAACAACTACATCGCCGACGTCATGACGCTGAAGCTGGCGCAGGAAGCGCGCCCCGGCCCGGCACCGACGCTGGCGCAGGCCGCCACGCAACTGTCGGCGCGCGTGGTGCGCGCGCGCCAGGCGCTCGGCGACGGTGCCGTCATCGCCCCGCCGCTATACAGCGGCAGTGGCCTGACGCCGGAGAACGCTCTCTCCGCACGCGACCTGGTCGCCGTGCTGCGCGAGCAATACCTGGGCACGCGAACCTTCCCCTCGTTCTACGCCGGCCTGGTCGTGCCCGCGGATTCCGGCGGTACGCGCATGCGCGAGGGCAGCCAGGCCTGGCTGACGCGCACCGCCTTCAAGACCGGCACCATGAGCGAGCCGCATGCGGTCTTCGGCATCGGCGGCTATCTGCGCAAGCAGGACGGCGGCTGGGTGGCCCTGGCCGTGCTGGTCAACGGCGCACCGGGCCAGGCGCTCAACTCGCGTGAATCGCTGAAGTACATCCGGGCAGACGTCGAGTCCCTGCTGGCCCGCTACTGATCGCCCTCAAGCTCGCTGCCCGCCTTGGCCCATACCAAGGCATGACTCTTTGCCATTGACTTTAATGGTTAGGAATCCTAACTTATATCCCGTCAATCACTGGAGAAGGCAGATGAACGACGGCATGCCGCTTGCCCCCGAATGGCAGGTGGACCAATGGTTCAACACCGCGACCCCGCTGAGCCTGTCGGCGCTGCGCGGCAAGGTGGTGGTGGTCGAGGCCTTCCAGATGCTCTGCCCCGGCTGCGTCTCGCACGGCTTGCCGCAGGCGCAGCGCGTGCACCAGACCTTCCCGCAGGACAAGGTGGCGGTGGTGGGCCTGCACACGGTGTTCGAGCATCACGCGGCGATGACGCCGGTATCGCTGAAGGCCTTCCTGCACGAGTACCGCATCGGCTTTCCGGTGGGCGTGGATCGCGCAGGCCAGGGCACGCCGATCCCGCTGACCATGCAGGCCTACCGCATGCGCGGCACGCCCACGCTGATCCTGATCGACGCGCAGGGCCGCCTGCGACAGCAGCACTTCGGCCAGGTGGATGACTTGGTGCTGGGCGCGGAGATCGCCACGCTGGTGGCCGAGGCCGAAGCGGACGCCGTATTCGCCCAGCCGGCCGGCGAGCCTGCGGCGGCAGGCTGCGAGAGCGGTCGCTGCGAGATCGGCGCCGCGTGATCGCGCATCGAGGCAGCAAAACAAAAGGGCGGCCGTGAGGCCGCCCTTTCTTCGTTCGCCGGGGCGGGCACGAGCCCGCCCCGGCGCCTGCTGCAACACGGTCTGCCTGATGCGTGACCGTGTCACCTGTTCCGGCTCATTGCGCGCATGGCCGGAACGCTTCCCTCTTCCTGCCGCCCCAGGCAACTTGAGATCGCCTGGGCTTGAAGAATGGAGGCTGGAAATGACGGCACCGTATGGCGTCATGAATTAAGTCATTCCCAGCCGGCGAAGTGGTTTGATCGCTTCGATTTGACAGGGGCGATTGCAAAATCCAATCGTCTTTTCAATTCTCTGCTGACTTCCTCCTCGCCTGAATTGGACGGCGGGTTTCCGCCAGAGTTCCCGGCAATTTCACGCAGGATTTCAAGCGGATCTGCCGCCGCCGGAGTTGCAGTCCCTGCAGGGCGACGGCAACTTTTCCAGGGCCTGCCTACTCGCCGTTCAACTCCGTCAGGATTTTTTCCCGCGCCGCGGTCCACATCGCCAGGCCCTTGTCCGGCGTGCCGGTGATCAGCAGCACCGCCGTGTAGCCCTTGCCAAAGTCGATCCACGGCGTGCTGCCGAGCAGGCCCGGGTCACTGATCTCCGGCCCATCACTGCCAGGATGATTCTCCGGCGAGGAAATCCACCAGCCCTGGCTGTAGCCCAGCAGCCGTGCGCCCGGCAATGCCGGCGTGAAGTACACGGGCAGGCCCGTGACCTGGCTCTGCCGCAAGGCCTGGCCCTGCGCGCGCGTCAGCAGCGGCGCGCCGCCGTCGAGGATCACCTGGCTGAACTTGATGTAGTCCACGGCGTTGGAGACCGCGCCGCCGGCCACGCGCGGATTGCTCGCCTCGCCGTAGCTGAAGGAGTCCATGCCCAGCGGTGCGGTGACGCGCTCGCGGAACAGCGTATTCCAGGGCTTGCCGGTGACGCGCTCCGCCACCAGCCCCGCCACCTGGTAGCCCGCGGCGCTGTAGCCGAACTGCGTGCCCGGCAGGAAATCCAGCGGCGCCGCCGCGATCTCCGCCGCGCACTCCTGCAGCGTCATCATGTTCACCTGGTCCAGGCAGGGCGAGGTCGTCGGCAGGCCCGAGGTATGGTTGAGCAGCATGCGCAGCGTGATGCCGGACTTGGCCACCGGCCAGCTGATGGCCTCGCCGAGGTACTGGCTCACCGGCGCGTCCAGGCTCACCAGGCCTTCGCGCTCCAGCGTCAGCAGCGCCACCGCCGCCGGCGCCTTGGTGGCGGAGGCGATGGGGATCGTAGCGTCCAGGGTCATGTCACCGCCGGCGCGGCTGAACTCGCGACGGCCATCGACGTTGAGCACGAAGCTGTAACCGTTGACCTGTGTATTGCCGGCGCCAACAGCGCTGTCCAGCGTCTGCGCCAACTCGCTCCAGTCGTAGACAGGGCGGTACTCGTCCGATCTTTCCAGGTTGCAGGCGGACAGCATCACCACGCCCGCCAGGACAGAAAGGCGGGCGCAGTTTCGGACAAATGTCATGGGGTGGAGCCTCCTTGGCGCCATGTTCCGGTTGCCCGGAGTCTTCCATGCCTGCTTGTATCAGGCATTACGGAAAGATGTGGATTGGTCTCAATGATCGCATGACGGAGCGATAGTTCCACGCGCGGCTGTCAACGTCAGGGATATCCCTAAAGAGCGCAGCGCATCACGTTACGCCTGCGGCGGCACTGAACTAGGCTTTCTTGTGTGACCGAGTCCTCCCATGGGCTTGTGACACGCATGCTCAGATGCGCCACCTGATTTCCATTCAACGGAGTGAATGCCGTGAACACGATCCGCCCTGCCGCCTTCCTGCTGCTCTGCGCCGCCGCCCTGCCCGCCTTCGCGGGCCCGGCCAAGCCCGGCCTGTGGGAAACCAGGACCACCAGCGACGGCGAGACCGAAACCGACCAGCACTGCATCAAGGCCAGCGACAACTCCTTCGAGCAGTGGCGCGGCCAGATCAACAAGGGCTGCACGGTGACCACGCTGAAGAACACCCCAACCGCGCAGGCCTATGACTACAACTGCGTCAGCGCCACGCAGAACGGCAAGGGCCACCTGGAGATGACCTTCACCAGCCCCACACAGTACCGCGCCAAGATGCAGTTCGACGGCAAGCTGATCGCCGGCGGCAAGAGCATCCCGCTCAACATGAAGATGGAGCAGGAAGGAAAGTGGGTGTCGGCGGATTGCAGCGCGGCAGCGTCGGACGACGAGTAGCCCGACTGCGCGCGGCGGCCGCGCGCCGCCGTGTTTCTCCTTGCGGGAGCATCATCGTTGCAAGTGCTGATCGCAGGCTCAGAGAATGGCGCGCTTCGCATCGAAGCGCTGCTTGCTCCACTTCTCATGGGCGCCCGGGTTGATGACTATGGGATAGTAGGCATCCGCATCCCGGTCCAGGTACGTCAGCACCAGGCCCCTCAGGCGGACCGCCTCCCTTAGCGGAGCGTCCAGCTTGGCGAAGGCCTTTCCGCGGCTGGCCTGCTCCGCCAGCGCCAGCAGGCTGCCCGTCTCTTCCTGGGTCAAAGGTTCCGCGCCGGCGTTCTGCAGCAGCTCCTGGATCACGTCCAGGATGCTGGCGGCATCGTCGGCCCAGTCGATGAAGCCGGCATGGCCGGTGTCCTCCAGCATCTGCTGGAAGATGCCCTGCGCCTTTGCGGCCGGCGTGGGCTTCTTGCCTTCCAGCACCCACAGCGCTTCCGTGCCCGCATCTTCACAGGCCTGCTCGAAGCGCTCGGGGAAGTCGAAGTATTCGCCGGCCTTCTGCCCCAGGTGTTCACCTGCGATGTCCGACATCGCCTCCACCAGCAAGGCGCGCGGATCGGGGGCCGAACGGCCGATGCCAAAGAGCTTTGCCAGCATGTTGGCCTCCCGGGAAGAACGACGGGCCGGACCACCGGCCCGGAGCCCCTAGCCTAGAACTCCAGCCCGCTAGCGTCCAACGGCCCCGGATGCCCCCGTTACGGACAGGGCTTGACTTGGGCTTTATTAAGGATATTATCTATCCTTAAGGATAGAGATTGTCCTTAATAACAGCCGGGCCTGCCTGGCTTCCTTGAAGTCACGACCCGGCACCACGGTGCCCAACTGGAGAGAACCCCATGAAGATTGTCATCCTCGGCGGCACCGGCCTGATCGGCGCCGAACTCACCCGCCAGCTCCGCGCCGCCGGCCACGAGGCCATCGCCGCCTCGCCCCGCACCGGCGTCAACGCCGTTACCGGTGAAGGCCTGGCCGCCGCCCTGCAGGGCGCCCAGGTGGTGGTGGACGTCAGCGACTCCCCGTCCTTCGAAGACGCCCCCGTGCTGGCCTTCTTCGAGAACTCCACCCGCAACCTGCTGGCCGCGGCGAAGGACGCCGGGGTGAAGCACTACATCGCCCTGTCCGTGGTCGGCACGGACCGCATGCTGGCCGCCGGCTACTTCCGGGCCAAGATGGCGCAGGAGCAGCTGATCCAGGCCTCCGGCATCCCCTACACGATCCTGCGCGCCACGCAGTTCTACGAATTCCTCGGCGCCATCGCCTACGGCGGCACCGTGGGTGACACCGTGCACCTCAGCTCCGCCGCCCTGCAGCCCGTCGCCGCCGTGGACGTGTCCACCGCCCTGGCCAAGCTCGTGGAGGCAGCCCCGCACAACGGCCTGCTGGAAGTGGCCGGCCCGGAGAAGGCGCCGCTGGAGCAGTTCGTGAGCCGCTTCATGCGCAGCACCGGCGACACCCGCCACGTGGTCAGCGGCCCGGAGGCCGGCTACTTCGGCACCCCGCTGACCGACGAGTCCCTGACCCCGGGCACCGGCCCGATCCTGGGAGCGACGCGGTTCGAGGCTTGGCTGGGCAAGGCCGCTTGAGGGAGCAGAAGTCCGATAAAGTTGCCGTTCGCCCTGAGCCTGTCGAAGGGTGGGCGGCAACTGGCCAACCCAGGCATGAAAAGTCCGCCCGCGCTCCGACAGGCTCAGCACGAACGGACTTTTTGCAGGGCCTGCTGGTGATAGCCCTACATAGAACGAGATGAAAGGAAACCATGGTCCTCAAAAGCCAGGTCGAATGGGCCCTGCACTGCTGCGCCATCCTGGCGGGCCTGCCCGTGGGCAAGTACCTGCCCACCAAGGACCTCGCCGAGCTGCACGGCCTGCCCAAGGAATACCTGTCCAAGGCCCTGCAGAGCCTGTCGCAGGCCGGCATCGTCACCAGCACGCTGGGCCCCAGCGGCGGCTACCGCCTGGCCAAGGCCCCGGCGGACACCACGTTCCTGGATATCGTCGAGGCCATCGAGGGCAACCAGTCCACCTTCGTCTGCACCGAGATCCGCAAGAACAACCCCTGCCGCAAGGCCGGCACGCGAGACGGCAAGAGCTGCGCGGTGGCGCGCGTGATGTGGAAGGCGGACCAGGCCTGGCGCGCCTCGCTGCGCGAGACCTCGCTGGCCGATCTGGTCTGTACGCTGGAAGAGGATGTGCCGGCAGCGCTGTGGAAGGAGACGTTTGCCTGGGTGACTGCGCGCACCTGAATCACGTCACAGCGGGCTTGCACCTCAACGCCCGCAGGCTCAGGTGCGTGCAACACCCTTACGCATCAGCGCATCCAGATACGAGCCCGGCTTGATCGGCAGCGGCCCGTCCTGCCCCTGGATCAAGGGCTCGCTCCCCTGCACCTTCACGCTGCAGCCCGCAGGTAGCCCCAGATACGGCAATGCCCTGGACGCACGCTCCGCTATCGCCTGATACAGCGACATCAGCTCCAGCGAATCCATGTCCTGGTGATCATGGTCTTCATCCAGGCAGCCGATGAACCAGCCGGAGTCATCTTCTTCCGGCGTCGCACGGCTCATCAGAAAACCCTGTGACGCCTGCACCCGCGTGCAGACGATGCAGCCCTGCCGCAAGGAAGGAATATCCATGGATTCCGCGGGCAGCACGCTGGCAACCGTGTCCTTGTGCTGCCGCAGCTGCCCCAAGGTTGCAGTGACGCCCGGCACCCATTTGATGGGCATGGAACCGAACTCCGGCTCCAGAAATCCCAGAGCCTCGCCCTGCTGCTTCAACTGCAGGAACGACCAGCCGATCTGCACCGTCTCGCCCGCCGCGAGCCGGCGTCCGTTGATCACCCAGGACTCCAGCACCTGCGCCAGCCACTCGGCGTCCGCGGCCAGCAATCGCCCGGGATCAAACTCGATCGCAAATTCGGGATGTGCGTGCTCCCGGCAACGCTGGGTCAGGAGGGTTTTCGTTGGCATGGAGAGTCGATGGGTCAGGACAGCGACATCATCTCAGCAAACGTAGATACTGTTATTCCGATCAAGCCCCGTGGAGTGCTGGATCGAAGGTTTTGCCGGATTGCAGTACACCGTAGGCGACATGGGCAAGCTTTCGCATCATGGCGCCGATGATCAGCTTGGG
>NZ_JAUASX010000008.1 GCF_030345715.1 Solimonas sp. SE-A11
AACGAGCAGCCGGCGCATTCATCTACGTCACGGATTGAGCATCCAAGGGTGGGCTCGGCGTCCGGCTGATCTGCCTGCCAAAGAGCGACTCCGGCAGGCACAGCTACAATACAAGGGTGGGCTAAGCGCAGCGTGCCCACCCATTGAAGACCATGCCGCCGCGCCGCTACAGCCCGCGCTAACCCGGCAAGCGAAAACACCCCGGAATCACCTTGCTCGCCGGCCCCCGCAGCCGATGCGTGTACAACGCCGAAGCCTCGTTGTCCTCCGGATTCACCTCCACCATCAGCGCCCCGGAGTCCCGCGCCAGTTGGGCAAAGCCGGCCGCCGGCCAGACCACGCCGGAGGTGCCCACGGAGACGAACAGCTCGCAGCCCGCCACCAGCCGGCGCGCGGTGTCGAACACGGCCTCGTTCACCCTGTCCTCGAACCAGGTGATGTCCGGGCGCAGCCAGGCGCCGCAGTCGGGGCACTGACGGTGGCGATAGGGGCCGGCCTCCAGGTCGTCCCGCAGGCCGTGGCTTGGGCAGCGCTGGCGCCAGAGGGAGCCGTGCAGCTCGGCGTCCACGCGGATGCCGGCCCGCTGCAGCAGGCCGTCGATGTTCTGGGTGACCACCCGGATATGGGGGTAGGCGGCCTGCAACTGCGCCAGGTGGCGGTGCCCGGCATGGGGCGCGCATTGCAGGACATGTGTCCTGCGGACCTCGTGGAAATCCAGCACCCGGACGGGGTCGCGGTCGAAGGCGCGCTGGCAGGCGTAGTCCTCGTAGTTGTATTGCGCCCAGATGCCCGCATGTCCCCGGTACGTGGGTACGCCGGACTCGGCCGACAGGCCGGCGCCGGCGAAGAACACCACGGACCGGTACTCGGCCGGATCGAAAGATTTCAGGGCGGGTTCCGTCATGGCTGTCAGCTTATACTTACACCCCTATGAACGCCGAAAAACTCAAAATGATGGGCCGGCGCGCGCTGGAAATCGAGCGCGACGCGCTCACCGATCTCCTGCCGCGCATCGATGACGCCTTTGTCTCCGCCTGCCGCCTGATGCTGGGCTGCAAGGGCCGTATCGTAGTGAGCGGCATGGGCAAGTCCGGCCATATCGGCGGCAAGCTGGCGGCGACGTTGGCCAGCACCGGTACGCCGGCCTTCTACGTGCACCCGGGCGAGGCCAGCCATGGTGACCTGGGCATGATCACCCGCCAGGACGTGGTGCTGGCGATCAGCTATTCAGGCGAGACCGGCGAGATCGTGACGATCCTGCCGCTGATCAAGCGCCTGGGCGTGCCGCTGATCTCCATGACCGGCAAGCCCAAGTCGACCCTGGCCCAGGCGTCCGACGTGCACCTGGACGTGTCGGTGGCGCAGGAGGCCTGCCCGCTGAACCTGGCGCCCACCTCCAGCACCACGGCGACGCTGGCCATGGGCGATGCCCTGGCGGTGGCGCTGCTGGAAGCCCGCGGCTTCACGCCCGAGGACTTCGCCATGTCGCATCCCGGCGGCTCGCTGGGCCGGCGCCTGCTGCTGAAGATCGCCGACGTGATGCATGGCGGCGCGGAACTGCCCAAGGTGGGGCCGGACGCGCTGCTGACCGAGGCCCTGCTGGAGATGACGCGCAAGGGCCTGGGCGTGACCGCCATCGTCGGCCCGGACGACAAGGTCCTGGGTGTCTACACCGACGGCGACCTGCGCCGCACGCTGGACAAGGGCCTTGACGTGCGCACCGCGAAGATCCGCGAGGTGATGACGGCCGGCGGCAAGTCCGTGCGTGCCGGCCAGCTCGCGGCCGAGGCGGTGCAGCTAATGGAGAAACACAAGATCACCGTGCTGCTGGTGCTGGATGACGCCGGCAAGCTGGAAGGCATCGTGCACATGCAGGACCTGCTGCGCGCGGGGGTGGTGTGATGAGCGCCGCCCTGTCTTCAGCCGAAATTCAGCAGCGTGCGTCCAAGATTCGTTGCGTGTTCCTCGATATCGACGGTGTCCTGACTGACGGCAAGCTGTATATCGGCCCCAACAGTGAAGAAACCAAGACCAACTACGTGCGCGACGGCTACGGCATCAAGCTGGCGCTCAAGCTCGGCCTGCAGGTCGCGGTGATCAGCGGCCGGCCGTCGGAGTCCATGCGCCGCCGCCTGGAATGGCTGGGCGTGAAGCACATCGCCCTGGACACCGAAGACAAGGAGCCGGCCTACCTGCGCATGTGCGCGGAGATGGGCCTGAGCGACGAGCAGTGCGCCCACGTGGGCGACGACGTGCCCGACCTGCCGCTGTTCAAGCGCGTGGGCCTGGCCTGCACCGTGGCGGACGGCCATCCCAAAGCCCTGGCCCTGGCGCACTGGACCAGCCGCTACAACGGCGGCCACGGCGCGGTGCGCGAGGCGATCGACCTCGTGCTGGAAGCGCAGGGCCTGGCCTAATGAAGCGCGGCTCCTTGTTCCTGGGCATGGCGGTGGCTCTGGCGGGTCTGGCCGCACTGACCATGCTGCGCGGCTTCCAGCCGGAGGGGCCGCAGGTGGCGGTCGGTGGCAGCAGCCCGCCGCGCTACCAGCTGGAGGGCGTGGAGTGGACGCGACTGGACGCGCAGGGCAAGCCGCTGGTCCACGCCACGGCGGCCACGGCGCGGTATTACGATGACCGGTCCGCGCAGTTCGAGACGTTGCAGGTGCAGCGCCTGGGCGAGAGCGGGCCCTGGAACCTGGAGTCGCCCAGCGGCAGCATGCCGGCGGGCGAGCAGCGTATCCGTCTGGACAAGCCGGTGGAGATGACCGGCAAGATGAAAAGCGGCGAGACCGTGCGCGTGGACACCGACTCCCTGTGGGTGGACCTGGAGCACAAGGAGATCGCCACGGAAGATCGCGTACGCCTCACCGGCACCAACCGCGCTGCTCGCGCCCGTGGCATGCGGGCCGACTGGAGCGGTACGCAGGTGAAGCTGCTCAACGAAGTCGAGGTGGAGTATGTCCCGCAACCGCGCGGCTGAGGCGGCGTTGCTGCTGGTGTTGGGCCTGGTCACGGGCCTGGCCGCTGCGCAGCAGAAGCGTGAGAACAACGTGGATGCCCTGCGCCCCAATGGCCCGGTCACGGTGACGGCCGACCGCGCGGAATGGGAGCAGAACGGCGCCATGGTCTACACCGGCAACGTGCAGCTCAGCTCCGACACGCTCACGCTTCGCGGCGACCGCCTGGAGCTGCGCCAGCTGGAGGGTGGGCAGTTCACCGCCAGCGTCACAGGCAAGCCGGCGCACTTGGCGCACCCCGGTCTGAAGGAAAAGAACGGCGAGGCCGGCCCGCCCGTCAGTGCCGAGGCGCGCACGCTCAACTACGACAGCCGTACCAGCATGGTCGACATCCTCGGCAACGCGCACCTGACCCGCGGCAAGGACCAGATCGATGGCGACAATATCGGCTACGACGCCGCGGCGCGGCGCATCCGGGCCGCGGGCGGTGAGGGTGGCCAGGTGAAGATCGTGATCCAGCCGCCACCCAAGTCCGGCACCGGTGGCAGCCGCGCCGCCCCCAAGGCGCCGCCGCCGCCGGCGATGGACGAAGGGGTCCAGCCGTGAGCGCCGCTTCCGTGCTGAGTGCGCACAACCTGGTCAAGCGCTACAAGAAGCGCACGGTGGTGCGCGATGTGTCGGTCAACGTGCGGGCCGGCGAGATCGTGGGTCTGCTGGGCCCCAACGGTGCCGGCAAGACCACCTCGTTCTACATGATCGTGGGCCTGGTCGCGGCCGACGGTGGCCGCATCGAGCTGGACGGGGAGGACCTCACCCGCTCGCCGATGCATGCCCGCGCGCGCCGCGGCATCGGCTACCTGCCGCAGGAGGCCAGCGTGTTCCGCAAGCTGACCGTGGCGGAGAACATCCTGGCGATCCTAGAAACCCGCGACGACCTGGACAAGGCAGGCCGCCAGCAGGAGCTGGAACGCTTGCTCGGGGAGTTGCACATCGCCCACATACGCGACGGCGAAGGCCAGTCGCTGTCCGGCGGCGAGCGCCGCCGCGTGGAGATCGCCCGTGCGCTGGCCGCCAACCCGCGCTTCATCCTGCTGGACGAGCCTTTTGCCGGCGTGGACCCGATCGCGGTAGGGGATATCCAGAACATCGTGCATCACCTCAAGCAGCGCGGTATCGGCGTGTTGATCACCGACCACAACGTGCGCGAGACGCTGTCGCTGTGCGAACGGGCGTATATCCTGGCCGAAGGCGCCGTGATCGCCGAGGGTGCTCCGGCCACGCTGCTGGCGAACGAGACCGTGCGCCGCGTGTACCTGGGTGAGCAGTTCAAGCTGTAAGCTCCAGGGCGGCCCCGGAATCCCCCGGGACAGGGCGGTTTCCGGCCTGGAGGCCGTGCCGGCGGCCAGAAACCGCCCGCCAAGGCTCCGACGGAGCCTCTCATTCCAAGGATGGAATGCATTAAAAGTGAAGCAACTTTCGTACCGTTTCAGGCGTAGAATGCGACACATGATTCACGCCGCAGCTTTCTCCGCATGAAGACCTCCCTGGGCCTACGGCTGGGGCAGTCCCTGACCATGACGCCAGCGCTGCAGCAGGCGATCAAGCTGCTGCAGCTCTCCAGCCTCGACCTCCAGCAGGAAATCCAGCAGGTGCTGGAATCCAACGTCATGCTCGAGCTCGACGGCGACGCGCCGGCCGAGCTGGAGCCCGGCTCGGAGTCGGCCGAGGCCCAGGATGCGGCGGCTTCGTCCTCAGTCGAGGTGGCCTCAGTGGAGGTCAGCAGTGACGTCGATATTCCCCAGGAAATGCCCGTGGATGCCGATTGGGGCGATGTCTACGACAGCGCCGGCACCGGAAGCGCCACCGGCAAGAGCGGCGAGGATGACGACCTCCAGGTTTACCTGCAGGCCAACCTGCACGGCCAGACCAGCCTGCGTGACCACCTGAACTGGCAGGCGGGGCTGGCGCCCTTCACCCCCACCGAGTCCGAGATCGCGGCGCACCTGATCGACGCCATCAACGACGACGGCTATCTGGAGAACTGGGAGGACATCGCCCAGCGCCTGCAGGAGGCCTTGGACGTCAGCTACGACCAGGTCGACACGGTGCTCAAGACCGTGCAGGAGTTCGACCCCAACGGCGTGGCGGCCCGTGACCTGGCGGAGTGCCTGCGCCTGCAGTTACTGCAGTTCCCGGCACGCGAGCCGGGTATCCAGGCGGCGCTGACCCTGGTGGACCACCATATCGGCCTGCTGGCCCGCAAGGACCCGGCGTTGATCGCCAAGGGCAGCGGGCTGGCGCAGCCCCAGGTGGAGCTGGCCCTGGCGCTGATCCAGTCGCTGCAGCCGCACCCGGGGCGCCCGTTCCAGGCGCACGAGTCGGACTACGTGGCGCCGGACGTGTTCGTGACCAAGAAGGAAGGGCGCTGGCGGGTGTCGCTCAACCCCGAGCACGCCCCCCGCTTGCGCATCAATGGCTTCTACCAATCCATGATTCGCCGCGCGGACAGTTCCCGTGACCAGCTGACCCTGAAGTCGCATTTGCAGGAAGCCCGCTATTTCATCAATAGCTTGGAAGCGCGCAACGAGACACTTTTGCGCGTTGCACAATGCATAGTTGAAGAACAGCGCGCTTTTCTGGAATATGGGGAGGAAGCGATGCGTCCCCTCGTCCTGAGAGACATCGCCGAACAGCTCGGGATCCATGAATCGACGGTTTCACGCGCAACCGCGAACAAGTACATGCTCACGCCACGTGGGCTATACGAGCTCAAGTTCTTCTTTTCCAGTCATGTGCAGACCACCCAGGGTGGCGTCTGCTCCGCAACCGCAATCCAGGCCATGATCAAGCGACTGATCACCGCCGAGGATCCAGCACGCCCGCTGTCCGACTCCACGCTGTCGGAAATGCTGCTGAAGGAAGGCATACAAGTTGCACGCAGAACCGTAGCGAAGTATCGCGAGGGTCTCGGCATTCCGCCCTCGCATGAGCGTAAACCTCCGTCCTGATGGCAGGACGGTCAACCAGAGGAGCGTTTTAGATGAACCTGAACATTTCTGGTCACCACGTCGATGTCACCCCGCCGCTGCGCGAGTATGTGCTGGCGAAGCTCAAGCGGGTGGAGCGCCACTTCGATCACCTGATCAGCGCGGATGTGATCCTCACGGTAGACAAGCTCCAGCAGAAGGCGGAAGCCACGGTCCACGCCAGCGGCGCCAATCTGCACGCCGAAGCCATCAACGGCGATATGTACGCCGCCATCGACCTGCTGATGGACAAGCTCGACCAGCAGACCCGCAAGCACAAGGAAAAGCTCCGCAACCACCACCACAAGGACGCCATCAAGCGCATGGACCTGCAGTAGTCCATCCCTGACCCGTCCTTCGTCCAGATGCATCAGCCCGCCTGAGGAGCCGATGCGGTAAAGTGAGGGCCGTTCCCACGCGGGTGGGGACGGCCCTTTTGTTTGAATGCATAATCAGATCATGAAACTCGCCGATATCCTCTCTGCTGACCGTATCAGCAGCGGACATACGTTCACCAGCAAGAAGAAGGCCCTGGAAGAGCTCAGCAAGCTCCTCGCCAAGGGCGCTCCGGACGTGGGCAGTGGCGATATCCTCAACAGCCTGTCGGCGCGCGAGAAGCTTGGCAGCACGGGCCTCGGGCACGGCGTGGCGATCCCGCATGGCCGCATGTCCGGCGTCAGCGAGAGCGTGGGCGCTTTCATGCGCCTCCGGCACCCGCTGGACTATGAAGCCCATGACGGCAACGGCGTGGACCTGGTGTTCGGCCTGCTGGTGCCGCAGAACGCCACCGAAGCGCACCTGAAGCACCTGGCCGCCATCGCCGAGATGTTCTCCGACGAGAACTTCTGCCGCGCCGCCCGCGAAGCGGCCGATGACCAGGCCCTGCACGCGCTGCTGGCCAACTTCAAGCCGGCGTAATACCGGCCGCGGTCGCCGATGGCCGCCTCCCGCAGGACCCGCCAGCCCCCTGGACCGACTCCGCATGCCGTGACCCTGCACGGCGTCTTCCTGGAGGTATTCGGCGACGGCGTGCTGATCACCGGCCGCTCCGGCCTGGGCAAGAGCGAACTGGCGCTGGAACTGCTGGCGCGTGGCCACCGCCTGGTGGCCGATGACGCGGTGGAGTTCGAGCGCCACGGCGATGGGCTGAAGGGGCATTGCCCTCCCTTGCTGGAAGGCTTCCTGGAGGCTCGCAGCCTCGGGGTGCTCAACATCCGCCGCCTGTTCGGCCCCAAGGCCCTGCGCAAGTCGGCCATGCTGGACCTGGTGATCGAACTGGACGCGCCGGTGGCGCCGCTCAGCGGCATGGAGCGCCTGACCGGGCACCGCGGCAAGCGGGAAATCCTCGGAATCGCCGTCGCTGAAATCTCAATTCCCATCCGCCTCGGGCATAATCTGGCGGTGCTCGTCGAAGCCGCCTGCCGCGACCTCAAGCTGCGTCGCCAGGGCTACCGCGCCGACGAGGATTTCAGCCAACGCCAGCTCGACGCGATCCGCCGCGCCGGACGGCGGGGCCCCCGCAAGAGCCGTCCCGGAACCAAGGCAAGGCCACCCGAATGAAGCCCGTCCAGAACCGTCCGATGGAGATGCCGGCATGAAGCTGGTGATCGTCAGCGGGCTCTCCGGAGCCGGCAAGACCGTGGCCCTCAAGCAGTACGAGGACCTGGGCTACTACTGCATCGACAACCTGCCGCTGGCCCTGGTGGGGCCGATGGCGCGGCGCGCCATCCGCCAGCTGGACCAGCGTTTCGACCGCCTGGCCATCGGCATCGACGCCCGCGAGAGCCCCAAGGAGATCGAGAAGTTCCCGCGCTACCTGGAATACCTGCGCGAGCAGGGCGTGGAAACCCGCGTGCTGTTCCTGCGCGCCGACGACCAGACCCTGCTGAAGCGCTACTCCGAAACCCGCCGCCGCCACCCGCTGGCCAGCGAGCAGGTCTCGCTGCCGGAGGCCATCGCGCTGGAGCGTCGCCTGCTGGCGCCGGTCGCCAACGTGGCCGACGCCACCATCGAGACCACCGGCAAGAACCTGCACGAGCTGCGCGAGGAGATCCTGGCGCAGGTGCCGGGCGGTGGCGCCGGCAAGTTGTCGCTGCTGGTGATGTCCTTCGGCTACAAGAACGGGCTGCCGGATGCGGCGGACTACGTCTTCGACGTGCGCTGCCTGCCCAACCCGCACTGGGAGCCGACGCTGCGCAAGATGACCGGCCGCGACGCGGCCGTGGCGGCCTGGTTGGAGCGTTTCCCGCAGGTCAACCGCATGCTCGGCGACATCCGCCAGTTTCTTGACCATTGGCTGCCGGAATACAAGCGCCAGGATCGCAGCTACGTCACCGTCGCTATCGGCTGTACCGGCGGACAGCATCGCAGCGTCTACCTGGTGGAGAAGCTGGGTGCCAGCCTGCGCGAGCGCTACGACAGTGTTACGGTGCGCCACCGCGAGGCCTGGGAGGCGACCGAGCGCCGCTCCAGCAAGGCGGCGCAGTGAGTGTCGGGGTGCTGCTGGTGACCCACGGCAAGCTGGGGCAGAACCTGCTCGAGACCATGCGCCACATGCTGGGCGAACTGCCGCTGCGACATGACGTGCTGGAAGTGCACCTGGTGCAGAACCATGAGGGCCTGATCCTGCAGGGTCAGAAGATGGCGGCCCGGCTGGACGATGGCGATGGCGTGCTGCTGCTGACCGATGCCTTCGGCTCCACGCCCAGCAACATCGCCAACAAGCTGGCCACGGAACGCAGGGCCTGCGTGGTGTCGGGCGTCAACCTGCCGATGCTGGTGCGCATCTTCAACTATCCCAAGCTGGCGCTGGCCGAGATGGCCCAGTGTGCAGTGGACGGCGGACAGCGCGGCATCATCGCCTGTCCGCGCAAAGACCATACCGAAGGGGCCTGAGGTGGAAAAGACCGTTGATATCGTCAACAAGCTCGGACTGCATGCCCGTGCCGCCGCCAAGCTGGTGACCCTGGCATCCAAGTTCGAGTCCGACGTGCGCGTGCGCAAGGACGGCCGCGAGGTCAGCGGCAAGTCGATCATGGGCGTCATGATGCTGGCGGCCGCCAAGGGTTCTCAGGTCACGCTGATCGCCGACGGCGAGGACGCGCAGCAGGCGCTGGACGAACTGGCGGCGCTGGTCGCCGACCGCTTCGGCGAAGAGGTGTAGAAAGCCGCATGTCGCTCTGGCTCACCGGCATCGGTGTCTCGCGAGGCATCGCGATCGCGCGCGTGCAGAAGGTGCACGCCGGCGATCTCGACGCGCCCGAGTACCGGCTGGAGCCCTCCGAGATCGAGCCCGAGGTGCGGCGCTTCAACGAGTCGCATGCCCGGGCGCGTGAGCAGCTGCGCGATGTGCGCAACCAGATTCCGCCGGGCACGCCGGGCGATATCGCCGCCTTCATCGACACGCACCTGCTGATGATGGAGGACCGCTCCATCACCGAGACCACGGTTTCGCACATCCGAGGCCAGCGCATCAATGCCGAGGCCGCGCTGCGCAAGACCCGAGACACCCTGGTCGCGGTGTTCGAGCAGATGGACGACCCGTATCTGAAGACGCGCAAGGACGACGTGGAGCACGTCGTCGCGCGCGTCCTGCGATCGCTGCTGGAGTCCGAGAAAGCGCTGCCGAAGATGGAGATCGGCGCTGAGCCGGTGATCGTCGTGGCAGATGACATCACGCCCGCCGACATCATCCTGCTGTCGCAGCAGAACGTGGCGGCCTTCGTCACCGAGTACGGCGGCCCTCTGTCGCATACCGCGATCCTGGCGCGCAGCCTGGGCATTCCCGCCGTGGTGGGCCTGCGCGATGCACGCCGCCTGCTGCGCGACGGCGAAACCATCATCGTCGACGGGGAGCCCGGCCATGTGCTGGCCGATCCGGACGAACAGGCGCTGGGCTTCTACCGCAACCGCCAGGCCGAGCAGGCGGAGTACCGCCGCAACCTGGTCAAGCTGCGTGGCAAGGCCGCGGTCTCGCGCGACGGCGTCAAGATCCGCCTGCTGGCCAACATCGAATTGCCGGAGGACGCCCGCGAGGCGGCCGCCAACGGTGCGGAGGGCGTGGGCCTGTACCGCACCGAGTTCCTGTACATGAACCGCAAGACGCTGCCGTCCGAGGACGAGCAGTACGAGGCCTACGCGCGCATCGTGTCGTCGGTGGACGGACCCATCACCATCCGCACGCTGGACCTGGGTGCAGACAAGCAGGTGGACTCCGGCCGCCAGCTCGGCCCCACGCCCAACAACCCGGCGCTGGGCCTGCGCGCGATCCGACTGTGCCTGAAGGAGCCGGAGCTGTTCCGCGTGCAGGTGCGCGCGTTGCTGCGTGCCTCGGCCCTGGGCCGCGTGCAGATCATGTTGCCGATGATCTCCAACCTGCAGGAATACCGGCAGTCGCTCAGCCTGATCGAGCTGGCTCGCGCCGAACTGGAGCGCGAGGGGGCCCGGATGGCGCCCGAGGTGCCGGTGGGCGCCATGATCGAGGTGCCGGCCGCGGCCATCGCCGCGCCGATGCTGGCGCGCCATGCGCGCTTCTTTTCGATCGGCACCAACGACCTGATCCAGTACACCCTGGCGATCGACCGCGTGGACGACGAGGTGAACTACCTCTACGACCCGCTGCATCCCGCGGTGCTGCAGCTGATCCGCCACACCATCGAGTCTGGCGCCAAGGCCGGCATCCCGGTGGCCATGTGCGGCGAAATGGCTGGCGACGTGCGCTACACTCGCCTGCTGCTGGGCCTGGGCCTGACCGACTTCTCCATGCACCCCGCCTCCGTGCTGGAAGTGAAGCGCATCATCATGGAGTCGGACATCGGTGCCCTGCGCCGGATCGCGCAGCGCCTGCTGGCCTCCACCGACTTGCACGAGATGCGTGAGCTGATCACTGCACTCGACCACGGCGACGTTTCATAACCATGGCCGAACAGACCCGCAACCAGGCCCACCTGACCCGCCTGCGCGAAGCGCTGGAGGGCGGCCGCCTGCTGCCGGTGAAGCGCTCGCTGCAGGCACTGAACCCCGCCGAGATCGCCAGCCTGCTGGAGTCGCTGCCGACGCAGGAGCGCAACGTCGTCTGGGAGATGGTGGACCGCGAGGATGATGGCGAGGTGCTGCTGCACCTGGCCGACGAGGTGCGCGAGGGCCTGATGCGCGACATGGACGCCGCCGAACTGGTGGCTGCCGCCGAGGAACTCGATATCGACGACCTCGCCGACTTCGTCGAGCATCTGCCGGAAACCGTGACCCAACAGGTGCTCAAGGCGCTGGACGCGGACGACCGCGCGCGCCTGGAGTCGGTGCTGGCCTACGAGCCGGACACCGCCGGCGGCCTGATGAACACCGACACCGTCACGGTACGCCCGGACGTGTCGCTGGACGTGGTGCAGCGTTACCTGCGCCTGCGCGGCGAGCTGCCGTCGCACACCGATGCGCTGTTCGTGGTGGACCGCTACGGCGCTTACCTGGGCACCCTGCCGCTGGACAAGATACTGACCCGCGACCCGGATTCGCTGGTGCAGGCGGTGATGGAGCACGAGCGCGAGCCCTTCCTGGATACCCTGTCCGACCGCGAGGTGGCGCAGCGTTTCGAGAACGCGGACCTCGTGTCCGCGCCGGTGGTCAACGAGAAGGGCATCCTGCTCGGCCGCATCACGGTGGACGACGTGGTCGACGTCATCCGTGCCGAGGCCGACCACAACCTGATGGCCATGGCCGGCCTGGACGAGGACGAGGATCTGTTCGCACCCGTGCGCAAGGCGGCGCGGCGCCGCGCGCTGTGGCTGGGCGTGAACCTGTTCACCGCCTGCCTGGCCGCACGCGTGGTCGGCGCCTTCGAGGCGACGATCAGCCAGGTGGTGGCGCTGGCGGTGCTGATGCCCATCGTTGCCAGCATGGGCGGCATCACCGCCAACCAGATCGTGGCGCTGATGGTGCGCGGCCTGGCGCTGGGGCAGGTGGGTAGCGGCAACACCGGCGCGCTGTTCAAGAAGGAAATCGCGGTGGCGCTGATCAACGGCGTGCTGTGGGGCCTGGTGATTGCGGCGGTGGTGCTGTTCTGGTTCAAGAGCGCGGCGCTGTCACTGGTGATTGGCCTGGCGCTGGTGTTGAACCTGGGATTCGCGGCGACGGCGGGCGTCTTCGTGCCGCTGATCCTGCGCAAGCTGCGGCTGGATCCGGCGCTGGCAGGCAGCGTGGTGGTGACCACGTTCACCGATGTGATGGGTTTCTTCCTGTTTCTGGGGTTGGGGACGCTGATCCTGATTCGCTGAAGCTCTGGGAGTTTCCACGTTGATGGGGGGGACGATGATCAGGATAAGTACGTGCTTTGGAGCACTTATTTCTCTGTTGGTGCTGATAGGCTGTGCGTCGTCAGATGACGCGTGGTTTCAGGAGCAACAGAAGCGCTACGACTTGATAACAAACATTCGCGTGGATCGGCTGACGCCTGGGATGTCCGTGGATCAAGCCAAGCGGGCCATGCCCGAGAATGTAACTCAGCGTGAGCTGTCAGTCGCGATTCAGGGAGTGGCGGTCGGCTACAGACTTGTCGCCTATCAGGGCCATACTCTCGCTGAGCCCAATGCTTCCTATGTGACGCTGCTCTTTCAGGACGAGAGGTATGTTCGGTACATACCGGAAGCAGCCGAGATCATTGCCTTGTCGATAGCAGAAGATTTGATTTCGCATCTGCATGGTTCCGGAGCGATCACTCTCAGTGCGGCAGAGGATTTGCGTGCCAGAGCGCGGCTCGGAGCCTCTGGCAAAAAGATAGATCAGATCGACGAGGAGCTTTTGCTGTACCAGGCATGGCAAGCAAAGCGAGTGGACCAGGGCGAGATTTCTATCGAAGAATACAGATATCTCACTTTGATGAAGGGTAATGAACTTGCTCGTATCCGTGCTGCAGCGGACTCTCAAGCACAGCTAAGTCTCGTGCAGCATAGGGACTTGGAGTTGCGGCGAAAGCAGCTTCTTGCGCAACAGGAAGCCACAGATATTCAACGCCGTGCGTTGATGTCTCAAACCATCCTCAACGGGATGCGCTCTGCCTATCAGCCGCCACAGGTCTATCAGCCACCGCAGACCCTGACTTGCGAGTCTAGCGCGCTGGGATACACGGTTACGACGCGCTGCAGATAGCTGGTGTGGGTCTTGTTTGACCCAAAGGCGGTCTCTTCAGAGAAGCTGCGGGCTGATCCCTTTTCTCCTCCATCCTATTTGTGGAAATAGAGTTGGGGCGAGGGGTGGCTTTTCCCGATATGCCGCTGAACTTTTCGCGGCATCTTGGCTTAAGGTAGTCATATTAGGACTCTGACCTGCCTGTCGTGTAAGGCGGGATGTTTTCGCGCTATAACCCCGGCAAACACAACTTCGGCAACCTCCCATCCTCCTGCTGCGCCAACAGGATCGCCAGCAGCGTCCCCGCATCCGGCACCGGTGGCTGCGTCAGCTCGTCCAGCAAGCCGCCGCCATCGCGCCGCAGCGTCCAGCAAGCCTGCGCGATATCGATACGGCTCCTGGTGGCGTAGAGCTCGGTCTCCAGCACGGCGCTCTCGCCAAAGTGCTGCGCCAGGAACTCCTGCACCATGGCGGGCTGGCTGGCGCGCTGCTGCCACAGCGCGGCCGGCACCTTCACGGCGGCGCGGTAGTAGCGCGGGTAGATGTCCAGGCCGCGCGCGCGGCGTTCCTGGCGCAGGCCGTCGGTGCTGTGCAGTTCCAAATCCAGCGATTGGCCGTTCAGGTCGATGCGCAGTGTGGCCGGCGAGCAGTAAGGGTTGAAGTCCAGCAACCGCGCGTCATGGCCGGCGATGCGGCCGGTGTAGCTGAAGTCCTCGGGCAGGCCGTGGTGCGGGCCGGGCAGGGGCAGGGTGCGGCCCTGCAGGGTTTCGCCGGTGAAGACGAAGCGCCAGTCGCCGCCGGCGATGTCGCGCTCCCAGTAGCCGTTGCGGCCGCTGCCGTCCTGGCCTTCCACGCGCATCAGGCGATGCTCGGAGCCGGGCGGCAGCTTACGCAGGCTGATGCGGTCGGTGATGCGGCCGGGCACATTCGGTTGCCGTACCCAGTCCGGCGCGGGCAACTGAATCTTGGGTGACTCGACGCCGCTCTGGTCTTGCCAGGAGTAGTCGAGCAGCACGGCATTGCCGCCGGAAACGTCGAACTCGTAGAGGCGCGTATAGATCTCGCCGGTGGCGGTGACGATCATCGCGGTGGAGCCGCTGCCGCTGAGCCCCGCAATCACGGCGGTGCCGCGCTCGGGGCCGCAGACCTCGCGGCTCTCGTCCATCGGCAGCCAGGGATCGATGTAGGTGATGCGCAGGCCGTCGCCGCGCAGCAGGAAGACGTTGAGGATGCCGGCGGGTGCCTGCCGGTAGCCGCCGCCGTCGACGAAGTATTCATCGGTGCCGGTGAAGTGGGTTGTCGCCCAGTCGCGCACGTCGCTGAAGATGTGCCCACCCAGGTCGGTCCAGAAAAACGGCCCCCAGCGTCGCGTCCAGCCGCCGCTGCCGATGGCGCCGTTGGCGTAGTCCAAAGTGTAGATGTCGCGCTGCGCGTTGAGCGCGATCAGCACGGTGCCGTCGGCGGAGATTGCCGAGACCTGGCCGTCGAGGCAGCGCGGGATGCGCAACTGGCGCCAGGGCTCGTCGGTGCCGGTGGCGTCGCGGTTGGCCTTGACCCAGATGCGGCCTTCGCGCACGGCGTAGTAGTAGCGGCCGTCGAGGGATTCCTGGCGACCGCGGAAATGCACGTCGCGCGGCAGCAGGGCCGCGACCTGCGGCGGAGCCTCGGGACCGCCCTGCATCGGGCTGAAGCGCTCGGGATCCAGCACCGTGGGGATCAGCAGGCCGGTGGTGCCGAGATAGTCCTCCGGGCACAGCAGGTTCGGCACAGTGCGGATACCGGGGAAACGCGTCTCCAGGATCGAGGGCGAGCGTTCGGCCGGCGGCAGGTTGCCGCCACCGGAAGACTCGGCTGGTACGGACGAACTGCCGCAGGCGCAGAGCAGCAGGGCCAGTGAAGACAGCAGGAATGCACGCATGGGTTTTCAGCCGATCAGTTTGCGCAAGGCGCAATAACCTTCCACCAGCCGCGGCCCGGGCCGCCCGAGGAAGGCTTCGGTAATGGGGTGGACGCGTTCGCCGCGCACGGCGGGGATGCTCTCCCAGCCTTCGCGCCGCAAGACCACCTCGGCACGGTACTTCTCTTCCTTCACGCCGCACCAGGACATCACCACGATCTCCGGCGCCAGCCGCTGCGCCTCGGGGACATCCAGCGTGGCGCTCTTGAGGTCGGCGTCGGCCAGCAGGTTGCGGCCCCCGGCGCGCTCGATCAGGTCATGTACCCAGGACTGGCGCGCGGCGCCGATCACCGGCTTGGGCCACCACTCCACCAGCACACGCGGTGCATCCGCGGCCGGCGCCACGGGCGGCATGGCGGCCTGCATCCGTGCCACCAGGGCGGTGCCGCGCTCCGGCACGTCCAGCGCCTCGGCGATCACGCGGATGCTGTCGAAGACATCGTCCAGGCTCAGGGGGTCGATCACGATGCAGCGCAAGCCGGCGGCCTGCAGGGCCTCCACGATGCGCTCGTGACCGGGCACGGTCAGCGAGGTCAGCACCAGGTCCGGCCGCAGGGCGATGGCCGCTTCCACGTCCAGGTCCAGGTCGCGGCCCAGCTTGGGGATGTGGGCGACGATCTCCGGTGGATAGTCGGAGTCGGTGTCGATGCCCACGATGAGGTCCGCGCAGCCTAGCGCGCAGACGATCTCGGTGTTGGAGCAGGTGTGCGAGAGCACCCGCCGCGGCGTGGTACTCAAGCGCGCTCCAGCCCCTTGAGCCGCTTCGGCGCATTGCGCCGCCACATCAGCTGCAGCGCCAGGACCAGCAGCTTGCCGGTGCAGGGAATCTTCGGGTCGAAGCGGATCAGGTAATCGATCTTCGTGGCGCCATGGTCCGTGCTGAACTGGATCTGGCCCAGGTGGTTCTTGATCGGGCTGCCGCGGGTGACCTGGTAGTCGATGCGGCGGTTGGGCTCGAAGGCGACGATGGTTTCGTCGAAGCTGCTGGACCCGCTGCCGATGCGGCGCACCGAGCCGATGCCGTTGGTCTCCAGCTCCCCCTCGCGAATGCGCAGACCGCTGCTGCCGAACAGGGTGGTGAAGCGTTCGTGGTCGGCAAAGAACTCGAAGACCTCTGAGACCGGCGCGCGCACGGTGGCGGCCAGGCGGACTTCATAGCGGGGCATGACGGGGTTCCTGGGAGGCAAGGCACGCATTGTGGCGGCCATTGGCGCTGCAGTCATGTGCAAGTCGATGCCCCAGGGCGGATAATGCGCGCGGGAGCCGGCCAGGCAATCGCCGCCGCGAAAGCGGGGGAGGAAAGTCCGGGCTTCACAGGGCGAGGTGCCAGGTAACGCCTGGGCGGCGAGAGCCGACGGAAAGTGCCACAGAGAACAGACCGCCGATGGCCCGCAAGGGATCAGGCAAGGGTGAAACGGTGCGGTAAGAGCGCACCGCGGGGCCGGCAACGGCAACGGCACGGTAAACCCCATCGGAAGCAAGGCCAAATAGGGATGGATGCAGCCGCAAGGCTGCAACGCGCGGCCCGCGCGCCATCCGGGTAGGCTGCTAAAGCGCCGCGGTGACGCGTCGCGTAGAGGAATGGTTGCCTCGGCCCGCAAGGGCTCAGGACAGAACCCGGCTTATCGGCCGACTCCCACTTTTTCATCCGGCCGGGCCGCAAAGGCCCGGCCCCGCTGGAGTCTGTGCCCGTTCATCGCTGCTGCCGCTGAATCCACTCTTCGTTTTCCGCCGGGAATGCCGGTGCCGTCCATCGCCGGCAGGGTTGCGGCATACATAAATGTGATTTTTTATTTAAATAAAAATTAAAATATATATAAAAATAACAAGTCTACGAGATCATGGACTTATCGCGCGCTAATTCTGTGCTTACTTTAAATATAAGTCGTAACTTATTGTTTTATATGACCGTTGGAATGCTCATTCAGGTGGCCTTAAGTTTTTGTTTTGCCTCGAATTTTGGTTCCGATTTTTGTTGCTGGGGGCCAGGGGGTGGTTTATAGTGGGTAATAAGTGGCTCTAAGTGGGGGAAAGTGGGGAAGCCCACCGCCTGAACGACGTGTTTGCCGGATCGCACCAATTGACGATTGACGACAAGGGTCGCCTGGCGATCCCTGCGCGCTATCGCCAGTCGCTGGCCGACACCTGTGATTCGCAACTGGTCGTCACCATGGGCCCGGAGTCCTGCCTGGAGATCTACCCGGCACCGCAGTTCCAGGACATCGTCAAATCCATCATGGAACTGCCGCCGCGTGGCCCGGCCGCGCTGCTGCGCCAGCGCTTCATCGGCCTGGCCATGGAGTGCGAGATCGACAAGCAGGGGCGTCTGCAGCTTTCCCAGTTCCTGCGCAACCAGGCCAAGCTCAACGGCACCGGCGTGCTGGTCGGCAACATCGACCACTTCGAGCTGTGGGCGGAAGACCTGTGGAATGCGCGCTGGAGCAGCGAGGGTCCCGACAGCAAGCTGGGCGCGCTGGCCGAGGCGTTCCAGGTTCTCAACCGGTGAGGTGCGCGCATGCCGTTCGATGCCGCCCCTGCCGCTATCGCTCCGGGGACTGACGCCGCTATGACCTTGCATAGGCCGGTGATGCTCGATGAGGCTCTCACCGGCCTTGCCGTCCGCGCGGGCGGCGTCTACCTGGACGGCACCTTCGGCCGTGGCGGCCATTCCGCGGCGATCCTGGAGGCGCTCGGCGGTAGCGGTGAGCTGCATGGCCTGGACCAAGATCCGCAAGCGGTGGCGCATGCCAAGGAGCGCTTCGGCGCCGTGGGTAACTTCCGCATCCACCATGCCAATTTCGCGCAGATGCGCGTGGTGGCCGAGGCTGCCGGCATTGCCGGCCGCATCGATGGCATCCTGCTGGACCTGGGCGTTTCTTCGCCGCAGCTGGATGATGCCAGCCGCGGCTTCAGCTTCTCCAAGGACGGCCCGCTGGACATGCGCATGAACCCGCTGGCTGGTGAGTCCGCTGCGCAGTGGCTCGCGCGCGCCGGCGAGTCCGACATCGCCGACGTGCTTTACCAGTACGGCGAGGAGCGCAACAGCCGCCGCATCGCGCGCCGCATCATGGAGACGCGGGCGGAGGCGCCGCTGACCACCACGGCGCAGCTCGCCGCGTTGATTGCTGCGGTGCCGGGCCCGCGCAGCCGTCATATCCATCCGGCCACGCGCAGCTTCCAGGCGATCCGCATTTTCCTCAACCGCGAGTTGGACGTGCTGCCCGAAGCCTTATCGCAAGCCGGCGAGCTGCTGGCGCCCGGCGGACGCCTGGCGGTGATCAGCTTCCACTCGCTGGAAGACCGCATCGTCAAGCGTTTCATGCGTGAGGCGGGCAACGAAAGCGGTAACCGCGAGCCTTCACCGAGGGGTCATTTCCACGATCCACGGATGCCGGTGGCGCCGGCTCGCACCGGTCCGCTGCTGCGCAAGGTTGGCCGCTATTTCCCGACGGACGCGGAGAGCGCCGACAACCCGCGCGCCCGCAGCGCGGTGCTGCGCGTGGTGGAGAAGGCCCCATGAAGCGCGGTGCGATGCTCCTGCCGATGATGCTGTCCATTGCCGTGGTCACCTCGGCGCTGGCGGTGATCCGCACCAAGCACGAGAACCGTGCACTGGTGAACGAACTCGAGAAACTGCGCGGCGAGCAGACCCGCCTGGACATGGAGTGGGCCCAGCTGCAACTGGAGGAGGCCACGCTGTCGCACAACGCGCGCGTCGACCGCCTGGCCCGCGAGCAGCTCGGCATGACCGAGCCGCGTGACTACGTCATCGTCGGAGATCGCCCATGAGCGGCGCGCGGCCCAATCCCGTAGCCGAGCCGGTGGCGCAGTGGCGTCGCTGGCTGGTGCTGGGCGTGCTCAGCCTGGGTGCCGCGACCGTGGTCGGCCGGGCCTTCCAGCTGCAGGTGCTGGAGCGCGACTTCCTGCGCCAGGAAGGCAACAAGCGCCATATCCGCACGATGCTGATCCCGGCGCATCGCGGAGCCGTCACCGACCGCCGCGGCGAGCCGCTGGCGCTGTCGGCGCCGGTCGAGTCGCTATGGGCGGTGCCGTCGGCCCTGCTGGATTCGCCGCAGCACGTGACCGCGCTGGCCAAGCTGCTCAACAAGAATCCGCGTGGCTTCGAGAAGTTTTTGGAGCAGCGCAAGGACCGCAAGTTCGTCTATATCAGCGATCCGCTGCCGCCGGCCGACGCGCAGCGCGCGCTGTCGCTGAAGGCGCCGGGCGTGTTCTCCGAGCCGGCCTATGCACGCTACTACCCGGCGGGTGAGGTGGCGGGCCAGCTCGTGGGCTTCTGCGGCCGTGACGGCGATGGCCTGGAGGGCATCGAGAAGTCCCAGGAGACGCTGCTCAGCGGCAAGGCCGGCTCGCGCCGCGTGATCCGTGATCGCCAGGGTCGTGTCGTTGACGACACGCTGGAGTCGGTGGCCGCCGCTTCCGGCAAGGATGTGCAGCTCACCATCGACCTGCGCATCCAGTATCTAGCCTACCGCGAGTTGAAGGCGGCGGTGGCCGAGAACAAGGCCAAGGGCGGCCTGATCGTGGTGGCCGACAGTACCACCGGCGAAATCCTGGCAGTGGCCTCGCAGCCGGGCTTCAACCCCAACAATCCGCCGGAGCGTCGCTCCAGCGGCACGCGCAACCGCGCCATTGTCGACAGCTTCGAGCCGGGCTCCACGGTGAAGCCGCTGCTGGTGGCGCAGGCGCTGGAGCTGGGCGTGTTCCAGCCTACCAGCATGATCGACACCAACCCCGGCACCTACAAGGTCGGGGCGCTGACCGTGCGCGACGTGCACCCGCAGGGCGTGGTGGACCTGGCCAAGATGCTGGCGAAGTCCAGCAACGTCGGCGCCGCCAAGGTGGGCCTGACCATCGGCCCTGAGGCGGTGTGGAACGGCTACCAGCGCTTCGGCCTGGGCGAGCCGGTGTATTCGGGTTTCCCCGGCGAGGTCAATCCGCTGCTGCGCCACTACAGCGAGTGGGGCCAGATCGCCACCGCTACTGCGTCCTATGGCTACGGCCTGTCGGTCAACGCGCTGCATCTGGTGCGTGCCTATGCCGCGCTGGCCAACGACGGCCTGATGCCGCACCTGCGCCTGGTGCAGAACGAGCAGGCCACGCCGCCGCAGCGCGCCGTGTCCGCGCAGACCGCGCGCAACGTGCGCAAGATGCTGGAGGGCGTGGTCTCGCCGGACGGCACCGGCATCCGTGCCGCGATCCCCGGCTATCGCGTTTCTGCCAAGACCGGCACGGTGCGCAAGGTTTCCGAGACCGGCGGCTATCACGGCGACAAGCACCAGTCGGTGTTCATCGGCATGGTGCCGGCCGAGCACCCGCGCCTGGTGGGCCTGGTGATGATCGACGAGCCCGGCGCCGGCGCCTATTACGGTGGCCTGGTGGCGGGCCCGGTGTTCTCGCGCGTGATGCAGGGCGCCGCGCGCCAACTGCAGATTCCGCCCGATGACATGCCGCCCCCGCCGCCGCGCACCATGGTGCAGCAGCCGCCTGCGCCGATCGTGCAGGTGGCCCAGCATGGCAGCTTGCCGCCGCCCTCGCCGGAGCAGGCCCGATGAGCCGCCACGCGCGCTCCCTGAGCAGCCTTCTCGAGGGCCTGGCCGACGCGCCCGACGTCGAGATTGGCGGCGTGCAGATGGACAGCCGCCGCGTCGGGCACGGTGATCTCTTCCTGGCCTGCCGCGGCCATGGCCAGCATGGCCTGTCCTATGCCGAGCAGGCATTGGAGCAGGGCGCGGCGGCGATCGCCTGGGAGCCGGCCGAAGGCTGGTCCGCGCCGCAGGCCGATGTGCCGTTGGTGGCGGTGCCGGGGCTCTCGGCGCACGTCGGCGAAATCGCCGCACGCTTCTACGGCCATGGCTCGCGTCATCTCTACACGGTCGGCGTCACCGGCACCGATGGCAAGACCTCCACCGCGCACCTGGTGGCCCAGGCGCTGGACCGTCTCGGCCGTGCCTGTGTCTATGTCGGCACGCTGGGTACCGGCCGCGCCGGCCGGCTTGCCAGCGGCGACCACACCACGCCGGACCCCGTCAGCCTGCAGCGCCTGTTGGCGCACCAGCTCGAGCTGGGGGCCGAGTCCTGCGCCATGGAGGTGTCCTCGCACGCGCTGGACCAGGCCCGCGTCGCCGGCGTCGAGTTCGACGTGGCGGTGCTGACCAACATCACGCGCGATCACCTGGACTACCACGGCACGGTGGAGCGCTACGCCGCGGCCAAGCGCCGCCTGTTCGAGCGCGAGGGCCTGCGTGCCATGGTGTTGAACCGCGATGACGCGCGCGGCGCAGCCTGGGCCGACGAGCTCGCGAACCACCCGGGCGTGACGCGCTATGGCCTGGACGGCGAAGTTCCCCGCGAAGGCGCCTATATGATTGGCCGCGGGCTGCGCCTGCACGAGCGCGGCATCGAGCTGCGGATCGACAGCAGCTGGGGCCAGGCAACGCTGCACAGCCGTTTGCTCGGCCGCTTCAATGCCTACAACCTGCTGGCCGCGCTGGCCGCGGTGCTGCATGGCGGTTTTACGCTGCAGCAGGCGGTCGCGGCGCTGGGCGAGGCGCACACCGTGCCGGGCCGCATGGAAGCCTTCCGCGGCACGGCATCGCCGGCTTTGGTGGTGGTGGACTATGCGCATACTCCGGGCGCCCTGGCCGCCGCGCTGAGCGCCGCGCGCGCGCACACCGCGCAGGCCCTGTGGTGCGTGTTCGGCTGCGGCGGCGACCGTGATCGCGGCAAGCGTCCGCTGATGGGCCAGGCCGCCGCCGAGGGGGCCGACCAGGTGATCGTCACCGACGACAATCCGCGCAGCGAGGACCCCGCTGCCATCGTCGCCGAGATTCGTGCCGGCATGAGCGGCCGTGCGAACGTGCGCGTCGTCCACAGCCGCACCGACGCGATTGCCGCCGCAGTGCGCGGCGCCGGTCCGGGCGACACCGTGCTGGTGGCCGGAAAGGGTCACGAGGATTACCAGATCTACGGCGCGGAGCGCCGCCACTACAGCGATCGCGCCTACGTGGCGCAACTGCTCGGGGCCGCGGCATGATGGACCGTCTCTCCACGCTGGCGCGCCTGCTCAACGGCGAACTCGCCGGTGGCGACGCCGGCTTTTCCCGCGTGGGCACCGATACCCGCACGCTACAGCCGGGCGATCTCTATGTCGCGCTGCAGGGCGAGAACTTCGACGGACACAACTTTCTGGAAGCGGCCGTTGCCGCCGGCGCCGCCGGCGCACTGGTGTCGCGTCGGGTCGAGTCCTCGCTGCCGCAGGTGGTGGTGGGCGACACGCTCAAGGCGCTGCAGGAGTATGCCGCCGAGTGGCGCCGTCGCTTCGACATCCCGGTGGTGGCGGTGACCGGCAGCAACGGCAAGACCACCACCAAGCAACTGCTGGCCTCGGTATTCGCGGCGCGCGGGCCGGTGCTGGCGACGCGCGGCAATCTCAACAACCACATCGGCGTGCCGTTGACGCTGCTGAGCCTGCGCCCGGAACACCGCACCGCGGTGATCGAGATGGGCGCCAACCATGCGGGCGAGATCGCCCTGCTGGCCAGCCTGGCCAAGCCGGACGTCGGCGTCGTGACCCAGGCCGGCGATGCGCACCTGGAAGGCTTCGGTTCGCGCGAAGGCGTGGCCCGCGCCAAGGGCGAGCTGTTCGCGGCGCTGTCCGGCGGCGTTGCCGTGATCAATGCCGACGATCACTACGCGCCGCTGTGGCGCGACCTGGCACGGCATGCCTCGGTGCTGACCTTCGGCTTCGACGAAGGCGCTGACGTACGGGCCCTTCATGTTCAGGCCGAGCCGCCCGCCGCCCCGTCCGTCATGCAGTTCGAGTTGCGTGCACCCAACGGCAAGCAGAGCGTGCGTCTGCCGCTGCCGGGCCGTCACATGGTGGCCAACGCCATGGCCGCCGCCGCCTGCGGCGTCGCCCTGGGCCTGGACGTGCAGCAGATCGCCCAGGGACTGGCGGGCGTGGACGCGCCGTCCGGTCGCCTGTCCTGGAAGACCACGCCGCAGGGCGCGCGTCTGCTCGACGACAGCTACAACGCCAACCCCAGCTCGCTCAAGGCGGGCCTGGAGCTGCTGGCCGGCATGGCCGGCCGTCGCTGGGCGGTGCTGGGCGCGATGGTGGAGCTGGGGCCGAATTCGGTGCAGCTGCATGCCGATGCCGGCCGCACGGCGCGCGCGCTGGGAATCGACCGGCTGTTGACGCTGGGCCCGATGGCGCGCCATGCCGCCGAAGCCTTCGGCACCGGCGCCGAAGCATACGACAGCGTCGAGGAACTCGCCGCTGCCGCCAATCAACAACTCGATGCGCAGACGGTGGTGCTGGTGAAGGGCTCGCGGTCCTCGCGCATGGAGCGCGTGGTCGCCGCCCTCACCGGCGAGACACAGAATGCGGGGGACCACTGATGCTGTATCACCTTGCCCAATACCTGCAGCCGCACATCAGCGGTTTCAACCTGTTCAACTACCTGACGATCCGCGCGGTGCTCGGCATCCTCACGGCGCTGGTGTTCTCCTTCGCCTTCGGGCCCTGGATGATCGAGCGGTTGTACCGCTTCAAGTTCGGCCAGCCGGTCCGCAGCGATGGCCCGCAGACCCACCTGAAGAAGACCGGCACCCCGACCATGGGGGGCGTGCTGATCCTGCTGGCGATCAGCGTCTCGACACTGCTCTGGGCCAACCTGACCAACCGTTTCGTCTGGTGCGCCCTGCTGGTGACGCTGGCCTTCGGCGCCGTGGGTTTCGCTGACGATTACATCAAGATCAGGAACAAGGACCCCAAGGGCCTGCCGGCGCGCAAGAAGTATTTCTGGCTGTCGCTGGCCGGCTTCGGCGTCGCCACGCTGCTGTTTTTCACGCACAAGACGCCGGTGGAAACCACGCTGTTCTTCCCGTTCATGAAGGACGTGACGATCAGCCTGGGCATCTTCTTCATCCCCTGGGCCTACCTGGTGATCGTGGGCAGCAGCAATGCCGTCAACCTCACCGACGGCCTCGATGGCCTGGCGATCCTGCCGACCGTGCTGGTGGCCTCGGCGCTGGCGGTGTTTGCCTACGCCAGCGGTAACGTCAAGTTCGCCGAGTACCTGGGCATTCCCTACATCGCCGGAGTCGGCGAGGTGGCGATCTTCTGCACGGCCATCGCCGGTGCCGGCCTGGGCTTCCTGTGGTTCAACGCCTACCCGGCGCAGGTATTCATGGGTGACGTCGGTGCGCTGGCGCTGGGCGCCGCGCTGGGCGTGGTGGCGGTGATGGTGCGCCAGGAGCTGGTGCTGGCGATCATGGGCGGCGTGTTCGTCGCCGAGACCGTGTCGGTGGCGCTGCAGGTGCTGTACTTCAAGTATAGCGGCGGCAAGCGCATCTTCCGTATGGCCCCGCTGCATCACCACTACGAGCTGAAGGGATGGCCCGAGCCCAAGATCATCGTGCGCTTCTGGATCATCACGCTGATCCTGGTGCTGATCGGCCTCTCAACGCTGAAGATCCGATAGGAACATGAGCCGCTACGCCGGAAAGCACATGCTGGTAGTCGGCCTCGGAGCCAGCGGCGCCTCGGCGCTGCGCTACCTCGTGCGCGAAGGCGCCCGCGTGACGGCCACCGACAGCCGCGCCGCACCGGCGGGGCTGGCCGAGCTGCAGCAGCAGTTTCCGGATATCGCCTTCCACTGCGGCGCCTTCGCCGCGCCGGCGCCCCTGTCGCAGTATGCCGAGGCGGTGCTGTCGCCGGGCATCGCGCTGGACGAGCCCTTCGTGCGCGAACTGGCCGCGGCCGGCGTGTCGCTGGCGGGCGATGTCGAGCTGTTCGCCCGTGCCGCCAAGGCCCCGGTGATCGGCATCACCGGCTCCAACGGCAAGAGCACCGTGACCACCCTGGTCGGCGAGATGGCGCTGGCCGCCGGCCTGCGTACCGGCATCGGCGGCAATCTCGGCACCCCGGCACTGGACCTGCTGCGCGACGACGCGCAGCTCTACGTGCTGGAGCTATCCAGCTTCCAGCTGGAGACCACGCACAGCCTGCGCTGCGTCGCCGCCACGATCCTGAATCTGTCGCAGGACCACCTCGATCGCCACGGCACGATGGAGCACTACGGCGCGATCAAGGCCCGCATCTTCAGGGGCTGCGCGACGGCGGTGGTAAATCGGGATGACGCGATGGTCATGGCGCTCGCCCGGGAATCGGGAATCGGGAATCGGGAATCGTCACAGCAGCTCTGGAGTTTCGGCCTGGGGGCCCCGCAGCAGCAGGGCGAGTACGGCTTGGTGCGCAAGGACGGATCGAATCAGCTGACGGACTACGATTCCCGATTCTCGATTCCCGATTCCCAATTGAAGATCCACGGCTTGCACAACGCTGCCAATGCCCTGGCGGCGCTGGCGCTGGCGGATGCCGCCGGCATTCCGCGCGAGGCCTCGCTGCGGGCACTGCGTGCCTTCGGTGGCTTGGCTCACCGCTGCCAGTTCGTCGCCGAGATCGACGGTGTGCAGTACTTCAACGATTCGAAGGGTACCAACGTCGGTTCCACGCTGGCGGCACTCAATGGCCTGCCCGAGGGCATCGTCTGGCTGGCGGGCGGGCAGGGCAAGGGACAGAGCTTCACCGAACTGCGCGAAGCCCTGGCAGCCAAGGGTCGTGCCGCGATCCTGTTCGGCGAGGACGCCGGCCGCATCGAGGCCGACGTCTACGGCGCGCTGCCGATCTACCGCGAGCCGGACATGCTGGCGGCGCTGGCGCGTGCTCGCGGCCTGGCACAGCGCGGCGACCGCGTGCTGCTGTCGCCCGCCTGTGCCAGCTTCGATCAGTTCAAGAGCTATGTCGACCGCGGCAACCGGTTCCGCGCCGCAGTGGAGGCGATGCGATGAACTTTTCGCTGAAACTGACGATGCCGCGGGCCCGCTACGGCATGGACATATGGCTGAGCCTGGCCGCCGCGATCCTGCTGACCTGGGGCGTGGTGATGGTGGCTTCCGCCTCGGTGGCGCAAGCCGAGAAGCTGACCGGCGAGCCGTTCTACTTCTTCTACCGCCAGTTGCTGTTCATCGCGATGGGCTTTGCCGCCGGCTTCATCATGTACTGCGTGCCCACGCGGCAGTGGGAGCGCAGCGGCTTCCTGCTGGTCGGCTTCGCGATCTTCCTGCTGATCGTGGTGCTGATCCCCGGCATCGGCGTTAAGGTCAACAGCGCGCGCCGCTGGATCGACCTGGAACTGTTCCGCCTGCAAGCCTCGGAGCCGGCGCGCCTGGCGCTGATCCTGTTCCTGGCCGGCTACATCACGCGCCGCCAGGCCGAGCTGCAGCATGGCTTCCGCGGCCTGGCCAAGCCCATCGCCCTGCTGATGCTGCCCTGCCTGCTGCTGCTGATGGAGCCGGACTTCGGCGCCACCGTGATCCTGATGGCGGTGGCCTTCCTGATGCTGTTCCTGGGCGGCGCCCGCGTCGTCTACTTCGGCATTGCCGGCCTGCTGGCCAGTGGCGCGGTGGCACTGCTGGCGGTGGCCGAGCCCTATCGCCTGCGCCGCCTGCTGAACTTCACCAACCCCTGGGCGGACGTGGAGAACGGCGGCTGGCAGCTGGCGCAGTCGCTGATCGCGGTAGGCCGCGGCGAGTGGGCTGGTGTTGGCCTGGGCAACAGCGTGCAGAAGCTGCTGTACCTGCCGGAAATGCACACCGACTTCATCTTCGCGATCCTGGCCGAGGAGTTTGGCCTGATGGGCGTGCTGGCGCTGGTGCTGCTGTTCGGCGTCATGGTCTGGCGCGGCTTCGTCATCGGCCGCGAGGCCGAGGCCGGCGGCCGCCTGTTCCCGGGCTTCTTGTGCTATGGCCTTTCGAGCTGGCTGGGCCTGCAGGCGCTGATCAACATGGCCGTGAACATGGGCATCCTGCCGACCAAGGGCCTGACGCTGCCGCTGCTCAGCTATGGAGGCTCGTCGCTGATCATCGTTTGCGCGATGCTGGGCCTGATCCTGCGTGTGGATTACGAGAACCGCGCCGCGCTGGCCGGCGATGCCGAGCCGGCGCCGGTGCCCAAGGAGCCGAAGGCCTCGCAGCGCGAATCGCGCGAGACCGCTGTGCCGCGCCCGCGCCGCAAGAGCCCGGAGATGCCATGGCTGGCGGAGAACGGCTCATGAGCAAGGGCATCAAGGTCATGATCATGGCGGGTGGTACTGGAGGCCACGTCTACCCCGCGCTCGCCATCGCTGACGCACTGCGCCAGCAGGGTCACGAGGTGGTGTGGATGGGCGCCCCCGACAGCTTCGAGTCGCGCGCGGTGCCCAGGCATGGCATTGCCATGGAGTTCATCCGCGTCAGCGGCCTGCGCGGCAAGGGCATCGGCAAGCTGCTCTCGGCGCCACTGGTACTGCTGCGTGCGCTGCGCGATGCGCTGGCGGCACTGCGCCGCCAGCAGCCGCAGCTGGTGCTGGGCATGGGCGGATTCGCGGCGGGCCCCGGCGGTGTTGCAGCCTGGCTGACGCGCCGGCCCCTGCTGATCCACGAGCAGAACGCCGCCGCCGGCATGACCAATCGCCTGCTGGCGCGCATCGCCACGCGCGTGCTCGAAGCCTTCCCGAATACCTTCCGGCATGCGCTGACCGTGGGCAACCCGGTGCGCGCCGGCTTCGCGGAACTTCCGGCACCGGCACAGCGCCTCGCTCGCGACGGCGTCATGCGCGTGCTCGTGATCGGTGGTAGCCAGGGTGCGCTGTCGCTCAACACGCTGGTGCCCAAGGCGCTGTCCCTGATGCCGGAGGCGGCGCGCCCACAGGTTCGCCATCAGGCTGGCCGCACGCTGGAGCGCGCGCAGAAGAGCTATGCCGATGCCGGGGTCTCCGCATCGGTCGATGCCTTCATCGACGACATGCCCGCGGCCTATGCCTGGGCCGACCTGGTGATCTGCCGTTCCGGCGCCTCCACGGTTGCCGAGCTGGCCGCCGCCGGCTGCGCCGCGCTGCTGGTGCCGTTCCCGGCGGCGGTGGACGATCACCAGACCCGCAACGGCGAGTACCTGGTCGCGGCCGGCGCCGCGCAACTGGTGCAGGAGCGTGACCTGAACCCGGAACTGCTGGCGGCCCTGCTCGGCACGATGCTGGCCGACCGCGCCGCGCTGGCGCGCATGGGCGAGGCCGCGCGCCGCGCCGCCTGGACCGACGCTACCGCGCGCATCGTCGCCGAATGTCTCGCACAAGGGAGTGCCAGGGCATGAACAAGACCACCAGCACGATGATGGACACCCCGATGCGCCGCGTGCGCCGCATCCACATGCTGGGCATCGGCGGCTCCGGCATGGCCGGCATCGCCGAGGTGCTGCTCAACCTAGGCTACGAGGTCAGCGGTACCGACCTGAAGGAAAGTGCCTCGACCCAGCGCCTGGCGGAGGCCGGTGCGAAGATATTCTTCGGCCACCAGCGCGAGAATGCGGTCGGTGCAGATGCCATCGTCGTCTCCACGGCGGTCAAGGCCGACAATCCGGAGTTGGAGTACGCGCACGAGCAGCACATCCCGGTGGTGCGCCGCGCGGAGATGCTGGCCGAGCTGATGCGCTTCCGCTATGGCGTCGCCATCGCCGGCACGCATGGCAAGACCACCACCACCAGCCTGGTCTCCAGCGTGCTGGCCGAGGGTGGGTTGGACCCGACCTACGTCATCGGCGGCAAGCTCAAGTCCGCCGGCGCCAATGCGCGGCTGGGCGAGGGCAAGTACCTGGTGGCCGAGGCCGACGAGAGCGACGCGTCGTTCCTGCACCTGTCGCCGATGATCTCGGCCGTCACCAACATCGACGCCGATCACCTGGAAACCTATGGCGGCGACTTCCGTCGCCTGCGCGCCACCTTCGTCGAGTTCCTGCATCGCCTGCCGTTCTACGGCCTGGCGGTGATGTGCATCGACGACCCGGTGATTCGCGAGACCATCAACGACATCGGCCGGCCGCTGCTGACCTATGGCTTTTCCGACGATGCCGACGTGCGCGCCAGCGACGTGCGTCCCGAAGGTGCCGGTGCGCACTTCACGGTGCATTTCCGCGATGGCAGCCGTGAGGAATTCCACCTCAACCTGCCCGGCCGCCACAACGTGCAGAATGCCCTGGTGGCCGTGGCCATCGGCCGCGAGCTGGGCGTCAGCATGGCGGCGATCCGCAAGGCGCTCAGCGGCTTCCAGGGCGTGGGCCGTCGCTGCGAGCCGCATGGCGAGCTGCAGTTTCCGCAGGGCAAGGCCCTGCTGGTGGACGACTACGGTCATCACCCGCGCGAGATTGCCGCCACGTTCCAGGCGATGCGCGCCGCGCATCCCGAACGGCGCATGGTGGTGGCTTTCCAGCCGCACCGCTTCACGCGCACGCGCGACCTGTTCGACGACTTCTGCGACATCCTCAGCAGTGCCGACGCGCTGCTGCTGACCGACATCTACGCTGCCGGCGAAGCGCCGATCGAAGGCGCCGACGGCCGCGCCCTGGCCCGCGGCATCCGTGCCCGCGGCAAGGTCGAGCCGGTGCTGATCCGCGGCGTGCAGGACCTGCCGGACGCGCTGGAGTCGATCGTGCGCGAGGGCGACCTGATCCTGACCCTGGGGGCCGGCGACATCGGCTCGGCACCGGCGCTGCTGGCGCGATACCGGAGCGCGGCATGAGCCATGCCGGGAATCGGGAATCGGGAATCGGGAATCGGGAGGGCCTGCGTGGCCGTCTCCTGGTTCACGAGCCCCTGTCCCGGCACACATCTTGGCGTGTGGGTGGCCCTGCGGATCGCTACTACGAGCCGGCAGATCGGGAGGATCTCGTCGCATTCGTTCGCGGCTTGCCGCCGGACGAGCCCATCCTCTGGATCGGCCTCGGCAGCAACCTGCTGGTGCGCGACGGCGGAGTCCGCGGCACGGTTCTCTGCCTGCATGGCGCGCTGGACGAGATGGGCATGGCGGGCGCGGGCGCGCGCGATTCCCGATTCCCGATTCCCGATTCCCGGCTTCTGCATGCCGAGGCCGGCGTGCACTGCGCGCGCATGGCCAAGTACGCCACTGGCGAAGGCCTGGCCGGCGCCGGATTCTTTGCCGGCATCCCCGGCACGGTGGGCGGCGCCCTGGCGATGAATGCGGGCGCGCACGGTGGCGAGACTTGGAACCACGTCAGCGAGGTCGAGGTCCTATTCCGCGATGGCCGCAGTGCCTGGCTGCCGCGCAGCGAGTTCCGCTACGGCTACCGCCACGTCGAGTGGCCGCAGGGCATGGTGGGCTTCCTCGCGGCGCGCCTCAGTTTCACGCCGGATACCACCGGCACTGCGGCGCAGGACATGAAGCAGTGGCTGGCCAAGCGCAAGGCGACGCAGCCGGTGGGCAAGCCCAGCGCCGGCAGCACCTTCCGCAACCCGCCGGGCGACCATGCGGCGCGGCTGATCGAGAGCTGTGGTCTCAAGGGGTGCCGCATCGGCGGCGCGCAGGTCTCGGAGCTGCACGCCAATTTCATCATCACCGACGAGGGCGCGCGTGCGGCCGACGTCGAGGCACTGATCGCGCAGGTGCGCGGCATCGTTCATGAGAAGACGGGAGTCGAGCTGATTCCCGAAGTAAAGGTTGTTGGAGAAGCAGCATGACCCGCGTCACCGATCCCAAGGCCTTTGGCCGCGTCGCAGTCCTCCTTGGCGGCTGGTCCGCCGAGCGCGAGGTCTCGCTGTGGAGCGGCAAGAACGTGGTGGAGGCCATGCAGCGCCGCGGCATCGACGTGACCGCCGTGGATGTGGTCAACCCCGGCATCCTGCTGGGCCTGGGAGACCAGGGTTATGATCGGGTCTTCAATATCATGCACGGCACCGGCGGCGAAGACGGCACGGTGCAGGCGGTGCTGGACCTGCTCGGCATCCCCTACCCGGGCAGCGGCGTTCTGGCGTCCGCGCTGGCCATGGACAAGCTACGCACCAAGCGCATCTGGAAGGCAGAGGGCCTGCCGACGCCGGACTTCGCGTTGCTGCAGGACGTCGGCGATGCCCGCCAGGCGGCCGAACGCTTCGGCTATCCCTTCATCATCAAGCCGGCGGCGGACGGTTCCAGCGTCGGCGTCAGCAAGGTCAAGTCGGCCGACCAGATCGGCAAGGCCTTCGACGACGCGCGTGGCCCGGGCCGCGTGGTGATCGCCGAGCAGTTCATCGCCGGCGGCGAGTACACCTGCTTCGTGCTGGGTGGCGAGGCCCTGCCGGTGATCCGCATCGAGCCCGATGGCGAGTTCTACGACTATCACGCCAAGTACATCTCGGACAACACCAAGTATCACTGTCCGGCCGGCCTGGACGCGGAGCACGAGCGGCGCTGCCAGGAAATCTGCCGGCGCGCCTTCGAACTGGTCGACGGCCGCGACTGGGGCCGCGTGGACTTCATGATGGATGCCCAGGGCAATCCCTGGCTGCTGGAGATCAACATGCTGCCTGGCATGACCTCCCACAGCCTGGCGCCGATGGCGGCGCGAGCACGGGGCATCGACTTCGACGAGCTGTGCTGGCGTCTGCTGGAAACCACCCTGGGGCGCAAGCCATGACCGTCATGACCATGGGCGACCTGCGCCTGCCCGAGATCAATTTCCGGAGCTTCAGGCCTTTCCTGCTGGGGCTGCTGGGACTGCTCGCGGTTGGCAGCTGCGGTTGGATGATGCTGCGCGCCACCAGCAGCCCGCAGGTGGCGGAGCTGCAGATCGAGGGGGCGTTCGACCGCGTGGCCGCCGCCGACGTCGAGGCGGTGCTGCGGCCGCAGCTGGACCAGGGCTTCCTGGCGCTGCCGCTGGCGGATGCGCGCGACCGCCTGGCGACGCTGCCCTGGGTGGCGCGCTCGCGCGTGGAGCGCATCTGGCCAGGCACGCTGCGCGTGCGTGTCTGGGAGCGCGAGCCCTTCGCACGCTGGAACGACGGCCAGCTGCTCGACACCGAGTCCAAGGTATTTGCGCCCAAGGCCGAGGAAATCCCGGCGAAACTGCCGCTGCTGGGTGGCATCGAGGGCCACGAGCGCGAGGTGATGGAAACCTACCAGCGCCTGGAGGAGCGGCTGCGCGGCAGCCCCTTCGTGCTGGCGGCGCTGAGCCAGGATGCGCGCGGTGAATGGACCGCCCGCACGCGTGACGGCATCGAACTGCGCCTGGGCCGCGGCGCGCCCGACGACAAGCTCGACATGCTGCTGGGCGCGGTACTCCACAAGCTGGCTGAAGAATTGCCGCAGGTCGAACACATCGACCTGCGCTACACCAACGGGTTCGCGGTGGGCTGGCGGTCTCAGCCGCAGCCCGCTACGGGCGGGAGCGAAAAGAATGGCTAAGCGCGAAGTGCGCAATCTGCTGGTCGGCCTGGACATTGGCACGACCAAGTGTGTCGCCGTGATCGGGCAGGTGATGCCCGAGGGTGGTGTCGACATCGTCGGGCATGGCGAGCACGCCTCGCGCGGCCTCAACCGCGGCGAGGTGGTGAACATCGACGCTACCGTGCAGGCGATCCGCCGCGCGGTGGAGAACGCCGAGCACATGGCCAACTGCCGGGCGCAGTCGGTCTATGTCGGCCTGTCGGGCCAGCACATCCAGTCCGGCAACTCGCTGGGCCTGGCGGCGATCCGCCAGCGCGAGGTGACCGACCGCGACGTCGACGCCGCGATCGAGACCGCCAAGGCGATCCCGATGCCGGCCGACCGCCGCATCCTGCACGTGATCCCGCAGGAGTTCGTGATCGACGGGCAGCGCGGCATCCAGGACCCGGTGGGCCAGTACGGCGTGCGCCTGGAAGCCAACGTTCACGTCATCCACGGCAGCTCCAGCTCGATCCAGAACCTGTCGAAGTGCGTCGAGGCCTGCGGCCTGCGCGTGGACCGCCTGATCCTGCAGCACCTGGCCGCCGCCGAGGCCGTGCTGCTGCCGGACGAGCGCGAAGCTGGCGTGGTGTCGCTCGACATCGGTGGCGGCACCAGCGACATCGCCGTGTTCAAGGGCGGCGCCATCCGCCACACCGCGGTACTGCCGGTGGCCGGCAACCACGTTACCAACGACGTCGCCATGGCCTTCCGCATTCCGGCGCAGCAGGCAGAGGAGATCAAGGTGCAGTTCGGCTGCGCGCTGCCGCAGCTGGCGGCAGCGCACGAGGAGATCGAGATTCGCGGCGTGGGCGAGGGCTCGCGGCGCTTGTCGCGCCTGACCCTGGCCGAAGTGGTGCGACCCCGTTACGAGGAGCTGTTCCGCTTCGTGCGCAAGGAGTTGCAGCGCAGCGGCTGGTACGAATCGATCCCGGCCGGCGTGGTGTTGAGCGGCGCGGCGGTGCAGATGCCGGGCGTGGCCGAGCTGGCCGAGGAAGTGTTCGAGCTGCCGGTGCGCATTGGCCTGCCGCAGCAGGTCACCGGCAGCGACGAGGTGGTGGGCAGCCCCGCCTATGCGACGGCCGCCGGCCTGCTGCTGTACGGGCGCCATGCGCAGCCGCGTAGCGATGCGGCGCGTGCCGGCGGCGGCGGTGCGAGCTTCGCACTGCAGCGGATCAGCGAGTGGCTAAAGGGCAATTTCTAGAGCGGAAAAGTGGTGAAAGCCGGTCCCGGACCGGGAGTGATTTTGAAGCAGATCGCGCAAGATTGTTGTTGACATTGGCACTGTGTTGAATTATTTTCATTTTTAGTAAAAAAAGAATATTCAACACAGTCCTTGCGGTGTCGGCAGCCTTGATCGGCGCGGCGTTTTTCAGTTAGGGCAACGGTCAGACGCGTCGCAGGACGCAGGAGCACGAACATGGGCGCACAGACTCGAGAAATCTTTGAATTGATGGATGGCCAGAAGAAGCGGGCGGTCATCCGCGTGGTGGGCGTCGGCGGCGGCGGCTGCAACACCGTCAACCAGATGGCCCAGGGCGGCATCGACGGCGTCGAGTTCATCGTCGCCAACACCGATCGCGATCACCTCGAGCGCTGCGTCCCCACCAGCCAGCTGCAGCTGGGCGCGGGCATCACCCGTGGCCTCGGCGCCGGCTCGGACCCCTCCGTCGGCCGCCAGGCCGCCGAGGAAGACCGTGACCGCATCAAGGACCTGATCGAAGGCACGGACCTGCTGTTCATCACCGCCGGCATGGGCGGCGGCACCGGCACCGGTGCGGCTCCCGTGATCGCCCAGGTGGCCAAGGAACTCGGCATCCTGACCGTTGCCGTGGTGACCAAGCCCTTCGTGCACGAAGGCAAGAAGCGCATGGCCACGGCCGTCAAGGGCATCGACGAGCTGCGCCAGTTCACCGACTCCCTGATCCTGATCCCCAACGAGAAGCTGGGCCTGGTGCTGGGCACCAAGATCACCGTGCTGAACTGCTTCAAGTCTGCCAACGACGTGCTGCAGAACGCCGTGCAGGGCATCTCCGAGCTGATCACCCGCCCGGGCCACATGAACGTGGACTTCGCCGACGTGAAGACCGTCATGTCCAACCGCGGCATGTCGATGATGGGCATCGGCTACGCCTCCGGCGAAGGCCGTGCGCAGAAGGCCGTGGAAATGGCCCTCTCCAGCCCGCTGCTGGACGATATCGAGCTGCACGGTGCCCGCGGCCTGCTGGTCAACGTCACCTGCGACGAGAGCCTGACGATGGAGGAGTGGGAGTACGTCAACTCCCGCGTCTACGAGATCGCCTCGGACGAGGCCGACGCCAAGTGCGGCATGTCGGTGAACCCCAACCTCAATGGCGAGCTGCGCGTCACCGTTGTGGCCACCGGCCTGGCCGGCGGCAAGGCGGTGTCGATGGCGGCGCCCGTGGCGCAGCAGCCGATGCCGGTGCTGAACCCCAAGGTTGCGCAGTTCATCAAGCCGGTGGAGCAGCCGGTGCAGCAGGCCCCGCAGATGCCGCAGGGCCGCATGCAGCCGGAGCTGGGCTACCCGCGCCAGCAGCAGAAGGTGGCGGTGGGCGGCGGTTCGTCCTTCCCGCTGCTGGACGACGACATCCTCAGCATCCCTGCCTTCCTGCGCAACCAGGCTGACTGAGCCGGGGATCGCACCGGCGTACGGCGATGACGATCCACCGCAAGGGCGGCCCGAAAGGGCCGCCCTTTTGCTTGCGGGTCGTGCCAGTGGGCCAGGCCGCCTCCGCCGATCCACGCCCAAATCCCCGTCCGGGGGGGGGCAGGGCCCCTGAGCTTTTTATCTACCCCCGATTCAGGAAGCGGCCAGGACCCCGTGGTAAAGTGGACGGTCAATAAGCCCCCCAAAGGCTAGACGACGGGAATCCAGAGCCGCACATGGTTCGTCAACGCACTCTTCGCCAGTCGGTCCGCGCCAGCGGCATCGGCCTGCACTCTGGCCGCAAGGTCTACATGTCCTTGCTGCCGGCCGGCCCCGATACCGGGATCGTGTTCCGCCGGACCGACCTGAATCCCACCGTGGAAGTCCCGGCCCATGCCGAGCTGCTGCGCGAGGCGGTCATGTGCAGCACCCTGGTCCACGACACGGGGGCCAAGATCATGACGATCGAGCACCTGATGTCGGCCCTGGCCGGCCTGGGCATCGACAACTGCATCGTCGAGCTGTCCTCGCCGGAGGTGCCGATCATGGACGGCAGCGCCGGCCCTTTCGTGTTCCTGATCCAGAGCGCGGGCATCCACGAGCAGGACAAAGCCAAGAAATTCCTACGCATCCGCCAGCCGGTGCAGGTGCAGGAAGGCGACAAGTTCGCCCGTTTCGAACCCTACGAGGGCTATCGCCTCAGCTTCGGCATCGAGTTCAAGCACCCGGTGTTCAAGACCAGCAGCCAGTCTTCGGTGATCGACTTCTCCACCGCCGCCTATATCAAGGAAGTCAGCCGCGCTCGCACCTTCGGGTTCATGCGTGAGCTGGACCAGCTGCGCTCCAACAATCTTGGCCTGGGCGCCAGCCTGGACAACGTCGTGGCGCTGGATGAGTACCGCGTGGTGAACCACGACGGTCTGCGCTACGACGACGAGTTCGTGCGCCACAAGATCCTCGATGCGGTGGGCGACCTCTACCTGCTGGGCTACCCGGTACTGGGCGCCTACACCGCCTACAAGTCCGGCCACGCCCTCAACAACAAGCTGGTGCGGGCCGTGCTGGCCGACCAGGCGGCCTGGGACATCGTCACCTACGACAACGAGCAGACCCCGCCGCCGATCGCCTTTGCCCGCGGCAGCTTGGCATCGGCAGCCTGATCGTGTGATATTTTCTCAACAATTTTTGTTGAGTTAAATGTAAATAAACAAAAAAATCGGGCCAGAAACGGCCCGTTCTAGTAATTCCGCCTCATTCCCCACGCTATTCCCCAGGGGAACTACCTTATGTCGGCCCGTAGACTTGCGGCTTGCGTCACACGGCACGTACACTCGACGGGCATCAACGTGACGGTTCAGGCTTGACTTTTGCTTCTGTTTTCGTGAGTTCGAGACGGAATCGCTGGTTCAGCCACGCCAGCAGCGCGGTGCTGCGGTAACGCAGCGGCACCAGTGCAGCGGCGGATCGCGCATGGATGACCAGCGTCTCACCGCGGATATTGGCGACCCGTATCAGGGCCACCCAGGGTTCCGCGGACCAGGAAGGGAGAGCGCTGTTGATGTCGGCAAGCAGGCGCGCGCGGTCCAACAGGCCACGCAGCTCGGAAGGTTGTTGCCGCAGCCAGTCGCCGATCGGTTTGCCGCTAAATTTTTGGGGGTTCATACGGATTCATGGACATTATAGTCGTCAACCGCGGGCGCACGACGCGCCTGAAGCTCGACCGTCGCAATGTCTTGCTGTGGGGTCCCGTGGCCCTGGTCTTCAGCCTGTTCTCCGCCGCCGTGTTCTTCATCGGCTATGCCAGCCGTGGCGAGGGCGGAGTGCTGCCCGAGCGCCTGGTGGCCGACTGGGCCAATGAGGTCGAGGCGCAGCGCGTGGAACTGCGCAAGGCCCGAGCCGCCGCCGAGGAAGACGCCAATGCCTTGGCGCGCCGTATCGCGTTGCTGCAGGCCCATGTACTGCGCCTGGATGCCGCTGGCCAGCGCCTGACCGAAGTTGCGGGCCTGGAGCAGGGCGAATTCGACTTCTCCCAACCGCCGCCGATCGGTGGCCCCGAGGAGTCCGAGATCGAGGGCAGCGGCCTGTCCAGCGTGCTGATCTCCCTGGACGATTTCGAGCAGCAGCTCACCGACCGCGAGCGCCAGCTGCGCGTGCTGGAAGACCTCTTGCTGGCCAGCCGCATGCAGAAGCAGACCCGCCCCTCGGGCTGGCCGGTGGAGAATGGCTGGATTTCCTCGCTGTTCGGCTGGCGCTCTGACCCGTTCACCGGCCGCACCACCATGCACTCGGGCATCGACTTCGCCGCCCGCGCCGGCTCCGACGTGATGTCTGCCGCCGCCGGTATCGTCAGCCAGGCCGGCGTCCATGCCGGCTACGGCAACCTGGTCGAGATCAACCATGGCAACGGCTACGTGACCCGCTACGGCCACAACAGCCGCATCCTGGTCAATGTCGGCGACCGCGTCCTGAAGGGGCAGCGCATCGCCCTGGTCGGCTCCACGGGCCGCTCCACCGCCCCGCACGTCCACTTCGAGGTGCTGTTCAACGGCGCCGTGGTCAACCCGCAGGAGTACATCCAGGCTGCGCGGTAGGGCCTGTTAGCGCCACCGCGGTCGGCGCAGAGAGAGCTGAACCAAGGCGCAGACCCCAGGGTCTGCGCCTTTTTTGTCGGCCCGGCGGGGAGGGCCGGGGGCTTGAAAAGGCCCCGGCCGGCCCCAGTCAGGCATAATATTCGCCTATTTTCCGAACCCCGCCCGATCCTGCCGCAGCGCCCCGCGACTCCGGCTTTTCCTCAAGAAAACATATGGCTGCTAACAACCTGCTGGCTCGCATCTTTGGGAGCCAGAACCAGCGCATGCTGAAGAAGCTCGACGGCCTTGTTCGCCAGGTCGGAGCGCTGGAACCGAAGTTCGCCGCCATGAGTGACGCCGAACTGGCCAACCAGACGGTCGTCTTCCGCGAGCGCCTGGCCAAGGGCGAGAAGCTGTCCGCGGTGCAGCCGGAAGCCTTCGCGGTGGTTCGCGAGGCCGGCAAGCGCGCCATGGGCATGCGTCACTTCGACGTGCAGTTGATCGGCGGCGCGGTGCTCAACGACGGCAAGATCGCCGAAATGCGTACCGGTGAAGGCAAGACCCTGGTCGCCACGCTGGCGGCCTACCTCAATGCGTTGCCCGGCAAGGGCGTGCATGTGGTGACCGTCAACGACTACCTGGCGCGCCGCGACTCCGAGTGGATGGGGCGCATCTATCGCTTCCTGGGCCTGACCGTGGGCGTGATCACCTCCGGCCAGACCACGCAGGAGAAGCGCGAGGCCTATGCCTGCGACATCACCTACGCCACCAACAACGAGCTGGGCTTCGACTACCTGCGCGACAACATGGCCTTCTCGCTGGCCGACAAGGTGCAGCGTGGCCAGAACTTCGCCATCGTCGACGAAGTCGACTCGATCCTGATCGACGAGGCCCGCACGCCGCTGATCATCTCCGGCCCCACCGACGACGATCCGGAGCTGTACCGCAAGATCAACGCCATCGTGCCGCGCCTGACGCGCGGCGAGAAGGACTCCGACGAAGAAGAGGGTACCGGCGACTTCGTGGTTGACGAGAAGGCCAAGCAGGTGCATCTCACCGAGGCCGGTCACGAGAAGGTCGAGGACCTGCTGCGTGCGGCCAAGCTGCTCGGCGAGGAGGACAGCCTCTACGACGCCGCCAACATCGTGCTGATGCATCACCTCAACGCGCTGCTGCGCGCGCACCAGCTGTACAAGCGCGATGTCGAGTACATCGTGGAGCGCGGCCAGATCGTCATCATCGACGAATTCACCGGCCGCAAGATGGCGGGCCGCCGCTGGAGCGATGGTCTGCACCAGGCGATCGAGGCCAAGGAAGGGGTCAAGATCCAGCAGGAGAACCAGACGCTGGCGTCAATCACCTTCCAGAACTACTTCCGCCTGTACAACAAGCTGTCCGGCATGACCGGCACGGCCGATACCGAAGCCTTCGAATTCCAGAGCATCTACAACCTCGAGGTGCTGGTCATCCCGACCAATCGTCCGATGCTCCGCAAGGACCATGGCGACCTGGTGTTCATGAACACCAAGGACAAGTTTGCCGCGGTGATCGCCGAGATCAAGGAAGCGCACCAGCGCCAGCAGCCGGTTCTTGTCGGTACCGCCAGCATCGAAACCTCCGAGCTGCTGTCGGCACTGCTGAAGAAGGAAAACATCGTCCACGAGGTGCTCAACGCCAAGCAGCACGAGCGTGAGGCCGACATCGTGGCCCAGGCCGGCCGCCCCGGCGCCGTGACCATCGCCACCAATATGGCCGGACGCGGAACCGACATCGTGCTTGGCGGCAACCTGGAGTCCGAGCTGGCACTGCTGGCGGAGGACGACAGCGCCGGCCGCGAAGCCGCTCGCGCCGCGTGGAAGCTGCGCCATGAGCAGGTGCTGCAGTCCGGCGGCCTCTGCGTGCTCGGCTCAGAACGCCACGAGTCCCGCCGTATCGACAACCAGCTGCGTGGCCGTTCCGGCCGCCAGGGCGACCCGGGCGCCTCGCGCTTCTACCTGTCGCTCGACGACACCCTGATGCGCATCTTCACGCCTCCGCGCATGCGCGCCATGCTGCAGGGCCTGGGCATGCAGGAAGGCGAGGCGATCGAGCACCGCTGGGTGTCGCGCGCCATCGAAACCGCGCAGCGCAAGGTCGAGGCGCACAACTTCGACATCCGCAAGCACCTGCTGGAATACGACAACGTCGCCAACGACCAGCGCAAGGCGGTCTACGACCTGCGTGACGAGCTGATGGGCGCCGAGCGCGTCAGCGCCATGGTGGAGGACATCCGCCCTGACGTGGTCAGCGCCGTGATCGACGCCCACATCCCGCCGCAGACCATCGAGGACCAGTGGAGCATCGACGGCCTGCAGGATGCCTTCAAGCGTGACTTCCACCTGGATCTGCCGATCCGCCAGTGGCTGGACGAGGAGCAGGACCTCAACGAGAAGAAGCTGCGCGAGCGCCTGCTGGACAAGGTGCGCCAGGCCTATGCCGAGAAGAAGGAACAGATCGGCGCGGCCGTGCTGGAGCACTTCGAGAAGGCCATCATGCTGCAGGTGCTGGACAATCTCTGGCGCGAGCACCTGGCCGCGGTGGACTACCTGCGCCAGGGCATCAACCTGCGCTCCTACGCGCAGAAGGACCCCAAGCAGGAATACAAGCGCGAGGCCTTTGGCATGTTCAACGACATGCTGGCGCGCTTCAAGCACGACGTGATCTCCATGCTGGCGCGCGTGCGCATCCAGTCGGAAGAGGAAGTGCGGGCGATCGAGGACCAGCGCCGCCAGCAGGCCGAGCGCGACCTGCAGTTCCAGCACGCCGCCGCCCCGGACGTGGTGGGTGCCGCCGAGGAGGCTGCCGCGCCGGCGCAGGGCGCTGCCGCGCCGCGCCGTCTGGAGGCCGTCGAGCCGGCGGCCCCGCGCCAGGCCCCGATGGTGCGCGACATGCCCAAGGTTGGCCGCAACGATCCTTGCCCCTGCGGCAGCGGCAAGAAGTACAAGCAGTGCCACGGTGCGTTGACCTGATCGCCGAAGTGCTGTTCATGTCAGAAAGGGCGGCGTAAGCCGCCCTTTCTTTTTGGCGGATACTGCAAACGAACGGGGCATGGGTCGGGTCCTGCCGTTAGCGTTGGAAAAATCCTGGGAAATCCGCAGCCATGGCCTTGAGCGCGCAGTCCATCATCCGCTTTGTCGAGCCGGCGCTGTACGGCTCCCGCGGGCGCCGCATCAGTGTGACCCTGCTGGTGCTGATGACCCTGGCGATGCTGTGGCAGGCCCTGCAGCTCAAGCCGGACGCCAGCTTCGACAAGACCGTGCCGCTGGAGCACCCCTACATGCAGGTGCTGCAGCGCTACCAGGAGGACCTGGGCGGCGGTGCCAACGCCGTGCTGGTGGCGCTGGTGCAGGACCAGGGCGACATCTACAACCCCGAGTTCATGGCCAGCCTCAAGGCCGCGACCGAGGAGGTGGAGTTCATCCCCGGCATCGATCGTGCGCGCCTATCCTCGATCTTCACGCGCAACGTGCGCTACCTGGAGGTGGTGGACGGAGGCTTCCGTGCCGAGGATGTGATCCCGGCCAACTACACGCCGACCCCGGAGATGCTGGCGGGCGTGCGCGAGGCGGTGGGCAAGGCCGGCGTCATCGGTCGCCTGGTCAGCCAGGACCAGCGCGGCGCGATGGTCTACGCCGAGGTGCTGGAGCGCAATCCCAGCACCAATGCCCGCACCGACTACCAGCGCGTCGCCCATGGCCTGGAAAGCGACGTGCGCGGCCGCTTCACCAGCCCGGACAAGTACCAGCTCAAGCTCAAGGCCGACCATGGCCCCTTCAAGGCCGGGCAGGTGGTGGCTGTGCGCTACGCCGATCCGGGCTGGCGGCTGTGGTTCCGCAGCATCGACACCGCCGGACAGGACGAGCACGGCCAGCCGGTGGTGCTGCAGCTGCCCGGGCGCCTGCTGCAGGCCGAGCGCGTGGCCAACCCGCAGTACAACCCGCGCATCTCGGTGCACATCGTCGGCTTCGCCAAGGTGATCGGCGACGTCACCGACGCCACCCGCAGCGTGGTGTTCTTCTTCGCGCTGACCGTGCTCGGGACCTTCCTGGCGCTGCTGCTGTACCTGCGCGACCTGCGCCTGGCCTGGCTGCCGCTGGCCTGCTCGGTGGTGGCGGTGACCTGGGAGATGGGCCTGCTGCACAGCTTCGGCTACGGCCTGGATCCGTTCGCGATCATGGTGCCCTTCCTGGTGCTGGCCATCTCCACCTCGCACGGCGTGCAGTACGTCAACACCTGGGCCGACCAGGTGGTGCAGGGCGAGGCACCCTTCGAGGCCTCGCGCTCCACCTTCCGCCGCCTGTTCATCCCCGGCAGCATCGCGCTGATCACCAACGTCGCGGGCTTCCTCACCATCGCGCTGGTGCCGATCGGCGTGATCCGCGAGATGGCCGCCAATGCCTGCCTGGGCATGTTCGCGGTGATCATCACCAACAAGGTGATGATGCCGATCTGGCTATCGCGACTGCGGGTCAAGGACCTGGAAGCGTTCCGCGCGCGGCGTGCACAGCTGGCGCGCAGCGGCGAGGCCCTGTGGCAGCGCATGGCGGTGGTCACCACCGCGCCGGTGGCGGCGGGCCTGCTGCTGCTGGCCGCCGTGGTGCTGGGCATCAGTTGGCACCTGCAGGGCCAGCGCATCATCGGCGACGCGCAGGCCGGCGTGCCGGAACTGCGGCCGGATTCGGTCTACAACCACGACTCGCGGACCATCGCCGAGAATTTCAGCATCGCCACCGACATCCTCACCGTGGTGGCCGAGGCGGACTCCTGGGATTGCATCGAGCATGACCCGCTGGAACAGGTGGACCGCTTCGCCTGGCACATGCGCAACGTCGAGGGCGTGGCCTCCACGCGCGCGCTGCCGGACATCGCCCGCGCGATCTACTCCGGCTTCTGGGAGGGCCACGTCAAATTCCGCGTGCTGCCGCGCAACCACGATTCGCTGGTGCTCTCCACCAAGCCGGTGGAGACCTCCACCGGCCTGCTCAATGCCGACTGCAGCGCCATCCCGGTCTACGTCTTCACCTCCGACCACAAGGCCACCACGATCCACCGCATCACCGATGCCGTGGAGCAGTTCAACCGCGACAATGCCCGCGACTTCTTCGCTGACCACCCGAAGCTTGATCCGGCCGCCTGCGAGGCCGGCAAGCGCAGCGCCGAATCGCGCGTGGAGCCGGGCCCTTCGCCTTGCCCGGTGCATTTCGCGCTGGCCTCCGGCAACGTCGGCGTGATGGCGGCCACCAACGAGGTGGTGGAGGCCAGCGAGCTCAAGACCGTGCTGTGGGTCTACGTGGTGATCGGTGCGCTGGTGCTGCTGTCCTACCGGTCCTTCGTTGGCCTGCTGGTGATCGGCATCCCCCTGTTCCTGGTGTCGATCTTCGCCAATGCCCTGATGGCGGTGTTCGGCATCGGCCTGAAGGTGGCGACGCTGCCGGTGATCACGCTGGCGGTGGGCATCGGCGTGGACTACGGCATCTACGTCTACGACCTGCTGCGCCACAAGGTGCTGGACGAAGGCCTGAACCTGCGCGAGGCCTACGTCGCCACGCTGCGCCAGACCGGCAAGGCGGTGCTGTTCACCGGCCTGTGCCTGGCTGGCGGCGTGGTCTCCTGGCTGTTCTCGGCCCTGCAGTTCCAGCGCGACATGGGCTTGCTGCTGGCCTTCATGTTCACCGCCAATATGCTGGGCGCGGTGCTGCTGGGCCCGGCCCTGTGCCGCTTCCTGATGCCGGCCGCCAGCCGACGCTAAGCTGCTGTTTTTACGGCTCCAGAAGGGGCTGATCCGCCCCTAGTCATTTTGGATGATGCTGGGGCATCGGCCCTGTGTGAGTCTTGCGCCACTACGAAAAGGCCCCCTGTCGCGCGGGGCTCGTCAAGGAGACTTACCGATGCAAGCCAAGCCCCAGACCGTCACCCCCGAGATCCTGGTCCAGCGTGCCCGCGACCTGGTGCCGGTGCTGGCCGAGCGCGCCGCCAAGGCCGAGGCCGACCGCTGCGTGCCCAAGGAGACCATCGCCGACATGCAGGCCGCCGGCCTGTTCGACGTGCTCAAGCCGAAGATGTACGGCGGCTACGAGATGGACCCGCAGGTGTTCTACGATGTCTGCACCACCCTGGCCGAGGGCTGCATGTCCACCGCCTGGATCTACGGCGTGATCGGCGTGCACAACTGGCAGATCGCGCTGTTCGACCCGCGTGCCGCAGCCGATGTCTGGGGCGGCGGCGACCACTCCGTGCTCATCGCGTCCACCTACATGCCCAAAGGCCAGGTCAAGCGCGTCGAGGGCGGCTTCCAGTTCAGCGGTCGCTGGGGCTTTTCCAGCGGCATCGACCACTGCCAGTGGGTGTTCCTCGGCGGCCTGATCTTCCCGGAAGACGGCAAGGGCGCGCCGGAGTACCGCACCTTCCTGCTGCCGCGTTCGGACTTCGAGGTGATCGACACCTGGCACACCATGGGGCTGAAGGGCACCGGCTCCAAGGACATCGTGGTCAAGGGTTGCTTCGTGCCGGAATACCGTACCCACAAGGCCAGCGATGGCTTCATGGGCACCAACCCCGGCGGCGAGACCTTCACCTCCACGCTGTACGACCTGCCGTTCGGCCAGATCTTCGTGCGCGCCGTGTCCAGCGCCGCGATCGGTGGCCTGCAGGGTGCGGTCAACAGCTTCGTGGACTGGGGCAAGGCCTGGACCGGCAACATGGGCTCCAAGACCGCCGAGCAGGGCCCCGCCCAGCTCGCCGTGGCCGACGCCATGCTGGCCGTGGACGAGATGAAGCTGATCCTGCGCCGCAACTTCGACGTGCTGCTGACCAAGATCCGCAACGGCGAACCGCTGGACCTCAACGAGCGCCTGCACTACCGCTACCAGGCGGCGCAGGTGGTCGAGCGCTGCGCGCGCCACGCCTACCAGCTGTTCTCGGCCTGCGGCGGCCGCGGTATCTTCAGCGACTTCCCGCTGGTGCGCTTCTTCCTCGACATCCACGCCGCGCGCGCGCATTACGCCAACAACCCGGATATCTTCGGCCGCAACTACGGCGGCGTGCTGCTGGGCCGCGACAACACGGACTTCTTCCTGTAAGCCCATTTGTTCCCCTCTCCCGCTGGCGGGAGAGGGGGTAGGGGAGAGAGTGCTGTAAATCTTCCGAGGTTTCACAGCGCCCTCTCCCCCCGCCCCTCCCCCATACACGGGAGAGGGGAGTCCCAAGCAAAGGAACGCGACATGAGCAACACCAGCTTCGACCAGCAATTCGACGTCGTTGTCGTCGGCTCCGGCGGCGGCGGCATGACCGCGGCGCTGTGTGCACAGTCGCTCGGCCTGTCGGCCGTGGTGATCGAGAAATCCGACAAGTACGGCGGCACCTCCGCGGTGTCCGGTGGCGGCATCTGGATCCCCAACAACGACGACATCGCCCGCACCGGCGGCAGCGATTCCTACGAGGAAGCGCTGACCTACCTCAAGACCATCGTCGGCAACGAGGTCCCGCAGGAACGTATCGAGGCCTACCTGAAGAACGCGCCGGAAATGGTGCGCTACATGGCCAAGACCTTCGGCGTGAAGTACCGCAACGTGCCGAAGTACCCGGACTACTACTCCAACCGTCCGGGTGGCAAGGACGGCTGGCGCTCGATGGAGCCGGTGGACTTCGACGCCTCGCTGCTCGGCCCCGAGTTCGACCGCCAGCGCGAGTCCTTCAAGGGTACGCTGCTGATGGGGCGCATCGCCATGAACCAGGTGGAGGCGCACAAGCTGTTCTCGCGCGGCCCGGGCTGGATCCTGCTGACGCTCAAGATGCTGCTCAAGTACTGGCTCGACATCGGCTGGCGCCGCAAGACCCACCGCGACCGCCGCCAGGTGCTCGGCCAGGGCATGGTGTCGACGCTGCGTTACGCCATGCTGCAGAAGAACGTGCCGCTGGTGCTGGAGTGCGGCATGGAGTCGCTGATCGAGGAAAACGGCCGGGTAGTCGGCGTCAACGTCGTGCACCGCGGCCGCAAGCTGCGCTATGGCGCGCGTCGTGGCGTGATCCTGGCCTGCGGTGGCTTCGAGTCCAACCAGGCGATGCGCGAGAAATACCTGTCGCAGCCGACCAAGGTGGAGTGGACTGCCGCCCCGCCGATCAACCAGGGCGACGGCATCCGTGCCGGCCAGTCTCTGGGCGCCGCCACCAAGCTGATGGACAAGGTCTGGGGTTCGCCCACCGTGCGCAAGCCGGGTGCCGACCAGCAGATCACGCTGTTCATCGAGCGCGGCATGCCGGGCTGCGTCGCCGTCAACGCCAAGGGCAAGCGCTTCGCCAACGAGGCGGCGGCCTATCCGGATTTCCGTGACGCGATGTACGCCGACAACGCCAAGGGCAACGGCTGCGTGCCGGCCTGGCTCGTGTTCGACGCCACCTTCCGCTACAAGTACCCGATGGGCATCTTCCTGCCGGGCCAGATCGAGCCGGACGCGCGGCTGCCGGCCGACTGGCTGGACAAGGTCTACTACCGCGCCGACAGCATCGACGTGCTCGCCGGCAAGATCGGCGTGGACAAGGCCGGCCTGGCCGAGACCGTGGCCAAGATGAACGAATACGCCAAGAGCGGCGTGGACCCGGAGTTCGGCAAGGGCAGCATCCCGATCGACCGCTACTACAGCGACCCCAGCGTGAAGCCCAACACCTGCCTGGGCCCCATCGTCAAGGCGCCGTTCTACGCCGTGCCGATGTACCCCGGCGAGATCGGCACCAAGGGTGGCCTGGATGTGGACCCGAAGGCGCGCGTGCTGCGCGAGGACGGCAGCGTCATCGCCGGCCTCTATGCCATCGGCAACACCTCTGCTGCGGTGATGGGCAGCACCTACCCCGGTGCCGGCTCCACGCTGGGCCCGGCGATGACCTTCGGCTATATCGCTGCGCGTGATATCGCGGAGTCGGCCAAGGCGGAGCAGCCCAGGATCGCGGCCGCGGCCTGAAGTCTCGTGTGAACCTGAGCCCGGTCTTCGAGAGAAGACCGGGCTTTTTTGTTGACCGCTTCACGCGCCGCGGGCGGGGGCTTAACCTAGCGGCTGTTCCCGTTGCCCGGACCTGCCGGATACCACATGAAACTCCCCCGTCTCCTCCTGTCCCTGCTGGTGCTGGCGACGCTGCCGGCGCAGGCTGCCAAGACCTATTCCCCGGGCGAGCTCAAGCTGATGATCCCGCTGGGCAACTACCCGGCCGAGGGGCCCGTGACGCGGCAGGAGACCCACAAGATGAGCCGGGAGGAGTGCCTGGCGCGTTCCGACAAGCTGTCCAAGTCGGCGTCGTCGGTCTCGCCTTCCGTGCGGCTGGTGGATACGCCGCAGCTGCGCAGCACCAAGGTCTGGGGCGGCGACGGCGCCATGCTCATCAACTGCCCCGCCGCGGGCGGCATGGAACTGAAGCGCTCGTCATACCGGTAGCGTCAGCAGGGCGGTCCCTGGGGTCTGCCGCTACTGCTAGTCTGTAGCCCTGGCCCCCAGGGAGTGCGCCATGTCCCGGCAGATCCACATCGAACAGCGCGGCCGTGTGCTGCTGGCCACGCTGGACAATCCCCCGCATGCGCTGATGGGCGCCGGCATGGTCGCGGAACTGGACCAGCTGGTGGGCCATGCCAGTGACGACGACAGCATCGGCGCCGTGGTGCTGACCGGCGCCCACCCGGAGCGTTTCATCGCGCACTACGACGTGCGTGAACTGCTGGCACTGGCGCGCAGCGCGCCGGCCCTGCCCGAATCCCTGGCCAAGGCCAGCATCGGCGCCATCGGCGCGCTGGAGCGGATTCCGGGCAGTGGCAGCCTGCTGGAACACACGCCGGCCGCCGGCCTGTCGCAGCTGCGCGGCTTCCACGACACCCTGAATGGCATCGGCCGCAGCGGCGCGGTGTTCATCGCCGCGATCAACGGCGTGGCGCTGGGCGGCGGCTGCGAGCTGTCGCTGGCCTGCGACCTGCGCCTGATCAGCGACGACGGCCTGATCGGCCAGCCCGAGATCCTGCTGGGCATCCCGCCCGGCGGCGGCGGCACGCAGCGCCTGTCGCGCCTGATCGGCCGCGGCCGTGCGCTGGAGCTGGTTCTGGAAGGCCGCGCGGTGCCGGCGGACGAGGCGGAACGCATCGGCCTGGTGCACCGCGTGCTGCCGCGCGCGCAACTGCTCGACGAGGCGCTGGCCACGGCCGAGCGTCTGGCGCGTCGTTCCAAGCCGGTGGTCGCCGCCTGCAAGCGGGCGGTGCTGGAGGGCGGCAACCTGCCGCTGGAGATGGGCCTGAAGATGGAGCAGGCTGCCTTCGTGTCCTCGCTGGGCCACAAGTCCACGCAGCGGGCCATGGAGGCCTACATCGCCGAGATGCAGAGCAGCGGCGACGTGGCCGCCGCCAATCCGGAAATGCGCGATCGGCTGGTGGATGGCACGTTCATCGACTTCAACAAGCCTTAGCCCGCGCGTTCCGTCCAAGGCGGCCCGGCGCAGTCTTGCTAGGCTTCGCGTCTTCACCAATGGGGATTCCAACCATGACGCTGCGCGTCCTGCTGCTGTTGCCGCTGTTTGCCGTGCTGGTGGCTTGCTCCCGCTCCGAGGGGCTCGGCGAGTCCGCCGGGGGAGTCAACGTCGGCGACGTGCCCGCGGCCGAGTGGCAGCCGCTGCCGCCGGCCCCGGCGGTCAGCACCGAGGTGCAGGCCGCGCGCGACCGCATCCTGGGTCCCGAGGCTACCGATCCGGCGACGGTGAAGCTGTGGTGGTACGGCGTCTCCAGCTTCATCGCCTCGGCCGGCGGCCACCTGTTCCTGTTCGACGCCTGGGAGTCGGTGGGCCTGCAGGAGGACTACGTGCCCATCGGCCGCGAGGAACTGGTGGCGATCCAGCCGGAGGCGATCCTGATCGGCCACGGACACTTCGACCATGCTGCCGACGCCGGCTACGTGGCCGGCCATACCGGTGCCGCCCTGGTGGCCGGGCAGACCGTCTGCAACACCGCGCGCGAGCGCGCGGCGCAGCTCGGTGCCATGGCCGCCTTCCCCTGCGTGGTGCTGGGCAGCCGCGAGTCACCAGGGCCGGGCGCACTGCAGCAGCTGCGCCTGTGGCGCGACCTGCCGCCGCTGCGGGTGCTGCAGCACATCCACTCCGCGGTCGACCCCTCCGACCTGCTGACCGGCGGCCTGCCGCTGATCTTCGTGCCACAGGTGCTGAGCTTCCTGGAACACCTGAATACCGACCCGCGCGAGATCGCCGGCTTCGTGCAGTCGCTCACCGACGACGGCCTGCTGGGCCAGCCCGAGGGCGGCACCTGGGCCTATCACCTGCGCGTGGGCGATTTCAGCCTGCTGTGGCACGACTCCACCGGTCCCATTGGCGACGAGGAGCCCCAGGGGCCGGCGGTGCAGGCGGCGCTGGATGGCTTCCCCGGCTGCGTCGACGTGCAGGTGGGGGCCATCGTCGGCTTCGGCATGGTCACCAGCGGCCTGCGCGACTCCACGCTCTACGTCGCCAGCGCCCACCCGCAGCTGTTCCTGCCCAGCCACCACGACGCCTGGGCGCCGGTGCTGGGCGGCGGCGCGGCGGCCTACGAGACGCAGTGGCGCAATGCCCTGGCCAGCCTGGAAAACCCGCCGGAGCTGGACTACCTGCGCGATCCCGAGGACTACATGAAGCCACGCGTGTTCCGCGTGGACGATCCGCGCTGGAAAGTGCCGATGCCCGGTTCATCCTGCGCCGGCTGAGGGTTTTTCCGCCCCTGCCTCTACTCCAGCCGGATCAGGCCGGGGCCTGTCCGGCTGGCCGATAGTGCCTGCCACATAACAGGCATTCCGGAGAGAGACATGGCAAAGCTGCAGGGCAAGGTCGCGCTGGTCACGGGCGCAGGGCAGGGCGTGGGGCAGGGCATCGCGTTTGCACTGGCTTCCGAGGGCGTCGCGGTAGCCGTAACCGGCCGTACCAAGGCCAAGCTCGATGCCACCGTGCAGGAGATCGAGAAGCGCGGCGGCAAGGCGCTGGCGGTGGAGTGCAACGTGCGCGACGCGGCCTCGCTGGCGGCCTGCGTGGAGGCCGTGGTCAAGCACTTCGGCAAGCTCAACATCCTGGTCAACAACGCCCAGGAGGTGCCGCTAGGCGCGCTCAACGACGTCAGCGACGAGGCCTTCGCCGCCGGCTGGGAGTCCGGCCCGCTGGCCAGCTTCCGCCTGATGAAGCTGTGCCATCCGCACCTAAAGGGCGACGGCAACATCGTCAACTTCGGCTCTTCCGCCGCCAAGCGCTGGGACATGGCCGGCTACGGCGCCTACGCTGCGGTGAAGGAGGCCATCCGCCAGCTCACCCGCGCCGCTGCCTGCGAATGGGCCCGCGACGGCATCCGCACCAACGCCATCCTGCCGCTGGCCAACTCGCCGGCCATGGAATGGTGGACGCGCGAGCGCCCGGAGGAATCCGCCGCCTTCATCGCCACCGTGCCGCAGGCCCGCGTCGGCGACTGCGAGCAGGACATCGGACGCTTCGTGGTCGCGCTATGCTCCGACGACTCCCGCTACATCAACGGCCAGTCCATCGGCGTCGACGGCGGCCAGGCCCTCATCGCATAAGGAAAGCAACACGTGAGCAGCAACGAATACGTCTCCGTCGAACGCGCCAACGGCGTCGCCACCCTCACGCTGCGCGCCATCGGCCGCATGCCGGTGCTGTCGCTGGCCTCCGGCAACGCGCTGGCCGATGCCGCCGACGCGCTGAAGGACGACAGCGAGATCCGCGTGGTAGTGCTGCGCGGCGACAACGGCCAGTTCTGCGCCGGCGGCGACATCGCTGCGATCCGCGACGCCCTGCCCGATCCCGACCGCCTGCTGGGCCCGATCATCGACGGCCTGCACCGCACCGTGCGCAACCTGCGCGCGCTGCCGCAGCCGGTTATCGCCAGTGTCGCCGGCTCCGCCGCGGGCGGCGGCATGTCCCTGGCCGTGGCCTGCGACCTGATCGTGGCGGCCAGCAATGCGCGCTTCGTGGTGGGCTATCCGGCCCTGGGCACCTCCTCCGACGGCGGCCTCAGCTACACGCTGGCACGCCGCATCGGCGTCAACCGCGCCATGGACGTGATCCTGGCCCGTGGCCTGCTCGATGCGGTTACCGCCGAGGCCTTGGGCTTGGTGGCCAAACTGGCCGACCCGGCCGCGCTGGAGCAGGAGACGGCCGCCTACGCCGCCCTGCTGGCCAAGCAGCCGCCGCAGGTGCTGCGCGAGTTCAAGCAGCTGCTGGGCGATGCCGCCGAGCCGGAGCTGTCCGCGCGCCTGGACGCCGAGCGCGCGGCCTTCCTGCGCTGCGCCAGGACCGAGGATTTCGCCAAGCGGGTCAACGCTTTCCTTGAAAAGAAGAAGTAAAAAAGCACGCCCTCTACCGCCAGTGGGAGAGGGCGTGCTTTTGCAGCTTTCCCGGCTTTCGACTATCGTGCGCGCCGCCATGCGTACGCAAACCCACATTGCCATCAGCCTCCAGCCGCCCTGCCGCGTGGCGGCCTGCGTGCGCCTGGCATCGTTCGGCAAATCCAAAAAACAGCCTCTCGCCTGACGGGATGCTGTCCGTCGGCGCCGCCGACGGATCGCCTGCCTTGCCGTACCCCCTGCAGTCCCCGCAGTCCCTCCGCCGGCTCCGTGCCGATGGCCAGCGTCCCCGACGTCCGTCATCCATCACGACAGGAGCTTCACATGACTGCTTTCCAGGGAATCTGGATCCCGCTGGTAACCCCCTTCCGGGAGAACCGACCCGACCTGGCCGCGATGCAGCGGCTGGCGGAACACCTGCTGCACCAGGGCGTGGACGGCCTCATCGTCTGCGGCACCACCGGCGAACCGGCCACCTTGAGCGAAGAGGAGCAGGAGCGCGTGCTCGCCGCCGTGCTCGAAGTGACGCGGGGCCGCTGTCCCGTGGTCTTCGGCCTCGCCGGCCACGACACCGCGGCGATGCAGGCACGGCTGCGCGAGCTGGAGCCGCAGCCGCTGGCCGGCTGGCTGATCAGCGCGCCCTACTACACGCGGCCCTCGCAGGAGGGCATCCGCCGGCACTTCGAGGCCCTGGCCGGGGCCACGGAAAGACCCATCCTGCTCTACAACATCCCCTACCGCAGCGGCATTGCGATGGAGACCGGCACGCTCGGGGCCCTGGCGCAGCACCCGCGCATCGTCGGCATCAAGCAGAGCGCCGGCAACGACCTGGAGCAGCTCTGCGCGCTGATCCGGGACACGCCGCTGCAGGTGCTCAGCGGCGAGGACGCGCTGATCTTCACCTGTGCCTGCCTCGGCGGCCATGGCGCGATCGCGGCGGCGGCCCACGTCCGCCCCGACCTCTACCGCCGCCTGCTGGCCCATGTCCGCGCCGGCGAGCTGGAGGCGGCGCGGCGCATCCACTACGCCCTGCTGCCCTGGATCCGGCTGCTGTTCGCGGAGCCCAACCCGGCCCCGGTCAAGGCGGCCCTGGCCGCCATGGGCCTGATCACCGACGGCCTGCGCCTGCCGATGACGGAGGTGTCCGCCGGGCTGCGGCAGCGCATCGAGCAGGCGCTGCCGGCCATCCTGGCGCTGTGACACTGCATACGGACGAGGCCAGGGGGCGGGGCGGGGGGCTAAGGTCGGAAGATACCTGAACGGAAAGCCAGTCCATGACCAGCCCCGCCGCCGCCTTCACGCCGATCCAGATCGGCCCCCTGAAGCTGCGCAACCGCTTCATCAAGTCCGCCACCAACGAGGGCATGGCCAAGGGCGGCGTGCCCTCCAAGGCCCTGGTGGAGCATCACCGGCGCATGGCGGCCGGCGGTGCGGCGATGACCACGGTGGCCTACTGCTCGGTCAGCGCGGACGGCCGCACCTTCGAGGACCAGGTCACGCTGGATGCGCCGAGCCTGCCGCACCTGCGGGCGCTGACCGATGCGGTGCACCGCGAGGGCGGCGCGGCCTGTGCGCAGATCACCCATGGCGGTGCCTTCACCTTCCTGCCGAAGCTGTCCAGCGGCTCGCCCTTCAGTTCCTCCGGCGGGTTCAATGCCGCCGGCGTGCTCAGTGGCCGCTTCTTCAAGACCGCGATGAAGCGCGGCGACATGGACCGCATCGCCGCGGAGTTCGTCGCCGGTGCGCGCCTGGCGCAGCAGGCCGGTTTCGACGCGGTGGAGATCCACATGGGCCACGGCTACCTGCTGAGCCAGTTCATCTCGCCGCGCTATAACCGCCGGCGCGACGAATACGGCGGCAATGCGACTCAGCGCACGCGCTACCCGGCGGAAATCCTGCAACGCGTGCTCGACGCCGTGGGCAAGGACCTGGCCGTGACCTGCAAGATTTGCGTCACCGAGGGCTACAAGGGCGGTGCCAGCGCGGCCGAGGCCGTCGACGTGGCCAAGGTACTGGAACGCTCGGGCGCCCACCTGCTGGTGCTCAGCGGCGGCATGAACGTGGAGGCGCCCTGGGCGATCTTCGGCAGCAACATGCCGGCCGCGGCGGTGGAGTCGGTGCAGAGCCCCATCATCAAGGTAGCCACGCGCATGATGCGGCTGTGGGAGCCCAAGCTCACGTTCCACGAGATGTATTTCCTCGAACACTCGCGCCAGGTGCGCGCGGCGGTGCGCATGCCGCTGGCCTATCTCGGTGGTGCCAAGTCCATCGCTGGCGTGGAGCAGGCGATGCAGGATGGTTTCGACTGCGTGGTGATGGGCCGCGCGCTGATCCACGATCCAGGCCTGGTCAACAAGTTCGCCAGCGGCGAGGTCACCGTATCCGGCTGCAATGCCTGCAATGAATGCGTGTCGCAGATGTACACGCCCGGCGGCACGCGCTGCGTGCTGACGCAAAAGGCCAATCCCCAACTCAACCGCATTCCCGGCGCCGCATGAACACCCTGGAATGGGTGCAGCGGGAGCTGCCTGGGCTCTCTGGCCGCCGCGCGCTGGTGACAGGCGCGGCGGCGGGCCTGGGCTACGAAACCGCATTGGGCCTGGCCGCGCGCGGCGCCGAGGTGATCCTCGCCGACCGCAACGTCGAGGGTGGCCAGGCCGCGCTGCGGCGCATCCGCGAGTCGGTGCCGGCTGCGAAGCTGGAATTCCGTGCGCTGGACCTGGCGGACCTGTCGGCGGTGCGCGGCTTTGCCGAGGCGCTGTCGGCAGATGGATGCGCGCTGGACATCCTGGTGAACAACGCCGGCATCCTGCCGCCGCTGGCGCGGCGCATCACCGCGGACGGCTTCGAGCTGAAGTTCGGCATCAATGTGCTGGGCCACTTCGCGCTCGGGGCGCAGCTGCTGCAGAGCCTGCGCCGCAGCACAGCGCCGCGCGTGGTCTGGGTCAGCAGCCTGGTGCATCGCCAGGGCAAGCTGTACTTCGACGACCTGCAGCTGGAGCGGCGCTACGAGCCGGAGCGCGCCTACAACCAGGCCAAGCTGGCCTGCCTGGTGCTGGCCATGGAACTGCAGGCGCGTGCCGACGCGGCGGGCTGGGCGCTGCAGGCAGTGGCGGCGCACCCCGGTATCTCGCGCACCGGCATCGGCGACAGCCGCCAGGGCCAGCAGGCGCAGCGCTTCACCGACCACCTGGCCGCCATTGCCTTTCGCATCGCTATGGGCTGGCTCGGCCAGGCACCAGGGCAAGGGGCCTTGCCGATCCTCAAGGCCGCCGCTGCGGCAGACGTGAAAGGCGGCGAGTTCTACGGCCCGGACGGCTTCGGCGAGTTCCGTGGCCTGCCCCGGCGGGTCCGGCTATCGAAGCCGGCCCTGGACCCGGCCGTCCGCCGCCGTCTCTGGGAGGCCTGCGAGGGCCTGACAGGGGAGAGGTACGTTTAGACCCCGGGGGTGGGGAAATCCGGCGGCCGGGCGGTGTAGCCTGCCGCTGTCCGTAGCACTGGGCGGATACCGGGGGAGGTAATCCATGTCGAGCATGGTCGACGATAGCGCCCTGTTTTCGTTAAACCTGTCGGCAGAGCTGGCCACCTTGGCGGCCGACCCGGAACTCATCGCCCTGCAGCGCCGTCTGCAGGACGCGCTGCTGCAGGATCAGCTGAGCCTGGTCTTCCAACCGATCTTCGACATCCGGGGCCTGCGCCTGCACTCGGCGGAGGCCCTGCTGCGCTGGCGTCATCCCGAACTGGGCCAGGTCAGCCCGGCGCGTTTCATCCCGCTGGCCGAGCGCAGCGACCTGATCCTGGACCTGGGCCGGCATGTGCTCTCGCAGGCGGTGGCGCAGATCGCGCGTTGGCAGGCCCAGGGGCTGGAGCCGGTGCCGGTGGCCATCAACATTTCCGGTGCCGAGCTCAAGCAGCCGGGCTTCGCCGCACAGATCGCCGAGGCGTTGCAGCGGCACGGTGTCCCGGGCCGGCTGCTGCGCGTGGAAGTCACCGAGCATGGCCTGATCTCCGACTTCACCCGCGCCACCGAAAACCTGCGCGCCGCCGGCGAGCTGGGCCTGGGTGTGGCACTGGACGATTTCGGCACCGGCTATTCGTCCTTCCGCTACCTGCGGCACCTGCCGATGCATGCGCTGAAGATCGACCGCGAGTTCGTCGCCGGCGTCGACCGCGACGCGCGCGACCAGCGCGTGGTGCGCGCCATGGTCGCCATGGCGCACTCGCTGCGCCTCAGGGTGGTCGCCGAGGGTGTGGAGACCGAGTCCGAACTGAACACGCTGCGGCGCCTGCACTGCGACTACGTGCAGGGCTTCTTCACCGGTCGGCCGATGCCGGCGGCGGAATTCGCCGAGCTGCTGGCTGCGCAGGGCAGCGCTACAGTGCCCACTTGATCGCCGCCGCGCCGCGCTCCTTCACGCGCTGCGTCCAGGGCCGCTGCTTCCACTCATTCGGGTCGATGTTCTTCGCTGACTTCAGGTCCTGCTCGAACATGCCCTCCATCTGCCGGCCGAACTCGCGGCCGATGATGATGGCGTTGGCCTCGTCGTTGAGGATGAAGCTGCGGGTGTCGAGATTGGCGGAGCCCACGGTGGACCAGACTCCGTCGATCACCGCGGTCTTGGCGTGCAGCACCGTGTCCTGATACTCGTAGAGCCGGATGCCGGCATCCAGTAGGCGCTGGTAATGGGAGCGCGCCGCGTGCATGAGCAGCGTCACGTCGCTCTCGCCCGGCATCAGCAGGCGCACGTCCACGCCGCGCCGCGCGGCATCCTCCAGCGCCGCGACGAAGGCCTCGTTGGGCGCGAAGTAGGCCTGCGTGATCCACACGCGGTGACGCGCCTTGCCGATCGCAGTGAGATAGCTGGCATAGATGCGGGCCTCGTCCTGCTGCTTGCCGCTCAGCGCCTTCCAGGCACTGTCCGCGGGTGCCAGCAGGTTGTCGAGCAGGTCCTCGCCCTGGTCCACCACCACGCGCACGTACTGGTCGCCGCGCCGTTCGATGCCCGGGAACAGGGTTAGCGGCGGGTCCTGCTGCTGGTCCCCCAGTTCGCCCCACCAGTACAGGAACAGGTGCTGGAACTCCGCCACCGCCGGCCCCTCGATGCCTACCTGCGTGTCGCGCCAGCCGCGCGCGGAGCGGCTGCCCGAACGGTCACTCGACCGGCTACCGGAACTACCGCTGAGCCGCGAGCCGCTTCCCGAGGAAGAGCCGGAGTAGTCGTCGGTGATGTTGATGCCGCCGGTGAAGGCTACACGCCCGTCCACCACCAGGATCTTGCGATGGTTGCGGCGCGTCATGCGCCATAGCCGCGGATCCTTCCATGGACTGACGCTGTGGAATTCGCGGATCTCCACGCCGGCCTCCTGCAGGCGGCGACGATAGTCCTCGCCAGCGCCCATGCCGCCGAGGCCGTCCACGATCAGGCGCACCTTCACGCCGGCGCGTGCCTTGCGCGTCAGCAGCTCCGCGTAGCGCTGGCCCAGCTCATCGTCGGTGAGCAGGTAAACGTCGAGATGGACGTGGTGCCGCGCACGGGCGATGACCTCGAGCTGGGCGCGGTGCGTTTCCGGGCCGTCCTTGAGCAGGCGCACGCGGTTGCCGCCGATCAGGGGGCGCCGCGCCACTACGGACTCGATGCGGCTGACCTCCTCGATGAAGGCATAGTCGCCGTCGCCCACCGCCGCGCGCAGCTGGCGTGGGAGGATCGCAGGGCGTTCGGAGGCACCGGCGGCGGGGCCGGCCTGCAGTGCGCGGGCCTCGATCTCCTTCGGCCCCGGCAGGGCACAGGCGGACAGCATCAAGGCGCCGACGATCGCGGCTGAGCAGCGTCCTGCTGCAAACGACTTCGCCGGGTCCATGGCGTCCTCCTTCCCGCGGCGCCGGTAGGCCCGCTGCTCCAATGACCCCGCCGGCCGGTTCCGGTTCCCCGTCGGCCGTCCGGCCGGGTAGGCTGGGGACCTTCCTAGGGGACCCCAATGACTGAATCCAGCGATCCGTACCGCCTGCAGGACCTGGCGGAGCGCCAGAGCCGTGCCCTGGCCATGGGCGGCGAGGACAAGCTTGCCCGCCAGCGCGCCAAGGGCCGCGGCAACGCGCGTGAGCGCGTCGAGCACCTGCTCGACCCCGGCAGCTTCGATGAGCAGGGCCTTCTGGCCACCAGCGACCTGCCCGAGGCCGCCGACAAGACGCCGGCTGACGGCAAGGTCTGCGGCTGGGGGCGCATCGACGGGCGCGAGGTCCATGTCAGTGCCGACGACGTCACCGTGCTGGCCGGCGCTGGCGGGCGCGTGGGGGTCGGCAAGGCCTACCGTGGCATGCAGCTGGCGGCGGAGCGCGGCCTGCCCTGCGTGGTGCTCGGGGATGCTGGCGGCGCGCGCGTGCCCGATATCATGGGCTCCGCGGGCATGATGAGCATGGTCTATCCCACGCAGGGCGAGCCGCGCGACCGCCGCGTGCCGCTGATCACCGCGATCCTCGGCGAATGCTTCGGCGGCAGCGCCTGGACCGCCTCGGTGTCCGACATCGTGCTGCAGGTGAAGGGCACGGCAATGTGCGTCGGCGGTCCGTCGATCCTGGAGATTGCCACCGGCGAGAAAGCCACCACCGAGCAGCTCGGCGGCTGGGAGCTGCATGCGCGCACCACCGGGCAGGTGGACCTGTTCGCGCAGGACGAGGAGGAATGCCTGGCGCTGGTCCGCCGCGCGCTGTCCTACTTCCCGGACCGTGCCGGCCTGCCGCCGCCCGCCGCGCCGGCCCCGGACGTGGAAACGCGCCTGGATGGAATGATGGACCTGGTGCCGGCCGATCCGCGCCAGGTCTACGACATGCGCCGCGTGCTGGAGGCCGTCTGCGATCCCGGCAGCGTGCTGGAGCTCAAGCCGCTGTTCGACCCCAGCCTGATCACCGCGCTGGCGCGCATCGGTGGGCAGGTGGTCGGCATCCTCGCCAGCAATCCCAAGTTCACCGCGGGTGCCATGGGGCCCGGCGCCTGCCAGAAGGCCGTGTCCTTCCTCTGCCTCTGCGACTCCTTCCACATCCCGCTGCTGTTCCTGCACGATACGCCGGGGTTCTTCGTCGGCCGCCGCGCCGAGGAAGGCGGCATGCCGCTGCGCATCATGAACTGGATCGCCGCGCTGCAGCAGTGCAGCGTGCCGCGCATCAGCCTGATCCTGCGCAAGTCCTACGGCATGGCCCACTGCAACATGTCCGGCGGCAACATGGGCAGCGACTGCCTGCTGGCCTGGCCCACCGCGGACGTCTCGTTCATGGCACCGGCCGTGGCGGTCAACGTGGTCTACGGCCGCAAGCTGCTGGAGATGCCGGACCCGCACGCGGCGCGCAGCACCTTCATGGAAGAGATCGGCCGCGCCAACGCGCCCTGGGACGCCGCGGCGCGCGGCTACATCGACCGCGTGATCGATCCGCGCGATACGCGCATCGAATTGCTGCGCGCGCTGTCACGGGTCAAGGGTGCAAGGAGCCAGCGTCGCCTGGCCAACTGGCCGAGGATGGCCTGAGACTCATGCCGTTGCGTGCTGCGGCAACAGGGCATTGAGCCTGTCGCAGGCCTGCTCGCAATCCTGCCGTGCCGCCGACTCCGCGATGTGAAGCACATCGCCCTCGTGGCTGCGTACACAAGCGAGGAAGTAGGGATCGCCCTCGCTGTCGCGGATCTCGACCACCTCGGCCGGTATCAGCCTGTCCACCGCCACGGTCTTGCGCCGGGCATGGAAGGGAAAGCGCCAGCGCAGTTCCACCTGGCCGTCGGTGCGGATGCTGAGCCGGTAGCAAGGCTTGTCGGCGATGAAGGACAGCAGCCCCAGGCCGAACATCCAGAAGAAGGCGCCGATCGCCAGTGCTTCATGCGCGGAGTGGCCGTCCAGCGGGCGTCGCGCACCGACACCCAGGTCATGGCGGCCAGGAAACCCAGCCAGAATGCGGCAAAGCCCCAGAGGAACACGGCCCTGCGATTCTGGGGGAGGATCACCTGCATGCCGCCCCAGCATAGCCGTCCCGGCGGCAACCTGCGTGACGGGCACCGGCACTGGCAGAATGGCGGCCTGCAACCCATCCCCAGCTGGAGAATCCCGAGTGGACCCGACTTTCGCCGAGCGCATCCGCGCGATGAACGCCATGTACAAGCTGGCCGCGCACGACGCCCCGGTCATCCCCAGCGACGTCGCGGACCGGCTGCGCAAGTTCAAGGCCACGCTCAGCGACGAGGTCGATGAGATCGACGAGATCGTGGCGGCTGCCGAGCGCGGCGACGACAAGCTGGACCTGGCGGTGGCCATCGCCGACCTGCTGGGCGACGTGATCGTCTACTGCCGCTCCGAGGCGCTGAAGTACGGCATCCCGCTGGAGGCCGTGCTCGGCGTCATCATGGACAGCAACGAGAGCAAGCTGGGTGCCGACGGCAAGCCGATCTACGACGCCAACGGCAAGTTCCTCAAGGGCCCCAACTACTGGAAGCCCGAGCCGAAGATCCGCGAGCTGCTGGCAGGGCAGCAGGGCTCCTGAGGAGCCTTGCCGTATCCAGGAGGGCTTAGCCCTCCTGGATATTCAGCCCGCCGATGAAGTCCATCTTGCCGACCTCCACGCCGTTGTGGCGCAGAATGGCGTAGGCCATGGTGACGTGGAAGTAGAAGTTGGGAATCGACAGGCCATTGAGGTAGTCGTCACCGCGGAACCAGCCCTTCGGCAGCCAGGGCGGTGCCACCTTGCGGTCTTCCGAGCCGGCCAGGTCCTTTTCCTCCACCGTGGCGAGGAAGGTCTTGCAGGACTGGATGCGCGTGCGCAGCTCCGCCAGGGTCTTTTCCGTGTCCGGATGCGGCGGCGCTTTCTTGCCGCTGAGATAGGCGGCGGCGAACTTGGCCTGGTCGCAGGCGGCCTGCACCTGCTGTGCCAGCGAGAAGGCGTCCGGGGCCAGGCGCGCGCCGGCCAGCAGATCCGCGTCGAACTTCTTCGCCTTGGCGTAATCCTCGGCCTTGTCCAGCCACTTGCCGAGGTTGTCCAGCATCTTGTCGTACTGGCGGATCGTTTCGTGATGCGTTGTCATTTTTTGTGTTCCTCTCCTGGGGAGCAGCAGCATAACCGGGGATTGTTGCCGGTGGTCGTCCTAGAATGGCCCCATGATTCCCCGCGAACTGCTCCTGCCGCTGAGTCGCCTGTTTGCCGCCTGGTGCGGCCTGCGCGGCCTGCAGCAACTGGCGCGCCTGCCCGCCGAGCCGGCGCCGTCCGTGTTGCCCGGCGCCGCACTGTGGCTGCTGGCGGCGCTGCTGGCCTGGCGGCTGGCGCCGCGCTTCCTGCCCATGCCGGCGCCGCGCCGCAGTGGCGGCGAGCAGGAGCGCCGCCTGGGCCAGCTGCTGTTCCTGGCGGTGGCCCTGCTGCTGCTGGCCGACGCCCTGGCCTCCGGGCTGGGCCTGGCCCTGCGCGCCGGGCTGGCACCCTTGCCGCCGGCCACCTGGCTCCCGCCGGCCCTGGTGTGCCTGCTGCAGGCGGCGGGCGGCGTCGCGCTGCTGTTGCTGTCCCGCCCCCTGCTGGACCGCGTGGTGCCAGAGCCGCCGCCGGCCCCTGCCCTGGACACGCGCCTGCCGCGGGCCCTGGGCGAGCTGGTCGGTAGCGTGGGCATGGCGGGGCTCAACAAGCTGACCGAACTGGCCCTGACGCTGAGGGACGAGGCCGAGGGCCACGCCATCCGTGCGGTGAAGTCGTCGATGGACGTGGTGATCGCGGCGGTGCAGGGCAGGCGCCCGGACTTCTCCGGTGCGATCTCCGCCGACGGGACCGTCACCATCGTCTTCAGCGACATGGAGGGCTTCAGCGCCATGACCGAGCGCCTCGGCGACCAGGCCGCGCACGAGGTCATCAAGCTGCACAACCAGGTGGTGCGCAAGGAGCTGCAGCGCGAGAACGGCAAGGAGGTGGAGCTGCAGGGCGACGGCTTCCTGCTGGCCTTCGCCGATCCCGCGGCGGCGCTGCGCTGCGCCAGCGCCATCCAGCGCGCCTTTGCGCGCCACAATGCCAAGGCGCAAGGCGAGCCGATTCGCGTGCGCATCGGCCTGCACACCGGCACGCCGATCCAGGAGGGTGACCGCTTCTTCGGCATCACCGTGATCCTGGCGGCGCGCATCGCCGCCCAGGCGGCCGGCGGCGAGGTGCTGAGCTCGGCGGCGCTGCACGAGCGCTGCGCCGGCGATCCGGACTTCCACTTTGGCGAGCCGTGCGAGGCGGAACTGAAGGGCCTGGCCGGGCGCCATCGCATGTATCCCTTGCTGTGGCGGACCGACTCCGCAAGAAGCGGATAGGACGGCCGGGCACGAGCGTCGACACTGGCGCCGTACCCACCGAACAGCCCCAGGACACGGACATGGACGAAGAACTCAGCTGGCAGGCCGTACAGGAGCGCGATGCCTCGCGCGACGGCGATTTCTACTACGGCGTGCTGACCACCGGCGTGTACTGCCGACCGTCCTGCCCCTCGCGCCAGCCGCTGCGCAAGAACGTGCGCTTCTATGCCACGCCTGCCGCGGCGGAGGCCGATGGCCTGCGTGCCTGCAAGCGCTGCCGGCCCCTGGAGCAGCGTGCGGACCGCCGCACGGTCGCCCGCATCGAGCAGCTGTGCCGCTACATCGAGGCCCATGCGCAGGACACGCTCCCGCTGGAGACCCTGGCGCAGCAGGCACACTTGAGCCCCTTCCACCTGCAGCGGCAGTTCAAGACCGTGACCGGCGTCAGCCCCAAGCAGTACGTGGATGCCTGCCGCCTGCGCGCCCTGCGCCAGGGCCTGCGCGGCGGCAGCAGCGTGACGCGTGCGATCCACGACGCCGGCTTCGGCTCCGCCAGCCGCGTCTACGAGCGGGCCGCCACGCGACTGGGCATGACACCCAAGCAGTACCGCGCCGGCGGTGCCGGCGTAGCCATATCCTGGGCCGTGTCGCGCACGCCGCTGGGCCTGCTGATGATGGGGGCCAGCGATCGTGGCCTCTGCTTCGTGCAGTTCGGCGACAGCGAGGCGGCGCTGCAGCAGCAGTTGCGCAGCGAATATCCCGAAGCCGTGCTGGAGCCGATGGGCGATGCGCAGCGCGCTCCATTCCAGGACTGGATGCGCGCGCTGGCGGCGCATGTCGAAGGCCAGCCGCCGGCGCGGCAACTGCCGCTGGACCTGCGCGGCACCGCGTTCCAGATGAAGGTCTGGGCCTACCTGCAGCAGATCCCCAACGGCGAGCTGCGCAGCTACACCGAAGTCGCCGAGGCCATCGGCTCGCCGCGCGCGGTGCGCGCCGTGGCCTCGGCCTGCGCCGCCAACCGAGTGGCGCTGCTGGTGCCCTGCCACCGCGTGATCCGCGGCGACGGCAGCCTGGGCGGCTACAAGTGGGGCCTGGAGCGCAAGCGCACGCTGATCGACTGCGAGCGCGCGGTGACAAAGGAGATTCCTTGAGGACTCTTGCCGAGCTGCCGCTGCGCCAGGCGCTGCCCTGGCCGGTGTTGCTGGACTACCTGCGGCCCCGCCTGATCCCGCTGATGGAGGACATTGCCGACGGTGCCTACCGGCGCAGAGTCGGCGAGGACTGGTTGCAGGTCGCACCCGCGCGGGACGGCACGGTGCTTTGCATCGCCTCGGCTCATCGCATGGCGGCATCCGGCCTGCCGGAGCGCGCGATGAGATTGTTCGCCGTGGAAGAGGACCCCGCGCCGGCGCTGCGCCAGCTGGCGCGCGATCCGGTGCTCAAACCCCTGGTGAAGCGCATGCCCGGACTGCGCCCGCCGGGCTGCTGGGATCCTTTCGAACTCTGCCTGCGCACCATCATCGGCCAGCAGGTCAGCGTCGCCGCTGCCGGCACGCTGATGCGTCGGCTGATCGAGCGCTGCGGCGAACTCACCCCGCAGGCACTGTTGGACGCCGACCTGGCGCAGATGGGCATGCCGGGCCGGCGCGTGGAGACCTTGCGAGTGCTGGCGCGAGCCGCCCAGGACGGATTGCGGCTGGATGGACCCTGGCAGGAGGTGGAAGCCGGCCTGGCGGCGCTACCGGGCTTCGGCCCCTGGACGCGCGGCTATCTCGCGATCCGCCTGGGCCGACAGCCGGACGCCTTCCCGCATACGGACCTGGGTTTGGTGCGGTCCGCGGGGGCGGAGAATCCCGCGGCGTTGCTGTTGCAGGCGGAAGCCTGGCGGCCGCATCGGGGGCTGGCCGCCTGTCTGCTCTGGGCAATGTAGGAGCCAGCTTGCTGGCGACCTCCGGCCTGGCAGTCGCCAGCGAGCTGGCTCCTACAGGTAGAGCATCGATTCCTCGTAGGAGCGGCCGACGGCCGCGAAGCCGGGCTGATCATCAACCAAGCGCCTCGCGGCCAACGGCCGCTCCTACGAACCCTGGTCAGACGCCCGGAGCCCCCGGAAACCCGACGTAGTAAGTCCCCGTCAGCATGCCGCCGTCCACCGCGATCTCCGCGCCGCAGAGGTAGGAGCTTTCGTCGCTGGCCAGGAACAGCGAGGCGCGCGCCACTTCCACCGGCTCGCCGACCCGCTGCAGCGGCACGAAGGTGTAGCGCTTGTTGACCTCTTCCTTGGCCTCGGCGTACGGGTTGCCCATGGCGGTGTCGATGCCGCCCGGGTGCACCGAGTTCACTCGCACGCCCTTGTGGCCGTACTCCATGGCGGCGGCGCGGGTCAGGCCGCGGATGCCCCACTTGCTGGCACAGTAGGCGCCCAGGCCGTTGGCACCCTTCATGCCGTCGGTGGACGAGATGTTGACGATGGCGCCACGGCCCTGCGCGATCATGCGCGCGCCCACGTACTTCACGCCCAGGAAGCTGCCGACCAGGTTGATGTCGATGACGCGCTCGAAGTCGGCCTTGCTGGTTTCCTGGATCGTGCGGAACAGCAGCACGCCGGCGTTGTTGACCAGCACGCTGGGCTCGCCGTAGATCTTGACGGTCTGCTCGATCAGGTTCTGCCAGCTGGCCTCGTCGCTGACGTCGTGGCGCACGAACAGGGCGTTCGGCCCCAGCTCCTGTGCCAGCTTGCGGCCCTCGTCCTCCAGCAGGTCGGCGATCACCACCTGGGCACCTTCCTGCGCGAACAGGCGCGAGGTCGCGCCACCCATGCCGCGGGCGCCGCCCGTGACGATCGCTACCTTGCCTTGCAGTCGGGACATCGTTATCTCCTCTCTCGAAAGTTCTTGTCTATGCGAAATTTGTCAGGGACAGCGCGTCGCCGATCACGGTGCGTCCGTCCAGCGCATGCAGCGGACTCTGCGCCAGTTGCAGCATCGCGCGGCTGTTGGTGACCAGCCCGTTGTAGCGCCCGGCGACCAGAAGCCAGGCCGCCTCCGCCATCATCTCCAGGGGCTCCACCCAGTGCGGGTTGGTGGCGCCCACCTGGCGCGCTACCGCCTCGGCGCTCTCGCTGAGCGCGATCTTCACCGGCAGCAGCGCATTGGCGGTGATGCCGCTGCCATGCAGCTCGGCGGCCAGGCCCAGCGTGAAGCGCTCCAGCGCGGCCTTGGCGGCGCCGTAGAGCGCCAGGCCGTGCACCAGCTTGGCGGGGCCGGGGTAGGGGATCGGCGGCTGCTGCGCCATCTCGCTGCTGAGGTTCACGATACGGCCCCAGCCGGCGGCCTTCATGGCCGGCAGCGCCTGCTGGCAGAGGTCCACCGGGGCGTGGAAGTTGATCTCGAAGCCGGCCTGGCGCGCCGCCAGGTCGATGCGGCTGGGCGGGGCATAGGCCGGGTTGGCCGCGGCGTTGTTCACCAGCACCGTTACCGGCCCGAAGGGCCTGGCGGCCTCCGCCAGCAGGCTGGCGCGGCCCCCGGCGTCGGCCAGGTCGGCCGCCACCGCGGCCGCACGGCCCCCGGCGGCGCGGACCAGGGCCACGGTCTCGTCCAGGCCGGCCTGGGAGCGCGGCGACGCGTGCACCACCACCGCCGCACCCTGCGCAGCCAGGCGCCGCACGATGGCGCGGCCGATGCCACGGCTGGCGCCGGTCACCAGCGCCACGCAATCGGGCGGCAAGGCGGAGGCAGCGGTCACAGCTTGGTCAGGCCGTCCTGTCATAGACTCTCCCCGTGAGAATCCCATGGTGGCCGCCGCGCCCGGCGGTGGCCTCCTCCAAACGAACGACGGAACGTGGGGGCTGCGGTGCCGCATCGACTGAAGACGGGTGACATCGTGCTGTTCGCCGGCAAGTCCGGCACGGCCGAAAGCATCAAGTGGGTCACGCTGAGCCGCTGGTCGCACGTCGGCCTGGTGCTGCGCCTGCCGCAGTACGACTACCCCTGCCTCTGGGAGGCTACCACCGACGCCACCCTGGCCTGCCTGGAAGCCGGCCGGCGCCAGCCCGGCGTGCAGCTGGTGTCGCTGGAGGCCCGCCTGCAGGAGCACGATGGCGACGTCGCCTGCCGCCGCCTGGACCAGGAGCTGGAAGACAGCGCCCTGGAGCAACTGGCCGGCCTGCGGCAGCGCCTGCGCGGGCGTGCCTACGAGAGCAACGTCCTGGAGCTGATGGGCGCTGCTTATGACGGGCCTTTCGGCGAACAGGCGGAGAACCTGGCCGAGCTGTTCTGCAGCGAACTGGTGGCCGCGGCCTACCAGGCCATCGGCCTGATCGGCGCCGGCGGCAAGGCGTCCAACGAATATGTCCCGGCCGACTTCTCCGAGCGCTGGGAACGCTTGCCCTGGCTGCGCGGCCGGCTGGGGCCGGAGGTCATGCTGAAAAATGGCTGAGAACCTGAGCGTGAAGCAGAGAATCCTCGCCGCGGCCAAGACCCTGGCCGGCAAGGACCGCCGTGCCAGCCACCTCGACGTGGAGCGCATGGCGGCGGCCGGGGCCTGCAGCGAGGAAGAGTTCGCGGCCGGCTTCGGCGACACACTGGTCTTCCAGCGCGAGCTGATGGCCGAGCTCTTCGCCGACGCGCGCCTGTCGGTGATCCGCGCCACCACGGCGATGCCCTCGGGCCTGGAGCAGTTGCTGCAGGCCTTCATGCTCTACCTGGATTACAACCTGGAGCATCCGGCGCTGCAGGAGATCGCACACCAATTGCAGTACGACCCAACGGGCTACGAGATGCTGCAGCGCATGGAGATCGGCACCGCCATGGTCACGCAGAAGGACCTGGAGGCCGCCGGCGCCAACCGCGTCCAGGCCAGGGCCAAGCTGCTGACGTCGGTGGCGGTAGCGGTGGTGCGCGCCGAGTACAAGGCGGGGCGCAAGCTGCCGGATTTGCGTGCGGTGCTGGAGGAATACGCCGGGCTGTCCTGCGTGGTCCAGCCGGGGTCACCGCTGGTGGATTAGCCTCCGCCGCCAGCCGATCGTGCTGAGCCTGCCGAAGCGCGGGCTGCCCTGGCCTGGAGGATCGCCCGTTCGCACTTCGACAGGCTCAGTGCGAACGGGCCTCGAGCCTTCGCTACTGCACTACGGCGGGATTCACTGGCGCCGGCGCGCCCAGCATGGGGCGGTGCGAGGGTGGCTGGCGGCCCTCGTCCGTCAGGCCGTATTCCAGCGCCAGCTCGGCGCCGATCAGCACCTGGCCGGACTTCTCCATGCGCTGCGGATCGCGGAACAGCGCGCCGATGACGTGGCCGGTGAACTCCGGCGTCTCGGCGATATCCCAGAAGCCCTGGTACTTGGCGGCGTCCTCGTCCATCACGCGCTTGGTGCGGTCAGTGCGCAGCATGCCCATCCAGATCGAATTGGCCGAGACGTTGTAACCCTTCAGGTCCAGCGCCATGTCGTGGGCGAAGCGGTCCACGCCAGCCTTCTGCGCGCCGTAGGCGGCGCCATGCATGTAGCAGTTGCCGCCGAAGGAGGAGGTGAACACGATCAGGCCACTCTTCTGCGCCGACATCAGCTTGGCGGCATGCCAGCTGGCCACGTAGGACGAGCGCAGGCCGACGTCGAGGATGTTCACCAGGTCCAGCGACTTCTCCCAGAAGCCGCCACCCTCGATCAGCTGGTCGTGGATGAAGGTGGCGTTGTTGACCAGGATGTCGAGCTTGCCCTGGTCGTTCTTGACTCGGCCGAACAACTGGCGCACCTGCTCGTCGTCCGAGTGGTCCACGGTGACGGCAATGCCCTTGCCACCGGCAGCGGTCACTGCCGCGGCCGTGGCATGGATGGTGCCGGGCAGGGGGGCATCGCCCTCGTTCTGCGAGCGGCCTGTGACGTAGACCGTGGCGCCCTGCGCGCCCAGCGCGATGGCGATGCCCTTGCCGGCGCCGCGGGAGGCACCGGTGACGATGGCGACGACGCCGTTCAGGTTCTTGCTCATTCGTAGCTCCTCAAGAAAATCTTTTCGTTAATCCCCTCGCCCGCTTGCGGGAGAGGGGGGCGAGGGTGTCTGTAGATGATGGATGGATCAGTCCATGCCTGCTCTACAGAAGCCCTCTCCCTAGCCCTCTCCCGCAAGCGGGCGAGGGGACAACAGAATCAACCCGCAGGCTTTGCCAGATCCCGCAGCTGGTACTTCAGCACCTTGCCGGAGGGATTGGTCGGCAGCGACGCCATCATCTCGGCGTAGCGCGGCACCTTGTAGTTCGCCATGTTGTCGCGACACCAGGTAATCAGTTCCTTGTCACCCAGGCTCGCTCCGGGCCGCAGCACGACGCAGGCCTTGCCGACCTCGCCGAGGCGCTCGTCCGGCACGCCGATCACGGCGACCTGGGCCACCGCTGGATGCGCGGCGATGATGCGCTCGATCTCCGCCGGGTAGCAGTTGAAGCCGCCGGCGATGTACATGTCCTTCAGACGGTCGGTGATCTTGAGATACCCGCGCTCGTCCAGCACGCCGATGTCGCCGGTGTGCAGCCAGCCCTCCGCGTCGACGGTTTCGGCGGTGGCCTTTTCGTCGTCCAGGTAGCCCTGCATGACGTTGTAGCCGCGCACCACGATCTCGCCGGACTCGCCCGGGGCGACCGGCTTGTTGTCACCGTCCACGCAGCGCAGTTCCACGTGCGGGATCGCCTTGCCACTGGTCAGGGCGATGGTCTCGGCGTCGTCGCCGGCCTCACACATGGACACCACGCCGCAGGTCTCGGTCAGGCCGTAAGCGGTCAGTACGGTCTTGAAGCCCAGCTCGGCGCGGATGCGCTCGATCAGCGAGGGCGCGATGGCGGCGGCACCGGTGATGGTGGCGCGCAGCGAGGAGAGGTCGGCCGTGGCGCGGGCCGGGTCGTTGAGGAGGCTGATGAACAGCGTCGGTGGGCCGGGCAGCACCGAGATGCGGTCGCGGGCGATGCGTTGCAGGATGGCCGCGGCGTCGAACACCGCGTGCGGCAGCACGGTCAGGCCGTGCAACAGGCCGCCGAGCCAGCCCACCTTGTAGCCGAAGGTGTGGAAGAAGGGATTGGCGATGAGGTACTTGTCTTCCGGCACCAGGCCCATCACCGTGGACCAGGCGCGGATCACGTCGAGATTCTGCGCGTGCGTGGTGACTACGCCCTTGGGCCGCCCGGTGGTGCCGGAGGTGAACATGATGTCGAGCGTGTCGGTGGGTTGCACCGTCGCGGCGCGCTGGTGCACGTCCTCGGTGTGCGACTGGTCGGCCTTGGCCATGAAGGCGCGCCAGCCGGTATCACCTGTCTCGGCATCGCCGATCACCACGACGTGCTTCAGCGACCTCGGCCAGTGATCGGCCAGCATCGTCGGATAGTGGAGGCCTAGGAAGCGGCCGGCACAGAACAGCGTGTTGGCGCCGCTCTTCTCCAGGATATAGGCCGCCTCGGCGCCCTTCATGCGCGTGTTCAGCGGCACCAGCGCCGCGCCCACTGTCTGGATGGCCAGGCCGGCCACGATCCATTCCACCGAATTCGGCGCCCAGATCGCCACGCGGTCGCCGCGTGCCACGCCCATGGCCAGCAGTGCTCGTGCGGCATAGATGCGCAGCTGGTCCAGCTCGGCGTAGCTCAGCTCGCTGCCGTCCTCGCCGACCACCGCGGTGCGGTGTGCGTACTTCTGCACGCTGTCGGCGAAGGCCTGGATGATGGTGTGGCTCATGTCGGGTAGCGCAGTTTCACGAGCGGGGACTTGGCCACTGCCTGGCAGGACAGGATCCAGCCCTGGGCGATGTCGCTCTGCTCCAGCACCTGGTTGCTGAGCATTTCCACTTCGCCGTCGTCGAGATGACACATGCAGGCAGCGCAGGCGCCTGCGCGGCAGGAGTACGGAGGCTCCATGCCGGCCTGCTCCATGGCATCGATCAGCAACTGGCCCGGCTGCACTTCGACAACGTGCTGCACGCCGTCCAGCTCAACCTCGAGGCGGGCGGCCTCGCTGCCTTCGACCGCCACCGGCACCGGCAGCTCGTCGGATTCCTCCGGCAGGGAGACGAAGCGCTCGATGTGCACGCGCGAGGTGGGGAAGCCCAGTTGCTGCAGCGCCGCCGCAGTGGTATCCATGAAGATGCCGGGGCCGCAGATGAAGCACTGGGCACTTTCCCAGCCCTGCGCCATGGCCTCGATCTGCACCTGCGAGGGGATGCCCTGCACCGAATCCAGCCAGTGGATTACCTGCAGGCGCTTGGGATGCTCGCGCGACAGCTTTGCCAGCTCCGCGGCGAAGATCACCGAGCGTTCGTCGCGGTTGGCGTAGAACAGCCGGATGCGGCCCTTGCCGTTGCTGAGCACGCTGCGGATGATCGACAGTACCGGTGTCACGCCGGAGCCGCCGCCGAACATCAGGAAGTCGCCGTCGTAGGACTTGGGCGTGAAGATGCCGGCCGGCACCGCCACCTCCAGCGTGTCGCCGGCGCGCAGGCAGCCACAGAGCCAGTTGGACGCACGGCCACCGGCCACGCGCTTCACCGTCACCTGCAGCGGCTGGTTCTCGAAGGGCGTGCTCGACAACGAGTAGCAGCGCGGCAGCGGCTTGGCGCCGCAGGGCACGCGCAGCGTCAGGAACTGCCCCGGCTTGTACCTGAAGAGGTCCTTCAGCTCCGCCGGGATGTCGAACACCAGCGAGCGGGCGTCGGCCGTCTCTTCGATGACCTGGGCGACCTTCAGCGAGTGGTATTGGATTTTTGACATTGATTAAAAAGCTCGAAACGACAGTCCGCGAATGAACGCAAATAAACGCAAATTACGGCAACGAAGAAATTTCATTTGCGTTCATTTGCGTTCATTTGCGGATTGATGCTTTGGGGCCCTCAGTCCGCCCACATAAGGTAGCCGTTATCGATGCGCATTTCCGCGCCCTGGATGAAACGCGACTCGTCCGAGGCCAGGAACAGCACCAGGTTGGCGATGTCGGCCGGCATGCAGAAGCGGGCCTGCAGCTGCTTGGGGTCCTTCTCGCGCACCTTGGCCTGCTGGTTGGGGTCGCGCGGCAGGTTGGCCACCATCGGCGTGACGATGCCGTCCGGGTGGATCGAATTGCAGCGGATCTTATAGAGGTTCATGCGGCAGTGCGCCGCCACCGAGCGGGTCAGCGCCGCTACCGCGCCCTTGCTGGCGCTGTAGGCCGCAAACGACGACATGCCGCCGATGCCGGCCATGGAGGACATGTTGACGATCGAGCCGCCGCCGCGCTTCTTCATCGCCAACAGGCCGTGCTTGCAGCCCAGGAAATAGCCGTCGGAGTTGATGCGCTGGATCTTCTGCCACAGCTCCAGCGAGGTGTCCTCGATGGTGCCGTAGGCCAGGATCGCGGCATTGTTGACCAGCACGTCCAGACCGCCGAACTTCTCCTCGGTCCTGGCGATCACCGAGATCCAGTCATCCTCGTTGGCGATGTCGTGCCTGATGAACAGGGCGCTGTCCGGATGCTTGCCGTTGATCTCGGCGGCGACCTTCTCGCCCAGTTCCTGGTTGAGATCGGTGATGACCACCTTGGCGCCCTCACGGGCCAGCAGCCGCGCGTCTTCGGCGCCCACGCCGCTGGCACCGCCGGTGATGATCGCAACTTTGTCCTGTACGCGTCCCATGTTCTTCTCTCTCCGGTAATTGGTTTCAGGCGGCCTGCGCCGCCGTGTCGTTGGTCTTCTGGATGGCATGCAGCGCGGCGCGGCGGCCGGACCACAGGCAGTCGGCGATCGACAGGCCGCTGACGTAGAAGTTGGAGGCCACGCCCACCGCCGTGCGGCCGGCGGCATAGAGGCCCGGGATCGGCTGGCCCGCCGTGTTCAGCACGCGGTTGCTGCCTTCTTCCACGCGCAGCCCGCCCAGCGTGATCGCCGGGCAGGGGAAGATCTTGTTGCTGGCCGAGATGTCCAGCGCGTAGTAGGGGCCTTGGTCCAGCGCCGCAAGCATGTCCTTGGACTTGCCCAAGGCGTCTGCCCGGGCGCCACTGGCGCTGGCGTTGTTGGCCTGCACCGTGCGTTCCAGCGCGGCGGCCGGCACACCGATCTTGCCGGCCAGTTCGGCCAGGGTGCGGGCCTTGGGCGAGCTCAGCATCAGGATCAGCGCCGGGCCGGACTGGAACATCCACAGCTTGCCGAAGGCGGCTTCCTTCATCGCCTCGCGGCGCAGCTTGGCGTCCAGGATCAGCCAGGCGCGGCCGTCACCCTGCTCGCACATCTCCACGCCCAGGCGGGCGCCGTAGACCTGCTCGTTGCAGAAGCGCTCGCCGTTGGCGCCCACCACGATGCCGCGGGGCAGGGCGGTGGGCGGGTTGATGAAGCGCCAGGCCGAGCCTTTCTCCAGGCGCGCGGCGCTGCCGCCGGCCGTCTGGCCCAGGCGGATGCCGGAGCCGTCGCAGCCGGTGGCGCCCAGGCGCATGCTCTTCATGTACTTCGGCGCGTGCTTCTGCACCATGTCGCGGTTGAAGATGAAGCCGCCGGTGGACAGCAGCACGCCGCCGGTGGCGCGGATGTGCAGCGGCTGCGCGTCCGCCAGCTCGATCGCCAGGGCCTGCGCACGCAGGCGGTCGGCCCAGGCAGGGGCGAAGTCGTGCACCTTCTCGGCCTTGCGCATCAGCTTGAGGTGGCGCTGGCCGGCGGACGACTCGGGGTTGAGGCGCGACACCTCGGCGCCGATCACGGTGCCGCTGCGGTCCTGGATCAGGCGGCGCACGGAGGTCTGCGTCATCACCGGGATCTTCAGATCCTCCACGCGGCGACGCAGCATGGCGAACAGGTGCTTGCCGGTGGCCACGCCGGAGCCGTGCATGCGGTGGCCGCGCGGCGCCGGCAGGGCCTGGGCCGCGAAGGCGGGCACGCCTTCGTTGCCGGAGTAATACAGGTAGATACCGTCCTTCGGATACGAGGTCTTGGGCGGCGGGGCGGTGGAGTCGAACTTTGCTCCCAGGGACTCCAGCCAGGCGTGCAGGCCCAGGCTGTCCTCGCAGAACTGGTGCAGGGTCGGGTTGCTGACCGCGTCGCCCGCTTCCAGCTGCAGGTAGCGGTACATCGCCTCCACAGTGTCCTCGTAGCCGGCCGCCTTCTGCTGGCGCGTGCCGCCGCCCAGGTAGACAATGCCGCCGCTCTTGATGGTGGCGCCGCCACCCTCGAAGCGCTCGACGATGCCGACGTTGGCGCCGGCCTCGCGGGCGTGGATGGCAGCCGAGGCGCCCGCGGCCCCGAAGCCCACGACCAGCAGGTCCACGGTTTCGTTCCAGGCCACGGCCTCGGCGGAATCGACGACCAGCGGCACGTCGACCGGCAGGGTGCCGTCGGTGGCTCCGGAAGTGGAAGAAGGGGACTGGGTCATGGGGGAAACCGGCCTGGAAAAGGTCAGGCCAGCATTATTTCCCGCTGGGCTTGGGAATCTTCGTCCATGTAGACGAGAGTAGCCCAAAGCCCCGTCGCCACGGCGTTCCGGCCTACTCCGGCGGCAGCGTCCGCCCCTTGCGCAGCAAGGCCACGAAGTCCTCCGGCGGCAGCGCCGGGCTGAACAGGTGCCCCTGGATTTCATCGCAATGCAGCAGGCGCAGGAACTTGAGCTGCTCGGTGGAATCCACCCCCTCCGCCACCACCCTCAGGCCCATCGAATGCGCCAGCGAAATCACCGAGGACACGATGCTGATGGTGTGGGCGCTGTCGCTCATGCGCAGCACGAAGGAGCGGTCGATCTTCACCGTGGACAGCGGCAGCTTCGACAGGTACGACAATGAGGAATAGCCGGTGCCGAAGTCGTCCAGGGCCAGGTTCACGCCCATGTCGCGCAGGCGCTGCAGCAGCGGCAGGGTGGCATCGGGGTTGGACAGCATGCTGGACTCGGTCAGTTCAAGCTCGATGCCGCCGGCGCTTTCCGGATAGCGCTGCAACACACGGTCGACGTGATCGATGAAGGCGGAATCCCGCAACTGCACGGCCGAGACGTTGACCGCGATGCGCGGCACGACGATGCCGGCTCGAAGCCAGCTGGAGCGGTCCGCCAACGCCTGCTCCAGGGCCCAACGGCCCACCTCCACGATCATCCCGTTCTCCTCCAGCAGCGGGATGAACTGCCCCGGCGGGACCAGGCCCAGATCGGGACTTGCCCAGCGGATCAGCGCCTCCGCTCCGCAGACAGTCCCATCCGAAAGGTCCACCTTGGGCTGGTAATACAGCACGAACTGGTCGTCCTGCAGCGCATGGCGCAACCGTGTCTCCAGCTCCAGGCGCTGCTTCATCGCCGAACCCATCTGGGCGGTGTAGAACAGATAGCGCTCGCCGGTCTGCTTGGCACGCTTGAGCGCGGCCTCGGCGTTGCGGAAGAGGGTTTCGCCATCGTCCCCGTCCTCGGGGTACAGGGCCAGGCCGACCTTGCCCGACAGGCTGAGGGCGCGCCCGGCCACATCGATCGGGCGACTCAGCCGGGTCCACAACCGATCGCGCAGCATCGGCGACAGGCTGCGGGCATCCTTCAGGTCCGGGATCACGGCGGCGAAGCGGTCCCCGCCGGTACGGGCGAGGTAGGCCGGGCTGCCGGCGAGTCGCGTTAGACGCTCCGCCACGCTCTTGAGCACCTCGTCGCCGGCGGCCATGCCGACGGCGTCATTCACCGCCTTGAATTGCACCAGGTCCACCAAAATCACGGCCAGGCGGCCGGTGGCCTGGCGCGCCGCCAGCAGGTGCTGGCCGAGGCGCTCATGGAACAAGCGGCGATTGGCCAGGCCGGTCAGCGGATCGTAGTAGGACAGGAAGTCCAGCCGCTCTTCGTTGGCAATGAATTCGAGGGCGTGGGAGATGTCACCCGCCAGTTCGGACAGCAGTTGCCGCTCCTCCTGGCTGAAGAAGTCGGGCTCGCCTGCATACAAGGCCAGGCAGCCGGCCAGGCGTGCACGCGCGAAGACCGGCAGTATCGCCACAGAGCGGTAGCCGCGCTCCAGCGCCGCCGCACGCCAGGGAATCATCAGGGGGTCGCGGGCGATATCGTTGCAGACGATCTCGCGGCGTTCGTGCAGGGCGGTTGTGGCGGGACCGCTGCGATGGCCGGCGCGCTGGTATTCGCGAAGCAGGTCGGTATAGCCATGGTCCTCGCCGTGGCAGGCCACCGGCTCCACTGCTTCGCCCTGCTGCACCCCCATCCAGGCCAGGCGGAAGCCGCCCTGGTCCACTGCCGTGCGGCAAACCTCCTTGAACAGCTGCTGCTGACTGCGGCAACGCACGATCTCGGCGGCAATGCGGCTGCGCATGCGGTGGATGCGGGTCAGGCGCCGCAGCGCGTTCTCGCTGTGTTCGCGCTGGGCGATCTCGCGACGCAGCTCCCGGGCCTGGCGCTGGGCCTGGCGGTATAGCCGGATGTTCTCCCGGAATATGGTCAGCCCCGTCGCCAGCATCATCCCGATCTGCTCGTCGGAAGCGCTGAAGGGGTTCCTTCCCGGCGATCGGCCCAGCAGCAGCCAGCCGGCCGGGCGGCCCTCGTTCTGCATGGGCATGGCCAGCAGGGCACCCATCGGGGGCAGTCGCTGCGGCAACTGTGCCGGCTCCAGGGGGACCGAAGGCGAGCTGATGCGCAGGGTCAGGGCCGGGCGGTCGCGGAGCAGATCGCCGGCAGTGGGAAACTGTCCGCGGTCGTCGGGCAGCAGCAGTTCCACGTGATCGGCCTGCAGGATCTCGCGTGCTTCCCCGTACAGGTGGCGCAACTGGGCATCCGGATCGGCCTCCGCCGCCAGCGTGAGCCCCAGACGGACCATGCGGGCGAGGCGGTCGCCCTCTGCGGAGGCGTCCGGCCCTGCCCATGGTTGACTTGCAAGCTCCATGTGCCCCTCCTTGGGCCCCCGAACCAAGAATAACAAATACCACAAATCACTCTTGCGGGGGTCTGCCGCCTCCGCTGGATTCACTCCGTACAGTCTCATCCCAACGGATGAAGATCAAAAACGCCCTCCGGACCAATATGGCGCCACTACCCATATTCCGGCAATCGGCCCCAATGATCAGAATCGAATCACTGGCTTACATCGTTTCGCAAAGCACGGATACCGCCAAGTGGAAGACCTATGGCGAGCAGGTGCTCGGCATGTCCACGTCGGCCACCGCCGACGGCGGATTGTTCCTGAAAATGGACGAACGGTCGTACCGCATCGCGGTCGTGCCGGGGCCTGAGGACCGCTACCTGGCCTCCGGCTGGGAAGTGCGCGACGAAGCGGCCTACCGGGATGCCCTCGCGGCGCTGGCCCAGTCCGGCACGGCAGTGGAAACCGGCGATGCCCAGTTGGTCGCTGCGCGCCAGGTCAAAGCCCTGTCCTCGTTCTCCGATCCCGCCGGCAACCGCCACGAGATCTCCTACGGCTACACCGGCCCCAAGGCGCCCTTCGGCTCGCCGATCGGCGTGCAGGGCTTCAAGACTGGCCACCAGGGCATGGGCCACACCGTGCTGCCGGCCGCGGGCACGTTCGATGCCACCCTGAAGTTCTGGCAGGACGTATTCGGCTTCGGCATCACCGACATCTTCAACTTCCAGCCGGGCCCGGATGCGCCGGTGATCCGCATCTACTTCCTGCACGCCGCCAGCGGCCGCCACCACAGCCTCGCGCTGGCCGAGATGCCCAGTCCCTCCGGCTGCGTGCATGCCATGGTCGAGGTCGACACCATTACCGACGTGGGCAAGGCCTATGACCGCGTGCAGAAGCAGGGTGTCAAGATGATGGCCACCCTGGGCGAGCACGAGAACGACCGCATGACCTCGTTCTACGTGATGACCCCCGGCAACTTCGCGCTCGAGTACGGGTGGGGCGGCATCAGCGTCGAACCCGGAAAATGGGAGACCACGCAGACCCAGCAGGTTTCCATCTGGGGTCACGACTTCTCGGTGGGCTTCCGCTAATGGCACTGAACAAAGAGATGTCCGCCGCCCAGGCCGTTGCGCAGTTGCGCGACGGCATGACCATCGGCATCGGCGGCTGGGGTCCGCGGCGCAAGCCCATGGCGCTGGTGCGCGAGATCCTGCGCTCGCCGCTGAAGGACCTCACCGTGGTGTCCTACGGCGGCCCGGATGTCGGCATGCTCTGCGCCGCCGGCAAGGTGAAGAGGCTGGTGTACGCCTTCGTCACCATGGACGCAATCCCGCTGGAGCCCTGGTTCCGCAAGGCCCGCGAGTCCGCCGCGATCGAGGTGATGGAGCTGGACGAGGGCATGTTCGAATGGGGCCTGCGCGCCGCCGGCATGCGCATGTCCTTCCTGCCCACGCGCTGTGGCCTGGCCACCGACGTGCTGGCGCGCAACCCCTCGCTGAAGACCATCCAGTCGCCCTACGCGGATGGCGAGGTCTACGTCGCGATGCCGGCGCTGAAGCTGGACGCCGCGCTGCTGCACGTCAACCAGGCCGACCGCCTGGGCAACACCCTGATCCGCGGTGCCGACACCTTCTTCGACCATCTCTACGCCCGCGCCGCCGAGGCCTGCTACGTCAGCGCCGAAACGGTGAGCGAGCGCTTCGAGCTGGACGCCGAGACCGCCAAGCAGAATCCCTTCGAGCGCTACCTGGTCAAGGGCGTGGTGCATGCGCCGCTGGGTGCGCACCCCACCTACCTCGGCCCCGACTACGGCTGGGACATGGACCACCTCAAGCGCTACAACGCCTCGGCCACCGAGGAGGGCGGCTGGGAGAAGTACGTGGCGGAGTTCGTCACCCCGGGTGAGAGCGAATACCTGGCGAAGATCGGTGGCACCGAGCGCGCCGCCAAGCTCAAGCAGCCGGTGTTCTGAACATGACGCAAATGACCGAAAACGAAGTGGTGTCCCTGGCCGAGCTGATGATCGTCGCCGCCTCCGAGGCCTGGCGCGACAACGGCGAGCTGCTGGCCTCCGGCATCGGCGTGATCCCGCGCATCGGCGCCTCCCTGGCCAAGCTGACGCATTCGCCCGAGCTGCTGATGACCGACAGCGAGGCCTTCCTGGTGTCCGAGCCGGTGCCCCTGGGCGCCCGCGGCGACTACCAGCCCAAGTACGAAGGCTACATGTCCTTCGAGCGCGTCTTCGAGTGCGTCTGGGGCGGCAAGCGCCACGCCATGATCGGCCCGACACAGATCGACCGCTGGGGCCAGACCAACCTGTCCTCCGTCGGCCCCTACGAGAAGCCCAAGTCGGCCATCCTCGGCGTGCGCGGCCTGCCGGGCAACAGCATCAACCACATCAACTCGATGATCGTGCCCAACCACGGTCCGCGCGTATTCGTGGCGGGCGAGGTCGATATGGTCTCCGGCGTCGGCTACAAGCCGGAGCGCTGGGCGCCGGGCATGAAGCAGGACTTCGTCGACATCCGCCTGGTCGTCACCGACCTCTGCGTGCTGGACTTCGGTGGCCCGGACCATGCGGTCCGCGTGAAGTCGCTGCACCCGGGCGTCACGTTCGAGCAGGTGCAGGCCGCCACCGGCTTTCCGCTGCTGCAGGCGCCGGGCATGGGCGAAACGCCGCTGCCCACCGCCGAACAGCTCGCCGTGATCCGCCGCATGGACCCGCACAACCTGCGTTCGCAGCAGCTCAAGGGCAACCCGCCCGCCGTCCGTACGGCCGCCGCCGCATGAGCGCAGTGCTGAACGAGCAGGCAGCCCCCGTGCCGGTCCTGGAAGGCTGGTTCACGCTCGACCAGCAGCGCCCCCACCTGTTGGGAACGCGCTGCACGGCCTGCGGCACCTACTACTTCCCGAAGCTGAAGGGCTACTGCCGCAACCCGGATTGCAACGGCGAGAGCTTCGAGGAGGTGCCGCTATCGCGCAGCGGCAAGCTGTGGTCCTTCACCAATGCCTCCTACCAGCCTCCAGAACCCTACGTGCAGGTCGACAAGGATGCCTTCGTGCCTTTCGCGATCGCCGCGGTGGAGCTGGAGAAGGAAAAAATGATCGTGCTCGGCCAGGTCGTTGCCGGCACGGGCGTCGAGTCGCTGCGCGCCGGCCTGACGATGGAACTGGTGCTGGAGCCGCTGGCGGACGGCAAGCTGACCTGGAAGTGGAAGCCTGTCGCATGAGCACGAACCGCGATATCGCCATCCTCGGCGTCGGCATGCATCCCTGGGGCAAGTGGGGCAAGAATTTCGTCGAATACGGCGTAAAGGCCGCGCGTGACGCGCTGGCCGACTCTGGCGTGAACTGGCGCGACATCCAGTTCGTCTCCGGCGCGGCGACCATCCGCAACGGCTATCCGGGCCAGGTGGCCGGTGCCACCTTCGCGCAGGCCCTCGGCTGGCAGGGCGCGCAGGTCAATACCTCCTACGCCGCCTGCGCCTCGGGCTCCCAGGCCCTGGCCGCGGCACGCTCCAAGATCCTCTCGGGCGAGTGCGAGGTGGCGCTGGTGATCGGCTCCGACACCACGCCCAAGGGCTTCCTCAAGCCGCAGCCGGGCGACCGTCCGGACGATCCGGATTGGGTGCGCTTCCGCCTCGGTATCACCAACCCGACCTACTTCGCGCTCTATGCGCGTCGCCGCATCGAGATGTACGGCGACACGCTGGAGGACTTCGCGCAGGTCAAGATCAAGAACGCGCAGCACGGCCTGTCCAACGTCAACGCCCGCTACCGCAAGGTCTTCAATGCCGCGGACGTGGCGGCTTCGCCGATGGTGGCCGACCCGCTGCGCCTGATGGACATCTGCGCCACCTCCGACGGCGCCGCTGCGATCATCGTCTCCAGCGTCGAGTACGCCCGGAAAATCGGCAAGGCCAAGGCCCCGCGCATCGCCGCCATCTCCACCGTGACGCCGACCTTCGCCTCGGCCCTGGTCGAGATGCCGGACATCGCCACGGATTCCGCCGTCGCCGTGCCGGCGCAGAGCTTCCGCGCCGCGCTGCCCCGCAAGGCCTACGAGGAAGCCGGCATCGGCCCCGCGGACGTCAGCGTGGCCGAGGTCTACGACCTCTCCACCGCGCTGGAACTGGACTGGATCGAGGACCTGCAGCTCTGCGCCCGCGGCGACGCCGCCAGACTGCTGCGCGAAGGCGCCACCCGCGTGGGTGGCCGCCTGCCGGTGAATCCCTCCGGTGGCCTGGCCTGCTTCGGTGAAGCGGTGCCGGCCCAGGCGCTGGCCCAGGTCTGTGAGCTGACCTGGCAGCTGCGCGGCCAGGCCGGCGAGCGCCAGGTGGCGAACGCAAAGGTCGGCATCACGGCGAACCAGGGCCTGTTCGGCCATGGCTCCTCGGTGATCGTGAAGGCCTGAGCCCATGACACAGCCTGCCAACGTCGAGCGCGATGAAGTCGTGCTCTATGAGGTCCGCGACGGCATCGCCTGGCTGACGATGAACCGCCCGCGCTACCACAACGCGCAGAACTCCAAGATGACCTATGCCCTCGACTCCGCCTTCCGGCGTGCGGTCGACGACGACGCGGTCAAGGTGATCGTGCTGGCCGGCACCGGCAAGAACTTCTCGGCGGGCCATGACATCGGCACGCCGGAGCGCGACGCGCACGAGAGCTTCGAGCGCCAGCACCTCTGGTACGACCACGTCGGCAAGCCCGGCGGCGAGTTCCAGTATGCCCGCGAGCAGGAGGTCTACCTCGGCATGTGCCGCCGCTGGCGCGACGTGCCCAAGCCGACCATCGCCATGGTGCAGGGCGCCTGCATCGCCGGCGGCCTGATGCTGGCCTGGATCTGCGACCTGATCGTGGCCAGCGAGGACGCCTACTTCCAGGACCCTGTGCTGAAGATGGGCATTCCGGGCGTGGAGTACTTTGCCCACGCCTTCGAGCTGCATCCGCGCATCGCCAAGGAATTCCTGTTCCTGGGCGAGAAGATGAAGGCCGATCGTGCCCAGCTGATGGGCATGGTCAACCGCGTGGTGCCGCGCGAGGAGCTGCAGGCCGCCGTCGAGGGCATCGCGCAGAAGCTTGCTGCGCAGCCGCGCTTGGCGATGGCCCTGGCCAAGCAGGCGATCAACCACGTCGAGGAACTGCGCGGCAAGCGCAGCGCGATGGACGCCGCCTTCGGCTGGCACCACCTGGCCCATGTCCACAACCAGCTGCTGACCGGCAACAACCTCGCCGGTCTGGACGCCAAGGCCATGGCTGCGGCCAACAAGAAGAACGACTAGTCAGATGAGCCAATCCCTGCAAACCGAACTCACGCGCCTGCTGGGCTGCCGCTATCCCATCGTGCAGACCGCGATGGGCTGGGTGGCGGACGCCAGGCTCGTGGCGGCCACCAGCAATGCCGGCGGCTTCGGCTTCCTGGCCGCCGCCACCATGTCCACCGTGCAGCTGGAGCAGGCCATCGCCGACGTGCGCGCCGCCACCACGGTGCAGTTCGGCGTGAACTTCCACATGTTCCAGCCCAATGCGCTGGAAGTGATCGAACTCTGCCTGAAGCACAAGGACCGCGTGCGCGCGGTGTCCTATGGCCGCGGCCCCGACGCCAAGACCATCAAGCGTTTCAAGGAGGCCGGCATCCTGTGCATGCCCACTGTCGGCGCGCTGAAGCATGCGCAGAAGGCGGTGGAACTGGGCGCCGACATCATCACCGTGCAGGGCGCGGAGGGTGGCGGCCACACCGGCTCGGTGCCCACCACGCTGCTGCTGCCGCAGGTGCTGGACGCCGTGAAGGTGCCGGTGGTCGCGGCCGGCGGCTTCCATAGCGGCCGTGGCCTGGCCGGTGCACTGGCCTTCGGTGCCGCCGGCATCGCCATGGGCACGCGCTTCCTGATGACGGCGGAATCGCCGGTGCCGCAGGCCACGCTGCAGAAGTACGTCGCGGTGAAGGAACCGGCGCAGATCCGTGCTTCCACCGCCGTCGACGGCATGCCGCAGCGCATGATCGACAACCCCTTCCTGCTGAAGCTGGAAAGCGGCGGCCTGCTGCATCGCCTGTTCGTGGCCCTGAGCAGTGCCTGGAAATGGCGCGTGCATACCGGCATGTCGGTGGGCCACATGGCCAAGACCTTCTTCGCCGCGCTGCGCGAGGGTGACTCCGCGATCCAGACCATGATGGCCGCCAATGCCCCGGTGCTGATCCAGCGCGCGATGGTGGAAGGTCGCCCGGACGAAGGCGTGCTGCCCTCCGGCCAGGTCGCCGCCGTGATCGGCTCGCTGCCCAGCGTCAAGGACGTCATCGAAGGCATCGCCACGGAGGCCGAGGCCCGCCTCGCCAGCCTCTCCACCCGCAATCCCCTGGACAAGACCGCATGAGCCACGGCTTTAGCACCACCATCAACGACGGCATCGCCGAACTGGTGATCGACCGCCCGCCGGTCAACGCCCTCAATGACGCCGGCTGGCATGCGCTGGCCGACGAGATCGAGAAGCTGGGCACCCACCCGGACGCGCGCGTGATCGTGCTGCGCTCCGAGGGACGCGGCTTCTGCGCCGGCGTGGACATCAAGGAGCTGGACAAGCACCCGGAGAAGATCGTCTCGGTCAATGCCGGCAACTACCGCAGCTTCAAGGCCGTGCACCGCAACCCGTTGCCGGTGATCGTGGCCGTGCACGGCTTCGTGCTCGGCGGCGGCATCGGCCTGGCCGGCGCGGCGGACATCGTCGTGGCCAGCCAGGACGCTACCTTCGGCGTGCCCGAGGTGGATCGCGGTGCGATGGGTGGCGGTGCCCACCTGCAGCGCCTGTTCCCGGTGCAGAAGGTGCGCATGATGTACTTCACCGGCGAGCCGATCACCGCCGCCGAGGCCCACCGCCTGGGCGCCATCGAAACCGTGGTGCCGCGCGCCGAGTTGCGCGAGGCCGCGCTGTCCATCGCGCGCAAGATCGCCGCCAAGAGCACGGCGATGATCCGCCTGGCCAAGGAGTCCCTCAACGGCATCGAGGACGGCAACCTGGAAGACAAGTACCGCTGGGAGCAGGGCTTCACACTCCAGGCGTACAGCGAGAAAGATTCGGCAGAAACAAGGCGCGCCTTCGTCGAGAAGCGTGAAGCCAAGTTCTAGCCGAAGAGCTGAACTAAATAAAATAAACATAGGGCTGAAACCATGCGACTCGAATACACCGAGCGACAGAACAAATTCCGGGCGGAGATCCGGGAGTGGCTGGCCGCCAACGTGCCGAAGCAGCCGCTGCAGAGCTTCGACACCGAGGAAGGCTTCCGCCAGCACCGCGAGTGGGAGCACAAGCTCAACGGTGGCCGCTGGAGCGCCGTGACCTGGCCGGAACACCTGGGCGGCCGCGGCGTCGACCTGATCGAATGGCTGATCTTCGAAGAGGAATACTGGCGTGCCGGCGCTCCGCTGCGCGTCAACCAGAACGGCATCTTCCTGCTGGCCCCCACGCTGATGGAATACGGCACCGAGGAGCAGAAGAAGCGCTTCCTTCCGCGCATGGCGGCGGGCGACGACATCTGGGCCCAGGGCTGGTCCGAGCCGGGCGCCGGCTCCGACATGGCGGCGATCCGCTGCAAGGCGATCCGTGACGGCGATCATTACGTCATCAACGGCCAGAAGACCTGGTCCACCCGTGCGGTCTGGGCGGACTGGCTGTTCGGCCTGTTCCGCAGCGACCCGGACTCCGTGCGCCACCACGGCCTGACCTTCGTGCTGCTGCCGCTGGACCTGCCGGGCATCACCATCCGCCCGATCAAGCAGCTCAACGGCCTGCCGGGCTTCGCCGAGATCTTCTTCGACAACGTTCGCGTGCCGGTGGAGAACCGCATGGGCGAGGAAGGCCAGGGCTGGAACGTGGCCATGGCCACGGCCGGCTTCGAGCGAGGCCTGATGCTGCGTTCGCCGGGCCGCTTCCAGCAGACCGCCAAGGCGCTGGTGGACCTGTACAAGGCCGAAGAGAAGAACGTGGACGACTGCTCGCTGCGCGACGCGGTGGTCAAGAGCTGGATGGACGCCGAAGCCTACACCCTGGCGACCTATGCCACCGCCGGGCGCCTGCGCAAGGGCGAGCACATCGGCCCCGAGGCCAGCACCAACAAGATCTTCTGGTCGGAGCTGGACCTGTCCATGCACGAGACCGCCATGCGCCTGCTCGGGCCGCGTGCGGAGCTGATGGAGGGCTCGCCGGACGGCGGCAACATCGGTCACTGGCTGGAGGGCTTCCTGTTCGCGCAGGCCGGCCCGATCTACGCGGGATCCAACGAGATCCAGCGCAACATCATCGCCGAGCGCATGCTCGGCCTGCCGCGCTAAGGAGAACGCCATGGACTTTGCGTTCAAAGACGAACACATCGCTTTCTCCGACTCCATCCGCAAGTTCCTGATGGTGGAAGCCGCGCCCGAGTGGCTGCGCGAGATCTGGGAGACCGAGACCGGCCGCTCGCGCGAGCTGCGCGGCAAGCTGGCCGAGCAGGGTCTCACGGCACTGTCGGTGCCGGAGGAATTCGGTGGCATCGGCGCCGGCGACCTGGAGTGGGTGCTGATCCACCAGGAGCTGGGCTACTACGCCATCCCGGATTCGCTGATCGACACCGCGTACCTGGCTACCTACCTGCTCAACCGCCTGCCGGCGGCTGACGCCACGCTGAAGAAGACCTGGCTGCCGAAGATCGCCGACGGCAGCGCGCGCATCGCCGTGGGCCACCCGGTCAACCCGATGGTGGCGGACGCGCAGAACGCCGACCTGATCCTGATGTGGCATGACGACGAGGTGCATGCGTTGACCAAGGACCAGGTCAAGCTGTCGTTCAATCCCAGCATCGACATGTCGCGCCGCCTCTACAAGGTCAACTGGACGCCCAGCGACGCCACGCGCATCTGCCCGGCGCGCCTGGGCAAGCAGCTCTGGGACGGCGTGCTGGACCGCGCCGCCCTGGCCGGTGCCGCGCAGTTGGTCGGCCTGACCCAGCGCATGCTGGACCTGGGCATCGACTACAGCGCTACGCGCAAGCAATTCGGCAAGCCGATCGGCTCCTTCCAGGCAGTGAAGCACCACCTGGCCGACGTCGCCGTGAAGGCCGAGTTCGCCAAGCCCGTGCTGTATCGCGCTGCCTACGCCACCGAGCGTGAGCAGGCCCGCCGCGGCGTGTACGTGTCGCACGCCAAGCTCGCCGCCGGCGAAGCCGCCTGGCTGGGTGCGCGCAAGAGCATGCAGGTGCATGGGGCCATGGGCTACACCTGGGAAACCGACCTGCAAATGTTCATGAAGCGCGCCTGGGCGCTGGACGCGGCCTGGGGCGATCGCGCCTTCCACAAGAAGCGCATCGCCGACTTCATTCTTGCCGACGGGGCCCGCCTGGGTCCGGGCGAAACGTTCTGAAAAGACAAGAATCGGGAATGGGGAACCGGGAATCGTAGACACGGCTGTTGTTACGATTCCCGATTCCCCATGCCCGATTCCCAAGCCAGTCACCCGAACTCTCGAAGGAATACAGCAATGTCAGAAGCTTACATCGTCGACGTCCTGCGCACGCCCACCGGCAAGCGCAAGGGCGGCCTGTCCGCCATCCACGGTGCCGATCTTGGCGCACACGTGCTCAAGACCCTGGTCGAGCGCAACAAGATTCCGGCCGAGGACTATGACGACGTCATCTTCGGCTGCCTGGATGCCATCGGCCCGCTGGCCGGCAACATCGCCCGCACCTCCTGGCTGGCCGCCGGCCTGCCGCTGCACGTGCCGGGCGTGACCATCGACCGCCAGTGCGGCTCCTCGCAGCAGGCTGTCCACTTCGCCGCGCAGGCGGTGATGAGCGGCACGCAGGACGTGGTCGTCGCCGGTGGCGTGCAGACCATGACGCAGATCCCCATCTCGTCGGCGATGATCGCGGCGCAGCCCCTGGGCTTCAAGGATCCGTTCTCCGGATCCAAGGGCTGGACCACGCGCTTCGGCACCGACCCGGTCTCGCAGTTCCACGGCGCGCAGCTGATCGCCAACAAGTGGGACATCTCCCGCCTGGACATGGAGAAGTTCGCGCTGGAGTCGCACCGCCGTGCGCGCCAGGCCCAGAAGGAAGGCCGCTTCGACCGCGAGATCATCGAATCCTGGGGCATCAAGCAGGACGAGACCGTGCGTGACACCACGCTGGAGCAGATGGCCACGCTGCAGCCGCTGGCCGAGGGCGGCACCATCACCGCCGGCGTGTCGAGCCAGACCGGCGACGGCGCCTCCGCGCTGCTGGTGGTCTCCGAGCGCGCACTGAAGAAGTACAACCTCACGCCGCGCGCCCGCATCCACCACATGAGCGTCTACGCCGACGACCCGATCTACATGCTCACCGCGCCGATTCCCGCCACCCGAGTGGCGATGAAGAAGGCCGGCATGTCGCTGGACCAGATCGACCTGGTCGAGATCAACGAGGCCTTCGCCCCGGTGGTGCTGTCCTGGCTCAAGGACACCGGCTACCCGCACGCCAAGACCAACGTCAACGGCGGCGCCATCGCCCTGTCGCACCCGCTGGGCGCCACCGGCGTCAAGCTGATGTCGACCCTGCTGTGCGAGCTGGAACGCACCAAGGGCCGCTACGGCCTGCAGACCATGTGCGAAGGCGGCGGCGTGGCCAACGTCACGATCATCGAGCGCCTGTAAAGACGGGAATCGGGAGTCGGGAATCGTTTCCGGCCCCCGATTCCCAGGCCGCATCGCTTTAACGATTCCCGATTCTCCATTCCCGATTCACGGATACCAACATGGGCATCTGCAACAACCGCACGATCATCGTCACCGGCTCCGGAGCCGGCCTGGGCCGCGGCTACGCGCTGGCACTGGCCGCCGAGGGCGCCAACGTCGTGGTCAACGACATCAAGCGCGAGGCCGCCGAGGCCGTGGTCGCGGAAATCCAGGCCGCCGGCGGCCAGGCCGTGGCCAGCGTCGACGACATCACCTCGATGGCCGGCGCCGAGAACATCGTCAAGACCGCCGTCGACACCTTCGGCGACGTCCATGGCGTGGTCAACAACGCCGGCATCGTGCGCGACCGCATGTTCGCCTCGCTGTCCGAGGACGACTGGGACCTCGTGGTGAAGGTTCATCTCAAGGGCCACTTCTGCATCGCCAGCAAGCTGGTGCAGCGCTGGCGCGATCAGGTGAAGGCCACCGGCACCAAGGCCGACGGCCGCATCATCAACACCAGCTCCGGCGCCGGCCTCAACGGCTCCATCGGCCAGAGCAACTACGCCGCCGCCAAGGGCGGCATCGCCTCGCTGACGCTAGTGCAGGCGGCGGAACTGGGCCGCTACGGCATCACCGCCAACGCCCTGGCCCCGGCCGCGCGCACCGGCATGACCGAAGGCCCCTTCGGCGCCATGATGAAGAAGCCGGAAGACGGCAGCTTCGATCACTACGCCCCCGAGAACGTCGCCCCGCTGGTGGTCTGGCTGTGCAGCCCGCTGTCGGCCCACGTCAGCGGCAAGGTCTTCGAGGTGGAGGGCGGCAAGGTCTCCATCGCCAACGGCTGGAAGACCGGCATCGTCCGCGACAAGAAGGCGCGCTGGAACCCGGCTGAACTGACCGACGTGATCGACGGCCTCATAGCCGAATCGCCGGCGGCGCAGAAGGTCTACGGCAGCTGAAATTCACCGGTCCGGCCCGCGGCTGGACCGATTGCGGACACGATGCCCTGGGCAAACCAGCCCGGGGCATTTTCGTTGGGGGGCGATGGGAGACGCGTCCTGACCGGCGGGAGCCAATGTCCAGTCGGGCGCGTGACACCTCCCGTCGGGGACGGGCGATCGGCTGCGGCGGGGACGGCGATGATCGGAAGACAGCTTTCTCGCCTGATTCAAGAGCTTGCTGTTGCACCGCACCATTATGGGTGGAAACCTGGGTTACTGTGACATTGATTGATGTCAGGCGAGTCAATGACGCCCGCGTCACCCTCTCTTTAAGGTCCGTGTAGCCCGCGGGGACCCAGGCCTGCGCCGGCTGTTTTGCCATATAACTGGAGGCCCGATGATCCGTTTTCCTTCCGCCGCTGTGCTGGCCAGCCTGCGCTCGGCGATGTCTCCGACCCGGCCGGTAATGGGTATTTCCAAATTGGGTCCCAAGGGCCTCACCGAGCAGCAGGCCGCGCTGGAGCTGGTCCGCGCTGCCTACCTGGACAAAGCCGAACGCCCCGATGAAGCCGCCCTGCGCCAATGGCAGCCCTCCGGGCTGGCCTGGCCGCTGCTGCGCGAGGTCCAGCGCCTGGCCACCGGCATGCGCAAGCGCAGCGCCGTGGTCGACAGCCACCGCCTGGTCTGGATGGAAGGCGGCAAGACCGACGGCGAGCCGGTGCTGCTGCTGCACGGCTTCACCTCCAGCAAGGAAAACTGGCTGCTGATGCTGCCGTTCCTGATGCAGCGCTACCGCCTCTACGTGCTGGACCTGCCGGCCTGGGGCGAGAGCCAGTTCATCCATGGCCTGTCCTACACCCTGGACCGCCAGGCCGAGCGCGTCGCGGAGTGGGCGCGCCGTACCATCGGCGCCCCGGCACACGTGGTGGGCAGCTCCATGGGCGGCGCCATCGCCGGCCTGATGGCGGCGCGCCACGCTTCCCTGGTGGCCTCGCTGACGCTGATGAACGCCGCCGGCATGCATGGTGAGCGCTCCAGCCCCTTCGAGCAGGGCCTGGCGGAGGGCCGCAACGGCCTGCTCGCCGGCCGCCTGTCGGAGGTGATCGCGCTGCTGGAGAGCACCATGGAGCGCAACCGCAGCAGCCTGGCCCTGGCCCTGGCGCCGATGATGTACGGCCAGTTCACCAGCCGCCGCACGCTCAACCTGCACCTGTTCGCGCACATGATCGAGACCCCGCAGGTGGAACTGGCGGGCATCCAGGTGCCGACGCTGGTGCTCTGGGGCGAGCAGGACCGCATCCTCGACGCCTCGGCCGCCGCCGCCTTCAAGGCCGCCATCCCGCATGCCGTGGTCAAGATTCTCAGCGGCGTGGGCCACCTGCCGATGGTGGAGGTGCCCGGCGTCACGGCGCGCCGCCTGCGGCACTTCTGGTCCGCGCAGGCCGCGCAGCGTCTCGCGGAAGCAGCCTGAGGCCCCTGAAGTACACAAACCCCGCCTCTGGCGGGGTTTTGTCGTTTCTGGTGCCGTTAACCCCATTGGATGAAGAGTCACAGCCCTCGCGCCCGTGATAATCGACCTATAGCCCCTAGCCGGATGCCCCACTCGTGAACCTGGCGCTGACCGAAGACCAGATCCTGATCCGCGACGCCGCCGAGAACTTCCTCGCCGACGTCAGCACCTCCTCCGCCGTGCGCGCCGCCATGGAAAGCGCCGCCGGCTACGACGAGGACGTTTGGCAGCGCATCGGCGCCGAGCTGGGCTGGTGCGCGCTGGCGATCCCCGAGGACTGCGGTGGGCTGGGCCTGGGTCCGGTGGAGCTGACGCTGGTGCTGGAGCAGATGGGCCGACGCCTGCTCTGTGCGCCGTTCTTCTCCACGGTCTGCCTGGCGGCGAACCTGCTGCAGGAAACCGCCAGCGAGGCGGCGCGCCAGCGCTTCCTCGGCGCCATCGCCGAAGGCAGCCTGAGCGCCACCGCGCCGCTGCCCAGCAGCCTCGACTGGCGCGATGCCGCCGCCGAGCTGGAAGCGGTGCAGGACGGCGAGGGCTGGAAGCTCAGCGGCCACGTCGCGCGCGTGCCCGACGGCGCCAATGTCGGCTGGCTGTTCCTGCCGGCCAAGCTCCCCGGCGGCGGCCACGGCCTCTTCGCGCTGCGCAATGACGACGAGGGCCTGGCGATCCAGCAGCTCAACGGCTGGGACCAGACGCGCCGCTTCGCGCGGCTGGACCTCAACGGCGTCTCCGCCGACCGCATCGACGAGCCCTCGCGCTTCGCGGACGGCATCGCCCGTGCCGCCGCGCTGGCACGTCTCTACATCGCTGCCGAGCAGCTCGGCAGCGCGCAGACCTGCCTCGACCTCACCGTGGCCTACACCGCCACGCGCAAGCAGTTCGGCCGTGTCATCGCCTCGTTCCAGGCGGTGAAGCACCGCTGCGCGCTGATGATGGTGCGCGTGGAGGAGCTGCGTTCCGCCGTCGCGGGTGCGGCGGCCGTCGCCGCCTCCGGCGCCGACACGCGCAAGCTGGACATGGAAACCGGCATGGCGCGCTCGCTCGCCGCCGACAGCCTGTTCTGGTGCGCGCAGGAAGCGATCCAGCTGCATGGCGGCGTCGGCTTCACCTGGGAGTACGACCCGCAGCTCTACTTCAAGCGCGCGCAGGCCAGCAGCCATTGGCTGGGCACGGCCGATGCCCTGCGTGCCCGCATCGCCGAAGGCGTGATCGAGGCCGCGGCCCAGGAAGACGCGCCGGCCACCGCGAACAACCCGGACGAGGCCTTCCGCGCCGAGGTCGCCGGCTGGATGCGTGAGCACCTCAGCGGCCGATTCGCGTCCCTGAAGCACCGTGGTGGCCCCGGCGACGAGGAGGCCTTTCCCGAGCTGCGCAAGGACTGGGAGCGCGAGCTCGCTGCCGGCGGCTGGACCTGCGTGGGCTGGCCGAAGGAGGCCGGTGGCCGCGGCCTGAGCATCCAGCAGCAGGTGATCTTCCACGAGGAATACGCACGTGCCGGCGGTCCCGGCCGCATGGGGCACATCGGCGAGGGCCTGATGGGCCCCGCGCTGATCCGCTACGGCAGCGACCGGCAGAAGGCACGTTTCCTGCCACGCATCGTCGACGGCACCGAGTTCTGGGCGCAGGGCTATTCCGAGCCCAATGCCGGCTCCGATCTCGCCAACGTGCAGACGCGCTGCTGGCAGGAGGCCGATGGCTCCTGGCGCGTACAGGGCCAGAAGATTTGGACCTCGCTGGCGCACGAGTCGGAGTGGATCTTCGTGCTGGCGCGCTGCGAGCCCGGCAGCAAGGGCAACAAGGGCCTGGCCTTCCTGCTGATGCCGCTCAAGCAGCCGGGCATCGAGATCCGCCCGATCAAGCAGCTCGGTGGCGGCTCGGAGTTCAACGAGGTGTTCTTCGACGGCGCCGTGGCGCAGGCCGAGCACATCGTCGGTGCCCCCGGCGAGGGCTGGAAGGTGGCCATGGGCCTGCTGGAGGCCGAACGCGGCGTGTCCACGCTGGGCCAGCAGATGCACTTCGCGCACGAGCTGGAGCTGGTGGTCCAGGCCGCGCAGGCGGCCGGCCGCACCGGCGACGCTCAGGTGCGCCAGCGCCTGGCCCAGGCCTGGTGCGGCCTGCGCGTGATGCGCTACAACGCCCTGCGCATGCTCTCCGGCGAGCAGACCCAGCTGGGCCGCGAGGCCCTGATCTACAAGTACTACTGGTCCAACTGGCACCGCGACCTGGGCAAGCTTGCCGTAGACGTGCTGGGCCCCGAGGCCGACACCGTGTCGGACGACCCGGTGATCCGCCCGCTGCAGCAGCTGTTCTTCTTCTCGCGCGCCGACACCATCTACGCCGGCACCAACGAGATCCAGCTCAACCTGATCGCCGAGCGCGGCCTGCAGATGCCGCGCGAGCCGCGCCCGGCCTGATTTTCCAACGTAAACCGGGCCTTTGGCCCGGTTTACGTTGCACCAGAATGGTGAATCCTCGTCTTTACGCACGAGGCTAGGCCTTGTCCGGGGCGGGCAGACTCCGGGTACTGGAAATTCCTACAGGACCGTTCATGACCGCGACCCCCTCCGCCCCGCCGCCCTACGTGCCGGCCCATGGCCTGCTCAAGGGCAAGTCGGTGCTGATCACCGCCGCCGCCGGTGGTGGCATCGGCTATGCCGCCGCCAAGCGCTGCCTGGAGGAGGGCGCACGCGCCCTGATGCTGTCCGACATCCACCCGCGCCGCACCGACGAGGCCGCCCAGGCCCTGGCCAAGGAGTTCCCGCAGGCCCAGGTCTTCGGCCAGGTCGGCAACGTCGCGGTGGAGGCCGACGTGCAGGCCCTGGTGGACGCGGCCGAGGACAAGCTCGGCGGTGTCGACGTGCTGATCAACAACGCCGGACTCGGCGGCAGCAAGCGCGTGGTCGACATGACCGACGAGGAATGGAACAAGGTGCTGGACGTGACCCTCACCGGCACCTTCCGCATGACCCGCGCCGTGCTGAAGAAGATGCAGCCGCGCGGCCGCGGCGCCATCGTCAACAACGCCTCGGTGCTGGGCTGGCGCGCGCAGAAGGAACAGGCCCACTACGCTGCCGCCAAGGCCGGCGTGATGGCGCTGACGCGCTGCTCCGCGCTGGAAGCGGCCGACTACGGCATCCGCATCAACGCCGTGTCGCCGTCCATCGTGTTCCACGACCACCTGCGCAAGAGCGCCCCCGAGGCCCTGCTCAACGAGCTCGCCAGCCGTGAGGCCTTCGGCCGCGGTGCCGAGGCCTTCGAGATCGCCAACGTGATGGTCTTCCTGGCCTCGGAATACGCCTCCTATCTCGTGGGCGAGGTCATCTCCGCCTCCTCGCAGCGGTCCTGATAAAAACGACTCCATGGCTACCCTTTTCGAAACCGCAGAGTCCATCCTCGAGTCCATCGGCAATCCGCTGGATGTGAGCAATTGGGTAGAGGTCACCCAGGAGCGCATCAACCTCTTCGCCGATGCCACCGACGATCACCAGTGGATCCACGTGGACGCCGCCAAGGCGAAGGACGGCCCATTCGGCAGCTGCATCGCCCATGGCTACCTGACGCTGTCGCTGGCCTCGCGTTTCCTGCCGGAGATCGTCGATGTGCGCATGAAGATGGGCGTCAACTACGGCTGCGACAAGGTGCGCTTCCCGGCGCCGGTGAAGGTCGGCTCGCGCATTCGCGGCCGGGGTGACCTGATCGCCGCCGAGCGCACCAAGGACGGTGGCGTGCAGGCCACCATCCGCGTGACGGTGGAGATCGAGGGCGAGGCCAAGCCGGCCTGCATCGCCGACACCATCTCCCGCTACTACTTTTGAGTGAAGCTGGGCGCCCGGGCAGGGCGTACCGTTGTTCACTGACCCCTTAGGCGTGGCCGGGCAAAACCCGGCCGCAACCCCGGAGAAACTGGTAATGAACGAAGCAGTCATCGTCTCGGTCGCACGCACCGGCATCGGCAAGGCCTTCCGGGGCGCCTTCAACGACACCGAAGCCCCGGTGCTGGGCGGTGCCGTGGTCAAGGCCGTGGTGGAACGCGCCAAGGTCGATCCGGCGCAGGTCGATGACGTGCTGATCGGCTGCGCCGCCCAGCAGGGTACCCAGGCCTACAACCTCGGCCGCCTGGTCGCCTATACCGGCGGCCTGCCCGACACGGTTTCCGGAATGACGCTGGACCGCCAGTGCTCCTCCGGCCTGCAGACCATCGCCATCGCCGCCAAGAACATCATGGTGGGCGAGCAGGACATCGTCGTCGCTGGTGGCCTGGAATCGATCTCGCTGGTGCAGAACAAGCACAAGAACTCCTACCGCTTCGTCTCCGAGGCGGTGCTGGCGGCGCAGCCCACCGCCTACATCCAGATGATCGAGACCGCCGAGATCGTCGCCGAGCGCTACGGCATCAGCCGCCAGGCCCAGGACGAATACTCCGCGGAAAGCCAGAAGCGCACCGCCGCCGCTCAGGCCGCCGGCCTGTTCAACGACGAGATCGTGCCGCTGACGGTGCAGAAGCAGCTGTTCGACAAGGAAGGCAATCCCACCACCAAGGAAACGGTGACGCTGGCCAAAGACGAGGGCAACCGCCCGGACACCAGCTTCGAGAGCCTGTCGGCCCTCAAGCCGGTTTGGAAGGACGGCAAGTTCGTGCAGCTCGGCAAGCACATCACCGCTGGCAACGCCTCGCAGCTGTCCGACGGCGCCGCCGCCGCCCTGCTGATGAGCCGCAAGGCTGCGCAGGAGCGTGGCCTGCAGCCTTTGGGCATCTACCGCGGCTTTGCCGTGGCCGGCTGCAAGCCGGACGAGATGGGCATCGGTCCTGTTTTCGCCATTCCCAAGCTGCTGGCCAAGCACGGCCTCAAGGTTTCCGACATCGGCCTGTGGGAGCTCAACGAGGCTTTCGCCTGTCAGGTCATCTACTGCCGCGACAAGCTCGGCATCCCGCATGACCGTCTCAACGTCAACGGTGGCGCCATCGCCATCGGCCATCCCTTCGGCATGAGCGGCGCCCGCATGGTCGGCCATGCCCTGATCGAAGGCCGCCGCCGCGGCGTGAAGTACGTGGTCACCACGATGTGCATCGGCGGCGGCATGGGTGCCGCCGCACTGTTCGAAATCGCCGCCTGAGACCTGGCAACAGGTTTCCAAAGAAGAGCGGCTAGCGCGAAAGCGGCAGGCACCCGGTACAGCGTGTCGCCGTCCTCGCAGGGCTGATGTGGAACACCCGGCAAAGACCGGGTTGAAACAAGAGGAGAAGTTCGTCATGAATCGAATGACGTCGACGCTGGAGTCATCCACGCCCGTCAGGAGTTCCTACCGCAGTGGCTGGCCTTCGGTGCTGTTCGCCGTGGCCGTGGCCGGTGCTGCGGCTTACGCGTTCTCGCACCGCCCGCCGCCGCCGTTCGCGCCGACGCAGGTGCAGGCGGACCGCATCCAGATCAACGGCGTCGCCAGCGCCGGCACCCGCCTGGTCGCCGTGGGCGAGTTGGGCCGCATCCTGATCTCCGACGACGGCAAGGCCGGCTGGCGCGAAGCCACGGTCGACAAGCCGCGCGGCTCCACGCTGACCCAGGTGCTGTCCATCGACGGCGCCGTGCTGGCCGTCGGCCATGACGGCTGGATCCTGCGCAGCGAGGACCAGGGCCAGACCTGGAAGGAAATGGAGTTCGTCGCCGAGGGCGACCCCCTGCTTGGCCTCGCCGGCCCCTACGACGGCAAGCTCTTCGCCTTCGGCTCCTTCGGCCTGTTCCTGACCTCCACCGACGGCGGCAAGACCTGGACCAAGGAAAAGCTCGCCGAGGAAGGCGCCGCCCCGGCCGCCGCCGCGGCTGCTCCGGCAGCGGCGGAAGCCGCCGCGCCGGCCGAGGAAGATCCCTGGGCCGATCCCTTCGCCAACATCGGCCAGGCCGACGAGGGCATCGGCGACCGCCACCTCAACGGGATGACGCGCGCCGCCGACGGCAGCCTCTGGCTGGTGGGCGAGCGCGGCCTGCTGCTGCAGTCCAAGGACAAGGGCGCCACCTGGAAGGACCACGGCGGCGTCTACGCCGGCTCCTTCTTCGGCATCCTGTCGCTGCCTTCCCGCGGCCTGTTGGCCTACGGCATGCGCGGCAACGCCTACTACAGCACCGACAGCGGCCAGACCTGGACCAAGAGCAGGATTCCCGAGGCACTGTCGCTGTTCTCGGGCGCGGTTACCGCGCAGAACGAGGTGATCCTGGTCGGCGCCAGCAACGCCGTGTTCGTCTCGCGCGACGGTGGCATCAGCTTCACCCGCATGTCGCCCGTCAACCAGAAGAGCCTCACCGCCGTACTGCCGCTGGCCAGTGGTGACATCGTCACCGCCGGCGAGGGCGGCGTCGAACTGGGCGGACTCAATGCGCAGCCGAAGGGAGTCACCCCGTGAGCAACGCCAGCAAGATGGAAAAATTCGTCGGCGGCATCGCCGACATCCTCATCGGCCGCCGCAAGCTTCTTGCGGTGATCTTCGCCATCGTCACCGTGCTGTTCGCCGGCAGCGCCACGCGCGTCAAGCTCGATCCGGGCTTCCTGAAGCTGATCCCGATCAAGCATGAGTACATGCGTACGATGATGGATTACATGCGCGATTTCTCCGGCGCCAACACGCTGCTGGTGAACCTGCGCTGGAAGGGCGAGGGCGACATCTACAACAAGGAGTTCATGGATGCCCTGCAGGGCGCCACGGACGAGGTGTTCTACATCCCCGGCGTCAACCGCACCAAGGTGTCGTCGCTGTTCACGCCCAGCACCTACTACATCGAGATCACCGAGCAGGGCTTCAACGGCGAGCCGGTGGTGCCAGCCAAGTACTCGGGTACGCCCGAGGAACTGGAGCAGGTACGCAAGAACGTGGCGCTGTCCGGCCAGATCGGCCTGATCGTGGCCAACGACCTCAAGGGCGCCATGATCCGCGCCGACCTGCAGGACTACGACCCGAGCAAGGGCCAGGAAGGCCAGCGCGTCGACTACTGGGAGGTGCAGCAGAAGCTCACCGAGATCCGCCAGAAGTTCGAGAACCAGAACGTCGAGGTCAACATCATCGGCTTCGCGCGCCTGCTCGGAGACGTCATCTACGGCCTGCTCGGCGTGTTCATCTTCTTCGGCGTCGCCTTCCTGATCACCATGGCGCTGCTGTACTGGTACACGCGCTCGGTGCGCCTCACCGTAGTGGCCCTGATCGTGGCGCTGCTGCCGGTGCTGTGGCTGATCGGTACGCTGCCGCTGATCGGCTTCGGTATCGACCCGATGTCGATCCTGGTGCCCTTCCTGATCTTCTCCATCGGCGTGTCGCACGCCGTGCAGATGACCAATGCCTGGCGCCAGGAGGTGGTGGCCGGGGCCACCGCCGTGGAAGCCTCGCGCGCCGCCTTCTGCAAGCTGTTCATCCCCGGCGCCGTGGCCCTGCTGACCAACGCCTTGGGCTTCGCGGTGATTATGTTCATCGACATCCCCATCGTGCACGAGCTGGGCATCACCGCTTGCCTCGGCGTGCTGCTGATGATCGTCACCAACAAGATGATCCTGCCGATCATCCTGACCCGCGTGAAGCTCGAAGAGTCCAGCCGCCAGCACTCGCTGCGTGGCCCCTCGCCGCTGATGGGTGGCCTGTGGAAGGCGCTGGCGCGCTGCGCCGAGCCGCGCACCGCGCTGATCGTGTTCGCCGTCTGCGCCGTGCTGCTGGTGGTCACCACCATGGCCTCGCGCAAGATGGTGATCGGTGACTCCGGCAAGGGCGTTCCCGAGTTGCGTCATGACTCGCGCTACAACTACGACGATCGCGCCATCAACAGCAGCTACAACATCGGCACCGATGTGCTGACCGTGATCGCCGAGGCCAAGGACTTCGAGGGTGACTCCTGCCTGCACTACGACGTCGTCGACCTGATCGACCGCTTCGAGCTGTACGTGCGCGGCATCGACGGCGTGCAGTCCGTGACCAGCGTCGCCGGCATCGGCAAGCTGGTGATCTCCGCGTTCAACGAAGGCAACCCCCGCTACCGTGCGCTGCCGCGCACGCAGACCGGCCTGTCCACCGGTTCCAAGGCCTTCGATCCCAACCTGGGCCTGAACAACGAGAGCTGCCGTGCGATCCAGGTATTGATCTTCATGAAGAACCATGACGGCACGGTCATCGCCCATGCCGTCGAGGAGATCAAGAAGTTCATCGCCGCCAATCCGACCAAGGGCGTCAACCTGCGCCTGGCCTCGGGCAACGTCGGTGTCATGGCCGCCACCAACGAGGCGGTGGGTTCGGCCGAGGTGACGATGCTGGCGGCCATCTTCGGCGCCTTGGCGTTGCTCTGCCTGATCACCTTCCGCTCCTTCGCCGCGGTGATCTGCATCATCGTGCCGCTGACCATGGTGTCGATCTTCTGCAACGCCCTGATGGCGGTGCTGGGCATCGGCCTGAAGGTGGCGACGCTGCCGGTGGTGGCCCTGGGCGTGGGCGTGGGCGTGGACTACGGCATCTACCTGTTCGAGCGCATCCAGCACTCCCTGGACGAGGGCGTGGACTTCCGCAGCGCCTTCTACGACGCCATGCGCCAGCGCGGCACCGCAGCGGTGTTCACCGCCATCACCATGGCTATCGGCGTCGGCACCTGGGCGTTCTCCGCGCTCAAGTTCCAGGCCGACATGGGCATCCTGCTGGCCTTCATGTTCCTGGTGAATATGCTTGGCGCCATCTGCCTGCTGCCGGCGCTGGGGGCCTGGTTTTACAAGGGGCAGGGCCGTCCGCTGGCGACAGGGAAGGCGGCTGAAGTCGGCTAAGTCATTGCTTTTTCTCCCCTCTCCCCTTGTGGGAGAGGGGCAGGGGAGAGGGGGAGCCCTCAATCGGAGGCGAGGTGTGTAACCACCAGCGCAACATACCTCGCCCCGAGTCCCCTCCTCCAGCCGGAGAGAGATAAGATGGGGGCGCCGTCCATGGCGGGACTTCATCTCCTGATCCAGCCCCGGGGCGGCCCTCCATGGCCGCCCGTGATTCATCGCAGGCGATGCCATTTAGGCATCGCCAAAGCGCGATGAATCACCCAGGAGCAGTCAGTGGTGACATCCGGTCTTCTCAACCGCTATGCCCGGGCGATGATCGACAGCGCGGCCGCTCATGGCTATCCCGCTGAAATGATCGGCCAGGCTGTGGCGCTGTCGCCCGAGGCGCTGCGCGAGGTCGCTGGCTTCGACTCGGCCACGTTTTGCCGCGTCTCCCGTAACGTCAAGCTGATGATGATGGACGAGTTCTGTGGCCTCACCGCGGACCCCTGCGAGGTCGGCAGCTTCGTGCGCATGTGCGACAGCGCCGTCGGCGCCAATTCGCTGGGCGAGGGCCTGGCCCGCGCCTTCCGCTACTACGCCGGCGTGACCGGCGACATCGGCTTCGACCTGCACGTGCATCCCGACGTCGCCTCGGTGGCGATGAGCATCGCCCGCCCGGAGCTGGACCGCCACCGCGTACAGGTGGAATGGTGGTTCCTGATCTGGTCGCGCTTCGCCGGCTGGCTGATCGGCGAGGAGATCCCGCTGGTCGCCGTGGAGTTTCCGCATCCCTGTGCGGGTCCGCTGGAAGAGTACGCCGAGGCCTTCAGCGGCCTGAGCCGCTTCTCGCGGCCTAGTGCCCAGCTGATGCTGCCGGTGGCCTACCTGGATCGTCCCATCGTGCGCAGCCGTGAAGACCTGCGCCGCTTCATCGAGCCGCAAAGCATCGACCTGGCCCAACATGTCGAGGTGCAGCGGGCCTTCCGCTCGCTGCTCAAGGAGCGCCTGCGCCGCCAGTTGCGGGCCGAGGGCGCGTTGCCCTCGATCGAGGAGGTGGCCGAGTCCTGGCACGTCAGCAGCCAGACCCTGCGCCGCCGGCTCGACACCCAGTTCACCAGCTACCGCATGCTCAAGGAAGAAGTGCGCCGCGAGGAGGCCGCGCGCCTGCTGCGCGAGGGCCTGCCGGTGGGCGAGGTCTCGCTGCGCGCCGGCTTTTCCGAGTCCAACGGACTGTCCCGGGCGCTCAAGACCTGGTCCGGCATGAGCCCCAGCGAGTACCACGCGGCCACGCGGCCGGGCTGAACCCGGCGCCGGAGGGCGGCACTACCTCAAACGAGTCAGGCATCCCCGCCGGGGCGGCGGTAAGTTGGACTCAACAAAATACCCGGCAGGTCGGTAACCATTGATTCGCAAGGTTTTTGCGGAGCCTTTGAAGGTTGTCAGATTTTGCTATGGGCCATTCCGGACCCCCTGCCTAAGCTGGGGGCGTACAGGCTGGCGTCCCGCCGGCCGATGAGAGCTGGAGGAGCGTCAAATGGGTGAGTTAGCAACGGAAAAGCTGGTGTCGGTCGACTCGCACGTCCATTTCACGGATGACTGGGTCAAGGCGCGCCTGCGCAAGGAACTGCACGCCGTCTGGGACGACGCCAACAAGAAGGCCGAGGAATACGCCGCCAAGGTCCTGCGTGGCGGCCAGCCGCAGCTGCAGCTGGAGGACTTCGTCGATCCGGAAGCCGCCAAGGACCCCGGCCACTTCGAGCCGGCCGCCAAGCTGCAGGCCATGGACCGTGACGGCGTCTACGCCGAGGTCATCTTCCCGGAACTCGCCGGCGCCAAGATCGCCAATCCCTTCCTGATGGGCGACAACTGGAAGGAAGTGTTCCAGGGCTACAACAACGCCATGGCCGACTTCGCTTCGCACGATCCCGTGCGCCTGATGACGGCCTACCAGCTGCCGCTGTACGACATCGACTTCGCGATCAAGGAAGTCGAGCGCCTGGCGCGCGACAAGAAGGCGCGCTGCGTGCAGCTCACGCCGTTCCCCTCGGACCTAGGCCTGCCGGACTTCTACGACAAGCGCTACGCGCCGCTGTGGTCGCTGATCGAGGAATCGGGCCTGACGATCCTCAATCACCTGGACCTGCACAAGAACCTCTGGGACGTGTTCCGTCGCGACCCCACCCCGCAGAAGGGCATCTTCACCGGCCTGGCCTGGGCGCCGCTGGCGGAGACCATCTGCATGTGGATCCTCACCGGCACGCTGGAGAAGTATCCCAAGCTCAAGGTGCTGTTCGTGGAGCCGGGCCTGGGCTGGCTGCCGTGGTTCTTCGAGTCGCTGCTCGATCCGCGCATGCACCAGCACTACACCTTCCCCGGAGTGAAGCGCCCGCCGTCGGAGACCTTCCGCCAGCAGTGCGGCGCCACCTTCATGTACGAGCCGCGCGGCCTGAGCGAGTGCTACAAGTACTTCGGCCCGGACTGCCTGTACTGGTCCACCGACTTCCCGCACCCGGCCACCTGCTGGCCGAACTCGCGCTCGCAGGTCGTCAGCCAGTTCAAGGAAGCCGGCATCCCGGAGGCCGATCGCATCAAGATCACTTCCGGCAACGCGCTCAAGACCTTCGGTCTGGGCTAAGCGATACCCGGGCGGGGCGCCGGCAAGGGCGTCCCGCCTTCATTGTTTCAACAAAACCTGATTGGCAGAACAACGAGGAGCGGACATGGCTGGAGTTCTCGAGAAACTGAAAGTGCTGGACCTGACCTGGGGTATCGCCGGCCCGATGGCCACGATGCTGCTGGCGGACAACGGCGCCGAGGTCACCAAGATCGAACCTCCCGGCGGTGATCCGTTCCGCAACCAGCTCGGCTACAAGGTCTGGCAGCGCGGCAAGCGCAGCGCCATCCTCGACCTCAAGAACGCCGACGACAAGAAGGCCTTCCTGGCGCTGGCGCAGACCGCCGACGTGCTGGTGGAATCCTTCTCGCCGGGCACCACCGACAAGCTCGGCATTGATTTCAAGACCCTGAGCGCGCGCAACCCGCGCCTGGTGTACTGCTCCATCACCGGCTACGGCCGCGGCAACGCGCTGAGCAACCGCCCCGCGTACGACGCGCTGGTGCAGGCCCGCACCGGCCTGATGCACGAGCAGCGCGGCTGGGCGGAAGGCGCGCTCAACCACATGAACGGTCTGCCCGACCCCTATCCGGATCTCGAGATCCCGCAGGACTGGGTGCAGGGCGCCGCGCGCGAGGGCCCGCTGTTCGTGGCCTCGCACTGGCCGAGCCTGGGTGCCTTCTTCAACGCGTCCCTCGGTATCGCCGCCGCGCTGCGTGCCCGCGAGATCACCGGCAAGGGCCAGTGGGTGGAAACCTCCCTGCTGCAGGGAGCCTTCGCTGGCGCCGCCGGTGTCTGGCAGCGTGCCGAGAAGATCGACGCCCCGGGCTTCGACACCTGGATCCTCGGCAACCGCTCGCCCAAGGGCCACTTCCAGGCCAAGGACGGCAAGTGGCTGCACAACTGGGTGCCCAATCCGCGCTTCATCCTGCAGGCCGCGCAGGGTGACACCCTCAACGCATCGCCGGACCTCACCGTCCAGAACGATCCGGATCGCTTTGGCACCGGCCCCGAGGAAATCCTGGTGATGTCGCACTACCAGCCGATCCTTGCCGAGGCCGTGGCGAAGTTCCCGGTCAAGGACTGGGTGGACGCCGCCGCTACCGCCGAGATGACGATGCAGCCTGTGCGCAGCATCGAGGAATCGCTGGCCGACCCCGCCTTCCTCGAGGACGGCTGCGTGACGGAAGCCCATGACCCCGAACTGGGCACCATCCGCACCGTCGGCAACGCCTTCAACATGAGCAAGACGCAGGGCAAGCCCGGCGCCGCGCCGGTGAAGGCCGGCGCCAACACGGAGGAAGTGAAGGCGGAAGCCGCCAAGATCATCGCCGAGGCCAAGGCCGCCACCGCCGCCGTAGCGGCCAAGTCGGGCAAGAAGCTCAAGGCACCGCTGGAAGGCATCACGGTGCTCGACCTGGGCCTGGCCATCGCCGGTCCCTTCGGCACGCAGCTGCTCAGCGACCTGGGCGCCACGGTGATCAAGGTCAACGGCCTGTTCGACCTGTTCTGGCACCGCGTGCACATCGCCTACATGGCCAACCGCGGCAAGAAGTCGATCACGCTGAATCTGAAGGACCCGCGTGCGATGAAGATCCTGCTGGATCTCGTCAAGCAGGCCGACGTCGTGCAGCACAACATGCGCTACGACGCCGCCGAGCGCCTCAAGATCGACTACGAGTCCCTCAAGCAGATCAACCCGGGCCTGATCTACTGTCACACCCGCGGCTTCGAGCGCGGCGTGCGCGCCGGCCTGCCGGGCAACGACCAGACCGGCGCCTGCCTGTCCGGCATCCAGTACGAGGACGGTGGCATGGGCCGCAACGGCGACAATGGCGAAGTCGGCCGTCCGCTGTGGAGCTTCACCAGCTTCGGCGACACCGGCAACGGCTTCCTGTCGGCCGTGGCCATCGTCAACGCGATCTATCACCGCGACCGCACCGGCGAAGGCCAGTTCGTCGACACCTCCATCATCAACGCCGCGCTACTGAACACCAGCTACGCCGTCGCGACGCCGGATGGCAAGGGCTTCGAGCGCCCGCGCATCGGTGGCGACCAGGTCGGCTACTCCGCCGGCCACCGCCTGTACAGCACCCTGGACGGCTGGCTGTGCTTCGTGCTGGTGGAGCAGTCGCACTGGGATGAGCTCTTCGCCGTCATCGGCAAGCCCGAACTGGTCACCGACGCCCGCTTCGCCACGTTCGAGGCGCGCGCCAAGAACGACGCCGCGCTGGCCAAGATCATCGGCAACGTGCTGGCCACGGACACCGCCGCCAACTGGTTCGCCAAGCTCGACAAGGCCGGCGTGCCGGTGGAAGTGGTGGACGCCGAGTTCTCGCGCAAGCTGCATGACAACGCCGAGTTCCAGAAGAACCAGTGGGTCGTCTCCTACCCGCACCCGGTGGTCGGCAAGCTCGACCAGATCGGCCTGCTGGTGAGCCTGTCCGACACCCCGGGCGTGATCCAGGGCCGCCCGCTGCTGGTCGGCGAGCACACCAAGGAAATCCTCGGCGGCATGGGCTACACCGAGGACCAGGTGAAGACCATGGAAGAGCAGTTCGCCATCGGTTTCGTCGGTATGCCGCGCATGCCTCCGCGCCCGGCAGCCGCCGCGCCGTCGGCACCGAAGCCGGGCATGGCGAGCATGCTGGAGAAGGAAGGGAACAAGTAACACCCAACGGTGAGGCGAAAAGGCCGGGGAGATCCCGGCCTTTTTCCTTTCCCGGGAAGATAGACCCTTACCGTTCCATCCGATTGCCGCGTCCTTGGTGATCCGCCATGACGGATCACTCCGGATGATCGGATGGATCATTGATAAGGAGTTCCGCATGCAAGACAAGGTCTGCCTCGTTACCGGCGCCACCAGTGGTATCGGCCGCGCCACCGCCAAGGCCCTCGCGGCCCAGGGAGCAGAAGTATTCCTGCTGGTGCGCAGCCGCGACAAAGGTGAAATTGCGCTGCAGGAGCTTGCCCATGAAACGCGCAACAGCCGCCTGCACCTGCTGATCGGCGATCTCGCCAGGCAGTCCGATATCCGCCGCGTTGCCGCAGAGTTCCTGTCCACGGGCAAGCCGCTGCACGTTCTGGTCAACAACGCCGGCCTGATCAACACCCGCCTGCGCCATACGCCCGACGGCATCGAGGAAATGTTCGCGGTCAACCACCTGGGTTATTTCCTGCTGACCGAGCTGTTGCGGCAACGCCTGATCCAGAGCGCGCCGTCGCGTATCGTCAGCGTCTCCTCGGGAGCGCATGCCTTCGTGAAGGGCTTGCAGCTGGATGACCTGGAATTCCAGCGCAATGGCTTCAGTACCTTCGCCGTTTACGGGCACTCCAAGCTCTGCAACCTGCTGTGGACGCGCGAACTGGCCCGGCAGCTTCAGGGCAGCGGCGTGACGGCCAACTGCCTGCACCCGGGCGCTGTCGGCACCGGGCTGGGCAACCAGAATGCACGCTGGGCGCGTTACGTCACCCGGCTTCTGCGGCCGTTCTTCCGCACGCCGGAACGCGGCGCCAGCTCCTCGATCCATCTGGCGACCTCGCCGGAGGTGGAGGGCGTCAGCGGGAAGTACTATTACGACTGCAAGCCGATCCGCCCCAAGCCCTGGGCGGAAGACGACGCGGCGGCGCGGGAGCTTTGGCAGCTGAGCCAGCGGATGACCCGGCTACCCTGAGGCCGCAGTCGGCATCACAGAAAAGGGCCGGGAATATCCCGGCCCTTTTCTGTTTGCAGCGGTATTTAGTGCCCCGAGTGGGTCGGCTTGGCGTGCGAGCTCGCCATCAGCCGATCCGTCCAGGCAATGCCGATGGCCGAGGCGATGAAAGCCATGTGGATGATGGTCTGCCACATCACGCCGGCCTCGGTCACGCTGGTGCAGCGTACGCCGGCCGCCGCCGTGGCGCAGGTGGGCAATGCCCCGAGCGATCCGGCCTCGATGAAGGTCTTGAGCAGGTGGATCGAGGAGATGCCGATGATTGCCATCGCCAGCTTCACCTTCAGCACCGAGGCGTTGACGTGGCTCAGCCATTCCGGCTGGTCCGGGTGCCCCTGCAGGTGCAGGCGTGAGACGAAGGTCTCGTAGCCGCCGACGATGACCATCACCAGCAGGTTGGAGATCATCACCACGTCGATCAGCGCCAGTACGATCAGCATCACCTGCTGCTCGTTGAGCTCCAGCGCGCCGTGGGTCAGGTGCCAGAGTTCCTTGCAGAACAGGATGACGTACACGCCCTGCGCGACGATCAGGCCCAGGTACAGCGGCAACTGCAGCCAGCGCGAGGAGAAGATCAGGGAGGGCAGGGGGGACAGCGACTTGTGGGGGTTCGGGGCCATGGGTATGAGGTTGGGAGCCAGGAGGCGCGCCGGATTCTAGCAGGCCGTCCGAGCCGTTCGCCCAACGGTCATTTTTTATTCATATGCGGAAAAACCTGCATCTGGCGGGCTTCGCGCCAACGGTCCACAGCGTTGTCCACAGGTCCTGTGGATATCTGCGGCCAGGGCTTTCCTACGCGGCCTGACGCAGGGGCCGGCGTTGCCGTGCATCCCGCAGGCTTTCCGCCCACCAGCGCAGCCGCGACAGCAGTTTGCCCATGTTGCGCCGTGCCCGTTCCGGCGATCGCAGCTCGCCGTCCGCACCGAACTGCTCCCAGATTTCCGTGAAGCTCACGGTCTCGCGCAGGGCCACGGCATCCAGCTCGGCAAACACCTGGCGCAACTGCTCCACCGCCCGCAGCCCGCCGGAGACCCCGCCGTAGCAGACGAAGGCCACCGGCTTGGCCTGCCAGGGCTCGTAGGTCGAGTCGAGCAGCTCCTTCAGCGCGGCAGGGTAGCCGTGGTTGTATTCCGGCGTGACCACGATGAAGGCCTCGGCCCGCGCGATGCGGGCTTCCGCGTCGGCCTCGTCAAGCCGCCCGTCCGCCCCGCGCCGCAACTGCGCCGGGTCGATCGCCTCGATCTCGAACTCCGGATGCTCGCGGACCTGGCCCGCGACCCAGTTCGCCACCGTGTCGCAGAGCCGCCCCGGCCGCGTGCTGCCGTAGACCAGTCCCAGCCGTATCCGCTCGCTCATCGCCGCCACTCCCGTTCCAGGCATCGTGGCGGACATCCTAGAACCTCAACTTAGGTTTAGGTCAATACCCGGCGCCTCAGTCCTGGAATTGCTTCAGGTACTCGATGATGTCGGCGCGCTGCTGCGGCGTGGTCTGGAACACCACCATCGTGCTGTTGGGCAGGAACTTGCCCATGTTGGCCAGCCAGAAATCCAGCAGTTCCGGCGTCCAGTCGAACCCGGCCTGCTTCATCTCGTCCGAGTAGTAGGCGTAGCTGGCTACCGAGCCGGCCTTGCGACCGAAGATGCCGTAGAGGTTGGGGCCGTTGTGGTCGCCGTAGGTCTTCTCGGGGTAATGGCAGGTGCGGCACTGGCCGAAGACCAGGCGGCCGCGCTCGGCATCGCCCTTGGGCGCCTCGGCGGCAGCGCCTAGCGACAGCCCGAGCAGTACGGCGGCGGTGAGTGCGTGCTTCATGCTTTCCTCCCGGCGGCATGGCGGCCGGCGCGGCGTCCGAAGAAGGTGCCGTCGCCGATCGACACGCCGCTGCCGATATAGGGCGCCACCGGCAGGCCGGCCGAGGTGCGCCCGCTGGCATACAGACCGGGGATAGGGTCGCCCCAGGCATTGATCACCTGGGCGTCGGTATTGGTCTGCAGGCCGCCGAAGGTATGCACCGGCATGAAGGTGTTCTTCAGGCCCACGTCGTAGGCCACGAAGGGCGCCTCCTTCAGCGGCGCGAGGTACTTCTCCGCCTTGTGCAGCAGCGGATCACGCTTGTCCTTGGCGTAACGGTTGTAGTACTCCACCGTCTGCACCAGCGCGCCCTCGGGCAGCTTCAGCTTGCCCTCCAGCTCCCCGATGCTGGGCGCCTCCGCCGCCACGTTGAAGCGGAAATCCTTCCAGGCGAAGGCATGCGCCTTGTCCACGACCATGTACGCCTGCCCGTCGTCCAGCTTGAAGGCGATCTCGTGGCCCACCAGGCCGTAATAGCCGTCCTCAGGCACGAAGCGCTGGCCACGCGAGTTCACCAGGATGCCGTTGAGGATGGTCTCCGGCGGATACATCGGCAGGATCACGAATCCATGGTGCATGCGCTGCACCGCGCCGCCCACTGCCATGCCCATCAGGATGCCCTGGCCCAGGTCGCCGGCACGGCCCCAGGGCACCGAGCAGCGCGCCAGCTCCGGCGCGAAGCGCTCCAGCATCGCGCGGTTGTGGATGAAGCCACCGGCCGCCAGCACCACGCCGCGTCGCGCGCGGATGTTGAGCCGCTGGCCCTTCTCATCCACCACTTCCACGCCGGCCACGCTGCCGTCGCTCTCCAGCACCAGGCGCTCGGCCGAGCAGCGCAGCTTCAGCTGCGCCCCGGCATCGGTGGCGGCCTGGGTCAGCGCCTTCATCAGGTCACGGCCGCCGATCAGATGCGGCGAGGGGGGCACATGGCCGCGCGGGGCCGGCCGTGCCTGCTCGCGGTAGGGGTGCACCAGCTCGCTGCCGCAGTAGTACAGCGAGCCGTCGGGGATCGAGATCTCCTTCTCCTCGGAGAACTTCTGCGCGTAGTGCACGCCGTTGGCCACCAGCCAGTCGAAGTGCGCGACGCTGCCCTCGCAATAGAGCTGGATCTTCTTCTCGTCGGCGTAGAGGCCGCTGGCCGCCATCATGTAGCGGTACATGTCCTCCACCGTGTCGGTGAAGCCCAGCGCCTTCTGCAGGGCCGTGCCGCCGCCCAGGTAGCAGACGCCGCCGGACAGGCTCGAGGAGCCGCCGGGCACGTGGAATTTCTCCAGCACCAGGGCCTGGATGCCGTTGCGGCGGGCCTCCAGAGCCGCGGAGATGCCCCCCGCGCCGGAGCCCATCACCAGCAGGTCGGTTGTGGCGTCCCAGCGGCGCACGTCCTTGCGCGCCTTGGGTGTCGCCGCCTCGGCCCCGAAGGCCGCCGCGCCCGCGGCCGCCAGGCCGATCTGCTTCAGGAAACCGCGCCGGCCGTAGTCGGCCTTGCTCTCGCCCATGCTCTCTCCTCCAGGCGTGATGTCAGCGGGGGCGGCCGGGCCGCCCTGTCAGCTTCGCCTCTCCGATCGTGGAGAGCGGCTAACCAATCTTCTCGAACGTGTCCTTGCCCGCGCCACAGTCGGGGCAGACCCAGTCGTCCGGGATGTCCTCGAAGCGCGTGCCGGGCGCAATGCCGTGATCCGGGTCGCCCTTCTCCTCGTCGTACACCATGCCGCAAATCGTGCATTCCCACTTCGCCATGCCGTTCTCCCGGGCTTTAGCTGCGATGCGGGGATATTGAAGGGGGCACCGTCCGGCGGGTATCGCCCATTCGGCGTATTGGCGACCCCTGAACCCTCCGATAGTCTGCATAAACATTTCAATAGCAATGTTTATGCGGCCGGCCATGACCGACCCGCGAAACGGAGGAGACCGGACCCATGTCGCGCCTGCTGGACCGTGTGCTGATCGGGCTGTTCGCCTTCGCCGCCTTCACGGCGCTGATCTACATGCCGCTGTTCCTGCTCGGCTGCGGCTGGGAGGGCCTGGCGCAGGGGCCGGGTGGCGAATGCTCGAAGAGTGCGGTGGGCCGCGCCTGGCTGGGCTACGTGCAGGTGGAGCCGATCTACGCCGAGGCGCCGCTATGGCTGCGCCTGCTCAACGAGTTCGATACGGGGTTCTTCGGCTGGTTCTACCTGCTGTCCATCGCCGTGTTCCTGCGCCGCCGCCAGGACGGCCCTCGCTACCGCGCCCTGGCCACGTTCATGTCGGGGATGATGGCCTACGCCATGTTCTTCTACCTGACGCAGGCCAGTTTGAGCTGGCCGCAGAGCGGTGCGCAGCTCGACAAGGTGTACCTCTACAACGGCCTGTGGCTGCTGCTGTTCACGCTGCTGCTGGCTCGCCTCTACCTCTTCCGGCCGCGCCGGCTCCGGAGACCGCCCATGGGTAAATCTGCAAACGATGCCGGCATCGGCGAACCACGCCTGCTGATCGACGGCAAGCTGGTGGAAGCGAAAAGCGGCAAGCGCTACGCCAATATCAACCCTGCCACCGGCGAGGTGATCGGCCACGTCGCCGACGCCGGACTCGACGATGCCGAGGCCGCCATCGCCGCCGCGCGCCAAGCCTTCGACACCACCGACTGGTCCGCCAACCGCGCCCTGCGCCGCAAGTGCCTCGCGCAGCTGCGTGACGGCCTGCGCGCGGAGGCCGAATCCCTGCGCGCCCAGGCGGTGGCCGAGGTCGGTGCGCCCATGGCCATCACCGCCAACGGTCCGCAGGGCGATGGCCCTATCGGCATCCTCGACTACGTCATCGACCTGATCGACCGCTACGAGTGGGAGCAGGAGCTGCCGGTCACCAACACCATGGGCGTGCCCAGCAAGCGCCTGGTGTGGAAGGAGGCCGGCGGCGTGGTCGCCGCGATCTCGCCCTGGAACTTTCCCTTCCAGATCAACATGGCCAAGGTCGCGCCGGCGCTGGCCGCCGGCTGCACCGTTGTGCTCAAGTCCGCGCCCGACACGCCCTGGACCGCCACCCTCATCGGCAAGGTCGTGGCCGAGAAGACCGACATCCCGCCGGGCGTGTTCAACGTGCTGACCTCGTCGGACCCCGCCGCCATCGGCGAGAAGCTGGTAGCCGATCCGCGCGTGGACATCGTTTCCTTCACCGGCTCCACCCAGACCGGCCGCCGCATCATGGCCAGCGCCGCCGGCACGCTCAAGCGCGTGTTCCTGGAGCTGGGAGGCAAGTCCGCCAACATCATCCTCGACGACGCCGACTTCAACACCGCGCTGCTGTCGGGCCTGGCGGTCTGCTACCACGCAGGACAGGGTTGTGCCATCCCCACGCGCATCCTGCTGCCGGAGTCGCGCTACGAGGAAGGCGTGCAGACCTTGAAGGCCATGTTCGGCTACGTGCAGCCGGGCGACCAGTTCCGCGAGCAGCAGATCATGGGCCCCTTGATCAGTGCAAAGCAGCAGCAGCGCGTGCTGGACTACATCGAGACCGGCAAGCGCGAGGGCGCGCGCCTGGTCTGCGGCGGCGGTAAGCCGGCGGGCCTGGAGCGCGGCTACTTCGTCGAGCCCACCTTGTTCGCGGACGTCACCAACGACATGCGCATCGCCCAGGAAGAGATCTTCGGCCCCGTGCTGGTTGCGATTCCCTTCAAGGACGACGCCGACGCCGCGCGCATCGCCAACGACTCCATCTACGGCCTGTCGGGCTCGATCTACTCCGCCGATCCGCAACGCGCGCTGCGCCTGGCACGCCAGATCCGCACCGGCACCCTGAACATCAACGGCGCCAACTTCTTCGCCCCGGATTCCCCCTTCGGCGGCTACAAGCAGAGCGGCATCGGCCGCGAGATGGGCGTGCAGGGTTTCGAGGAATACCTCGAAACCAAGACCGTCGCGATTCCAGCCTGATCTACACGAGAGACCAACATGGTTGCAGTCACCTACATCGAGCACAACGGTACCGAGCACAAGGTCGACGTGGATGCCCACATGAACCTGATGGAAGGCGCCACGCTGAACATGGTGCCCGGCGTCATCGGCATGTGCGGCGGTATCTGCTCCTGCTCCACCTGCCATTGCTATATCCCGCCGGAGTGGGAGGGCAGGATTCCACAGGCAGAGGCAGGAGAGCTGGGCACGCTGGAGTCCGTCACCCACCGCAAGGCCAACAGCCGCCTCGGTTGCCAGGTCACGGTGACCGAGGAGATGCAGGGGCTGGTGGTGCATCTGCCGGCGGACCAGGCGGGGAGCTGAATCAATCAAACCCCTCTCCCGCTTGCGGGAGAGGGGCTGGCGAGGGCATGGATGCCCGAGGTAGGGCAACGCAGGAGCAGTTGCCGAGGGAGAGGGTTTCTGTAGCTCTCGCAAGCTCTACAGAAACCCTCTCCCGGCCCTTCGGGCCACCCTCTCCCGCGGGCGGGCGAGGGGAAATGGATCGAATTCCGAGGAGAACCACGTGAGCACTTTCAACAACAAGGTCGCCATCATCACCGGCGCCGGCCAGGGCATCGGCGAGGGCTACGCCAAGCATCTCGCCGCGCTCGGTGCCAAGGTCGTCGTCGCCGACATCAACGCCGCCCAGGGCCAGCGCGTAGTCGAGGAGATCGGCAAGGCCGGCGGCACGGCCATCTTCGCCTCGGTGGACGTCTCCAGCGAGGCCTCCGCCGCGGCCCTGGTCGAGGACGTCTCGCAGCGCTGGGGCGAGATCCACTACCTGGTCAACAACGCCGCCATGTTCGGCAACCTCGACTTCAATCCGCTGATGACCGTCGACCTGGCCTATCTCAACAAGGTCATCGCCGTGAACATGCTCGGCGCCGTGGTCATGACACGCGCCGTGGCGCCACAGATGCCCAAGGGCGGCGTCATCGTCAACCAGTCCTCCACCGCGGCCTGGATGCACTACGATTACTACTCCTTCACCAAGCTCGCCATCAACGGCATCACCTGCGTGCTGGCGCGCGAGCTGGGCCCGCGCGGCATCCGCGTCAACGGTATTGCCCCCGGCCCCACGGACACCCCGGCGCTGCGCGCCAAGGTGCCGGAGGAATACCTGCAGGGCATGGTCGCGCAGATGCCCCTGGGCCGCCTGGGCACCCCGGAGGACTTGGCCAAGGCCCTGGCCTACCTGCTGTCGGACGACGCCAGCTGGGTCACGGGGGTGATCCTCAACGTGGACGGCGGCTCGCTGATGCGGGCCTGATCAGCCATCGACCTCGCCGCCGTTCGCACTGAGCCTGTCGAAGTGCGGGCGGCTCCCACCACCAATGGGGTTCGCATTTCGACAAGCTCCATGCGAACGGTTAACTTTGACGGCAGGGGAGAAAACAACAATGAAAAGCAAGGTTCAGGGCCAGGTGATCGTCATCACTGGAGCCTCCAAGGGCATTGGCTTCGCTACCGCCCAGGTGCTGGCGTCCCGCGGTGCCAAGGTGGCGCTGCTGGCGCGCGGCGAGGCCGGTCTCAAGGAGGCCGCGGCGCAGCTGCCCGCCGCCCAGGTCTTCACTGCCGCAGTGGACGTCTGCGACAAGGCCGGCATGGAAAAGGTCCTGGACGCGGTGATCGCCCAATGGGGCCGCATCGACGGCATCATCAACAACGCCGGCTTCCAGTTCGCGCGCCGCATCGAGCTCATGCCCGAGGCCGAAGTGCGCAAGATGGTGGACGTGAATTTCCTCGCCACCGTGTTCTCCTGCCAGCTCGCCATCCCGCGCCTGCGCGCGGCCGGCGGCGGGCGCATCGTCAACATCTCCTCCGCCACCGTGCGCCACGACAACGAGTTCGCCCACCTGGCACTGTACTCGGCCTCCAAGGCGGCGATGGACAAGTTCAGCGAGGAACTGCGCGGGGAGGTCAAGAAGGACGGCATCCTCGTGACGGTCTTCAGCCCGGGCGCCGTGGCCACCGGCAGCATCGCCAACTTCGACCCTGCCGCGCTGCCGGACGCCATGGGCGCCTGGCTGGACAAGGGGCCGAAGTTCGACGGCATGACCACCGCCGACGTGGTCGGCGAGGCCATCGCCGGCTGCTTTGAGTTCCCTGCCGGCGTCGCCGTGGAATTCATGGAAGTGCGGCCGCAGATGCCCACGCCCAAGCTGCTGGAGAGTGACGCCAAATGAGCATCGGGTTCATCGGTCTCGGCAACATCGGCAAGCCGATCGCCAAGCACCTGCTGAAGCTGGATGAACCCCTGTGGGTCCACGACGTCGCGGTCGGTCCGGTGGCCGAGCTGGTGGCGCTGGGCGCGCGCCGCGCCGGCACACCGGGCGAGCTGGCGCGCGAATGCCGCCACATCGGCATCTGCGTACGCGACACCATCGACGTCGAGCAACTGCTGTACGGCTGCTCCGGCAGCGGTGGCGGCCTGCTGGAGCAGGCCCAGGCCGGTAGCGTGATCGCGGTGCATAGCACCGTGACCCACGAGGCCATGATGCGCTGGGCCCGCCATGCGTCGATGCGCGGCATCCACCTGGTGGATGCGCCGATCACCGGCGGCGCCGGCGGCGCCGAGGATGCCCGCCTGTGCTACATGGTCGGCGCCAGCGACGAGCTGTTCGAGCGCTGCCAGCCGGTGTTCGCCACCTCCAGCAATAAGCAGGTCCACGCCGGCGACACCGGTGCCGGCATCACGCTCAAGCTCTGCAACAACGTCATGACCTATGCCGCCTTCGCGGCCATCGACGAGGCCTCCCGCTTGGCCCGGGCCGGCGGCCTGACGCTGGAGATGCTGGTGGAGGTGGGCCGCGCCAACGGCGTGGTGACCCCGCAGATGGAAGCCTTCATCGGCAACCGCGACGGCATCGCCGCCCGCGGGCCCGAAATGCTGGAGAAGGCCTTCGGCCTGTTCGGCGCCCTGGGCCGCAAGGACCTCTCGGCGGCGCTGGAAAGCGCCGAGAAGCTCGGCGTGAACATGGCCGCCAGCGAGCGCGTGCGCGACATCATCGAAGACGTGTTCCTGGCCCGGCGCTAGGGTCCCGCAGGGCCGCCCGGCCCAGGTCAATCCGCCAGGTGAAAGCGCGGACATTCTTTCCGGGCCATGCTTCCCTCCTGAACGTCCGGTTATTTATTCGTCATGCGGGCGGCACTGCTTGCGGGCATTCTTGGCTCGCGGCTTGCTACGTCTCGCCCAAACGAGAATGGGAGAACACCTCGTGCAGCGCCTGTCACCCACTGATACCGCATTCCTGTTGATGGAGCGTCGCCACATGCCCCTGCATGTCGGCGGCCTGATGATGCTCAAGCCGCCCGCGGATGCCCCGCCGGACTTCGCCGCGCAGATGGCGTCGCGGCTGCTGCAGTCCGTGCAGGCCTCGCGGCCGTTCAACCTGCGGCCGCAGAGCCGCTTCGGTCTGAGCTTCTGGGAGACCGACAGCACCTTCGACATCAACCAGCACCTGGTGCACCTGGCCCTGCCCAAGCCGGGCCGCATCCGCGAGCTGCTGGCGATGTGCTCGCGGGTACACTCCCAGCACCTGGACCGTGCCTACCCGCTGTGGCGCATGTACCTGATCGAGGGACTGGAGGACGGCCGCATCGCGGTGTTCTTCAAGATCCACCATTCCGTGGTGGACGGCGTGGCGGCGATGCGGCTGATCATGAAATCCATGTCGGAGAGCCCCGAGGAATCGGCGCGCATGCCGCCCACCTGGGAGATGGCGCCGCGCCGCCGCGAGGCCTCCATGCCGATCTCCGGCGTGGCCACCAGCCCGCTGGGCATCCTGTCCGGCCTGAGCCGCGGTGGACTGTCGGCCGTGCCCAACGTCTTCAACCATCTCAAGCAGACCTGGCAGGACCGCCGTCACGGCAACCCTGACGTGGTCACCAGCACCCAGGCGCCGCGCTGCCTGCTGAACCAGCCGATCACCGCCTCGCGGCGCTTCGCCGCGCAGTCCTACGCCACGCCGCGCTTCCGCAAGGTGGCCGCCGCCGCGGGCGGCACCGTCAATGACGTGGTGCTGGCGGTCTGCGCTGCCGCGTTGCGCAGCTACCTGCTGGAGCTGGATGCCCTGCCGGAGCAGCCGCTGGTGGCCGTGGTGCCGGTGTCCATCCGCCGCGACGACGGCGACTCCGGCAATGAGATCGCCTTCGCCATGGTCAACCTGGCCACGCACCTGGCCGATCCGCTGGAGCGCCTGCAGGCGATCAAGGCCTGCATGGACTACAGCAAGACCCGCTTCAAGCAGCTGAGCCCCGCCGAACTGCAGGCCTACGCCGTGGCACAGCTGGTGCCGGGTGCGCTGAGCATGCTCACCGGGCTCACGCCCGAGCGCGTGCCGGCCAACCTCGTCATCTCCCACGTCCCCGGCCCGCGCCAGGACATGTACTGGCAGGGCTGCAAGCTCGACGGCATGTACCCGGCCTCGCTGATCATCGACGGCTTTGCCTTCAACATCACCGTGATCAGCCGGCATGACTTCGTCGACTTCGGCCTGATCGGCTGCCGCCGCACATTGCCCAGCCTGCAGCGCCTGCTGGACCACATCGAGAACGGCCTGGCGGAACTGGAGGCGGCCGTAGAGGAGTAGGGCGAGCAAGGCGATCCGCAGTTTGCACGGTGATGGCTTTCGCCCGCCGGATTGTGCAAGGTCGCCGGGCCTGAACTCAGCTGTCGGGCAGGGGTCGGAATAGGGCGGCGACTCCTGTCGCAACTCAAGGATGAGAACCATGGCCCATCAACAGAACCTCGGCCCCGGCGCGCGCAAGATCGAGCTGGAGCGCCGCCTGGACGCTAACAGCGAGCTGGCCGACAAGCACGCCAAGCCCGCGCCCACGCAGGCGGAACCCCAGCGTTCGAAGAAGGAAGCCGCCAAGCAGGGCGGCCGCGTCGACGCCCTAGACGACGCCCTGGACGACAGCTTCCCGGCCTCCGATCCGCCGGCCCGCATCTCGCCCACCCGCACCGGTCCGGCCAAGCACTGACCCGGCCGGGGGGCGTCCCGCCAGCGGCGGGATGCCCCGGGCACGGCTCTTGCGACACCCCTGCCCGGAGTCGAGAGCCAAGGAGGGCACGATGACTGCGATCGCATTGCGCCGGAGCGCAGGCCCCAGGCCGCTCGCGCGTCCTGCCACTGTCCGCCCCGTTGGGGAGGCTGCGGCGCTTGCCGTGGGCTACCAGCGCGTCCGTGCCGCCACCGAGGCCCTGTGCGCGCCGCTGTCGCCGGAGGATGCCGGCGCGCAAAGCATGAAGGACGCCAGCCCGGCCAAGTGGCACCTGGCGCATACCACTTGGTTCTTCGAGACCATGGTGCTGTCACGCCGCCCGGGTTACCGCGTGTTCGACCGCCGCTATCTGGATCTCTTCAACTCTTACTACCAGCGCCTGGGCAAGCCCTTCGAACGGGCCGCGCGCGGGCTGCTGACGCGGCCCTCGCTGCAGGAGGTCATGCAGTACCGCGCGCAGGTGGACCGCGCGATGCTGGAACTGCTGGCGGCGCCGGTGCCCGCCGTCTCGCGCACGCTGATCGAGCTGGGCCTGCACCATGAGCAGCAGCACCAGGAACTGATCCTCACCGACCTCAAGCACCTGCTGTCGCGCAATCCGCTGCAGCCCGCCTATGGCCGTGCGCCGGCCATGGACACGGATGCTACAGCCACGCCGCTGCGCTGGCTGCGCGGCGGCGGCGAGGTGGCCTGCGGCCATGGCGGTTCCGGCTTCGCCTTCGACAACGAGCAGCCGCGCCATGCCGTGCTGCTGGCGCCTTACGAGATCGCCTCGCGCGCCGTGACCAATCGTGAATACCGGGCCTTCATCGAGGACGAGGGCTACCGCCGACCCGAGTTGTGGCTATCGGACGGCTGGGCGGTCGTGCAGCGCCGCAAGTGGCGCCGTCCCCTGTACTGGGCGCGCGACCTGCGCTCGGCCTTCACGTTGGCCGGTCTGCAGCCGTTGCACCCGGAAGGCATCGCCTGCCATCTCAGCTACTACGAGGCCGACGCCTACGCGCGCTGGGCCGGTCTGCGCCTGCCCACCGAGCAGGAGTGGGAGGCCCTGGCCGAGGAGCCTACCCCAGCGCCGCAGGATGCTCCGCCACGCCTGCATCCGGGTATCTCCGACGGCGCCTGGTATGGCGGCGTCTGGACCTGGACCTCGAGCGCCTACTCGCCGTACCCCGGCTACCGCGCGCCGCCGGGCGTGGTGGGCGAATACAACGGCAAGTTCATGTGCAACCAGCTGGTGCTGCGCGGCGGTTCCTGCGCCACGCCGCCCAGCCACCTGCGGCGCAGCTACCGCAACTTCTTTCCACCGGAAGCGCGCTGGCAGTTCAGCGGCCTGCGCCTGGCGAGGGACATCGCATGAGCGACGACGAAGAGCTGCAGATGGAAGCCGGCTCGGCCGCGCCGGTCGAGAGCATCGACAGTCCCGACCTGGCCGAGATCCTGCGCGACCTGTCGCGCCCGCAAAAGCGCCTGCCGACGCGACTGCTGTACGACGAAGAAGGTTCGCGCCTGTTCGAGCGCATCTGCGAAACCGGGGATTACTACGTCACGCGCACCGAGCTCTCGATCCTGCGCGAAAACCTGCCCGACATCGCCGCCTTCGCCGGCCCCGGTGCGGGTGTGATCGAGCCGGGCGCCGGCTGCGGCTGCAAGACGCGTGAGTTGCTGTCGGCCCTGGAAGACCCACGCTGGTATGCCCCGCTGGACATCGATCCCAGCGTGCTGTGGCGTTGCCGTCAAACGATGAGCCAGGTCTTGCCGCGCCTGCCGCTGGTACCGGTCTGCGCCGACTTCACCCGGCCCTGGCGCTATGCGCGCCTGCCGCTGGCGGAGCGCCGCCTGCTGTTCTTCCCCGGCTCCACCATCGGCAACTTCGAACCCCATGAGGCCCAGGCCCTGCTACGCCAGTTCCAGCAGGCCACCGGTGCGAGCGGCCGCATGATCCTGGGCGTGGACTTGCGCAAGAGCGCCGCCACCCTGCGCCGCGCCTATGACGACAGCGAAGGCATCACCGCCCGCTTCAACCTCAACCTGCTGGTGCGCCTCAACCGCGAGCACGCCGCGGACTTCGATATCGCCGCCTTCGAGCATGTAGCGGTCTACGACAAGACGCGGCATCGCATCGAGATGCACCTGCGCAGCCGCCGCGAGCAGCAGGTACGTATCGGTGGACGAAGCTTCCGCTTCGCCGCCGGCGAGACGATCCACACCGAGAGCTCGCACAAGTACCTGCCGGATGGCATGGCGCAACTGGCCGTCGGTGCCGGCTGGCAGGCCTGGAAACTCTGGATGGACCCGCAGCGGCGCTTCGCCCTGATGGGATTCGAGGCGGCCCGATGGAGGCAGCCGTAAAAGAAAGAGAGCCTAGGAGGACAACATGGCTACAGCGAAGAGAGCAGGAGCCCGCCGGTACAGCAAGGGCGCGTCCAAGACCGTCGCCAGCGCGATGCGCCGGCGCAAGCGTGGCACGCTCAAGAGCGGTCCGGGCGGCAAGGGTGGCACCGTACGCAGCCGCAAGCAGGCCATCGCCATCGGCTTGTCGGAGGCGCGCAAGAAGGGCGCCAAGGTCCCCGGGAAGGCCTCGGGAGGCTCCCGGTGAGCCGCGAGCGGGTGCGCGGCGCGGCGCCTTATTCGCGCAAGCGTCGCCGCGACAATCGCGGAGAAGCCGCTCCACATCCGCTGGAATTCGAGCGGGATTCGGAAGGTGCCGATGGCTCGCAGGCATTCCCGTCCGCGCGCGTCGCCGGGTTGGGACGCAGCGGCGGGGAGACCCCGGACGGCCGCGTGACCGCCGACGACCTCTCGCCGGAAACCTTGCTGGACGACGACGCGTCCCGCTCGCCCGCCGTGCGCGCGCGCCGTGCGCCGCAAGACGCGCAGTTGACCCGTAGCACCTCCACCGCCGGCATGGGCAGCGGCCTGGACGAAGTCGAATGGGCGGAGCGCAGGCCGGTGGGATGCGATCAGGCCAAGAAGCTGCAGCAGCGTTCGGAACGCCACGCCAACGATGCCCGCCAGATCGAGCCTGCAGGCGCGGCCGAAGCCCTGGAACGCAAGCGCCATGACCATCGACGTTGATCCCAAGGATGTGAAGCCCGGCCCGCCGCCCCCGCTCGATCTGCTCGACAAGCACTCGAACCAGGCCTTCTTTGCCCGCTTCGGGCTGGTGCTGGGTCTGCTGCTCGCCGTCACAGGCGGGCTGGCCCTGGCGGCGGGCTTGGTCGGCCAGCACGAGCAGGACCCGGAGCAGCAGCGTGAACTGATTGCCCAGCGCATTGCGCCGGTCGGTGTCGTGGCCACCTCGCAGGAACAGTTGGCTGCACTGACCCCGGTGGCAGCACCAGCAGCTCCGCGCAGCGGCGAGCAGGTGGTGGCGCAGGTCTGCGGTGCTTGCCATGCCTCGGGTATGCTGAATGCTCCCAGGTCTCACGACAAGGCGGCCTGGGCTTTACGCGAGCGGGCAGCGGGTGGGCCGGATGGGTTACTGAAGCACGCCATCGAGGGCAAGGGCCAGATGCCGCCGAAGGGTGGCGATCCCAGCCTCAGCGAGCAGGAGCTGAGGGACGCTATCGCGGTGATGCGATAGATCGGTTATTCCGCTCCCTGCCCGCGGGAGAGGCGCGGGCGAGGTCAAGGATGCCCGAGGTAGAGTGACGCAGGAGCAGTCCCGAGGGGAAAGCTTCTGTAGGAAAGTAAAAGTACTCCTCCAACCGCCCGCCCCGAGCCCGGCGAAGGGTGACACTTCGGGCTAGCGAAACCCCGCAAGATCAGAGCTCTGCAGTGCCATCCATGGCGAGATATCGGTTAGCTGATTGATCCCCTGGGCGGCCATCCGTGGCCGCCCGTGATCCGCCGCAGGTGATGCCGTTCAGGCATCGCCGCATCACGGCAGATCACCCATCGCCTCGCTGAACAGCGCCAGGTGATGATCCACATCTCCCAGCAGCAGCGTGATCATCGTCAGCCGCTTGAAGTAGTGACCCACCGCCAGTTCGTCCGTCACGCCGATGCCGCCGTGCAGCTGCACCGCCTGCTGGCCGACGTAACGCGCGGCGTTGCCCACCAGCACCTTGGCGCCGGAGATCGCGCGGCGGCGCTCGGCCACGTCGGAGGCGCCCAGCTTGTCGGCGGCGAGGTAGCTCATCGAGCGCGCCTGTTCGGCGTGCAGGTACATCTCCACGGCGCGGTGCTGCAGCGCCTGGAAGCTGCCGATGGGCACGCCGAACTGCTTGCGCGTCTTGAGGTATCCCACCGTGGCTTCGATCAGCGAACCCATGGCCCCCACGGCCTCGGCGCAGAGCGCGGCGATGGCGTGGTCCAGCGCCAGCTCGATCTGCGGCAGCGCGGCGCCTTCGGCACCGACCAGGGCATCGTTGCCGACGCGCAGACCCTTCAGCGCCACCTCGGCCACCCGGTGCCCGTCCTGCGCCGGCGTGTCGTGGCGCGTGATACCCGCGGCCTGGGCGTCCACCAGGAACAGTGAGATGCCGCCCTGAGTGCGGGCCGACACCAGCAGGCGATCCGCGGCGGCGCCATGCATCACCACGCTCTTGTGCCCGTCCAGCACCCAGCCGTCGCCGTCACGACGAGCCGTGGTCTGGATGCGAGCCAGGTCGTAGCGGCTGCCGCGCTCGTAATGCGCCAGCGCCAGGCGCAGATCGCCACCGGCCACCGCCGGCAGGAGGTCCGCCTTCTGGGCCTCGCTGCCGGCCCTGGCCACCAGGCCCGCGCCCAGCACCACCGTGGCCAGGTACGGCTCCACCACCATGCCGCGGCCCAGGGCCTCCATCACCAGCAGCGTGTCGAAGGGACCGCCCCCGAGACCGCCGTATTCTTCCGGCAGGCCCACGGCGAGCACGCCGAGGTCCGCCAGCTGCGCCCAGACCTCGCGGCTCCAGCCGTCGTTGCCGTTGATGATGCCGCGACGCTTCTCGAAACCGTAGTCCTTGCGCACGTAGCGGTCGAGGGTATCGCGCAGCTGCTGCTGCTCTTCGCTGAAATTGAAGTTCATGGGTAGAGGGGCCTCAGAAGCCGAGGATCATCTTGGAGATGATGTTGCGCTGGATCTCGTTGGATCCGCCGTAGATCGTGGTCTTGCGGAAATTGAAGTACTGTCCCGACAGCGGCACGCCGTAGTCGGGTCCGATCACCTCGCCCGAGAAGTCCGGTTCCATCGCCGCGTGCTGGTAGGGCAGGGCGTCGTGTCCCAGCGCCTGCATCATCAGCTCGGTCAGCGTCTGCTGGATCTCCGAGCCGCGGATCTTCAGCAGCGAGGCCTCGGGGCCCGGCGCGCGGCCTTCCATGTCGGCGGAGATCACGCGCAGGTTGGTGATCTCCAGCGCCATCAGCTCGATCTCCACCTGCGCGATACGGTCGCGGAAGCGGACGTCCTGCAGCAGCGGCTTGCCATCGGAGCCTGGCTGCTTCGCCGCGATCTCCTTCAGGCGCTTCAGGCGGCGCTTGGAGCGGCCCACCTCGGCGATATTGGTGCGCTCGTGGCCCAGCAAATACTTGGCGTAGGTCCAGCCATTGTTCTCCTCGCCGATCAGGTTGCCCACGGGCACCTCGACGTTCTCGAACCAGACCTCGTTCACCTCATGTTCGCCGTCGATCATGATGATCGGGCGCACGGTGATGCCCGGCGTCTTCATGTCGATCAGCAGGAAGGAGATGCCCTCCTGCTTGCGCGCCTCCGCATTGGTACGCACCAGGCAGAAGATCCAGTTGCCGTGGTGGCCCAGGGTGGTCCAGGTCTTCTGGCCGTTGACGATGTACTTGTCGCCGACGCGCTCGGCGCGGGTGCGCAGCGAAGCGAGGTCGGAGCCCGAGCCTGGCTCGGAGTAGCCCTGGCACCACCAGTGCTCGCCGCTGCGGATGCGCGGCAGGTAGTACTGCTGCTGCTCCGGGCTGGCAAAGGCCATGATCACCGGGGCGACCATGCGCAGCCCGAAGGGCGAGAGGATCGGCGCGCCGGCGTCGGCGCATTCCTCCTCGAAGATATGCTGCTGGGCGGCGGTCCAGCCGGGGCCGCCGAATTCCTTGGGCCAGTTGGCCGCGATCCAGCCCTGCTCGTGCAGGATCACGTGCCAACGGTAGTAGTCGTCCTTCACCATGCGCTGGCCTTCCAGCACCTTGCGGCGGATGTCCGGGGGCAGCTTCTTGTCGATGAATGCGCGGACTTCGCCGCGGAAGGCCTCGTCGGCCGCCGTGAAATTCAGGTCCATGGTTCCTCCAGGATGGCGGGGCGCAGCATAGGCCGGAGCCGCCCATGAGGCCAATGAATTGCATGAATCCCTTTTCATCAATGCCGCCGATGGTAAACCCCGGTGTCTCATGGCCCACGGCCCTGGCGGACGAACAATGAGCCGTTTTTATCAGAGGGGATCAAAATCATTCATTTGAATGATGAAGCCTTGCGGGTCTAGCCTTCAGGATTCAGCTTTGGCCATTCCAACGAGGAGAACCCCATGTCCGTCTGCGCCACCCGCAGCGAGGGCGATATCGCCGTCATCAGCATGAACAGCCCCCCGGTCAACGGCTTGGGCCTGCCGCTGCGCCAAGGGATCGCCGAGGGCCTCGCGCAGGCTGCCAAGGACCCCGCGATCAAGGCCATCGTGCTGACCGGCACCGCTAAGGCCTTCTCCGGCGGTGCCGACATCCGCGAGTTCAACAGCCCGCTGATGCTGGCCACGCCGAACCTGCATGACCTGATCGCGCAGATCGAGGCCCTGGACAAGCCCGTGGTCGCGGCGATCTCCGGCGTCTGCCTGGGCGGCGGCCTGGAGCTGGCGCTGGGCTGCCACTACCGCGTGGCGGTGCCCGACGCGCAGATCGCCCTGCCCGAAGTGAAGCTGGGCCTGCTGCCCGGCGGCGGCGGCACGCAGCGCCTGCCGCGCCTGGTCGGTGTGCAGACCGCGCTGGAGATGGTAGTGAGCGGCGACATGGTGCCGGCCGCCAAGCTGTCCGGCACCGCGCTGTTCGACGAGATGGTGACCTCCGGTGAGCTGCTGGCCTCCGCGCTGGCCTTCGCCCGCAAGATCGCCGGCAACCGCCCGCTGCCGCGCGTGCGCGACCGCACGCTGACCCAGCCGGACGCCGCCGCCTTCTTCGCCGCCGCCCGCGCGCAAGTCGCCAAGCAGGCCGGCCGCCTGCCCGCGCCGCTCAAGTGCCTGGAGTGCATCGAGGCCGCCGCCACCAAGAGCTTCGACGAAGGCATGGCCGTCGAGCGCCAGGGCTTCGAGTTCCTGGTCAACGGCCCCGAGTCGCGCGCGCTGCGCCACGCCTTCTTTGGCGAGCGCGCCGCCGCCAAGATCCCGGACATCCCGGACGACACCCCGCTGCGCAAGATCGAAAGCGCCGCCGTGATCGGCGCCGGCACCATGGGCGGCGGCATCGCCATGAACTTCGCCAACGTCGGTATCCCCGTGCGCATCCTCGAGGTCAAGCAGGACGCGCTGGACCGTGGCCTGACCGTGATCCGCAAGAACTACGAGAACCAGGTCAAGAAGGGCAAGCTCACGCAGGAGAAGCTGGACCAGCGCATGGCGCTGATCCAGCCCACGCTGTCCTACGCCGACCTGGGCCAGGCCGACATCGTGATCGAAGCCGTGTTCGAGGACATGGACGTCAAGAAGGCCGTGTTCACGCAGCTCGACGCCGTGATGAAGCCCGGCGCCATCCTCGCCAGCAACACCTCCACGCTGGACCTGGACCGCATCGCCACCTTCACCCAGCGCCCGCAGGACGTCGTCGGCCTGCACTTCTTCTCTCCGGCCAACGTCATGCGCCTGCTCGAAGTGGTGCGCGGCAGGCAGACCGCCAAGGACGTGATGGCTACCGTGATGCAGCTGGGCCGCAAGATTCGCAAGCTGCCGGTGGTCGCCGGCGTCTGCGACGGCTTCGTCGGCAACCGCATGATCAACAAGTACAGCGCCGAGGCACTGGTGCTGCTGGAGGAGGGCGCGCTGCCGCAGCAGGTAGACGGCGCCATTGAGAAGCTGGGCTTCGCCATGGGCCCCTTCCGCATGAGCGACCTCGCCGGCAACGACGTGGGCTGGTACATCCGCAAGCGCCATTACGCCGAGCACCCTGAGATGCGACACAGCCTGATCGCCGACCGCATCTGCGAGCTCGGCCGCTATGGCCAGAAGACCGGCAAGGGCTGGTATGCCTACCAGCCGGGCGACCGCAACGCCCACCCGGATCCGGAAGTGGAGAAGATCATCCTCGACGTATCGAAGGAGCTGGGCGTCACGCGCCGCGCGATCCCCGACAGCGAGATCGTCGAGCGCCTGGTCTACGCCCTGGTCAACGAGGGCGCGCGCATCGTCGAGGAGGGCATCGCCCTGCGTGCCTCCGACATCGACATGATGTACCTCAACGGCTACGGCTTCCCGCTGCACCTGGGTGGCCCCATGCTCTACGCCGACCTGCAGGGCCTGGACAAAGTCGCCGCCCGCTGCCGCGAGTTCGCCAGGAACCCGCTGTCGGCTCCGGGCTTCTGGGAGCCGGCACCGCTGCTGGCGAAGCTGGCGGCGGCGGGGAAGACGTTCAACTGAGTCGAGGCTGGTTAAGTTGCCGTTCGCCCTGAGCCTGTCGAAGGGTGAGCGGCAACTGTTGACCGTACGGTGCGGGCCGTTCATGTTTCGACAGGCTCAACACGAACGGCTTCCAGCCGCAGGGAATAGCCCATGCACCGCAACGCCGAACTCATCGAGAAGTTCTACCGCGCCTTCGCCGCGCTGGACGCCGACACCATGGCCTCCTGCTACGCGCCCGACGTGGAGTTCCAGGACCCGGTCTTCACCCTGCACGGCAAGCGCGAGACCGCCGGCATGTGGGCCATGCTCTGCCACGCCACCAGGACCAAGGGCGCGGACGTCTGGAAGCTCGACTACAGCGGCATCCAGGCCGACGAGCGCTCCGGCCGCGCGCACTGGGACGCGCACTACCGCTTCTCCGCCACCGGCCGCATGGTGCTCAACCGTATCGACGCCGAGTTCACCTTCCGCGACGGCCTGATCGCCACCCACCGCGACCGCTTCGACTTCTGGGCCTGGTCGCGCCAGGCCCTGGGCCCCCCCGGCCTGCTGCTGGGCTGGACCCCGCCGCTGAGGAAAAAAGTGCAGGCCACGGCCCGCGGTAATCTGGATAACTTCCTGAAAAGCAGCTGAAAACAGGCTGTAACGGGGCGAAAAGGGGGTTCCGGTATAATCGGCGCCCCACCCGGCTGTGCCCTCCGCGATGTCCAAGAAGCTGTACCTGATTACCTACGGCTGCCAGATGAACGAGTATGACTCGTCCAAGATGGCGGATGTGCTCGCAAAATCACATGGTTACGAGCGCACCCAGAACCCGGACGAAGCCGACTTGCTGCTGCTGAACACCTGCTCCGTGCGCGAGAAGGCGCAGGAGAAGGTGTTCTCCGAACTGGGCCGCTGGAAGGACTGGAAAAAAGCCGATCCGGCCCGCCTGATCGGCGTGGGCGGCTGCGTCGCCAGCCAGGAGGGCGAGGCCATCGCCGCCCGCCAGCCGATGGTGGACATCGTCTTCGGCCCCCAGACCCTGCACCGCCTGCCGGAGCTGCTGGAGACCACCCGCACCCTGCGCAAGCCGGCTGTGGACGTCAGCTTCCCCGAGATCGAGAAGTTCGACCGCCTGCCCGAGCCCCGCGCCGAGGGCGTCACCGCCTTCGTCTCGATCATGGAAGGCTGCTCCAAGTACTGCACCTTCTGCGTGGTGCCCTACACCCGTGGCGAGGAAGTCTCGCGCCCGCTGGACGACGTGCTGCTGGAATGCGCCCAACTGGCCGGGCAGGGCGTGCGCGAACTGACCCTGCTGGGCCAGAACGTCAACGCCTACCGCGGACGCATGGGCGACACCAGCGAGACCTGCGACCTCGCCCTGCTGATTCGCTATGTCGCCCAGATCCCGGGCATCGAGCGCATCCGCTACACCACCTCGCACCCGGCCGAGTTCACGGATTCGCTGATCGAGGCTTATGCCGAGGAACCCAAGTTGGCGAGCTATTTGCACCTCCCCGTGCAATCCGGCTCCGACCGCATCCTGGGCATGATGAAACGCGGCTATACCCGTGCGCAGTACATCGACAAGATCCGCCGCATCCGCCAGGCGCGACCGGGCCTGTCGCTGTCGTCCGACTTCATCGTGGGGTTTCCCACCGAGTCGGAAGACGACTTCATGCGCACCATGGACCTGATCGCCGAGTGCGGCTTCGACTGCGCCTTCTCGTTCAACTACAGCCCGCGGCCGGGCACCCCGGCCGCCAACCTGCGCGATACCGTGCCGGCAGAGGAGAAATCGCGCCGCCTGCACCTGCTGCAGCAGCGCATCCAGCAGCTCGACGACGCCTTCAAGCAGTCCCTGGTCGGCAGCACCCAGCGCGTACTGGTGGAGAAGCACTCCAAGCGCGGCCGTGGCCAGATCGCCGGGCGCATCTCGCACAACCGCATGGTCAACTTCGACGGCCCCGAGTCGCTGATCGGCCATTTCGTGGATATCGAGATCACCGAGATGCAAACCAACTCCCTGCGCGGGCGTCTCTGCGCCGAAGCGGTGACGGCATGAAGAAGGCACCGGTGCAGGCGCGGCTCGACATGGAGCTGCTGCCGGACGAAGCCCAGCGCATCGCCAACCTCAACGGCCCCTTCGACGCCCACCTGCGGCAGGTCGAGCTGCGCCTGGGCATCGAGATTCGCAGCCGCGGCAACCGCTTCCAGTTGGTCGGCGCCCGCCCGGACATCGCTCGCGGCGAAGCCGTGCTGCGCGACCTGTTCGAGCAGACCGAGGACGACATCGTCACCACCGAGCACGTCCACCTGGCCCTGGCCGAGCACGGCCCGGATCCGGAGCTGGACGCAGCCGCGGCGGAAGAGGAGCGCGCGGCGACCGGCGAAGTGGTGGTGCGCACCAAGCGCGGTGTGGTGCGTGGCCGCAGCCTGCAGCAGAAGCACTACCTGAGGGCCATCGCCAGCAACGACCTCAACTTCGGCATCGGTCCCGCCGGCACCGGCAAGACCTACCTCGCCGTGGCCAGCGCCGTGCAGGCCCTGGAGCGCGACCGCGTGCGCCGCATTGTCTTGGTGCGTCCTGCGGTGGAGGCCGGCGAGAAGCTCGGCTTCCTGCCTGGCGACATGACCGAGAAGATCAACCCCTACCTGCGTCCGCTCTACGACGCGCTCTACGAGATGATGGGCTTCGAGAAGGTTGCCCGCCTGCTCGAGAAGAGCGTCATCGAGATCGCACCGCTGGCCTTCATGCGCGGCCGCACGCTCAACGAGTCCTTCATCATCCTGGACGAGGCCCAGAACACCTCGGTGGAGCAGATGAAGATGTTCCTCACGCGCATCGGCTTCGGCAGCGTCGCCGTGGTCACCGGGGACATGACCCAGGTGGACCTGCCCAAGCACCAGATGTCCGGCCTGCGCCACGCCGAGCGCGTGCTCGGCGCCACGCCGGGTATCTCCTTCACCCGCTTCCAGAAGGAAGACGTAGTGCGTCATCCGCTGGTGCAGGCCATCGTGCACGCCTACGAGCTGTACGAGCTGCAGGAGAACCCGGCGTGACGGCTGACATCAGCATCCAGCGCATGGTGCCTGCCGCCGGCATCCCGGCGCCGGCCTCGCTGCGTGCCTGGGCGCTGGCCGCCCTGGGCCGAGAGAAGGGCGAGCTCAACATCCGCATCGTCGGCGACGAGGAATCGCGCCAGCTGAACCACCAGTACCGTGGCAAGGACAAACCCACCAACGTGCTGTCCTTCCAGGGCGAGCCGGAGCTGGAAAGCCTGCCGGTGCTGGGAGACCTGGTGATCTGTGCGCCGGTGGTGGCACGCGAGGCCGTGGAGCAGGGCAAGCCGGCCCGAGCCCATTGGGCCCACATGGTGGTCCATGGCTGCCTGCACCTGCTGGGGCACGATCACGAGCAGGACTCCGAGGCCCTGCGCATGGAAGCACTCGAAACCCGTATCCTGAAGCGACTGGGCTTCTCCAACCCCTATGAACGATAACGACGAACACAGTCCCAAGCCCGACGGCACCGCGCTGCAGCGCTGGTGGCGCCGGGTGACCCACAACTTCGGCGGTGGCCCGCAGACCCGAGAGGAGCTGCTGGAGGTGCTGCAGGAGGCGCGCGAGAGCGATCTGCTCGATGCCGACGCGCAGGAAATGTTCGAAGGAATCCTCGACAGCGCCGATACCCAGGTACGTGAAGTGATGGTGCCGCGCGCGCAACTGGTCACGCTGGAGTCCGACTGGCGCCTGGACAAGATTCTCTCCGTGGTCGTGGAATCCGGCCACTCGCGTTTCCCCGTCACCGGCGATTCGCGCGACGAGATCCTCGGCATCCTGCTGGCCAAGGACCTGCTCAAGTTCTCCTCCGGTGTCGAGGGCTTCGACCCCGCCACCTTCGACCTGCAGCGCCTGCTGCGCCCGGCCGTGTTCGTTCCGGAGTCCAAGCGTCTCAACGTGCTGCTGAAGGACTTCCGCAAGTCGCGCAACCACATGGCGATGGTTGCCGACGAGTACGGCGGCGTCGCCGGCCTGGTCACCATCGAGGACGTGCTGGAGCAGATCGTCGGCGACATCGACGACGAATACGACGAAGCCGAAGGTGCCCTGATCCTCAAGCAGGACGAGCGCCGCTTCCTGGTCAACGCCCTGACCACCATCGAGAACTTCAACGCCTACTTCGGCACCGAGTTCCCCACCGACGAGTTCGACACCATCGGCGGCCTGGTGCTGCACCGCTTCGGCCACATGCCCAAGCGCGGCGAAAGCGTGCGCATCGAGCGCTTCAACTTCAATGTGCAGCGCGCGGACAGCCGCCGGGTGCATATGTTCCAGGTCACCCTCTCTCCCGCATGAGCATGCTTCGCCGCATCGGGCTGGCTCTGATGCTGGCGCTGCTGTCCCTGCACGCCGCCCAGGCCCAGGAGCCCGCCCCGTTGGCCGCCGAGCGTCCGGCGCCACAGATCGTCCTGCTGACCTTCGCCCCGGGTCCCGTCTACTGGCAGCGCTTTGGTCACAACGCCCTGCTGGTGCGCGACATCGCCAACGGCGAAGATCGCGTCTACAACTACGGCATCTTCGATTTCCACCAGAAGAACTTCTTCCTGAACTTCGCGCGGGGGCAGATGCAGTACCGCCTCGCGGCGGAGCCGCTGGCCGATACCCTGGCGCAGTACCAGTACGAAGGCCGCTGGGTCCATGCGCAGGAGCTGAACCTGGACGCCGCGCAGAGCCGCGAGCTGGCCGCGTTCCTGGAATGGAACGCCCGGCCCGAGAACGCCGACTATCACTACGACTACTTCGTCTCCAACTGCTCCACACGTGTGCGCGACGCCATCGACCGCGTCACCGGCGGCCAGTTGCGGCGCCAGCTCGCCGGTCAGCCCACCGGCGTCAGCTACCGGTTCGAGGCCACGCGCCTGATCTCGCCGGTGCTGCCGCTGTTCCTGGGCATGGACGCCGTGGTGGGCGGCCGTGGCGACGGCCCCATCGATCGCTGGCAGCAGAGCTTCGTGCCGATGGTGCTGATGGAGTCCGTACGCAGCGCCCGCCTGTCCGCTGTCGACGGCAGTTCCCGCCCGCTGCTGCGAGGGGAGGCGAGGGTGCTCGCCGGTGGCCTGGCGGAGCCCCAGCACCCGCCGTCGCTGCTGGCGCCGATGGCGCTGCTGGGCCTGGGCCTGGCAGCCGTCCTGCTGCTGCTGGCGCGCTTCCGCGCGACGGCCGCCGCGCGCTGGAGCCTCTCCGGCCTGGCCCTGACGCTCAACCTGGTGGCTGGCCTGGGTGGCCTGGTGCTGCTGGCGACCTGGTTCCTGACCGACCACTGGATCATGTGGGAGAACCGCAACCTGCTGCTGTTCAGCCCCCTGTGCCTGCTGCTGCTGCCGGCCTGGGTCCGGCAGTTCCGGGCCGGCGTCGTGGCCGATGCGGGTGCCCGCTGTATCTCCCTGCTGGTCGTAGCGGGCGCGGTTCTTGCCCTGCTGCTCTTGCTGCTGCCTGGGGCACAGCAGAACCTGCACTGGATCGCGCTTTGGCTGCCCGTGCATGCGGCGCAGGCCTGGATCCTGCGGCGGCGATGAGGGAACGCCTGGCTCGCCGGGAGTGTCAGAATCCTGAGTGACGCCGGTCCTGCCCTACAAGCGGAAAGAAGCAATGACGCAGAAACGCCCCCGGATTCGCTGGTTGCTGTATGCCGCGCTGCTGTTGCTGGCGACGCTGTTGCTGCTGGGCGACTGGAACTGGTTCCGGCCCCTGGTGGAGCGCCAGGCCTCGGCGGCCCTGGGCCGCCCGGTCAGCGTGCGCAGCCTGGATGTCGATCTGGGGCGCCACCCGCTGATCGTGCTCGACGGCATTGCCGTCGCCAATCCGGACGGGTTCCCCGCGGACAGCCGCATGGCCAGCATCGAGCGCCTGGCCATCCGCATCAACCCCTGGCGGTTGTGGCACCGTGAGATCCGTCTGCTGGACATCCAGATCGACAAGCCCGACGCCGACCTGTACGCGGGGCCGGACGGCAAGCCCAACTGGCAGCTGCCCCCGAGCGAGAAATCCGAAGGGGGCCGGCCCTGGGCCCTGGAGATCGACCGCCTGGAGATCCGCAATGGCCATGCCCGGATCAAGGAGCCCCGCCTGCACGCCGACTTCGAGATCCGGGTAGGGACCGAGGACGCGGCCGACGGCGAGCCCCGCCTGCATGCCGAGGCGAGCGGCACCTACAACGCCGCACCGATCACGGCCCACTTCATCGGTGGCTCATTGCTGGGGCTGCGCCAGCCGGAGCGGCCCTATCCGGTGCGCCTGAGCGTGGTCAACGGAGCGACGCGGGTCATGCTCAAGGGCACGCTGCTGCAACCGACCAAGTTCGGCGGCGCCCAACTCGACCTGCAGCTGAATGGCGATACCCTGGCCGACCTCTATCCCCTGACCGGCGTGCCGCTGCCGCCGACCGCGGCCTACAGCCTCCAGGGCCACCTCGACTACGAACAGGGCCGCGTGCGCTTCCGCGACTTCCATGGCCGTGTCGGCCAAAGCGACCTGTCCGGCACCCTGGCGGTGGACCTCAGCGGCGAGCGCCGCCTGGTCACCGCCGACATGCGCTCGAGCAAGGTGGTGCTGGCCGATCTCGGCGGCTTCGTCGGTGTCACCCCTGGAAAGGCTGGCGCGGAAACCGAGAGCGAGGAGCAGAAAGCTCAGCGGGCCCAGGCGCAGGCGCGCGAGCGCGTGCTCCCGGACAAGCCGATCAACCTGCCGAAGCTGCGCGCCGCCGATCTCGACATCAAGTACCGCGCCGACCGCATCGAGAGCGACCTGCCCTTCGACGGCCTGTCCGCCCACCTGGTGTCCCGCGAGGGCGAGCTGCAGCTCAAGCCGCTGCAGTTCCGGATCGGCGAGGGCCGCATCGCCGGCAACATCGAACTCGACGGACGCAGCGACGTGGTGCACGTAGTCGGCGACATCGACTTCCGCCGCATCGACCTCAAGCGCCTGGTACGCGACAACCCCGCGCTGAGCGGCACCGGCCTGATCGGCGGCAGCGCGCGCATCGACAGCTACGGCAACTCCACCGCCCAGATCCTGGGCAGCGGCGACGGCGAGCTCAAGCTCTACATGAATCGTGGCCACCTCAGCGCACTGCTGGTGAACCTCGCCGGCCTGGAGTTCGGCAAGGCCCTGCTGTCAGCGCTTGGCCTGCCCTCGGAGACGGACGTACGCTGCGCCGTCGCCGACCTGGGCATGAAGGAAGGCCTGCTGGAGACGCGACTGCTGCTGGTGGACACCGGCGAGGCCAACATCCTTGGCGACGGCAGCATCAGCCTGCGCGAGGAGACCCTGGACTACCGCATCCACACCAAGCCCAAGCGCATCGGCCTGGCGTCGCTGCGCGCCCCGATCAACATCGGCGGAACCTTCGCCGCACCGAGCATCCGTCCGGATTGGGATCGCCTGGCGATCAAGGGCGGCGCCGCGATCGCCCTGGGCGCGCTGGTCGGCCCACTGGCGGCCCTGCTGCCCACCGTGGAACTCGGCCTCGGCGAGGACAACGACTGCAAGGCCCTGGTTGACGAGCTCAAGGCCCAGGCTGCGAACCTGCCGGCCGAGATGAAGCAAGAGGGCAAGGCCGCGGCGGCGAAGAAGCCGGCCGCTGCGGAGCCGAAGAAGGCAGAGCCGAGCAAAGCAGAGGCAAAGAAGCCCTGATGCCTGTTCTCCCCTTTCCCGCATGCGGGAGAGGGTGGCCGAAGGCCGGGAGAGGGGCTCTGTAGACGGTGGCTTGACCCACCTGTAGCTTTTACAGAATTCCCAAGCCCCTCTCGCGGGCAGCTCAGGGCCTGACGTCAATCCCCGTAGCCCGGATTCACCCGATCCAGCTTGCGCAGCAGCCCCGGCCAGGCCAGCGCGCCGCCCAGCCCTCGCGTCACCATCTGCACCTGCTTCTGGATGCCGTCCAGGATCGGCTGCGCAATGGGGATCAGCTCGCCGCCGCCGGACTGCGCCCGCACCTGGATCATGCAGGCCGCCTCGAAGATGTACATCTGCAGGAAGGCATCGGCAATGGTGTTGCCCAGCGTCAGCAGGCCATGGTTGCGCAGCATGTAGAAGACCTTGTCGCCCAGGTCCGCCACCAGGCGCGGCTTCTCGTCCTCGTTCAGCGCCACGCCCTCGTAGCTGTGGTACGCCAGCGACGACAGCACGAACAGCGACTGCTGCGAGATCGGCAGCACGCCTTCCTTCTGCGCCGACACCGCCACGCCGTTGAGCGAATGCGTGTGCATCACGCACTGGATGTCGTGCCGCGCCGCATGGATCGCGCTGTGGATCGTGAATCCGGCCGGATTCACCGGGTGCGGCGAGTCCATCACCTTGCGGCCCTGCAGGTCGATCTTCACCAGCGAGCTGGCGGTGATCTCCTCGAACATGAAGCCATAGGGGTTGATCAGAAAATGTTCCTCCGGCCCCGGCACCCGCGCCGAGATATGGGTGAACACCAGGTCGTCCCAGCCGTACAGCGCCACCAGCCGGTAGGCCGCCGCCAGGTTGACCCGCAGTTCCCACTCCTCTGCCGACACCTGCTCGCGTACATCCTGTGCCATTGCCCGCTCCTGGAAGTTTTCGTGCCGCCAACTTGCGCCAGACGCGCAGCCTTGGCAAGTTGGAGGAATCACTCCTGACAGGGAAGGCCATGGCCAAGGCAGAGGCATACTTCACCCCCGAGCTGTTCAAGTTCCTCAAGGCGCTCAAGCGCAACAACAGCCGCGAATGGTTCCACGCCAACAAGGACCGCTACGAGGAGCAGGTGCGCGTCCCGGCGCTGCGCCTGATCTCCGCCATGGAGGGGCCCCTGCGCTCGCTGAGCGAGCAGATCGTGGCCAACCCCAAGCCGGTCGGCGGCTCCCTGTTCCGCATCCACCGCGACACGCGCTTCGCCTCCGACAAGACGCCCTACAAGACCCACGTCGGCATCACCTTCTACCACGCCGCCACCAAGGCGATGCAGCGTGGCGATGCCGGCAATGCCGCCATGGGCCGGCTCGATGCCCCGGTGCTCTACCTCCACCTGGAGCCGGGGGAGTGTTTCACCGGCGGCGGCATCTGGCACCCCCAGCCCGACAGCCTCAAGCGCATCCGCAACTACCTGCTCAACAACCCCGCCAGCTGGAAGCAGGCCACCCGCTCGGTCGCCTTCCGCAGGCACTGGGAGATGGGCGGCGACTCGCTGTCGCGCCCACCCAAGGGCTACGACCCGACCCACGAACTGATTGACGACCTCAAGCGCAAGGACTTCATTGCCAGCACGCCCCTGTCCGACGAAGACATCCTCTCGCCGGGCCTGCCGCAGTTGCTGATGAAGCGCTACAAGGATGTCGTGCCGTTGTGCGACTGGCTGTGTGGCGCGCTGGACCTGGATTTCTGAGGTGACGGCGCCACAATCTTGTTTCCCTCTCCCTGCATGTGGGGAGAGGGCTGGCGAGGGCACGGATGCCCGAGGCAGGGCAACGCATGGAGCAGTTGCCGAGGTGAGGGGCGCTCGCTCTCCGTGAGTGACTGAAGAGGGGATGCCGTCGACTGCGCCGGGCAGATGTCGCGGACCCCTGATGGTCGGTTTCGCCTAAGGCGAGTTACTTCTCTTTATGGCCTTGAGCTCGATGGTTTCGAGTTTGTTCATGGGAGGCCCCGCGGCCTGGCGCCTCTGTCCGACCATACGGTCTCGTCGGGCCGGCGAGCGGATTGCTGATATCAAGGCCTGCCCACTTGCGCTAGGCTCAAGTCATCCCTGAAGGAATATGGCATGTACAAGCAGATCGCCGTTGTCGCCCTGTCTCTTTGCCTGGCCGGCTGCGCGAGCACCGACTGGGAGCAGGGCATGGGCCAGGTACTGGGGGCCATCCAGCAGCCCGGCACCCAGGCGGCGCTGGGGGAGAACGAGATCATCGGCGGCCTGCGCGAGGCGCTGGCGGTCGGAACCACCAAGGCGATCAACCAGCTCGGCCGCCCCGACGGCTACTGGGCCAACGCCGGCGTGCGCATCCCGCTGCCCCCGGAGATGGTCAAGCTGGAAAAGAGCCTGCGCCAGTTCGGCCAGGACAAGCTGGTGGACGACTTCCACCTGACCCTCAACCGCGCCGCCGAGCAGGCCGTGCCGCAGGTGGCGGACATCTTCGGCAACGCCGTGCGCCAGATGAGCATCCAGGACGCCCGCGCCATCCTCAACGGCTCGCCGGACGCCGCCACGCAATTCTTCCGACGCACCACCAGCGAGTCGATCTACGCCAAGGTCTATCCCATCGTGCAGACCAGCACGCAGCGGGTCGGGGTGACGCAGCAGTACAAGAAGCTGGCCTCGTCCTACGGCCCGCTATTGAAGATGGCCGGCGTCAAGAACCTGGACCTTGACAGCTACGTCACCGAGCAGGCGCTGGCGGGACTGTTCACCACCATCGCCCAGGAAGAGGCGCGCATCCGCCAGAACCCGGCTGCCCGCACCAGCGACATCCTCAAGCGGGTGTTCGGGGCGCAGGGGCGGTAGAACAGTCAGCCGTCGGCTGCCTAAAGGGCCTCATGATGGCCGTCATACCGGCGGAAGCCGGTAGCCAGTCGTAGATGGGCTACTCCTGATCGGGACTGGAAGTCGGCTTCCGCCGGGATGACGAGTGGCTTGCCCAAGCCTGGATCAAGCGCCCCAGTGCAGCCTTATTCGTCTTCGGGCTTTCCACCCAGGCCCAGCGACATCTCATAAAGATCCCGCTTTTTCAGCCCGGTGATCTCCGCCGCCAGCTTCGCGCCCTGCGAGGCGCCGAGTTCGCGCACCAGCACCCGCAGGATGCGCTGCACGTCGACACCTACCGCCGCGGTCTCGCGACGCGGCGCGCCTTCCACCACCAGCACGAACTCGCCTTTCTCGCGGTTGGCGTCGGCGGCGATCCAGGCAGGCAGATCGGCGGCGCTCATCACCTCGCTCTGCTCGAACAGCTTGGTCAGCTCGCGTGCGATGCAGACACGCCGCCCGCCCAGCACGGCGGCGAGGTCCGCGGCGCAGTCGGCGATGCGGTGGCTGCTCTCGTAGAGCAGCAGCGTCGCCGGCTCGGCCGCCAGTTCCTCCAGCGCCGCACGGCGCTGGCTGCCCTTTGCCGGCAGGAAGCCCACGAACAGGAAGCGGTCGCTGGGAATGCCGGAGACCGACAGCGCCGCAATGGCGGCGCAGGGGCCGGGCAGGGCGATCACCGGCAGGCCGGCGTCGCGGGCGGCGCGCACCAGCCGGAAACCCGGGTCCGAGACCAGGGGCGTGCCGGCGTCGGAGACCAGCGCCAGGGACTCGCCGGCAGCGAGCCGCCCCACCAGCCCCGCGGCCATCTGCTCCTCGTTGTGGTCGTGCAGGGCCAGCAGCGGCTTGCGCAGGCCGAAATGGTTGAGCAGGGCCGCCGTGTTGCGGGTGTCTTCCGCGCAAATTGCATCCACGCCACCCAGCACCGCCAGGGCGCGGGGCGCCAGGTCACCAAGATTGCCGATCGGCGTGGCGACGACATAGAGATGGCCGGGCTGTACGGCGTTGGCGGCGGTGTTCAAGGGCGGCTCCACAGGGGACTGCATGTCATACTCCGCCCATTATCGTTTGCCGCGAAGCGACATGCCCAAGTTCAACCCGCCCTGTGCCCTGCTGTTCCTTGCGCTGGCCGCGGTGCTTCTGCCGGCCTGCGCCAGTACGCCGGTAGCCGAAGGCGCCGCGCTGCCGGGTGCCCCTGGACCGGCACCGGCCCTGGACGAAGCGCGCAGCGCTTGGCTACGTGGCGACTTTGCCGGGGCCTCCGCCGCCTACGAGCGCGCCGCGCTGGAACAGCCCCCAGCCCAGGCCGCGGAATTCTGGCTGGCCGCGGCCGAGGCCGCGGTCGGCGCGCGCGATCCCGATCGCGCCCTGGGTCTGGCCCAGCACATCCCGGCCAACGCCCTGGGTGGCGAGAAGTTCGGCCGCCTGCAGTTGCTGCGTGCCGAAAGCCTGATGCTGAAGAACCAGCCTTTCGAAGCCGCCAAGGCCCTGCCGGCCTCCACCCAGGGCCTGCCCAGCCTCGCCGCGCGCATCGAGGAACTGCGCGCCCGCGCGCTGTTCGGCAGCAACGAGGCCGCCGCCATCCCTGCCACCGCACCCGCTACGTTGCCGGTGGCGGTGCAGGCGCCTCTGGGCGAGGTCGTTCCGGTGGCCGAGCCGGTGAACGCCGGCGGCACCGCGCTGCTGCTGCCGTTGAGCGGCTCCTTTGCCGCCAGTGCGGAGGCGGTGCGTGACGGCTACCTCGCTGCGCATTTCCGCAATGGTGCTTCGGGCCGCGTGCGCGTCTACGACGTGGGCAGCGCCGCCAATGCCGACGCCACGCTGAGTGCCTACTCCCAGGCGCTGCGGGACGGCGCCGCCGTGGTCGTGGGGCCGCTGCGCAAGGAGAGCGTCGCCGCCATGGCGCAGCAGGGCGCGCCGGCCGTGCCGGTGCTGGCGCTGAACTACATGGACGAGTCGCAGATGGCGCCGCCGCGCTTCCTGCAGTTCGGCCTGGCGCCGGAAGACGAGGCGCGCACCGCGGCCGAGCACGCGGCCGGGCAGGGACTGCGCCGCGCCATCGTGCTGACGCCGGGCTCCGACTGGGGCGAGCGCACCTACACCGCGTTCCGGCAGCGCTTCCAGGCGCTGGGCGGACAGGTGGCGGAGGTTTCGCGCTACCCGGTCAACCAGAAGGATTTCTCCACCACCGTGCGCAACTTGCTGCGCGCGCAGAAGGACGCCGGAACCCGCCGGACCGACGTGGACATGATCTTCGTCGTCGCGCGCAACATCGACGCGCGCCTGATCGGCGCCATGCTGCGCTTCTACTTCGCCGGCAACCTGCCGATCTACAGCACCGCGGCGGCCTATGGCGGCAAGCCCGACAACGACACCGCCGGCATGCGCTTCTGCGACATGCCCTGGGTTCTCGCGCCGGGCAGCTTTCCCGTCGAGCGCGCCGAGGCTGCGGAACTGCCGGCCCAGCGTCGCGAGCCGCGCCTGTTCGCCTTCGGCTATGACGCGCAGGCCATCGCGGCCACGTTGCGTCCGGGGGCTTCGCTGTCGCGCATGCCCGGCATGACCGGCCTGCTCAGCGTCGGCGGCAACGGCGCGATCCGCCGCGGCCTGCAGTGCGCGGAAATCCGCCCCGAGGGCCTGGTCCTGCTGGAGACGCCACCGGCGCCGGTCGGCGCTGTGCAGTGAACGGTAGCGAGGCCGAGGATCGCGCGCTGCGCCACCTGCAATCGCGCGGCCTCAAGCTGCTGCAGCGCAACTATCGCTGCCGCGGCGGCGAGCTGGACCTGGTGATGCGCGACGGCGACACGCTGGCCGTGATCGAGGTGCGCAGCCGCAGCAACCCCGGCTTCGGCACCGCCGCCGAGTCCGTGGATGCGCGCAAGCAGCAGCGCATCGTGCTGGCCACGCAGATGTACCTGCTGGCGCACCCCGAGCACGGCAGCCTGCCGGTGCGCTTCGACGTCGTCGCCTTCGACGGCAGCGGCAAGCCGGACTGGATCACCGCCGCCTTCGACGCCGTGTAAGCTGGATCTGCGATGCTGGGATTATTCATAGAACTTTATTTACAAAATGTGATTAAAAATCACATTTCCGGAGCCGGCGCATGACACCGCTGGCGCCCGCCCTGCTGCGCCGCCTCGGCGAGATCTTCGGTGACCAGCGCCTGCTGACCGATCCGGCAGACTGCTTGTCCTACGGCTACGACAACTCCAAGCGCACGGTGCCGCCGCAGGCCGTGGTGTTCGCGCAGACGCATGAGGAAGTGCAGGCCCTGGTGGCCGCCTGCAACGAGTTCCGCACCGTGCTGGTGACGCGAGGCCGCGGCACCAACACCACCGGCGCCACCGTGCCGATCCACGGCGGCGTGGTGCTGTCGCTGGAGCGCATGAACCGCATCCTGCGCATCTCGCCGGGTGACCGCCTGATCGAATGCGAGGCTGGCACGCTCAACGGCGAGGTCCAGGCCGAGGCGGCGAAGCACGGCTTGTTCTGGGCGCCGGATCCCACCAGCGCCGGCTACTCCACCGTCGGCGGCAACCTGGCCTGCTGCGCCGGCGGGCCGCGCGCCGTGAAGTACGGCACTGCCCGAGACAACGTGCTGGGCCTGCGTGCCGTCACCGGTGCCGGTGTGTCGCTGAAGACCGGCTGCACCACCACCAAGGGCGTGGTCGGCTACGACCTCACGCGCCTGCTGGTCGGCAGCGAGGGCACCCTGGCGGTGATCACCCAGGCCACGCTCAAGCTTCTGCCGCAGCCCCAGGCGCGCCGCATGCTGCGCGCCTGCTATGCCGACGTCTCCGCCGCCGCGGCCGCGGTGTCGCGCATCATGGGGCAGCCCGAGACCCCCTGTGCCCTTGAACTGATGGACGGCGAGGCCGTGCGCCTGGCCGAGGAATACCAGCGCACCGGCGTGCCTGCCGGCACCGACGCGCTGCTGCTGATCGAGGTCGATGGCAGCCCCGAGTCGCTGGAGGCGGCCGTTGCGGCGGTCAGCACCGCCGCATCCGGCCCCGGCCTGGTGGAGCTGAAGGCCGCCGCCACCGAGGCCGAGGCCGAGGCGCTGTGGGCCTGCCGCAAGGTGCTGTCACCCTCGCTGCGCAAGATCGCGCCCAAGAAGGTCAACGAGGATGTGGCGGTGCCGGTGACGCGCATCCCCGAGCTGATCGATGGCCTGCGCGACCTGTCGCGACGCCATGCCATCCGCATCGTCAACTTCGGCCATGCCGGCAATGGCAACATCCACGTCAACCTGCTTGCCGATCCCGAGGACCCGGCGCAGATGCGAGCCATCACCGCCTGCCTGCACGACGTGTTCCGCCTGGTGCTGTCGCTGGAGGGCACGCTCTCCGGCGAGCACGGCGTGGGTATCGAGAAGCGCGACTACGTCGGCTGGGAGATCGCGGCGGACACGCTGGAGACCATGCGCGCCCTCAAGCGCACGCTGGACCCGCTGGGGATTCTCAACCCGGGCAAGTGCCTGCCGGGCATCTGAGCGCGGCCATGGCGCCGGGCGCCGGCAGGGAAGGATGAAGCACGATCCTGTTGCCCGGGGTGGATCGCGACCTGCGTCGCTCCCACGGAGGCGGGGTTCGCCGGGCGGGCTACTTCACCACGCGCAATTGCGGGCGGCCCGGCTTGGGGCGTGTCGGCTCGGGCGGCTCCGGCGGCGTGCCGCCTTCCTCCTGCGCCGCGGCCGGCTCCACCTCGCCGAACACCACGCCTTCGCCGTTCTCGCGGGCGAAGATCGCCAGCACCGCGCCGCTGGGCACCTGCACGTCGAAGGCACGGCCGGAGAAGCGCGCAGAGAACCAGATCGGCTCCTGCTCCAGGCCCAGGTTCTGGATCGCCATGGGGCTGATGTTGAGCGTGATGCGGCCGTCCTGCACGTGCTCGCGCGGCACCACCACGCCAGGGTAGTCGGCCTGCACCAGCAGGTGCGGCGTGTGGCCGTTGTCCACGGCCCACTGGTAGATGGCGCGGATCAGATAGGGGCGGCGGGAACTCGATGTGCTCATGGCGCTATGGTAGCAGCCGGGGGAGACGCTGGTGGCGCCATCCCTAGCCGGGCATGCGATGAGGCGAAGGTCGTGTCAGGACATCCGCCAGATCCGTCTCAGCCGATCGCCTTGCGCACCGCCGGCCGATGCAGCAGGCGTTCGGCGTAGCGGATCAGCGGTTGCACGTCGCCGGACAGTTTTAGGCCCATCTGCGGCAGTTGCGAGAACAGCGCCGCCCAGGCGCAGTCGGCCAGGTTGTACTCCAGCCCCAGGAACCAGCCGCGGGCGGGGAACATGCGCTGGCTGGCCAGCAGCGCCTCGCCCAGGGCCTGCTTCGCCGCCTTGCCCTCGGTGCCCTTGTCGGACAGCGCACGCTGCGCCATCGGCAGCAGGTCGCGCTCCAGCCGGATCAGGGCCATGCGCAGGCGCGCGCGCGCCGCCGGATCGGGCGGGCTGAGCTTGGGGTGGGGAAAGCGCTCGTCGAGGTATTCGTTGATGACCGCCGCCGGGTGGATCACCGTCTCGCGGTCGGCCAGGGTCGGCAGTTCCAGCGTCGGGTTGAGCACCAGTAGGTCATGGTTGGGCCGGCCGGGATTGACCCACTCGATACGGGCGCCGTCCACGTCTTTCTCGGCCAGCACGATGCGCGTCCACAGGCAGGCAAGGCTGTCGCGGCTGCAGAACAGCGTCAGCCCGGCGCGGGGCGCGGGCTTGGCGTCCATCACGTACTTGCTGCGGGCACGCAGGGTCATGGGCTCAACCGTGCAGCGCACAAACAAAAGCGCCGATCATGTATCGGAACATGACCGGCGCCGAAAGACAACCTCTGGGGTGTCAGGACTTCAGTGGACGTCCTTCCACCACTCCTTTTTCATCAGGTAGGCCAGGATGGTGAAGAGGAACAGGAACAGCATCACCTTGTAGCCCAGCGAGATGCGGGCATTGCGGCCCGGCTCGGCGGCGTAGTGCATGAAGTTCACCGTGTCGGCCACGAACTTCTTGTACTCGTCAGGCGACAGCTTGCCCGGCTGCACCAGCTCGAACTTCGGGCCGGCGTGACCGCCGCCGTGGCCGGCTTCGCCATGGCCCTCGGCCTTCTCTTCCACCTTCACCTGCACGCCCTGCAGATCCATCAGCACGTGCGGCATCGACGCGCCCGGCAGGGTCAGGTTGTTCACGCCGGAGGGCTTGGCGCCATCGACGTAGAAGGTCATCAGGAAGTTGTAGACCCAGTCCGCGCCGCGCATGCGGGTTTCCACCGTCAGGTCCGGGGGGGGCTGGCCGAACCACTTGGCCGCTTCCATCGCCGGCATCGACGAGATGATGTGGTCACCCGGCTTCTCGCTGGTGAACATCAGGTTGGCCTTGAGCAGGTCTTCCGGGATGTTCAGGTCATTGGCGAGGCGGCCGTAGCGCAGGTGCTTCATGGAATGACAGCCGGAGCAGTAATTCATGAAGTTACGCGCGCCGCGCTGGGCCGACTGGACGTTGTTGCTGTCGGGCGTGAACTTGTAGGTCAGCGCGTGGCCGCCGGCCGCGTAGGCCGGGGCGGCAGCGGACAGCGCGACCGCGATCAGGAAGGTCTTAATGCGCTGCATGGGTCACGCGCTCCGGTTCGGTCTTGGTCTTTTCTGCCCGGGTGTACCAGGGCATCAGGAGGAAGTAGGCGAAGTAGATGACGGTGCCGACGCGCGAGACCCAGGTACCCACCGGGGTCGGCGGCTGCATGCCGTAGTAGCTCAGCAGCACGAAGCTGATGGTGAACAGCGTCAGCGCGATCTTCGACAGCATGCCCTTGTAGCGGATCGACTTGACCGGCGAGCGGTCCAGCCAGGGCACGAAGAAGATGATCACCACCGCGGCGCCCATGGTCAGCACGCCCAGCAGCTTGTCCGGAACCGCACGCAGCATCGCGTAGAAGGAGCCGAAGTACCAAGCCGGGGTGATGTGCTCCGGCGTGGCCAGCGGGTTGGCCGGGGTGAAGTTCGGCTTCTCCAGCAGCCAGCCGCCGCCATCCGGGGCGAAGAACACGATGCCCAGGAAGATGATGAGGAAGACGCCCACGCCGACCACGTCCTTCACCGTGTAGTACGGGTGGAAGGGGATGCCGTCGAGCGGGATGCCAGTCTTGGGGTCCTTGTGCTTCTTGATCTCGACGCCGTCGGGGTTGTTCGAGCCGACTTCATGCAGGGCGATCAGGTGGGCGACCACCAGGGCGACCAGCACGAACGGCAGGAAGATGACGTGCAGCGAGAACAGGCGACCCAGGGTCGCGTCGGACGGGAAGTAGTCGCCCTGGATCCAGATCACCAGGTCGTTGCCGATCACCGGGATCGCGCCGAACAGGTTGATGATCACGCTGGCGCCCCAGTACGACATGTTGCCCCAGGGCAGCACGTAGCCGGCGAAGGCTTCGGCCATCAGCACCAGGAAGATCAGCGCGCCGAACAGCCACACCAGTTCACGGGGCTTGCGGTAGGACCCGTAGAGCAGGCCGCGGTACATGTGCAGGAACACCACCACGAAGAACGCCGAGGCGCCGGTGGAGTGCAGGTATCGCAACAGGTCGCCGTAGGGCACGTCGCGCATCAGCGCTTCCACGGAGTCCCAGGCGATCGAGGCTTCGGGCTTGTAGTGCATCACCAGCCAGATGCCGGTCAGCAGCTGGTTGACCAGCACCAGCAGGGCCAGCGAGCCGAAGTAGTACCAGAAGTTGAAGTTCTTCGGCGCGTAGTACTCGGACAGGTGGTCCTTGTACAGTTTGGTCAGCGGGAAGCGGTCATCGATCCAGCCGAGCAGGCCGGTCGTCTTGTGCGGATTGGGGACGATCGCCATTACGCAGCTCCCTGGTCTTCGCCAACGAGAATGGTGTTGTTGTCGACGTAACGGTGCGGCGGCACGGCCATGTTCAGCGGGGCGGGCACGCCCTTGTAAACGCGGCCGGCGAGGTCGAACTTGGAACCGTGGCAGGGGCAGTAGAAGCCGCCCTGCCAGTTGGCGTCGACTTCCGGCGCCGGATGATCCGGGCGGAAGGTCGGAGCGCAGCCCAGGTGGGTGCAGGAGCCGACCATGACGAGGATTTCCGGCTTGATCGCGCGGGCCTCGTTCTTGGCGTACTCGGGCTGCTGCGGCTCCGCGGAGGCGGCGTCGCGCAACTCACCGGTGACCTTGGCCAGGCTGGCGACCATTTCCGGAGTGCGCTTGATGACCCACACCGGCTTGCCGCGCCAGGCGACGGTCAGCTTCTGTCCGTCCTCGAGATGGGTGATGTCGATGCTGACGGGGGCGCCAAGGGCCTTGGCGCGTTCGCTGGGCTTGAGCGATGCCAGAAAGGGCCAGGCTGCTGCCGCGACACCCACGCCGCCCACGACCGTCGTGGAGAGCGTCAGGAACCGGCGGCGATCCGGATCCACGCCTTGATTACTCATTGAACAATGCCCCTTGAGAGGATGAATTTCTGATGTCAAAAGGCATGAGCGACTGGGTCGAACCGGCGCAGGGCCGTACTCTGCCTATCCCTACTAGTATACCGGCCGACTTCCCGGATCGTAATAGGTTCCGTGCGATTGAAGCCCCTGAATCAGGTCAAAAAATCGCCAATCCGGCGTGCCGTCTCTTCCGGCGCGTCGAAATGCAGCATGTGGCCGGCGTCCGGGATCAGCTCCTCCCGGCGGTTCTGGAAGCAGGCCAGGCGTTGAGCGCGCTCCTGGCTGCCGATGGATTTGCCGAAGTGCGACAGCCCGGCATCCAGGAACAGGGTAGGGCAGGTGACCTGCTTCCATACCGCCTCGGACTCGGCTGAACGGTAATTCTGCGGGCTGTTCATGCGGTGCTTGGGGTCGGCCAGCAGGCGGATCCGGCCGCGGCCGTCCTCCTGGCCCCAGCAATGGGCGATGAACAGGGCCTTATCCGCCGAAAGCTGCGGGTGCTGGGCCTGTACCCGCGAGGCCAGGACCTCGAAAGACTCATAGGTCTTGTCCCGGGCCGGCGCCTTGACCTCCTCCATCCAGCGCAGCAGGCGCCGCGGAGCGCCCGGGGCCGGCATGTCCGGCAGGAACAGGCCGTCCAGGCAGACCAGCTGCTTGACCCGGTCGGGTCGCAGGCCGGCATAGAGGCTCAGGATCTGGGCGCCCATGCTGTGGCCGACCAGGGTCAGCGGCTGGTCCGGCGAATAATGGTCCGCGATGGCGTCGAAATCGGCCACGTAGTCAGGAAACCAGTACCCGTCCTGCGGCCACTGGCTGTGGCCGAAGCCGCGCCAGTCCGGCGCCAGCACCTGGAAGCGCCGGGCCAGCAGGCGGGCCACCGGGTCGAAGGTGGCGGAGACGTCCAGCCAGCCATGGCCCAGGAACAGCAGTGGCAGGCCGGGCGCCCCCCAGCGGCGGATGTGGATGCGCAGTCCGCGGACGCGGATGAACTCGGAGCGGGAGGGTTGTTCCAGGGTCGTCATGCCGACAGTCTATATTGGCACCGCTTTTGCCAGTGAAACGCCGCTGACCGGATAACGATACCAATGACCATTCATGCCGCCCTGCATCACGTCACGGCCTACCGGTATGACCGGCGGGTGGGGATGTCGCCGCAGATCATCCGCCTGCGCCCGGCGCCGCATTCGCGCACGCGGGTGCTGAGCTACTCGCTCAAGGTGGATCCGCAGCCCAACTTCATCAACTGGCAGCAGGACCCCTTCAGCAACTGGCAGGCGCGCGTGGTGTTCCCCGACCAGGTGACCGAGTTCAAGGTCACGGTGGACCTAGTCGCCGACATGGCGGTCTACAACCCCTTCGACTTCTTCGTCGAGCCCTCGGCGGAGAAGTTTCCCTTCGAGTACGACCCCGTCCTGAAGGAAGACCTCAAGCCCTTCATGCGGCCGCTGCCGGCCGGGCCGCTGCTGCAGGGCCTGCTGGCGGAGCTGCCGAAGGAAGCGCCGAACACGGTCAATTTCGTGGTCGATCTCAACCGCGAGCTGCAGCAGCGCATCGGGTATCTCATCCGTATGGAGCCCGGCGTGCAGACGCCAGAGGAAACCCTGCAGAAGGCCTCCGGCTCCTGCCGCGACTCGAGCTGGCTGCTGGTGCAGATGCTGCGCCACCTCGGCCTGGCCGCCCGCTTCGTGTCGGGCTACCTGATCCAGCTCACGCCGGACGTGAAGTCGCTGGACGGCCCCAGCGGCACGGAAGTGGACTTCACCGACCTGCACGCCTGGTGCGAGGTCTACGTGCCCGGCGCCGGCTGGATCGGCCTGGACCCGACCTCCGGCCTGCTGGCGGGCGAGGGCCACATCCCGCTCTGCGCCACGCCGGAGCCGCAGACCGCCGCGCCGATCACCGGCGCGGTGGACGAGTGCGAGGTCGAATTCGGCCACGAGATGAAGGTGACACGCCTGTATGAGTCGGCGCGCGTCACCAAGCCCTACAGCGAGGAGCAGTGGCAGGAGGTCGACGCCCTGGGCGAGGCGGTGGACGCCAAGCTCAAGGCCGGCGACGTGCGCCTGACCATGGGCGGCGAGCCCACCTTCGTCTCCATCGACGACATGCAGGGCGCGGAGTGGAACACCGCCGCCGTCGGCCCGGCCAAGGAAGCGCGGGCCTATGAGCTGGCGCTGCGCATGCGCAACCATTTCGCCCCGCAGGGCCTGCTGACCTACGGACAGGGCAAGTGGTACCCAGGCGAGTCGCTGCCGCGCTGGGTCTACACCTTGTATTGGCGCCGCGACGGCAAGCCCACCTGGCGCCTGCCGCCGTCGCGCGCCGACCGCGTCAACCCGCCGACCAACGACGAGGCCAGGCACTTCCTGGGGGCCCTGGCCGAGCGCCTGGAAATCGACCCGCGCAATGTGCTCGACGCCTACGAGGACACGCTCCATTACCTGGTGCGCGAGCGCAAGCTGCCGGTCAACGTCGATCCCACCGACCCGCGCCTGAAGGACGCCGAAGAGCGTGCCCGCATCCTGCAGGTGTTCGATCGCGGCCTCGGCACTCCTCGTGGCTTCGTGCTGCCGGTGCAGCGCTGGCAGGCCGAGGCACGCTGGATGTCGGAGCGCTGGCAGGTCCGCACCGGTCGCCTGCTGCTGATCCCCGGCGACTCGCCGGTGGGCCTGCGCCTGCCGCTGGAATCCCTGCCCTGGCTGCCGGCTGCACAGCGGCCTCAATTCATCCCCGCCGATCCCGGCGCGCTGCCGGCACTGGGCGCCACCGACCCGCGGCGTCAGCCCTTCCTGCAGCGCCACGGCGTGAAGGAAGAGGACCCGCAACGCCGCCGCGCCGCCCAGCGCGTCACGCCGGAATCGCGCCAGCCGCCCCCGCGCCGCCACGGCAGCTATGTGCAGGGCGGCAACGTCCGCACCGCGATGTCGGCCGAATCGCGTGACGGCTTCATCAACCTGTTCCTGCCGCCCACCGAACGCAGCGAGGATTTCCTCGACCTGGTGGCGGCCATCGAGGACGTGGCTGCCGAAACCGGCCTGCCGGTGCGCATCGAGGGCTACGGCCCGCCGGCCGACCCGCGCCTGGAGATCATCAAGATCACGCCGGACCCGGGCGTGATCGAGGTCAACATCCACCCGGCGCACAACTGGCAGCAGTTGCGCGACAACACCCTGGCGATCTACGAGGAGGCGCGCCTGTCGCGCCTGACCACCGAGAAATTCCTGATCGACGGCCGCGCCGTCGGCACCGGTGGCGGCAACCATGTGGTGGTGGGCGGCGCCACGCCGGCGGACTCGCCGTTCCTGCGGCGGCCGGACGTGCTGGCCAGCCTGTTGCGCTACTGGCAGAACCACCCCGCGCTGTCCTACGTCTTCTCCGGCCTGTTCATCGGCCCCACCTCGCAGCACCCGCGCGTGGACGAGGCCCGCGACGGCCAGCTCTACGAGCTGGAGATCGCACTGGCGCAACTGCCGCCCAAGGCGGCGCAGGTACCGCCCTGGCTGGTGGACCGTGTCCTGCGCAACCTGCTGGTGGACCTCACCGGCAACACCCACCGCGCCGAGTTCTGCATCGACAAGCTCTATTCGCCGGATTCCGCCACCGGCCGCCTCGGCCTGGTGGAACTGCGCGGCTTCGAGATGCCGCCGCATGCGCGCATGAGCCTGGTGCAGCAGCTGCTGGTTCGTGCGCTGATCGCGCGCTTCTGGGATGAGCCCTATACCCAGCCGCTGGTGCGTTGGGGCACCCAGCTGCAGGACCGCTGGATGCTGCCGCATCACAACTGGGCCGACCTCTGCGACGTGGTGGACGACCTGCGCCGCGCCGGCTACCCCTTCCGCCGCGAGTGGTTCCTGCCGCACTTCGAGTTCCGCTTCCCGATCCACGGCTCGGTCACCCACGAGGGCATCACCCTGGAACTGCGCCAGGCCCTGGAAGCCTGGCCGGTGCTGGGCGAAGAGCCTGCCGGCGGCGGTACCACGCGCTTCGTCGACTCCTCCATCGAGCGCTTGCAGGTGCGCGTCACCGGCATGACCGGGGAGCGCCACCATGTCACCTGCAACGGTCGCAAGCTGCCGCTGCAGCCCACCGGCACTCAGGGCGAATTCGTCGCCGGCCTGCGCTATCGCGCCTGGCAGCCGGCGTCCTGCCTGCATCCCACCATCGGCGTGCACACGCCGCTGATCCTGGACCTGTACGACGCCTGGAACCGGCGCTCGGTCTCGGGCTGCACCTACCACGTTGCGCACCCGGCAGGCCGCAACTACGACACCTTCCCGGTCAACAGCTACGAGGCCGAGGCACGCCGCCTGGCCCGCTTCGAGCCGCAGGGCCACAAGCCCGGCTGGTACGAGCCGCCGGCGGAGGCGCCGAACCCCGAATTCCCCTGGACCCTGGACCTGCGCCGGCCGACGCTTTAGCGCTGAGCAGCCCTCGATCACCGCACCCCTGTAGGAGCCGGCCCGCCGGCGACGCAAAGCCCGCTGTAGACAGCACGCCGGCTCCTGCAAGAAGCAGGGCGCGTCGTATGCAGGCCTGCAGCGGTCATACTCTCCCCAGCCATGGGGAGCGCCATGCACGATGCCGGAGGGCAGGGGGGCGATGGAGCCCCGGGCCTGGGCCACCGCCCTGTGGCCCCTGCTGGCCGCACGGCGCCTACGCCATCTCCCTGAACGCCGGCCTGGTTCCCGCCTGCATTCCCCAGCGGTTTCCGGCTGGACTTCAGCCTGCTCAAGCGCTGACGTAAACCCGTCGCGGGCACTTGCAGGAATGCCCGCCGGCTTTCCGTCGGGTGTTTCCGCAGGCGCGCGGCGGAAACCCGTCCTTCCCACCCAGGTGATTGTCTCCAAAGGGATTTGACCGCGCCTGAAGCCATGGCACATGGCTTGTATCCATGCCTGCGTCCACAGGAGCAGCAAGCATGTCGGCAGCAGCAGACGAAGGCGGTATTCCCCAGGCGGCGCCGGTCCCCAAGGCCAAGGCACCGGTGCTGGCGATCATCGTCGCGGTGGTGATGTCCGCCGCCGCCAGCGGGGGCGCCGCCTTCTGGTTCTCCAGCCACGGCGCCCCGGCCGCCGCCCACGGCGCGGAAGCCAAGCCGGAAGCCGCGCCCAAGGCGCCGGCCCAATACCTGGCGCTGGAGCCGGTCTTCACCGTCAACCTCGAGGACCCGGATGCCTCGCGCTTCCTGCAGGTGGAGATCCAGGTCATGGCCCGCGATGCCGCCACCCTGGAGGCCCTGAAGAACCACCAGCCGCGCATCCGCAACGCCCTGCTGCTGCTGCTGGGCCAGCAGAAGAGCGCGCAGATCGCCGACCGCGCCGGCAAGGAAAAGCTGCAGGCCGCCGTGCTGGCGGAGATCCAGAAGATCCTCAAGGACGAAACCGGCAAGCCCGGCGTCGAGGCCGTCTACTTCACCAGCTTCGTGACCCAGTAAACGACCATGTCCCGCGACCTGCTCTCACAAGATGAAATCGACGCCCTGCTGCACGGTGTCGACAGCGGTGCCGTCGACACCCAGCCGCCCCCGGCCGCCCCCGGCGAGGCGCGCAGCTTCAACTTCGCCTCGCAGGACCGCATCGTGCGCGGCCGCATGCCGACGCTGGAGATGATCAACGAGCGCTTCGCGCGCCTGTTCCGCATCTCGCTGTTCAACATGCTGCGCCGCACGCCGGAGCTGTCGGTGGCCGGCATCGAGATGGTCAAGTTCAGCGAGTACACCCACTCTCTGTTCGTGCCCACCAGTCTGAACCTGATCCGCGTCAAGCCGCTGCGCGGCACCGCGCTGTTCATCTTCGAGCCGCGCCTGGTGTTCACCGTGGTGGACAACTTCTTCGGCGGCGACGGCAAGCTCGCCACCAAGATCGAGGGCCGCGAGTTCACGCCCACCGAGATGCGCGTGATCCAGCTGCTGCTGCGCCAGGCCTTCACCGACCTGCAGGAAGCCTGGTCGCCGGTGATGCCGCTGGAGTTCGAGTACATGAACTCCGAGGTCAACCCGCATTTCGCCAACATCGTCTCGCCCAGCGAGATCGTAGTGGTCTGCAAGTTCAAGATCGAGCTGGAGGGTGGCTCGGGCCACCTGCACGTCACCTTCCCGTACTCGATGCTGGAGCCGATCCGCGAGCAGCTCGACGCCGGCATGCAGTCCGACCGCGTCGAGAAGGACGAGCGCTGGTCGCAGTCGTTGCGCGAGCAGATCAAGGACGCCGAGCTGGAATGCGAGACCGAGCTGGTGCGCACGCAGATCAGCCTGCGCCAGCTGATGAACCTCAAGGCCGGCGACGTCATCCCCATCAACATGCCCAAGGTGCTGGAGCTCTGCGTCGAGAAGATGCCCCTGTTCCGCGGCACCCTCGGCGTCGCCAACGGCCACCACGCGCTGCAGATCACCGAAACCATCCGTCGCCCCAGCTTCCACTAGAGCCCCCATGAACACGACCACCAACAACACGGCAGCCGGCAAGACCATCGAACCCGGCGAAAGCCACCCGGCCCACACCGGCGACTTCAACCTCGACGTGATCCTCGACGTGTCGGTGACGCTGTCGATGGAAGTGGGCCGCGCCCGCGTGCCGATCCGCAACCTGCTGCAGCTCAACCAGGGCTCGGTGGTGGAGCTGGAGCGTGCCGCCGGCGAGCCGCTGGACGTCTACGCCAACGGCACCCTGATCGCCCATGGCGAGGTGGTGGTGGTCAACGAGAAGTTTGGCATCCGCCTGACCGACGTGGTCAGCCCGGCCGAGCGCATCCGCAAGCTCAAGTAAGACCGCATGTCCGACACCGCCCCGACGCCGCAGGCCGTGATCACCGTGGAAGGCGCTCCCGCGCCGGCCGCGCCCCTGACCGGCAAGCCCATGGTCCATGCCGCTCCCTCGTACTCCGGCACCGGCAGCAGCCTGGCCTCGATGGCCGGCAGCCTGGTGGTGGTGCTGGCGCTGATCTTCGCCTTCGCCTGGCTGATGCGCCGCGTGCAGGGCCTGCGCCCGACCCGCGGCGATTCGCTGCGGGTCGAGGGCGGCCTGCAGTTGGGCGCCAAGGAGCGCTTGGTGATCGTGCAGGCCGGCGACACCCGTCTGCTGCTGGGCGTGACCGCCGGCGGCATTTCCCTGCTGCATCGCCTGGGCGACGCGCCGGCGGAGCCGCGGGCCCAGGAAGCCGAGGCGGCCGCGCTGCCGAGCTTCCAGCAGGCCTTCGGTGAGCAGATCAACAAGCTGCTGGGGCGCAAGTGATGAAGAAATTCCTGAATCCCGGCACCGTCCTGCTGCTGGCCGGCCTGTTGCTGCTCCCCGGCCTGTCGCAGGCCGCCGGCCTGCCGGCCGTGACGGTGGCGCCTGCGCCCGGCGGCGGCCAGCAGTACTCGCTGAGCATCCAGGTACTGTTCCTGATGACGGCGCTGACGCTGCTGCCGGCGGCGCTGCTGATGACCACGTCGTTTACCCGCATCATCATCGTGCTGGGCCTGCTGCGCCAGGCGCTGGGCACCGGCCAGACGCCGTCCAACCAGATCCTGATCGGCCTGTCGCTGTTCCTGACCTTGTTCATCATGTCGCCGGTCTACGAGCGCATCTACGACGAGGCCGCGCAGCCCTACCTGGACGGCCAGATGGAATTCCAGCCGGCCCTGCTGAAGGCCGCCGAGCCGGTGCGCAAATTCATGCTGGCCCAGACCCGCGAGGCCGATCTGATGACCTTCGCCAAGATCGCCGGCAAGGGCCCCTTCGCCAACGCCGACGAGATCCCCTTCACGGTGCTGGCGGCCTCCTTCGTCACCAGCGAGCTGACCACCGCCTTCCAGATCGGCTTCCTGCTGTTCATCCCCTTCGTCATCATCGACCTGATCGTGTCCAGCGTGCTGATGAGCATGGGCATGATGATGCTGTCGCCGATGCTGATCTCGCTGCCCTTCAAGCTGATGCTGTTCGTGCTGGTGGATGGCTGGTCGCTGGTGATGGGCTCGCTGGCCGCCAGCTTCTCGATGTAGGGCCGCCGCCATGACCCCCGAAGACGTGATGAGCTACGGCCGCGAGGCCCTGACGCTGGCGCTGATGATCTCCGCGCCGCTGTTGCTGACCGCGCTGGCGGTGGGCGTGATCGTCGGCCTGTTCCAGGCCGCCACGCAGATCAACGAGATGACGCTGAGCTTCATCCCCAAGGTGCTGGCCATGGCCGCCGTGCTGGTCATCACCGGTCCCTGGATGCTGCGCCTGCTGGTCGAATACACCCGGCGCCTGATCGAAGGCATCCCCGGACTGGTGACCTGAAACCCGGTCATGGAAATCACCCAGGCCCAGCTCGATTCCTGGCTACTGCAGTTCTTCCTGCCCTTCGCGCGCATTGCCGGCATGCTGATGGTGGCGCCGGTGTTCGGCACGCGCGGCGTGCCGGCGATGACGCGGTTGCTGCTGGCCCTGCTGATCTGCCTGCTGATCGCGCCACAACTGCCGGCGCCGGCGCCGATGCAGCCCTTCGGTGCCGCCTGGTGGCTGTCGGTACTGCAGCAGGTGGGCCTGGGCATCGTCATGGGCTTCGTGCTGCAGCTGGTGTTCGAGACCATCATGATGGGGGGCGAGCTGATCGCCTTCAGCATGGGCCTGTCCTTCGCCCAGATGGCCGATCCGATCCGCGGCAGTTCCTCGCCGGTGGTGGGCCAGTTCCTGCTGACCCTGGCGATGCTGATGTTCCTGGCCCTGAACGGCCACCTGATCGCGCTGGAGCTGCTGGCCGATTCCTTCCGCACCCTGCCACCGGGCCCCACCGGCCTGGACGCCGAGCGCTTCCGCGCACTGGCGCTGCTGGGAGGCCAGATCTTTTCCGGCGGCTTGCGCCTGGCCCTGCCGGTGATGGTGGCCCTGCTCACCGTGAACCTGGCCTTCGGCATCATGTCGCGCGCCGCGCCGTCGCTGAACCTGATGTCGGTGGGCTTCCCCGCCGCCCTGATCGCCGGCCTGCTGCTGGTGCACTTCAGCCTCGAGGGCCTGCGGCCGGTGCTGCAGATGCTGCTGGAGAACGCCTGGGGCTTCCTCGGCTCACTCATGGAGGCGCCCGGTGTCTGAAGCCAGCGGACAGGAGAAGACAGAACGCGCCACACCCAAACGACAGCGCGACGCGCGCAAGCGCGGCGATGTGCCGCGCTCGCGCGAGCTGGGCACGGCGATGGTGCTGGCGGTGGGCGTGGGGGCCCTGTGGGCCTTCGGCGGCGCCATCGCGCAGCGCTGCGCCAGCCTGATGAGCGAGGGCCTGCGGATCGACCCGGCCGTGCTGGAGAGTCCCCAGCGCCTGCCGGCGCTGTTCGGCGAGGCCCTGGTGTCCTCGCTGTGGGTGCTGCTGCCGCTGATGGTGGCGGTGATGGGGGCGGTGTTCGCCGCGCCGATCCTGCTCGGCGGCTTCAACTTATCGGTAGAGTCGCTCAAGCCCGACTTCGGCCGCCTGAACCCGGTGGCCGGCTTCGGCCGCATCTTCTCCAAGAACAGCCTGATGGAACTGGTGAAGGCCCTGATCAAGTTCGCCCTGCTGGGCGGCCTGGCGGCCATGTTCCTGTGGCTCAGCCACGACGAGTTCCGCGGCCTGAGCCTGGAAGACCCGCGCGCGGCGATCGGCCACGGACTGAAGCTGCTGTTGCACTGCTCATTCTGGCTGCTCGGCGGCCTGCTGCTGCTGGCCTTCATCGACGCGCCCTACCAGTGGCTGGCCTACCAGAAGAAGCTGCGCATGACCCGCCAGGAAGTGCGCGAGGAAATGAAGGAAAGCGAGGGCCGGCCCGAGGTCAAGGCCAAGATTCGCCAGATGCAGCATCAGATGTCCTCGCGCCGGATGATGGAGCAGGTGCCCACGGCGGACGTCATCGTCACCAACCCGACCCATTACGCCGTGGCCCTGAAGTACAGCGCCGGCGAGATGCGCGCTCCCAAGGTCATCGCCAAGGGCGCCGACGAGATCGCCGCCACCATCCGCCAGCTGGCCGCCGAGCACCGCATCCCGGTGGTGTCGGCGCCGCCGCTGGCCCGTGCGCTGTACCGCAGCACCAAGCTCGACCAGGAGATCCCGGCCCAGCTCTACGAGGCCGTGGCCCAGGTGCTGACCTACATCTATCGCCTGCGCCAGTGGAGCAGCGGCCCCGCGCCGACGCTGCCGGCGATCATCGATGTGCCGGGCGGCGAGCCGGATTCGGTGGTCCGGGAACCCGCTTCCCACTGAACGGCCTGACGGCGCTTGATCTGCTATGGCAAGCTAATGACTGCCGTCCGGATTCCTGCGCCCATGATTCGCTGCCTGCCACTGCTGCTGGTCTTCCTGTGCTTCCCCTTCGGAGCCTCGGCGCTGTCCGCTGCCGACACCCGGCATCTGCTGGAGCGAGTGGCATTCGGCTTGCAGCCAGGTGACGTGAAGCGATTCGAGAAGCTGAGCCGGGAGCAGGCAGTCGACCTGCTGCTTGCCGAGTCTTCCCAAGTCGAGCCGGCGAACTTCCCATTGGCGTCGGCTCGCCCCTGGGAAATGGACTACTGGCAGCGCCCACCCGTGAATTCCAACTGGCGCAAGCAGCGCTCGGAGGACTGGGGCGCGCTGCACGCCTGGTACTTCGACCGGGTGCTCCGGACCCGGACACCCCTGCGCGAGCGCATGGTCCTGTTCTGGCATGCACACTACGCCAACGCGGACATCGACGTCGCTCCGATGATGGCCTGGCAGGACCAGACCTTTCGCGAAAAGGCGCTCGGCAACTACGTGGAGCTTCTGCGTGCCTTCAGCCGTGACAGCGCGAACATGCGCAACCTCAACCTGTTCACGAATCGCCGCCAGCACATCAACGAGAACTTCGGCCGCGAGCTGTTGGAGCTGTATTCGATCGGCATCGGCCAATACCGCGAAGCGGACATCTACGAGGTTTCGCGGGCTTTCACAGGCTGGCGGACCTGGCGCGCCGGCGGGATCTTCGTGAAATGGTACCCCTGGCATGATTTCGGTGAGAAAGCCGTTCTCGGCCATACCGGTCGATTCGATGGGGATGATGTCATCGATCTGCTTGCCTCCCATCCACGCTTTGCCGAGTTTCTCGTGGAGAAACTCTGGCGTGAGTTCGTGTCGCCGAATCCGGATCCTGCAGAGGTCCAGCGCCTTTCGGCTTCGTTCCGCCGCGACTATCGCGTGGATGGCCTGCTGCGCGCACTGTTGACCAGCCCATCTTTCTGGGCGCCCGGTAACCGGTTCGTCCTGGTCAAGTCGCCAGTGGAACTGGTGGTGGGAGCACTCCGGGAGATGGGGTTGCCGCAGACCCCGGGCTCCTTCGGCCCCGAGATCGGCGTTTGGTGCTCAGCCATGGGTCAGAACATGTTCCTGGCTCCGGACGTGAAGGGGTGGCGTGGCCATACGGACTGGCTGTCGGTGGCGACTCTGCCCGTGCGCTACCAGTTCCTGCATGGTTTGCGGGAGGGCTTCGATCCCGCCATGCTGGACCGGCTCGCAGGCGTGCTGAACCTGAATGAGATGAATTCGATGTACCGCGACGAGGACTTTCGGCGTGATACGTCCGCCCTTTGGATGCGCATCGAGCGGGTGGGCACCATGGGTGGCGCCAATACGTCGGCGATGGCCAGTCCGCGCTTCGTCGACCTCACCTACAACCTGCGCTGAGGTCGGGACCGATGCATCGTCGCGCATTCCTGCAAGCCGTGGCCACCTGGGCGGGCCTGCAAGTCATCGCATTTCCGGTGGTTGCGGCCCGCGCCGCGCCGCGCCGCGCTCTGATCCTGATCGAGCTGAAGGGTGGAAACGACGATCTGTACTCGTTTCCCCTGGTCAGCGATCCGGTCTGTGCCAAGCTGCGTCCGACGCTCGATGTCCCGGCTCGCAACATCCTGCTCATGGACGCCCGGCGTGGTCTGCACCCGAATCTGGCACCCCTGATGGACTGCTGGAATGCCGGAGAGTTGGCTCTCGTGCAGGGCCTCTCCGCAGGGCCGCTGGAGTACTCGCATTTTGCCTCCGGCCAACGCTGGGAGACCGGTACGGTGGATCGCCCCAGCGAACGCCTGGGCTGGATTGCCCGTGCCTGGAAGGAGGGCGGGGTGGAGCCGCTGCCGGGCCGCTTCGATGCCACGGTCCTGGGGTTCAATCCGGGCTCGCTGATCGGTGGCAATCTCCGCCTGCTGGAGATCGACAGCGCCGAGATGATCGGCGCTGCGCCCGAGCTCGGGGGCGCGACCGCGCCGTCCGGCAATCCGACCCTGGATCACCTGCGCCGGGTGGCCTTCGACTGGGGCGCGACGCAGCATGTGCTGGCCGAGGCGGGGCGGCGGATGCCGGCACCCGCGCTGGCGTTCAACCGTCACTATACCGGCAAGGCCCTGCTGGGCGCGGCCGCCTTGCTGCATTCCGAAACGCCTCCGGCCATCGTCAAGCTGACGGTCGGCGGGTTCGACACCCATGTGGCGCAGCAGGACAGGCAGCACAAAATCTGGCGCCCTTTTGCCGAGAATCTGCTTGCCTTCCGCTCGGTGCTGCAGCAATCGGGGCTGTGGGGGCGGACGACGCTGGCCACTTACTCGGAATTTGGCCGCAGGGTTGCGGAGAACGGCGGTGGCACCGATCACGGCGGTGCCAGCACGCAACTGCTCCTCGGGGGCGCGGTACGGGGCGGGCTGTATGGCGATTCGCCGGATCTTTCGGACCTGGATGGCGGAAATGTCCGTGGGACCCTGGATTTTCGTCGTTATTACAACAGTTTATGGAGTGAAGTCCTCGCCCTGCCGACAGTGGCCTTCGACCCTGCCCGCTATTCTCCGCTGGGCCTGATCCGCCGCTGAGCAACGGCGGGCCCAGGGCTGGCCCCTCGCAGAGGGGTGACGGGCTTCCGATGATCGCCTGCATCAGGCGTGTCGGATTCCCGGCACGGATGCAGGGAAACGCCCGGCCCCACGCCTAGCCCGGTTCTTGCACCCAGGGGGTCATGAACCTTGATCTGAAATCCATCCTGGCCCGCCTGCGCGGCATCGAGCGCAGCGGCATCGCCGCGCCGGTGCTGCTGCTGGTGATCCTGGGGATGATGGTGGTGCCGCTGGCGCCGGTGGTGCTCGACGTGATGTTCTCGCTGAACATCACGTTGTCGATGGTCATCCTGCTGGCGGTGATCTATGTCATGCGGCCGATGGAGTTCAGCTCCTTCCCGACCGTGCTGCTGTTCGTCACCCTGATGCGCCTGGCGCTGAACGTGGCCTCCACCCGCGTGGTGCTGATGCACGGCCACGAGGGCCCGCATGCCGCCGGCCAGGTGATCGCGGCCTTTGGCGAGTTCGTGATCGGCGGCCACTACATGGTCGGCTTCATCGTCTTCGCGATCCTGACCATCATCAACTTCATGGTCGTCACCAAGGGCGCCGAGCGCGTCTCCGAGGTTTCCGCCCGCTTCGTGCTGGACGCCCTGCCGGGCAAGCAGATGGCGATCGACGCCGACCTCAACGCCGGCGTGCTGACCCGCGAGGAGGCCAAGGAGCGCCGCAATGAGGTGCGCGAGGAGGCCGACTTCTACGGCTCCATGGACGGCGCCAGCAAGTTCGTCCGTGGCGACGCCATCGCCGGCATCCTGATCCTGTTCATCAACATCGTCGGCGGCATCCTGATCGGCAGCATCGAACACGGCATGCCGGTGGGCGAGGCGCTGAAGACCTACACCCTGCTGACCATCGGCGACGGCCTGGTGGCGCAGATTCCGGCGCTGCTGCTGTCGGTGGCGGTGGCGGTGCTGGTAACGCGCATGTCGCGCGCCACCGACATGACGCAGATGGTCACCAAGCAGGTCTTTGGCGAGCCCAGGGTGCTGGGCATTGCGGCCGCCATGCTGGGCCTGATCGGCATCGTGCCCGGCATGCCCAACCTGATGTTCCTGACCCTGGCAGCCGCCTGCGGCGGCATGGCCTGGCTGCTGTCCAAGCGCAAGCAGAAGGCGCTGGAAGCGCCGGTCCCGGCCGAGGCGGCCCCGGCCAAGCCGGCCGAGCTGTCCTGGGAGGACGTGGCGCCGGAGGACGTGCTGGGCCTGGAAGTGGGCTTCCGGCTGATCCCCATGGTGGATGCCCGCCAGGGCGGCGAGCTGATGGCGCGCCTCAAGGGCGTGCGCAAGAAGCTCACGCAGGAGCTGGGCTTCCTGGTGCCGCCGGTCCACATCCGCGACAACCTGGAGCTGCCACCCGGCGGCTATCGCATCACGCTGCACGGCGTGCCGCTGGCCACCGGCCAGGTCTACCCCGACAAGGACATGGCGCTGAACCCGGGCCGCGTGTTCGGCACCATCGAAGGCATTCCCGGCAAGGACCCGGCCTTCGGCATGGAGGCGCAGTGGATCGAGCGCGGCGCCCGCGACCACGCCCAGACCCTGGGCTACACCGTGGTGGACGCCTCGACGGTCGTCGCCACGCACCTGTCCACGCTGATCAAGAACCACGCCGCCGAGCTGCTCGGCCATGACGAGGCGCAGCAGCTGCTGACGCAGCTCGCCCGCAGCGCGCCGAAGCTGGCCGAAGACCTGGTGCCCAAGCTGCTGCCGCTGGGCCTGTTCGCCAAGGTGCTGCAGCAGCTGCTGGCCGAGCGCGTGCCGGTGCGCAACCTGCGCGTGATCGCCGAGGCGCTGGCCGAGGCCGCGCCGCGCAGTCAGGAACCCGTCGCCCTGGCATCCGCCGTACGTGTCGCGCTGGGCCGCCAGATCGTTCAGGAAATCAATGGCATGGACGCCGAGCTGCCGGTGCTGACGCTGGCGCCGCCACTGGAACAGGTGTTGCAGGACTCCCTGCGCAACGGCGGTGCGGTGATCGAGCCCGGTCTTGCCGAACGCATGCACCGCTCCATTGCGGACAGCGCCAGGAAGCAGGAAGCGAGCGGTCAGCCGGCGGTGCTGCTGGTACCCCCGGGGTTGAGGCCCCTGCTGGCGCGGTTCACGAGGCAAACGATACCGGGGCTGCACGTGCTGGCCTATGACGAGGTCCCGGACAGCAAGCAGATCCGGATTGCAGGAGCGGTTGCTTTCTAACGAAGCGATGACATGAAGATCAAAAGATTCCTGGCGAAGAACATGCGCGAAGCCATCCGGCTGGTGCGCGAGGAACAAGGACCCGACGCGGTGATCCTGTCGAACCGCCGTATCGACGGCGGGGTCGAGGTGGTCGCTGCGGTGGACTACGACGCCGCGTTGATGCAGCAGGCGCAGCGCGTGGCTCCGGTCATCGCCGAGCCGGTGGCAGCGCCGCCGGTCGCCGCGCCCGCCCCGCAACCGGCCCCGCGCCGCGCCGCCGCGGCGGTTCCCCCGCCGGCCCCGGTTACCCCGCGCCCGACCGCGCCGCTGACCCCGGTCGCCGCGCCGGAACTTCAGCAGCTGCGCCGCGAGATTGGCGGTGTGCGCCGCATGATGGAACAGCAGTTCGCCAGCCTCAGGTGGAAGGACTTGCACGAGCAGCAGCCGGAGCGCATGGGCGCCCTGCGCGCCCTGGCCAACATCGGCATCGATCCCGAACTGGTCCGCTCCATCCTCGACGAGATGCCGGCCCAGGCTGACGGCGAGCGGGCCCGCTTCCTGCCGCTGGGCCTGCTGTCGCGCCGCATCCCGGCGGTCAAGAAGGACTTTATCCTCGACGGCGGTATCTTCGCGCTGGTGGGTCCTACCGGTGTCGGCAAGACCACCACCATCGCCAAGCTCGCCGCGCGCTACGCCGAGCGTCACGGCGTGCGCGACATCGCCCTGGTCACCACCGACCACTACCGTGTCGGCGCCCAGGAGCAGCTTTTCACCTACGGCCGCCTGCTCGGCGTGCCGGTACACACCGCCGCCAACGGCGAGGAACTGGCCCGCACCCTGTTCCGCCTGTCCGATCGCAAGCTGGTGCTGGTGGATACCGCCGGCCTGTCGCCGCGTGACCAGCAGCTGCAGGCGCAGTTCGCCGAACTGCACGGCAGCCGCAGCCCGATGCGCGTGCTGCTGACGCTCAGCGCCACCCAGCAGGCCGGCGACCTGGAAGAGATCGTGCGCCGCTTCAAGCCGGCCAAGCCGGAAGGCCTGATCCTGACCAAGCTCGACGAAGCCACCCGTATCGGTGGCGCCCTGTCGGTGGCCATCCGCCACCGCCTGCCCGTGGGCTATATCGCCGACGGCCAGCGCGTGCCGGAAGACCTGCACCTGGCCCGCCCCGACCAGCTGGTGCTGCGCGCCATGCAGCTCACCCGCCAGAACCCCGCGCTGCCGCAGGACGGCACGCTCGCACTGCAGTACGGAGTCCTCAATGCCGGTTCCTGAACATCAGGCCTCGGGCCTGCAGCGCCTGCGCCAGCCGCGGCCGGTGCAGGTGATCGCGGTCACCAGTGGCAAGGGCGGCGTCGGCAAGACCAACGTCTCGGTGAATCTCGCCGTGGCGCTGGCCGCCGAGGGCAAGCAGGTGATGCTGCTCGACGGCGACCTGGGCCTGGCCAATGTCGATGTGCTGCTCGGCCTGCAGCCCACCCACAACCTCTCGCACGTCATCGAGGGCGTCTGCTCGCTGGAAGACACCATCCTCAATGGCCCTGCCGGGCTGATGGTGATCCCGGCGTCTTCCGGCAAGCGCCGCATGGCGGAGCTGACGCCGGTGGAGAACGCCGGGCTGGTGCATGCCTTCAGCGAGCTCAAGCGCCCGCTGGACGTGCTGATCGTGGACACTGCCGCCGGCATCGCCGACAGCGTCATCACCTTCAGCCAGGCGTCGCAGGAGGTGGTGGTGGTGGTCACCAACGATCCGTCCTCCCTGACCGACGCCTACGCCCTGATCAAGGTGCTGAACCGCGACCACGGCGTGAAGCGCGTGCACGTGCTGGCCAACATGGTCGCCAGCGGCAACGAGGCGCGTGAACTGTTCGACAACCTGCGCCGGGTGGCCGAGCGCTTCCTCGACGTGACCCTGGACTTCATGGGCATGGTGCCCGCCGACGACTGGTTGCGCCGTGCGGTGCGGCGCCAGCGCTCCGTGGTGGACGCCTACCCGAACTGCCCCTCCAGCCATGCCTTCAAGACGCTGGCGCGCAAGATCGAGGGCTGGGGACGCCCCGAGGGCGCCCGCGGCAACCTGGAATTCTTCGTGGAGCGGCTGGTCTCCCAGCTTCGCCCCGCCGGAGTGCCGGCGTGAACGCCCAGCTGCGGCCGCTGCCGCCCGCCGACGAGGCTCAGCTGATGCAGACGCATGCCGGCCTTGTGCGGCGCATCGCCCTGCATCTGGCGGCACGCCTGCCGTCGCACGTGGATCTGGATGACCTGATCCAGGCTGGTGTGATCGGCCTGCTGGAGGCCGCGCGCCATTACAGCGGCGAGCGTGGTGCCTCCTTCGAAACCTACGCCGGCATCCGCATCCGCGGCGCCATGCTCGATGAGCTGCGCCATACCGACTGGGCACCGCGCTCGGTGCATCGCCGCCAGCGCGAGGTCAGCGACGCGATCCGCCAGATCGAACAGGCCACCGGCCGCGAGGCCCGCGACAAGGAAGTGGCGGATCGCCTGAACCTGCCGCTGTCCGAGTACCACGAGATCGTGCAGGACGCTGCCCGCTGCCAGGTCATCAGCCTCGATGCCCAGCGCGACGAGGATGACGGCGAGGCGATGGACTACGCCGACCCCGGCGACGGTCCCTCCGACCTGCTGCAGCGCGAGGAATTCCGCGGCGCCCTGGCCACCGCCATTGCCGGCATGCCGGAGCGCGAGCGCCTGGTCATGTCGCTGTACTACGACGACGAACTGAACCTGAAGGAAATCGGCGCGGTGCTCGACGTGAGCGAATCGCGCGTCTGCCAGATCCACGGACAGGCGCTGCTGCGCCTGCGCTCGCGACTGGCTGAATGGACCGCCAAGGCCTGATCCAAGAACAAGCAATACCGGAGCACACACCCCCATGAATCCGAACATGAAAATACTGATCGTCGATGACTTCTCGACCATGCGCCGCATCGTCAAGAACCTGCTGGCGGACCTGGGCTACACCAACACCACCGAGGCCGACGACGGCAAGAGTGCCTGGCCGCTGCTGCAGGCTGGGGACTTCGAGTTCGTCGTCACCGACTGGAATATGCCGGGCATGACCGGCATCGACCTGCTCAAGAACATCCGCGCCGACGCCCGTCTGGCCAAGCTGCCGGTGCTGATGGTGACCGCCGAGGCCCAGCGCGACCAGATCATCGAGGCCGCCAAGGCCGGTGTGAACGGCTACATCATCAAGCCCTTCACCGCGGTGACGCTCAAGGAGAAGATCGACAAGATCTTCCAGCGCGCGGCGGAGGCGGCGTAATGAACGCCGCGGTGGCCTCAGACGAGCGCCTGCGCCTGGCCTCCGGCCTGCGCAAGCTGCTGGCAGCGGTCGAATCCGGCGACGATGCCGCAGTGGAGACCGGCCTGGCCGAGCTGCTGCGTGCCCGCGAGGAGGGCCTGTTCGTGCACCTGGCGCGCCTGACGCGCGAGCTGCACCGCGCCCTCGGTGAACTGGGGCTGGACTCGCGCCTGTCGGACCTGGCCGGCAGCGGCATTCCCGACGCCTGCGGCCGCCTGGACTATGTCGTGCAGGTCACCGAGCAGGCGGCCCACCGCACGCTGGACCTGGTCGACAGCAGCCGCGTGCTGGCCGCCGACATCCTGACCCATGCCACGGCCCTGCCGAAGTCCCCGGCACGCCAGACGATCCTGGACGATACCGAGAAGCTGCGTCACCAGCTCACCGAGCTGGCCCAGGCGCAGGAGTACCAGGACATCGCCGGGCAGACCATCAAGCGCGTGATCGGCCTGGTGCGCAGCGTCGAGCAGGCGCTGCTGGACCTGCTGCGCGCCGCCGGCACCCGTCCATCCACCGCAGCGATGAAGCCGGTGGCGCCGCGCGGCCTGGAGGGCCCGGCCATGCCGGGCACCGGCCACAGCCAGCAGGACGCCGACGACCTGCTCGCGAGCCTGGGGTTCTGACCATGGGCACTGGCGTCGACGACGATATCAAGCGTGACTTCCTGCAGGAGGCGGGTGAGCTGGTGCAGCGCCTGTCCGAGCAGCTGATCGACCTGGAGAAATCCCCGGACGATCCCGAACTACTGAATGCGGTGTTCCGGGCCTTCCACACCGTCAAGGGTGGTGCAGGCTTCCTGGAGCTGCATCCCCTGGTGGAGCTGTGCCACGTCACCGAGGACGTCTGCAACGGCCTGCGCAGCGGCCAGGTAAAGCTCGACAGCACCATGATGGACTGCCTGCTGCAGTCGCTGGACCAGGTGCAGCTGATGCTGGACAGCGTCGCCAAGGACGAAGCCCTGCGGGCCGCACCGGAAGACCTGGTCGATGCCCTGCGCACGCTGGCGGCCTGCGCCGCCGCGCCGGCACCGCAGATGGTGGTGGCCGCGCCCGTGGCCCCGGCGGCCGCGCCGGCTAGGGACATGATCACCGACGACGAATTCGAGGCGCTGCTGGACCAGTTGCAGGGCAAGGCGCCTGCGGTAGTAGCTGCTGTGCCTGCGGTTGAACACCCCTCGCCCGCTTGCGGGAGAGGGGAGGGGGAGAGGGTTTCTGTAAATGTCGGCGGCTCCTCACAGGCAAGCTCTACAGCGCCCTCTCCCCCCGCCCCTCTCCCGCAAGCGGGCGAGGGGAGCAAGAAAGAACCCGCCGAGACCCAGGTCCGTGTCGACACGCAGAAGCTGGACCGCATGATGAACCTGGTCGGTGAGCTGGTACTGGTGCGCAACCGCCTGAAGTCGCTGCAGCAGCGCTCCTCCTCCGACCCGGTGTCGCGGGCGGTGGCCGAGCTGGACTTCATCACCCGATCGCTGCAGGGCGCGGTCATGCAGATCCGCATGCAGCCGATCAAGCGCGTGTTCTCGCGCTTCCCCAAGCTGGCGCGCGACGTCGCCCGTGGCCTGGGCAAGCAGATCGAGGTGGAGCTGCAGGGCGAGGACACCGACCTGGACAAGAACCTGGTCGAGGCCCTGGCCGATCCGCTGGTGCACATGGTGCGCAACAGCGTGGACCACGGCATCGAGCTGCCGGACGTGCGCCAGCGCGCCGGCAAGCCGGCGGCGGGCCGCCTGATGCTGGCGGCGCAGCAGCAGGGAGACCATATCCTGATCACGGTGCGCGACGACGGTGCCGGTATCGACCCTGACCGGCTGCGCCAGAAGGCCGTGCAGAAGGGCCTGGTCGATCCCGCCGCGGCGCAGCAGATGACGCCGGAGGAATGCCTGGACCTGATCTTCCTGCCGGGCTTTTCCACCAAAGAGCAGATTTCCGACCTTTCCGGCCGCGGCGTCGGCATGGACGTGGTCCGCTCGCGCATCCGCGAGCTCAACGGCCACGTCGTCATCGAATCCAAGGTGGGGCAGGGTACCTGCTTCCGCATTCGCGTGCCGCTGACGCTGGCGATCCTGTCGGCGCTGATGGTCCACGCCGGCGGCCGTCGCTACGCGTTGCCGCTGAGCCCGGTGCGCGATGTGTTCGTGCTGGACGAGACCAAGGTGCGCAAGCTGGATCGCTGGGACGTGGTGATGGTCCGCAACGAGCCGCTGCGCCTGGTCTACCTGGACCCCTGGCTGCAGGCTGCCGCCAGCGACGCCCCGCGCCATGTCGCCGTGGTCACGGTGGATGAGGAACGCTACGGCTTCGTCGTCAGCGAGGTGCGGGGCCGCGAGGAAGTGGTCATCAAGCCGCTGGGCGCCTCGCTGCGCGGCCTCAGCGGCGTGGCCGGCGCCACCGTGATGCCCGACGGGCAGGTGGCGCTGATCCTGGACCTGAGCGGCCTGGTGCAGGCCTATCGTCAATCGCTGATCTCCGCACAAACGGCCGCCCCACGGCCATCAAACCTGGAAAACGGGCATGGATAAGCTCTCAGCCATCGGCGTGGTACTCGCCTTCGTCGCCATCGTTGGCGGCAGCATCCTCAAGGGCAGCGGTGTCTCCTCGCTGTTCGGTGCGGCCGCCTTCGTCATCGTCATCCTGGGCACGCTGGCATCCATCTTCATCCAGACGCCCGGGGCGGTGTTCAAGCACGCCATGAAGATCGTGCGCTGGGTGTTCAAGCCGCCGCAGCAGGACCCGGAGGCGCTGATCGGTCGCATCGTCGACTGGAGCGGCATCGCCCGCAAGCAGGGCCTGCTGGCACTGGAAGGGGTGGTGGAGGGCGAGAGCGACAGCTTCATCAAGAAGGGCTTGCAGATGCTGGTGGACGGCGCCGAGCCGGACGCCATCCGCAACATCCTGGAGGTGGAGCTGTCCAGCAAGGAGCATTTCGACACCCAGGGCGCCAAGGTCTTCGAGGGCATGGGCATCTACTGCCCGACCCTGGGCATCATCGGCGCCGTGCTGGGCCTGATGTCGGTCATGAAGAACCTGGCCGATCCGAGCAAGCTCGGCCCCGGCATCGCCGCGGCCTTCATCGCCACGATCTACGGCATCGCCTTCGCCAACCTGTTCTTCCTACCGATGGCGTCCAAGCTCAAGGCGGTGATCGCCGACCAGACGCGCGTGCGCGAGATGATCATCGAGGGCCTGATCTCGATTTCGCAGGGTGAGAACCCGCGGAATATCGAATCGAAGTTGAAGGGGTATCTGCATTGAACGCGGGAATCGGGAATCGGGAATCGGGGATCGTGGAAGCGGGTCCGTCTTTGACGATTCCCGATTCCCGATTGCCCATTCCCGTCAGTGCGGAGCACTGATTCATGGCCCGCAAGCATAAACATGAAGACCATCTCAACCACGAAGCCTGGGCCATCCCCTACGGCGATCTGGTGACGCTGCTGTTGGCGCTGTTCGTGGTGATGTATGCCGTATCCTCGGTCAACGAGGGCAAGTACCGCGTGCTGGCCGACGCCCTGAGCGAGGCCTTCGGCGGTCCGCCGCGTTCGATGAAGCCGATCCAGATGGGCACCCAGCAGCGCGGCGACGAGCAGAGCCGCATCCAGGTGATGCCGCCGCGTGGCGCCGAGAAGGCCAATGCCGTCGGCGGCGAGGACCCCGCCATGCGCAACCGCTTCGTGCAGCCGCCGCGTGCCCCAGGCGCCCCGAGCGCGGGCGAAGCGCAGGCCCGCGAGCACCTGCAGCGCATGGCCGCGGCGGTGGAGAAGGCACTGGGCGACCTGATCAGCCGCGACCTGGTGGTGGTCAAGCGCACCGATTTCTGGCTGGAGATCGAGATCCGCACCGACATCCTGTTCTCCAGCGGCTCCGCGGGTGTCGCGGAAACCGCCTGGCCGGTGCTGTCGCGCCTGGCCGGCATCCTCCAGCCCTTCGGCAACCCGCTGCGCATCGAAGGCCATACCGACGACATTCCGATCAACACGCCGACCTTTCCCTCCAATTGGGAGCTGTCGGCGGCGCGTGCGGCCAGCGTGGTGCACCTGTTCATGCGCGAGGGCGTGGATCCCCGGCGCATGACCGTGGCCGGCTTCGGCCAGTATCACCCGGTGGGTGACAACAGCCAGGCCGAGGGCCGCAACCGCAATCGCCGCGTGGTCATCGTGGTGCTGGCCGACGAGAGCCAGCCGGCGCCGGAGCTGGGTGATCAGGCCCTGCGCAAGACCGGCACGGTGGTGGTACCGGAGGGCACGCTGGAGCGGGTCAAACAGGAGTCGGGAGCATGAGCGGAGCGCGACGCGATGACCAGGTGCTGAGCCGCTGGGTCTGTTTCGAGATGTCCGGCCAGGTCTATGGCCTGCCGATCTCCGCGGTGCAGGAGGTGCTGGCCGATACCTGCATCGAGCCGGTGCCGGGCACCACGCTGCTGGTGCTGGGCGTGATCAACCTGCGCGGCAGCGTCGTCACCGTGGTGGACCTGCGCCGGCACTTCGGCTTCGAGCCGGAGGCTGATGCCCAGACCCGTATCATCGTGGTGGACCACGGCAGCGAGTCCCTGGGGCTCTGCGTGGACCGCGTGGCCGACGTACGCAAGCTGTCCGACGGCGCCATCAAGCCGGCACCGGCAACCGGCGGCGGCCAGGCCGAGGCCGGCATCCGCGGCATGGTCTCGCGCTCCGGCGAACTGTTGACGCTGCTCGATCCTGCCCGCCTGCTGGCGGACCTGCCACTGCTGGCCTAGTCGCCCTTGCTGCACTCCCCGAACGGCGCCCCAGTGGCGCCGTTCGTTCTTCCGCGGCTGCCGTTCGTCCCCGGACTTGAGCCGGGCAAATCGCCGGAAAGCCGGCAGGCCGTGCGGGGAACGGGACTTGCACCTACCCCCTCGTCCGCTCACCGGAGTGCATCCATGTCCGAACCCAATACCGGAAACCCGTCAGCCTCATCGGCCGGGACCTCGATCTCCCTGCCCGCCGAGCTCGGCATCGACGTCGCCGCCAGCCTGTACCAGGACCTGCTGTCGCAGGTCGACCACCCCGGCGCGGTGACCCTCGACGCGCAGGACGTCGCGCGCATCCACACCGCCGCGCTGCAGTTGTTCTGCATGTTCTGCCAGGACCGTCGCGCCGCCGGCCGCGAAACCCATTGGCGCCATCCCACCGAAGCCTTGCGCAGCGCCGCCGCGCTGCTGGGCGTTACCACCCTTCTGCAGATCGCGAGGCAGTAAGCATGAGCCGGATTCTCGCCGTGGACGATTCCACCTCCATGCGGCAGATGGTCAGCTTCACGCTGAAATCCGCCGGCTACGACGTGGCGGAGGCCGAGGACGGCCTTGCCGCGCTGGCGCTCGCACAGAAGGAGAAATTCTCCCTGGTGCTGGCCGACGTCAACATGCCGAACATGGATGGCCTGTCGCTGGTGCGCGCGCTGCGCGGCATGGCGGACTACAAGTTCACGCCGCTGCTGATGCTGACCACCGAGTCCACCCCGGAGAAGAAGCAGGAGGGCAAGGCGGCCGGCGCGACCGGCTGGCTGGTCAAGCCCTTCAACCCGGAGCAGCTCGTCGCCACCATCCAGCGCGTTCTGAGCTGATGTCCAACATCGACCTGAGCCGGTTCCACCGGACGTTCTTCGATGAGAGCGCCGAAGGTCTCGACGCGATGGAGGCCGCCTTGCTGCGGCTGGACGTCGGACAGGCCGATGTCGAGACGATCAATCTCATTTTTCGTTCTGCCCACTCGATCAAGGGTGGCGCTGGCACCTTCGGCTTCACCGCCGTGGCCAGCTTCACCCACCTGCTGGAAACCCTGCTGGAGCGCGTGCGCTCGGGGCAGCGCCAGGTCACCCAGCCGGACGTGGATCTGCTGCTGCGTTCGGTGGACCTGACCCGCGCCATGCTGCGCGCCGCCGACGGCGGCGATGCCGCGGACGTGGACGCGGTGGCCCGCCTCAGCGCCGAGCTGGAGCAGACGCTGGAGATGAGACCCGCTGCAATAGCGGTGGTGGCTGCCGCATCGGCGGCTGCCGGCTGGAAGATCCGCTTCCTGCCAAAGTCCGACATCTTCGCCAGCGGCAACGATCCCCTGCGCATCCTGCGCGAGCTCGACCGCCTGGGCGAGGCTCATATCGCTTGCGACAGCGAGGCCCTGCCGATCCTGGCCGACGCTACCCCGGAGACCTGTTATCTGTCCTGGACCGTGGAGCTGCGCGGTGACTGCGACGAGGGCGCGGTCCGTGACGTCTTCGCCTGGGTCGAGGATGAGTGCGAGCTGCATGTCGAGCCCTTGGTGCCAGCGGTCCAGGTCAAGGCCGCCGCCGAGCCTGAAACGCCTGCGGCTACCGTCAAGCCGGCGCTGCGGGTCGTGGAGGGCGGCCGTGAACCAGCGCAGGAGCGCCGCTCCGGCGACGCCAGCAGCATCCGGGTGGGCACCGAGAAGATCGATGCCCTGATCAACCTGGTGGGTGAGCTCGTCATCACCCAGGCCATGCTGCAGCAGATCGCCGGCAACCTCGATCCGGTGCAGAACGAGAAACTCCTGCAGGGCCTGTCCCTGCTGGATCGCAACACCCGCATGCTGCAGGAGGCGGTAATGGCCACCCGCATGCTGCCGGTGGATGCGGTGTTCAGCCGCTTCCCGCGGATGGTCCGGGACCTCTCCACCAAGCTCGGCAAGCAGATCCGCCTGGAGACCGTGGGCGAGGGTACCGAGCTGGACAAGGGCGTGATCGAGCGCATCGCCGATCCGCTGACGCACCTGGTGCGCAACTCCCTGGACCATGGCCTGGAGAATGCCGAGCAGCGCCTGGCTGCCGGCAAGGATGCCACGGGCACCATCACGCTGCGGGCCGCCCACCAGGGCGGCCATATCGTCATCGAGGTGGCCGATGACGGTCGTGGCCTGGATCGCGAGCGCATCCTGGCCAAGGCCGCCGAGCGCGGCATCCCGGTGCCGGCCAACCCGGCCGACGCCGATGTCTGGCAGCTGATTTTCGCACCCGGCTTCTCCACCGCCGAGCAGGTCACCGACGTCTCCGGCCGCGGCGTCGGCATGGACGTGGTCAAGAAGAACGTGCAGGCCCTGAGCGGCCAGATCGAGATTTCCACCAACCCCGGCAAGGGCACCTGCGTCACCATCCGCCTGCCGCTGACGCTGGCGATCCTCGACGGCATGTCGGTGCGTGTCGGCGACGATGTCTTCATCGTGCCGCTGAACTGCGTGGTCGAGTCGCTGCAGCCGCAGTCGGGCCAGGTACGCACCCTGTCCGCCGGCGCGCGGGTGGTCAAGGTGCGCAACGAATACCTGCCGCTGGCACCGCTGCACGAGCTGTTCAATATACGCACCGATGCCCCCGAGCCGGAGGCCGGCATCCTGGTGCTGCTGGAGTCGGAGGGCCGCAAGGTCGCCGCCCAGGTCGACGAACTCGTCGGCCAGCAGCAGGTGGTGATCAAGTCGCTGGAAGCCAATTACCGCCGCGTCGGCGGCATCTCCGGGGCCACGATCCTCGGCGATGGCCGTGTCGCGCTGATTCTCGACGTCGCCGAACTGGTGCGGGGCTATGCCCGCGCCGCAGCGGCCTGAAACAGGAAGAAACCATGACCGCACCCACGACCCATCATCCGGAATCCCGGCCGGCCACCGGCCCGCTCGACGAGATTCCCAACGAGTTCCTGACGTTCACGCTTGGCACCGAGGAATACGGCGTCGACATCCTCAAGGTGCAGGAGATCCGCGGGTATGACACCGTCACCAAGGTGCCCAACGCGCCGTCCTTCATCAAGGGCGTGATCAACCTTCGCGGCACCATCGTGCCGGTCATTGATCTGCGGCTGAAATTCAGCCTCGAGCGCGCCGACTACAACGAGTTCACGGTGATGATCATCCTCAACGTCGCCCGGCGCATCGTCGGCGTGGTGGTCGATGGCGTCTCCGACGTGATGCAGCTCGCCGCCGAGCAGATCAGGCCCGCCCCGGAGTTCGGGGCCGGCATCAATACCAAGTTCATCACCGGCATCGGTGCGCTGGAGCAGCGGATGCTGATCCTGATCGACATCGAGAAGCTGATGAGCAGCGAAGACATGGCGCTGATGGACAGCGCCGCCGTGCACTGAACCCCCGCCGCAAGGACAACCCCATGAAAGCCAAATCCGCCAAACCCGCTGCCAAGTCCACGGCCAAGCCGACGTCCAAGTCGCGTCGTGCCGCCCCCGCCGCCCGGAAGCCCGCCTCCTCGGCGGTCGCTGCCCGCGACATGGCCGACCTGCGCGGCCAGCTCGCCGCCATCAGCAAGTCGCAAGCCGTCATCGAGTTCTCCCTCGACGGTCATATCCTGAACGCCAACGAGAATTTTCTCTTGGCAACTGGCTATGCGCTGGAGGAGGTCCGAGGCCAGCATCACTCCATGTTCGTCGATGCAGCCTGCCGCCAGAGCCTCGAGTACCGCATGTTCTGGGACAAGCTGGAGCGTGGCGAGTACGATTCCGGGCAGTACAAGCGCGTCGCCAAGGGCGGCCGCGAGATCTGGATCCAGGCCAGTTACAACCCGATCTTCGACAGCAGGGGCAAGCCCTTCAAGGTGGTCAAGTACGCCAGTGACATCACCGCCCAGAAGCAGCAGACCGCTGATTTCGCCGGACAGCTCGCAGCACTGAGCAAGGCACAGGCTGTCATCGAATTCACGCTGGAAGGCAAGATCATCTCGGCCAACGAGAACTTCCTCAAGACCGTGGGCTACACCCAGGAAGAGGTGTTCGGCCAGCATCACCGCATGTTCGTGGACCCGGACTATCGCGAAAGCGTCGAGTACCGGGTGTTCTGGGAGAAGCTGGGCCGCGGCGAGTACGATGCAGGCCAGTACAAGCGATTCGGCAAGAACAGCCGCGAGATCTGGCTGCAGGCCAGCTACAACCCGATCCTCGATCTCAACGGCAAGCCCTTCAAGGTGGTCAAGTACGCCACCGATATCACGGCCCAGATCCACGCCGCGCAAGCCCTGCAGACCTCGGTGGAGCAGACCCAGGGGGTCGTCTCGGCCGCCAAGCAAGGAGACCTGTCGCGCCGCATCCCGATGGAGGGTAAGGCCGGCCAGATCCGCTCGCTCTGCGAGGGCGTCAACTCCATGCTCGACGGCATCGTCACGGCACGCGAGGAAGAGCGCAAGCTGGCCAATGAGAACCTGCGCATCAAGAACGCGCTGGACAACGTGTCCGGCAACGTGATGATCGCCAACAACGATCGCGAGATTGTCTACATGAACGCGGCCGTCAGCGACATGCTGCTCAAGGCCGAGAGCGAGTTGCGCAAGGCCCTGCCGCATTTTGATGCGCGCCGCCTGATGGGTGCCAGCATCGACGTGTTCCACAAGAACCCGGCCCACCAGCAGGGCATGCTGTCCAACCTGCGTAGCTCATACCGTACCCAGATCAAGGTGTCAGGCCTCACCTTCGGCCTGATCGCCAGCCCCATCATCAACGACAAGGGGGAGCGCCTGGGAACGGTGGTGGAGTGGGCCAACCGCACCACTGAAGTGGCGGTGGAGAACGAGGTGGCCGATATCGTCGGCGCCGCCGCCAACGGCGATTTCACCCGCCGCGTGGCGCTGGAGGGCAAGGACGGCTTCTTCAAGATGCTGGCCGAGAACATCAACCAGCTGCTGCAGACCAGCGAGGTCGGGCTCAACGAGGTAGTCCGGGTGCTGGCCGCGCTGGCCAAAGGGGACCTCACCGAGACCATCACCGCCGACTACAAGGGCACCTTCGGCCAGCTCAAGGACGACGCCAACAAGACCGTGGAGCAGTTGACCGCCATCGTCAGCCAGATCAAGGGCGCCACCGACACCATCAACATCGCCTCGCGCGAGATCAGCGCCGGCAACACCGACCTGTCGGCCCGCACCGAGCAGCAGGCCGCGAGCCTGGAGGAGACCGCCTCCAGCATGGAGGAGCTGACCTCCACCGTGAAGCAGAACGCCGAAAACGCCAAGCAGGCCAACCAGCTGGCGATCGGTGCCAGCGACATCGCCGTCAAGGGCGGGCAGGTGGTCAGTGAAGTGGTGACGACGATGGCGGCGATCAACGAATCGTCCAAGAAGATCGTCGACATCATCAGCGTCATCGATGGCATCGCCTTCCAGACCAACATCCTGGCGCTGAACGCCGCGGTGGAGGCCGCCCGCGCCGGCGAACAGGGCCGCGGCTTCGCGGTGGTGGCAGCCGAGGTGCGCAGTCTGGCGCAACGCTCCGCCGGTGCCGCCAAGGAGATCAAGAGCCTGATCGGCGACTCGGTCGAGAAGGTCGGCAACGGCTCCAAGCTGGTCGAGCAGGCCGGCAAGACCATGGACGAGATCGTCACCAGCGTGAAGCGGGTGACCGACATCATGTCGGAGATCACCGCTGCTTCGCAGGAACAGAGCCAGGGTATCGAGCAGATCAACCAGACCATCACGCAGATGGACGAGGTGACCCAGCAGAACGCCGCGCTCGTGGAGGAGGCTACCGCCGCCGCCCGCTCGCTGGAAGAGCAGGCCGGAGGCCTGGCCACCTCGGTCAGCCGCTTCCGCCTGGACGAACAGGCCACCGGGTTCGGAGTGGTGGCAGTTGCCGCTCCCGCCCGCCCGGTCGCCAAGCCGGCACCGGCCCGTCCGGCCACGCGGCCTGCCGCCCCGGCGCCCCGCCGCCCCGCGGCGGCGGTGTCCCGCGGCAACGGCGCCGGCGAGCGTCACGACGAGCAGTGGACCGAGTTCTAAGCGACCGGACCACGGAGAGCCGCCATGTCGATCGCAATCCAAGCGGAAGCCGTGATGTCCGAGCCGGGCCCCTGGCTGCGCCTGCTGGCCAACTGGGGCCTGGCCCTGAGCGAAGCCGGCTGCGTGCTGCCGGTGGAGCCCCGCGGCCAGTGCCCGCTGCGGCCGGTGCTGGCGCGGCTCACGGGTGAGAACGTAAAGGGGAGAGGTGCCGATGACCGTCGCTGAGAGCCGCGAGTTCGCCTTTGCGCGCAGCGACTTCGAGCGCGTTCGCTCGCTGATCCACGCCCGCGCCGGCATCTCGCTGGCGCCTGCCAAGCGCGACATGGTCTACAGCCGCCTGGTGCGGCGCCTGCGGGCGCTGCGCCTGGATTCCTTCGGCGAATACCTGTCGCGCCTGGACGACCCTTCCGACCCCGAGTGGGAGGCGTTCACCAACGCGTTGACCACCAACCTGACGGCCTTCTTCCGTGAGCCCCATCACTTCGAAATCCTGGCGGAGCATCTGCGCTCACAGCCGCGAGGAGCGACGCTGCGGCTGTGGTGCTCGGCCTCGTCCACCGGCGAGGAGCCGTATTCGATGGCGATGACCGCGATCGAGGCTTTCGGCCGTGACGATCCGCCGGTGCGCATTCTAGCCACCGATATCGACACACAGGTGCTGGCCACTGCCGAGCGCGGGGTCTACCCGCTGGAGCGCATCGAGCGTCTCGACGAGGCACGCCGCCAGCGCTTCTTCCGCCGTGGCACGGGCGCGATGGAAGGCTACTGCCGCGTGACCGAGCCGCTGCGGCGCCTGGTGAGCTTCCGTCCGCTGAACCTGCTGACGGAGCACTGGCCGATGCGTGGCCCCTTCGAGGCCATCTTCTGCCGCAACGTGATGATCTACTTCGACAAGCCGACCCAGCATCTCCTGCTGGCGCGGATGGCGCCCCTGCTCACGCCGGACGGACTGTTCTTCGCCGGCCATTCGGAGAGCTTCTTCCACGCCGCCGACGTCGTGTCGCCCTGCGGGCGCACGGTATACCGGCGCGCAAAGGCCGGTAACTGATGTATGCGATGCGAAGAGCCCGCAGCACCGTCTCCGAGGCGGCCGTGCCCTACTACGATCCGCGCTACAGCGCGCAAGTGGTCAAGGTGCTGCCCGGTGAGTTCGTCGTGACCACCCAGGACTGCATCCTGACCACCCTTCTGGGCTCCTGCGTGTCGGCCTGCATCCGCGACCCGCTGACCGGTGTCGGCGGCATGAACCACTTCATGCTGCCCGACAGCGAGACCGGCGGTGCTGCCAGCGAGTCGGCGCGCTACGGCGGCTATGCCATGGAAATGCTGATCAACGAACTGCTCAAGCACGGCGCCGCGCGCGGCCGCCTGGAGGCCAAGGTGTTCGGTGGCGGGGCCATGCTGCCGAGCTTTCAGTACAACAAGGTGGGTGAACGCAACGCCGCCTTCGTGCTGGAATACCTGGAGCGCGAGAGCATCCCGGTGCTGTCGCAGGACCTGCTCGACAACTGCCCGCGCCACGTCCACTACTTCCCGCGCAGCGGCCGCGTGATGCTGCGCAAGCTGCCGGCCTTCGAGCGCGGCCAGGTGGCGGCGGACGAGACGCGCTACTTCAGCCGCTTGCGCCAGGAGCCCAAGGGCGGTTCCGTGGAGTTGTTCGAATGAACCGTATCCGGACCCTGGTGGTGGACGACTCCGCGCTGGTACGCAGCCTGATGAGCGAGATCCTGTCCGGCGATCCCGAGATCGAGGTGGTGGGCACCGCCTGCGATCCCTACGTGGCACGCGACAAGATCAAGCAGCTCAAGCCCGACGTTCTGACACTGGATGTGGAAATGCCGCGCATGGACGGCCTCACGTTCCTGGAAAACCTGATGCGCCTGCACCCGCTGCCGGTGCTGATGGTGTCCTCGCTGACCGAGCGTGGCGCCGAGATCACGCTGCAGGCCCTGGAACTGGGGGCGGTGGACTTCGTCACCAAGCCCAAGATCGACGTCTCTCACGGCCTGCACGAATACGCCGACGAACTGCGTACCAAGCTCAAGGCCGTGGCCCGGGCCCGCCCGCGGGGCCCGGCGGGCGCCCGTCCCGCAGCGGTGGTCCCGGCGCGGCGTAGCACGCCGTTCCGCACGACCGAGCGGCTGATTGCCATCGGCGCCTCCACCGGCGGCACCGAGGCGATCAAGGTAGTGCTGGAGCAGATGCCGCCGGACGCCCCGGCGATCGTCATCACCCAGCACATTCCCGCCGCCTTCAGCGCGCCCTTTGCGGAGCGCATGAACCGCAGCTCCGCGATGTCGGTCTGCGAGGCTGCCGACGGCCAACTGATCGTGCCCGGGCATGCCTACATCGCCCCCGGCGGCCGCCACCTGACGGTGGTACGCGACGGCGCCCGCTATGTCTGCCGGCTCACCGACGCGGCGCCGGAGAACCGTCACCGTCCGAGCGTGGACGTGCTGTTCCGCTCGGTCGCCAAGAACGCCGGCGGCAACGCCGTGGCCGCCATCCTCACCGGGATGGGCGACGACGGCGCCCGCGGCATGCTGGAACTGCGCAAGGCCGGCGCCCACACCCTGGTACAGGACGAGGCCAGCAGCGTGGTCTGGGGAATGCCCGGCTCCGCCGTGCGCCTCCAGGCCACGGAACAGGTCTTGCCTCTGGACCGTATAGCCGGGCAGTTGCTTGCCTGGACCCAATGAACCACAGGATCGCCCCATGAACCTGAACAAGACACTCTTCCCCGCACTGGTCCTGACCGCCGTGCACATTGCAGCCCTGCTGGCCTCGTTGCCGGCGGTGGCCGACGTCGCCAGCCTGCTGCTGATGGCCGGCGGCTGGGCCTGGGCCGGCCGCGAGTTCTGGCGCGAGCGCCAGGCGGCGCAGGCCGAGCTGAAGGCGCTGCAGGCATCGGGCGAATCGCAGCGCCAGCTGCTGGCGGAACTGCGCCGCGGCATGGGCGGCGAGATGCAGGGCATGCAGCAGGAGATCGGCCGGGTGCGCCAACTGGTCACCGAGGCCACGCGCCAGCTCGGCGGCAGCTTCGAGGAGATGAACCGCCAGGCGCAGGTGCAGGCCAGCGCGGTCGGCCGCATCCTGAGCCGCAACGGCGAGCAGGAGGGTGGCGGCGTGCGCCACTTCACCGGCTCCGCCGGCACGTTGATGAACAACCTGGTGGAGTCACTTGCCCAGGCCAGCCGCCAGAGCGCCGCCAGTGCCGGCCAGATCGACGAGATGGTGAAGCACCTCGACGCGATCTTCGACCTGCTGGGCGACGTCAAGACCATTGCCGACCAGACCAACCTGTTGGCCCTGAACGCGGCCATCGAGGCGGCGCGTGCCGGAGAGGCGGGCCGCGGTTTCGCGGTGGTGGCCGAGGAGGTGCGCAATCTCTCCGAGCGCTCTACCAGCTTCAACGAACAGATCCGCAAGCTGGTCTCCAGTTCGCGGGACGCGGTGGCCAAGGTCCGTGAGACCGTCGGCGAGATGGCCTCGCGCGACATGAGCGCCAGCGCCGATGCGCGCGACGAGGCCGGGCGCCTGCTGCGCCAGGTGGAGGAGGTCAACGGCAGCCTGACCGCCGGCATCCGCGAGGTTTCGGCCTCACAAGAGCATATTGCACAGTCGGTAGGCCAGGCCGTGCGCTGCCTGCAGTTCGAAGACATCGTGACGCAGGCGCTGGGCTCGGCCGAACGCCACCTGCGTCGCATCGAATCGATCCAGTCCGAGGGCACCGGCCAGCCGGCCCCGGCCGCCGCCGCCAGCGAGAACTGGCGCCAGCCGGTGCACAAGCCGGTGGCCCAGCAGTCCATGCAGGCGGGAGCGATTGAGCTTTTCTGAAGAATCCACTGTCCAAGAGTGGGGTGTACTTGGCGCCGGTCTTCCCGGCGCTTTTTTTATTCCCTGGGGAAATAACCTGCCGCACCGGGCCCTTGCAGGCCCGGCGGGCAGTACCTCTAACTTGTCAAAGAGACAGACCATCCCAGGACCCTTTCGCGGATGCGTGAGCAGAGCCCTACTTGGTTGTCTGCCGGATGATCTGAGTCGGCGCGGAGCCCTGCGCCTGTAGCCCGAGGTGCACCTGGGCTCATGGGGATATTTTGCGCTTGTGGGTGCGGGGTTCCTAACGGAGTTCCGTATTTCTGCGTGGGTTTGGTTGGAGGGTCGCGTTCACCCTTCGACAGGCTCAGGGCGAACGGTTAGGTTGATCGTTGCGGGCTCCCCCTCTCGGCAATTGCTCCATGCATTGCCCTACCTCGGGCATCCATGCCCTCGTCGGCAACTGCTCCTGGGTTACTTAACTCAGGCATCCCCCTCTCCCCAACCCCTCTCCCGCAAGGGGAGAGGGACTTAGAGGCTTTTCTCTGATCTGGCAGAGATCAGCCAAGGCTCATTCGGAATCACTCTTCCGAATCTTGGTGAGCGGAAGCGAATGTTTTTGATTTATGGGCCCCTGTTGCCCGGATGCCTGACCGGTGGTCGAGCGCAGGGTCGAGCCGGACAGGATGTCCGGCCGAGGGGCCTCAGGCCATGGATGGCCTGTGGGCCCGACCCGTCGCGCTCGACCGCCGGTCAGGTTGCCCCGCCTCAGCGGGGCCGTCCGGGCCCAGGGTGTGTTTCTTTGGTTACTTTCTTTTCACAAGAAAAGAAAGTAACTCGCCCTTAGGCGAAATAACCCCTCAAAGAACCAAAGCCGCTGACCGGCGTCGTCGCCGGCACCACCAGCTAGCGACAGTGCGTGCCTCGATACACCGCTACGCGGCACTCGGCATGAACGGTTTAGGAGAATGGATATGGTTATCCGGTAACATCCCTGAATTGCCAGCCCCGCCCGCCATGCCCACCAAGTCCCGCCTCTACCGTATCCAGTTCACCAACCGCGACCAGGTCTACGAGGTTTATGCTCGTGAGGTCAGCCATGGGTCCATGCTGGGTTTCGTGGAGATCGGCAAGCTGGTGTTCGGCGAGCGCAGCAGCATCGTGGTGGACCCGGGCGAGGAAAAGCTCAAGAACGAATTCGAGAACGTGGAGCGCTTCTACGTGCCGGTGCATGCGGTGATCCGCATTGACGAGGTCAACAAGCAGGGCACGGCGCGCATCCTGGGCGAGGGCGGCAAGGTCACGCCGTTTCCGTCGCCTTATAGCTTCGGCGGCGGCGAGCCGCGCAAATAATCAGACCCACAGGAGATGACGATGCCCTTGGACACCATTGCGACCTGGCACAAGGTGGCAGAAAGCCGCGATATCGCCGGGCTCGATAAGCTGCTGGCTGAAAACGCCGTGTTCCACTCGCCGGTGGTCCATACGCCGCAGGTGGGCAAGAAGATCACCAAGCTGTATCTCGCGGGTGCCTTCCATGTGCTCTTCAACGAGACCTTCCGCTACGTGCGTGAGGTGGTCGGCGAGCGCGAGGCGGTGCTGGAGTTCGCCGTGACCATTGACGACATCGAGGTCAACGGCGTCGACATGATCCGCTGGAACGACGAAGGCCAGATCGAGGACTTCAAGGTGATGCTGCGGCCGCTGAAGGCGATCAACCTGGTGCACCAGAAGATGGGTGCCATGCTGGAGAGCATGAAGCGCGGTTGATCCGCGGATGGCCACAACGAAAAAGCCCGCCGATCGGCGGGCTTTTTCGTTACTGCGGTCCCTGTATCAGGGCGACGGGTCGAAGCCGCGAACGGCGCAGGGCTCGTTGCCGCAGACGTTGATGACGCGGCCGTTGGACTTCAGGAACTCGCCCTTCTGGTCCTGGGCGTGCGGGTCCTTGCGCGGGAAGCTGTGCGGGTCGGCGCCGTAGCCGAGTTCTGGACGCGGCGGGCGGTTGTCGATCGGCGGCGTGGCGACGCCGTCGGGGTTGGAGGTGCCGTCCATCTTCAGCAGCGGGCCGCTGTCCCAGACCACCAGGGCCGAGCCGTTGTGCGGGTAGCTCATGCAGGGGATGCCGTAGTAGGGCTCGTCGTCGTGGTGGCGGCGGTGGATGCCCAGGCCGTCCGGCTCCATCTCCACCAGCGGATGCACGCCGGGGAACACGGCGGGACCGCGCTGGGTGCGCGAGCCGCCGACCACGGCAGGGCAGTGGACCTTGGCGCCGATCGTGCGGGCGGCGACCTCGGCGGTGGTCATCGATACCTGGTGGTCGCCGAAGGCTGGGTGCAGCAGCACGCGCTTGGGCGGCGTGTTGGGGTAGGGTTCGTCGGCGCGCAGGTGTTGGGCGTAGCCGTTCATCTCCGAGCGGTCCCACAGCATCTGGATCAGGGCCAGCGTGAAGGCCTGGTCCAGCGAGGCGGGGTAGGCGGTGTAGAAGAACGCGGCGTAGGTGTCGAAGTCCACCGAGCGCTGCAGCAGCGTCGAGTAGTTCATGCCGGGTACGCCGAGCACGCCGGCGCGGATGTCCGGCGACAGGGCCACCAGCGAGCCGCCCATGATGCCGCCCTGCGAGTTGCCGTCGTAGAACAGTTCGCCGCGGTCGATCACGCAACGGTCGCCGACGCGGAAGGCGGCGTTGCTGCAGAAACCCTGCTCGTTGATCAGCGCGCGGCCGATGAACATCCAGTTGAGGAAGCCTTGCTGGCCGCGGTCGGTCAGCGTGGTGAAATTGCTCATGTCCAGCAGCAGCGTCAGCACGTTGAAGACGTCGCCTTCGGACATGCCGATCCAGTCGGCGGCGCAGAACATCAGACGCTGGTTCTGGGCGGTGTCGCCGATGTGGCCGCCGCCGACTTCGCCCTGGCTGCCGAGCAGGCCGTGGCCGTAGAGCGAGGGGCGCACGGTGTTGACCGTGGTGGCTTCCGCGGCATTGGCGGCGTTGCCGAAGGCCACGCGCGGGATGCGGCAGGTGTAGGTGGCGCTCATCGTGCCGTTCTGCGTCGGCAGGCCGTCGCTGCTGCCGCTGTAGTTGAAGCGCGAGCCTGGAGCGCCGGAGCCGGTGAGGAACTTGGGCACGGTGACGGTGCCCTTGACCTGGCGGGCGATGGTGGCGTTCTGCTCGACGTTGAAGTCGGTGACTTCATCGACGGTGAACGGCGGCGCGGCGTTGCCGAGATCGGCGAAGGCAGTGTCGCGGATCTTCAGCGCGCGTTCGCTGAGGTTGCGCTCGCTGGCCACGGTGAAGTCCCAGGCCAGGTAGAGCTCGGAGCGCTTGATGCCGGCCTTGCCGAGCTTGGCGAACAGATCTTCCATGTGCGGGCGGCGCTCGTTGATGGCGGCGCGTCCGCTCTTGTGGTTGTCGCGGTAGATGCGGAAGGCGGGGGAGGGCTCGATGATCTCGCCCGCGGCGTTCTTCATGTTGCGCATGGCCACGATGTAGCGGTGGCCTTCCTCGAAGTTCTTGGCGGGGCGCACGATCAGCGCCGGGCCCGGATCGGCCAGCGGGTTCTCCGGCAGCGGGATCGTGTCGCAGATCGATTCCACGGTGCGCAGCAGGCTGGTGAGCTGGTCCAGCTCAAGCAGGCCGGTAACGACCGTGAGCGGGTCCGGCAGGTCGCAGACGCCGGACTTGGTGAGGTTGGCATCCATCTCCGACCAGATCAGGTGGCGCTCCAGCGTGTCGGCATCGATCACCACGATCGGCTGGTCGGCGCGCAGGCTGGCCTCGATGTCGGTGATGGGCACGGCGCCGGTCTTGGCCAGGTCCACGCCGGGGATGCGGGTAAGGATCGCGTTGCCGGGCGAGAAGCCGTCGTTCTTGTTCCAGTCGGTCGGGGTGATCGGCTTGAGCAGGACGTTGCGCGGCATGGCGGCCAGCTGCAGGTTCAGGCGGCGGCCGGTGTCCATGCTGGCGTCGGCCACGGTGAAGAAGTCGTTGGGCCAGGGGAAGGTGCAGTAGTTCGGGTCCAGCGGATCGCAGGTGCCGGGCAGCAGATCCAGGCCGAGCTGACTGTCGATGGAAGGCTTCTCCTCGGGGATCGGCTCGGGATTGCCGGTCTGGCCGCCCGGGGCGACGGAGGAGCTGTTGTGGCAGGCGGCGAGGCCTGCCAGCAGGAATGCGAGCGCGAGACGGCCGCAGCCATCGGGGATGAACCTGGACACCATGACTCTCCTCAAGGGTGGCAGCGAGGCTTGCTGCACCGGTCTTTCTGGCGACGGCGGGGATCGCCGTGCCGGCCTGCCGTACACCGCGGCGGCTTGTCACAGAATGGTAATGATCGAACCCCGGGGGCGCAGTGGTAGTTTTTGCCCTCCGGGACCCGGCCGGGGCAGTATGGGAGGCTGCAACGTCGTGGCTGCAGGTCGGGGGAGCTGCAGATGAAGAATATTTTGCTCATGGCGCTGTCGCTGCTGCTGCCGGCGGTTGCTCAGGCCCAGGTGCCCAAGCCGGTGGTGAAGCTGGACCTCGATCCGCAGATCGAGTGGCGGCGGCTGGGCGAAGTGGTGACCGCGCGCTGGAGCGTCCGCCGCGCCGGCAACTGCGTGTTGAATTCCAGCGTGCCGGCCAGCGACTACGTGCTGCCCGCGGCGCCCGGCGCCGACGGCAGCCAGACCATGACGCTGCAGCACACCGGCACCTACGGCTACCGCCTGACCTGTGACGGCAATGACGGCGTGACCTATGTCGTCCTCAAGGATTTCCGTGTCACCGACGGCAGCGAGGTGGGCACGCGGCCGCCGCAGGTTGAGAGCTATTTCATCTTCGCCAGCGATGTTTTTGTCGGCAATCCCGGCGTGCCGGTGGCGGATCTGCGCTTCGGCGTCGTCGTCAGCGGCGAACTGGTCTGGAGCTTCCCCTACGCGGCCAATTGCGTCGCGTCCAGCGGCGGCAAGGCCGCCCTGTACCAGCCCTGGTCCGGGGTGGTGGATACGCGCGGGCGCCAGCGCATCAGCTTCGTGCGCCCGCTGGGGCCGCTGTCGGCGGAGTACGAGTACACCCTGAGCTGCAGCAATGCCCTGGGTACCGTCGGGCGCTCGGTGAAACCCTGGTAGCAGGGCCCGCCGTGGCGCGGTGACGCCTTTCCGCCGTCGCGGTCGCGGCCCGGAACCTGCACCGGCGTATCACGGCAGCAAATGCGCGACCCGTACGCCGCAAATACTCAACCCCGACCAGTAGTTTTTTCCGACAAGGCCGGGGTGGTCCGTGGCACGGACCACTTTGCTGCATTGCGATCTTCAATCCAGACAAGCACTTGAAAGGCCCCGGCTTTTCCCACCCCGCTCCGGGGTGTGACGGAAAACCGTCATGGGTAAGGTAAACCCCTACATTGAGTAGGGAATGTTCCGCTACGGACGTAATCCATCCTCGCCAAATATGGCCTCACGGTGAACGAGGCGAGGAGAGAACGAATGAAGCCCAACATGCACATGCGGACCAGCCAGAACATGGCGATGACGCCGCAACTGCTGCAGTCGATCCGGCTGCTGCAGCTGTCCTCGCTGGAGCTCGAGCAGGAGCTGCGCGAGGCGCTGGAAAGCAATGTGATGCTGGAGCAGGAGGAGGGTGAATCCTCCGCCGACGAGTCCGCCCCGCTGGAAGTCGCGCCGGCCGCCGAGACCCACGAGGAAGTCACCGGCATGGATGCCGGCGCCCACGACAAGGTCGAGGCCGACTTCGACTGGAGCAGCGCCGAGAGCTGGTCCGGCGGCGAGCCCTCCGACGACGACGACCGCCCCTGGGAGGAGCGCCACGCCGCCGCCTCCCATACCGACGCCCGCATGTCCGCGCTGGAGCAGCTGCGCCTGACCATCGAGGGCCGCCGCGAGGCCCTGATCGCCGAGGCCATCATCGAGGCCATCGACGACAACGGCTACCTGGAGCAGCCGCTGGATTCGATCATCGCCCGCCTGGGCCCTAACTTCGCCGCCGGCCTGGACGAGGTGGAGATGGTGCTGGAGAAGGTGCAAGGCGTGGAGCCCACCGGCTTCGCCGCGCGCAATCTCGCCGAATGCCTGTGTCTGCAGATCCGCATGCTGCCGGAGCGCACCCCCGGCCGTGACCTGGCCGAGTTCCTGGCTGCCGGCGCGCTGGAGCTGCTGGCCGCCAGCCGCACGCAGGAGCTGCAGCAGTTGCTGGGCGTGAGCCGCGCCGAGATCGGCCAGGCCGTGGCCCTGATCCGCACCCTGAACCCGAAGCCGGCCGCCGCGCTGTCCGCGCCGGCCGAGGCCGTGACCCCCGACCTGGTGGTGACTGGCATGGCTGGTGCCTGGAAGGTGGAGCTGAACGCCGACCGCCTGCCGCGCGTGCGGGTGAACAAGCTGTACGAGCGCCTGCTGACCCAGACCGGCACCCACAAGGGCCTGCGTGACCAGTTGCAGGAAGCGCGCTGGCTGGTGCGCGGCCTGGAAATCCGCCACCAGACGCTGCTGCGCACGGCGCGCGTGATCTTCCAGCGCCAGCAGGCCTTCCTGGAGCGCGGTGAAGTGGGCATGGCGCCGCTGACGCTGCGCGAGGTGGCCGAGGCCATCGCCATGCACGAGTCCACCGTGTGCCGCGTGACCAGCAACAAGTGGGTGCAGACCCCCTGGGGCGTGTACGAACTGAAGGCCTTCTTCCCCAGCCAGATCACCGGCCTGGCCGGCGAGACCTCCGGCACCGCGGTGAAGGCCATGATCCGCCGCATCATCGACGGCGAAGGCCGCGGTGCACCGCTGTGCGACGGCGATATCGCCGCGCTGCTGGCCCGCCAGGGCATCCGCGTGGCCCGCCGCACCGTCGCCAAGTATCGCGAAGCCATGAAGATCGCCCCCGCCAAGGAGCGCGCCGCACCCTCACCCCGAGCCGCCGGATGGGCGGGCTGACACCACAGAAGCAGGACGCAAGGAGCAGGACATGACCACTCTCAGGACATTGCTGATCGACGACAACAAGGCCTTCGTCGTGCTGGCACGCCATCTTCTGGCCGGTACGCAGGTCGAGGTCGTCGGCGAGGGCTACGACGGCTACGACGCCGTGCGCCTGGCCGAGGAAATCCGCCCCGATCTGATCATCATGGACCTGGCCATGCCCGGCATGGGTGGCCTGCAGGCCACGCGCCTGATCAAGGCCCAGGATCACCCGCCGCGCGTGGTGATCGCCAGCCACTACGACGATGCCGCGCATCGCGAGTTCGCTGCCCAGTCGGGTGCCGACGGTTTCATCAACAAGCAGGATTATGAGCACAACATCGCCCAGCTCCTGCGTGAGTTCTCCCGCGGAGAAGCCCATGTCTGAATCCCGCGTACTGGTGGTTGATTCCGATGCCTCGCGCTTGCAGACGCTGGGCGCCATCCTGCAGTTCATCGACCACAGCCCCGTGATGGTGGAGTCGGTCGCCGAGCTGAACCTGGCACAGCAGCGCCAGCAGGACTGGCTGGCGGTGGTGGTGGGCGATACCGCCGACGAGGCCGGTTTCGGCGCCTTCGTCGACTGGCTCAAGCGCGACCGCTACCACCCGCCGTTGCTGGTGCTGCAGCCGCGCCACGAGACGACCCTGCAGCGTCACAACCTGGATGCCAGCGCCTGCATGTCGCTGGACTACCCGGTGAAGTACCCGCAGCTGCACGAGATCCTGCGCCGCGCCAGCCTGCTGCGCATGGACCTGCACCAGCAGTCGATGCGCCTGGCCGGCCCCACCGGCAATTCGCCGGCGATCCGCCGCACGCGCCGCCTGATCGAGCAGGTCGCCGGCTTCGACACTACCGTGCTGATCACCGGCGAGTCCGGCACCGGCAAGGAAGTGGTGGCTCGCGCCGTGCACTCCTGCTCGGCGCGCCGCGACAAGCCCTTCGTTGCCGTCAACTGCGGCGCGATCCCGTCCGAGCTGCTGGAAAGCGAGCTGTTCGGCCACGAGAAGGGTGCCTTCACCGGCGCCATCACCTCGCGCAAGGGCCGCTTCGAGATGGCCGACGGCGGCACGCTGTTCCTGGACGAGATCGGCGACATGTCGCTGCCGATGCAGGTGAAGATCCTGCGCGCCCTGCAGGAGCGCACCTACGAGCGCGTCGGCTCCAACCGCAGCGTGCGCTGCGACGTGCGCGTGATCGCCGCTACCCATCGCAACCTCGAGGACTCCATCGTCAAGGGCACGTTCCGCGAGGACCTGTTCTACCGCCTGAATGTGTTCCCGATCGAGATGCCGCCGCTGCGCGAGCGCCTGGAGGACCTGCCGCTGCTGATCGACGACCTGATCGCCAGCAACGAGCGGAACGGCCACGGCTCGGTGCGCCTGGCGCCGGACGCGGTGCATGCGCTGCGCGCCTACCACTGGCCGGGCAACGTTCGCGAGTTGTCCAACCTGGTCGAGCGCCTGGCGGTGCTGCATCCCAGCGCCACCGTCGGTGCCCAGCTGCTGCCGCAGCGCTACCGCGTGGGCCAGCCCACGCTGACCCCGGCCGAGGAACCGGCCGAGGAGCGCCACGAGGCGATGCTGGCCGCCGCCGGCCTGCTGCCGCCGCCGTCCACCGCCAGCGCGATCGCCGCCCTGAGCACGCTGCCGCCGGAAGGCGTCAACCTCAAGGACCACATCGAAGGCATCGAGCTGGCGCTGATCCGCCAGGCGCTGGCCCAGTCCCAGGGTGTCGTCGCCCACGCCGCCAAGCTGCTCAACACCCGCCGCACCACGCTGGTGGAGAAGCTGCGCAAGTACGGCCTGACTCGCGAGCTGGCGGGTGAGGGCGAGCAGCTGAGTGCCTAGCCAGGACTCCTCTCTCCTGCTGGCGGGAGAGAGGAGCAAAGGTGCCAGAACCTTGACGAACCACTACCCGAAAACCGCGCCATAAACCCGTTTCCCGCGGGAACAGGTCTTGCAACCTACCCCGAAAACCGGACCGGAAGCCCGAGATGAACGAGATCGGAATCAACAACGTGCTGTCGCAGATCCGCGCGATGCAGGCCCAGACCGCCCAGCGGCCGGCCGGTGTCGCGGCGGCACAGCCGGTGGCCCAGAAGGCCGGGTTCGATTCGGTGCTGAAGTCCGCCGTGGAAAGCGTCAACCAGGCGCAGCAGGACAGCTCGCGCCTGCAGACCGCCTTCGCCATGGGCGACAAGAGCGTCGACCTGGCTTCGGTGATGGTGGCCGGCGCCAAGTCGCAGGTGCAGTTCAAGGGCATGGTCGAAGTCCGCAATCGCCTGGTCAGTGCGTACCAGGACATCATGAACATGCCCATCTAAGGGGCTGATCCGCCATGGCCGAACTCGCGCTTCCCTCTCCCGCCCGCAGCCTCAAGGACATCCCCGCCCTGCGCCAGCTGATCATGCTGGTGGGCGTGGCCGTCGCGGTGGCGGCCGGCTTCACCGTATTCAACTGGTCGCAGAAGCCGGACTTCGCGCCGCTGTACGGCAACCTGGCCGACAAGGACGCCGCCGAGATCGGCGAGGCCTTGCGCTCGGCCAAGATTCCCTTCCAGGTGGACACCGGCAGCGGCGCCGTGTCGGTGCCGGCCGAGCAGGTGCATGAGGCGCGCCTCAAGCTGGCCTCGCAGGGCCTGCCGCGCGGCAGTGCCCAGGGCTTCGAACTGATCCAGCAGGAGCAGGGCTTCGGCACCAGCCAGTTCATCGAGACCGCTCGCTACCAGCATGCGCTGGAGACCGAGCTGGCGCGCAGCGTCTCCACCCTGCAGCCGGTGCGTGCCGCGCGCGTGCACCTGGCGCTGCCCAAGGCCTCTGCCTTTGCCCGCAACCGCGAGGCTGCCAGCGCCTCGGTGCTGGTGGAACTGCACTCTGGCCGCACGCTGGAGCCCGACCAGGTCGCCTCCATCGTCCACATGGTGGCCAGCAGCGTCTCCAACCTGCAGCCCTCCGCCGTCACCGTGGTGGACCAGAACGGCCGCCTGCTGACGCGCGACGACGGCGGCAGCCCGCTGGGCCAGAGCAGCGAGCAGTTCGAATACGCGCGCCGCGTGGAAGCCGACTACGTGCGCCGTATCGAGCAACTGCTGACGCCGATGCTCGGCGCCGGCCGTGTCAGCGCGCAGGTCACCGCCGACCTCGATTTCTCGGTCACCGAGGAGGCGCGCGAGAGCTACAAGCCCGACTCCGCCACCGTGCGCAGCGAGCAGACCTCCGAGGAGCAGCAGCGCTCGCCGGCCGGCCCGGCAGCTGGCATCCCCGGCGCCACCAGCAACCAGCCGCCGCCGCAGACCGCCAACCCGCCGCTGAACCAGCTCAGCGGTGCCAGCGGCAGCACCGATGCGCCGCTGTCGCAGAGCAAGCAGAGCTCGCGCAGCTACGAGATCGACCGCACCCTGAGCCACACGCGCCAGCCGGTCGGCAGTGTGCGCCGCCTCTCGGTGGCGGTGCTGGTGGACTACGTGCCCCGTGTCGGTGCCGACAAGAAGGTCACGATGGTGGCGCTGGGCAAGCCCGAGCTGGACAAGGTCAATGCCCTGGTGCGCGAGGCCGTGGGTTTCAGCGACCAGCGCGGCGACAGCCTCAGCGTGCAGAACGCGCCCTTCGTGCAGCCCGACGCCGTCACTCCCGACGAACTGCCGATCTGGCAGAACCCGCAGCTGCGCGACGGCCTGCGCCATGTCGGCGGTGCGCTGATCGTGCTGGCCCTGATCTTCGCGGTGCTGCGCCCGGTGCTGAAGCAGCTGCTGGCCGCGCCGCTGACACCGCGCGGCACGCTGGCGGCCTCGCCAGGCGTCGCCGCCGGCCCTGGCGGTATTGGCGATGATGTTCGCGTGGTGTCCGATGGGCCGGTTGCCCTGGGCCGCGGGCCGGGCGGGCAGGCGATGGCAGCCCTGCCGGACCCCTACGATGAAAAGCTGCAGACCGCGCGCAGCGCCGTCACGCAGGATCCCAAGCGCGTGGCGCAGGTCGTCAAGAACTGGATCGGACAAGAGTAGGAGCTTATCCGTGAGCAAAACACGCACGCGTTGCTGCCAGAAATCGCGCCAGGCAAGTCGGCCGATGCGAGGTTTGGTGGCTCCAAATAAGCAGCGGCCGGCGCCGCATGGCGCGATTTCTGGCGCAACCCTTCGGGACGGGGCCATTTTCGCGCCCCGCGGCCCCTATCGCCCCTCATGTACTCGTGTACACCGCGGGCCGATAGGGTTTGCGGGACACGAAAATGGCACGCCGTCGCGTGCGCGTTTTACTCACGGATAAGCTCCTATGGGCGACGCAACTCCAGCCAGCGGAATCAGCGGTGCCGAGCGTGCCGCGATCCTCCTCATGTCGCTCGGCGAGGCCGAGGCGGCGGAGGTGCTCAAGCACATGGGCGCCAAGGACGTGCAGAAGGTCGGCCAGGCCATGGCCTCGCTGACCAATGTCTCGCGCGAGCGTGCCAACGAGGTCATGGACCGCTTCGTGATGGAGCTGGACAACCAGACCGCGCTGGGCGTGGGCGCCGACGACTACGTCCGCCGCGTGCTGGTCGGGGCGCTGGGCGAGGACAAGGCCTCGGGCCTGATCGATCGCATCCTGCTGGGCCGCAACAGCAAGGGCCTGGAAGCGCTCAAGTGGATGGAGACCCGCGCGGTCGCCGACCTGGTGCGCAACGAGCATCCGCAGATCGTCGCCATCGTGCTGGCCTACCTGGACCCGGACCAGGCCGCCGAAGTGCTGGAGCTGCTGCCCGAGCGCATGCGCGGCGACGTGCTGATGCGCATCGCGCGGCTTGACGGCATCCAGCCGGCGGCACTGCGCGAGCTCGACGAGATCATGGAGAAGCAGTTCTCCGGCGGCACCAACCTCAAGTCCTCCAGCGTCGGCGGACTCAAGGTGGCGGCCGGCATCCTCAACCTGATGGACTCCTCGATGGAGCAGACCATCGTCGCGCGCATCGGTGAAGTGGACGCCGACCTGTCGCAGCGCATCCAGGACCTGATGTTCGTGTTCGACGATCTCGGCGAGGTCGACGACCGTGGCATCCAGACCCTGCTGCGCGACCTGTCCACGGAAACCCTGGGCATGGCGCTGAAGGGCGCCGACGCCCGCATCAAGGACAAGTTCGTCAGGAACATGTCCAAGCGCGCCGGCGAGATGCTGCTGGAAGACATGGAGGCCAAGGGCCCGGCCCGCGTCTCCGACGTCGAGGCGGCTCAGAAGGAAATCCTGGCGGCCGCCCGCCGCCTGGCCGATGCCGGCACGATCTCGCTGGGCGGCAAGGGAGAAGACTTTGTCTGAGACCTTTGCTACGGCCCGTTGGGAGCCGCCGGTTTTCGCCGCCCCGGGCCGCTGCCCGGAAGACGTGGTGCTGCATACCGCGCAGCAGTTGGACGAGATGGAAGCCGCCGCCTACCAGGAGGGCTTTGCCCGCGGTCATGGCGAAGGCTATGCCGCAGGCCTGCAGCAGGCACGCAACGAGGCCGCGCGGCTGCGCGAACTGGTCACGCACCTGGCACGCCCGTTGGCGCAGATCGATGAGGAAGTGGAACGTACCCTGGTGGCGATGACCGTGGAGGTCGCGCGCCGCCTGGTGCAGCAGGAGCTGGAGCTGGATCCCACGCGCGTGCTCGGCGTGGTGCGCGAGGCCATCGGCGCGCTCGATGGGGCGGGCCGCGAGCTGCGCGTGATGGCGCATCCCGAGGATGCTGAACTGCTGCAGCAGCACCTGGTGGCGCCACCGGAGGCCAGCTCGCTGCGCGTGATCGCCGACCGCAGCCTGATGCGCGGCGATTGCCGCGTTTCCAGCGAGTTTGCACAAGTGGATGCGCGCCTGGATACGCGCCAGGCCAACCTGGCGCAGAGCATCATGGGAGAGTCGGAGTGAAGCCTGCGCTCGATGTAGGAGCGGCCGTTGGCCGCGATAGCGCCTTCGCGGCCAACGGCCGCTCCTACGATTTACGGATGGGCAGATGAGCGAATTCGCCGAAGCCCGCAACAAGTTCCTGTCCCGCCGCCTGAAGGCGCAGTCCGCGCAGGTGTCCCATGCGCGCACGCTGATGGTGGAGGGCACGCTCAAGCGCGTCGTCGGTTTGACCCTGGAAGCCGTAGGCTGCCAGGTGCAGATCGGCGCCCGCTGCCGCGTGGCCAATGCCGACGGTACCGGCCTGGAGGCCGAGGTCGTGGGTTTCTCCGGCGACCGCACCTTCCTGATGCCCACCGGCGACATGCAGGGTCTGAAGCCCAATGCCCGCGTGATTCCGATCCGCCACGCCGCCGAGGTGGCGGTGGGCGAGGGCCTGCTGGGCCGCGTGCTCGATGGTGAGGGGCGCCCCCTGGACGGCAAGGGCCGGCTCGACTGCAACGGCTACGCGCGCCTGCAGGGTGCGCCGATCAACCCATTGGCGCGCACGCCGATCAGCGAGCCGCTGGACGTGGGCGTGCGCACGATCAACTCGCTGCTCAGCGTGGGCCGCGGGCAGCGCCTGGGCCTGTTTGCCGGAACCGGCGTGGGCAAGTCCACGCTGCTGGGCATGATGACCCGCTTCACCAAGGCCGACGTCATCGTGGTGGGCCTGGTGGGCGAGCGCGGCCGCGAAGTGCGCGACTTCCTCGATCACAACCTAGGCCCCGAGGGCCTGCGCCGCGCCGTGGTGGTGGCGACGCCGGCCGACCGCTCGCCGCTGATGCGCCTGCGCGGCGCCTACCTGGCGACCGCCATCGCGGAGTACTTCCGCGACCAGGGTCGCCACGTGCTGCTGCTGATGGATTCGCTGACCCGCTTCGCCCAGGCGCAGCGCGAGATCGGCCTGGCGGTGGGCGAACCGCCGACCACGCGCGGCTATCCGCCGTCGGTGTTCGCCAAGCTGCCAGCACTGGTGGAGCGTGCGGGCAACGGCATCGACGGCTGCGGCTCGATCACCGCGTTCTATACCGTGCTGACCGAGGGCGACGATCCCAACGATCCCATCGCCGACACCGCGCGCGGCATCCTCGACGGACATATCGTGCTGTCGCGCGCCATTGCCGATGCCGGGCTGTACCCGGCCATCGACATCGAGGCCTCGATCTCGCGCGTGGCCAACGAGATCACGGCGCCGGAGCACCAGCAGCGCATGCGACAGTTCAAGGCGCTGTTCAGTGCTTACCAGCGCAACCGTGACCTGATCAATATCGGTGCTTACCAGAAGGGCTCCGACGCCCGCGTGGATGCGGCCATCGCTCGCTGGCCGCGCATCGAGGAATTCCTGCGGCAGGACGTGCGCGAGCCGGCCGGCTTCGACATCAGCCGCGGCGCACTGGATGCCCTGCTCACCACCTGAGGGAACGAATGAATTCGCGCCGACTGGTACCGCTGCAGACGCTCGCCGACCAGCGCGAGGACGAGGCGGCACGCCGCCTGGCTGACGTACAGCGCCGCCACGCAGATCAGGAAGCGCGGCTGGTCGAGCTGCGTCGCTATGCCGACGAATACGCCAATGCCCCGGCCGGCCCCACGGCGGTGCTGATGCTCAACCGCCAGGCCTTCCTCGGACGCCTGCGCGAGGCCGAGCGCTTCCAGGTGCAGGCGGTGGAGGATGCACGCCTGGCCGTGGAAGCCGAGCGCGCGGCCTGGTTGCTCAAGCGTCGTGATGTTTCCGTGCTGGACCAACTCGCCGCCTGCTACCGCGGCCGCGAACAGCGCCAGGACGAGCGCCGCGAGCAGCGCGGTGCCGATGAGCTGGCCCTGCGCCGCTTTGCCGCGGCCCAGGACAGCCTGCCGTGACGGCCATGCCCGCAGTGACCGCCGCTTCGGCGCCGCCCGCCGCCAATGCGGCTGCTACAGCCACGGCGGCGGATGCCACGCTGCTGCCGATGTTCAACCTGCCGTTGCCGGATGCCGTGGATGCGGCGCCACCCGCCACGGACGCCGCCGAGCCCTTGCCGGAAGGCCAGAGCGATGCGCCCGCCGCGACCGCCGGACTGGTGGACTGGTTGCTGGCCATGGTGCCGCCACCGGCCGTGCCGGCCCAGCCGGCACCGGGTGCAGCCGATACCGTCATCGATCTGCCCGCAGTGGCTGTCGCGGCGGAGCCGGATACGGCGCCGATCGCTGCCACTGCCGAGATTCCCGAGGCGTTGCTGCAGGCGCAGCCGGACGCTCCGCTCCCCGCTCCCTCATTCAGCCTGATGGTGCCGCTGCCGGCTCAGTTCGCCGCCAGCGCGATAGTGGCACCCGCGGCGCCGCTGTCCTCGACGCCCGCCCTGCCGCCGCTGTCGCTGGACGATCCGGACTGGAGCGCCTCGCTGGGCGAGCGCGTCAGCTGGGCCACCGAATCAGGGCTGTCGGAAGCGACCATCGACCTGCAGCCGGACGAACTGGGCCCGATCCGCATCCGCATCGAAACGCAGGGTTCCCTGGCGGATGTGTCTTTCCAGGCGGCGAATGCCGCCACGCGTGAGTTGCTCGCGCAGTCGTTGCCGCAGCTGCGCGGCCTGCTGAACGGGCAGGGCATGGACATGGGCCGCTCGCAGGTCGCGGCAATGCCGGGTTCGCGCCGCGGCGAGGCCCGTGGCCTGGCCGATGAAGCGGCGCCCATTGCGGGTCGCCGGCTCTACCGCGTCGGCCTGGTCGACGACTACGCCTGAGGGCTGCCGGGCGCCGCCAGCGCCACCGGCGCGGAGCTGGAGGGCTTGCGCCGAGGGGCCTCCTCGGTCTCTTCCTCGGGCAGGAAGGAGCCGAACAGGGCCATCAGCAGCATCAGCCCGCCCAGCACGATCCCTGTGATGTTGAGGCCGCTGTAGCGGTCGTTGCGCGGGTATTCGGGCGCCAGTTGCGCGTTGGTGCGATTGGCCAGTTCCTGCGCGGGCATCAGCGTCAGCGCCGACAACATCGCGATCATGCCCAGCGGGCCCGGCAGGTTGCCCAGCAGGGTGATCACGATGAACAGCGATGCCATGGTGCCCGCCTCGAACGAGGGCGGCAGGCCAGCTTCCTGGGCCTCGGCGCGTATGCGCTTGAACAGCGGGTAGACGTAGAAGATGGCGAATGCCGTGCGCCAGAACGGCCGGATGTCGGAGCCGTCGCGCCGCCGCACCCGCCACCACTGCTGGTAGAACCAGTAGAGGTTGTAGAAGGTCAGCGTGCACAGCGACATCACCAGCAGCTTGCGCGGCGCCACCGCAAACCAGGGGGCGTCGCCGGCAGCGCTTGCGCTGGCGGTGGCCCAGGTGGGCGGAGCGGCGGGGGCGAGGGCCGCCGGGCTGCTCCAGCCTTCCGTCGCCGCGGCCGGCGGGGGAGGTGGAGGGGCGGGCGGAGAGGCCGGAGAGGCCGGGTGCGTTGCCTCGGCCACCGGCAGCAGGCCGCGCACCGAGGACGCTGCGATCCATTCCGCCATGCCCTCGCGCCACAGCAGAGCGTCGGGTTGCAGGCCGCCTCCAGCGGCGATGCGCTTCAGTTCCTGCGCGCTGACCGGCCCCTGCTGCTGCGTACCGTTGGCGTACCACCAGACCCTGGTGCCGCTGTCGTGCCCTTCCTGCATGCGCGTCTCAGGACCCCAGCTTGCCGTTGAGGTAATCCTCCAGCAGCACCAGACGGTCGTTGCCCCAGAACATCTGGCCCTCCACGAAGAAGGTCGGGGCGCCGAATACGTCGCGCTCCACGGCCTCGTCTGTGTTGGTGCGCAGCAAGTCCTTGGCGGGCTGCTCCTGCGCCGCCGCCAGCAGCGCGGCGCCGTCGAAGCCTGCGGCGTCGGCCACGGCCTTGAGCACCTCGGCCTGACTGATGTCGGCGTCCTTGGTCCAGTAGGCCGTCATCACGGCCTTGGCCCAGTCGCCGACCCGCTCGGGCGGCAGCGCGCAGGCGATGCGGCCGGCGGTCAGGCTGTTTACCGGGAACACGCGCGGGAAGAACAGCGGCACGCCGTAGTGCTTGGCCCAGAGCCGCAGGTCCTTGAACAGGTACTTGCCCTTGGCCGGGATCATGGCCGGGGCGCGGTTGCCGGTGGCCTCGAAGGCCTTGCCCAGCACGAAGGGGCGCCATTGCAGGCTGCAGTCGCAGCGCTGCGCCAGGGCCTCGATCTGCGTGGCCGCCAGGTAGGTGTAGGGACTGGCCGCATCCCAGAAGAATTCGATGGTCCGCTGTGTCATTGCTGGTTCTCCCAAGGTTTATACCCGCATACTACCGGGAGAGGCCGCGGCATGGCATGGCGTATGCATGACCTGCGGCGCGCCAGCCATTTGCGTGGTGCCGGGGCAGACCTACAATGCCGCCCCCGCCGGACAGACCAGCGAGACGAGAGGCGATGACGTATTGCGTAGCGATCAAGGTGAATGACGGACTCGTCTTCGCCGGAGATACCCGCACCACCGCGGGCGTGGACGACGTGCGCTCGCACCCCAAGCTGCATACCTTCGAGATACCGGGCGAACGGGTGTTCGTCCTGCTGTCGGCCGGCAACCTGGCCACCACCCAGTCGGTGCTGAACCATGCCTGGCGTGACTGGAACGGCGATCCGTCCAACGTCAGCCTGCGCAGTGTGCGCCACATGTACGACGCCGCCGAGTACATCGGCCAGCTGCTGGTACGCTCGCAGCGCGATTTCTCCCAGGGCGGGCAGTACAGCAACGTCGATTTCCGCGCGACCCTGATCCTGGGTGGCCAGATCCTGGGCGAGGAACCGGCCCTGTACCTGGTCTACCCGGAAGGCAACTGTATTGCCACCTCGCCGGAAACCCCCTACCTGCAGATCGGCGAGAGCAAGTACGGCAAGCCGATCCTGGACCGCATGATCAAGATGAGCCAGACCTCGCTGGAGGACGCAGCCCGCTGCGCCCTGGTGTCGCTGGACTCCACCATGAAGTCCAACCTCACCGTGGGCCCGCCGCTGGATGTGGCGATCATGCAGCGCGATTCCCTGGCCATCTCCCGGCGCCTGCGCCTGGACCTGGATACACCCTACTACGCCGCACTGAAGAAGGCCTGGGGCGAGCAGCTGGAGAAGGTATTCCGCGAGGCCCTGCCCAAGTTCGAGTGGGAAGCCGACCCCAACCAGCAGTCCCTGCCGCTGCCGCCCCAGGACTAGGGTCCGGGTAGCTTGCCCCGCTGCCCCGGCCGGCCGAAGATGCGCCGACCGATCCGGGGGAATCCATGGATGTGCTGACGCTGTTGCCCAGCGGCCTGCTGGCCCTGCTCGCCATCGGCATGTCGCTGGCGTTCTGGAGTGCCGACCGCGGCTCGCCTACCACCCGCGCCCTGGCCCTGGCCCTGGTGGCCATGGGGGTGTCGGTGGGCCTGGGCATGCCGCTGCATGCCCTGGACGCGGTGCCCGCCTGGGCCCGCTGGCTGGCCCTGGCCGACGCGGTGGCGATCTGTGCCTTCCTGGAGTGGATCCTGCGGGTGCGCCAGCAGACCTCGGCCGGCGACCTCGATCCGCGCTTTGCCGATCGCCTGCTGCGGGCCGGCCAGGCTGGCAGCCTGGTGTTTGCGGGCGCCGGGCTGCTGGCGCCGGAGCTGCGCGTCAACGTGTTCCTGAACGCTTTCGGCAGCGGCAGCCCGGAGGCCGTGCTGCGCCCGGGGTTCTGGCTGTTTGCCGGGCCGCTGTTCCTGGCGATCCTCTCCGCCGTGGTGGGCAGCCTGCTGTTCCTGCGCCGCCAGCCGGACCGGCCGGAGTACGTCCGCGCGCTGGGCTGCATCGCCGCCACGCCTTTCCTCGGCTTTGCCATGGTCATGCCCGAGGACGCCGCGGTGCTGAGCATGACGCTGGGCCTGCTGCTGATCCTGGGCGCGACCATGCATTACCTGGTGATCCAGGGACAGCGCGGCGAGTTCATGGCGCGCTTCCTGTCGCGCCGCGTCGCCGAGCTGGTGCGCCAGCGCGGGCTGCAGCAGGCCATGCGCGAGAGCAGCCTGGAGCTCACCGTGGTCAGCGTGGACCTGCGCGGCTTCACCGCCTACTCGCAGGTGCAGACCTCGGTGCAGGTGATCGGCGTGCTACGCGAGTACTACCGCCTGGCCTGCGAAGTGGTGGCGCGCTACGACGGCACCATCAAGGACCTGGCCGGCGACGGCATCCTGGTGCTGGTGGGCGCGCCGCTGTCGATTCCGGACCATGCCGCGCGCGCCCTGGAGATGGCAGACGGCATCCGCACGGCGGTGGGCGCCGCGACGCAGCGCTGGTCGGTGGGCGCGCCGCACCTGGGCGTGGGCATCGGCATCGCCAGCGGCACGGTGACGGTGGGCGCTATCGATGCCGGCGACCGCTACGAGTACACCGCGGTGGGCTCGGCCGTGAACCTGGCCTCGCGGCTCTGCGAGGAGGCGGCCGACGGCGAGATCCTGGCCGCGGAACGCACGCTGGAGCTGGCGGGTGCCGCCGCACCGCCGCGGCTGGAGCCGCGCCCGCCGGTGCAGGTCAAGGGTTTCGCGGAGCCGGTGCCACACCGCAACCTGAGCGGGGCGCTGGCGGCCTAGGCAATCCGGCGTTACGCCGTCATACCGGCTTCTGCCGGCATGACAGGATTTGCGGGTCACCCGGGATCAGGCCGCCTGGAACCAGGCCTTGCTGACGCCATCGTGGACGTTGGCCAGGCCCACCTGGATCTCGTCCATGACCTCGCTGATGCCCCCCAGCATCAGGCGATCCACGTCGGCGTCCATCACCAGTGCGCGGCAGCGGTCCAGCGTGCGCTGCAGCGGGCGGTCGGGCGGCAACTTGGGCAGGGTCTGCGAGATGGAGTTGAGGCAGTAGGTAACGCTGCGCGGGAACTCGCGGTTCTGCAGCAGGAAGCGCAGCACGTTGGGGCCGTTGACGCGGCCGCGCACGTGGCGGCGGAACATCTGGTAGGCCATCAGCGAGCGCAGCACGCCCATCCACTGGATGTTCTGGAACGGCGCCAGGTCCTCGGCGGTCTTGGGCTTGATCAGACTGGAGGAGCGCACGTCGATGATGCGCGTGGTCATGTCGGCCTGCTCGATCGACGCGCCGATGCGCAGGAAGTGGTAGCCCACGTCGGTGCTCATGTTGGCGCCGATCATGCCGTAGATCAGCAGCGCGCCGTCGATGATCTGCTGCAGGAAGTCCTGGCGCTTGGAGCGCGACAGGGCCTTGTCGCCCTTCTCCTGCAGCAGGTAATGCAGGTCGTTGAGACGCTCCCAGACCTCGCGCGGCGCGCACTCGCGGATGGTACGCAGGATCTCTCGGGCGTTCTGCAGCGAGCAGATGATGGAGGCCGGGTTCTGCTCGTCCAGCAGCAGGAAGCGCATGATCTGCGCCTCGCCGGATTCGCCGTTGTAGCGCTCGCGAAAGGCTTCTTCCTGGCCGAGGATCTGCACTAGCGGCAGCCAGCCGAATTCCACCTGCCGCGGCAGGTCGAAGATCAGGTGGCCGTGGACGTTGACGATGCGAGCGGTGTTTTCGGCGCGCTGCAGGTAGCGCCCGAACCAGTAGAGATTGTCGGCGACGCGCGAGAGCATCAGTTGCTCTCCCGAAATGACGTAAGCATCAGGCGGCCTCCGCGCCGATCGACTGTGACTGGGACTGCGAGGCTTCCGCCGTGCCCTCCATGTCCACGATCCAGGTGTCCTTGGCGCCGCCGCCCTGGGAGCTGTTGACCACCAGCGAGCCCTTGACCATCGCCACGCGCGTCAGGCCGCCAGTGGTGACATAGGTGCTGTCTCCGCGCGACAGGATGAAGGGGCGCAGGTCCAGGTGGCGCGGCTCGATACCGCCTTCGGTCAGGGTCGGCGCGGTGGACAGCGACAGGGTGGGCTGGGCCATGTAGTTGCGCGGGTTGGCCAGGATCAGGTCGCGGAACTGCTCGCGCTGGGCCTTGGTGGAGTTGGGGCCGATCAGCATGCCGTAGCCGCCCGATTCGTTGGCGGGCTTGACCACCAGCTTGTCGAGGTTGGCCAGCACGTAGTCGCGCTGCTTGGGGTCCATGCAGAGGTAGCTGGGCACGTTGGGCAGGATCGGGTCCTCGCCCAGGTAGTACTTGATCATCGCCGGCACGAAGGAATACACCACCTTGTCGTCGGCCACGCCGGCGCCCGGCGCGTTGACCAGGGCGACCTTGCCCTTGAGCCAGGCGCGCATCACGCCGCGCACGCCCAGCATGGAGTCGGGGTTGAAGGCCTCCGGGTCCAGGAACAGGTCGTCGATGCGGCGGTAGATCACGTCCACCCGCTGCGGGCCGTAGATGGTGCGCATGTAGACGCAGTCGTCGTCGCCCACCGACAGGTCCTGGCCCTCGACCAGCTCGATGCCCATCTGCTGGGCCAGCCAGCAGTGCTCGAAGTAGGCCGAGTTGTAGATGCCCGGGGTCAGCAGGACGATGTTGGGCACCTCGCCGGGGCGGGGCGACATCGCCGCCAGGGTGTCGTAGAGCTGTGCCGGGTAGTCGTCCACCGGCAGGATGTTCATGTTTTCGAAGATTTCCGGGAACACGCGCTTGGTCACCAGGCGGTTTTCCACCATGTAGCTGACGCCGGAGGGTACTCGCAGGTTGTCCTCCAGCACGTAGAGCGTGCCGTCGGCATGGCGCACCAGATCGCTGCCGCAGATGTGGGCCCAGATGCCGTTCTTGGGCCGCATGCCCACGCACTGCGGGCGGAAATTGACCGACTCCTCCAGCAGGTTGGCGGGGAACACCTTGTCCTTGACGATCTTCTGGCTGCCGTAGATGTCCTGGATGAAGTGGTTCAGGGCCTGCACGCGCTGCTTGAGGCCGGCCTCGGTGCGCTGCCACTCCGTGCGGGGGATGGTGCGGGGGATGATGTCGAAGGGCCAGGCGCGGTCGACATTCTTGCCCTCGGTGTAGACCGTGAAGGTGATGCCCATGACCCGGATCGCCAGCTCCGCGGCCAGGCGGCGCTCCCCCAGTTCCGTCTCGGAGAGATCGTCCAGGTATTCGGCCAGGTGCCGCGCCGCCGGGCGGGGCTGGCCGGGTGCCTCGAACAGCTCGTCATAGAACTTCTCGCAGCGGTACTGCCGCCAGTCGATCCCGGTACCCATCGGTAGGCCGTCCAAAGCTGTGTGGTCCTGTGTTGTCGGTAAACTAGCACAGCCTTAGCAAAACATAGGCCATCCCAGGCTGCGGCGGGCTTTGCGGGCGATCCGGGCATCCGCAAGCTGTCACGGGCGTGTAAAATCCGGGCAACTCCAGGCTTCTTCATGACATCCACCAAAGCGCTTGAATTCAAGGGGCGCATGCTGTCGGTCAGCCGGCTGCGTGTCCTCGCTCACGATCCCCTCACGGTGGAGGAGCAGATTCGCGACTTCGCCAAGTCCATGCCGCCGGCCATGCAGGGTATGCCGGTGGTGATCGAGGCGGAGCAGGCGCTGGAACTGGGCGGCATCCTGTCGGCCCTGCGTACGGCCGGTCTGCAGCCCCTGGGCGTCAGCGACGGCCCCCTGAACGAGTCGGCCCGCAACTGGGGCCTGGCGGTGCTGCCGCCGGAGGGCCGCGGCTCCCGCCCGGCCGCCGCCCGTGCCGAGGCTCCGGCGGACCCCGCGCCGGCTCCCGCCGCCGCTCCGCCGCCTTCGGCTCCCGCGCCAGCCCCGGCTCCGGCCGCTGTGGCACCGGTCCCCGCCCAGCGGGCGCCCACCAGGATCGTCACCGACCCGGTTCGCTCCGGCCAGCAGATCTATGCCGCCGGTGCCGACCTGGTGGCCATGAACCTGGTGGGTGCCGGCGCCGAGGTGGTTGCGGACGGCTGCGTCCATGTCTACGGCGCCGCCCGCGGGCGGGTCATCGCCGGGGCCAGCGGGGACACCCAGGCGCGCATCTTCTGCCGCCGCTTCGAGGCGGAACTGGTGGCCATCGCCGGCGTCTACGCCGTGGCGGACCAGATGCAGGGCGACCTGCGCGGCAAGCCCGTGCAGGCCTGGCTTGCCGATGGCAAGCTTAAGATCGAGAGATTGGACTGGTGACGGCTCCGGCCATGACCCAAACCTTGGATGCGGCCCGCGGGCCGCATTCCGTGAATTCCGACTGATTACTTAGAAAAGGGCTTCCAGTGGCGAAAATCGTCGTAGTGACTTCCGGCAAGGGCGGCGTGGGCAAGACCACCACCAGTGCCTCCTTTGCCACGGGCCTGGCCATGCGTGGCAAGAAGACCGTGGTCATCGACTTCGACGTCGGCCTGCGCAACCTCGACCTGATCATGGGCTGCGAGCGCCGCGTGGTGTTCGACTTCGTCAACGTGATCCACGGCGAGGCCAACCTGCGCCAGGCGCTGATCAAGGACAAGCAGCATGAGAACCTGTTCGTGCTGGCCGCCAGCCAGACGCGCGACAAGGATGCGCTCAGCACCGAGGGCGTCGAGAAGGTGCTCAAGGAGCTGGCACAGGACTTCGACTACATCATCTGTGACTCGCCGGCCGGCATCGAGAAGGGCGCCCACCTGGCGATGTACTTCGCCGACGAGGCCTTGGTGGTGACCAACCCCGAGGTGTCCTCGGTGCGTGACTCCGACCGCGTGCTGGGCCTGCTGGCCAGCAAGACCCAGAAGGTGGAAAGCGGCGCCGGCAAGGTGCGCGAGCACTTGGTGGTGACGCGCTACAACCCGGCCCGCGTCGAGAAGGGCGAGATGCTGTCGGTGGATGACGTCAAGGAGATCCTGGCGATCCCGCTGCTCGGCGTGGTGCCCGAGTCGCCGGCGGTGCTGACCTCGTCCAACGCCGGCACTCCGGTGATCGCCTCGCGCGAGACCGACGCCGGCCAGGCTTACGACGACCTGGTGGCCCGCTTCCTGGGCGAGGAGCGGCCGCACCGTTTCCTCACTGCGGAGAAGAAGGGTTTCTTCAACAAGCTGTTCGGGGCCTGATCATGGATTGGCTCAAGTTCTTCAGGTCAGAACCCAAGAACACGGCGTCCATCGCCAAGGATCGTCTCAAGGTCGTCGTCGCGCACCAGCGCGAGGGACGTCCGGGCAGCGGTCCGGCCTACATCGGACAGCTGCGCGAGGAGATTCTCGCGGTGGTGCGCAAGTACGTACAGGTGCCGGACAGCGCCGTCAACGTGCAGCTGCAGCGCGAGGACGGGCTGGAAGTGCTGGAGATGAACATCGCGCTGCCAGACGCGCAGCGCTAGCCTGCGTTGTCCGTGGGGGCGGCTTCACCGCGATCTTCCTGAAAAGGATCGCGGCTGAAGCCGCTCCCACGTTCGTTTGCACTCAGAGTGGCCGCTCCAGCCGGAATCTCTTCCGCAGTATCCGGTCCATCAGCCACGTCGGAATCCAGCGCTGCAGCGCCGGCATCGCGTGGCTGCCGTTGCCGATGCGGATCAACGCGGGCGGGCGCGGTGACAGGATGGCGTCGGCCAGGCGTCGGCAGAAGGCGGTGGTGTCGGTGGAATGCTGCTGCGAAGCACCGGCGCGAGCCATGATGGCGTCGGCCACGGCGGCGTAGGCGGAAGACGTGGCGGCACGCGGGCCGGCACCGGCCGTGGCGGTGGCGCCGAACTGCGACTGGATGGCGCCGGGCTGTACCGTCATCACGTGGATGCCGAAGGGAGCCAGTTCCATGCGCAGTGCATCGGACAGCGCATGCACCGCCGCCTTGGTCCCGCAGTAGGCGCCGGAGAACGGCGTGACCAGCACGCCGGACACGCTGCCGATGTTCACCACCATGCCGCCGCGGCGCTGCATCATCGGCGGCAGCAGGGCCTGGGTGACGGCCATCAGCGACAGAACATTGGTGTCGAACTGGCGGCGCAATTCGGCCAGCGGCATCTCCGCCAGCGGGCCCATGGCGCCATAGCCAGCGTTGTTGACCAGCACGTCCGGCACCACGCCCTCGGCGAGCAGCCGTGCCGCCAGGGCGGCGATGCTGGCGGCATCGTCCACGTCCAGCGTGGCAGCAACGATGCCGCGGGACTCGAGGTCCTGCAGGGTCTCCGGCCGGCGCGCGGTGGCCCAGACGGTGTGGCCGCGGCCCTGCAGTTCCAGGGCCAGCGCGCGGCCGATGCCGCTGGAGCAGCCGGTGATCAGGACGGTCTTCATGCCGGCGGGGCGCGCAGGTCCTTGCGCAGGATCTTGCCGACGTTGGTCTTGGGCAGTGATTCGGCGAAGACGATGTGCCGGGGGACCTTGTAGGCGGTGAGCCGGTCGCGGCAGAACTGCAGCAGGGCGTCGGCGGTCAGCGCCGGGTCACGGCGCACCACGAACAGCTTGGGTGCCTCGCCGGATTTCTCGTCGGGTACGCCGATGCAGGCGCACTCCAGCACGCCGGGGTGCAGCGCGGCCACCGCTTCGATCTCGTTGGGATACACGTTGAAGCCGGACACCAGGATCATGTCCTTCTTGCGATCCACGATCGTGAAGTAGCCGCGCTCGTCCATCACCGCGACGTCGCCGGTGCGCAGCCAGCCGTCGGGGGTGAAGACCTTGTCGTTCTCCTCCGGCTTCTGCCAGTAGCCCTGCATCACCTGCGGGCCCAGAACGCAGAGTTCGCCGGCCTGGCCCTGGGGCAGCGGGCGGTTGTCGTCGTCGCGGATGCTTACGAGCGTGGAGGGCAGGGGCAGGCCGATGCTGCCGTTCCAGTCCGGCTTGTGCAGCGGGTTGAAGCAGACGCCGGGCGAGCATTCGGTGAGGCCGTAGGCCTCGGTCAGCGGCTTGCCGGTGACCTCGCGCCAGCGCTCGGCCACGGCCTGCTGCACGGCGGTGCCGCCGCCCAGGCTGAGCTTGAGCGCGGAGAAGTCCAGGCTGGCGAAGCCCTTGGTGTTGAGCAGGCCGTTGAACAGCGTGTTGACGCCGGTGAGCGCGGTGAAGCGGTGGCGCGACAGCTCGCAGACGAAGCCGGGCAGGTCGCGCGGATTGGTGATCAGCACGTTCCGGCCGCCCAGCGACATGAATACCAGGGCGTTCGCGACCAGGGCAAAGATGTGGTATAGCGGCAGCGCGGTGACCACGGTCTCCTCGCCGTCGCGCAGCAGGGGCGACAGCCAGGCGCGGCACTGCAGCAGGTTGGCGACGATGTTACCGTGCGTTAGCGTGGCGCCCTTGGACAGGCCGGTGGTGCCGCCGGTGTACTGCAGGAAGGCGATGTCCTCACGCGTCAGTTCAATACGCATGTAGGGCTGGGCCTTGCCGCGTGCCAGTGCCGCGCGCAGCGGCGTGCTGCCGTCGATGTGCCAGGCCGGCACCAGCTTCTTCAGATACTTGGCGCCGGCGTTGACCAGCAGGCTTTTCGGGAAGGGCAGCAGGTCGCCGACCTGCGTGGTGATGACGCATTCCAGCGGCGTCTGCCGGACCACCTTCTGCAGCGTGGCGCAGAAGTTCTCCGCCACCACGATGGCGCGGGCGCCGCTGTCGCGCAGCTGGTGTTCGAGCTCGCGAGGGGTGTACAGCGGGTTGACGTTCACCACCGTCATGCCGGCGCGCAGGATGCCGAACAGCACCACCGGGTACTGCAGCAGGTTGGGCATCATCACCGCGATGCGGTCGCCCTTGTTGAGGCCCAGCACATTCTGCAGGTAGGAGGCGAAGTCCTGCGTCGAGCGGTCCAGCTCGTCGTAGCTCAGGCTGGCGCCCAGACAGTCGAAGGCGACGCGATCGCGGAAGCGCGCGATGCTCTGTTCCAGCAGGTCCACCGCCGAGGCGTAGAGGCTGGGGTCGATGTCCGCGGGCACGCCCTCGCTGTATTCCTGCAGCCAGGGGCGCTCCACCGAATCTGCTGTGGTCATGCTGGTGAATCCGTCTTCGGGGGCGCGAAGTGTAACGGTTTGAGTCCCCGCGGGGGCTTCAGTTCCCCGGCCGGGTCAGCCACTGCTTCAGGCTGATGCCTTGGCTGTGACGCTCGAAGGCCTGCTCGGCACCCTCCAGCAGTTCATGAACTGCTGGCGACAGCAGTTCGTGGTTCTGCGGCATGGTGTCGTTGCCGGCGCGGGCCAGGCGCCACAGCCGGGCGACCGGGATCGAGTCCAGGTCCATGGCCGGCACCAGCCGGGTACGGTCGGCGCCGGATTCGATCAGCAGGCCGTGGTAGATCAGGTTGTCGGTCACCCGGGCCACATGCTCCGGAGCGGCGTTCAGGGCCAGGCTCAGCTCTTCTTCGGTATAGGCCGGCTCGCCGGCCAGGAAGCGGCGGCCGGTCATGCCCATGACCATCAGCGACAGGTATTCGATCTGCTTGCCGGACAGCAGCGGCGGAATCCTGTGGGCCTTGATCTGCTCCGGGTGCTGTACGTAAAAGGCCAGCTGGCAGCCGGTGAGCAGGATCAGCCAGCCCAGGTACAGCCAGATCAGCAGCAGGATCACGATGGCGAAGCCGGAGTAGATCGCGTTGTAGCTGGTGGCGCCGATCACGACCGAGGCGAAGATCGCCGCGCCGGTCTGCCACAGCACGCCGGCCAGGGCGCCGCCGTAGAACGCCGCGCGCAGCTGCACGCGGGTGTTGGGCATGAAGGCGTAGAGGAAGGTGAACAGGCCCACGATCAACAGGTAGGGCAGCAGCTTGGTCAGCATGAAGATCAGCAGGCCGAAGGGCTCGATGCCGACGATCCAGGCCATGGCGCTGCTGTTCATCACCGTCCCGGTCATGCCCAGGGCCAGCACCACCAGCAGCGGGCCCACCGTGATCACCGCCAGGTACTCGCCCAGGCGCTGCGACAGAGGGCGGGGCCGGTCGATGCGCCAGATGAAATTGAAGCTCTCCTCCACCTTGCGGATCATGGAGATGACCGAGAAGAACAGCAGTGCGACGCCGGCGAAGCCCAGCACGCTGACGTTGACCTTCTCGACGAAGCCGATGATGTTGCCGGTGATCACCGTGGCCTGGCTGCCCAGGGGGCGCAGGGCCTCCAGCAGCACCGGCTCCAGGGAGTTGTGCACGCCCAGGGCCTTGAGCATGGAGAAGGCCAGGGCCAGCAGGGGCACGATGGACAGCAGGGTGGTGTAGACCAGCCCCATGGCCCGCATGTTGAGCTGGCCGTCGATCAGGTCCCGGACCAGCACAAAGACATAGCGGGCCGCCCGGACCAGGGTCTGGGGATAGCGAGCCACCTGGTCGAGGTCCCAGAGGCTGTGCAGGAATTGCTGGATGCGCTGCTTCATGCCCCAACCATACCTGATGCGGTAGGAAAAATCCCCTTGTAATCCGAGGCTTCCGGAGTATTGACCAGGGCTTCCGGGGGCGGCTTGCCGTTCGTCGGCGCGGCGCGGGCGGCGCGTTGACATCCCCGGGGTCGCTGAATATGATGCACTGCAACAATGTTGCATCGCAGCAATTGTTGGGGAATTTGTTACCGGGAACTTTGTTGCTGATTCAGGAGCTTTTAAATGAACGTTGAAACCATCATCACCGATGTGAAGACCCGCGGCGAAGTCGTCGTGGCCCGTGGCCAGGATGTCGTCGAGTCCGGCTTCGAGACCCTCAAGGCTGCCAATGCCATCGTGGTTGAAGGCGTGAAGTCGCTGGTCGACACCAATGTCGCCGCCGGCAAGGATCTGCTCGCCGTGGCGCAGTCCAGCTTCAGCAAGGCCAAGACGGACGGCGTGAAGGCCGTGGCCGCCAACCCGGTCGCCTACCTGCCGGAAGGCAAGGATCGCGTCGTGGCTGCCTATACCGACAGCGTCGCCGTCGTCACCAAGACCAGCGACGAGCTGGTGAAGACCATCAAGGCTGGCTACGAGACGATCTCCGCCAAGATTGCCGGTGAAGATGTCGGCACCGTGGTCGCCGAGGCCGCCGCCGAAGCCAAGAAGACCGTGAAGAAGACGGTTTCCAAGGCCAAGAAGGCTGTGAAGGCCTAAGGTCCGGTCCGGGAATGCGTTCCCTCGCTATCTGACGGATGGCGATCTGAGGGCCGGGGGAAACTCCGGCCCTTTTTTGTTGAAACGAGGTAAACGATGAGTCATTTAGTGAAGGCCACGCAGGAAAAGGGCGAGATTTACCTCGATCGCGTCCTTGGCGGTGTCGCGCTCATCGCATTGCACGAGGCCGGCTCGCTCCAGGGACACCTGGAAGGGGTCAATGAGCGCCTGCGCGTGGCCCGCAAGGCCCGCAGCCTGGGTGAATTGCTGCGCGACCAGCTCGACCTGCTGCCGGAAACCCGCAACCGTTTCGTGCGCGACCATCACGTGCGGCGGGGGTTGTGGAATGGGTTCGTGTCGGATTTGACGGGTGAGATGAAGCGCTCTGGCGATGCCTAAATGGCATCGCCTGCTTCACCGAACGCCCGGCCATGGATGGCCGGGCAGGGGCTAGATCGGGAAGTGAAGTCCCGCCACGGATGGCGCCACGGTTGCTGTAGGAAGGTCGGCGCGGGCCCAGTACTACCCCACTCGCGTCGGCTTTTTTGTTTCCGATTGCGCACCGCGCCGCCGATTGAGGGTTCCCCCTCTCCCTAACCCTTATCTCTTGGTCTTTTCGTAATCTGGTGTCGAGAGCCCGGCGTGCGCGCCCGATAAACCCTTGATCGAGCGATCGTGGGAGAGCCTGGAGCCGCACGCCGGTTCTCACTACCGACG
>NZ_JAUASX010000009.1 GCF_030345715.1 Solimonas sp. SE-A11
GAACAGATCCAAAGCACGAAAGACCAACTTACCCACAGATTTGAACTAGACTCTCAACCCTTACAGGTGGGTCACTTTTCGCTGCGCACCCTGGGTCAACTTTCGCTGCGCGCCAACACGCGACGGGGTGTAGTGCAGGCGCGCGGCCAAATCCTTGGTGGTGAGGTAACTCGGCATCTCAATAATCTCCATTGAACATCAGGAGGCACGTACGTTCACTTTAGTGCCTGTATGTTCAACCTATTGGACAAATGAGATAATGCAACGCCATCCGAGGAGGTCGCAGAATGATTCGGTTCAAGCTTCGCGAGCAGATTGCAGAGAAGGCTTTTCGTGAGAACCGGCGAATCACGGTCACCGAGGTGGCGCAGGAGACTGGTATTGCGCGAGGGGTGGTGTCGGCGTTGATCAATCAGCGCGGCTACAACACCCAGACAGCCAACCTGGATCGCTTATGCGCGTACTTCAAATGCGAGCTTGCGCAGCTCGTCGAGTACGTGCCCGATGCGGAGTTACGACGGACGGGCAAGAAGCGATAACTCGCGATATGGCAAGGTCAGCGATCGGCTGGATGATGATGTGCGAAGTGGCTCGAGAGTCCACGCGGTGTCGTCGTTGAGGAGCCGCAATCGGCTGTGACGTCACCAATTTCTGTGACGTCACTGTGACGTCACAGAGGTAGGTCATGCGCGTCGGCTGGTTTTCCAGCCTCAGCGTAAACTACTGAAGACCAAGGATAAATTGGTCGGGGCGACAGGATTCGAACCTGCGACCTCTTGCTCCCGAAGCAAGCGCTCTACCAAACTGAGCTACGCCCCGTTGTTCTGCTGCTTAGCTGACGCGGGACGTGTTGTATCCGGCCAGTTCAACCAGCGCTTTCTTGTAGGGCGAGTCGGGAACCTCGCTCAGTGCGCTGACCGCTTCACGGGAGTACCGTTCGGCGAGCGCGCGAGTATAAGGAACCGCTCCGGTGGATTCAACGGTTTCGAGCACTTCCTGCAGCTTTTCTACCTGGCCGCGCTCGATCGCCTCGCGAATCAGGGTAGCCTGGGCCGGCGTGCCCTGGCGCATGGCGTGGATCAGCGGCAGGGTCGGCTTGCCTTCGGCGAGGTCGGTGCCCAGGTTCTTGCCGCTGACGCTGGGGTCGGCGATGTAGTCGAGCAGGTCGTCCACCATCTGGAAGGCCATGCCCAGCTTGTGACCATAAAGACCGATGGCGTCCTGCACGGCCTGCGGTTGGTCGGCAGCGATGCCGCCCAGGCGGCAGGCGGCTTCGAACAGGCGGGCGGTCTTGAGTTCGATGACGCGCAGGTAGCGTTCCTCGGTGACCTCGGGGTCACCGGCGTTCATCAGCTGCAGCACCTCGCCCTCGGCGATGGCGTTGGTGGTATCGGCCATGACCTTCATGATGCCCATGCGGCCGGTGTCCACCATCATCTGGAAGGCACGGCTATATAAGAAGTCACCCGACAGCACGGCGCCGGCATTGCCCCAGACCGCATTGGCGGTCTTCAGGCCGCGGCGCAGGCCGGATTCATCCACCACGTCGTCATGCAGCAGGGTGGCGGTATGGATGAATTCGATGGTCGCGGCCAGCAACTCGGGCTCGGCCGTGCGGCTACCCAGGGCGCGGCCGGCCAGCAGGACCAGGGCCGGGCGCAGGCGCTTGCCGCCGGCATTGACGATATAGCCCGCGATCTCGTTGATGAGCACCACTTCGGAGCTCAGGCGGGCGCGGATGACGTCATCGACGCGCTGCATGTCGCCGGCAATGGGGGCCAGGATGTCTTTCAGGGTCATGGGGAAGCAGGAAAAAGGCCGCGAAAGGCTAGGGTGCCCGGCCGCATTCGTCAATCAATATATGGAGATAGCCCCCGCGGAGGCGGCTTTGGCCTCCAAGCCCCTGCCCCGGGGACGCCTGGCGGTTACAATTTATGGGATAAATGTTGACGAAGGGCGGGGGGATCACTAAAATCCCGCGCTCTTTCAGGGCCGTTATCCGGCTCAAGACCTATTCTGGAGTATTCCACGATGTACGCCGTTATCAAGACCGGGGGTAAGCAGTACAAGGTCGCCCCGGGCGAAAAGCTGTCCATCGAGAGCCTCGACGTGGAAGTCGGCAGCACCGTTTCCTTCGAGGAAGTGCTGATGGTCTCCAACGGCGACAAGCTCACCGTGGGTGCTCCGCTGGTTGCCGGTGGTGCGGTCAAGGCGGAAGTGCTCGCGCACGGCCGTGGCGACAAGATCCGCATCATCAAGCACCGCCGCCGCAAGCACTATCACAAGGAGCAGGGCCACCGTCAGAACTTCACGGAAGTGAAGATCACTGAAATCGTTGGCGCCTAAGTTCAAGGAGTACAGAAATGGCACATAAGAAGGCAGGCGGCTCTACTCGTAACGGCCGCGATTCCGAGTCCAAGCGACTGGGCGTCAAGAAGTTCGGCGGCGAAGCGGTCATCGCCGGCAACATCATCGTCCGCCAGCGTGGCACGCGTTTCCGCGCGGGCATCGGCGCCGGCGTCGGCAAGGATCACACGATCTTCGCGCTGACCGAGGGCACGATCCAGTTCAACACCCGCGGTCCGAAGGGCCGTATCCACGTCGATATCGTCGCGGCCTGAACTGTCTGAACGTCTCACCGAAAAGGCCCCGGAAACGGGGCTTTTTTGTTCGTTGAGCCTCAACGCCCCGACCTGGTCCCGCCATGAAATTCGTCGATGAAGCCAATATCCGTGTCGAGGCCGGCGACGGCGGCGCGGGCTGCATCAGCTTCCGCCGCGAGAAGGCGATCCCCTTCGGAGGGCCGGACGGCGGCGACGGCGGCGACGGCGGCAGTGTTTTCGCCGTGGGCGACGTCAATCTCAATACCCTGGCGGACTTCCGCTTCAGCCGCCGCTTCCGCGCAGCGCGTGGCCAGGATGGCACCGGCTCCAACTGCACGGGCGCGGGTGCCGACGATCTCGAAGTCCGCATGCCGCTGGGCACGCGCATCTACGATGTCGAGACTGCCGAACTGATCGGCGAGCTGACGAAGGTCGACCAGCGCATCAAGGTGGCCCAGGGCGGCTTCCACGGCCTGGGCAACGTCCGCTTCAAGTCGTCGGTCAACCGCACGCCGTACAAGTCCACCAAGGGCTATCCCGGCGAGCAGCGCGAGCTGCGCCTGGAGCTGTCGCTGATGGCGGACGTGGGCCTGCTGGGCATGCCCAATGCCGGCAAATCGACCCTACTGTCCTCGGTTTCAGCCGCCCGCCCCAAGATCGCGGACTATCCCTTCACCACGCTCTACCCGCAGCCGGGCGTGGTGTCGGTGGGCATGAACCGCTCCTTTGTGATGATGGACATCCCTGGCCTGATCGAGGGTGCCTCCTCCGGCGCTGGCCTGGGCATCCGCTTCCTCAAGCACCTGCAGCGCACGCGCCTGCTGCTGCACCTGGTGGACATCCTGCCGCCCGATGAAAGCGATATCGTCGACAACATCCGCACGATCAACGCCGAGCTCAAGGAGTTCGGCGATGAACTGGCCGGGCGTGAGCAGTGGCTGCTGTTCAACAAGACCGACGTCATGCCCGACGACGAGTGGCAGGCGCTGATCAAGAAGGCACTGCGGCGCCTGCGCTGGAAGGGCCGCTGGTTCGCCATCTCCGCCGCCACGCAGCGCGGCCTGGGCGAACTCAGTGAAGCCGCCATGCAGTGGGTCGAGCAGCATGCGGCCCCCAAGATCATCGAATCCGAAGTCCCCACCGACAGCACGCCGCCCCAGGCATAAGGCCGCAACATGGATCGCCACAAGCTCGCCGTCAGCAAGCGCTGGGTCATCAAGGTCGGCAGTTCCCTGGTCACTGCCAAGGGGCAGGGGCTGGACCACGAGGCCATCGCCGACTGGTGTGCCCAGATCGCGGCACTGCGCCGCCAGGGCAAGCAGGTGGTGCTGGTGTCCTCCGGCGCTGTCGCCGAGGGCATGGCTCGCCTGGGCTTCAAGAAGCGCCCGGGGACGCTGCACGAGCTGCAGGCCACCGCCGCCGTCGGCCAGATGGGCCTGGTGCGTGCCTACGAGGATGAGTTCGCCAAGCACGGCCTGCGTGCCGCGCAGGTGCTGCTGACGCACGAAGACGTGGCCGACCGCGGCCGCTACCTGAATGCGCGCAGCACCTTCAACACGCTGCTGGAGTTCGGCGTGGTGCCGGTGGTCAACGAGAACGACACCGTCTCCACCGACGAGATCCGCCTGGGCGACAACGACACCCTGGGGGCGCTGACCGCCAACCTGATTGACGCCAACCTGCTGGTGATCCTCACCGATCAGGAGGGCCTGTTCGATTCCGATCCGCGCCACAATCCGGAGGCGAAGCTGATCTCGGAGGCGGAACTTTCGGACACCCGTCTGGCCGGCATGGCCGGCGACAGCAAGGGCGAGCTGGGCCGCGGCGGCATGCGCACCAAGCTTTCCGCCGCCCACACCGCCGCCCGTTCCGGCGCGGCCACGGTGATCGCCTTCGGCCGCAAGTCCGATGCGCTGCTGCGCATTGCCCAGGGTGAGGAGATCGGCTCGCTGTTAAAGCCCGCCCAGGGCGTCATGGCGGCCCGCAAGCGCTGGATCGCCGGCCAGCTGCAGCTGCGCGGCCGCCTGGTGCTGGACGAGGGCGCCGTGCGCGTGCTGCGCGAGCAGGGCCGCAGCCTGCTGCCGGTGGGCGTGAAGCGGGTGGAGGGCGAGTTCGAGCGTGGTGACCTGGTCCAATGCCTGGATCTGGAGGGCAACGAGATTGCCCGCGGCCTGTCCAATTATTCGGCGGCCGACGCCCAGAAGATCGCCGGCGCCCGCAGCGAGGAGCTGGCGGCCCGCCTGGGATACGTGGGTGAGGTGGAAATCCTCCACCGCGACAATCTGGTGCTGAGGGGCTGAGCGGTCCTCCCGGGAGCATGCGGCCGGCATGCCGCCATCCGCGCCGGGAGAAGCGGGCGTGACAAATGAAAAAGCCGGGCAATGCCCGGCTTTTTCATTTGAAGCTTAGGAACTTAGCCGAGAGCCTTGATGTGCGCGGCGAGGCGCGACTTGTGGCGGGCGGCCTTGTTCTTGTGGATCTGGCCCTTGTCGGCGTAACGGTCCAGGACCGGCACCATTTCCTTGTAGGCGGCTTCCGCCGCAGCCTTGTCCTTGGCATCGACGGCCTTGACGACCTTCTTGATGCTGGTACGGATCATCGAGCGCTGCGCCACGTTGTGCTCGCGACGCTTGACGGACTGGCGGGCGCGCTTTTTGGCGCTGGCGATATTGGCCAAGGTGAAACTCCTGAAGAATTCGATTCAAACGGACTTTTGAAGGGGGCGAATTCTCCGGGTTGACGCATTTTTTGTCAACTTTTAGCGCCAGAAAACAAAGCCTTCTGTACACTGCGCGCCCATGTCCAAATCCCTCCTGAAGTCTTCCGGCATCGTCAGCCTGATGACCCTGCTGTCGCGCGTGCTGGGCTTTGTGCGCGACGTGATGTTCGCCGCGTCCTTTGGCGCCTCGGCGGGGATGGACGCCTTCCTGGTGGCGCTCAAGATACCCAACTTCGGCCGTCGCATGTTCGCCGAGGGGGCCTTTTCGCAGGCCTTCGTGCCGGTGTTCACCGAGATCAAGACCACCCGTCCGCAGGAAGAGGTGCGTGATCTGGTGGCCGCCACCATGGGCACCCTGGGCGGCGTGCTGGCGATGATCACGCTGGTGGGTTGCCTGGCGGCGCCGCTGCTGCTGTGGGTGTTCGCTCCCGGCTTCGGCAGCGATCCGGCCAAGCAGGCGCTGGGCGCGGACCTGCTGCGCTGGACCTTCCCCTACCTGATGTTCATTTCGCTGACGGCGATGGCGTCGGGCGTGCTGAACAGCTACGGCCAGTTCGCCGTCCCGGCGATCACGCCGGTGATCCTCAACCTCTGCCTGATCGGCGCCGCCTTCATCGACAACGACTCGGTGCAGATCCTGGCCTATGCCGTGTTCGCGGCGGGCATCCTGCAGTTCGTCTTCCAGTGGCCGGCGCTGCGCAAGCTGGGCCTGCTGCCGCTGCCGCGCTGGGGCTGGAAGGACCTGCGCGTGCGCCGCGTGGTGACGCTGATGCTGCCGATCCTGTTCGGCGCCTCGGTGCAGCAGATCAGCCTGCTGCTGGACACCATCCTGGCCTCGCTGCTGGTCACCGGCAGCGTCAGCTGGCTGTACTACGCCGACCGCCTGATGGAGTTCCCCCTGGGCATCTTCAGCATCGCCGTGGCCACGGTGATCCTGCCGAGCCTGGCGGCGCAGCACGCCAAGCGCTCGTCCGAGGACTTCTCGGCCACGCTGGACTGGGGACTGCGCACGATCCTGCTGATCGGTGTGCCGGCCGCGCTGGGGCTGTTCCTGCTGGCGGGGCCGCTGACCACCACGCTGTTCCAGTACAACGCCTTCAACGCCCATGATGTGCGCATGACCGCCTGGGCCCTGATGGCCTATGCCTTCGGCTTCATGGGCTTCTCGCTGGTCAAGGTGCTGATCCCGGGCTTCTACGCCCGCCAGGAGACCAGGCTGCCGGTGCGCTTCGGCCTGATTGCCATCGTCTCCGGCATGGCCATGAGCGGCAGCTTCGTCGGCCTGTCGCTGCTGCTGGACTTCGAGGCCCCGCACGCCGGCCTGGCCCTGGCCACCTCGCTGTCGGCCTGGATCAATGCGACCCTGCTGTTCCGCCGCCTGCGCAAGGACGGCATCTACCGGCCCCGCGCGGGCTGGCGCAGCTTCGGCCTGCGGCTGTTCGCGGCCAACGGCGCCATGGCGGCGCTGCTGCTGCTGGGCAGCCCGGCACTGCAGGTCTGGATCGACGCCGGCCTGCGCCAGCGCGGCGTCTGGGTGCTGGGCCTGGTGGCGGGAGCCATGGCCGTGTATTTCGCTACGCTATGGCTCTGCGGCATGCGCATGGCCCATTTCCGCCGCAGCTGAAGCTGAACCCATGGAACTGATCCGAGGCTACCGAAACCTGCAGTCCCGGCACCATGGATGCGTGCTGACGATCGGCAATTTCGACGGCGTGCACCGGGGCCACCAGGCGCTGATCGGCCGTGCCCGGGCCCTGGCCGGCGAGCAGGGGCTGCCGGTGGCGCTGATGACTTTCGAGCCCACCCCGCGCGAGTACTTCGCGCCCGACAACCCGCCGCCGCGCATCAGCACCTTCCGCGGCAAGGTCAAGGTGCTGCGTGAGTTGGGCGTGGACCGCATGGTGGTGCAGCGCTTCGGCCGCAGCCTGGCGGCCATGCCGGCCGAGGATTTCGTGCGCGAGGCCGTGGTGCGCGCCGCCGGCGCCCGTGCCGTGGTGATCGGCGACGACTTCCGCTTCGGCCACAAGCGCGGCGGCGACCTGGCCCTGTTGCAGGCCATGGGGCGCGAGCTGGGTTTCGTGGCCGAGGGCCTGGGTACCGTAGCGGTGGGGCAGGAGCGCTGCAGCTCCACGGCCCTGCGCCAGGCCCTGGCCGAGGCCGACCTGGCGCGCGCCGAGGCCATGCTGGGGCGCCCCTACGAGATGACCGGCCACGTCCGCCGCGGCCTGCAGCTGGCGCGCAAGCTGGGCATGCCCACCACCAATATCTTCCTGCATCGCCCGCCGGCGCTGCGCCTGGGCATCTACGCCGTGCGCGCCCGGGCCAATGGCCACGATTACGAGGGCGTCGCGGCCCTGGGCGTGCGGCCCACCCTGGGCTTCACGCGCTGCCTGCTGGAGACCCATGTCTTCGGTGAGCCGGGCGAGCTTTACGGCCACGCCATGACCGTCCAGTTCCGCAAGTTCCTGCGCCCCGAGGAGCGTTTCGACTCCCTCGACGACCTGGCGGCCCAGATGCAGCGCGACAAGGCCGACGCCATGGCCTTCTTTGCTTCATAATTCGTATTTCCGCCAAAGCTTTAGGGCCCGGGTCAGCCGGGCTCCGTGCCAGTCGTAGACCATGAGCGACAAGAAAGACTACAAGCCGACCATCAACCTGCCGGAAACGCCGTTCCCGATGCAGGCCAACCTTGCCAAGCGCGAGCCGGACTGGCTCGGGAGCTGGGAGGGTGGCGGTCTCTATGCCCGCATCCAGCAGGATACCTCCGGCCGGCCGCCGTTCTGGCTGGTGGATGGTCCGCCGTACGCCAATGGCGATATCCATATCGGCCATGCCGTCAACAAGGTCCTCAAGGACATCGTCTGCAAGTCGGCGCGCCTGGAGGGCTTCCACGTGCCCTTCGTGCCGGGCTGGGATTGCCACGGCCTGCCGATCGAGCTGCAGGTGGAGAAGAAGTTCGGCAAGGTCGGCGAGAAGCTCGACGCCCGCGAGTTCCGCCAGAAGTGCCGCGAGTACGCCACCGAGCAGGTCGCGCGCCAGCGCGAGGACTTCAAGCGCCTGGGTGTGCTGGCTGACTGGGATCATCCGTATCTGACGATGGCGCCGAGCTTCGAGGCCGAGCAGTTGCGTGCGCTGTCGCGCATCATCGACAACGGGCACGTCGTGCGCGGCTTCAAGCCGGTGCACTGGTGCCTGGATTGCGGCTCCTCCCTGGCCGAGGCCGAGGTGGAGTACGAGGACAAGAAGTCCTTCGCCATCGATGTGAAGTTCGCCGCCGCCGATGTCGCCGATATCGCCCGGCGATTCGGTGTGGCCGATGCGGTGGGCGCCGCCTTCGTGATCTGGACCACCACGCCCTGGACCCTGCCGGCCAACCAGGCCGTCGCGGCGGGCAAGGACATCGAGTACGTCCTGGTGGACTTCCCCGAGCAGGGCCGCCTGATCGTCGCGGCGCAGCTGCTGGAGGGCATCGCCAAGCGTTACGGCGCCGAGGCCGCGGTGCTGGGCCGAGCCACGGGCGCGGCGCTGGAAGGCGCGCGTGCGCAGCATCCCTTTGCCGGGCGTCAGGTGCCGGTGATCCTCGGCGAACACGTCACGCTCGATGCCGGTACCGGCCTGGTCCATACCGCGCCCGCGCACGGCGTGGAGGACTATGTCGTCGGCAAGCTCTACAACCTGCCCGTGGACAACCCCGTGCAGTCCTCCGGCAAGTTCACGGACGCCACGCCGCTGGTCGGCGGGCAGCACGTGCGCAAGGCCGAGGAGCCGATCATCGCCGCGCTGCGCGAGAGCGGCGCGCTGGCGCACGTCACGCAGATCACGCACAGCTACCCGCACTGCTGGCGCCACAAGACGCCGCTGATCTTCCGCGCGACGCCGCAGTGGTTCATCTCGATGGAAGCCGCCGGCCTGCGCCCGAAGGCGCTGGAAGCCATCCGTCGCACCAACTGGATCCCCGGCTGGGGTGAGGCGCGCATCCACGAGATGATCAAGGACCGCCCGGACTGGTGCATCTCGCGCCAGCGCACCTGGGGCGTTCCGCTGGCCGTCTTCGTTGAGCGCCAGACGCAGAGCCTGCACCCGGACAGCGCCGCGCTGCTGCTGCAGATCGCCGACCGTGTCGATGCCGACGGACTCGAGGCCTGGTGGGGCAGCACGCCCGCCGCCTGGGGCGTGGACGAGGCTCGCTACGAGAAGTGCACGGACACCCTGGACGTGTGGTTCGACTCCGGCGTGGTGCATCAGTGCTTCTTCAAGAGCAATGGCTTCACCAGGCCCGACTACGCCGCGCTGGACAGCGCGGCGAACCGTGACCCGGCCACCGGCAAGAACGGCGCCCAGTCCACGGTGTTCTACCTGGAAGGCTCGGACCAGCATCGCGGCTGGTTCCACTCGTCGCTGCTGGCGCGCGTCGCCATGGACGGCCACCCGCCGTACACGCATGTGCTCACCCATGGTTTCACCGTGGACGAGCAGGGGCGCAAGATGTCCAAGTCGCTCGGCAACGTCGTGGCGCCGCAGCAGGTGACCAAGACCCTGGGCGCCGACATCCTGCGCCTTTGGGCCTCCAGCTCCGATTACTCCGGCGAGATCGCGATCTCCGACAAGCTGCTGCAGCGCATGGCCGATGCCTACCGCCGCATCCGCAACACCGCGCGCTACCTGCTGGGCAACCTCAACGGCTTCGACCCCGCCACCGACATGGTGCCGGCGGAACAGTTGCTGGCGATGGATCGCTGGGCGCTGCAGCAGGCCGAGGCCCTGCAGCAGGAGATCCGCGCGGCCTACGGCCGGCGCGAGTTCCATCAGGTCTACCACAAGCTCCACAACTACTGCGTGGTGGACCTGGGCGGCCTGTACCTGGACGTGCTGAAGGACCGCCTCTACACCTCGCAGCCCAAGAGCCTGGCGCGTCGCTCGGCGCAGACCGCGATGTTCCACATCGCCGAGGCCATGGTGCGCTGGATCGCGCCCATCCTGTCCTTCACCGCCGACGAGATCTGGGCTGCCCTGCCGGGTGACCGCAGCGGCTCGGTGTTTGCGCAGACCTGGCATGCGCTGCCGCAATCCGGCGCCACCGAGGTGGACTGGCTGCGCCTGGCCGCGGTGCGCGAAGCGGTCAAGAAGGTGTTGGAAGACCTGCGTGTCGGTGGCCAGATCGGCTCCGGCCTCAATGCCGAGGTGGCGCTGCATGCCGACGGCGAACTGGCCACGGCCCTGGCGACGGTGGGCGAGGAACTGCGCTTCTGGTTCATCACCTCCGCCGTGACGCTGCAGGGCATGGCCGCGCGCCCGCAGGATGCCGTGGAAGCTACCCTGCCGGGTGGCGAGACGCTGTGGATCGCCGCCAAGGCCAGTGCCCATGCCAAGTGCGAGCGTTGCTGGCACCAGCGTCCGGAAGTCGGCCAGCATGCCGAGCACCCGACGCTCTGCGAGCGCTGCATCGTCAACGTCGACGGAGCGGGCGAGACGCGCCGCTACATCTAGGAAATCGAATTCCCATGTCTTTCCAGTACAAGAACGTCTACTGGCTCTGGCTCTCGGCCGCGATCATCGTGCTGGACCAGATCACCAAGCAGCTGGTGGTGAAGAACTTCGCGGAGTTCGAGCGGATGGTGCTGACGCCGTTCCTCAACCTCTGCCGCGTCCACAACACCGGCGCTGCCTTCTCGATGATGAGCGAGCTGCCGCCGATGGCCTTCGTGCTGCTGGGCACCGTGGTCAGCGTTGGCATCCTGGTCTGGATGCGCGCCAACCCCTCCAGCCAGCGCCTGGTGGCGGTCGCCCTGGCACTGATCCTGGGCGGCGCCCTGGGCAACGTGATCGACCGTGCCACTCGAGGCCATGTCGTTGATTTCATAGATTTCTACGTGGGAACCTGGCACTTTCCGGCGTTCAATGTGGCCGATATCGCCATCAGCTTCGGCGCGGCCTTTCTGATCCTGGACATGCTTCTGGACCTGCGACGCGGCAAAATGGCGGCAACGTCGCAGAAGTGACGATGGAAGTGACGAGGTCCTGATGCAGATTCTTCTGGCCAACCCGCGCGGCTTCTGTGCCGGGGTGGATCGCGCGATCGAGATCGTCGAGCGCGCCCTCGAGGTGCTGGGCGCGCCGATCTACGTGCGGCATGAGGTGGTGCACAACCGCTTCGTGGTGGACGATCTGCGTGCCAAGGGTGCCGTGTTCGTCGAGGAGGTGGACGAGATTCCCGAAGGCGCCACCTGCATCTTCTCCGCGCACGGTGTCTCGCAGCAGGTGCGAAGGGATGCCGCGAAGCGCGGCCTGACCGTGTTCGATGCCACCTGTCCGCTGGTCACCAAGGTCCACATCGAGGTCAAGCGCTACTCGCGCGAGGGCAGGGAAGTGGTGTTGATCGGCCATGCCGGGCACCCTGAGGTGGAAGGCACCATGGGCCAGTTCGACGCCACCCAGGGCGGTCACATCTACCTGGTGGAGACGCCGGACGACGTCGCCAAGATGACCATCCGCGATCCGGCACACATGGCCTACGTCACCCAGACCACGCTGTCGGTGGACGACACTTCACGGGTCATTGATGCCTTGCGCCAGCGCTTCCCGCAGATCCATGGTCCGCGCAAGGACGACATCTGCTACGCCACGCAGAATCGCCAGGACTCGATCAAGGAGTTGGCGTCGAAGTGCGACGTGGTGCTGGTGGTGGGCTCCAAGAACAGCTCCAACTCCAATCGCCTGCGTGAGCTGTCGCAACTGCGCGGCGTGCCGTCCTACCTGATCGACGGACCCCAGGACATCGACCCCACCTGGTTGACTGACCGCAAGGCGGTCGGCGTCACCGCGGGTGCCTCCGCGCCGGAAATCCTGGTCAAGCAGGTCGTCGCACGCCTGCGCGAGCTGGGCGGCGAGACCGCGCAGGAACTGCCGGGGCGCCAAGAGCACATTGTCTTTTCGTTGCCGCAGCCGCTGCGGCGCCTCCCTGCGGGACCGGCAAGTTAAGCCCTACGGGAATCCACACCAAGAAAAAGGCGCCTTGCAGCGCCTTTTTTACAGCGACCAGTTCAGTGCCCTACTTCCAGCAGCGTTCGAGCGTCTGCGATCCGGTGCGACCGCGCACCCCCGTGCTGGTAATGCTCAGGGTGCCGCACTCATCGCCCGCCATGGGGCCCTGCGGCACGGCCTGGAGCGTATAGGAAGCCGCCGTCGCGCCCGCGGCGACTTGGATCGCATAGGCCTGAGTTCCGTTCGCCGGGGTGCGTTTGAGCGCCGCCGGCATCGCGGTACCCGCGCCAACGTAGGTATTGTTGGCAACATAGAACCGCTGCATGAACTGCGCGGCGTCCAATAGGGCAGTACGAGCCTCGGCTCTCCGGGCACGGTCGATATAAGCGGTGTAGCTCGGGATGGCAATCGTCGCCAGGATGGAGACGATGCCCACCGTGATCATCAGCTCCAGCAGGGTAAAACCGTGCTGGGAGCCTGCCGGCATGGGTCGTGCTACCTGGGTGCTGCGATAAGTCATGGGCATTCCTTACTCCGGTACCTGCTGTATCTGGCGCCACCACCAGCGTTCGCGGGGAGGCAGCTTGACGCAGATGTTGCTGTTGCCGCCCAGCGCGCTCTGGACGCTGACGAGCTTGGTGCCGTCCTCGCAGCGATTCTCGGGGTCCGGTGGGCAGTCGTCTGGATTGAGGCAAGGCTTCTGCGTAAGGACCACGTCGCGTCCATCCCAGGTACCGCGGTATCCGGCCACGATCGTGTCACTGCTGTTGACGTAGCCGTCGCCATTGGTGTCGAACAACGCTGTCTGAGGCATGGTGCCGTCGATCGGGTTGATCAGCAGGTTGTAGGCACCGCCGGTGCCGGTATCGTCGCAGGGGTTCAGCGCCCCCTGCGTCGTCGGCGACATGGTCTCGAACAAGGCGAAGCCGAAGATGAAGGTCGGCGACAGCAGGTTGCGGTGCCCCGCTACGATCGTCAGCGGCAGGGTCCAGCCGCGTTGGGTGGCCCAATTGAGAGGCGCCGTGTTGAGCCGGTAGTAGATCGCGCCATCAGGTCCGTTGATAGCCGTGGAATTGAAGGCATGGTTGGCCAGGGCGCTGCTCAGGACCTGGGCATCCGCTGGCGTAACGGTGGCCCAGGAAGCGACGCCATTGCCGTCGACGGTGAGTTGCTGCTTGTCCCAGAGGCCATAGAGGGCCTGCTGGGCCGTGGTGGCCTGGTCGCCCTCTTCGTACAGCTTGCCCGTACCCACCAGCACCATGTAGCCGCCCAGCGGATGTGCGAGATACTGCGGCGCTGCCGTGATCGGCTTGGTGTTGCTCGCCTGGAAGAGCGGGGTGCCGGCGAAAGAGACACCCCAGCTGCCGCTGCTCGTGGAGGCCAGGTCGAATTTCCAGACATTACCCAGCAGATCCCCGGCATAGGCGCCGACGATCACCCGATTGGCATCGCGGATCACGCGTACGCCACCCAGGCCATTGCCGGTGGCCGTGGAGGCCTGGATTCTGCTGATCAGGGCGCCGGTTTGCAGGTTCACGATGAACAACTGCGCCGTGCCGCTATTGCTGTTGGGACCATTGCCGAAGACGGCGGCCCATTGGCCATTCTTCATCAGGCCGACTTCGATGGGCGTCATGACGTAACCCAGTTCGGACTGTGTCGTGGAATCCATTTCCCACAGTACGTTGCTCGCATTCATGGTGCCGGTGCTGGTCACGTCCAGAGCGAACACGGCGCGGGCTCCGGCGCCCGTGGCTCCCACCAGTACGTTCTTCCACCCGCCGCCCAGGTAAGCGTCGCTTTCCGTTAGCTGCCCATCCACGTAGAAGCGATGCTCGTAGGAGGTGGACGCCAGGGCCGGCAGGTACTGCATAAGGATGCGGGGAATGAAGCCGAAGATTTCCCGGCCGTCGCTATCGCGGAAGGCATGCAACATGCCGTCGTTGCCGCCGATGAAGACCACCCCATCGCGCGCTGCCTTGTCTGTCAGGAACTGCTTGTAGGTCGTGCGCCCCGCCGTCCCGGTCGGCAGGAAGTTGTACTGCATGTCGACCAGGCTCTTGACGTAAACAGGCTGCGAATTCACGAAGTCGCCGAGACGCGAGGCGCGCTCCCGGTAAAGACCTCCTTCATAGGTTGCATCGCCGCGCAGGTAGTTCACCAGGTTTTCCGTTGCGCCCGGCAGATCGGCTTTGACACCGGCACTCATGCCGGTCCAGGTGAACGTCTCCGCCTTGGGTGTTCCATTGCGCGTGCCGACGAAGATGTTGCGGGACCCGTGCGCCGGGAGTGCCGCGGCCGCATTCCAGATCGGGGAGAGTTGTTGGCCGAACTGATCCAGCTCGTAGGCCGTGAGATTGCCGGTCCAGATAGCAGTCTTGTATTCGGGGACGTACTTGCGGTTTCCGGCTTGCAGGGTGGCGGCTGTTGCAGCCACGCCGCCTTCGCTGGCGTTGCGAACCGTGATCTCATTGAGAATCGAGGATAGCGAGGCAGCGAACTCATCCGGATCCTTGGCGCTGAGATATTCGCCACGGCTGTTGACGGCGGCATGCCAGAGATCATCGACCGCGGTGGAGGTATCGCCGACCGGGACGGGCCAGTTCTTGGTGCCTGCCTGCAGCCCAGCGATATCGTCGGGATAGTTCAGTGTGCCGCCGACGCCCAGGCCGACGGTGAAGTTGACCATGTGTTGCCAGAAGGCGGGATTCTTGGCGTCCGGCTTGACGCGATTATCGAGGTCCGTCCTCAGGTCGCGGTTCCAGTAGTACATCGCGACGTCAGCCAGGGTTCCAGTGGTGCTGTCGCTGGCGTCCTGGTAGGGCCGTGCCTTGACGTAACGGTAGGACTGGCTATTCGGGCCGGTGATCGTTGGGCCGGCGACATTGTCCACATTGGAGCCGTTGATGGTGCTGGAGGCTGCATCGCCGTTCCAGAATCCGTCCGTCATGAGAATGTGGTAGGACTTGCGGCACTGCAGGTGCGTATTGACGGCAACGCCGTCGTCCGTGCCGGGGGTGTTGCCCCAGGGGCCTCGATTATCTGAGCGCTGATAATACTTGCCGACGTCGTCCATCGCGCGCCGCAGGGGGGTGCCGCCGGAGGCGGGCACATCATGCAGCCAGTCGAAGAAGGCGATGCGGTCGTTGCCTGTGAAGGTCCTGACCCCGCGCTGTATGGTGGCGGTGGCCACGCTGTCAATGCTGCTGCTGGCCTTGTTGATCCGGCCGTAGCCTACGCGCAGTTCAGTGCCCTGCTCGGAGAACGCTCGGCTGGCTGACGCAATCGACAGGTAGTTGCGCGTACGGTAATAGGTGAACCAGTTGGCGAAATTCTTGTACTCCTGCGCCTGCGTGCAGGAGCTGGTAGAGCCCGAGATGGTGCAATCGGTACGGCCGGCACCACGGGTGAACGTGGTGTAGTCCATGATGCGGATGCGTCGGTAGTTCTGGGCTTCCGATGTGCTGGTGGAGCCGTTCACATACTCGTAGTAGGTTGCTGGCGCCAGGACTTCGTCCTCGCTCCCCGGATAGCACGCGCTATTGAGCCAGATGCCGCCCAGGCGGGTGGTGCAGAAGGAGCTGCTGGCCCAGCGCGAAGAGTTGACACGGCACTGGCTGCTGGTCCAGTTGGCGCTGTTGCCGGTCAGCGTGGTGCAGGCCGACTGGGTCGTGGGGGCGGTCAGTCGGCAATAGGTCGTACTGCCGGTGCCGGTGCCGCTGTAAGTTGCCGCGGTGCCGAGAACGGTGGAATTGCAGTTTCCTGAACCATAGGCGATGGCCGTCCCGACCGGTGCAGTCGAAATGGTGCCGCAAGTGGCCGTCTTGTTGCGGTCCGCGGTCAGCGTGGTATTCGGCGTGGTGGTCGTGGACGAGCGGCAGACGAAGGTCCCGGTCGGGATCGGCTGGAGACCTGTCAGGTCGACCGAGCCTGCCGCAGTACGGATATTCGGGTCCAGCCAAGCCTCGGTAGCCGAAGAGTCCGGGTACTGCGTGCCATCCGACTTGTACCATGGCTGGTATCGGATTTCCGGGTTGTAGTAGACCGTGTTCCATGCCGACGAGCGCATGCGCGCGGAGATCAGATCCAAGGCACGACAGTCGGCGAACTGGGTGTCAGGGCTGCAAACCGTGGTTGTGGAACTGGTTCGAAAATTGGGTCGGGTAGCGACCAGCTGTACGCCGTCACCGGACCCACCATTGCCGAAGGTGGCATTGTCCAGCGGATGGAAAGTCGTTGACCAGCGAACCGCGTTGTTCGTGCTCCAGGAGGCAGCGTCGGGCATAAAGCGCCAGGCCATTGAGCCCGAATCGTCGAACGTGAACATGACGTTCGGCTTTGCGGGGTTCTCCGAACGGGTCAGGAGCGGTGACTGCGCCGGATCTGCCCATGCTGGATTCAGTGCGGCGGCACCGAGCAGTGCAGCCAGCGCCGTTGCAGTTCGTAGGGGCGCGCGGTTGAGAAGGAACGAAGCTAAGCTGGAGCCGGTCTTCTGCGTGTTCATATGAAGCCTCGTTTGCTGCAATCGGTGAGCCCCTGTAGGGCCCTGCCTAGAGAATGGTCCGGATGGTCGATTGGACCCAGGCTTCGGAGCCCGAGATCGATTTGCCGGACGAATTGCGCTGGAAGTCGGGACTGAATCCGCGAGCCGTGATCCTGAAAATGAAGACACTGCCTGGCTGTACGCCACGGTCCTCGGGGCGGATCGTGATCTGGTCCATGTCGATGGAGCCATACATTTCGTCGTAGGAGAGCCGCCTGACGATGCATTGCGGCGCTGTGGCGTAGGTGACGGTGCTGCCCAGGAACGAAGAAGGTGTCGTGTTGACGCGAGTTGTATCCGTCCAGTTGCTGGCGGTACGCCACTCGTCCCGCACAGCGCCATTGTTCAGTGAGAACACATTGAGCGTCCCGCTGTTCATCAACTGGCGCTCGCAATAGCGCAACGCGATTTCTGCGGCCTGCAGGGCGAGATTCTGCGAGCGGATGTTCTGGCTGACCATGTCGCTGGCGGTGGCGCCACGCATAGCCACTACCGATGACACGGTCATCACCACCAGCAGGACCAAGGCGAGCACCAGGACTACGCCACCGGATCGGCTGCGCCTGCCGTAGGTCCCAGGGCGGTAACGAGTAAGGCGTGAGCTGGTCATGGTGGGCATACGGTCAGGGCATGCGGTTGCGAAGGCTGACGGTGGTCACCATGCTGCGCCGAAGACGGCTGTCGGCGATCGTGGTGCTGGTCCCGTCGCAGTTGACGAAAGCGGTGCCCGTGGCGGGGCCGGCCCCGAGCGCCGTGCGCATGGTGATGCAGGCACGCACGGCGGTGACGCCGCACCAGGAATTGGAAGCTGGCGACAAGCGGGGGCAGGTCGTCAGCAGGGCGTCGGCCCTGACGTATCGCACCGTCTGCCCCGCGAAGGTGGCACGATCGAAAAGCATGTCGGAGTTCCCGGCCGCGGCGGGCTGGGGGATGCCGTAGCGCAACTGCAGCGACTCCACGTTGTCGACCAGCATCTGGGGGTCACCGCCGCCATTGCCGCGGCAGAACAGCGACGGGTTTCCGCTCGGGCCAGTGGCGATGTAGAAGCGATTATCGACCCAGCCCGCAGGCGTAGCCCCCGCGGGTACTGCAGCGCCCAGGCAATCGAAGCCGGTGGTGCCTCCCTCGGTGCTGTCATAACGTATCGCGACCGAATCGTTGCCGGTGCCCGTTGCACAGGCCAGTGAGCCGAAGGCGGCGGTCACGCTGGAGAATCCGTTGCGGCAGCCGAACAGCATGGGCTGCGTGTTGTGCAGCGAGGAAACCGGAGACGTCGGCTCCCAGAACCCGCCCATGCGCAGTTGGGAAGCGATCAGGTTGAGAGCGATCTGCCCGTCCTCCGAGAGCTGCGCATATCCGCTCTGGCGGGTGCCGCTGAGCCCGGTGCCGGAGACGGCGGTCAGCACCGCCCCGATCATCACGGCACCGATCAACAGCGAGATCATGATCTCGATCAGCGAATAGCCGCGCTGACGGGGCCGGTGGGGGAGCATCCGGATGCGGCTCATAGCGCCACCCTCATGGCCAGGCAGTTGGGTTGCGGTGTTGCGGTGATGGAGCCTGGGCAGGTCAGCAGGGTGGAGGCCATATTCCCCTCGGGATCCTGCCAGATCACCCAGACGTTCATGACGGTGGGATTGGCGGCGTCGCGCTCCACTCGCAGGCCTCCGCCGGGAACGGCGAGACGCACGGTGTTCCGAATCTCCGCCAGGTCGATCGCCGCGATTTCCGCTGGCGTGCAGACCAAGACATTGGAGCATGTCGGAACGGTAACGGCGGAAGATGTGGGAGTGTAAGTGGCGGTGTAGACATAGCTGGCGGCACCGCTGGCGTTGGCCCGCATGCGGTCCCCCAGGTCCAGGGCCAGCTCGGTGGCGATACCGCGGAACTCCGCCATCTTGACGTACTTGAGGGACATGGCGTGCATGTTGGCCATGGCCAGCATCGCAAACGAAAGCAACAGGACCGTGACCAGCACCTCGATCAGGCTCGCGCCGCGCTGGCCCCGGAGCGATCGGGATATGAGCGGCCTCAGCATGCGCCGGTCCCATTGACGAGCCGGGTCGCGCCGCTGTTGGTCACACAGATGCGCCGGCTGAGCGTGGTGTAGCGGGACGAGCTGGCGTTCACCTTGGGCCTGATCAGGAAATTTCCGTCGGCGCCGGGCGCGATACCTGCCGGGATGAACGTGATGGTCGCCGTGCCGGTCCGGATGATGCCGTCGGTATTGCTGGAAGCCTGCTGGACCTGGATCAGCGTATCGTTGGCATCCACGGTGCCGCGCGGATTGCGGTCCACAAACATCAGCCACCCCGAGGACCAGTCGGTGCCGGCCGCACAACTGGGGCTCGCCGCGTTGGCGTCACCAGTGCGGCAAAGTGTCACGGGGACACCTCGCTTGAGGGCCTCGGTGCGCGCCAGGCGAATAGCACCGGCCAGATCGTCGACGTGGCTGCGTACCGCGCGGGAGGCGGACATATCACGGAAAGATGGAACGCCGATGACGGCCAGGATGGAGACGATCGACACCACGATCATGGCTTCCAGCAGGTTGAAGCCCCTGTCGCGGCTCCGGAGTACCGCGGAAAGCCGGGCACGGCTTCGCCCACCCGCCACCCCGGGCATTCTTATGGTTGATCTGGTCGCTACAGAACCGCGCTTCATTCGTTCCCTCCCCGAGCCAAGGGCAGTGTTTTCCATACTGCCTCTCTAGCGTCCCCTTGAACCGCTCCAGACGGTTAGAGAAAACATACTACAGTCTGGGGTGAGTAGCTCTACGCCGACAAGCGGCCACGACAGACGGTGTGAATTGCCCGACTAGGGCATTCCCCGACATTCCTGTGAGGCCTCATTCGGTTCGCTAAAAACGACAGCGGCGGCGCAAATACATGCGCCGCCGCTGTGGGACCCGTGATGGTGCGAAAACAGGCGCCGCGAAGACGCCGTAAAGCATTGTAGCCGATGAACGTCAGCGGGCGCGGATTGCGGTTGTACTCACCAGCGTACTCACACTTTGGCCGGGCTGTGCCAAGCATCCACCAGTTGGCCGACTGTGAAGGCGGAAACATCCGTTCGAGACCTAAGCCAAGCCTGGACAGCATCGCGCTGCGCGTCCGTGGCTGAACCGCGGCGCATGGCTGAAGTCACGAAGAATTCCATCGAGCTTAAGCCCCCTCCGCCAGCGTTGAGGCCATTAGCCTCAATGGCGTGTTCTATGAACGCCCACAGCAATGCGGCTCTTTCGTTCTCTGATAGCGGAGCTGCAGGCGTGAACGAGATCCCGAAGCCCAACTCCTGGAACTCGCCGAGCCGCTTCTTCTTACGTAATCGTCGCTTCATGCGTCTGCTTCCATTCCCGACAGCATCTTAAGGCGCGTCCGCTCGCTCGTGTCGGCAGCCAATCGTGCGGTTGAAAGGTGGGGCGAGCGCGGTCTTGTTTTCGCGCTCATTTCCACCGGCGTCCGCTTTCGCCAAGTAAAGGGCGGATCGGCGGGCTGGAAGAGCTGCGAGGCCCGCAGCATCGTTCACAGGGAGCACGCCCCGGTTCACGGCCCCGTGAGGCACCTAGCCACCCTAGGGGTGTGAACTCATCTCAGGGACTTTGCGCCGGCGAAAGAAACGCGCCTCCGCGTACCCGCATAACGATCTCTCCGGGAGGACCCATGGCGATCCGCCCAGGCTTGAGCTGGCGCCCCGGCGCTGAGGCTTGCCAGGAACTGGGGCAGTGGGGCAGTGGGGCATGACGGGGGGCGCTTGTCGTAAAGCACTGAGTGAGCTTGATAATTCATAACTAGGTGCTGTCCCAGTTTTCTGTCCCAGTCCCATTGGTGTCGATCCATTGGAGTCCGGCTTCTGCCTGCTGCCCCTCAACGCGCCGATGCAGTCGGGCCATCCCGAGTTGCCGAAGAGCGACAGACCCGGCTAGGCAACAAGTTATCCCTTTTGACCCCCATGGATTTCCGTGGACGAAAGTGGATCAAAAGATATTGCAATTGACTTATGAACTGGATCATAATGACGGCATATCTTCTGACCCATTTCCGCGCCATCGGGGACCGAACATGAGCCGCATCGCCTACTACCGCGTCTCGACCGCCAGCCAGAGCATCGAAGCCCAGCGCTCCGCGCTCGGCGCCGGCAGTTCGATCAGCAAAGAGTTCATGGACGAGGGGGTGAGCGGTGCCACCAAGGCCGCGGAGCGTCCTGGCTTCAGGGCCATGCTTGGCTACGTGCGTGAGGGCGACACGCTGGCGGTATATGCCGTGGATCGCCTCGGCCGTGACGCCTTGGATGTGCAGGCCAATGTCCGGGCCTTGCTGGACCGCGGTGTGACGGTCGATGTGTACGGCCTGGGCATCATCGGCCGCGGCGTCGGCGAACTGATCCTTGCCGTGCTGGCGCAGGTGGCGGACATGGAGCGCCATAGGATCGTGGAGCGCTGTGAGTCCGGCCGTCAGGCGGCGAGGGCGGCGCTGGCTGCCACGGGCAAGACCCACAAGGGCAAGGTCAGCATGGGCCGTCCGGTGGCTGCAGATCCTGCTGCGGTCATTGCATGGAAGGCGCAGAACGCGGCCAGCATCGCCGCCACCGCCCAGCACTTCGGCATCAGCGATGCCTCGGTGAAGCGTTACGCCAGGCAGGCAGCCTGAGGCCAGACAGTCGCCCAGTCGTGGGTGGTGTTGTCATTGTAGTGGGGCGACTGCCTAGCCCTGTCCAGCGGGCTCACGTACCCGTGAGAGGCGCCCCTCGGGAGGACCCGTAAGCGTTGCATTGGCGTTGCTCGCCGTTGCCTCTGCAACTCGCGGAACTAAGACCCCGCCCCCGCGCCCCAACGCGCGGGCGGCTGACGGCGCTACGCGCCTGCCATTGAGTTCAGCATCCTTGATGCCCATCGGTATGTGCTGATGAAAGCCTGGAGGCTTTCACTCGGACATGTCTGGGGCTTCGATCAGGCCTTGGTAAACGCTCTGGTAAAGGGCCAGCACGTATTTGGCTTGCTCTCTTGCAAGCTCCTCCGAGTTTCGCGGCATGAAACTGATCGGCTTGAACGGGTTTGCGGCAACGAAGGCCTTGACCAATTCGATCGTTGCGGCTGTGGCCTGTTTTGACGGGTACTGCACTTCCTTTGCCATCTGCGCCTCAATGCACGGCCCGGCCATTCCGGGCTGCTGAGTTTGGCGGTCGGTGCTCTCGATTTACAAACTGGTATGGCTGAGCAGTTGAGGTTTACCGCGCGTCGCCAGCGAGGCGCTGCATCGCTCATTTGATGCTGTCGCTTCCAAGAGGGGCGCCCTCCCGTTTGTCGGAAAGTTATTGACTTATTAAATTAGAATAAATTCATATTATCGTCCATGGGAATCTACTGACGTCCATGGAAGTCAAGAACTTTCCGACAAACGGGGCGGCGTCCCGCTTCGGAAAAGCAGGCGATCAGGCGACAGAGGAGAACAGCATGTTCCCGTCGATGACATAGAAGTGCATGCGCGTGGTCACGTTCGGCGCCGGCATCTTCTTCGTGTAACGCGCTTCTCCCGTTCCGCCATCGGTTATCAGCATGCCTGCCTTTTGAAGTGCTGCACATACATCGCGATAGTCGTAGCCATTGCAGATGACTGACCGGAACCGTTCGCGGAAGCACATGTAGATCAATGCGCCATTAGCTCCGGACTTCCGCCAGCCAGACTGATAGGGCAGCTTGTTGTTCGACGGGTATCCGTCCTTCTCGTCATCGATCAGAGGGAACTGCGCTGCACCGTTCTCCTCGATGAACCGTCGCACCTGGGCGATCATGTCCTTAGGCTCCTTGGCGCCGGCGGTACCGCGCAGCTCGAGCCAAGAGTTAAAGGCATGTAGGCATGCATCCTCGATCTCCTGATATCGCCAGCCTGTCAGACCGTAGCCCGTGGCCAGCTCGCCGGCATATGTCACCAGGCCGAAGCGAGCTGCCACACGCAACACCTGACCGTCAGCGCCGTTGGGGCAGGCGTTCTCCACGAAGTCCTTGATGCGCTGTCGCGCGTCGTTGGAGATTTGCGCGCGCTCCTTCACTACACGCTCCAGGTATGCCGGACCTGCATGCCCATGGTGGCGCGTGGTCATGTCCACCAAGTTGCCCGCTAAGGCCCGAGCGCTACCCGCATCGCCGCCCGAGTCGAACAGGCCGAAGCTTTTGCCGGCATCGGCCGGCACCTCGACCATGCGCACCTCATGTCCGGCGCGGCTCTTCTGGCCGCTGGCGTTGATCTGTGCCGCCGTACCCACCTCTCCCGTGGACAGCAGTAGTACGCGGAATTTCTTGTTTGCACGCAGGCCGCCTTCGCGCTTGGCTCTCTCCTTGCCGCGCTGATTGGCCAGCATGTAGGCCACATCACCGATGATCTTGGGATCTGCCTGGGCGATCTCGTCCAGGCACAGCAGCGAATCGCAGAAGTCCGCGGCCACGTACTCCAGCGAGTTGTCCGAGTTGCGCCACTGGCGCAGGTAGTTGGAGGGATGGCCCCATACGGATGACGCGATGCGCATGGCTGTGGTCTTGCCTGAGCTGCTGCCGCCTACAAGGTGAAAGCCGCCGGACTCCGCGCCAGCCAGCGCCACCAGGGGGCCGGCGAATGCGCAGGAGAGTGCGAACATCAGCCGCTTGTGATGGCCCGCAGGCCTGGCCACATGGTCCCGCCAACGGTCCAGCGCGCCAGCCTGGGAGTAGGGGTTCTCATCGGAGGAGCCGGGGCCGAAGAAGAAGCGCTCTCCGTTCGCCTCGCCGAAGCAGCGCTGCGGCAGCACATACACGGTGCCGTGCCAGCCCACGCTGGTGACACAGCGTGCGCGCTCAGCAGGCGCCGTGTGCATTAGGTATTCCATCAGCTTGCGCTGCGCCTTGGCTTCCAAGCTCACGCGCGGCAGGCCCTCGTTCATCAGCTTGCCGCGCAGCTCGTCACCCTTGCCGCCGCCAAACAGAGGCGAGGGTAGTACCAGCTCCTTCCGGTGGCCGTCCAAGTCATCGAAAGCCACCAGGCGACCGAACCCGCTGCCGGCCGTGTCGCGTGTCACGGCCTCGACGTGCAAAGGCGAGCATACGAACAACGGATCGGCCTCGCGCCAGCGTCCTTTGCGATCCTGATAGGCGCCGATCCAGTAAACCCCGCGTGCTGTCACCTCAAAGCGCTCCAGAGGCGCCCGTCCGTCATCCTCTTCCTCATCCCTTTGCCCGTCCGGTGGCGCCGGAGGAGATGGCGCGCCGGCCGCGGCTGTGGCCTCTGCGGAGCCCGCCAGCACGTCGGAGTCGCCCGGGGAGGCAGTAGCACCCGCCTGCACGGCCTCCAGGGCCTGCCGAACCGCCTGCAGGCCGTGCTGGGCAGCGTAGTCGTTCCAGTCCGTGCCGTGGGCGTGCTCGGTAAAGTCCGGGATTGCCACCAGGCCCTGCACAAGCCGCGCAGCTTCCTGCGCTGCGGTGACTCCCGGATTGCCCTCTGTGCGGTGATCGTTGTCCGCCGCCAGCACGATCTGCACCGCCGGCCACGCCTTGCGCAAGCCCTTGGCGACGTGCACAAGGTTGCCCTTGTCGAAGGCCACCACTACCGGCCAGCCCGTCGCCTCGCGCACCGTGGCGCCCGTGGCGTAGCCCTCCACGATGGCCACCACCTCCGGTGCCGATCCGTCGCCCTGGATCTCGAAGTGCGCGCCCTTCTTCTCCGTGCCAGTAAGGAACATCTTGCCGCCGTCCGGCCGGATGAACTGCAGGCCCACCAGGTCGCGGCCGAGGTGCACTGGCAACACTAGGCTTTCACGCAATTGGCGTAGCCCATAGGCCCGCACCTGCTTGGCCTGCAGGTAGTGGTGGTCCGCTCGCACGGTCTCGCTAGCCTGCTTCCATAGCGCTGCGGCCTTTTCTCGCGCTCGCTGCCGCAGCTTGGCCTGCTCAACCTCACGTGCCTGCTTGGCGGCCTCCCAGCGCACCCGCAGCGCCTCCTGCTCCTCCTTCGTCAGGCTGCGGCCGATGTTCGCCTGCCACTTCTCCCAGCCGCCGCTGTCGCGGTGATTCTCGAAACCGCCGGCCGGGATGCCATCCGTGAAGAGGATGTAGGCGCCATCCTTCTTTCCTTTTTTGGCGCCCTCGACCGGGCAGCGTTGGAAGCTGTCGGCGACGATGTTATGAGGGACCAAGCCCCGCGCGGCGAGTGCCGCGCGGAACTGGTCCAAAATGTCCGCCAGGGAGAGTGAGTGCATCAAGATGCCCGCGCCGCGCGCAGCTTGCCGCCCAACTGCGCCGCTCGGGTGCTCAAGGCTGTACCTCCACGACTGCGGCGGCGTTACGGATCGCCAGCGCGGCCTCTTGCGCTCGATGCTGGGCACGCATGGCATCTCCGCGCAGCATCTCCAGCGCCTCACCTGCAACGCGGGCAACGTCCGTCTGTCGTCCGTGATCCAGCGCTTCGCGCAACAGTAGGGCTTGCACGTCGATCCGCCGGGCGATGCTGGCGATCACGTCGAGCTGGAGCGCGGCGGCATTCAGGGTGGCGTTCATGCCTCCCCCTTTACCGGCAGCTCCAGAGTGGGCATGGCCGGATCATCGCGGAACGCCATCAAGTCGGCGGGGCTGATACGGCAGAGAGCCGCGAAGCGGGCGCACTTCTCGTCGCTGGTGAGGTGCCCCACAATGATGGTGGGCGGCTCGTCGTCGGACCACCAGGCGCAGCCGGTCTCAGGCAGGACGGCTGCGAAATGGGGGTCATTGGGGCGGCGGACTAGGACGTAAGAAGCACTCATGCCGAAGGAAGCGTTCATGCCGTGCCCCCTTCCAGTCCCAGTAGGGTGAGATCGGTTCGCGCCGCCGCCTCAATGCGAGTGAGTGCACCGCTAATCCGCGTGGCGGCGATATACAGCATCTGGCTGGCGGCCATCGCCGGCTCGCTATCTAGGGCGCGCGCCAGCTCGCGCGCATAGGTCGCGGTGCACAGCAACTCCTTGCCGAGGCAATAGGGATCAGCACCTGCGGCCACCATGCCATGGTGCGGCCAGGCATGCGGCAGGTTCGCGCGCCGGTATCCAAGTTCCTGGTAGTCGCCGGCCAATGCCTCGATGCGTTCGCAGATGGCGCGTAGCTGTACATCTGTGGGGCCTAGCTCAAGCACCAGCGCCATGAGTGCATCATGCGAGTGCCGGGCTGCTTTTGCGCCGATCTGATCTCGGTGGGCCGGGCGTGCGGGGATGGAGGGTACTTCGCGCTTCTTGATCGCCAGCGCGGCGGCGTGTTGCTGCTGGGCCATGGTTGGGCCTCCTGTGCTTGGGTTGAAAGTCAGCATTGCCGCGCTATGACATGCGGCAATGCTGGTGCTCGGGAGGTTAGAAACCGGCGAAAGACGGCGGGCGTATTTCCCCTTGCGGGGTCTTGTATTAGCCGCCCTCCCGAGCGTTGGAAGACGCACAGGCACAACAAAGCCGGCTGACTGTCGGGGCCGGCTGCACCGCTTTCGCTAGGAGTTTCTACGCTCCGTTCCGGGATGCTGCGCGCGCCCGGAGGCAACGTCAAGCGGTTAAGTGGTGCTGAGTTGCTGCAGGTGGGGGCGCCGAGTCGTATCATGGCGTGATGAAGCAGTCCGACACAGCCCTGTTTGCCCTGGCTCGCATTGGTCTTTTCGCCGGCGAAGGGATCGCCATCCATTCCGGCGCTACTGGAATCGCGGGTGCGCTCTTGGTGGACGACAATGGGAGCAAGTAGTACGCCTGCGCGCATTGGAGCTTGGCCGCCATGGCTGCTGGGCGCTGCGGTTGTGCTGCTTACCGTGGCAGCGCTACACGACATCGTGGGCGGGAAGGTGCTGGAACGTGCCTTCACTATCGTGCTGGCCGTTCCTATGCTGGCCGTTCTGCCCCTGCTGGCATTCATGGCCTTCGGCTTGCTGGCAGGCCTGCTAGGTAGACGGGGGTAGAGAGCCGCCGTGCCGAAGAGTTTCGCCGGCGAAACTCCTGCGCGGTGGTGCGCGAAGCGCATGGCTTGGCGGCAGTTCATCGTAGGGGCAATGCCTCCTGCCGATCCGGTCGCGGTGCTGCCCGATGCTTGCCGCACCAGTTCGTCGGATCGACGGGCGGGAAAATCGAGATTGATTCGCCGTAGCGATCGCGTAGTGTCGGGGGATTGATCCGACACTGGCCGCGCTCGGCGCCTTCGCGCAAGGCGAAGTAGAAGCAGCTCGCGCAGATAGGGTGGGAGTTCATGCAGCCGTTCTCATGCGTCGCGCCAGCTCTTCAGCCTCGAAGAGTTGCCCGCGGATGCTGTCAGCTTCCCATTGGTCTGGTTCGGCCTGGATCTCCGCCGCCAGCATATCGGCCCGCCCGCGCGTCCACGGAATCAGGGGGACGGCATAGATGCGGCCCGGTAGCTCGGCCTCGAGTGCCACACTGGACTCCGTGCCGCACAGCGCTGCTAGGTCGGCGCTTACCTTGCCGTCATCCCCGTTGGGTGGCCGACGAATGGCGAGGCCTATCATTCCGAGCTGGCGAAGCCGATCGGCGAGCGCCGTGGCAGTGATCGAACCCGGCGGGTTCGCCTGCAGCGCGTCGTCGATTTCGCGCCAGCGCAGGTAGGCCGCTTCCGGCAGCCCCAGTTTGAAGAGCTGCGAGCCAAGGCCAGGCGGTTGCAGCAGCGGGTGCAGCCCATCCGCTGTACCTGCGCGACCATAGCTGGCGCTTCTCATCAGATCCTGCGGTACATCATCCAGGGTGGGAAATTCGCCGTGCACGCGGGGGCTGCAGCGCCCCGTGCTCACGCCGCCACCTCGCGCGGTGCTGTGCGGGCTTGTTCCAGGCGCTGCACCAGGTCGCGTAACTCGTCGGCGCTGGCGCCGCGCACCTTGGCGGCAATGTACTCGTCCACCTCGTTGCTGGGCCAGGCGACGGCCCGCTGAGTGAGGTGAATCGGCCGCATCAGCAGGCGATCCTTGACGAGGGCGTAAGCATGGGCTCGGCTGCAGCCGAGGCGGCCACACAGCGCAGGGGCTTTCAATAAGGCGATGGACATTCTTGGGCTCCGGCAGACAGAGCCACGATGCCAACCCGTATTGGACGCCTGGGGAAATTTCCCTAACTAGCCAAATTTCCTCTCACACCACAGCTGGCCCGCATCGTTCAACTCTCTTCCGCCTTCGCTAAGAGCTTACGGACGGTGGCTGGCGTGACTTCGGTGTCGGATGGAATGGATCCGGCCTTGTCTCCTGTGCATGCCTGCCGATCTACACTCGATTTGTAGTCGTACTTCGCACGTGCCATCCCCAAAACCATTTTCAGCAGGGTGTTGTTTTCGCGGGTGCTCTCAAGGGCATTGGCTCGTTTTGCCAGGTCGCTGCGCTGCTTCTCCACTGCCCGGACGGCGGGGGCGCGGATGTGGCATGCATAGAACTCATCTCGAATCGGTGCCCACTTCCATGCCAGTTGGCCGCCACTGAGAGCGCGTGCGACCCCGTGTTGGTCTTCACCTTCCCCCACTGCATCAAGCAGCCGCGTGCCGAGCCGCCCAGTGGCCCTGTCCACGCCATCATGGAAATGGAGGTAGTCCCCACGCTTATCGAATGCCGCCGGCAAGAAGACCGGCATGTCCAGGTCTGCAGCCAGTTGTGCGACCTCTTCGGGAGTGAGGGCCCACAGCTGGCAAAGCTCTTGCACCGTGTATCGCGTCTTGATTCCCATCTCGCGCCCCTATCTGCGCGCCCCTCGAAAAGCCGCGCCGCCAGGCCGGGAAGGGTTCCGGCTTTTTGCCCCGTCGGGCTAGGCGGGCGGGTTCGGTCAGCCCGTTTTCGGCTCCGGGACTGGGACAGGTGGGACTGGCTGGGACAGTCCGCCCCCTGTGCTTTCAATGGCTTGTGTGCCTTTGTCCCGCTGTCCCAGTGTCCCAGTCGAAAAAGCAGAGGGAGAGGGGCTGAGTGTGGAAGGCGGCGCAGCGTTCATGCGGCATGCCCAAAGTTGCCGGCGACGACGTTGCGCCGATCGCGCAGCGTGTCCAGGTAGTCAGCCCACGCCTGCATCATCCGCCGGCGCTCCGGCAGGTATTCGGCATGGTTGTAGGCGGCTTTCACCTTGTTGCGCTCCGCGTGTGCAAGCTGGCGCTCAATGACCTCGGATGTCCAGCCCATTTCATGTAGTCGCGTCGACGCCAGTGAGCGGAAGCCGTGCCCGGTCATCTCGTGCTTGTCATAGCCGAGCCGGCGCAGGGCGGCGTTGATGGTGTTCTCGCTCATGGGCCGGGCGCCGGAGCGGACAGACGGGAACAGGTAGCGCCGCCTTCCGGTGAGTGGCTCCAGGCCCCGCAGGATTGCCACGGCCTGAGAGGACAGCGGCACCAGGTGATCGCGGCGCATCTTCATCTTGCTGGCCGGAATGCGCCACTGCGCGGCGTCCAGGTCGATTTCTGCCCACTCCGCCTGTCGTAACTCCCCCGGCCGCACGAACACCAGCGGAGCGAGCTTGAGCGCGCAGGCGGTGGGGAAGGTGCCCGTAAAGCTGTCTATGGCCCGCAGTAGCTCGCCGATGCCTGTGGGGTCCAGCACTGCGGCTCGATGTACGGTCTTGGGAGTGGCCAGTGCGCCGGCCAGGTCAGCGCAGGGATTTCGCTCGGCTCGCCCCGTTGCGACGGCGTAGCGGAAGACCTGGGCACAGCGCTGCTTGAGCCGCTGTGCGGTTTCGAGCCGGCCACGCGACTCCACGCGACGCAGGACCGACAGCAGCTCGGGAGGCTGGATATCCGCTATCGGGCGGGTGCCGAGCCACGGAAAGGCCAGTTCCTCCAGCATCCACTTTGCCTTGTCCAAAGTGGACTGGGTTAGGTGCTGCTGCTTGTCGAGCCACTCGCCGGCTACAGCCTTGAAGGTGTTGGCCTGCGCCAGCGCGAGGGTGGCGCTGTCCTGTTGGCGCTTCACGGAGGGGTCGGCGCCGCCCTTGAGCACCTTGCGTTGCGCATCCCGGGCTAGGCGGGCCTCCCTGAGGCTGACCTGCGGATACTCGCCAAGGCCCAGCATGTTGGCCTTGCCGGCGAAGCGGTAGCGGTAGCGCCAGAGCATCGAGCCGCCCGGCCGAATCTCGATACAGAGGCCTTCGCTGTCCGCCACCCGGTACAGCTTCGGCCGCGGCTTGAGGCCGCGCAGCTTCACGTCCGTCAGCATGCTGTGAGTATGCCCCTGTGAGTACGCCCTGCCAGGGAGTGAGTACAGGCGGGGTGTACTCACAATCCTACTCACAATGCGCCGTGGCTGCCAGCAGGCGGCGATGGACAGCCAAAGACAAAAAAGCCCGCATTTACGCGGGCTTTCTGGTTTTCCGTGGACAACCTTGGATGTCGGTGGAAAGGTTAATGGTGCCGAAAACAGGAATCGAACCTGCGACCTACTGATTACGAATCAGTGAGGTCGGGGCGAAACCAGGTACCAACCGAAAGAAGTAGGCGAATCAAAGCGTAACGACAGACTCTCGAGGCCGCAAGGCCGTCCAGAACTCCTTTCCAAGCAGGGGAGCTCCGTGTCCACCACACACAGGAGCAAGCGATGGAAGAGAGGACTGGGACATTGATACTGACCGTTACGAGCACGAAGGGGGGCGTCGGTAAGACGACGCTAGCGGCAAATCTGGGAGGCCTTCTGGCCGACCTGGGCCAGCGCGTCCTGCTGATCGACGCCGACATTCAGCCGACCCTATCGAGCTACTACGCCTTGGAGCGCCAGGCCAGCCGGGGCCTGACCGCCCTCATGACCGAGGGCGATCTGGAGTCGTCCATCAGCCGCACGATGGTCGGCTGCGACCTGGTCGTCTCGGACGACCCGGAGGGCCGGCTGCAGAACTGGGTGCTGCACACCCCGGACGGCCGGGTGCGCCTCAAGCACACCCTGGCGCGGCTGAACCGCTACGACGTGATCATCATCGACACCCAGGGCGCCGTAGGGCCCCTGCAGGATGCCGCGGTGCTGGCGGCCGACGTGCTGCTGTCGCCTATCCCCCCGGAGATCCTGTCGGCCCGGGAGTTTGCCCGCGGCACCCTGGGCATGCTGGAACGCCTGCGTCCCATGCAGTTCCTCGGGGCCCCGGTCGGCGCCCTGTACGGGGTGATCTACCGCATGGACAGGGCCGCCGAGGCCATCCGTATCGCCGCAGAGCTCCGGAAGGAATCCTTCGCGCAGTCCCGGGGCCTGATCCGCATCCTGGACACCGTGGTGCAGAACACCGTGGCCTACCGCGAGGCGGCGACCAACCGGACGCCGGTCCATCGCTGGGAGTCCCGCCGGCGCGGCCCCAGCCAGAGCGCCCGGGACACGATGCTGGCACTGGCCCGGGAACTGCTCCCCCACATCTCGAATGAGCCCGCAGCCCGGGATGGGGGTGCGGAATGAAGGGGAATTCGATTCCTGCGGCCCGGCGCACGTACACGGGCGCCGTCAACCGCATTCAGATGGCCGCCGCCGAGGCGGCACATCATTTCAGGCCGGAGGAGTCGGGAGACCGCACGGCGGTCGTCACCGGGCGCGTCCTGTACGTCGTAGGCGCCATGAGCACCGACTACCCCGAGATCGCCGAGGCCCTGCGCGGCCTGTGCAGGCTTCCGGGGATTGATGCCGACATTACCCCGCGGCCAGGCGTCGCAGCGGGAGGTGCTCGATGAGCTCCAAGCGAAAGCCCTCCGACAGCGAGCTCAGCTCCATGCTGCAGATGCCCCACTTCGGCAGCTCGCGCGATCTGCAGCCGTCCGATCCCATCACGGTCACCCCCATGGTGGTCGAGATCTCGCGCATCGACGGCTACGAGAACAATCCCCGCCGCACCAAGAACGCGGCCTACGAAGACATCAAGGAGTCCATCCGCAGCCAGGGGCTCAAGCAACCTCTCATCATCACCCGCAGGCCTGCCGCGCCGAACTACATGCTCAAGCATGGCGGCAATACACGCCTCACCATCCTCAAGGAACTCTTCACCGAGACGGGAGAGGATCGCTTCACCAAGGTGAACTGCTTGTTCGAACCGTGGAGCGGCGAGGCGGATGTCCTGGTCGGTCATTTGGTCGAAAACGAGACTCGCGGCGACCTGACGTTCATCGACAAGGCGAGGGCAGTGCGCCAAGCGGCGGATCTCCTGGAAGGCGAAGCAGGCGAGAAGCTGTCCTTGCGGCAGTTGTCATCGAAGCTCATGGAGCGTGGGTATCGCGTTAGCTTCAGCTTGTTGGGTCAGCTGTTCTACACAATGAACGTGCTGGAGCAGGTGATCCCGTTGGCTCTCGGTAATGGCATGGGAAGGCCCGGAATCCAGCGTATACGGCAACTGGATGCAGCAGCCACAAAAGTCTGGATCCGCCACGGCCTCGGAGATGAGGATTCGTGGTCTCCGGTCCTCCAGGAAGCTTTGGCGACTTGCGATAGCTCTGATTGGGACCACGATCGAGCTCGCCGCGCGATCGAAGCCGCGATCGCCGCGCGCGCCGGCATCTCGGTGCGCCAAGTCACCGTCGAGCTGGGCGCGGAACTGATCGGTAATTCTGCCGAAGGCTCCTCAGAATCGGGAGCGCAGCAGTCGCGCGCCGCAGGAGCGGCTCCGGACGCCGGCACCGCCCAACAGCAGGGAGATGGCGGGAAGCCAGGCGCAGCGCCAGCGGCGCAGCGCCTGGAGGCGGCCCAGGGCGCAAAGCCCCCTGCGCCGCTCCAGAAGACGCCTACGGCGAGTTCGGCCGCTGCGGCGGGTGGCCACCGCCTGCCAGCCCAGCCTCCCCAGACTGCGAATCCCTCGCAGTCGCCGGCGGACACCGGCCCGCGCCTCGATGACGATCTTGCGCCTCAGGATCCTCGGGCTACGACCCTGCAACTGCGCCTGGCGCTAAGGGCCGCTGCAGAGGAATTTGCGGCCCACGTCGGGATGCAGGATTGTTTCAAACCCTGGCAGCGTGCCAACGGCTACATCGTGACCGAGCTCCCCCGCCCGGAGCTCGTGTCCGCCGTCGCGGAGAACGAGTTCGAGCAGCTGCTCTGCGGCTGGAGCTGGTGGCTGCTGGCCACCTGCGCCGACCTCCTTCCAGCATGCGCGCGTCATGAGGAAATTCCGGAGTTCACCCAACTGATCCGGCCGCGCTTGCTGGAATGCATGATCCAGGAGGACATGGCCGCAGCGATTGGCCAGCACCTCCCCATCGCCGACGCCGCAGGCTTCGGCTATGGGTTCGTCTCCTATAGCTCGGAGACGACCTGGAGTAAGGGGCTGCAAGTGCTCCTGGCCTACAGAGAACTCACGAGCTTTGCCAAGCGTGCCGAGATCGACCTCCTGACCCTGGAGGATCCGTCATGAGCGCCATCCCGCAGAAGGACGAACGGATCAGCAGTACCGATCGCACCAAGGAAGCGGACCTGGTGTTCGCCGTTTTCCAGTACGCCTCCCGGTGCGTCGTAGAGGGAGACCTTCTCTCGCTCAGGGAAGTGGGTTTCACCCCCGCCGACGTGCATCGCTTCGAAAAGCTGTCGTTGCCCGACCTATACGCGCTTAGCATGACGCGAGGCCACCCGCTGAGCGTCACGGTCGACCGGGAGGTCTGGGAGTGGCTGGTAGAGCATGTGCAGCGCACCCGGGCGCGCAGCCAGCTCATCAGCGACATCATTCGGCTGGACGCGCCGCTCTCGATGATGAAGAGCGTCTTCGGGTTCTCCCAGCGCGAGTACATGGCCAGGCGCGAGGCCTGCGACATGTCGGATGGCCGAGGGCGCCCGAGGGCGCCTACCGCGGAGGAGGAGGAGCGCATCTGGCCGATCTGGGTGCGTCTCGCCAAGGCCAGCGATCCGCAACACCTTCGCAAAGACGACCTCTGGAGAATCCTCCCGGCCGTCACCGGCATTCCACTGCGCACCATCTGGAACCTCATCCAGAGCTGGGCCCACACGCCGGCGATGCTGTCCCGTTTCGAGCAGGAGCGGCGGCAGTTGAAGGACCTGCACCTGGAGGCCTTCGAGGCAGGGCTACGCAGTAGCTTCGAGCAGCGCCCGGAGCGCCTCGCATGAAGGCCGGGACGCTACCAGCCGCGGTGCCTGCGCACGGCCTCGCGCAGCGCGGTCGCCGCAGCCTCGAATGCACTGGCCAGCTGCTCGCCCTCCGTCGCGAAGGCTGTGGTGCCGCGATCAGGGTGGTCAGAAATCCACTCGACCACGAGTTCATGGAAGTCGATGACCTGGCCGGCCAGCGACTCGTCTCCTGGAATGCGAGCCCGGATCAGAGGCCCAAGCTCCTTGGTTCCCGGGGAGAGTTCCAGGCTGATCGGGGGACTCTTACGTCCGGTTTCGTCGTGTGTCTTGGCCATGGCAGATACAAGAGCTTCACCCTCACGGCGCGCGCGGAGAGGGGCAACAGTTGTGTGAGGGCGGTGCAGACCCAAGCCCGGGTCAAGAGGGGAGGCGCTTTCGGGCCTCTCCGTAGAAGGTGCCATCCCGCAAGGGTTGGCGAGTCTGGAATGAGTGGCGGCGTCCCGCCACGAAGAACAGCGGTGCAGCTATTGGCTGGGCTTTCGGCGGGCTGCTATCCCGCCTATGCACCGTCCTCACACCCCAAATATAGCCAGAGTCACCAATGAATGCCAAGCAGCTGACTCGGCTGTTCGATCTTCACAGGGAGCTTGGTATCCCGCTCGTGTCCACAGTCTCCTTTGCATTCCGCGTGCAGGAGCTCTCCATTACGGAAGTGATGGCTGAGGCGGGCTACTCCAAGGCATCGCTTTACCACACGCTCATTGGCAAATTTGAGCCGCGAGAAGAGTTGCGGGCTGTAATGAAGAAGCGACTCGGCGTTGATCCGTGGGCCTGGCAACTGCAAGGCGATTCGATCACGCCCCGCAGAGCGCATGGGGGGCGTCGATCGCAATCGACGCGATCACCATGACGTCGCCGAACAGCGCCGCCTCAGCAGCCGCCCCGTATATCGGATCCGACCTCCAGGTCGGCCAGGACGTGTATTTCGTCTGGCACCACGGGGCCATCTGGCGCGGCCCGGTTCTGGAGGTGAGGGTAAATCCTTCTGCGCCCAAGGATCCATCGATCAAGATCGGAACGCCGGATGCGTACCTCTACATCGACGCCTGCTACATGGGCTGCTTCCAGAGCCTGGAAGCGATCAATGCAGCATTGAGCTGCACCAGCTCGTTCCAGCCAAGCCGAGCAGGATATGTCGGCACCATTCGATTCAAGCCGAATTCCAACCGCTCACCGAGAGACATCTGGTGGAGTCAGCCGGTGGGTTCCGCGAAGTTGGCGGAAGAACTGGCAGCCATGCGGATTCGTCAGCTGGTCGCATCGGTCACAGATGTGCGGAATCGCGCGCAAGTCGTGAAGCGTGGTCCTAAGGGGCCGTCGACATGATGCCCCATCGGAGTTCCGCATCTCGTGGTTACGTTCGTAAGGTTATGAACGCAACCACGGCAAGAGCCTTGTTGCGATGCCACGCGCAGCACCACGTCGCATTCCGCGAATCCGTGCTGTTCCTGCTGCGTGTCAGTGGGCACACCCTGGAAGAAGTGTGCGCAGAGCTCGGCCGATCCCGCGCCGGCGTCCACAAGGCCTTGGATGGCCACTACGACGCCACGCCGGAACTGCGGGCTGCCTTCCGGCAGCGGATCGGCGTGGATCCTTGGTCCTGGGCGTCACGTCAGGCACCGGACCGCCGAGGCCGAGGAGGTGCCCGATGAGCGCCGCTTCGACGCCACGCGGCGGATTGACGGAGGCCTCGCCCCGCACCAGGGCCTTGGAGGTGCTGATCCTGGCCAGCCTGGATCAGCTGCTGGACGAGACGCCTGCCAAGGCCAACGAGGGGCTGCTGTTCCTCGGCAACTGGCATGACGCGCTGCCTCGGCTGCTTATCCAGGATCCGATCTTGCAGCCGGTCGATAAGGTGGTCTGGCAGGTCATCAAGCTCCAGGCCACCGCCCAGGGCGCGACGGGCTTCCCGACCTACGATCAGATCGCCCGGTGGGCCAACGTCGCCTCAGACGCGACGGTAGCCCGCGCGATCTCGATCTTGAGGTCCACGCGTTGGCTCACCCTCTGCGTCCAGAAGGCGCGCACCAGGAAGGGCCGCTTCCGGGGCAACGTCTACGCGCTTCACGACGAGCCCCTGGCCCTCAGCGACACCCTGCACCTCGATCCCGAGTACATGCAGTTCCTCTGCCGCCTGGCCGCCAAACCTGGAGAGGGCCGGGTTGGCGAGGTGGCCAAGGCCGTCCTCGGATCAATCGAGCTGGACATCGAGGATGGCATCGACATCACCGCGCCACGGGACGCTATGACCGAGCGGATGGAGGCGATGCGCTTCATCACGGCCGCTCCCGGCCAAGGCGGCGAGCCCGCCCAGCGGGTATTCGGGGTGCGACGCGGGTTTGCGATGACATTGCAGTCCCGGGTCAAGGATGGCGTCCAGACTGAGGTGCAGGACAGCGACCAAGAAGACGATGGCCGAAACCTCGATCTCTTTGCCTCTGAGGTCCATCTTCAAAATTTGAAGATGGATGAAAACACCCATCTTCAAAAAATGAAGATGGGTAACCGCCTTCAAAAAATGAAGCTGGCGCCCCCGCCCCAAAATTTGAACCCTCAAATTTTGGGGTCTCGCGCGTCTTTAGGTAGTAGTGGTAGTAAAAATATAACTACTACAACAACTTATCTTGATGGTTTAGATAACAAATCCGCGCGTGCGCGTGAGGACGGGGGCTGTATAGGCCCTATACAGCCCAGAGGGGAGGGAGAGGTTGCGGACTGTGTACAGTGCACACAGCCTTGTTCGGACGTCTCGCTCGGCGCGGAGGGGTTGGTCGCGGTCTGTGAAGGCTCTTTACAGCAACCAACTGCCTTGCGGAGCGGCGCAGGCGAGCAGCGGCTAGGGCCTAATCAGCCTGCGGCGGGGCTGGTTGCGGACCGTGCACAGTGTACACAGCCCGAAGAAGGGCCTGCTGAGGACTGTAAACCCTGTTTACAGCTCGGCCCGCCAGGGCTTTCGAGCAATCAAGCCGAGTCCAATGCAGAGGCCTCCGAAGGCGCTTCCCTCCAATTCCCGCCGGAGCTCAGCAAGAACGAAATTGTTCTGGCGGGGATGCAACTGGCCAAGGTTCCTGCCGACCTCCAACAGGAAGTTCTAGACCTTCTCGGGGACCGGATTCGAGCTGCGGCGGCCGGAACCATGGAGCCCCTCATCTATGGGCCGCTGGGGTACCTGCGGACCCTCTGTCAGCGTGCCATCGCCGGGACTCTGATCCGTCGTAATCGTGTTGTTCAGATGGCTGCCCGACCGAGCGCGGCACCGGCGCCTGCTGCGGCTCCGATGCCTGTCGATGAAGAGGCTGTGCGGCTGAAGAATCTCCGAGACGAGCACTTCAACGCCCTCCAGTGGAAGCAAAAGCTGGAGCGTATTGGTCCGGGCAGAAGCCCGACCGACGAGCAGCTTCGCGCGCATCAGATCCGAATCGATGACGCCGCAGGGCAAGTTGCCCGGCTCGGCCAACAGATTCAGGAGCTCCTGGCTCAGCGCCCCGATCTTCGCCCACCGGTCTCCCATGGTGACAGACCGCCTGTCCCGCCTCCGACTACCGAAGTTCGCCGATGACCTGGAGCAATCCCATTCAACCCCAGCTGGGCCGTATGGCCTGGCTCAATTCATACCCCGTCTAGGGGCCTTCTGGAGAAGTTCATGGCAAGCAAAAGATCCCCGAAAACCGTACCTGCCAATGAGGCCGGTGCCGCCGCTGGCGGGCCGATGGTTCTGGAGCAGCCCACCGGCGGTGACGATGACGATTTGCCTGCGCCTGGTGCGTTGCGGTCGGAGACCTGGCTCACGATCCAGACTCGCCAGGCGCAGCGCCTGGTGCAGGGTCGCCGCGCCGAGGACGGCACGCCTGGCATCATTGGCCTCACCCGCTATGCGGCGATGCTGCGACCGATCTGGAACGGTGCCCGCACCGACGATCCCTACGCCGACTGGTGGCTGGTGAAGCTGCACGAGTTCCTGGAGGAAGCCTGGTCGGAGATGGGTGTGCTGCAAGAGCACGTCAACAAGGTGCTCCTGGCGCAGGCTGGGGTGGACGTCCAAGTGGCGCAGTCGGTCGATCCCATCAAGGTGCCGCTGACGTTCAGCAATCCGTTCGCGTTCCGCGGCGCGTACTTGCTGGCGAAGTACGACGAACTGGTGCGGACCATCCTGACTGCCCGGCATGTGGCGCTGCTGGACCGCGATGCCGCAGAGAAGCTGCTGCATGACGGCGGCCGCCTGGTGCGACGCGTCTTCACCGGCGTGATCGGCTACAGCTTCCTCGGCATCAACCGCGAGGACATCCGCCTGATGACGGCGAAGTCGAAGCAGGCTGAGGACAAGATGGGCAAGTTGCCGGCCGAGGTGCTCAGCAAGGCTCAGCGCGCGCCGAATGCGCCAGCGATTGCGACGGTGACCGGCAACCGAACCGCAGTGACTCGTGCAAGGCCGGGCATCCGTCGCCCCGTTGATGCATCCGAAGGGGGCACACAGCCGAAGGAGGCTGTGTGAACTCGAAGTCGCGAAAAGCCGAAGTCGATGTAGGGTGGGGGTTTCAGCAGAGGATGCTCTCAGGCGCGATGCTCTGGGGCGTCGGCTCGGCTTGCTTGGCGGGCTCTTGGCTTCTGCTAATGCCATTGAGCACATTCCCGATCGCTGCGGGTATTGCGGCAATTGGGATCGGCCTGCTCCTTTATGCGGGGATGGCCTGTGACGGCGCCAAGGCAAATATTGCGATGCGAACTGCGACGCTAGTTCCGTGGCTGTTGAGCGGTCCCCTCGTCATCGGTGGACCTTGGCTTGGGTCGGGCAAGCTGCCGGAGCCTGAGAAGGCCCTGATGGTTGGCTTTACGACCCTGTGGCTCGTGCTGACTGCGATCCATTGGTTCAGCTACACGAACTGGCGAGCCGAGCTCCGGGCCGCGAGCCGTGACGGAACCATTGCGCCAGAACGTGACGGCGAGCTAGGCCCCTAAAGGGCCCTTTAAGGGTAAGGGGCCGAAGGCCCCGCCAGCGATCCGGGAATGAGCCAGATGATTGCCGACGAATCTGCCACAGGGCCAAGAGGCCGCCCGCGGGAGCGGGCCGGCCGCGTCCGGGAACCGCGGCCGGCCACCTGGCCGGCACACTCCGCCTACCAGGCGGAGCTGGGCATGGAATTGCCGCAGCCCTTCCAGCCGCGCCAAACCCCTTGGGGCATGCCGACCGTCGCGGATCTGCTGCGACCCGGCGCCTGGGTCAGGACCAATTACAGCGGCCCGTACCGGGTGCTGCGGGTAACCGAGCATGAGCCGTTCACGGGTTGGGTCGGGCAGACGAAGCGGATGCTGGGTCAGTTCCGAACCTGGTCAATTACCTGCAACGACTTTGAGAACTACCCCAGCCAGCGACAGAAGGATTTGCGCTGGCTCACCGATTATGTGGCTGTCGCTGGCCGCATCCTGCACTTCTTCCCGAACAACGACGATGAGGTGTTCCTGTTGCCACGACGCCGGTGCTGGCTCAGAGACCGGGGCCAGGTTCTGGGTCCTGGCTCAGCAGTCCAGCAGGGCGTGCCGTGACTGCCCCAAAGTCTTCGCTTGCTGGCGGCTGCAACAACGATCATGCCGCCAATCCTGCGCCAGCCAGGCGCAGGCGGGAGCAGCAGCTGGACCTGGTCCTGTGGGGTGACCGGGCGGGCCGGTTGGTGGATCGGGCCACCGGCAAGCCCGCCCGGCGGCGGCAGGCCGAAGGCTGGACGCTGATCGGGAACCTGGCCATCCACACGGCCAGCATACGCACTGCCGCAGCGGTTGCGTTGCGCGCCGCCGGCAAGACATCGGCGTGGGGCTGGTGCAAGATCGGGCGGCGCAGGATTACCTGGATGACCCTGCAGCAGTTCTATTTCCGGGGGCTCGACAAGACACCATGAGGACCATCGCGGAGACCGCCCACGAGCTGGGCGTGTCTGAGGCTCAGGTGCGCGACTGGTTGCGCAGCAGTGGTCATGGAGATCTGGCGCAGGGTGCTGCGGATCAGCGGGTGATCGACGGGCAGATGATTCTGAGTATGCGCAAGCGCCTGGGCCTCTACGGTGATCGGCCGCGGTTACCTGGCGAAAGCCTGGCGGGCCAGGCTTTCGAGGAGACGCCGATGCCGGAGCTGCAGCAGCGGCTGCAAGGCCTCCAGACCCGGAAGGCGGAGCTCCTGGCGCAGGGAGAGCGCATGAGGGTCGCCTGGTTCGAGGCGTTCCCGCAGCGCTCGATGCCGGTATACCCGGCCAGGACCAGTCACGAGTCGCACACCTACCTGCGTTGGCGCCGGTCTGCTGGCGCAAGTAAGCGGGCTTCTCGCTGTGAGTTGGCCGACGTCGAGGAGCGGATTCTGGCGCTGCCAAGGGCGGTGCGCGAGCAGGTCCTGGAGTTCGAGCGCCGGCGGATCCAGTTCAATCTGGACTTCGCCTGCTGTGCCTACGAGCTGTCGCGGGTCGAGGACCTGATCCGACACCGAAGCAACCTCGGGAAGCTGCGAAAAGCCCACCGCGAAGCGGCGTGATATTCACTTCATTGAACATTGTCTAGCTGTCAGTGTGCCCTGGCGTTTATCAACCCAGGGAGTCACTGATGTCCAACGAGTTCCGCGGCACGGGCAATATCGGCACCGCCCCCAGCTTCAAGACCCTCAACCTGGCGAACGGCCCCCGGCCGGTGCTGGAGTTCCGCGCGTACTTCGACCGCTCCATCCCCGATGGCGAGGGCGGCTATGTCGACAAGGGCGGCTTCTGGTTCGACGTGAGCGTCTGGGGTCCGCGTGCTGAACCTCTGTCCAAGCTCCTGCAGAAGGGCATGCGTATTCGCGCCGAGGGCTCGCTGGAACTGCGTCCCTGGACCGACAAGGACAGCGGAGAGGATCGCTCCGCCTTCACGCTGCACGCCGACTACGTGGCCATCGACCCTTCCCGCATCGAGCGCATCCAGATGCGCGAGCGCTCGGCCCGTGACGAGGCTCCCGCTCAGGACTGATGTTCCGTGTGGAACTTGACAATGTTCAAGTGGAAGCACATCGGCGCGGCTGAGGCGCGGCAATGCCTGGGGGTACTGTCGCGCGCTGGCGTGCCCCTGGTACTCAGCGTGCCGATGTTGCTACGCGCCAGAGGTGTCCCTCTCAAGAGGGTCCTGGCGGAAGCTGACTGCCACCGCAGCCATTTGCATGCCTGCCTTCGTGGCCGATACCAGCCGAACCGTGGCATGCGAGGCGCGATGCAGCAAATGCTCGGCTGTGACCCCTGGATCGAGTTCGAGCAGACAACCCCGGCAGAGGTCAGCGATGGCCACTGCTGAGGGAATGTCGGTGTTCATGTTGACGGTGAACATCATTGCCGTGCTTCTTGCCGCGACCGGCACCGGGCACCTGCTTGTCGCAGTGGGCGTACCCGAGGGGCGACAACGCGCCTGGGTCGGATCGGGCCTCGGGCTGCTCGGCGTCGCTGTGGTGATGAAGCTTTTCGCTAGGTTCACTTGGCCGAACTGAGAGTGTGAGTTCTGTGATGACCTATAACGAGACGATGTCCGTTCTGCTGATTGCTACCGGGATGTTCCTCATTTTTGGAGGTGAGCGCGGCGGCGGACGGCGACCAGGCCGTGCTGTGACGGGAGTCGTCATGGCAGTCACGGGTCTGGCCTGGTGGGCAGTGACGACCTACGGAACGCAGTGGCTTTGACACCCTGACACCTGAGTCAGGTGGTATGTACCGAAAGGGGAACTTCGATGAAAGCTTTGTTTCAGGCGGTAGAGAATTGCGTCGGCGTCATCGGCCTGCCTTAGGCCATTGACGCCTTCCACCCTCAATCGAAAAAGGAGTTCTACATGCTGCACTACATCCTCATCGCGGTTTTCGTGGCCAGCCCCATGCAAGGCACGCAGATCGTGAGCCCGGGCTTTGCCTTCGCTGAGTTCGATGACAAGGCCGCCTGCGAAGCCGCGGCGGCCACGGCGTCGGCGCAGGCCCAGGAGTTCGGCAAGGGCATGCGCGTGGGCTGGCACTACCTGACCTGCGTCCCGAAGAGTTCCGCCAAGTAGGAGGCTGCACAGCAATGGGAGATCCCAAAGAAGCGGCGCCTGAGCTCCTCCCAACGGAATGCGAGCTGATTGCGCAGGCGTTGCACTGCTTCTACGACGGCCAGGACACCGAGGGCAGGGAAGCCCTCCGTGGTGTTCGTCAGCCGGTTCTCAACCACCTCTACACGGCCGGCCTGCGTCTGGGCATCGAGGCTGATCAGCTCGCCAAGGGCGTTCCGGTCAAGGTGGAGAAGAAGTCGGGAACGGTGTTGTCCGTTCGTTGAAGCCTTGAAGTGCTTCGTGGCCGGGCGGATGGTCCGTCCGGCCACGATTCCATCCTGAGATTTTTTCCGCAGCCATGTTCAGCACGATCGACATCGACACTGAGGTTCTAAATAAGATTCCGTGCGCGGTGGCCCTGGCGACGCTGCCTGAAGCCGAAGTCGACGCGCCGTCGCTGGGGACGACCCTGATGATAAATGGCGCCCCGTACCTGGTGGGCTTCGGCTTGTACCTGCTGGGCGTTCCGGCGCCGGCGGCCGCGGCTCTCTGCCTGCTTCTCGGTGCCGGCGCCTTAGTGTGGTGGCATCGCAGAGAGACGATCTCGCGTCGGACCTGGGAGCGGACACGGGAGGCGTTGTGGTTGCGCGCGGCCGATGAAGTCCAGGACCTGGAGAAGATTGTTCCCAATGCCCTGCGCCGCGCGGCCCAGGCTCATCGCCGGGCGGTTCTCGATCAGCCGCTTGTCGCGGCCGATCTGCTCGACTACGAACACCTCAAGAGCGACCCCGCCATCTACGCAAGAGTGGCCATTGCGATCCGACAGATTTCGAAGGCCACCAATGGCCGCCCCTCCAATGCTTCGAGCAAGGAGAATCGACATGGCTGATAAGTATCCCAAGACCGCCGCGGCATTTCGGGTCGTCCACGCCTTCCAAGACAAGATGGTCATCGCTATCGGCGTCGTGATCATCTTCACGATCGTCAGTTGGGGCTTCATCTACGTGACCTGCAGCACCATGGGCGGTGGACCGAACATCGTCGGCCATACGTGTAAGGACGCAGCGGAGGCTTGGCATGAGAACCGGATCGAGATGCTTGTCGCAATCGTGATGTTCCCAGTCATCTTGGGCCTCCGGGTCTTGCGCGATCGGCGAGACGCCAAGGCGGAGTAGTCGTGGCCAGCGCAGTGAATCAAGTTGCCTGGCTGGGTTGGTCGGCCACGCTTCTGCTGACGGCTGTCAGCGCGGCCTCCAACGTGAACGCTGACTGGGAACTTACAGGTGAGGCCGCGTCGAGAGTGTGGCAAGTGATTTACCTCAACTGGGGATGCGCTATTGCCTATGCCCTCTCTTACAACGGGGCACCTACATGAGAATCTTCATTTGTGAAAAGCCGAGCCAGGCCCGCGATATTGCGGGTGTGCTGGGTGTGCGGACCAAAGGCGACGGATATCTTGCTTGCGGCGATGCTGCGGTGACTTGGTGCTATGGCCACCTTCTGGAGATGTGTCCGCCAGAGGCGTATAGCGAGGGCTACAAGCAGTGGACCTTGCACTCGCTTCCCATCCTGCCCGGCGAATGGAAGCTGGAGGTGAAGCGGGAAGGCGCCAAGCAGTTCAAAGCGATCAAGCAGCTGCTGAGGCAGGGTACAGAGGTTGTGATTGCCACGGATGCCGACCGCGAGGGCGAGACGATCGGGCGGGAGGTCCTGCAGGCCTGCGGATGGCGCGGCCCTGTTCAGCGCTTGTGGCTGTCGGCGCTGGATCCGGCGTCGATCAAGAAGGCCCTCGCGCAGATATTGCCAGGTGAGCGCACAGCCGCTCTCTACTCGGCGGGTCTGGGCCGAGCGCGCGCAGACTGGCTGGTGGGCATGAACCTCACCAGGGCGTACACCCTCCTTGGCCGGGATCGTGGCGTCGAGGGTGTGTTGTCCGTTGGACGTGTACAGACGCCCACCCTCCGCCTGGTCGTGGACCGCGACCGGCAGATCGAGGGCTTCGTGGCGCAGCCGTTCTGGGATGTGGTCGCGGTCGTGCAGCGGCCGGCGGTGCCCGAGCCCTTCAAGATGAAGTGGAAGCCGACCGGTGCCGTTGTCGACGCCGAGGGCCGCTGCATCAATGAGCAAGCGGCCCGCAACCTGGCGCAGCAGCTGCGCGGAGCGCCTGGTCGTGTGACCCTGGCGCAGGTCGAGCGGAAGTCGGAGTTGCCGCCGCTGCCCTACAAGCTCTCGGTCCTGCAGCAGGATGCATCCAGGCTGTTCGGCCTGGACGCGGACAAGACCCTGGAGATCGCGCAGGCGCTGTACGAGACGTACAAGGCCACGACCTATCCGAGGACGGATTGCCAGTACCTCCCGGAATCCCAGTTTGAGGAAGCGCCGGCGATCCTGCAGGCGATGATGAGCTTTGACGGCTCGATCGCGACGATCGTCCAGGCAGCGAAGCTGACGCTCAAGAGTCGTGCTTGGAATGACGCAAAGATCACAGCTCACCACGGGATCATCCCGACCGCGGCGCGCGTGAACCTCTCGGAGATGAACGAGATGGAGCGCAAGGTCTACGACCTGATCCGCCGGCGGTACATCGCGCAGTTCTATCCGGACTACCAGTTCGATCAAGCGCGTATCGAGGCGCAGTTCGGATCGGTGTTGCTGGGGGCCACCGGCCGGACGCCCGCGGCGGTGGGCTGGCGGGGAGTCTTCAACCTACCGGATGAGGAGGATGAGCAGGTGCGGGTGGTCCTGCCGCAACTCGCACAGGGCGACGGCCTGCAATGCCTGCAGGTCGACGTTGAAGCCAAGAAGACCCAGCCGCCGGCGCGGTACACGGATGGGACGCTGATCCAGGCGATGGAGTCGGTCGGCCGCCATGTGGCCGACGAGCGACTGCGCAGGATCCTGAAGGAGACGGCCGGTATCGGAACCGAAGCCACCCGGGCTTCCATCATCAAGACACTCGTCGGCCGCGGTTACATCGAGAGAACGGGGAAGAAGAAGCATCTCATCAGCACGCCGAAGGCCCGGCTGCTGATCGATGCGTTGCCGGATCCAGTGAAGGACCCGGCGACGACGGCGCTCTGGGAGCAGGCCCTGGAAGAGATCGCGCAGGGGAGGGGCTCGCTAGAGGCCTTCCTGGAGCGCCAGGCGGCCTGGGTCGGTCAGTTGGTGTCAGGCGCCAGGAGTGACGGTGCAACGCGCCTGCTGGCCTCTCCGGAGGCCGCCAAGGCGATTGCACAGACGAGGGAGTGTCCGACGTGCGGCAAGCCGATGCGCAAGCGCAGCGGCAGCCGTGGGGAGTTCTGGGGCTGTACCGGGTACCCGGACTGCAAGGCTACGGCGGAGGTTGAGGGGAAGTCCTCGGGGTCATCGGCCAAGCCTCGCGCCAAGCGATCAGCGAGAGGAAGGTAGGGCAGTGAACTTCCAAATCAGTGCTCTTATCTGGCGCTGCCAAGAGGCGGTCGAGTTCTGGCGGTGCGTGTTCCGAGCCTACGCATCCTATGCACCGCCGGCAATGTTGTATCCACCCCGTGATCTTCACGGAAATGAGGATGGAGTCCGCCGATGAAGTCCGATGAAAATCTCGGCTCCCAGCCCCGGATGTTCAAAAGCTTGCCAGGGCTGACGGACTTGTTTGATGAGGGAATGAAGGAACTCTTGCGATTGCCGCTTGAGAAGCGACGGGAAATGGTTCTGGAGAGTGCCGCCGACCACGTCGAGAGAATCAAGGGCAATTTGCCGCTGGCTCTTGCCGGACTTCTGTATCCGTGGTTGTCCAGGCGGTTGAGCGGGCCATTGCCGGCAGACGTGCTGAACAATCCTCCCGTCTATGAGGCATTTGCTATGGCGCTGGTGCAGGTCGCAGCCTGGGTGGCTGTTGCGGTAGGCCTTTGGGCCTTGTTCCTTGCAACTCTTGCACTGACTAGACGTCCCGCAGTGGGAATATGGGGCCACCGCGTTCTAGTTTCGTGCCCGGTCCTCCGGGCAATTCAGGCAATCGGGCTGGCAGCATTGCTAAGGTGGTCGTGCATGCAATCAAGGAGCGTCAATGCCAACAGTAAAATTCCAGTTCCGGCCCTCAAACCTGCGCGCGACCTCGCAGCATCTCAAGCGGGAGGCTGCCGCGAAGTTCGGGCGGAAATCTGACGCCGAGGTGGAGGACTTTCTGGTCGATGAAGCCGTGAAGATTTTCCTGGCTCGGCACGGAACCCAGAATCTCGATGCCGAGGCGATCAACGGAGAGGGGATTTCTCCCACCAACATCCTGTATCGCGGCCTGATCCCTGGTTTCAGCGTCGCCACCGAGGCGAGCGGGGGCATCATCAGGGAGGTTGAGTTGCCGAGGAACGGCTCCAGGAAGCCTGGCCCCACGTTCGTCGGTGTCGAATACTGGGTTTCCCTGGACTAGTGAGGGCTGTCCAACGCCCGGTGCTTGCACCGGGCGTTGGACGTGCTAACCTAACTGTATTGATTTCACCCTGGCGACGTGGGCATCGTCGCACCCTGCAAAGCAGCTCCGGATCGGGTAGAGCTGCGAACCGTAAGGTTTCGATCCGTCACTCTGTTGCAAGCTCTATCTGAGCGCACCTCCTGCTCGCGGTTCTGCAGGTTTCTCACCGGCCTTCCTGGCCTGTTTCTGATTCCACCGTCGCTTCCTCCTGATCGCTACTGCGACCGGGTCGGCGGCTTGTTGTTGCTGTTCCTTACACTTCCGTCGCGTTCTGCGACCCACCCAGCCGGGGATACGTTCCCCGTCAGGGGCGTACTCCGGCTTAAACGCCGGAGCACTGCCATGTCTCATCTCTTCACCGTCAAGATGTTCGGTCTGTACCTCGTCACCTCCCAGCTGCTCGCCCTTGTGGTGGCACGCTGATTCTTTGGTCCCGCGCCGGTGTATCGGCTGCGGGGCCTTCACCAAGCGGCCGTCCTGGCTGCTTGGTGAAGGCCCTGTAGCCCTCATCCACCAACCGGAACCGGAGTAAGACGATGTCTATCCTGACTGTGAAGAACCTCATCCTCTGCGTCCTGGTCTCCCAGGTCCTGGCCGTGGCCGTCACCATGCACGCCTGAGGCAAGCGCATGAGGTATGAACAGACGCCGTGAAAGCGGCGTCTTCCTGGAGGGCCTCGCCCGAGGTCCTGCAGGAAGACGGTTTTTCCCGTGTCGACTGCGGTTCAGTCGAAAGAAGTAGCTTCGGATCAGGCAGAGCTGCGCGATCACAAGATCGTTGGTCCTTTTTCCCTCACGCGAAGTCACATTCGCACCATCCCGCCGGGGTATGTCCGCCCCGTCAGGGTCGGCATTTCTCCTGCGACGTTGTTTTCAACTTAACTCTCAGGAGAGATGTCCATGTCCACCAATGTCACCAATGCTGTTTCGTCCAACACCGCCGGCAACGGCGCGAAGTACTTCGACCTCCACACCACTGGCGTCGGTTATCTGAACCGTCCCCGTGAGGTGAAGCTGAAGAAGGGTAGCTTCCTCGCCGTCGACGTGTCCGCCCTGCGCGGCTCGGCCGATGACGTGGAATACACCCGCTTCGATTGCCGCGTCAGCGGTGAAGAAGCTCAGGCTGTGATCCGCAATCTGCAGGCGGACATCGACGCGAAGAAGAAGGTCATCGTGGGATTTCGGATCGGCGACATCTACGCCGAGCCGTTCACCTACGAGTCCGGTGAAAAGAAGGGCCAGACGGGGGTTTCCCTGAAAGGCCGTCTGCTGTTCATCCAGTGGGCCAAGGTCGACGGTGTCTCCGTCTACCAGGCGCCCCGCCAGGATGAGCCGACACCGGATGCTTCGTCCGTCGCTCCGTTCGAAGAGCCGGCCACGGCCTAAACCACACTGCCGACGCGGAAGGGTCTCCCTTCCGCGTCTGGCAGTTCCTTCCAGGAGCTTCCATGAAGATTCAAGACATGCTGCAACTGCTGGCCGGTTTCCCGGCCGATGCTGATCTGAGCATCTTGCTCAGTGCCAACGGCACGGAAATGAGCCTCACCAGCCTCCAGGCAGGCTTTTCCGTGGCGCCGGGGACTGAGGAGGTTGTTCCCGCGAAGGCGGTCTCTGTCGGCCTCTACGAGCCCGAGCCCGAGGGCGAGAAGCACTTTGACGACCAAATCCGTCTGGGTATCCCGGACGAGCTGGTCGACTTTTGTGCCAGGTATCAGGTCAAGCCCGAGGAACTGTTGCACGGCTTCATTGCCGACCTCTGCGGGATCCGCAACCTGGCTTCCAACCCCAGGGCGGATGGCCTGAGCTCTAACGGCTCTGACGAGCGTGATATGGCCTGGGCCTGGTTCGACCGGGCCGGGTACACATGGAGAAACGGCGGCGAAGCAGCGTAAAATTGCGGTATTGCGCCAGGCCGTAGCCTGGCGTCTTCCTCAAGGGGGTAGGTGCCTCTTTGAGGAAGACGGTTTCACCCGTGGCGACTGCGGTTCAGTCGCGCCCTGCAGGCTCGTCCTGCATGAAGCGGATCCGGTTCGGGAAGATCCGCGGGGTCGAAAGACCATCGAACCTTTAGTCCCCTGATTATAACTAGGGCTCTCCGACAGGGGCTTCACCGCGTTCCGGTGCGTGAACTGGGACGTCTTCAACTCCGCCGGTAACTCTGTTACCGGCATCTACAATGCCCTGGCGGGTCTCCCGCCCGGGGGCGCGCTTTGCCAGGGATTTTCCATCCAACCGCAAGGTGCGTCATGTCCCTCTTCAAACTCAGTGGTGTTCTCACAATCCGCGCGATCAACGGGTCGCGCGGCACGTTCAACGTAGGCCGGTTAATCACTCCCATCGGTGACTTCGCAGTGAAGTCGCCGGCGATCGAGGAGTACGAGCCCGGCAAATACGAGGGTGAGTTCGGAGTATCCCGAATCTATCCCTCGCACTACTTCGCCCATGGGCGCCTGGTTGTGGAGGTTCGTGCGGACGTCGCGTCGATTGCGCTGGCGTCGATCGCCGATCTTCCCACGGAGGACCAGGCCCCGATGGAGGAGCAGGATCCGGCGAGCGAGAAGCTCACGCCGCCTGCGCCTGCCGCGACCCCGGTGGAACCTCAGACCCCGGTGGCTGCGGACGCGGAATCCGCGGTAGAAGCTCGTGCCCCTGCAGGGGGGGTCGCCTCGGCGATCCCAGCGGAGAAGTCCTTCCAGGACCTCTTCGGCGAGCTCTGGCCGCTACAGGACAGGGTGAAGCTGGATCCCACCGTCGACCGGATGCAGTTCCGCGCACAGCGGGACGCGCTGAAGGAGATGGGGTATCGCTTCCAGCCCTTGGGTCAGGTCTGGGAGAAGGCCTAGCGCCTTCTGCCGATGGGGTGAATCCCCATCGGCCTTCCCGGAGTGCTCAGGTGAGCGCTGCGGGAAGGCCGATGGTCTTCGTTCACCTCACCGGTTGCTCGCCGCCGGTGACCGGGCGAAGCCCCTTTGTACGGCTGATAACCGTGCCCGATGACTTGCTGAACCCATGCGCCCCGAACTGATGGGTTGAAGCGCGCGAGGTGACCCAACGGGAAGGTCACCGGCGGCGCCTTCTGAGGGGCAAAGCCTCATACACGCATGACCGGCACATTCACGCACTCGGCCGGCGGCAGGAAGTAGCAACGCCGTTGTCCGGCTGCGCCGCGACAGCGTGAGTCGAACCAGGCTCCGCGCGCGGTATGGCGCGGGGCTTACCGATGGACGCCGCCAGGTGCCCATCGGTAAGCCTTCCGTGAGGAGGCCCCACTTGCAAACGAACCGCCTCGGATCGGGAAGGGCGGAAGGTCGCAGGACCTCGATCCTCATATGCAATCACGGCCCAGGGCCTGCTTTTCACAATCAGACAGGGAATCGTCCAGCTGCGTCAGGCAACGCGGTTGGCGGCGCCGGCGGAACTCGCCGCCGGCGGTGTCGGGGATCACGTCAAAGCAGTGTGTCGCTGCGACAGACGTGATTGGAATGCGCCGGCCGGTGAAACACTCCGGCCGTCTTCCATCCTTTTCCGGGAGGCTCTCGTGCGAGCCTGCCGAAAGAGGGTGTTACCCGTGCGACTGCGGTCCAGTCGAGCCCTTTAAGCAGCTGCGGTTTCGGTAGCGCTGCGCGATCGAAAGATCGTGAAACCCCTTGTACACGTCAGGCCATTCGTGGCCTTCACCCACCGGTCGGGAATGCACGTTCCTGACCGGAACGTGCTGCTCCGGCTTTCTCCAGGAGTTGCACGATGGTGAACTACCTCGACCTGAAGTACCTGGTCAAAGTAGAGAAGGACCTGCGTGCGGCAGCTGATGACCCTCAGCTGGCGCCGCAGATCAAGGCCTACCTTGATGCCAATCCTGATGTCCGGGATGAACTGGCCGATGTCTATGTGCGCGCCTTGCGCACCATGGAACGCCAGCAGAACGCAGGCTAAAACCTGCATCCACTCTGTCAGTCAGGTCAGCCTTCGTTGCTGACCTGACTGATGGGGTTTTTGAGCTCCGCCCAATCGGGCGCGCCGAGGATGGCAGTTCGGAGCTTCAGCAGCGCAGCGATGCGACCAGGCTGAAGCAGCGAGCGCAGGCTGTCCTCTGCAGAGTCTTCACCCGGGGCGTCTGCACTTGCCCCTAGTTGTCCTTCACGAGAATCCGGTCGTTCGCTCCTGCTGGTCGGGGAGCTAGCACGGTCGGATGCTTCGAGTATGTCGCTGACGGACTGGTCGATCAGGCCACGGATCAGCTGCTCCTCGGGAGTGTTCCCGGGATACAGCAGCTTCTGTTGTTCTGCGAAGCGACGCAGACCCTCCGGTGTTCGCACACCGGCGGGTATCGCGTCGCACCAGTAGCCGATGCGGCGTCGATCTAGATCAGTGAGCCGGATTTTCCCGGTGCTAGTGTCAGTCAACATCGACTGCGTCCTCAATGCGTCTGCTGTAGGGGCGGGGCTTCGCTCTGTACCGTGTCGCGTAAGCGCTGCAAGGCATCTTCGCGTCCTGGCGAACCGAGGACTCGGACGCCAGCGACGATTGCGGCATGAAACTCTTCTGCCGGAAGCGGCTGGTCGGGTTTCTTTCCTGCCAGCTCCAAAAGCAGTCTTTCAACTTCAGACGCCGCAAGCGTCAGCTTTTCGACTTTGATCGCCACGTTCCACTCCCTGTGAGAAGGCAGCGTTGGCGAGTGTACCTCAACCCCGCCGGGGACATCCCCGGCAGGGGCGTGTCTTCCGGAAACCTTCAATTGTCACAAGGAGATTCCCATGGAAGTCACGTTCTTGCAGTGGAAGTGCCAGGCAGTGTTCGGGAAGTACCGCAACGGCCGTATCGCCATCCAGCTCGTCGCCGCCGGCGATGCATCTGGGGACGTGGAGGTCATGTGTGGTGAGCCCATCGCTACTGCCACGGTCAATGTCGACCGTATTGCCCTCGAAGCCGACGAGGTCCTGATCAAGGACTACGCCGAGAACGAGGGCATGTCGGATGCGCTGGTCGCGGCTGGCTTGGTGCAGCCCTTGCTCAAGGTCATTCACATCGGCGGCTTCCAGGCGCAGTGCGCCATTGGTCGCCTGACGCCCACGGCCCTCCAGGCTGCGGGCCTCGCTCACTAGCTGTTCCTACCTCAACCCCGGCCGGGACTCGATCCCGCCGGGGTCGAGGTCTCCGGCCTCTGCTGGAGATCCTCATGCCTCAAACCTTCAAACCGGGCCGCTTCCGCGGCTACGAGTTGTCCCCCGTCGTGGAAGTGCCCGGCGAGGGTCTCGTCCCCCAGCAGTCGCTCGAAGCGGCGGAGGCGCTGTCGGACCGGGTCATCTGGTCGCTGTACGGCCACCTCCCGGAGGGCGGCGTCAGCATCGTGGGCGACTTCGATGACTACGCCGCCGCGGCAGAAACCTACTCGCGCATCACTGGCCTGGTCGTCCCGGAGAACCTGGACGGCCGCCGGCTGCTTCGCTTGCCACCGGGTCCCTGACCTGTTCCACCTCGAGGGAAACCTCTTACCACCACGGAGGCCACTATGGCTCTGATGTTCCAGCGCCTGGCGCGCAATTTCATCAAGAACGGGTATTTCCCGACCGACGCGGAGACCACTTCGCGCATCCTGTCCGCCATCGAGCCTGCAGCTGCAGGGGAGATGCGGATCCTTGACCCCTGCTGTGGCGAGGGCGTGGCGCTGGCCGAGGTGCGCGAGCACCTGGGGCCGACGCAGACCGAGGCCTTCGGCGTCGAGTACGACGAGGAGCGTGCCTGGCACAGCAAGCAGCTGCTGGACCGCTGCATCCATGGGAACTTCCAGGAAGTGATCGTGGGGCGGCGGCAGTTCGGGTTGCTTTGGCTCAATCCGCCTTACGGCGATCTGGTTGCCGATCGCTCGGGCGTCACCGAGGACCGTTCCGGCCGGAAGCGGCTGGAGAAGGTCTTCTACCAACTGGCCTATCCGCTGTTGGTGTTCGGCGGTGTCCTGGTGCTGATCGTCCCGCACTACGTCCTGGATCGGGAGTTCTCGACCTGGCTATCCATGCACTTCGACAACCTCAGGGTGTACCGAGCACCGGAGCAGCGGTTCAAGCAGGTCGTGGTACTCGGCGTGCGCCGACGTACCTCAGATGCCATCGCCTCGGCCGAGGCGCGCAAGCGGCTGGAGTCCGCCGGCGCCGGCGAGGACCTGCAGGAGCTGCCCGAGCGCTGGTGCGAGGGCTACTACCGGGTGCCGGCCACACCGGGCGAAGCGAAGTTCGCCCTGGGTGTGGTCGAGCCGCGGCAGTTGGCGAACGAGATCTCGCGGATGCCGACGCTGTGGGACCAGTTCGAGCTGCGCTTTGCGCATGCCGAGCAGGCTCATCGCCGGCCGCTGCGCGGGCTTTCGCGCTGGCACCTGGCGCTGGCCCTGGCCGCGGGCCAGGTCTCCGGCGAGGTGCGATCGGCCGATGGCCGCGTGTACGTGGTCAAAGGCGACACCCACAAGGAGAAGGTGGCCAAGGTCGAAGTGGAGGAGGGAGACAACGGCTCGATGCGCGAGGTGAGGATCCTCACGGATCGTTTCGTTCCGACGATCCGCGCGATCGACTTCACACCTACGTCACCGACCTTCGGCCGCGTGCTGACGATTCGGTGAAGCTGTCCTTGGCGCCGCGCATCTGCGCGGCGTCTTTCCAGAGCGCCTCACGCTGTGGAAAGACGGTTCCCACCGTGGCGACTGCGGTTCAGTCGCAAGCAGCTCCGGATCGGGGAGAGCTGCGGGCCGCAAGGCCTCGATCCTTGTTCCATGTCGGCCCTCACAGGCCATTCCCTGCCGGGGATCTCCCGGTAGGGAGCTCTCCGGCCTTCACGAAGGAGAGTCGTATGTCTCAAGAAGCAGATAGCGGCCGGAAGTCCGGCCCCCAGCCGGATTCCATTTTCGGGCCGGTGGTCTTCAGTTACACCCGGGCACAGGCCCTCGCGGATGGCGTCCTGGTGGATGTCTCTTCCACGGCGGTCGAAGCCGGTTTCAGGTTCCCGGTCGCGGTCACGGAGGCGGTCTGGAAGGACTGCATCGAGTGGTCGGAGGCGGATAGCCAGCGACAGGTCCACCAGGACCAGTCCGGCCGGCTCTGGGATGTGCTGTTCATGGCGTATATCGCGGTCCGGACCAATCCCACGGTCCAAGGCTTCATCAACTACGGGATCGTCCGTGTTCCGAGGGACGGGCTTACCCGTCGCCCGAAGAGAGTCGAGCTCAAGCTCGTGCTTTCCGGCGGCGATCAGGGCGAGCCCGTGCTCACGATCATGCAGCCGCATGAGGACTGAGAGGCGCGCGGGCGGGGCTGACGGCCTCGCCCGCATTCCAAACTCGACATGGAGGTTCACGATGTCCATTGAAACCAAGCCGGCGTCGCCGGCGGCGGCACCCCTGATGGAGTTGGTCGAAGCGCCTGGGCTGTTCGCCGATGCGCTGCTGACCGACGAAAGAGGCGGGCTACTGTTCATTTCGCTGTGGGGCCGCGACACCGCGGTGCAGGAGTTCCTGGCCAGACTCTCGGTCGATGTGTCCGAGGGCGGCCTGCGGACCCTGCATGTCGAGGGTCCGGCAGGTCGCGTCCAGGTTCATTTCGACCGGATGCCGAGCCTGGAGAAGCACACCGGGCGCCTGCCGCCCAGGAACCTCTTCGGGGACCTGGTGCAGCTGTGGATCCACGACAAGCTGGCGACGGAGCCCGACAGGGCCAACCGGCGCGCGCTGCTGCTGCACAGGCCGCGCTTGAGTCGTCATGATGCGACGGACGCCTGTCTGTGGGGCCTGGTGCGAGAGGTTTGCCATATCCCTTTGCTGGAGGGATGGCGGCAGCCCGTACTGACGCTGTTGGAACTGCACGGCTGGCTAACCCCGATTCCAGGCATCGGCATCGATGCTTGGCGCCTGGAACTCGGGAATCCACGGCTCGATGCGGAAATCTCCCAGATGATCCGGGGAGGGGTGCTGCAGTTGTCGGGAAACGCTGCACAGGGCGGGATGGCCAGGTTGGCCTGATGTAAACGCCGCGCAAGCGGCATCGCTGTACTTAACGACCCGACGGGGCATGCGCCCTGTCCAGGGCCGTGCTCCGTCGGTTCTTCAACCAACCGATAGGAGTTTCACGATGGAAGATGCACTCGACACCGCGGCGGTAGCCGCAGAGGACCTGGTAGTGCCGCTGCAGGAGTTTGTCGCCGATTTCGGAGACGGGCTCCTCGATGCGGTGTCCCGCCAGAATCCGCCGATCTACGACGGCAGCAGGAATCCGGCGCGGGACGCGGTGATGGATGCGCTGAAGCGCAAGCCCTTCGAGGCACAGCGCGACGTGGTCCATGCCGTGACCCGCCTGCTGGTCGACGCCGGCGACCCGGCCGCGGTCATCAACGCGGAGATGGGCACCGGCAAGACGATGATGGCGATCGCCGTGGCGGCCGTCCTGCAGCAGGCGGAGGCCTTCGGGCGTGTCCTGGTGATCTCGCCGCCGCACCTGGTCTACAAGTGGCGTCGCGAGATCCTGGAGACCGTCAAGGACGCCAGGGTCACGGTACTCAACGGGCCGGACACGCTCCGGCAGCTCCTGAAGATGCGTGCGGCGGCCGCCGCCGGCGTGGGCAGCACCGGGAAGGAGTTCGTCATCCTGGGCCGCGTCCGTATGCGGATGGGCTTCCACTGGCGCCCGGCGGTCGTTCCGAGGCGGATGCTGGTGCCACAGGCAGAAGGACAGCCGCCGGTGCCGGCGGCCGACCGACTGCAGCTGGCGGCGAGCTGCCCGCGCTGCGGGGAGCACGTCCAGGACCTGGACGGCAACCCGGTGCCGGTCTCTGTCTTCACGGAGGACCGACGCCTGGCCTGCAGCGCCTGCAGGGAGCCGTTGTGGACCTTGATCCGGGGCGAGTATCAGCCCCGCAGCCGTGCGGAGCTCGTCGCGCAGGCGCTGTGCCAGATTCCGACCATTGGTCAGAAGACGGCGCAGCGGCTGATCGGGGAGTTCGGCGAAGAGCAGCTGGGCGGCATGCTGGAGGACAACGTCTACGAGTTCGTGAATCTCATGAACGCGGAGGGCGAGCTGGTCTTCAGCGATCGGCAGGCTCGACGGATGGAACGGGCGATGGCGACGATGGAGTTCTCTCTGGGGCAAGGGGGCTACCAGGCCACAGAGTTCGTGAAGCGGTACTTGCCGGACGGGTATTTCGACGTCTTGGTGGTCGACGAAGGGCATGAGTACAAGAACGAAGGCTCTGCCCAGGGTCAGGCGATGGCGGTGCTGGCCAGGAAGGTCCGGAAGGTGGTTTTGCTGACCGGCACCTTGATGGGTGGCTATGCCGATGACCTGTTTCACCTGCTGTGGCGGATCATGCCGGAACGGATGATCGAGGACGGCTTCCGCTACCAGCGCGGCAGTCTCGGGCCCGCGGCGATGTCCTTCATGCGCCGGCACGGCGTGCTGAGGGACATCTACAAGGAGTCTGATGGCGGTGCGCACAAGACGTCGCGCGGCAAGCGGCTGACGGTGCGCACGGTGAAGGCACCGGGCTTCGGCCCGAAGGGCATCGCACGCTACGTGCTGCCCTACACGGTGTTCCTGAAGTTGAAGGACATCGGTGCCAACGTGCTGCCGCCGTACCAGGAGCACTTCACGGAGATCCGCCTGGACGGGGATCAGGCCAAGGCCTACCAGATGCTGCAGGCGACGTTGACGTCAGCGATGCGGGAGGCGCTGCGCAAGGGTGACAACAGTCTCCTGGGCGTGGTGCTGAATGTGCTTCTGGCCTGGCCAGACTGCTGCTTTAGGGAAGAGGTGGTTCGTCATCCGCGCACGCGCCAGGAGCTGATCCGGATTCCGGCGCTATTCGGCGCCGAGTCGATGCCCAAGGAGCGGGCGCTGATCGACCTCTGCCGCCGGGAGAAAGCGGCAGGCCGCCGCGTCCTGGTCTACACGACCTACACCGGTACGAGGGACACCTCTAGCCGGCTGAAGGCCTTGCTCGAACAGGCCGGCTTGCGGGCGGCGGTGCTGCGTGCGTCAGTGGAGACCAGCAAGCGTGAGGACTGGATCGCGGAGCAGGTAGACCGTGGCGTGGATGTGGTTGTCACCAATCCGGAGCTGGTGAAGACCGGGCTGGACTTGTTGGAGTTTCCGACGATCGCCTTCATGCAGAGCGGCTACAACGTCTACACGCTTCAGCAGGCGGCGCGGCGGTCATGGCGCATCGGTCAGAAGGAAGCGGTCGGCGTGCACTTCTTCGGCTATGCCGAGACGACGCAGATCGCCTGTCTCAGGCTGATGGCACAGAAGATCGCGGTGAGTCAGTCCACGTCAGGCGACATGCCCGACACAGGCCTGGATGTGCTGAACCAGGACGGCGACTCCATAGAGGTCGCATTGGCAAAGCAGTTGTTGGCGGCGTAGTTAAGGGCCGGCTCGAAAGAGCCGGCCCTTCCATTCGCGATGCAGCTACTGTCTCTGCGATAGACCTATGTCCTTGCCCTCCCAGAATTTCTGTTCCCACCATTTGTAGTCACCAAAATCTCCGTGATTTTGCGGTCCCTGTTGAATCTCTGAAGATCCTTGGTACCCGAAGGCCGTCAGGAAAATTTGCTTCTGTACATCCGGCGGAAAAACCGTTTCCGCTGCGCGAGTAATATTCCACCACGAGCCCGCAGTCCTATCTGTAAACGCAGAAACCTGTTCGAAGTACAGGTCGATCCAGTTGAGCAAGCTGCCGTTTGGGATTGTGCCCAGAAGCCAAGCCTTCGTTTCCAGTAGCTCGCGGTATGGGTCAATGGAAAGATTGTAGAAGCGGGCCTCCGGATTGCGGCGAAGAGTGGGTATCACCGCGTTCGCCACATCCTTGACGCTTGCGGCAGCACCCATGTACACCACGTTCTTTACGTTCAGATCGCCGTTCTGCGTCTGGATAGTATTGGCGACGATCGATCCCATGCTATGACCCACGAGCGTTACCTCCGGGGATGGCTCAAGACGCTCCAATGCATTGAGAAGCTTGGTTAAGGCCGTGTTGTAGTTTCCACCCCCCTGGGAGCTATAACCATAGTAGGACTCTTCTCGCTGGAGAAGAATGTCGGCGCGTCGCTTCATAGACGTCCACATTCCCGTGCCGAACCCGTCGATTAGGGGGGCGGTGACCCATTTGATCGGGTTTGCCAAAAGCAGGCTTTGGCCAACAGTCACCCCGGCATCGTTGCCGCGCTTGCACATTGTGAAGAGCGGTGGGTTGGGAGGATTGCTGTCCTTGTCTTCAAATTCTCCGTGATCGCAACGAGGGACTGGACCTTCGTAGTAGTTTGCTCGGACCGATTCGTACCCTTGCTCCTCGGTAGAGGTGAAGAAGTAACCCGTGGGAATCGTTCGCTGCTGCTGAAACGTTGTCCAGGCAGCCCGTGGCGCCTTGCCGATCGCGCGGAATGCGTCCTCAACGAAAATGGCGGGTGGGACAACAATGAACTCGGGTACCTTGGTCAACGTTGGTCGGTGTGCAGCCTGGCCGTAGTGGTCAATGAAATAATGAGCGGCAAGGTTGGCCCAAGGCCCCGAACGCCAGCCGACGAAAATCGGATAGTGACCATCGTTGAATATCTCGTCGCGGAGGTCGGAAGCCCTGTTGATGGCTTTCGCGCGTATGTTGAGTCCCCCATGTATGAAGATCGTAATGTCCTTGACTCTATGCGCGTTGGCGCAATAGGTGCGCAGAATGTTCATTACGTAGGCTTCCTCCTCCGTTGCATCCAGCGGAGACGCCGGGGAAAAAGAAGCACAACTCAGCGGATCCAGTGACACGCGAACCTCACATCCCTCGGATGTAATCACTGCGCCGGGGGAATCGCATGTCTCGTCAGTCTTTGAAAATTTCTTCACCTCTCGGCGTCCCTTGCTAAACAGGCGGCTCGCCTGCGTGGGTGGAGGGATGGAAGACTGATCTAGCGGCTTTTCATGATCATCATTCAATGCCTTTGCAGCGGCGATGATCTTTTCTTCTTCTTCGGGTGAGCGAAAATTGAGCTTATCGGTTCCTGTCTCGGGATCGTACAGATTTCCCGATGAGTTGATGTACAGGAGGTTGTTGCGAATGTCCCCCAGGCCATATTGAGAATCTATTGGTTTAATCGCGCAACCACCCAGCGCCAAGGCGCAAAGCACCAATGCCAGTTGTCTCATAGTTTCCCCTCGCACCCCAGACACTAAATTGGAATTTTTGATGTGTTGGCCATAGATCGAAGGCCGTTTCCAGTTTGCCAATCCCCGCACTACGGTCAAGTGGCTCAGGAAAGAGACACCTGATTCGGGTGTCATATGAGGGGCCATCCCTGTAGCGTAGGGTTTAGTTGGAAGTTGGAGCCAGCTCTGCAATTGCTTCGGGCGCCTGGCAGCATGTCTGGCTGGTAGAGCAGAAGCGCGCATGTAGTCAGTCCACATCGGGCGACATGCCCGACACCGGCGTTGATGGGTTGAATTAGTACGGGGACTCCATCGAGGCGGCATTGGCGCAGCGGTTGCTGGCGGCCTAGTTCAGGGCAGCCTCGAAAGAGCCGGCCTCTTTTGCGTCTGTTTTGAAGAGGCAGTTGAATGCCTTCTCGGCTACCTAGGTTTCACAGAACATGCTCGCAATGGCCCAACCAGCAGGGGCAAGCTTCTCAGCGTTGCCCCAGTGCCCGCGCCCGCACCAGGCCGCAATAGACTCCTATAAGCTGGATGGCATCTCGGTTGCCCATGAATGTCATCGGCGCGAACCGCTGCTGGTCATCGTTTTCAGAGAGCAGTGAGATCCTGCCTCCACTACGCCGTAGAGTCTTGAGCGTAAGCTCCGGATCGTTGGTCTTTGCGTGGGTGATGACGGCGGCCACGATCTGTCCGTTCTGAACGGAGTCCTGCAGGTGGATGCCGACCAGGTCGCCGTCATGGATACCGGCATTGATCATCGACTCGCCGGACACCCGGAACAATAGGTCTGCCGGCGGATCGAACAGCTTCGGCGACACGTCGATGTAGTCAGCTACATGCTCTCCAGACGTGACCGGGGCGCCCGCCGCGATGCGGCCGATAAGCGGCACCTGCATCGACTTCGCGGCGACCTGCGAGGTTAGCCGAATCGAACGCCGGCTCCCAGGCTGCCTCGACAGCTCGCCGCGCGCTGCGAGTTTACCGAGCAGCTTCGCGGCATTGGCCGGAGTAAAGCGGAAATGTTCTGCAATCTCGTAGATCGTCGGGCTTCTGCCTTCGGAAGCCTGATAGTCCCTTAGGAACTCCAGAACAGCAGCTTGCCGCGGAGGGAGGTCGGCCATCGACAGCGATTCAAATTTGGGGGTATACTTATATATACCCTACCGAGCGGAGGCGTTCAAGTGTCAGCGCGTCTTGCCACCAGGGTGCCGTGATCTCAGTGAGCAGTAGGGCTTGCGGCTGGGCCGGTTTCTGTCGACACGCCGCCTCGGCGTTGGTATAGATGCCGAAACTACAAGGCTGTTTTACTTGGGGAAACGACATGGCGGAGTCTCAGATCGAGTGGACCGACGCCACCTGGAATCCGGTCGCCGGGTGCACACTCGCGAGCGCAGGGTGCAAGAACTGCTACGCGATGAAGATGGCTCGACGACTGGAGGCAATGGGCGTCGAGAAATATGCCGGCCTCACCAAGAAGACCGGTCGCAATGTGACCTGGAACGGTATTGTTCGGGAGGATCCTGAAGCGCTTCAGATTCCGCTTTCCTGGCGCAAGCCACGGAAGATTTTCGTGAACTCGATGAGCGACCTCTTCCATGTCGATGTCAGCGAGAAGTTCATTGTGGCAGTCTGGGAGGTTATGAGACAGACCCCTCAGCATCACTATCAGATTCTCACCAAGCGGCCGGAGCGGATGAGCCAGCTCGTGCGGAGCCGCAGGATTGCAGTGCTGCCGAACGTTTGGTTGGGCACCAGCGTGGAAAATGCCGAAACGACCTACCGCATCGACGAGCTGCGGCGCACGCCAGCTGCGATTCGTTTTGTCTCCTTCGAGCCACTGATCGGGCCGGTTGGCCGCGTCAATCTGAAGGGCATCCATTGGGCCATTGTCGGCGGCGAGAGCGGCCTGAAAGCTCGTCCCATTAAGGAAGAGTGGATCGACGAGATTCACGCCCAGTGCGACCGCTTCGAAACTGCGTTCTTTTTCAAGCAATGGGGCGCTTGGGGTGGCGACAATCAAAAGCGCTCAAAGAAAGCTAACGGCCGCGTATATCGCGGACAGGTCTGGGATGAGATGCCAACTCTCGGAATGCCTGGCTGAAGAAGGATTTTCCGGTGGACATCGATGAGGACTATGTTGGTCGCGAACAAGCGCTCGTCAAACATAACCTGTTGAAGAGTTACCTCGAAGTCGTTCTCTCGATCATCGGCGTGAGCAAGCAAGCGACCAGGATCACCTATGTCGACTGCTTCGCTGGGCCTTGGGGGCCGAAAGGCACAGACCTGAAGGGCACGTCGATCGCGATCTCCCTGGAAATCATTCGAGGTGTGCGGGAAGCGCTGCGAAAGCTTCCCAATGTTCCGCCAATCGATTTTCAAGCGATTTACATCGAGAAATCTCCCGGCGCGTACGCCAGGCTTTCCGAGTACCTGGCTGCCCACACGCCTCAAGGCATCCGGAGTGTTGCGCTGGAAGGCGACTACCGAACCCGAATGGATGAAGTGATGCGCATCTGCGGGGGCGGATTTGCATTTTTCTTCATTGATCCCAAGGGATGGTCCGAGATTAGGATCGAAGATCTGGCCCCACTTCTTCGACGTCCGCGCTCAGAGTTTCTCATCAATCTTATGTACGACTTCCTCAACCGAGCGCTGGGGATGAAGGCTTTCAGAGAGAAGGTCGAGCTGGTTCTTGGAAAGCTCACTGATGAAGAGTCAGCCAGCTTGGCACACTTGGAAACAGCGGCTAGGGGCCGGTTCGTTGTCGAGAAGTATCGCGCGTCTCTAGAGAACGCAATGGGTGGCACCGGCTCAAACAGTCCTCGGTCGTATAACGCCGCGATTTTAAAACCGCAAGCTGACAGGGTTCTGTATCACTTGGTATACCTGACGCGGCACCCTAAGGGTATCGTCGAGTTCGCTAAGGCTTCAGAGAAGGCGGAATATTTGCAGCGCGTGGTTCGCATACAGACAAAAAGGAACCAAACGCTGCAATCAGGGCTGTTCACGGCCGAAGAGGAGGCGAGTGCGGCGGTCCATGGTGGCGTTAGCATTCAAGACGTGAAGTCTTACTGGCTAGCAAAAATGCAGAGCGGCAACCTGGTCTGCGATGAAGCTTGCTTGGCCGACGCCCTCCGCGATACCGGTTGGCTGGTTTCGGACATCCAACGGGCTTTCTCGGAACTTATTGCTGAAGGCTTGGTTGAAAATCTCGATGCCAGAGGGCCTCGACGTAGTCGCCCCGTTCATTTCGATGAGAATGAGCGCCTACGGAGGGTTGTCTGATGCGCAAAGATTCACGAATGAGGTAATCGCTAAGGAGAAAAGTCAGTGCGCGGATGAACTGACTTGCAAGGGGGATTTATCCATGACAGCAAAGCCGTACCGATTCGTCGAAGGCGCGGTACTGGAAGATCACACTAAAAAGAAGCACGACGTACTCAGTCAGTATTTTCGCCAGTACTTGATCGTTCGTTGCCAGCTTCCGCAGCAGGAGAGGTTCCGGCTTGCAATCGTGGATGGCTTCGCGGGTGGTGGCCGCTATGCCTGCGGTTCGTATGGATCGCCGCTCATCTTCGTCGATACCTTGATCAAGACAACGAACGAGATCAACACACGTCGGGCCGCAAATGCGATGAAGCCCATCCAGATCGAGTGTCTCCTGATCTTGAACGACATCGATCGATCCGTTGTGGAGGTTTTGAAGGAGAACCTCGCGCCTCTGGAAGCTTCGGCCAAAGTCGAGGCGACGAACCTGCGATTGGTGATCGAGTACCACAACGACGCATTTGAGACGATCTACCCGGTCATTAAAGCCAGGATCAATAGCGCAGGTTGCAGCAACGTCTTCTTTAATCTGGATCAGTGCGGATACAAGTTCGTAACGTCCCAGTTGATTCGAGACATTATGGCGTCTTGGAAGCGTGCAGAGGTGCTGCTCACTTTCATGATTAGCACAATCTTGGCCTACCTATCGCCTGACAAAGAAAAGTCCCGAGTGCCTTTGGAGGCCGAAGTCCAAGCCAGGATCGATGCGATCAAGGCCGATCAACAACTCCTGACTAAAAGCAACTGGCTTGGTGTTTGCGAAAAGATCATTTTTGAGCATCTCCGCGAGTGCGCTTCATTTGTCAGCCCTTTCTCTATCACGAATCCGAACGGCTGGCATTACTGGTTGATGCATTTCGCCACGTCGTATCGCGCCCGGCAGGTTTATAACGATGTGCTCCATTCGGACGGTTTGTCGCAAGCGCACTTCGGCAAGTCTGGCCTTCGAATGCTGGCCTACGATCCTCTCGCAGGTTCAGGCCAGCTCTACCTCTTCGATGGCAGCTCGCGTCAGAAAGCGATTGATTCATTAAATGAGGACATTCCTCGATTTATTGCGGAGTCAGGCGATTCACTTTCAGTCGAAGAGTTCTACACCGCGGCTTACAACGAAACTCCTGCTCACAGCGACGACATACACCGGAGCATCATCGAATGCACGGACATCGAGGTAATCACTCCCAACGGGGGGCGGCGCCGTGAACCACACGCAATCGACATCGGGGACACGCTGAAGCTGAAGTCGCAGAAAAGTTTTGTGTTTGGCTTCTAGGAAGGCCTCAAGGTACGTCGACGGACAAGAACGATCGTCTACCTTGTGTCCGTTGCCGTCGATCGCTCTGCTGGTCGGAGCGCCTGCGTCGCTTGGCTGAGTGAGGCCTGCAGTTCGTTCCAGGCATCGAGGTGCGCCATGCAGGCGCTGCAAAGTCCTAGCTTGTAGGTGTCGTTGCAGCTATGCCAGCTGCAGGGCCCCTCTTCGGTCTCGCAGCCCATGCTGTCGGTACAGCCGCAGGCGATGCAGATCCAGTCCAGGGCCGCTCGTCCCGGATTCCAGAATGGAGCCTTGGCGCCCTGGCAGTCCGCCGGCGTCGCCAGCACCAGGCGGGAGGCCCTGACGGGGACGGGCTGGAGCTCGTCGCCGATCGCGCGCGCGAGCAGCGCGATCTCCAGTGTCGATCCGAAAGTAATCGCCGCCGGGATCGGAGGATTTCCAGCGGACCAAGCGGGAACGCCATCCTGCAGTCCGATCAAGGTTCCCAGGCCTTCATGAATGGCTAGATAGCGGTGAGGGGCGAGGGGATGAGGGGCAATCGCGGGCTTTCCCATGGCGTCGAATCCTGTGCGTGACTAAGGCCTGCATCCTGCGCGGGTGAGGCCTTCTCCACATCCAGAAATAAACCCGCCGAGTGGCGTGTTTTCCGCTTCTGTCATCGGGCACGGTTGGAGACACTGGCTTCGGGTTCGGTTTCCTCCAAGCGAATCCAGCGGGCTTGCCCCCAAGTCCGCCCTCCCTGCCCAGTGTGTGGGCTTTTGGGCCCCGGGTTCCCATCCCGGGGCTTTTTTGTGCCCGAGGCCGGCACTTGGACGCCACAAGGAAATCATGCAGGCGTTTGTCGTGTTTTTCGCTTCCGGGGGGTGAGAGGGGTTCCCAAACTGGCCGCCTCATGGGGGTGATTGCGTGGTCAATGTTCAGGGGAACGGTCATCAAGTCCGCGGTGCTGCTTGCCTGCGCCTGGCTGACGCCGGCGACGGCCGCGCAGCCGTCTACCGTTTGGGACGACTGCTTTCAGGGTGCCGGGGAGTTCTACGGCATATCGCCAGTGCTGCTCAAGGCGATAGCGATCCAGGAGAGCTCTTTGAATCCGCTGGCCAAGAACCGCAACACCAACGGGACCTGGGACATCGGGCTGTTGCAGATCAATCAGAGCTGGTGGGAGCGCCTGCAGGCGTTCGGGATTCGGCCGGAGGATCTCTGGGACGCCTGCGTGTCGATCTACACCGGGGCGTGGATCCTGGCTCAGAACATCCACCAGTATGGGTACAACTGGAAGGCGGTAGGCACCTACAACGCCGGCACCAGCAAGAATCCGAAGGTCGAGGCGCGACGCAATGACTATGCGCGCCGCGTTAACCATCATCTTAACCGTCTCCCTGAGCGGCTGCGCGACCCCTGAGCCTCTGTTGCCAGCCAAGGCCGCCTACCGGCCCGAGCCGGTACGGGTCGTCCAGATCACGGATTGGTCCGAGCTCGACGGACTGCGCGCCAGTTTTGTGCTGTGCGGGCCCGGCGTCTGCCCTTCGGCAACCCCGAAGACGCGGATCGAATCGCTGACCCAGATTGTCCGGCCGGTGCCGCCGGCGCCGACGGCACCGCTGCCTCCGCCGGAGTTCTCACGAGAGGCACTGGATTCCTACCTGGCGGCTGCCGACGCCCGCCAGCGCGCTGGCGCCGAGCCTGATGAGGCGGCGGCATCGACGCCGCCCTTGGAGCCGGCCGCACTGCGCTTCGGCGCCGCTACCGAGGCCGCTGCTGCGGACGAGCGGACCTACCAGGTGCAGTTCTCGAAAGACTCTACCCGCATGTCGCCCACGGCGATCCAGGCCCTCTATGCCTGGATCCAGAGATTTGACGACGTGCCGATCCGCTACGCCCTGCGGATCTCCGGACCGATCGGTGAGACGACGGCAGAGCGCCGCCTGGGAGCCGTCCACCAGGCGTTGCGCGCCTACGGAGTTCCGGTGTTTCGGCTGAGCTCGACGTTTGTGCCCACGAAGCCACCGGATGCGCAGGAAGACGGCAAGACGGTCACCGTCACCGTCACCGCGTTCGCCGGTTTCGTTACCGAACCAGAACAACCGGCTCCCGCCGCCTACGGGAGTCGAGGGACGTTGGCCGAAGAGCGCGCGGCCGATTCCGACACGTCCACCTCACCCGCGCGTTCGCTTCAGCCATCCACTTTGATTCAGGAGTAGTCCCCATGGAACTCGTTCAGACCCTCCCGGCCGACCAGGCCGCCGCCCACAACCGCATCAAGAACGCCATCTTCGCGGCGGCCCTGATGCTCGCGCTGATCCCGGTCGCCGACGCCGGTACCACCGGCGCCGCCTTCCAGACCTTCTACACGTTCATCAACGACGCGGCGACCGGCTACCTCGGTCGTGGCATCGCGCTGACGGGCGGTGTGATCGGCCTGGGTATGGGCGCGGCGACCGGCAAGGCACTGCCGGCCGCTATCGGCATCGTCCTGGCGATCTTCGGCGCCCTGGGCCCGGCGATCGTCAACTCGATCTTCGCCTCGGCAATCATCTAAGCGATCCAGCCCGCGCCAGGTGATCGCCTGGCGCGGGCAGACGCTCTCCACTCAAGGAGAAGCACATGAAGACACTGGCCATCCAATACGAGGGTATGGATTTGCGGCAGAAGCGCAATCTCATGCTCGCACTGAGCGCCGCGCTGATGCTGCCGATGGCAGCGGATGCCGCGACCACCGGCGGCGCATTCCTGACGTTCTACAACTTCATCTTCCAGGCCGCTACCGGCTACCTGGGCCGCGGCATTGCCCTGACGGGCGGCATCATCGGCCTCGGCATGGGTGCTGCCACGGGCAAGGCATTGCCGGCAGCCATCGGCATCGTCCTGGCGATCTTCGGCGCCCTGGGCCCGGCGATCGTCAACTCGATCTTCTCGTCGGCTGTCGTCTGACCGCCATTCCGCGGCGCCTGGCCCATTCTGCATTCGGGCCAGGTGCTGCGGCTTTTCACTCTCCGCCCTGGTGCGCTGATGTCCGAGCCCTATTTCATTCCGCGGACTCTCGATGATCCGCCGCTGTTCTTCCTCTGGAACTTCGATGAGGCCGCCCTCTTCCTGATCTGGGCGATTCTCGGCGCTGTCATGGGCGCGATGACGTTTCTCCTGGGAGCGCTGGTCGGCTACCTGTTTGCGCGCGGCTATGCGCGCATGAAGGAGCAGGGCGGGCGAGGCCTGCTGTTTCGCGTGCTCTTCTGGTACGTGCCCTCCGATTGGTGGATCACCACACGCACTCCGAGCGACGTGCGCGAGTACATCGGAGGCTGACCCATGCTGCAAGAGAAATACTCATCAAAGCTGGCCATGGCGCTTGGTGGCCGGAAGCTCTGGATGCTGGTCGCGATCGCGTCGATCGTCTCCAACCTGATGCTGTCCTGCAAGATGCTGAACACCAGCACGGCCGAGAAGACCATCGTCACTCCGCCGGTCGTGGACAAGGCGTTCTGGGTGCATGGCGACGAGGTTTCGCCCGAGTACCTGGAGCAGATGGCGCTGTTCTTCGCCGACCAGGCGCTGACCTACAGCATGGACAACATCGCCGGGCGGGTAGAGGTCTTCCTCCGCCACGTCGATCCGGCGGCCTACGGCGCGCTCAAGGTGAAGCTGACCACCGAAGCGGACCGCATCGTCCACAGCAACCTCGCGTCCGTGTTCTATCCCGTCGACGTGCGCATCCGGCAGAAGCCGGAGAAGAAGGTGGCCATCACCGGCGACCTGATCTCGATGGTCGGCGAAAAGACCACCGGCAAGCGCCGCGCCATCTTCGTCGTCTCCTTCAAGTACACCAACGGCCGCCTCTACGTGGCCAATTTCGAAGAGGTTTTCAATGAAGCGGATCCGTTCAACGATCAAGGCGTGCCTGCTGGCGATTCCGCTGCTGGCAGCCCTCCCGGTTGAGGCGAACCAGGAGATCGCCGTCCGGGACGGCGGCAGCGCGACGATCACCGTCTCGGCGCGGGAACTGACGCGCATTAGCATGGCGGGCGGTGGCCGCCTGTCCAAGGTCTGGGCGGTGCCCGGAACGATGGAGATCCAGGACGACAAGAAGGCCGGCGAGATCTTCATCAAGCCGCTGAACGTCATGCCGGGCCAGGCCTTCAGCTTCTTCGCACGCGACGATCGCGGGGCTACGTTCACGCTCATCGCGACGGCCGCCGATCTTCCGTCGCAGTCAATCCAGCTGCGCAGCACCGGCGGCGGTTCGGCACCGCCAGCGGCGCGCCTGGAATCCTCCGGGCCTACAGAGCCGCACATCCGCCGCGTCAAGGCGCTGATGAAGGCACTGGCCCTGCGAAAACTGCCGCATGGCTATCAGTCAGAGGAACTGGACCAGCCGGTGCCGGTTTGGCGGGAAACGGAGGTTCGGATCAAGGAACGCTGGACCGGAGAGCTCGTCGGAGAAATCTGGAGCATCCGCAATGCCGGCAATGAGGATCTGAGGTTCTCCGAAGAGGAGTTCAAGGACTTCTATGCCGACGTGGTGGCCATGGCCATCACCGAGCATGAAGTTCGCCCGGGTGACTCCACCGAAGTCCTGATCCTGCGGCGCGGGGTTGCGCGATGAGCAGCCTGCCTGAGATCAAGGGCAAAAGTGCGGTCAAGCGCAAGCAGATGGCGATCGTGCTTTTCGGCCTGGCGGGCTTCCTGGCGCTGCTGATCGGCGGGCTTTACATGTCCGACCCGAACCGCAAGAACGGCGGCGCGGCGCAGAACCCGATGAACAAGCCGCCCCCGGACGTCACCAAGAGCTTCAAGACGCCGGCGTCGGGACGCACCGACCAGGAAGTGTGGGTCACCAAGTCAGAGGCGGACCTCAAGCAGCTGCAGACCCAGTACGAGGACATGCAGCGCCGGCTCAAGGAGGCGGAAGATCGTGAGAGCAACGCCGGCTCCGCGCCGCCGCCGCCATCGAGCTTCCCCCAGAACTTCTCCTCGACAGCTGTTCCCAGCACCCGGGAGAATCTTCCGCCGCCGCCTCCGCCGCCGTCGTCGATCGGTTCGCGCGCGCAGCCGGGCGCGATGTCGCCGGGGCAGGTAGGCCCGGATGGCCAGCCGGTGCGGCAACCTGGCATCCAGGTGATCGACCTGTCCGAGCCCGAGATTTCGGAGCCGGGCAAGGCGGCCGGGGTGCCGAAGCGCACGTCGAAGAACTATCTGCCGGCCGGCAGCTTCGCCAAGGTCAAGCTGCTGTCGGGCATGGATGCACCCACCGGCGCGCTGGCGCGGACCCAGCCCACGCCGGTCTTCATCGTCATCAAGGACCGCGGCTCGCTCCCCAATGACTTCAGGAGCAATGTGCGCGAGTGCAGGATCGTCGGCGCCGCCTACGGTGACCTCTCGGCAGAGCGTGCGTACATCCGCCTGGAAACCCTGACTTGCGTCACCCCCGATGACGAGATCGTGGAGGTCTCGGTCAAGGGCTACGTTGCCGGCGAGGACGGCAAGACTGGCCTGAGAGGCGATGTCGTCAGCAAGCAGGGCCAGATGATCGGCAAGGCCGCCCTGGCGGGCCTGGCCAGCGGTCTGGGTACCAGCATTTCGCAGGCTTACACGCAGGTGTCCACCAATCCGCTTGGCGCCGTCCAGACGGTGGACCCCAAGGACATTGGCAAACAGGGACTCGCGCAAGGCGCCGCAACGGCGCTGGAAAAGATCGCGGACTTCTACATCGCGCGCGCCGAGGAACTGTTCCCCGTCATCGAGATTGGTGCGGGCCGCACCGTCGACATCGTGATTACCGAAGGCGTCGCGCTCGGCGATGCCTTCGAGCGCGCTGCGCTCGCCCTGGAGGAGTAGGAGAAAATGAACGAGAAGGTCTATCTGCGCGCCGCCCTGGTGTTCTCGTGCGCCGCGATGCTCTCTTTGATGGTCGGTTGTGCCAGCGAGCCCAAGTACGCGTGTGGCGTGCCGGAAACCAATTCCCGCTGCAGGAGTGTGTCGGAAGTAGCAGCCAAAGACGATCCTCCCATGCGCATCGCCGGCACCAACCGCTCGGAGCGGGCACCGGCCCCGCCGGCGCCGCCCACGCCGCAAGTTTCCGCACCGCGGCCGGTGCTGGCTTCGCCAGGGCCCGGTGCCGCCATCCTGTCCCGGCCCAGGATCCTGCGCGCCCTGGTGATGCCCTGGCAGGACAAGGACGGCGATCTCAACGCCGGCGGCTACGTGTACCTGCGCTTGGATGACGGCGAATGGACCATCGGAAAGTAAACCAGCCGCTGTCCGAACGGGTGCGGGCCTGGGGCCGCCGCACCCTTAATACGCTGCTCAACGAGGAGCCGCCAGGCGCGGTGTACGCGCAAGGCGTGCTTCCGCCTTCCATGGACGAGCTGCGTCGGCTGGTGGACCTTCATCGGATAGACGGCTTTCTGCCTTACGAGAGCTACGACCCCGAGAGCCAGGTCTACTGGAACGGCGACGGCATGTCGTTTCTGCTCGAGGTCGCGCCGGCCACCGGCCTGGAGGAATCCAAGCTGCGCGTTCTCGCCGGCCTGTTCTCCCAGGGCCTGAAGGAGGACACGACCGTACAGACGATCATGTACGGCGATCCCAACATCCACGGCAAGCTGCGGCAGTGGCAGCAGGCCCGTGAGGGGAGGGCGACTGTCCGCCAGGACATGATCTCGGCGCTGGCGAAGAAGCGCGTCGAGTACCTGGCTTCCGGCAACTTCGAATCGTTGCTGTCGGATCAACCCTTCCTGATCCGCAACTGGCGGATGTTCATCTGCATGACCCGGCCGGGGGATCGCGATCACCCAGACTCCTCGGAGATCGAATACCTGCGCCGCACCCGCGAGGCCTTCAAAGGCATCCTGCTGGGTGCCGGCATGGAGGCCTGGGAGATGCCCCCGGACGATTTCGTCCGGTTGATGGACGGCATCCTCAATCCGCACCCAGGAGAGCGTGCGGAGCTCCGCTACAAGGAAGACGAGCTCCTGGCCCGCCAGGTGGTCGATGCCGAGACCCTCTACCTGGTCGGGCGCGACTCCGTCAGCACGGTCTACAAGGACTGCCAGACCACGCTGATGCCCTTCAGCGTGCGCCAGTACCCACTGCAGTGGCCCGGATGGGGCATGGGCGAACTGATCGGCTCGCTGCTGAACAACACGCTGCGATTGCCCTGTCCGGTGCTGTTTACGCAAACCGTCGTGTTCGGCGATCAGACCTCGGCGGCCGGCAATGCCAAGGTCAAGGGTCTGCGCGCGACCCAGATGACCGACTCGCCGATGGGGCGCATCGTCCCGGCCTGGAAGGACCGGAAGAGGGACTGGGATTTCGTCATCAACTCGGTCGAGCAAGGTCACAAGCTGCTGAGCTCCCACTTCCAGATCGTGGCGTTCGCGCCCCACGGCCAGGAAGAGTATTGCGAACAGCGCGTTCGCGCGGTGTTCGACTCGAAAGGCTGGATGCTGGAGCGCAATCGCTTCTCCACGATGCCCTCGTTCCGCAGCGCCCTGCCGATGATGGCGACACCCAGCTTCATTTCGGAGATGAAGCGCCTGGGCCGCCTGCAGACCTTCCTGACCTGGTCGGCGATCAATACGGCGCCTACGGTTGCCGAATGGAAGGGTACGGAGTCGCCGCTGCTGATGTTCTTCGGGCGCCGCGGCCAGTTGACCTTCTTCGACCCCTTCGACAACAAGAAGGGCAATTTCAACATCGCCTGCGCCGCCACGTCGGGCGCCGGCAAGAGCTTCGTCACGCAGGAGTTCATCACGTCCACCCTCGGCACGGGCGGGCGGGCCTGGGTGATCGACGCCGGCAAGAGCTACAAGAACATCTCGGCGGTCCTCAGCAACGACTCCAGCAAGTCCTTCCTGGAGTTCTCCTCGGGCTCCAGGCTCAACCTCAATCCGTTCACCGACATCAACTCGGCGGAGTTCGCGGAGGAAGAGCTGCCGATGCTGAAGCAGCTCTGTGGCCAGATGGCGTCGCCGATCGACGCCCTGGACTCGGCGGAGATGTCCTACCTGGAGCAGGCCATTGTCGAGGCCTGGGACAAGTACCAGAACGACGCCACGATCTCGGCAGTCGCGAGCCGGCTGGCGATCGGCAACAACGACAAGCAGAAGGAACTGGCGGTCAAGCTGTATCCGTACACCGCCAAGGGTTCACACGGCCGATTCTTCGAAGGGCGGGCGAACGTCGACATTTCCAGCCCGTTCGTGGTGCTGGAACTGGATGACCTCAGCGCGCGCCCGGACCTGCAGAGCGTCGTGCTGCTCAGCCTGATGCTGCGCATTTCGGAAGAGATGTATCGCTCTGCGCGCTCGCAGCGAAAGCTCTGCATCATCGACGAGGCCTGGCAGATGATGAGCGGGCGTCAGACCGTGCAGTTCATCGAGCGCGGATACCGCACGGCGCGCAAGTACGGTGGCCTGTTCATGTCGGTCACCCAGGGCGTGGACGACTACTACAAGTCCGACGGGGCGACCGCGGCGTTGAACAACGCCGACTGGCTGCTGCTACTCCGACAGAAGCCGGAATCCCTGGCGGCGGCGGCCAACAGCGGTCGCATCGTCATGGACAACTCCCTCCGTGACCTTCTGGCCTCCGTGGACACCGTCCAGGGCAAGTATTCGGAAATCGCCATCAAGGGTCCGCAGGGCGTGTCCGTGGGCCGGTTCATCGTGGATCCGTTCTCCGAAAAGCTCTACTCGACCAAGGACGACGAGTTCCAGTTCATCCAGGACGCACAGAAGCGCGGCATCCCCATTGCCGACGCTGTTGAGGAGCTCGTGAGAAGGACCGCCAGACGATGAACGATTTCAAGACGGCAGGCATTGCTGCGGTGGTCGCAGCCTTCGTGGCCCTGATCGTGGCCATCGGCGGGCGGTTGATTTCGCCTCCGCCACAGTTCATCACCGTCCAGGTCGAGCAGCTGCTGGCTGAGCACATCCAGGCCCAGGCCAAGCAGGAGGCGACCGCCGAGCAGCGTCTGCAGGCAGCGGAGGCCTTCGCCAGGCGTCTTGACTCCGCCCTGGGCGAGGCGGCGCAGCGCCACGGCGCGATCATCCTGGCGAGCGGGGCGGTCGTGCGAGGCGCGGTCGACGTGACGCCGGAGATGCGGGCTGCGCTGTCGCTGAACAGTCCCGAGCCGCCGCCATGACGTTGGTGCTGATAGCAGCCTCGGAGGGAGCCAAGCTGCTGCGCGGCCGCCGCCGCGTGGCGCTGATGATCCTGGTGAGCATGCTGCTGGTTGTGCTGCAGGCCATTGCCTGGCCGTACTACCGACTCAGCTTCAACACCTCCGAAAGCCTCCCTGGCTACGTCTATCTGGTGCACGTCGGCGAGTTACCCGCGAAGGGTGACTACGTGGCGGTCAAGCCCCCGAAGAATCGCTTCTTCCCGGTCTGGCTGGGGTTCCTGAAGCGGGTCCGCGGCGTCGCCGGCGACCTGGTCGAAGAGCGCGGGCGAAAGTTCTTCGTCAACGGTGAGGAGCTGGCCTACGCCAAGCCGGAGTCGCTGAAAGGCATTCCCCTGCAGGTTGGCCCGGTCGGTGTTCTTCCGCCCGGTTACTACTGGGTCTGGACACCCCATCCAGACTCCTTCGATTCGAGGTACGCCGATGTGGGCTGGATCCATCAAAGCCGCGTCATTGGCCGTGCTATTCGCTTGCTGTAGCGCGAGCATCGCCGAGGATCTCGGTGCTGTGGGCCCGACATGGCCCATCCAGGAGCGCGACCTCGTCCAGGTCATGCAGGAGCGCGCTGCGGTCAAGCAGCGCTCCGGAGAGATCGAGCAGCTGCAAGGCGCGCTGCAGAAGCGAGCCAAGGCCTATGCCGACCGGCCCACCAGGCTGGGCCTGGCCCGCGCCGCACAGGTGCGTAGCTGGACGCTCGATCCAGCCGTGTCCGTTCCCTACGACATCAAGGACGCGTCTGGGAAGGTACTGATTCCCGCCGGGACGCGGGTGAATCCTCTGGACCGGATGGCCCTGAGCCGTAAGCTGGTGTTCCTCGACGCCGACGACCCTGAGCAGTTGGCCTGGCTCGGGCGTCGTGCCGCGGTCTTCCGTGATCGCCACAAGGTCATCCTCACAGGGGGCTCCATCAGCCAGGCGACGGAGATCCTCGGTGGCCGCGTCTGGTTCGACCAGACAGGGAAGCTGGTTCAGGAGTTCGGCATCAAGGCCGTCCCGGCGATCGTCGCCCAGGACGGCCGCCTGCTGCGCATCCAAGAAATTCCTCCGGGGAAATGACGTGCGACTGTCCCAACTGTTTCTCGTGATCGTCACCTGGCTCCTATCCGCCGGCATCGCCGCGGCGGCCGGCCCCTGCCACGGCAAGTTCCCGAACCTGATCAGCGATATCTGCTGGAAGTGCCTCTTCCCGGTGTCGATCGGCCCGGCGAAGATGACCGCAGGCCAGCAGGACGCGGGCCCCACGCCGCCGATCGTCTGCAGCTGCCCGGCACCGCCGCCCCTCTTCATCCGCTACGGGGTCGGGATCGGCTTCTGGGAGCCCGCGCGCCTGGCCGAGATCGTCCGTACTCCCTATTGCTCGCCGACGCTCGGCACGAGGCTCGCAAGCCTCGGCGCGCCGTCGGGCACGAACACCCAGGGGGCGGGGGAGTCCACCAAGGAAGCCTTCTACCACGCGCACTGGTTCACGTTTCCGCTGCTGTCCTGGATCGGCATGGCCTTTACCCAGGCTGCCTGTGCCAGCAGCGATTCCTTCGACATTGCCTATCTGACCGAGCTGGATCCGCTGTGGGATGACGACGAGCTCGCGTTCCTGATCAATCCCGAGGCGGTGCTGTTCGCCAACCCGATCGCGCAGGCGGCCTGCATCGCGGACACGGCGGCCGCCTCGGTGTCCTTCGGCATCGACGCGCTGTTCTGGTGTAGCGGTTCGCAGGGCTCCGTGTACCCGATCAGCGGCACCTCCGGGCACCACGTCGGCGGCGTGGACAGCAGCACGCTGTTGACCCACCGGATGATCTTCAAGATGCACCGGCAGGGTCTGGGCATGGACACGTCGACCACGGGTGCGATGTGCCAGGCCGTCCCGCAGCCGATCCTGCGCAAGAACCAGTACAAGAGCCAGATGCTGTACCCGATCCCGCAGACCCAGAAGGGGATGCCGTTCGGCCGGCCGAGCTCGATCTGGGCCGCGGGCAGGGAGTTTCCCTATGAGGGCGAGGACTTCACGTACCTGGTCTGGAGGAAGCGCCTGTGCTGCGCGTTCTGACCGTCGCCCTTGCGGTGGCCACCGCCCCGGTTGGCGCCGCCGAGCCGGCTAAGCCGGCGACGCCGGCCCCGTCCGCTGTCCAGGATGCCGCTGCTGCGGTCCGCCAGGCTGACCGCTTGGCCCGGGACCCCGGCCTGCTGGAGCAGCTGGAAGCGCAGCGCAGGGGCCTTTCCGGGCTCGTTACAGGCTCAGGGGGCGGCATTGCCATGCCGGAGAGGCCAGAAACGCCTACGGGGCCTCTGGCGGGGCTTGGCGCCCCATTGCCGCCGCCTGGGGACCGGCCGGAATTGCAGCCGGTGCTGCTGGTGTCGTTCTCCATTCCCCAGGCCAGTCTGCGCGCCTTGGTGGCCGACGCCGCCGGCGCCGGCGTGACCCTGGTACTCCGGGGCCTGGTCAACGACTCCATGGACCAGACCGCTGCCGCCATGCGCCGTCTTCTGGGCCGGGACCAGGCGCTGGCCGGCGCGAGCTTTGCCATTGATCCCACGCTGTTCGAGCGCTTCCAGGTCGGGCGCGTGCCGGCCCTGATCCTGCCGCTGGAGCCCCTGCAGGCCTGCGACGAGGGCGGATGCGCGGTGCCCGCGCACGCCAAGGTCGCCGGCGAAGCCAGCCTCGATTACCTCCTGTCCACCATCGTGCGCGGCGCCAAGGATCCGCGTGCCCGCCAGCTTGCCGCGGAACGTCGCAAGCGCCTGGAGAGCAAGCCATGAACCTACGCCTTCTCCGTCCGGCCCTGGCCGGCTTCACCATCTTCCTGGCGGTCAGCGCCTCGGGCGACGACATGACGCGCGACCAGGCACTGGCGGCTGGCAAGGCCGCCGGCGACGCCGGACAGGCCGCCGCAAACCAGGCGGGAACCAACATCGACCCCAGTTCGTTCCCTGGCTACCAGGGCTCCGACGTGCCCGAGCGGAACTACTACAGCTCGGGCGGCGGGATCGAGGACCAGGCGCGGCAGAAGCTGCCTGAGCACCAGTTGGGCAGCGAGCTCCAGCGCAGCGCGCAGTCCCGGCCGAGATTCTCGTTCCGGTCGGACGACGGCCAGCCCGGCAGCATCCTGAAGCGTGAGGACGCCGCGGCGACGGCCGGATCCGCGCTCACCGCCTCGTACTCGGGATGCCAGTCGCTTTCGAGCGACAACCATGCGCCTTCCCACGAGGAAGCGTCCTGCAGCGCCGATGCGCTCGACCTGAATCCGACCTGCAACCGCAAGCGCGTAGCGCGGTGCCAGCCGCCGGTGGGCGACCTGGCGATGGATTTCGCCTCCGCGAGCACGAACGCACCCTGGAGCTACCAGAAGCCGGAGCTGACGATCGGCGATCAGAACCGCGTCAACGGGCCTTCCGGCTGCGCGATCCTGACCTACACCTTCAGCTTCGACATCGCGGGGCAGGGCGAGGTCGAACAGTTCGTGCTGTTCGCCACGGGCATGGAGTCCTGGATGGAGGTCCAGGTCAATGGCGTGGGTGCGTACTACGGCCCTCACGGGGGCAACGTCCTGCGCATCGAGAACGGCGGCGTGCGCTACGACACGACCAAGGGCCTCGGTGCTTGTCGCGACGGCTGGCGCACGCAATCCACCAACGTGAACCTCAAGCCATACCTCCGGGCCGGCCGCAACACAATCACGGTCAATATCCTCGCCGGCAACGCCGGCGGCTACGGCCGCCATCGCGGGTACGTGAAGATTCGCGCGACGCGGTACTCCGACTGCAGTGACGATTCCCTGGACACCTATTCGAGCAGCTGCTCCCAGGATGTGTCGGGCACCGACTGCAAGCTGCAGAGCACGGTCTGCATCGAGGGGGCAGAGACTCGCATCGTCGAAGGTCGGCGTGCCTATCGCGGCTGCTGGGCCTACAAGGAAACCTACCTCTGCACGAACCGGACGAAGGAGGCCTCGGGCTGCAGCCAGCTGCGCAACCGCGGCTGCGAGCAGATCCGCTCGACATGCGTGCGATCGGACGCGCAGGGACGCTGCCAACAGTATCGCCAAGACTTCAAGTGCCCGGCCGGCAGCCCGGGGCAGTCATCGGCCACGATCTGCGGGAACGAACTCTACTGCCCGGGCGGCAACTGCACCGAGGAGTACAAGGCCTATCAGCCCAGCGGCGATCTCGCCCAGTCGGCGACCTACCTGTCGATGATGCAGATCCTGCAGGACGACTTCGATCCCAGCAACTTCACGATGTTCAAGGGCGAAAGCCGGAGGTGTTCGGAGGCGCAGTTCGGGTTCTCCAACTGCTGCAAGGACTCCGGATGGGGCCAGGACGTGGGCCTGGCTCAGTGCGACACGACCGAGATCGAGCTCGGCCAGGCCAAGCAGAACGGTCGCACGCACTACGTGGGTAGCCACACCACAGGCGGACCCCTCGATGAGAAGAAGTGGAAAACCTACTGCATGTTCAGCTCGAAGCTGACCCGCATCATCCAGGAGCAGGGTCGCCTGCAGATGGGGATGGGCTGGGGCAGCTCGAAGTCTCCCGATTGCCGTGCCCTGACTCCTGACGAGGTTTCCAACCTCGACTGGGAGCGCATGGACCTTTCCGAGTTCTACGCGGACGCACAGGCGCAGGCCCAGTCCGCGATGCAGGACCGCGAAGGCAATTCCTCCATCGAGAGCCGATTGCGCACCCGTGTGAACAGCATGGGCAGCAGCGGCTCGTCCACCAATCCCTCCTCGGGCCAGTAGGAGCCCTGAACCATGAAGTATTCGCATTTGCTGTTGCTGGTGATGGGAATCGCGGCCGCGGGCTCCGCAGGTGCCGGCGGCCCCCCAGACATGAATCTGCGCGCGGTCTCGGCCGAGAGTCCGCGCTACTACCAGCGCCGTGAGGACGGCTGGTTCTGGTACCGGGATCCGCGCGCGCCGGCGCCGGCCGCCGAGGCGCCGCCGGCGCCGGCGCGCGCGGATCCCCCAGCGCCTGCTGACCCGCGGGAGATGATCCAGACGCAGCGCGACCGCCTGGAGACGCTGCTGGCGGCCGCCGTCCTGCAGCCGACCGCCAGGAACGTCGAGGCGTACATGCGGGCCAATGCCGAGCTCATGCAGCAGAGCTCGGATTTCGCTGACCAGTGGCAGCGCGTGCTGTGGAACAGTCCCGAGCTCGATCGCAACCTGGTCAGCCCGACCGGCCAGGCTGCCCTGCTGCGGGCCGAGGTCGAAACCGAGCAGCAGGACCGGATCCTGACCGTCGCCGCGCAGGAATACGGCCTGGTGTTCTTCTTCAGGGGCAGCTGCCCGTACTGCCACCAGTTCGCTCCGGTGCTGAAGAACTTCACGCGCCGGTATGGGTTCTCGCTGATCGACGTCTCGCTTGACGGGGGCACGCTCCCCGAGTTCCCCACGCCTCGCAAGAACTTCCTGGCCGCCAGCGCGATGCAGGCGGAAGAGAAGGGGGTTCCGGCGGTGTACGTCATCAACCCCCGCACCCGGCAGATCGTGCCGGCAGCATTCGGCTCGATGGGCTTCACCGAGCTGGCGCAGCGCATCGTCTACGCCATTCAGTCCGCGGCCCAGCCGCGCGATAGCGTGGCTTCGTTCGAAGGAGAAGTTCAATGAGAAAGCTCATCAATAAGCTCATCCCTAGCGAGCAGGTCTTCATTATCCTGGTTGCGGCTTTCACCCTGTTCGCCGGCACCTTCGCCCTCCTTGCCGTAACCGAGCCCCAGAACACCGACGTTTCCGGAGAACGCCAATGAGAAAGCTCATCCATACCGTGGCGATCGCCGCCCTGGTTCTTGCCGCCGGCGGGGCCGCCGCCGGCATCGGCGAGGACATGGAGTCGTTCTTCGGCGACATGAACTACCAGAACATCACCCGGCCGGGCGTGTACGAGGGACAGAGCGCCGGTTACTACACCGGCGGTGGCGTCTATGCCCGTGTGCCGATCCGCAATTACTCGCTGCTCAACGTGCAGATGCCGCGGTTCCGGGCCGGCTGCGGCGGCATCGACCTGTTCACCGGCGGGTTCAGCCACATCAACGCCGACCAGTTCGTAGAGATGCTCCGCTCCATCGGGCAGAACGCCAAGAGCCTGGCGTTCATGCTCGCCCTGCAGGTGGTCAGCCCGCAGATTTCCGGCAAGCTCTCCGAGCTGCAGGAGCTCGCAGAGAAGTGGAACCTTGGCTCCCTGAACTCCTGCGAGGCCGCCGGCAAGGCCCTGGGCGGTGCCCTGGGCTTCTTCGGCGCCACGGAGCAGGAGTGCATCGTCCGCGAGGTCTCCAGCAGCGGCGAGGACTACGAGACGGCGCGACAGAAGTGCCGCGAGAACGTCAGCCGCAACAAGACCGACACCACGGCCCCGCAGCTGGTCACCAAGGGCAATCTCGCCTGGCAGGCGATGATGAAGAACGAACTGTTCCGGAATGACCTGGACCTCGCCCAGGTCGTAATGAACCTGTCGGGTACCGTCATCATCACCGACGACGGCGGATCGAACCCGCAGTACCAATTCCGGCGCGTTCCTTCCATTCTGGACGGCGCCGACGCCAACCAGGTCCTGACGGCTCTGCTGTATGGCGATACCGTCGAAATCTTCAAGTGCTCGGATCCCGACACCGGCGCCGACAAGTGCATCACCGTGTCGGACGCGCGCTCGGCGGTCACGATCTCAACCGCCCGGGCCCTGGAGCCCAAGGTGCGGTCGCTACTGATCTCCCTGCAGGGCAAGATCCTGGACGATACCGCGGCGTCGGCCGAGGAGAAGGGCCTGCTGGCGTCGACCAGTCTGCCGGTCTACAAGTTCATCACCGTGGCGGCCGCCTACCAGCCGGTCGTCAGCTCGCCGGAGACCACGGTAGGCACGTACTCGACCCTGATCGCCACGGACATCGTGTTCAGCTACATCCTGGACCTGCTCAAGAAGGTCAAGGATGCCGCCTCGAGGCTCCCGGACAGCCAGGCGGGAGAGGTGAAGCAGTTCCTGGACGACGTGGCCACCGTGAGGCGGCTGATTTCCGAGCGCAAGACGGTGCTGTCCCAGGACTACAACCAGGCGCTGGAGTTCACGCGCAATGCTCAGCTGTACGAGCGGATGCTGATCGGGCGGTTGTCGCCCGAGGTCCTGCAGAGCGCCATGTGGTCGACGGGGCGTTGAGGCAAGGCCATGGACTTCGAGCTCTTCACCTATGGCGGCGGCGAACTGCTCCGCCTGACGTTCAACGCGATCGCAGCATTCATGGCGTCGGGCAACAACGACTACCTAACCCTGCTGAAGATCTCCGCCATGGTGGGCCTGCTTGTGGTCCTGGTGCAGTCCGCCTTCAAGGGCGGGATGGTCAATTTCCAATGGCTGCTGGCGATCATCATGATCTACTACGTCGCCATGGTGCCGAGGGCGAACGTCATCATCACCGACCGGGTTAACCCGGCCCAGTCGGGCGTGGTCAGCAATGTCCCGATCGGGCTCGCGTTCACCGCGGGCTTTCTCAGCCATACGGGAGATTGGCTTACGCAGGGGTTCGAGGCCCTGTTCTCGCTCCCCGGTGACATGGAATACAGCACCAACGGTTTGCTGTTCGGCTCGCGCCTGGTTGAGTCCGCCAGGCACTTCGAAATCACCGATCCCAGAATCTCGGAGAATCTGACCGAGTTCTGGCAGCAGTGCGTCTTCTACGACGTGCTGCTCGGCCGATACGGCATGCAGGATCTGTTTGCCCAGCCGGACATCTGGGGCTTCATCCAGACCAATACTTCCAAGGTCCGGGCGTTCCCCTACAAGGATGCGACCAATACCCGTTCGATCCTGATCTGCAAGGACGCTGCCGAGGACGCGGGCCCGCTCGGGACCGACGTCGCCAACGCGATCGCCCAGGCGGAGCGCTACTACGGCGACCAACTGGTCCGTGCGAGCAACCGGAACGCGGCGATCGCCAAGTTCTCGGCCGCGCTGCCGACCAGTTTCCAGTACCTGACTGGCCTGTCGATGTCGTCATCGCAGATCGTGCGCCAGGCGGCGCTCTCCAACAGCATGAAGCGGGGTGTGTCGTCCTGGGCGGCCAAGGTTGACGCGCCGGCCGCGGCGCAGGACTACGCCATGGCGCGCGCGGAGTCCGAGCGGCGCACCTCCTACGCGGTGATGGGCGAACTAGCGTCGCGCATGATGCCGATCATCCGCAACATCTTCGAGGCCTTCATCTACGCGGTCTTCCCGATCGTGTTCGTCATGTTCATGCTGCCGATCGGTGCCAAGGCGGCGCTCGGCTATGTCAAGGCGCTGATCTGGATCAATCTCTGGGCCCCGATTTACGCCATCCTTCACCTGGCGATCACCCTGTACAGTGCGGATGCCGCCAAGGCAGCTGTAAGGCTGCCGGATGGTTCCGCGGTGTACTCGATGGCCAACTACACCGGCCTCGCCCAGGTCATGAACGATCACGCCCTCCTGGCGGGATACCTCACGCTTTCGATTCCGATGATCGCCTGGATGCTGGTGAACTCAGGCGGCGCGATGATGGCCAGCCTTGCAGGCAAGGTGATGGAGAGCTACGAGAAGCCTGTTTCCCAAGGGGCCACAGAGTCGACCACCGGCAACATCCAGCTTGGCAATACGGGCTTCGGCAACTCCAGCTGGTGGCAATCCAACACGGCACCATCCGACCGCTACGGCAGCGGCACGATGCAGGGGGCGGACGGCCGCACGTACACGCACACGACCGCCGGCGACTACGTGCAGATCCCGCAGTCCCAGCTAGCCCAGAGCGTCAACCTGCAGGACGGGCTGCAGAGCACAACAAGCCGCATGGCCAGCCAGGAGGTTGCCAAGGCCTCGCAGCAGGTTTCGCAGTACAGCGAGCAATTTGGGTCAACGTACAGTGATACCAAGCAATTCGTGGATCAGCTTTCCAGCGGCGAGGGATTTGCCAAGCAGTTTGGGTCCTCTGAGGCAGCTTCGCTCAAGGACAATTTCTCTCGGGTCCAGGGTCAGGTCGAGAAGTTCGCGAAGGAGAACGGGCTTAGCGTCGATGAAGCAACGACTGTATTGGGGATCGCTAGCGCTTCGGCAAAGGCGGGAGTTGCGGCGCCCGGTCCGTTCATGGCCAGTGCGGGCGTCGGATTCGATGCGAGTCTTCAGGGGTCTGGAAGTGCGAAGTTTACGGATGCCTACAAGAACGCGCAGGAGCTGATGAGTAAGACCGACTTTGGTCGTAGCTGGGATGCCACCCAGAGTGCCTTGAACAGTGTGACAGCCACCTATACAGGCCAGAACGCTCAGTCCGACATCCATAGCGTGATGAGTGCCAGTCAGCGCATGGAATCGGTCAGCAAGACCACCAGCGAATCCCTGCAGCGTGCCGAGCGATTTGTCGAAGCCGAGCAACTCGTCTCGTCGGGCGGGTTCACCTTTACCAGTAATGCCAGCGACCTCTTCCGTCAGTATTCGGCCGACAAGTACCTCGGCGGAGACAGTCATGCGTTCGATGATCTCCAGCAGCGCGCAGCGCGGGGCGACATGAACGCTCAGCGGCAAATCGACAGCTTCAAGGCTGGCTTTACGGAGGATGTTGCCGAGCGGCTGGCCGGTGTCGACGCAGGTCCTTCCTCGGGCGGCATCCAGGAGCGGGGCAGTGAGGCGGTGGATCGGTTGTTCACGCAGGGCCAGTCCCATGTGGCGGCCGCCGATCAAGCGGCCGATCGCCAGGTGGGCGGCGCTGCCTCGGGTATGACCATTGACCGTGGCGACGTGCGCGCCGAGGCGGCTGGTGCGCGCTCTACCGCGGAAGGCACCCAGACCGAGCTGCGCGGCGATATTGATCGTCAGCAAATTAATGCCGGCTCCGCCCAGGATGGCGCGTCTGCCGGCATCGACGCACATATGGACCGTGCCCGCAACGACAAGGACTACCTCATGAACACCGCGTGGGATACCGCAGGGCGCTCAGGCATCGGCGAGGACCTCAAGAATGCTGTGGACCTGGTCACCGAGGGGCCGGGCAAGCTGATGGATAACCTGCGAGACCGCGACGAGAAACAGGGACGTGCTGATGGCGACTAACGATTCCAATGGTTGAACAGCGAGAGCGAGTGCGGGCTCGTGTGTGCAACATCATCGGACATTTCTTTATGCAGTTCGGCCGCTCGCTCATAGTCTGCCGAGCTGTACGGCCCGAGTTCACGGTCGCGCAGTCCGATGGCCGCAATGACGGGCATCAAGACCAGCGCCGGCCAGCCAATGATCCGATAGCCGACCGCGATCACCAGCAGGGAAACCATGACGGTGACGAACACCGTGCCCACGCCAGGCCCTCGAGGCCGACGTGCCCCCCTTAGGATGACCGCCACGGCCAGGCCGGCCGCCACAGCGGCGCCAGGCCATCCAGCGACGTAGAAGCCCACCGGCAGGGCCGCCAAGCCAGCTACGAAGCAGGCGAGATCCACGCCGGCGGCGCGGAGCTTGCTGTGCTTGTGCTGGTGGAGATCCTTGGCCATGGTCTGGGTCAGTCGAGGTGATTCGGTTATAGGACGTCTGGGTAAAGAACGCAAAATCCTCGTGGTACAGATCCCCTTATACGCCTCCCAAGCGTTGATTGCAAATTGCTTCCGTGATAGCGTTTATGCCATCTTTCTTTGGAGAAGAGATCATGGCAGCCATGACCATCCGAAATATCCCTGACGACGTGCACCTGGCTATTCAGGCCCGTGCCCGTCGAAACGGACGCAGCGCCGAGGCAGAGGTGCGCGCCATCCTCGAGGCCGCTGCTGGGCGCCCCATAGCTGGCTTGCGCATGGGTGACGAGCTCGCGGCCCTAGGAAAGGCGCTCGGTGGCATCGAGCTGGACCTGGAGCGACCGAATAGCCCAATGCTGACGGCGGAGTTCACGTGATCGTGCTCGACACCCATGTGATCGCCGAGCCGTTGCGGGCTCGTCCATCCGCCGCAGTGCTGGCATGGCTCAACGCGCAGGCGCCGGATTCCCTGTTCACCACGACGCTGAACCTGGCCGAGTTGTACGCCGGCATCGCCGTCCTTCGTTCCGGCAAGCGTCCCAGCGAACTGCAGGGCGCGGTGCGGGCGACTATCGGGCGCCTGTTCGGTGGCAGGGTATTGGAGTTCGACGTGGCCGCAGCTGAGAGCTACGCGGTGATCGCCGAGCGCGCTCGGTCCAGTGGCCAGGCCGTACCTCACGACGATGCGCTCATCGCGTCGATAGCCATGGCGCACGGATTTGCAGTGGCTTCCCGCAATGCCGGCCATTTCGACGGCGCCGGCATCATGGTCATCAACCCTTGGGGATCCGAGGAAGATGGAGGTGATCGGATGAACGAGCTAAGAATCCGTGAGATCGTTGCCAACGAGATCGGCGAGTCCTACGTGCTCGTCATCGCTTCTGGAATCGCCAGGTACCTTTCTGATACAGATCGGTGGTCTGCGGCCAATGAGCGCGATGTCGCAGCCCTGAGCGTAAAGGCACGGCGCTTGTTCGATGCCCACGAGGAGATTTTCCTCGGCCGCACCCGCATGCCCATCGGCGCGCGCCGGGAGATCGTCAGCAGGTTCCTCCGTGGAGAGGACGTGAGGCCTCTTCTCGTCCCGTGACATGGCAAGTGGTATATCGAGTGAGTTCTTGAACGAAAGGAGCGGTGGGATGGAAATCACCTGGCAGATCTGGGCGTGGGCAGTTGTGTCCTTCATCCCGATGACCTTCGTCGTGACGTGGTTGACAGGAGTGGACCTGACAGGGTGGACCGACAGTGTGCTCGCTACAGTGTTCCTCCTGGGCGCAACCCTGGTTGCCTGCGGGCTTCTCGGTTTGGATCGAGCCACGGGTCTGTTCGACGGCCTGGCCGCCGTCGCCGTGCTGATCTACGGGATGCATACGACCTCGCGGGGCCTGCAAGCGGTCCTGACCTCTCGTCCCCAATAGCCAGTTCTCAGGATTGAGTGTGTGGGCCCAAAGAATTGGCCCGCATAAGCGGGCCAGGAATGGGTCACATTGCGTTTTGCCCTTGGGGGCAACGGAGTTTGCGACCGTCGCGAGGGCGGCGCAACCCGCTATTTCTTCACCTTGCGCAGCGCTTCCTTCACTCGGGGCAGCGTCGCGACATGCAGCGAGCCCAACTTGGGATTTCGGCCGAACCTCGGCTTTGGCGGCGTGGTGAACCAATCCGACGTGTAGTCCAGCGTAGCAATGCGCCCGAGGTCGAACTTCGTGTCGTAACTCAGCCCCATGCTGTCGTACTCGTCAGGATGTTCCTGCTTCGCCACCAGGAACTCGCTCGGGAATAGCTTTCCGATCTGGCTGGTACCCTGGCAGACGTCCACTTGGTAGGCGGCGCCGGCGCCTGCGGGCTCGCGAACGCGAAGCACGATCGCTGGCCGTGGCTTCGGCGGCTTCGCCGGTCGGACAAGGTCGTGCGGGAACCAGCACCACACGACATCCCCGATCCGGGGAGCAGGGAGGGCGACCGGATTAGCCATGGCCGCCTCCCAGGTGATGCTTAGTCGATGAGGGACTCAACCACTTTGCCGAGCTTCTTCGGCGCGCGCGCCTGGACGGCCGCCCAGGCGCGATCGCTGAGCGGGCCATCGTCGGCTTCGTACTGCGGGAGCTCTCGGGCCGCGGCCTGGGCGAGCAGCAGGTGAAGCAACTGCGTGTCATTGACGCCGAAGTGCTCGGCGAGTTGTTGTGCGGTTTGTCGGGTGACGCCATACGTCGTGTCCTTCTCACGGTAGCGCAGCAGCGTGCTGGCTGATGCCGCCTTTTTGGCGGCTGGGAGGGTCTTTCTGTTGGTCGCCCGGCCGGCTCCGGGGGACTTGGCATGAAGAGCGGTCATAGCTTCACTCTCTCAGGATCTATTCAATTTCAATTTCAATTTCAGAATCTAGCCGCGCGCAGGCCCGAGTGCGGGGGCATATAGCGAGCGCATCCCTCAAGGGACGGATGCAATATAGCAAAAAGTTAGCACTGCTGCTAGCTCTGTGCTAGCACACTATGTCCTCTGGATTCGGTTGCGGAGCCGGGATCGCGTCCCCGGGGAGCGGCTCCGCAGGGGGCGCAAGGGCTCGACGGCGCACCGGCCTATCTGCAAAGCCCGGTGCGAGATTTCCTCTCATTTCTGCCGTAAAATCAAAGCCAAAGTCGCTAGGGGCGCTTGAATTTATCGGCAGTAGTCTCGATAATGTTCCCCGCACCGACGCTTACGGCTATGCCGATGTCGGTGCGATCTGCCCCCTTTCGGGGGCTTATTTGTTTCTGGGGCAGGGAAACATGGACCGGTTCGCCATTTTTGTCGATGTCGGCTATCTCATGCGCCAGGCGCTGAGAATCGTCAGCGGGAAGGACAACGCCACTCGAAGCGAGTTGCGCATTATCGACCCCGCCAAGCTCATCGACACCCTGAGCCAGCAGGCGAGGAATGCATTTCGGCACGACCGGCAGCTTCGCACTTACTGGTACGACGGCGTCGGCACGACCATGACACCGGAGCAGACCAGCATCGCGATCCTGCCGGATGTGCAGTTCCGCGCCGGGACGATTCACAACAAGAAGCAGAAGGGGGTCGACTCCAGGATCGTTCACGACCTGTTTGAGCTCGCCTCCAATCGCGCCATCGCGGACGCCCTGGTAGTGACGGGTGACGGCGATCTCGCCGTGGGCATTGAGTTCGCGCAGCGGCGCGGCCTTCGTGTGGCGCTTCTCAGCATCGAGGATGTCCCGAACGGGGTGAGTGCCAATCGCCATCCGGAACTCAGCTATCTTGCGGATCGCCAGCTGACCTTGGGCAAGGGCGATATCGACAAGCTGTTCAAGTATGAGCCGGCGGCCAAGGTGGTCGCGGCCAAGCCGATTCCGCCGCAGGCCCAGGCGGTGCCGGCACCAGTGGTCCAGGTTGTCGCGCCGCAGGCTCCTGCGTCCATAGATGACCAGCTGCGCGCTGCCGTGAAGCAGTTAATCGCTGATCTCCCGGAAGACACCCGGGCGAAAAGCCTTAACGCTGCCGGCGGCATCGTCGCCGAGATCGACCGCCAGTTGCTGGCTAAGGCGAAGGCGGCTTTGGGCCGCATGCTCGAAACTCCGGAGCGCAACAAGCTTCGCTCGCTCTATAGCGAGCAGATCAACCAACAAAGTTAGAGCTGGCCGCCAGCGGCGGAACTGCCGTCGAATTTTTGCAGCGCTGCCGTGAGACATTCTTCACACGCGCGTAGAGCATCATCGACGATTTGGGACCGCCCATATTGAATCTTTTGGTCTGCTAGATGCTGATGCATGTAGAGACGGCTAGTGTCCGCGGCACTGTCCGCGAGAATGCAATGGCGAAGAAACGTCGGAAGATATAGCTTTCCTGCGCGCGCCGCATCGATTAGTCGCTCAAAATCTGGTATTGACAACGTGTACATGTGAGCAAGTGGCAATCGCTCCAGGGCGATTGGGTCTGATGGCGCAAGTGTTCCCTCGGGATACATTGATGCCAGCATTGTGCCGCGGCCGGCACTGAGTTCTTTATTGGTAACAATCAGGAGGTAGTCTGTCTCAGCATTCGCGATCTGCTGCGGTGCTGCATTTGCGTTTCTAACCTCCTTCGACGCGGCCCATGCTTGCGAGGCGGCCTTTTGGAGCGCGCGAGTCTTCCTCCGAAACATTTCGCCATGACCAACGGCCATAACAGATTCGTCAAATATTCCCGCCTTCGATTCGACCCAGATGTTGCACTCGGGATATGAAAGCAGGCCGTCCGGCACTTCAGAGTTGCGCCCTATCCAGCGCTGGATTTCGCCCTCTGGGTAGAAGGCGTCTCTCAAAGAGCAGGCTTCGGTTGTGACATGGTGCTCGAAAACCTTGCTGAAGCTGTCGATGTATTCCTGGCCTGCTTCGGCTAGGACATTGTGAACCAATCCTTCCAGGCCACGGCAGAAGACCGCCGGATGCCAGCAGTGCAGAATTTCTCCCGCTGCCAGCAGCGGAAATCGGCTCAGCACTGGAAACTCGAACATTTCCGATTGCTTCTTCTCCCTGGCGTCCGGTAGCCCTCTAACAAATGCGCACAGTTCGGGGACCGTGCGGGCAATCAGGCGCAGAAAGGACTGCACCGTGCCCGGAGGTAGGGCGCTTTCGATCGGCTCGAATGCAGCGGGCCGAAACGAGAGAACTCCAGAGTTGATCATTGCGAATGCAGCGTATTGCATCGCCATGAATTCACTCGGCTCGATTCCCGTCTTTTGTCTCCAGAGCTTTCTAAGGCGATGCTCAACTGGCAACCTACCTAAAAGTGCCGCCTCACGTACAAACCCAGGGTCCATCAATGTCTGGAAGCCTGCCTGGGGTCGGAGCAGTTGGCGAATGAAAAGATAGGGTGATCGATCATCTCCAATTTTCGATTCAATCCGGTCAGGCAACTGCCACAGCATCTGGCGGATTTGACCGAATTGCTGCCGTGAGATTCGAGGTAGCGTTTCGCTTCTGTCCAACGCAGCGTCCTGAAGGGCCCACTTCACCAGCAAAAGTGTCTGGCCGGGGGCGCTCTGCATCTCCTCAAGGCGGTCCTTGTAGGGTCCGCGCAACGTAGTCAACGCAGCGTCGAGTATCGAATCGCGGTTGAACTTGCGAAGTTTGTTCCTGATGCCGAAATAGGCTTCTGCGAAAGTTAGTCGCGGCACTGCACTATCCTCAATGCACTTGTCCGCATACTCCAGGCCCCGATAGTCATTCTGAAGGTGGCGGCAGCCCCTGGTCTCGCCGACATGCTGCTGCCAAGAAGAATGGTCGGCTCCGGCATTCAAGATCCCTGGTCGAGTTCATCGGACATTGTCGCGGACTGCAGGCCGGCTTGCTGGGCCTGTCGAGTCGCTAGGAGCCGAGCCATGCCGCCGCGCTCGGCCTCCAGGTCCTCGGCATAGCGCACCGGCATGCGTGCGGTCTTCCAACGGCCCTGCCGCATCACCTCCGGCAGGCCCACGTCGGCCGCCAGCAGATCCTGGGCGGCGCCGACGCGCGTGCTATGCCCCGAGATCCTCGGCAGCACGACGCCGGCGGCCGCCGCGCGCCGCAGCAGGATCCTCGGGATGTCCCGGGCCGATAGCGGCCGGGCGTAGCGGTCCGCCTGGTTCGACCGCGGCGTCGACCGGAACAGCGGCCCCTCGGTGATCCCTGCCAGGCGCAGCCAGTGCTGCAGCCGCAGCACCGTCGCCGGCGACAGGTACTGCACCGCGCCTTCGCCCTCCGGGTCGGTCTTGCTTCGCGCGATCAGCAGCCGGCCGGAGCCGTTGGGCTTCACTTCGAGCTGGTCGACCTGCAGGGCCACGAGCTCGGAGATTCGGCACATCGACTCAAACGCCACGCCCATCAGGGCGGCATCCCGTGCGTCCTGCGGCCGCCCTGGGGCCAGCGGCGCCTGCAGGCGCTCGATTAGATCCAGCGTGAGGCCGCTGGCCTGCGCCTGGCGCTTCGGGAGGCTCCTGCGCTTGCCGCGCCACATCAGGCGGCCTTCCAGCGTGTCCAGGGCCCAGGGAAGGCCCGCCAGGCGGTGTACGAGGGCCAGGGTAGCCAGGTTGTGGTCCAGCGTGGCCCGCGAGCGCTTTTGCGCGATGCGTGCGTCCAGGAAGGCGCGCAGGGCCGGCAGATCGGCGGGCAGCGTCGGGAAGCCCTGTTCCTGGCAGAACGCTGTCCAGATCCGCCAGTCCGCCCGCCAGCTGCGCAGCGTGTTCGGCGCGTAGGCCAGCTGCACGTCGGTGGCCAGCGCCTGCAGGCGGTCGACTAGGTGCTCTGGAGCAGTGTGGGCGAGCTCGGCGAGGGCATCGAGGCCGGCGCCGACCGGGGTAGGGGAGTTCATGGGGAAACAGCCTACCGCACCGGGCTTGTGTCAGACCACAGTCATTATCAGACACTTCATAACATATCGTATATATGAAATATGATATGAAAAATAGTTTCTATACGATACGAAATAAGCTATGTTTAAGCCTCAAGTCACCCAGGAGATTCGTCATGGCCCGTCCCGGCATTACCTTCGAGGAAGTCGCCCGGGCTGCCGATGCACTGGTCGCCGCCGGCCGGGTTGGCCGCGACGGCACCCCTACGCTCGACGCCATGCGGATGCAGTTGGGCGGCACGGGCTCGCCGAACACCATCCATGCGCATCTGCGTACCTGGAAGGCGAAGCGCCCGGCGCCAGCGCCGGTGGTCGGTGAGATCCCGGCCGGCATCGTCCGCGCGATCAACGACGAGATTGGCCGCGCAACGGCCGCGGTTCGTGACGAGCTGGGAGCCCGCGTCGAGGCAGCGGAGAAGAGTGCTCAGGACTTGGAGCGCGCCGGCGAACAACTCGAAGCCGAACTTTTGGATCTGCGGGAGCAACTGGGCGCCATGACGGCCGATCGCGACCGTCTTGCGGGCCAGCGGGATCAGCAGGCCTCCGAACTCGTCCAGATCCAGCGGCAGCTGCAGGCCGAGCGAGATGCCGGCGAAGCGGCGCGCATCGAGCTCGCCCAGATCAAGATCAAGGCCGCGGCCGACGCGGAGCTCCTGCCCTCGATCCGGGCTGATCGTGATCGCCTGGTCGGCGAGCTTGAGCGGTCACGCCGACAGCACGTCGACGTTGAGCGATCGCTGGCGGCTGCCAACGCGGCGATGGGCAAGGTCCAGGAGCGCCTAGACGATCTACAGGGCCGCAATGCGGCGCTCGAGAGGGATCGTAGCTCGCTGCAGTCCTCGCTCGATGCTGAGCGCGACCGCAGTGGCAAGGCCGAGCGGGCGCTCGCCAGCAGCGAGGCGCGCGTGGTGGCCGCTAACGAGCGCGCCCAGGATTTGGAGCGGCGGGAGGCTGACCTTCGTAAGCAACTGGATGCCAAGACAGCAAAGGCTCAGTCTGGGTTAGAAAAGCGCAAGGACTAGCGGGGTAGGGGCATAGAGTGAGACGGTATCAATCCATGAGTTGGCTAGAGCGGACAGGACAAAGGTGGAAGCTTGACGTTTCGCTCATATTGCTTGTGGCGAGCAGTATCTTTTACACATATGCAAATCTCCTGTCGTACAACAGGGAGAGTCATCTTTCGTCGATAAGTCTCCTGCTCCTAATGGCTGCACTCGCATGGTTTTTTCTTTCGCTGAGATGCCGTAGGTGCCGCAGAAAAGTTATGTACGGCGCGCTCAAGAAGAGCTCCTTAAGCGGAATTTCGCATCATCTGCTTACCTCGCCGGTGTGCCCCGGGTGTGCATATGAAGCCGAATCGAACGGGAGGAGCTATGGCAGCGGCGATAGCGGCCAGCACTGAATACTTGGGTCGCTGGCAAGATACAGTGCGCACCCGGATGCCAGGCTAGCCCGTGCAGGTTCTATGGTACAAAAACAGGCTGCCGCAAGGCGGCCTATTTCCATCTCCCTCGACTATGGTCTGTGAGCTTTCTTTACGGATATCTACCAGTCAATCCGGGGGATCCGGACAGGCCATGCCCATGAGCAAATCTCCACAGTCCAGATTCATCTGTGGCGTTGCGACAATGGCGATCGTAGGGATTGTCATCGGTGTAATCGGCGTCAAAACCCAGTCAGATGCAGTGATGGCGTGTGCCGCTATCTGGATGGTAGTAATGTCGATCTGCCTACATCGAATCCGGTGTCCAAGCTGCGGGTGGCCCGTTGGACTCAAGAGCCAGCCTGGGGAGATTCCGCGGTTTCGTGTGCTCCCCCCATCTAGCTGGACGAGCTGTGGAGCTGATCTTACGCAGCCGGCTGGCCATTGACAGTAGCTGGTCGGTTCAAACTAGCAGATGAACGTTATCTCTCGACGTTCTCCGCGCTTTTCTGCGAACGATTCGTCGCCTGACACCTGACTCGCCCGTCAGGATCGGTCGTCTGCATCAACTGAGCCCATTCAGCTGCGGAAAATATACCCGCCCGAAACTGAGACCTCGTTCTCACGTGACAGTTAGTTCAGGTTGTTTGCCGGACGACACTGGGATCGATGATCCCTTCATTAAAAGCTCAAATAATTGTCGCTGCTGCCGCTGCGGCCTGCTTCGTATCTGGGCGGCGAAAAAATAATCACTTCAGTAGAGCCAGAACTAACTGGAAATTGCTCATGTACGTCGATCAAAGAAGAAGAGCGTTACTAGCCGGCGCTGGGGCGGCCGTAGCGGGACTCTTTCCTTGGCCGACATTCGCGAGTGAGACAGGGAGGAGCAGCACGAGCGATCTCCTGCACAGCTGGCCAGATATCCTGGGCGCGTGGAGGTTGGACGGGATCGACTACGCGGGAATGTGGAGCCCGGAGCTGGGAGCTCGAGGGATAGCCCTGCCGGGTCGCGCACATGAGCTTATTGAGGACGAGTGGCGCCGAGGGGAAGCGATTGCCGTGGCACGTAGGCCCGGCGAGTTCATCGTTAGATTTAACCTTGAAGCTCGCAGGGCAGTCCATCTAGTAGAAGCTGAGCAAATGCGGCGCTTTAATGGCCATGCAGTTTTCTCCCCAGACGGAAAAATCCTGTACACGAGCGAGAACGACCTGGTCAGCGGAAAGGGAGTCATCGGCGTTCGGGACGGCGTCACGCTAGAGAAGCGGGCGGAGCTTCCGTCGTATGGGATCGGTCCTCATGGGCTGATTCTGGAGCCGGATGGGGTTCTCCTAATCGCTAATGGCGGGATTGTCGCAATACCCAAACCCGGGGAAGGCCAGGCGGAGCTCGAACGTATGGCTCCGACTCTGACCCGTCTGAGAATTTCAGATGGTGCTCTTCTCGATCAATGGATATTGCCAGACCGCTTCTTAAGCATTCGTCACTTGGCAAGAGGGATGGACGGAAGTATCGGGGTAGCGCTCCAGGCCGCACACGCCAACCAAGCGTCCCGTGAAGAAGCCCCAGTTTTTGCGCTTCTTCGTAATGGGGCCTTCGAGACAATCGATTCGCCCCCCGAAATGCGGCTACAGGGATACGCTGGTGACGTTGCCCAAGCGCAGGTAGGAAACGCAGTTCACTACGCATTGGGCTGCTCTCATTCTGGCCTGGTAGCTAGGTGGAATAGCACAGGGCAATGGCTGGGCGCGGCCCCCTTGCCGCGAGCCTGCGCCCTGGCCTCCTATGGTGAATCCTTCCTTGCGGTTACCGAAGAGGGCGAGATGCTCCGGCTTCCCACGAGTGGCGCTGGGCCTACCTCATTGCCCACCTCCGATGCCAAGTGGGAGAACCATATTTCTTTGATCCATTCGTTATCAGCATCCATTTAAACGAAATTCTGCAGTTCTCGGAGACACCCATGCGCTCAAAGAAAACGCTTCTTGCCGCGGCCTGCTTTCTCACCGCTGCTCTTATGTCATCCATGTCCTGGGCCCAGTCTGGCGATGAAAGTGGTGACGGTGATCCGGAAGATCCAGTAAGCCTTCCGCCCGTGGTGGTTACTGGCACGTACATTCCTCCCGTATACATTCCGTTTGACTACATTCCTGGGCTTGGGCCTGGCGGTGGAGGCGGCAGTGGGCCGTCGTCTCCTACATACGATAGCGTCGAATCTCCTCAACCGCCCAAACCGCCGAAGGACTGCGAGAAGAGCGCATATCCTGTGGTTTACAAATCGGGATACAAGGTCAAGACAGAGGTAGATTTTGAGGCAGTCTCTCAAGTCCCACTGCGCCTAGAGAGAAACTACAGTCAAACCTCGTCTGGGCGAAGAGGACTCTTTGGATTTACTTGGTTTTCTAATTTAGATCAATCGCTAAGGTTTAAGTTTGTCGGCGGTGGAATCTGCGACGCTCTGCCAGGTCAAGCTGCGTGTGTCACGCCGGCGACCGCGAGTGCGGACATTGTTTCAGTGGGTCGACTGACATCGGATGGGTCGCAGCTCCCGTACAACCGGAATGCAACGACTGGCGTTTGGGAAAGCCCATCAAAGAGTGCCGCCGAGACCATATCCCGCAATGCGGATGGCTCCTGGAAAGTGGTGCACAAGAGCGGGGAAGTCGAGAACTACAACGCGGGTGGGTTCATTACTTCAACAGTGACCGCCAACGGCGTCACCACGACGTATACCTACTCTTCGAATTACTTGCAGAGTGTTAACCATCCTAGCGGGAGAAAAATTAGCCTGGGCTGGAGCGGACTTCGCGTCTCGACAGTGACGGATCCGGCTGGAAACATTTACCGGTATTCCTATGCTGCGTCCGGCTACCTTTCGCAGGTTCAGCATCCCGGCACCCCTGCGGTGTCTCGAACCTATCACTACGAAAGTACGCCTGGACTACTAACAGGAATTTCCGTGAATGGTGTCCGATACAGTTCGTCGGATTACTACGCGGACGGTCGCGTGTTTCACAGTGGCCTTGCGAATGGTGTTGATAGAGACACTTTTACTTACGGAACGAACTCCGATGGAACAGCTTACACCCAGGTAACGAATGCGAAGGGCGCCATCACCAAGTTGACCTTCAAGGAAGTTCTTGGCGAAAAAAGGCTTGTTCGAATGGACCGTTCCGGCGTCGCGAACTGCCCTAACGCCGTGTCGCAAGTGGTTTACGACGCGAATGGATTCAAAGATTATGAGGAGGACTTCAACGGAAATCGGACCGATTACACCTATACCGCGAAAGGTCATTTGGAGGATATGACGACCGGAATTAACAGTGCCTTCCCGGGAAAGCAAAGGTTTACGGATTACATCTGGGACACGGTAAAGAATAGAGTTTCCGGCATTAAGACGTATGGCGCCACTACGGCAGATCCTCTTTCCGAAATTACGTATGAGTACTACGGCGCATCCGATCCTTCGCCGAATCAGATCAAAGCCGTGAGCTTCTACAACCGTACGGCGAACGGCACCCCGGGGCAGCTACGGAGAACGACCTACACCTATACGGTCCACCCGAGCAAGCTCATTGCTAGTTTGGTGGTCAATGGTCCTCGAACCGATCTCACGGATACGACTACTTACACCTACAACACCTCGGGCGATTTGACCTCGGTTAAGGATGCCGCAGGTAATCAAGTTTCCTACGCTAGTCAGAATGGACTGGGGCTGCCTGGACAGGAGACCGACGAGAATGGTGTGGTGACCCAGATTCTCTACGATGCGCGCGGCAGGGAGAAGACTCGTACCCGCGTTCTGACAGGTGGTAATCGTGCGACAAACTTCGAATATCACCCCTTGGGAGGGATCTCTAAGGTTACTCGTCCAGGCGGCAGTGTGGTCGTGACCACCTACGACAACGCGGGTCGCGTTATTGGCGAGAATATGAATGGGTATCAAGAGATTCAGTACATGCGTGACGTTCTGGGGAACGTTCACTGGCGGCGGCATATCAACTCCTGCCCGACAACTGGGGTTAATTGCTCCAAGCAGCTCTCGACAACATATTCCCATCGTTGGGAGTTCGACGAGCTTGGTCGGCTTACGGCAGACGTCGGTAGTAACCAGCAGAGAACCGAGTACCGTTACGACAACAACGGAAATGTCAAGACGGTTCGTGCAGTTGACCTGAAAAACGGAACGTCGGATAGAACAACAACTCTGTCCTACGGACCAAATGACGAACTGCTTAGCTCCACGGACCAGCTGAATCAGTCTACGACTTACACCCATGATGGCGCGGGGCGCATCGCGACGGTGACCGATCCGAAGAATCTGGTCACCCGCTATCGATATGACGGCCTCGGAAATCTTGTCGAAGTCGTTAGCCCGGACGCCGGAATAACGTCGTGGCAGTACGATGAGGCCGGAAATCGAAAGTCGATGACGCGCGCCGATGGCTCGATGGTTACCTTCGCCTACGATGCGCTCAATCGCCTCACGAGCGCATCGGGTGGCGGAAGGGCGGATACCTATGCATTCGATACCTGCACCAATGGAAAGGGGCGGCTATGCCGTGCCGCGAATGAGTCGAGCACTGATACATATACCTATACTCAGACCGGGCTCGTTGCGACGCAGACTAGTGTGATCGCCGGGACCTCCTACGCCATCTCTCGAGCCTACGACAATCTCGACAGGCAGATCACCGTTACCTATCCGGGTGGCACCCAGGTTAAGTTCGAGTACAACGATCAGGATCAGGTTACGGCTGTAAAGTCCGTAATCGGGTCAACTACGACGACGCTGGCTAGTCAGTTCAGCTACCTAATGTTCGGCCCCGCATCGAAGTACACGCTGGGCAATGGGACGGTTCGGCAGGTGAGCTATAACCTGGATTATCGCGTTGTCGCGAACAGTCCAAACCTGACCTATTCCTACAACAGTTTTAATGAAGTCTCCAGCATTACGGATGGGGCCAACAGCTCGCTGAGCCAAACCTTCGACTATGATGCTCTGGGGCGCCTGAGGACGGTTACGTCGGGGGCGGGTAACCAGGCGTTCACTTTTGATGCGAACGGGAGCAGAGAAACGCACACTTGGGGCGGCGTGGTCGATGACTATATTCCCCAGGCCACGACCAATCGCATTGCCAGCGTCACTGGAACCCGGAGCCGGGCATACACTTTCGATGGGCGAGGTAACACCTATACCGAGAGTGGATGGAGGGGGGGATATACCTACGCTTATGATCCAATCACCAATAGATTGCAGACGGTAACTAAGGCTTCTGCGGTTACTCAATACTCGGGCAATGCACTGAACCAACGTGTGCGGAAAGCTGGTCCTGGCGGAAATTTCAACTTCTTGTTTGATCCATCGGGCAGCTTACTGTCGGAGACGGCTGCAGGTAGCACGGCCATGAGCACGCACTATGTGTGGCTTGGGGGCGAATTACTCGCCGTCATACGCTCTGGCGTGATTTACTACGTGTTGAATGACCAGCTCGGACGCCCAAGGGAGGTGCAAAACTCGGCGAAGACTGCTGTTTGGCGAGCCAGCAACTTTGCTTACGATCGTTCGATCACGCTGAACACCTTCGGTGGCCTGAATGTTGGACTTCCCGGACAGTATTTCGATACGGAAAGCGGGTTGTACTACAACTGGAATCGACACTACGATGCGAGTACTGGTAGGTATCTGCAAAGTGATCCTATCGGGATATTGGGCGGCTTGAACACTTATACCTATGCAGACGGCAATCCTGTCTCGAATATCGATCCGCTCGGGCTTTGGTCCGTCACCGTTGGCGGATACTTCGGCCCTGGGATTGAAATAATGTTCGGAAGCAATTCTGGAAATCGGTTCGGCACTGTTAGGGTGGGCTTAGGGTTTGGATTCGGAGCTACGTATGATCCCCGCGGTGGAATTCCCGGTGACGCTCCCGTTGATAGATGTAAGGGGGGCGTTGTGCTTGCTGATACTGTTTCTCTCGCTGGGAGTATTGGGAATGTGGCTGCTGGGGGCGAGTTTGGTATTTCTCGCAACTACGCGAATGAATCTTCCGGGTTGGTAGGTGGAGCCATTCTTGGGCCCACATGGGGGGCTCAACTTGTTGGTTCGGTGGGTGCTCAAGCGACCATATATAATCCTGCATATTCAGACTGCGAGTGCAGACAATGAGTGACTGGAAGAACCTTCTACGCTTCTTTGCCGCTGCTTCGATAGCTTCGCTGGTTGTGCAGCTTGCATTATTCTTGGAAGCTGCCGTAGGTAGGATTACTAGCAATGCTGTTTTGGGGGTTGCGGCCGTTGTCGTGGTGCTGACTTTATGGACTTTCGCAATGCTGTTGGTGGCGGAGTTCGTGAGGGCAGCTCGTACGCCGAGTACTTGGCTTTCTCCACGAGAGCAACGGCGAGTGATTTCTGCATTCCCTACATTGATCCGATGGTGTCCTGGTTGGCTCGCCATTTTTCTTCTTGGAGCGGTGGGCGCCGTGCTGATGCTGACGCCTAGCGGAAAGGTTTTTTGGGAGTTCGGAACACCAATGGCCAGTGACGTTAGCCTCAAGTTTCTTGGAGTATCTGTGGTATTCGTTGCGGTAGTTGTGCCAATTTTTGTATCAGCTGCGAGAATGCCGGGAAGCTATAAAAGCAACTTATCGACGGGTGTTTAGCCATATCTCTGTACCAGGATGAGTTTGTGCATGAGAAAGCGCTGAGTTTCCCAGCTCAGCGCTTTCTTCCCGCGGTTAAAAAATTGGGCTGGAATCGTGCGTGGCACTAGATGCAGGGTGAATTTTTGGCTTCTACCCCTGGGACCTTCGACTGGGGTGCAAGGAATGTAGAACAGCGGTACGGGAGCGCACGCCTGCTGCTGTCATAGCGGCTGCCGGCGTTGACGCTGGTGGTACTGCACGGCACCGACCGCTGTCAGCGGGATCCCTGAGGACTCGCCCAGGACACGAAGTGCTTTCAAGCGGTCCAGGTCCTCTGCCTCGAGGAGTTGGGTGACCCCGATCCAGGCTCTCTTAGGGAAGCGCTTCCTGAACCAGTCGGCGTACTCCGTCCCGCCCCGGTAGTCTGGAATCCAGATGGCCAGACAATGAGGCAGCTCTTCCAGATCGGTGAGGGCCAGTTGGTAGCTCCCCTTCGGCGCGCGCCGGCGGCCCTTGGTGATGAGTTGGCAAAGCTCGGTGTATCCCTCTCGGTCTGGAGCAAGCAGCACAATCGTCGGGCCGCCCTGCAGGCGAATCTCGATTCCGATGATGTGGTGTAGCCCGGCGGCGCTCGCTGCTTCATGCGCGCGCACGACGCCGGCGAGCGAGCACTCATCGGTGATGGCCAGCGCGCGATAGCCCTGTGCTACGGCCGCGGCCACCAATTCCTTCGGATGTGAGGCCCCGCGCAGGAAAGAAGAATTGCTGAGGCAGTACAACTCGGCATAGACCGCGGTCTGAGCCCCGGAGGCGAGGGGCTAAGGAATCTATGCCTGACGCATGTCAGGTATCATTCGGGGCTACGGCATTTGCCGATGGCACCGCGATATTTTCCATTTTTGAACAGCTATTCAGGTCTTTCGCGCGCCAGGCTCTGGGGGCTTCCGCTGTGCCGCCCGGAAATCCCAGGGCGCGAGCGGGTTGGGGTCCGCCCAGAGGCCGCGCTTGGCTGCTTCGGCAATGTGCGTCGCATGACGGTTCCGAACTTGCGCATGGGGCCGGACGGCAAGCCAACGCCGGAATCTTGGTAGAAGCTCAAAGACGAGTTGAAGAAGAAAGGCAAAGGCAAGACTCCCTCAATGTCCTGTAAGCAGGAAGCAGATGCGGAGAAAATCAATGATTTCGCTGAGACTCGTATGAACGATAAAAGCCGTGACGCGTATAGCTGGAATCCTTTCAACTTTAACGCGTGCACATCATTTGCCAGTGATGCACTAGATGCGGGGATGCCCGAATGAAAGCGAAGATACCTTGGATACTGCTCGTGGTTGCTCTCTTGGGAAGCGGGTACCTCTTCCTGTTGCTATTAAATGCCGGGGCAGAGTTGGACGATGCTAGGTCGCAGTCATCCCTGTATCGGGAGCGAAGCGATATGGCGCTGGAAATCCTCAAGAAAGACTGGCTTGGAAGGGGGGCGGATCAGGTTGATGCCCTTTCCCATAATCTCGAGAAGCGTGGGGCGGTGGTGGGGTCAGAGGAAGGTGCCGTGCTTGTCGACGACTTCCGATTCTCCATTCGAGATGGCAAGGTAGAGAATCTGGACTACATCGATCCATAGGAAGTCCTGCTTTAGCCACGAGATTTTCCATAGCCCATGAGGCAATCTCCGCGCGCAAAATTTATCAATGGCATGATGGCCATGACGTTCGGTGGTTTCGCGATCGGCGTCTTGATGGTTAAGACCCAGTCCCAAGCGGCTATGTTTTGCTTCTTCGGATGGCTTTTGGCGTGTTCATTTTATCTTCATCGAGTTCGCTGCCCGAACTGCGGTACGCCAGTCGGGCTCCAGGGCAGACCTGTAGGTATCCCGATTCTCGGCTCTATTCCGAGGTCTACTTGCGCCCATTGCAGGGCCGACCTGACAAAGCCTTGATGGCTGGATTACAAGCTTGCCGGTGTGCACATCGGTGGCCCGATGGCTTTTGTCGAACAGCTATTCAGGTCTTTCGCGCGCCAGGCTCCGTGGGCGTCCTCTTTGCCACCCGGAAATCCCAGGGCGCGACCGGGTTGGGGTCCGCCCAGAGGCCGCGCTTGGCTGCCTCTGCTTCCCGCTGCAGGCGCCGGCAGAGTGCCGCCTGTGTCAGGTAGCGGTCATAGCACCAAGCCATGCCTTAAGGCCTGCTTCGCGCGCGTGCCGAAGGCCTGGCGCCTCTCCGGGGCATCGACTTCCGCCAGGCGGACAGTCTGCTGCTCCCCAGGGCCGCAGCGCACCCGCAACGTGTCGCCGTCTGCCACGCCGACAACCAGGCAAAGCAATGCTGCAGCTGCGCTCAAGATCAAAGGGCCGGTGGAAAGGTTGGAGCAATGGTGCCCGATGCCCTGCGGTTTAGGCGAGTGCTTGCACGGTAGGTGGGAAACGGTTGGCTCAAGGGAAGGGGGAAGGGGAATGGCCCGTTACGGGGAACGGGCTTACCCGAAAGGGCTGCCGCATACATGGTTTGCGGCAAAGGGCTGGGAAAAAGCTTCAAAGGTATGTCGTGTTTTTCCGTGGAGGCCCCAGGGGGGCGTCAGTAGTGTTCGGTGCCTGTCCAGGAAGGCACCTTCATGCTCGAATTGCACCAGCTCGAATCCGCCGGGCTCAATCGGTTCATCACTCCCTGCGCCCTGTTAGTCGAACGCTTCCAGGGCATTGAGGTGGCCCTCGATGATCCCGAGGAAGCCCCCACGACATACCTGAACCGCATCTTCGCCGGCCTCGCCGGCGTCGAGCCCACGGAGGCCGAGCAGACGCTGGTCAGCGCGCTTTGCACGCTCCCAGCCTACCGATACCGGGCCGGTGCTGCGGCATGCGTCTGGAGCCCTCTGGAGGAGCCGCTGCGCCGCTTCCTGGAGCGCAATCCGACCGTGAACTACTGGCGGAGCGAGGATCCGAATCCCTCTCCCGCCGCGGTCGATCAGTGGCTGCAACAATGGCTCTGACCGACTGGTTCCGCCGGCGCGCTTCGGCGCCGAAGACAGGCAGTGAACTGGAGCAGTCCCGCTTCGAGATCTTGTCCGCCGACCAGTTGCTGGACCAGCACTCCGATCGCATGGGCGTGATTCGCCGGCACATCGGGGTCCCAAAGGCTCACTGGAACGCGCTGTACGACCCGGTGTTCAAGGCCTACGCCTACTTCGTGCAGCAGTGCCCGGCCTCCGAGGCCCATCACCACGCCGGCGCCGGTGGCCTCTTGCAACATGGCCTCGAAACCGTCGAAAAGGCCCTGGCGCTGCGCCGCGGCAAGCTTCTGCCGCCAGGCGCCTCTGCCGAGGAGCTGGCCGCCAAGCAGGACGTCTGGACCTATGCGACCGCGACCGCTGCCTTGCTGCACGATATCGGCAAGCCGCTCGCCGACCAGCGCCTGAGGCTGTACGACGAGTCCGGCAAGGACCTCGGCGATTGGAACCCCTGGAAGGGCTTCATCGCGCCGCCTGCGGCGTCCTACCAGGTGCGCTTTGTCCGCGGCCGCCGCTACCGCCTGCATCCCCGGATTCCGCCGCTGCTGTCGCATCTGCTGATCCCCGAGATGGGCATGACCTGGTTGGCCGAGGACCTGGACGTCTTCGAGGCCTGGCTGGCCACCATCTCCGGTGGGGATACCGAACTCTCCGGTGAGCTGGGGGAGATGATCCGGGCCGCCGATGGCTCATCAGTCGCGGTGGACTTGTCCGGTGGCCCGGTCGCCCGAGTCTCGACATCCACGGCCAAGCCCCTCTCCGAGCGTCTGGCCACCGGCCTGCGCTACCTGGTAGACCAGAACGTGCTGCCGCTCAACAAGCCAGGCGCCGCCGGCTGGGTGATCGCCGACGACCTGTGGCTGGTCAGCAAACGCGCCCTGGACGCGCTGCGCGACCACATGCTGCAGGAGGGGCAGGCCGGGATTCCGGCCAAGAACGAGCGCCTGATGGACGAACTGCAGCAGCACGGCGTGCTGATGCCCAACGGCGATCGCGCAATCTGGCTTGCCACCGTCGAGCTCGCCGAGGGGTGGACCCAGCAGCTGTCCTTGCTGCGGATCCCGATGACTCGAATCTGGAGCGATCCAGCCGCAAGGCCGCAGGCCTGCAGCGGGCGTGTGACGCCGCAAGGTGCCAACGCTGCCCCCGCTCCGCTGCCCCTGCCGTCTGCGGCGCCGCTGGCGGCCGCGGCCACGCTGCCGATCCCGACGCAGGGGCCGCAGCACAATCGAGACGAGATCCTGCAGTCCCTGCAGGGCGCCCAGTGGCCTGCCGCCCACGCGCCGCAGGGCACTGGCCTGGCCGCGTCCGGCGGGGAGGGTGATGCCACGGCGTTCCAGCTGCAGCCGCAGCCTGCGCTGCCGCCAGCGACCACAGCCACCGACAGCTACGGCCTGGTTCTACCGCCACTCCTCGGCGCCGAAGTGCCTGTGGAGGCCTCGCCCGTCGCTGCAGTGCATTCCACGGCGGCGATCGCCGAGGACGGCCAGCTGCAGGGCAACGATTTCATTGACTGGCTCAGGGATGGTCTTTCGACGGCGAAGCTCAAGATCAACGTGGCTGATGCAAGAGTGCATACGGTTCCTGAAGGGCTCCTCCTGGTGAGCCCTGGCATCTTCCGCGACTTCGCCGGCGTGGACGGATGGGAGGCCGCCCAAAAGAAGCTGCTCAAGCTGAAGCGGCACCAGAAGCGTCCTGACAGCACGAACATCTGGACCTATCGCGTGGTCGGCGAGAAGAAGCAGAACGCCCTCCTCAAGGGTGTAGTCATCCCAAATCCGGCGGAGACGCTCGGTTTGCAGCTCCCCGGCCCGAACAAGCATCTGGTGCTTCCGGGCACCAACGAAGGGGGTCAATCATGAGCGAGTATTTCGACAACCGGCTTCGGCCGGCATTCGAGTTCATCCCGGCTACGGTGCTGCTGATTATCGGCGCTGTGCTGATGAATGACGCCGCCGGCGTATTCCCGCTTATGCCGAAGCTGGCTCACCTGATCGCCGCGGCCTTCCTCGTCCTGGGCATCTATCGCTTCTGGGAGGGTATGAAGATCGCGCGGTACCGCGCAAATCTGAGAAAGCTGCCGCGCTACGTCCTGGATGCCGAGGACATTCCGGTGTCCAATCACAAGCTTTTCCTGGGCAGGGGCTACGCATGGGACCAGCGTCACAGCCAGCGCCTCATCGAAACCCTGAATCCCAAGGTCCGCCACTTCCTTTTGCCTGGGCGGGCGTACCGCTGGGCCCGCCAACTGGAGATCCGCTTAGAGCACACGCCTTCGATGCAATGGCTCGTAAAACGCCTGGCGAGCGAAAGCGATTGGAATCCGGTTGCACCTCTGCCACCCGTCGGAGGAAATCCCGCTCTTCATGGCGTCGGCCTCGAGGACGAGACGGATATCTGGATGGACGTGGGTGACCGTGTCGCTCATGCCATCGTGCTTGGCACCACACGTGTCGGCAAGACCCGCCTGGCGGAGCTCCTGGTCACCCAGGACATCCGCCGCGGTGAAGTGGTGATTGTGTTCGACCCGAAGGGTGATGTTGACCTGTTGCGGCGAATATTCGCAGAGGCCAAGCGGGCAGGGCGCCTGGACCAGTTCCACATCTTCCATCTGGGCTATCCGGAGATTTCCGAGCGGTACAACCCGATCGGCGAGTTCGGTCGAATTACCGAGCCTGCAGGGCGCATCGCGACGCAGTTGCCGGCCGAGGGCAACTCCGCGGCCTTCCGCGAGTTCGCCTGGAGATTTACGAACGTCGTGGCGCGCGCTCTGGTCGCCCTGGGCCGCAAGCCCGACTACGCCTCGATTGCCCGCTACGTGACCCATATTGAGCCCTTGCTAGTGGAGTACCACGAGTTCTGGTTTGAGAAGGAGGGCCAGGCGGATTGGCGCCAGGGTGTCCAGATGATTGCCGGCAACATTGACGACAAGAAGCTACCGAACGCTCTCAAGGGCCGCGATCCTCGAGCGATTGCTTGCGTCCGCTTTGCGAAGGAGCGCGGGCTGTTCGATCCTGTGGCGGACGGTCTGCGCAGCGCCTTCGAGTACGACAAGACCTACTTCGACAAGCTGACGGCCAGCCTGCTGCCTCTCATGGAGAAGCTCACCAGCGGCAGGACGGGCGCACTGCTGGCGCCGGCCTACACCGATCTCGGTGACCGTAGGCCGATCCTGGACTGGATGCGCGTGATTCGCGAGCGAGGCATCGTTTACATCGGGCTCGACGCTCTTTCGGACGTCGAGGTCGCAAGCGCGGTAGGCAACTCGATGTTCGCGGACCTTACTTCGGTTGCCGGTGCCCTCTACAAGTTCGGCGACACCCAGGGCCTGCCAACGATCGACGGGCACCGTCGCGCCAAGATCGCCGTCCATGCCGACGAATTCAACGAGCTGGTCGGAAACGAGTTCATCCCTCTGCTGAATAAGGCCGGCGGCTCGGGATTCCAGGTGACGGCGTATACACAGACCGCCTCGGACATCGAGGCTGGTATTGGCGACAAGGCCAAGGCAGGACAGATTTCCGGAAACCTCAACACACTCATCATGCTTCGAGTGAAGAACGAGGAGACCGCGGAGTTTCTTACGAAGCAGTTGCCGAAAGTACGGGTATTCACCAAGGTCGCCGAGTCACGCGTGACCGACGATAACAATCCCGAAAGCTTCACGGATTTCGTCTCAGCGAACGCGGACCGGCTCACCGAGGTAGAGGCCGAGATGCTGCAGCCGGCAGACCTGGTGCAACTCCCCAAGGGACAGGCCTTCGCGCTGCTGAACGGCGGCCGCCTGTTCAAGCTGCGCTTGCCGCTGGCCGGAGCCGATCCGCTCATGCCCGATGGAATGACGGAGGTCGAGCAGTGGTCCCTCACTAAGTTCGGAGGCCTCGGTCATGGCGGATAAAAAGTGGACCGGCATTAAGTGGATCCTGCTCTGGGGCCTGATCGTGATGGCCATCGTCCTGGTCATCGACCTGTTGTACGTCATGTGGCCCTACCCCAATGGCGCGCGCGGCATCGGGGCCCTGCAGCACAATCTCGATCGGGAGTGGGCGCTGCTGGTCGACCTGGGCGGTGCCGATTTCCCGAAGTTTGCTTACGCCATTCATGGGGTGCTGTACCAGGGGCTATTTGTGCTGCCCGGGTTCGACTACATGATGGCGAAAGCCGCTGATCCAGCTCCTATGTCAGGCATGGACGAGATGATGCGAAGCTTTGTGCTCTCGACGCGGCTGTTCTGGGAGTCCGCCGCGATCGGCTTACAGCTATTCAGCTCACGCCTAGCGGTGCTGACGCTCGCGGCTCCGCTGATTCTGCTCACCATGCTCGGCGCTGTCGCGGACGGCTTGGTGACGTGGTACCGCCGGCGCACCGGCGGCGGGCGGGAGTCCGGATTCATCTATCACCGCGCGAAGCGATTGATCGGCGGTTCCGTGCTGATGCTGTGCTTCTTCTATCTGGTACCACCGATCCCGATGGATCCCCGGCTGGCATTCCCGCCGTTCCTCCTGGCGCTGTGGCTGTCGACGCGCATTGCGATGGGCTACTTCAAGAAGTACATCTAGAACTGATAGCGAGTGGCACGGGAAGGGCGGCCGGGAGGCCGCCCTTCGTCGTGCCTCACATGTGAGAAATTTGCCGGCCTTACTCGTACTCCATCACGAAGTATTCGCGGCGGGCATCACAAACATACGTGATCTCCTCGATGCCCTGGGCGTGCCCACTGTTGCCATCGACGCTGAAGGGATAGAGGTCGATTCTGTACGCTTGATCGTTGTACGTCGCCACGTCTTTGCTGAGCCCCCAATCACGCACGCCAGGGCCGCCCAGAATTTTGCGGTCCGTCCTTCGCACCGTTCCCGGCAGGAGGTACCAGTCGGTCGGGGCAACGATCGTGCCCGATACGTTGATCTGGCATCCGCTGCTACTGCCGTGGCATCCTGCGCCAACTCGAATCGTAGTGCTCAGTGTCTGAGTGTCGACTTTTCGCGTCCATCGCTTCAATCCTTCTAGCGTCAGCGATACGCCATCCTTCATGTCGATGTTGGTTTCTCGGGCATTGATAGTGATCATGAAGTCCTTTTTGTCCTTCACGTCGAACTGCAGGATCTCGATGCCGCCAGCCGAGAGGTTGTATGTGAGACTTGCGTGGTTCTTAGGCTCTGCGCCGTCCACTTTATACTCAATATTCGCGTGCCCTCCGAACCCGGTCTTCACCGTCACGGATACGATGCTCCCGGCGACCGCACTGACCCAAGCTGCGATTAGTCCCTTAGTCTGTTCCGAAACGCATTGCGAGTATGCGCGCGCTGCTTCCGGGCTCAGTGTGCGAACGATGCTCGTGTGCGAGTGCGACGAGAATCCTGCTTCAAGCATCTTCTGCTTTAAGGTTTCGCGCTTCTGGTTGAATGAGTCGTAATCGACGCTGACGATGTCCAAAAATTGGATGCTCGCGTCGTTTTGGTATTGCTCGAATGTAGTTCTGTCGATCTCCAGTATCTTTAGGAATGCCGATACGGTATTGCGCGTGTCGTAGGCCTCGTTCATCACAAGTGCCTTGGTGCAATCAACGGTCATAACGCCTCCACAAAGAAGTAATACGCATCGGACTGATGCGCCACTCAGTGTGGACCTACTCGCGGCAGCAAGATGCCCCCACTTTGATAGTCCCGTAAATAACCTGGGAGATAATTTGAACCTGATTCACTCGTCAGGTTGGGTGCCCGCGATCCACTCCGATAGCCCTGACGGCTGAGTCGAGATCTCGGCGATGTAGGCGAATGCCGACAAAGATATGCGTCAGGAGTATTGTGCCGCCCCCCAAACAAAAGAAGCTTGGAGGGTGTCACGATGGAAACGCAGTACCGAAAGGTGATGACGCTGGAGCAGCTGGCGGACCGCTACGTCCGCTATCGGCGTCCGAGCCCAGAAATGCAGTACCAGGTGCGGCTGGTAGTACGACTTCTCCGGCGCGACGTGAAAGTCACGGGCCTGGACGACCTGAATCCGGACGTGCTGCTGGATTGGCGCGACAAGGTATTGGATCGAGCATCGATCTCGACCTGGAACAACTACCGCAGGCATCTGAGGGTGCTCTTGAACCATGGCTTGGCCAAGGGCGATATCGAGGTGGATCCCCTGGCGGACGTCACCAGCGTGCCTGTAGCTCAGCAGCGCAAGAAAACCGTGGAAACTGGAGATCTTGAACAGGCATTTGCTTTTCTGGACCGTCCTAGCGTAATTGCCCTCCCCTGGTTCTGGAAAACGGTACTGTCGGTGTTCTACACGACCGCGCTGCGCCGAAAGCAGGCAATCGGGCTGCGCTGGAGCGACTTCAGGGTCGATACGCGCTCAATGCCGCTGCAGGGGACGCTGCGGCTGCGTGCGGAGACGAGCAAGACGCGCCGGGAATGGGAGGTGCCCCTGGAACCCGAGGTCGTGCAGTTGCTGTTGGTCCTGCGCAAGAAAACGGGGGAAGCGGCTGGGACCTCCTATCTGGAAGGGGGGCAGATATTCAACTGCAACCTGTTTATCCGCGGTGCCGAGAAGCGGGACATGAGCCGGTGGCAGCTTGATCGGTTCTTCAAACTGCTGACCAAGAACGTCGGGGTCAGGGTCTCCGCCCACCGGATGCGCCATACCTTTGCCACTCAGGTCGCGGAAAGCGCGCCTACTAATATCAAGGTCTTACAGCAGTTTTTGGGTCATACCGACATACGGACCACGCTGGCATATGTACACCCGGATATTTCTCAAATGAGGACGCTGCTCACGGGGCTTCACGTCCCAACTCCTATGCTCCGGCTCAGCCCAACCTTGCTCAGCCGCTAGATAGGATCGGCTTGCATATTGTTGAGTTCAGGACTAATTTAGGATGTGACGGAGTTCTATCACTGGATAGGATTTCTGGAGCTTTTGTCACACGTACACCCAAAAAGAAGCCGGCTTGATGGGAACAAGCCGGCTAACTTGACGGAGCTATGCGATGGTGGGCTCTCCCAATACCGCGTAGTTCTGTCCCTTGGGAGTACGGGACAGAACAGTAGAGTCACCCCGCTGGGATGACCCTACTTCTGTAGAACTGGTGCCGAAAACAGGAATCGAACCTGCGACCTACTGATTACGAATCAGTCGCTCTACCGACTGAGCTATTTCGGCGTGGTAGAAGGGCGCGGATTATAGGCGCAAGCCCCTACCGCAAACAATCAGCGAGCCCGGACGTTCTCAGAAGCGCGTGCTGACCAGCCCCATGCGGGCCGCTTCCAGGGTCGCCTCGGCCCTGCTGGAGATGTTGAGCTTGCGGTAGATCGACTTGATGAAGCCGGCCGCGGTGTTGCGCGTGACGCCGAGCTGTTCGGCCACCTCGGGCAGCTTGTAGCCCTTGGCGATCAGCACCAGGGCCTCGCGTTCGCGGCTGGACAGGGGGTTGTCCTGGGCGGCGGTCTCCGCCTGGTCCTGGCCGAAGACGCGCAACAGGCGCTGGGCGATGACCGGCGACAGCGGCGGCTCGCCGGAGGCGATGCCGCGCAGCGCGGAGACCACGCGTTCCTTGGGCTGGTCCTTCAGCAGGTAGCCGGACGCGCCGGAGCGCAGGGCCGGGAACAGATGGCGGTCATCGGCGTAGATCGTGGTGACGACGCACTGGCAGTGTGGCTGCGATTGCGAGATGTCGCGGATCAGGTCCACCCCGGAGCCGTCCGGCAGGCCGAGATCGATCAAGGCAATGTCGGGGCTGCGTTTTTCCAGGATCGCACGGGCTTCGGCCAGGCTGGAGGCGACGTCCACGCGGATCCCGGCAAAGGACTCCTCCAGCACGGCCGCGAGCCACTGGGCCGGTGCCGGCAGATCCTCAACCACAAGTCCGGTCTTCAATTGGAGTCTCCATCAGTCAACGCGAACCGCAACTCCATGCGGAGCCGGGCGGGGGACAGCTGCTGCCACTGGAGGCTGCCCTTGAGGTCCTGCACCCGCATGTCGATATTGCGAATTCCTCGCGAGGGACGCCACCCCGCAACCGGGTGGGTCAGGCCGTCGTGCTCGAATACGAACACCAGGTCATGGCCTGCGATACCGATCGCCAGCGAGAGCTCGGTGGGCCGCGAATGCCGCAGGGCGTTGCTGACCGCCTCGCGCAGGATGCGAGCCGGGTAGTTGCGTTCGACCACGCTCAGGCACAGCGGCGGTACCGCCGCCGGCATGGCCACGCGGCAGTCGATGCCGGCGGCGTCGCAATGTTCCTCGAACTGTGCACGCCATTCGTTGAGGCACTCGTCAAGGTGGAACTCGCGGTGATCCAGCAGATCGATCAGCGACCGTACCTCCTCCAGCAGCACGCGGCTGCTGGCGGCTTCGTCGCTGTCGGCGGTGCTGTGCATCCGGTTGAGCAGGCGCGCGCCCAGGTCTTCGTGCAGCTCGCGGCGCAGGCGTCCGCGTTCCTCCTCGGCGCCCCTCGCATAGGCGTCACGCGCTGCCATCGCCTGGCCGAACAGCCCCGACAGGGTCTGGGCGGTCTTGAGATCGTCAGGGTCGAACAGGCGCCGGCCACCCTCGGCACCAAACAGCAGCAGGCTCTCGGTGCCCGGTGTAGCCGGCAGAGCCAGTACGTTGCCTTCATCCAGCAGTGCGATGGTGGACACGGTCTCACCAGCCGCACGTATCTGCTGCGGCGCAAAGGCGGTCTGCAGAAGCTTCTTCCAGAAATGGATGGGTATGGTGTCCGGCGCCAGCGTCAGCATCAGGGCGGAGGCTTGCGTGTAGCGCTCGATTCGGGATCCCTGGCGCTCGCGCTGGCGCCGCTGCCAGGCCAGGCGGCGCAGCGGGTAGTAAAGCCAGCCGGTGGCCGCCAACGACAGGACCAGTGCCAACTGCGCGGACTGGCCGGCGAAATGCATCAACACGCCGTCCAGGATCAGCACCGAGCAGACTGCAGCAAACAAGGCCCAGGCCTCGAACCACCAGCGATCGAGGTCGAACAGCCGGTAGCGCGTCAGCCCCAACGGCATGCAGAGATAGCAGGGCAGCAGCAGGCCGAACAGGTAGCCCTGCGGGATCAGCGGGCCCAGACCCAGCATCAGCGGCATCAGCAGGGCCACGATGAACAGGCCGCTGCCGGTCACCCAGGAGAACAGGAACCACTTCAGGGCTGCCCGATCCGCCGGGTAGAGCGCCGAGCGTTGCCACTGGCTCCAGGCCAGCCAGCAGAATCCGGCCATGCCGAGCATCACCGGCAGCCGGAAGCCGAGATCGTGGTTGCCCAGCCACTGCATTGCGTGCAGGCCCCAGATCAGTACCGCGGCAGCGGGGAAGAGCCAGGCAGCCTGCCGGCGCCCCAGTGCCTGCGGGTAGTGCCAGAGCATGCCCATGGCGCAGGCCGGGAACAGCAGTCCGCCCAAGTGGTTGAGCATCGACAGCAGGTGGAAAAGCTGGCCGTCGAGCGCCAGTTCGCGTGTGCTGTAGACCGCCGCCGTGGCGCAGGTCAGCGACAGCGCCAGGCTGGTCGCCAGGTACCACAGGGCCTCGCGCTGGGGGCGGATCGCCACCACGACCGCGCCAGCGCTGAGGGCGGCCACGGCGAACAGCAACTGCAGCCAGAACAGGCTCGGCAGGTCGGAAAGCGCGCGGTTCGCGGCCCGCGGCAGCGGCTCCCAACGACCATCGGAGCCGAGAGCCTCCAGCTGAGGGTCCAGCAGCAGGCGGTAGATCTCGTCTTGCCGGTCGAAGAAGGCCTGGTAATCGGCATAGGCGTTGAAGTAATCCGGCTCCTCGACCAGATCGTCGGCCTGCAGGCGCAGCACCCGGCCGTCGCCGCCACGCAGTGCCAGCAGGTGCGCGCCCCGGTAGCGCAGTTCCGCTTCGGGGCCATTGGCGGCCACGCTTTCCACGATCAGGCCGCCGCCGTCCTGCGAGGCAACCAGACCCATGCCCAGCCAGGGCTGGCGCGTGGCCAGCTGCAGGCTCAGCAGCAGCGAAACCAGCGCCAGCAGCAGCACGGCGGCCGACAACAACAGGTGACGCGGCAACTGCCGTGGCAGGGCGCGGCTGTCGGTGTCGCGATCCGGGAAGTACAGGCTCATGAAGGACTGCCCAGCGGCTGCTTCGGCAGGTCCGCGGACTCCGGCATCGCTGCCGCGGACGGCACTGACTCCGCCGCGGCCGTTTCGGACGGGGCAGGCATCAGCGGCAGCACGCAGGTCTGGCGCACGCTGCCCGGCAGCGGCTCCTGGCAGCTGACGTGGCCGCCAAGCGTCTCGACCCGGTAGCGGATGCTCTTGAGGCCGACACCGGATTTCCAGGTAGCCGGCGGTAGCCGGCAGCCGTCATTTTCCACACTGAAGGACAGTGTATTGCCGCCCAGGACGAAGCGTACCTGCAGGACCGTCGGGCTGGCGTGGCGCAGGGCATTGCTGACCAGCTCGCGTAGCAGGCGTTGCAGGTGCAACAGCGTCTCCGGTTCCAGTTGCAGGTCCAGGTCCTGCTCGGGCTGCTGCCAGCGCAGCTGTACCTGGGCCGAATCGCAGCGCTCATCCACTTCCGCGCGCCACTGGCCCAACGCCTCCTCCAAGGAGGCGCCCCCGCTGCTCAGGCAGTTCACGGTCAGGCGCATGTCGTCCAGCGCCTCGCGGATTTGCGGCTGCAGTGTCTCCGGTGCCAGATGTAGCAGTGTCAGCAGTCGTCCACCCAGGCTGTCGTGCATATCCCGGGCAATGCGCTGGCGTTCCTGCTCCATGCCCATGCGGGTGGCTTCGCCGTAGGCGAAGATCCGGCCGCACAGCATCTGCAGGGTGCGCACCGTCTTTACGTCGTGCGGGGAGAAAAGCCGCCGGCCATTGCCGGCATAGCGCAGGCGCAGCGCCGGCAGCAGCCGGTCGGCCGGCAGTTCCAGGCTCAAGCCGTCATCGGCCAGGCGATGTTGCGTGGGCGACTGGGCCAGGCGTTCCACCTGCAGCGGCTGGAACAGGCCACGCAGGGTGTCGGTCCAGGCTTCCGCCGGACCACGGTTGGCCGACAGCACCATGTCCTGGATCACGGCAACGGGATCGCGGCGCTGCTCGTTGCCGGTGAGGCGTCGCCACAGCCAGGCATGCAGCGGCAGGTACAGGGATCCGACCGCCACCAGGCTGACCGTGAGGGCCAGCGCGCGATCCACGTGCAGCACCGCGATCAGGGCCAGGTCCAGTGCTACCAGGCTGCCGACGCTGATCACCGTGACCCAGGCGCGGAACCACCAGAGGCCCAGGTCGAACAGGCGGTAGCGGGCGATACCGAAGGCAATGCCGAGATAGATCAGCAGGAACAGCGCGAAGGACGGCGCCTGGGCACTACCGGTGTCGCGGCCCAGCAGCGCCGGCACAAAGACCAGCATCAGGAACAGGCCGCTGCCGATGAACCAGGCGAACAGGAACCACTGGAAGGCGGCGCGCAGCACCAGGTCCTGCCTTACACGCAGCCATTGCCAGGCCGCCAGTGCCATGGTCGCCATGAAGCCCAGCAGCACCGGCACACGCAATGCGGTGTCGAAGCCGTCGAACAGCTGGACCATGCTGGCCGCCCACAGCAGCAGGTACAGGCTCACCAGCATCGGGCCCAGGCTCAGCCGCGTCAGCCGCGTGGGGTAGTGCAGCAGCACGGCAACGAAGGCGCCGCAGAACAGCATGCTGCCCAGGCCGTTGGCCAGGTGCAGCGCCCTGAACAGCTCCGTCGCCAGGGCCAGCTCGCGCGTGCTGTAGACCGCCGCGCTGCCGGCACTGAGATACAGACCGACACCGGTCAGCGCGAAGTAGCGGCTGGCCGGATCCTGCTGGCGGAAGATCCAGACCAGCCCGCCGACCACCAGGCCCGCCACCGAGACGACCAACTGCAGCCAGAACTGCCAGGACAACTGCTCCAGCGCGCGGGGCGTGGGGGCCAGCGTCTGCAGTGCGCCCTCGGTGCCGTAGAGGGTGACTTGCGGGGCCTGCAGCAGCGCGGCGATCTCGCCCTGGCGCTGCAGGAAGCGGTTGTAGTCCGGATAGGCCGGGAAGGTGGTGTCCGGCTCGGGGGCCAGGTCGTCGCTGCGCAGTTCCAGGAGCTGGCCATCGGCATCGCCGAGGCCCGCCAGCACCGCCATCACGCTGCCGCCGGCATGCGCCTGCGCGACCCTGGGCGGTGCTTCGGGGGTATCGGCCGCGCCCAGTTCCAGCCCCAGCGAAGGCTGTGCCAGTGCCAGTGCCAGCACCGCCGCGCCGGCCGCCGCCGCCACGACGCCGAGCGCCGTGAGCCAGCGGGCGGGAGCGGAGTGGGGCAGGTGGAGGTTCATGATCGGGAAGCTTAGCGGCAGCGAAACGGCTGCCGCACCCCCTTAATGGTAGTAAAAAAACGGTCAGGGCCAAGGATTTGTAGGTAAAATGCCATTCACTTGGAGAGATGGCAGAGTGGTCTATTGCGGCGGTCTTGAAAACCGCTGACGGGCAACCGTCCGGGGGTTCGAATCCCTCTCTCTCCGCCAAAGTTAAGTGACATAAGGATTGAGCGGTAAAGCCCGGAAAGGGAACGGAGGATTCGAACCCCCGGACAAACAACGCAGGGTTTGTGCCTCGCGCGACAGCGCGGGGCTGCGCGGCCGACAGGACGCGGGGCGTCAGCCCCGAGTTGCCCGTAGGGTAACGAGCTATCCCTCTCTCTCCGCCAAAGTTAAGTGACATGAGGATTGAGCGGTAAAGCCCGGAAAGGGAACGGAGGATTCGAACCCCCGGGCCAGGCTGAGAAGGGTTTGGGCCTTGCGCGGTAGCGCGAGGAGCGCGGCCTGAAAGGCCGCGGGGCGTGGCTCCGAGTCGCCGCAGGCGCCGAGCCATCCCTCTCTCCTCTCCAAGATCCTCTGCGGAAGGTGGTAGCCAAGCGGCCCAAAAGGCCGCCATTTTTTAGATTTTCGTGCCCAACTTCACGCCCCATAGCTGAATTTGGCGGCCTGTTTCCTTAAAATTGCGCGCCCTACAGCATTCCTGACCTGATGTCCGGCTCTTTTTAAACGCCCCAGAACCTAGCGGAGCTTTTGATTACATGAACGAGAAAACCCTCAACCAGATCGCGCTGGCCATGGTGGCCGACGGCAAGGGCCTGCTGGCCGCCGACGAGTCCACCGGTACCATCGAGAAGCGTTTCAACAGCATCAAGGTCGAGAACACCGAGGCCAACCGCCAGGCCTACCGCGACATGCTGTTCACCACCGCCGGCTTCGAGCAGCACACCAGCGGCGTGATCCTGTTCGAGGAAACCCTGTTCCAGAAGGCTCTGGACGGCACGCCGTTCTCCAAGCTGCTGCAGTCCAAGGGCGTGATCCCGGGCATCAAGGTCGACAAGGGTGCCAAGGACCTGGTCGGTGCCCCCGGCGAGCTGGTGACCGAAGGTCTCGACGGCCTGCGCGAGCGCCTGGCCAAGTACCACGAGGCCGGTGCCCGCTTCGCCAAGTGGCGCGCGGTCATCACCATCGGCAACGGCATCCCGTCCGATTACTGCATCCACACCAACGCCCATGCGCTGGCCCGCTATGCCGCCCTGTGCCAGGAAGCCGGCATCGTGCCCATCGTCGAGCCGGAAGTGCTGATGGACGCCGACAACACCATCGAGGTCTGCGAGGACGTCACCAACCGCACCCTGGCCGCCGTGTTCGACGAACTCGGCAAGCAGCGCGTGCTGCTCGAGGGCATGGTGCTCAAGCCCAACATGGTCATCTCGGGCAAGAAGTGCTCCGTGCAGGCCGACCGCAAGGCCGTGGCCGTCGCCACGCTGCGCACCTTGAAGCGCCACGTGCCGTCCGCCGTGCCGGGCATCGCCTTCCTGTCGGGCGGCCAGTCCGACGAGGATGCCACCGCCCACCTGGACGAGATGAACAAGCTCGGCCCCAACCCCTGGAAGCTCACCTTCTCCTACGGCCGCGCCCTGCAGGCCGCCGCACTGAAGGCCTGGGGTGGCACCAATGCCGACGCCGGCCGCAAGGCCCACCTGCACCGCGCCAAGATGAACGGCCTGGCTGCCCTGGGTCAGTGGAGCGCGGCGCTGGAAAAGTCCGCCTAAGCGGTCGCTGAACGGAAAAGGCCGCCTTCGGGCGGCCTTTTCCGTTGGGGGCGACGGCCGTGGGAGAAGGCGCGTCGGGTTGCTTTCGTGCGCGGTCAAGCGCCGGCCGCCTCCAGCAACTCCAGCACCCGCGCCTCCGCCCAACTGGTCATCCGCAGATCCTCGATGAACCCGCAGTGTCCGCCATGCTCGGTCGCCAGGAAGGCGCGCAACGAGCCTTCCGTGCGCAGGCCCTCGAAGTAGCGATAGGGGATCACCGGATCGTCCTTGGCGGTCAGCACCGCCAGTGGGCTGGGCGAGGCCATCAGCATCTCCGGCGTCAGCGTATACGCCGCCAGGTAATCGTCCATCGACGGGTAGCCGGTGAAGCCGGCGACGAAGCGCCGGGTGGACTCGGTGAAGCTGCGGACGCCGTCGAAGGCCGAGAAGTCGTGTTCCGGCCAGGCCGCCTTCTTGGCGCGCAGGGTCTTGCGCCATTTGTCCATGAAGTACCAGCGGAACATCAGCGGGCCGGACTCGATCGCATCCAGCGTCGAGCCCGGGTGGATCGCCGGCGAGACGCCCACCGACAGCCGGAGCTGCAGGCCGATAGCGGGGCCGTGGAGGCCGACGCGCAGGGCGAAGTTGCCGCCCAGCGAGAAGCCCACCACGAACAGGCGCTCGTCGCCGTCGATCTGCTGCGCCGCCCGCGCCGCACCCAGCACCTCGTCGATGCGTGCCGAGTGGAAGGGCTCTCGATTCAGGTGGTGCGTGCCGCCGTGATCGCGCAGGTTGAGGCGGAAGACGTTGTAGCCCGCGCCGTATAGCGTGCAGGCCATCGAGTAAAGGTAGGAAGACTCGTGGCTGCCTTCCCAGCCGTGGATCAGCAGGGCCAGGCCGCGCGAGGCTTGGCCCTCCGGCTGGCGCGAGTGGAAGCCTGCCAGGCGCACGCCGTCGCCGCAATCCAGCTCGTGACGCACCCCCTCCGATTCCATCAGGCTGCCGCGCTTGAGCCACAGCTTGCGCCGGGGGCTCTTGGTGGCCAGGATCGACTGTAACTGCGCGTGGCGCAGCAGCAACGGCGGGCGGAAGCCCGCTTCGCTCACAGCAACTGCTCCAGCACCTTCTCGTAGATCGCCGACAGCGGCTCGAGGTCGGCGACGCGGACGTGTTCGTTGATCTTGTGGATGCTGTCGTTGATGGGGCCGATCTCCACCACTTCCGCACCCCAAGGCGAGATGAAGCGGGCGTCCGAGGTGCCGCCGCCGGTGAACAGCTCCGGCTTGAGGCCGGTGACGGCCCTGATGGCGGCCTCGGCGGCTCCAATCAGTCCACCCTGGCGGGTCAGGAAAGGCTCGCCGGACAGCTGCCAGTCCAGCTTGTAGCGCAGGCCCTGGCGCTGCAGCGTTGCCTCCACGCGCTCGCGCAGCGAGGTTGCGGTGGATTCGGTGCAATAGCGGAAGTTGAACACCACCTGGCATTCACCCGGCACCACGTTGTTGGCACCGGTGCCGGCATGGATGTTCGAGACCTGGAAGGAGGTCGGCGGGAAGTGCGCGTTGCCGGCGTCCCAGGCGGTGGCGACCAGCTCGGCCAGCGCCGGAGCGAGGCGGTGGATCGGGTTCTCGACCTTGTGCGGGTAGGCGACGTGGCCCTGCTTGCCCAGCACCGTGAGGATGCCGTTGAGCGAGCCGCGGCGGCCAATGACGATACGGTCGCCCAGCTTCTCGTTGCTGGAGGCTTCGCCGACGATGGCGTAGTCCGGCTTAACCCCACGGGCCTTGAGCGCCTCCACCACGTGGCGTGTGCCGTACCGGGCCACGCCTTCCTCGTCGCTGGTGATCAGGTAGGCCAGGGTGCCACGCAGCGAGCGGCGCGCCATCAGCCGCTCGGTGGCGCAGACCATCGCGGCGATGCCGGACTTCATGTCGGCGGCGCCGCGGCCGTAGAGCAGGCCGTCGCGGACCTGCGGCTGGAACGGGTCGCTGGTCCATTGGTCCAGCGGCCCGGTCGGCACCACGTCGGTGTGGCCGGCCAGGATCATCAGCGGCCCGCCGCTACCGACCGTGGCCCAGAGGTTGGTCACGCCGCCGGCGTCGATGTACTCCAGCGTGAAGCCGAGCTTCTTCAGCCTTTCGCCGATCAGCTCGCAGCAGCCGGCATCGTCCGGCGTCAGCGAGCGTCGGGAGATCAGCTGCTGCAGCAGGCCCAGGACCGGCGAGGCACCGTCTGCCATGGTCGGCTTACAGGTCGCGCAGCAGGGCGTTGATGCCGACCTTCTTGCGGGTCTGCTCATCCACGCGCTTCACGATCACGGCGCAGTTCAGGCTGTAGCGCTCGCCCTTGGGCAGGGAGCCCGCCACCACCACGCTGCCGGCCGGCACGCGGCCGTAGAGGATCTGGTCGGCCTCGCGGTCGTAGATCGGCGTCGACTGGCCGATGAACACGCCCATCGAGATCACCGCGCCGCGTTCCACCACCACGCCTTCGACCACTTCCGAGCGGGCGCCGATGAAGCAGTCGTCCTCGATGATGGTCGGCGAGGCCTGCAGCGGCTCCAGCACGCCGCCGATGCCGACGCCGCCGGAGAGATGCACATTGCTGCCGATCTGCGCGCAGGAGCCCACGGTGGCCCAGGTGTCCACCATGGTGCCGGCGCCGACATGGGCGCCGATGTTGACGTAGGACGGCATCAGGATCGCGCCGGGGGCCACGTAGGCGCCCTTGCGCACGGCCGCCGGCGGCACCACGCGTACGCCGGCCTTGGCGAACTGCTCCTGCTTCCAGCCGCTGTACTTGAGCGGCACCTTGTCGAAGCCCTGGTGCTCGCCCATGGGGATCACGACGTTGTCGTGCAGGCGGAAGTACAGCAGCACCGCCTTCTTCAGCCACTCGTTGACCTGCCACTGGGAGTTGCCGGTGGGCTCGGCTACGCGGGCCTGGCCGCTGTCCAGCAGCTCGATGGCGGTCTGCACGTCGTTTCGCAGGGCGGCGTCGCTCTTGTTGAGGCCGTCGCGGGCCTCCCAGGCGGCTTCGATACGGCTCTTGAGTTCTTGGTTGCTCATGATTCTGTCAGGGCGAAAAAAGTGAAAAGGAAAATCAGGCTGCGTCCGTGCGATCCAGGGTGCGGGTCAGCACCTCACGCAGGTCGTCCAGCACGCGCTCGTCGCGGATCGGCCGGTGCATGCGGTCGGTGATGTAGAAGACGTCCTCGGCGCGCTCGCCGATGGTGCCGATCTTGGCGGCGTCCAGCAGGATGCCGCGCTTCTGGAACACGCGGCCCACCATGGACAGCAGGCCGGGCTGGTCGGCGGCCACCAGTTCCATGATCGTGCGGCGGCGCGCCTCGTCCTGGCTGAAGTGGATGTGCGTCGGCGTGTTGAAGTGGCGCAGGCGCTGCGACACGCGGCGGTTGACCTCCACGGTCGACATCTCCGGATCGCTCAGCACCTTGCGCAGGGCGTTGCGGATCTCCTCGAAGCGGATGCCCGGCTGGATCGGCGTGTTGTCGCTCTCCATCACCGCATAGGAATCCAGCACGAAGCCGTCGTTGGTGGTGTGCAGGCGTGCGTCGAGAATGTTCAGGCCCAGGCGCGCCAGCACGCCGGCCGACAGGCCGAACAGGTGGTCGCGGTCGCGCGTGTAGACGAAGACCGTGGCGCCGCGGTCGCTGAGGGTTTCCACCAATACCAGGGGCAGGTCGGCCTCCCTGGCCGCCACGATCGCCGGCAGGTGCCAGGCCAGCTCCTCCGGCGAATGCCGCAGGAAGTAGTCGCGATCGAAGCGCTGCCAGACCTTGGCGGCCGGCTGGGTGTCGACGCCGCGCTCGGTCAGCAGCTTCAGGGCGCGGGCGCAAGTCTCGGCCACGCGTTCCTCCGGCGCCACGGGGTCGTCCAGGCCGCGCTCCAGCGCGCGGGCGGCCGAGTTGTAGAGATCCTTCAGCAGTGATTCGCGCCAGGAATTCCACAGCGCCGGGTTGGTGCCGCGGATGTCGGCGCAGGTCAGCAGCAGCAGGTAGTCCAGGCGATCGCGATCGACGACCTTGCGGCAGAACGCGGCGACCACGTCGGGGTCCTGCACGTCCTGCTTCTGCGCGGTCAGCGACATCATCAGGTGGTTTTCCACCAGCCAGGCCACCACCGCCGCATCGGCATGCGACAGGCCGTGGTCGAGGCAGAACTGCTTGGCTTCCTCGGCGCCCAGCTGCGAATGATCGCCGCCGCGGCCCTTGGCCATGTCGTGCCAGAACGCGCCCAGGTACAGCAGCTCGGGCTTGGCGATGCGCGTGAACACCTCGTTGGCGAACGGCAGCTCGTGCTGGAAGCGCCCCATCGCGAAGCGGCGGGCGTTGCGCAGCACGTAGAGCACGTGCTCGTCCACGGTCAGGGTGTGGAACAGGTCGTACTGCATCAGGCCCACGATCTTGCCGAAGGAGGGCAGGTAGCGGCCGAGCACGCCGTAGCGGTTCATGCGGCGCAGGTTGCGCGTCAGCCCGCGGCCCTCGCGGAACATGTCGATGAAGATCGCGCGGGCGCGCACGTCGTTGCGCACCGTGTCGTCGATCAGGCGGCCGTCGCGCATGATCATGCGCAGCGTCTGCGCCCGGATGCCGGCGATCTTCGGGTGTTCCTGCAGCAGGCGGAAGATCTCCAGCAGGGCCCAGGGCTGCTTGCGGAAGACGTCGTCGTCGCGCGCTTCGATGGTGCCGTTGCGCACCTGGAAGCGGGGGTTCAGCACTTCCGGCTCGCCGGCATCCGGGGTCAGAATCGCCTCGTCGAACAGCTGCAGCAGCATGTCGTTGAGGCAGGACAGCGACTTGATCGTTCGGTAGTACAACTGCATGAACTGCTCGACCGCACGGTTCTTGTCGTTGTCCTCGTAGCCGAATAGCGCCGCCACCTTGATCTGGTGATCGAACAGCAGGCGGTCCTCGCGGCGGTTGGTGATCATGTGCAGGGCGAAGCGCACCCGCCACAGGAAATCCTGCCCGGCGAACAGCTCGTCGCTTTCCTGCTTGTTGAGGAATCCGTGCTCGCGCAGTTCCGCCAGGGTCTGGGCGTTGAAATGGCGCTTGGCGACCCAGCCGATCGTGTGGATGTCGCGCAGTCCGCCGGGGCTTTCCTTGACGTTGGGTTCCAGCTTGTAGCCGGTGTCGTCGTACTTGCGGTAACGCGCCGCCTGCTCGGCCTTCTTGGCCTCGAAGAATTCCTTCACAGGCCAGACGCGATCCGGCGTCAGCGCCTGCTGCATCTGCTGGTAAAGGCCGGTGTCGCCGGTCAGCATGCGCGCTTCCAGCAGGTTGGTCATCACCGTGATGTCCTTGGCTGCCTCGTCGACGCATTCCTGCACCGTACGCACGCTCTGGCCGACTTCCAGGCCGATGTCCCAGGCGAAGGCGGTCATCTGCTCCAGTGCCTTGCGGTGCTGCTCCAGCGACTCGCCGGAATGCAGCAGCAGGATGTCGATGTCCGAATGCGGCAGCAGCTCGCTGCGGCCGTAGCCGCCCACCGCCACCAGGGCCAGGCCGTCGGTCAGTTCCGGCAGGAATTTCTGCCAGGCGGTCCGCAATACCTCGTCCACCAAGTGGGCGCGGGCATGCACCAGGGCGTCGGCCGGAGTGCCCTCGTGGAACAGGGTGTAGAGCCGCTCGCGGCCCCACTTCAGGGTCTCCCGGAAGGCGGCGACGGGGGAGGCCCCCTGTGCCAGGCGCGAGCGGATGCGGGGGGCACTGAAGATGGCGGACGCGTCTTCGTCAGCCAGGTCGAACTCCGCACCCATTAGCGTGATCCTCGCGGACGAGGGCATGGATGCCCGAGATAGGGCAACGCAGGACGCAGTTGCCGAGCAAGTCCATAGCCCCTCGCCCCTTGCGGGAGAGGGGAGGACCGTCCGCGGACGAGGGCATGGATGCCCGAGGTAGGGCAACGCAGGATCCAGTTGCCGGGCGGACGGTGGGCAGAGGGGGGCTCAGAGCACTGCAGAAGCGTGTCGGAGAGCTTTGCCTGCATACCCATCACATCTCTCCCCCGCGCAGGGTCAACACCTCGAAACCGGACTCGGTCACCAGCACGGTGTGCTCCCACTGGGCCGACAGCGAGTGGTCCTTGGTGACCACGGTCCAGCCGTCCGGCAGCAGCTTCACCTCGGCCCGGCCGGCGTTGACCATGGGCTCGATGGTGAAGGTCATGCCCGGCACCAGTTCCATGCCGGTGCCCGGCTTGCCGTAGTGCAACACCTGGGGATCCTCGTGGAAAATCCGGCCGATGCCGTGGCCGCAGTACTCGCGCACGATCGAGAAGCCGCGAGCCTCGGCGTACTTCTGGATGACGTGGCCGATGTCGCCCAGGCGGGCGCCGGGGCGCACCAGCTTGATGCCCTCGATCATGGCCTCGTGGGCGGTCTCGGCCAGGCGGCGCGCCAGGATGCTGGGCTCGCCGACATAGAACATCTGGCTGGTATCGCCGTGGAAGCCGTCCTTGATCACGGTGACGTCGATGTTGACCACGTCGCCCTTCTTCAGGACCTTGGGCCCGGGGATGCCGTGGCAGACCACGTGGTTGACCGACGTGCATACCGACTTGGGGAACGGCGGCCGGCCGGGGGCGGCGCCGTAGCCCAGCGGGGCGGGGACGTCGCCGGCCTTGACGATGTGGTCGTGACAGATCCTGTTGAGCTCGTCGGTGCTGACGCCGGGCTTCACGTAGGGGGCGATCATCTGCAGGACCTGCGCAGCGGCCAAGCCGGCTTCGCGCATCTTCTGCTGTTCTGCGAGGGACTTTATGGTGACGCCCATGGGGGCTGGCTACCGGAAATCTTTGAAATCAAAGGGGGGTTATGGTATAAAGCGCGCCCTTCAAAGGCAACGCAATCTATTGTAGCGCCTCTGAAAATCCACTCGCGCCCACTTGGGTGAGCCTTCACCGGGCGCGATTAGCCAAACCCAAGGAGAAGTACATGTCTAGCATCACCATGCGCCAGCTGCTGGAGGCCGGCGTTCATTTCGGCCACCGTACCCGTTACTGGAACCCGAAAATGGACGAGTTCATTTTCGGCGAGCGTAGCCGCATCCACATCATCAATCTCGAGCAGACCCTGCCGCTGCTCAAGGACGCCTGCAACTTCGCCGGCAAGCTGGCCGCCAACGGTGGCCGCATCCTGTTCGTCGGCACCAAGCGCGCTGCCCGCGAGGCCATCGAGGAAGAGGCCAAGCGCTGCGGCATGCCGTTCGTCTCCCAGCGCTGGCTGGGCGGCACGCTGACCAACTTCAAGACCGTCAAGGCCTCCATCAAGCGCCTGGTCGAGATGGAAAAGTCCGTCGAGGACGGCACCATCAACCGCCTGACCAAGAAGGAGCAGCTGACCTTCCAGCGCGAGCTCGAGAAGCTGCGCAAGTCGCTGGGCGGCATCAAGGAAATGCCGACCCTGCCGGACGGCCTGTTCATCATCGACACCGGCTACGAGAAGAACGCCGTGGCCGAAGCCCGCAAGCTCGGCATTCCGGTCATCGCCGTGGTCGACACCAACAATGACCCCTCGGGCATCGAGTGCGTGATCCCGGGCAACGACGACGCCACTCGCGCCATCCGCGTCTACACCCAGTGCGTGGCCGAAGCCATCATCGAGGCCCGCGGCGCCAACCCGATCCCGTTCCGCGAAGCCCCGCCGGAAGTGACCGAAGATCGTTCGGCCCCGAAGAAGCCGCGTGGCCCGCGCAAGCCCGGCTCCGGCGACCGTGACGGCGGCCGTGGCCGTGGCGGCCGTGGCCGTGGCGGCGCGACCCAGGCCGGCGAGTAAGCCGTAGACCCCCTCAAGAGACCACCCATGACGCAGATTACTGCTGCCCAGGTCAAGGAACTGCGCGAGCGCACCGGCGCCGGCATGTCCGATTGCAAGAAGGCCCTGGAAGCCACCGAGGGCAACATCGACGCCGCCGCCGAGAAGCTGCGCCTCGATGGCGCCGCCAAGGCTGACAAGAAGGCCGCCCGCACCGCCGCCGAGGGCGTCATCGCCCTGGCCAAGTCGGACGACACCGTGGTCCTGCTCGAGCTGAACAGCGAGACCGACTTCGTGGCCAAGGGCGAGGACTTCCGCGCCCTGGCCCGCGAGGCCGCCGAGCTGGTGCTCAAGCACCGCCCGGCCGACGTCGAAGCCCTCGGCCAGCTGTCGGCCGGCGGCGAGACCGTCGACCAGAAGCGCCGTGGTCTGATCGCCAAGATCGGCGAGAACATCACGCTGCGCCGCTTCGAGATCGTCTCCAAGGCCGGTGCCGACCTCGTCACCTACGTGCACCCGGGTGACAAGATCGCCGTGGCCCTGGCCCTGGACAAGGGCGAGGCCGAGCTGGCCAAGGACCTGGCGATGCACACCGCCGCCATGGCCCCGCGCTACCTGAGCGCCAGCGAGATCCCGGCCGAGGTGATCGAGGCCGAGCGCAAGGTGATCGACGCCACCGTCGCCCAGGAGCAGATCGACGCCAAGGCCGATGCCGAGAAGTACGGCGCCGCGCTGAAGGAAATGGACGGCGAGAAGCAGAATGGGCACTACGCCGGCCTGTCCGACGAGGACAAGAAGGCCTGGGACGACGAGTACGCGGCGGTCAAGAAGAAGTTCGGCGGCGGCTTCAAGCCCAAGCCGGCCGAGATCCTGGCCAAGATGGTCGATGGCAAGGTCGCCAAGTTCAAGGCCGAGCTGACCCTGCTGGGCCAGCCGTTCGTCAAGGCGCCCAACGGCGAGTCGGTCGAGAAGATCCTGGCCGACAAGAAGGCTGCCGTGGCCCGCTTCGTCCGCTACGCCGTAGGCGAGGGCATCGAGAAGAAGAAGGAAGACTTCGCCGCCGAAGTCGCCGCGACCCAGGCCAGCCTCACCGCCTGATTTGCGCTAAAATCGGTAACAGTTGTGAACGAGACCCCGGCAACGGGGTCTCTTTTTATATAAAATCAGTAAAATCCGACAGATAGAGCCTGCCCATGTCCGCTCAGCCCGCGTACAAGAGAATCTTGCTGAAACTGTCTGGCGAAGCCCTGATGGGCGAACTGGGTTTCGGCATCGCCCCCCCGGTAACCGCCTTCCTGGCCAATGAAATCAAGGCCGTGGTCGAGGCCGGGGTGCAGGTGGCCCTGGTCGTCGGCGGCGGCAACATCTTCCGCGGCGAGCCCCTGGCGAAGGCCGGCATGGATCGCATCACGGGCGACCAGATGGGCATGTTGGCCACGGTGATCAACGCCCTGGCCCTGCAGGACGCCATCGAGCGCACCACTGGCCTGCAGGCGCGCGTGCAATCTGCCATCCGCATCAACGAGGTCTGCGAGGACTTCATCCGCCGCAAGGCCATGCGCCACCTGGAAAAGGGCCGCGTCGTGGTGTTTGCCGCAGGCACCGGCAATCCCTTCTTCACCACCGACTCCGCCGCCGCCCTACGCGCCGTCGAGATCGGCGCGGACCTGCTGCTGAAGGCCACCAAGGTCGATGGCATCTACACCGCCGACCCCAAGAAGGACCCGTCGGCCAAGAAGTACGACACAGTAACCTATGAAGAGGCCCTGAACCGCCGCCTGGGTGTGATGGATCAGACCGCCATGGTGCTGTGCCGCGACAACAAGATGAAACTCTGCGTCTACGACATGGACCGTCCCGGTGCGCTGATGAATATCGTCATGGGCGACCGCAGCATCGGCACCTACGTCGACGCCTGAAACCAGACAAAGAAACCCGGGAGACCGCGATGACCACCGAAATCAAGAACGACGCCAGCCAGCGCATGCAGAAGTGCCTGGACACGCTGAAGACCGAACTGGCCAAGCTGCGCACCGGCCGCGCCAGTGCCGCGATCCTCGACCATGTCCGCGTCGACTACTACGGTTCCCCGGTGCCGCTCTCGCAGGTCGCCAGCGTGGTGGTGGAAGACGCCCGCACGATCACCATCACGCCCTGGGAGAAGCCCATGGTCGCGGCGATCGAGAAGGCGATCATGACCTCGGACCTGGGCCTGAACCCGAACACCGCCGGCCAGACCATCCGCATCAACATGCCGCCCCTGACCGAGGAGCGCCGCCGCGATCTGGCCAAGGTGGTGAAGACCGAGGCCGAGGGCGCCAAGGTGGCGATCCGCAACGTGCGCCGCGACGCCAACCAGGCGATCAAGGACCAGGAAAAGGCCAAGAAGATCACCGCCGACGACGTCAAGCGCGGCGAGACCGAGATCCAGAAGCTGACCGACCAGTTCGTCGCCAAGGTCGACGAAGCGGGCGCCGCCAAGGAAAAGGAACTGATGTCGATGTAATCCGGTCTTCCGGATTGCCTGACTTCCCCGGTTCCATGACTCGAGACGCCCCCCCGTTGCCGCAGGAGCCCTTGCCCCGGCATGTCGCCATCGTCATGGACGGCAATGGGCGCTGGGCGCAGCAGCGCGGACAGCCGCGTGCCATGGGGCACCGCGCCGGAGTCAAGGTGGTGCGTCGCATCCTGCGCGCCGCCCACATCTCAGGCGTCGAGGCGCTGACCTTGTTCGCGTTCTCCCAGGAGAACTGGAAGCGGCCGGAACTCGAGGTGAAGCTGCTGCTGCAGCTGTTCGTGCGCACCCTGGGACGCGAGCTCGATGCCATGCATCGCAACGGTGTGCGCATCCGCTTCATCGGCGACCGCGGCAGCTTCCCTGAGCTGCTGCAGGGGGAGATGCGGCGGGCCGAGGCCCTCACCGCCGCCAACACCGGCGTGAAGCTGTCGATCGCGGTGGGCTACGGCGGGCAGTGGGACATCGTGCAGGCCGCCCAGGCCTTGGCGGCAGCCGGCGAGCCGATCACCGCCGAGGGCATCGAGGCGCGGCTGCAGACCGCCGGCCTGCCCGAGCCGGACCTGATGATCCGTACCGGCGGCGAGCAGCGCATCAGCAATTTCCTGCTGTGGCAGCTGGCCTATACCGAGCTGTATTTCAGCGATGTGCTGTGGCCGGATTTCGGCGAGGCCGAGTTCCGGCAGGCGCTGGACTGGTATGCCGGGCGCGAGCGCCGTTTCGGACGCGTGCCGGAGTCCGCCTGAACCGTAGTAGTTTCCTGTCTTAAGTGACAAACTGCGGCATCGCGCCGCGCGCCCACCTTATTCCCGACGCCCCCGAACACCGCCCGCCATGCTCGCCCAGCGCGTCGCCACTGCTCTCGTCCTGCTGCCGCTGCTGCTGGCGCTGGTCTGGTACGCACCCACATCCGGTCTTTATGGCGTGCTGGCCCTGGTAGGCCTGCTGATGGCCTGGGAGTGGACGGGCCTGATGGGCTGGGCGGCCAAGGCCCGGCGCTGGGCCTATACCGTGGTCTGCGGCCTGCTGCTGGCCCTGGCCTGGCTGGTACCGGGACGTGACGCCCTGCTGCCCTGGCTGCTGGCCGCGGCGGTGCTCTGGTGGATCTACGCGGTCAGCCTGTTCCGCGGGTTCCCAGGCAACCTCGGCAAGCAGCAGACCTCCGGCCTGCCGATGGCCCTGCTGGGCCTGCTGCTGACCGTTTCTACCCTGCTGTCGCTGGCCTATCTGCACGGCCTGCCGGGGGGCGTATGGAAGCTGGGCTACTCGCTGTTCATCGTGTTCATCGCGGATACCGGCGCCTATTTCGCCGGCCGGGCTTTCGGCAGGCACAAGCTGGCACCGAACATCTCTCCCGGCAAGACCGTGGAGGGCGCCGCGGGCGGCCTGCTGGCGACCGCGGTCTGGGCGCTGACGGCAGGTGTGCATGTCTTCAAGGCCGAGGGCGCCCAGGTCGCGCTGCTGCTCGGACTGACCCTGGTGGTCGCCGTTGCCTCCATCATAGGCGACCTCACCGAGTCGATGTTCAAGCGCGTCGCCGGCATCAAGGACAGCGGCAACATCCTGCCCGGCCATGGCGGCATCCTCGACCGCGTCGACAGCATCCTCGCCGCGGCGCCGGTGATGGTGCTGGGCCTCTACCTGACGGGACTCTAGGACCTGCTAACGCCATGAACGTCGCTGTGATGCCACCAGATTTTTCGCCAGGCAAGGCGCGAGGAGGGCGTTGGGTGGGCCCCAGCAACCGACGAGTAACACAACGTGGCGAAAACTCTGGTGGCACCCGGAGGGCGGGACTGTTTTGGCGCATGGCGTCGTCCCACCCCGCTCATGTACGTTCAGTACACCGCGCGCGCCGGGACATAGCCCTGCGCCAAAACGGTCTCCGTCACAGCGACGTTCATGGCGTTAGCAGGTCCTAGGATGCAAAACCTGGTCGTCCTGGGCGCCACCGGCACGATCGGGCGCAACACGCTGGACGTTGCGGCACGCCATGCCGACAAGCTGCAGGTCCTGGGGCTCTCCGCCCAACGCGATGCCGAGGGCCTGTTCGAGCTCTGCCGCCAGCATCGGCCCCGCTTCGCCGTGCTGGCCGACCCCGTTGCCGCCGAGCGCCTGCGCGGCCTCTGCCGCGAGGCTGGCTTGGCCTGCGAGGTTGCGGCTGGTGCCGAAGCCATTTGTGAACTGGCCGCCCACCCCGAGGCGGGCCAGGTGATGTCCGCCATCGTCGGCGCCGCCGGCCTGCTGCCGACCCTGGCTGCGGTGCGTGCCGGCAAGCGCGTGCTGATCGCCAACAAGGAACCGCTGGTGATGGCCGGGGCCCTGCTGATGGCCGAGGCAGCCCGCCACGGCGCGTCCCTGATCCCGATCGACTCCGAGCACAACGCCATCTTCCAGTGCCTGCCGGCGCCGGCGCGCTGCGGCGAGACGCCCAGGGGTGTCAGCCGGCTGATCCTGACCGCCTCGGGCGGGCCGTTCCGCGAGACCCCGCTGGCGGAGCTGGATGCCGTGACGCCACAGCAGGCCGTACGCCATCCCAACTGGGTGATGGGCCAGAAGATTTCGGTGGACTCGGCCACCATGATGAACAAGGGCCTGGAGCTGATCGAGGCCGCCGTGCTGTACCGCCTGCCAGCCGAACGGCTGGAGGTGGTGATCCACCCGGAAAGCGCGATCCACTCGATCGTCGAGTACGTGGACGGCTCCATGCTGGCCCAGCTGGGCCAGCCCGACATGCGCGTGCCGATCGCCCATGCCCTGGCCTGGCCGGAGCGCTGGGAGTCCGGTGTCGGCGGGCTGGACTTGGCCGCCCTGGGGCGCTTCCGCTTCGAGGCCCCCGACGAACGCCGCTTTCCCTGCCTGCGCCTGGCACGCTTCGCGCTGAAGCAGGGCGGGGCGCTGCCGAATGCATTGAACGCGGCGAACGAAGTCGCTGTCGAAGCGTTCCTGCAGCATCGGCTGAACTATCCGGGGATCCCCGCAGTGATCGAAGAGGTGATGGACGCCGCCGTCGGCCGACAGGCCGGAGACGACCTGGAGGGCATCCTGGCGCTGGACGCCTGGGCCCGCGGCTTGGCCGAGACGGCCGTTGCGGAACGTGGCCGGAGCCTGCGGCATGCCTGATATCGTCTGGTCAATTGGCGGGTTCATCCTGGCGATCGGCATCCTGGTCGCCTTCCATGAGTTTGGCCACTACTGGGTGGCGCGCCGCTGCGGCGTCAAGGTGCTGCGCTTCTCGATCGGCTTCGGCCGTCGCATCTGGAGCCGTACCTCCCGCGACGGCGTGGAATGGACCCTGTCCGCCATCCCGCTGGGTGGCTACGTCAAGATGCTCGACGAGCGCGAAGGCCCCGTTCCGGCGGAGCTGCGCGGGCAGGCCTTCAACAACGCCACGGTGGGGAAGCGCTTCCTGATCGTGGCGGCAGGGCCGGTCTTCAATTTCCTGCTGGCCATCGCCTTCTATTGGCTGGTCCTGATGCTGGGCATCCAGAGCATCAAGCCAATGATCGCCGCCCCGGCCGAGAAGTCCGCTGCGGCCCTGGCCGGCCTGCGGGAGGGTGAACAGGTCATCGAGGTGGATGGCGAGGCGACCCCCACCTGGATCGATCTGCGCACCGAACTGCTGGACCAGGCCCTGGGCGGCGGCATTCTGCCGCTGCGGGTCCAGGCCGCGGACGGCAGCCAGCGCAGCGTCCAGCTCGACCTGGGCCAGGTGCGGGTGGATCCGGAATACGTGTTCGCCGACTTGGGCCTGGAGCCTTACGAGCCGCCGATCCCGCCAGTCGTGGCGCGGCTGGTCCCCGGTGGTTCGGCCGAGGCTGCCGGCCTCAAGGCCGGGGATCATATCGTCAGCCTCGATGGCCAGCCGATTTCCGACCGCAAGCAGATGATCGCCTGGCTCAGTGCCCGGCCCGAACAGGTAGTCAAGGTCGGCGTGCACCGCGGTTCCGAGACCCTGGAGCTGCCGGCGATCGTCACCCGTGTCGAAGAGGGTGGGCGGGTCATCGGGCGCATCGGCGTGGAGATAGCAGCCTCCCCCGATCTGTGGCAGGATTTGCGCGCCGAAAGCCGGCGCGGACCCCTTGAGGCCGTGCCGGGTGCCGTCGAGCAAACCTGGCGCATGTCCGCGCTGACGCTGAAAATGCTGTGGCGCATGGTGCTCGGCGACGTGTCGGTAAAGAACGTCAGCGGTCCCATCCAGATCGCCCAGGTGGCCGGGTACTCTGCCCAGGTCGGTCTCGTATCCTTCCTGAGCTTCCTGGCGGTGGTGAGCGTCAGCCTTGGCGTGCTCAATCTGCTGCCGGTGCCGCTGCTCGATGGCGGGCACCTGCTGTTTTACGGGATCGAGGCGATCAAGGGATCGCCGCTGTCCGAGAGGGCACAGGAGGCGGGCCAGCGAGTGGGCCTGACCTTCCTGGTGATGTTGATGGGGTTGGCGTTCTACAACGATGTGATGCGCCTGCTGAATTGAACTGCGGCACCGACTAAAAAAGAAACCAGATCAGTGAAACCGCTGAGAACGAAGAAAACGGCGCTGGCCAGCGCTATCGCGGCGCTCGTGTTGGCGGGCCAGGCCCATGCCTTCCAGCCTTTCACGATCAAGGAAATCCGGGCCGACGGACTGGAGCGCCTCGAGATCGGGACGATCCTGACCTACATGCCGCTGTCGGTCGGAGACGAACTCAACGACGCCACCTCGCGCCAGGCGATCCGCTCGCTGTACGGCTCCGGCCTGTTCCAGGACGTGCAGCTGCAGCGTGACGGCGACGCCTTGGTGATCGTGATCAAGGAGCGCCCCTCCATCACCAGCTTCACGATCGAGGGCAATGAGAAGATCGGCGGCGACGACCTCAAGAAGTCGCTGAAGGACCTGGGCCTGGCAGAAGGCGAGCTGTTCAAGCGCGAGCTGCTCGACGGCGTCGAGCAGGAACTGCGCCGCCAGTACTACGCCAACGGCTACTACGACGTCGACATCAAGGCCAAGGTCACCGAGGAAGAGGGTAACCGCGTCAGCATCAAGATTGACGTGGTCGAGGGCAAGGTCACCCGCATCAAGGACATCAACCTGCTGGGTAACAAGGCCTTCGAGACCGCCGAGCTGCTCAAGCAGTTCAGCCTCGAGGGCACCCATTGGATGCCCTTCCAGAGCAGCGACAAATACTCCAAGCAGAAGCTGGTCGGCGACCTGGAAAAGCTGCAGTCCTACTACCAGGACCGTGGCTACCTCAAGGCCAACGTCTCCTCCGTGCAGGTGGCGCTGACGCCTGAGAAGGACTCGATCTACATCACCGTGAACCTGGAAGAGGGCGAGATCTACAAGATCAAGGATCGCCGCTTCTCGGGCGAGACCATCCTCAACGAGCAGTTCCTCAACGCCCTGGTCACCACCAAGGCAGGCGACATCTTCTCGCGCAAGGAAGCCACCGACAGCGCCAATCGCATCGAGGCCGCGTTGTCCGACATCGGCTACGCCTTCGCCGAGGTCAATCCGGTCCCCGAGGTGGAAGAAGGCAGCCGGCTGGTCAGCCTCAACTACGTCGTGCAGCCCGGCAAGCGCGCCTACGTGCGTCGTATCGGCTTCAGCGGCAATCTCGGCACCAACGACGAGACCCTGCGTCGCGAGATGCGCCAGCTCGAAGCGGCCCCGTTCTCCAAGAGCGCGGTCGAGCGTTCGCGCGTGCGTCTGGCGCGCCTGCCGTTCATCGAGGACGTCGAGGTCGATACGCGCCCGGTGGCCGGTTCCGACGACCTGGTCGACATCCAGTTCAAGGTCAAGGAACGCCCGCCCGGATCGGTGCAGTTCGGCGTCGGCTATTCCGGCGCGCAGGGCTTCCTGATCACCGGAAGCCTGACGCACACCAACTTCCTGGGTACCGGCAACCGCGTCGAGGTCTCTGCGGAGAACAACTCGATCTCCAAGGCCCTGAGCCTGTCCTGGACCGATCCCTACTTCACCGCCGACGGCATCAGCCAGACGGTGTCGGCGTTCTACCGCAGTTCCGAGTCGGTGATCCGCTACAGCTCGGGCTTCAACACCAACGTGCTGGGCCTCAACCTGACCTACGGCATCCCGCTGTCGGAGTTCATGACCCTGCGCGCGGGCTTCGGCCTGGACGAAACCTCGATCGAGACCTTCGCGGGTTCCTCGTCGGACGAAGTGCTGCAATTCGTGATCGAGAACGGCACGCGCTTCCTCAACTACTCGTTCCGCACCGGCATCACCTACGACACGCGCAACCGCACCTTCTTCGCGGACCGCGGCTCGCTGCACTCCCTGAGCTTCGACCTCGGCATGCCGGGCAGCGACATCGAGTTCTACAACGTCAGCTACCGCGGCCAGCAGTACGTGCCGATCTACAAGGGCCTGTTCCTGGAAATGAACGGCTCCATCGGCCTGGTGGATACCTACAGTAACGACCAGGAAGTCCCGCCCTACGAGCACTTCTTCGCCGGTGGCCCGCGCACGGTGCGCGGCTACCGCGACGGCTCGCTGGGCCCGCGCGATACGCCATTCGATAACCCGTACGGCGGCAAGTTCCGCACCACGGCGCAGAACAATCTGATCATCCCGCTGCCGATCGCCAGTGACGGCAAGTCGACGCGACTGAACCTGTTCTTCGACGTCGGCCAGGTATTTGCCCAGCCCGGCGACTTCGATACCTCCAGCCTGCGCCAGTCCGCCGGTATCGCGTTCTCCTGGTTCACGCCGTTCCTCGGCCTGCTGGACCTGAGCTACGCCTTCCCGCTCAACGACGAGCAGGGCGACGAGGTGGACCGCTTCCAGATCCGCTTCGGCGGCGGCTTCTAATAGCAACAGATTCTCCTGTCACCATTACTCCATTCATAGACGGAACACCGAGATCCAACATGCGTAACTTCACCCGAATCATCAGCGTCATGGCCCTGGCTTCCGCAGCGGTGCTCGCCGTCCCGGCGATGGCCGCCGATGGCAAGGTTCTCAGCATCCGCGCCGCAGAGCTGGTGCAGCAGTCGCCGCAGTTCAAGGCCGGAGCCGACAAGATCAAGGCGGAATTCGACCGCCGCAAGAACGAACTCGAAGCTGAAGCCAAGCGCTTCGTCGACGATGCCGAGAAGTTCAAGAAGGAGCGCGACGTGCTCTCCGCCGCCGATGCCTCCAAGCGTGAGAAGGACCTGACCACGCGCCAGCTCGACCTGCAGTACAAGCAGCGCCAGTTCCAGGAAGACTTCGCCAACCGTGACCGCCAGCTGACCACCGAGATGATGGCCAAGATCAAGGGCGTGATCGTGCAGGTGGCCAAGGAGAAGGGCGCCGACGTGGTCGTGCAGGACCCGATCTTCGCCGCCGATTCGGTGGACATCACCGCCGAGGTGCTGAAGCGCCTGCAGGCTGGCGGCGGCAAGTAAACACTTGTTTTTCAAGGACGGCCCGCGGCTTGCCGCGGGCCGTTTTTCGTTGAGGCCCACGTTCGACCACGGGCCCCGGGAGGGGGCGTAGGCCCTCTGGACCTGCGATAATCGCCGCATGACCACGTATAGCCTGGCCGACCTGGCCGCAAGATTCGGTCTGGAACTCAAGGGGGAGGGCGGCACGCTCATCGAGGGCGTCTGCTCGCTGGATCCCGGCAAGCCGGGCTGCATCGGCTTCCTGTCCAACCCCAAGTTCCGCACCCAGCTGGCGGGTACCCGCGCCGCCGCCGTCATCGTCGGCCCGCGCGATGCCGCGTCGCTGACCACCCCTGGGCTCGTCGCCAAGGACCCCTACCTGGCGTACGCGCGCCTGGCCGTGCTGTTCGATCCGGACCGCGAATTCGTGCCCGGTATCCAAGCCGGCGCCCAGGTATCGCCCCAGGCCAGGCTCGCGGCCGGCGTCCATGTCGGCTACAACGCGGTGGTCGAAGCCGGCGCCGAGCTGGGCGAGGGTGCCTACATCGGGCCCGGCTGCATCGTCGGCCGCGATGCCGTGATCGGCCCCGGCACCCGCCTGGTGGCGCAAGTCCATATCGGCGCACGAGTGCGTATCGGCGGTCGCTGCACGCTGCAGCCGGGCGCCGTGGTCGGCTCTCGCGGCTTCGGCAATGCCCGCGGCCCCAACGGTTGGGAAGAGGTGCCGCAGCTCGGCACGGTCGTCATCGGCGACAATGTCGAGATCGGCGCCAACACCTGCATCGACCGCGGCGCGATCGAGGATACGGTTATCGAGGACGGCGTGCGCCTCGACAACCTGATCATGATTGCCCACAACTGCCGCATCGGCCGCGACACTGCCATCGCCGCCTGCACCGGCATCGCCGGCAGCACCACGGTGGGCGCACGCTGCCTGATCGGAGGCGCCGTGGGCATGGCCGGGCACATCACCATCGCCGACGACGTCGTCATCCTCGGCCGCGGCATGGTCACCAATTCCATCACCGAAAAGGGCGTCTACGGCTCTGGCCTGCCGCTCAGCGACGCTCGCGAATGGCGCAAGACGGTGGCACGCATCCGGCGCCTGGCGCGCCTTGAGGAGCGGTTGCGCGAGGTCGAGCGCCACCTGCAACTCGCCCCCCGGGAACAGGACAATGAATCCAGTGAATCTTGATATCCGCGAAATCCTCAAGCTGCTGCCGCACCGCTATCCCTTCCTGTTGGTGGATCGCGTGCTGTCGGTGGATGCCGAGGCCGGCACCCTGGTGGCCTTGAAGAACGTCACCTACAACGAGAACTTCTTCCCGGGCCATTTCCCGGGCCTGCCGACCATGCCTGGCGTACTGCAGCTGGAAGCGATGGCCCAGGCTTGCGGCCTGCTGGCCGTGATGAAGTCCGGCCTGCGCTGCGACTCCGGCTACATCCTGTACTTCGCCGGCATCGACAACTGCCGCTTCAAGCGCCCGGTGGTGCCAGGCGACCAGTTGACCTTCCACATCCGCCTGGACAAGCACAAGCGTGACCTGTGGAAATTCTGCGCCCAGGCCAAGGTCGGCGACGAACTGGCCTGCGAGGCCGACATGATCTGCGTGCTGAAGAATGCCGGCCGCGATACCGGGAGCGATCGATGACCTCGAAAATCCATCCCACCGCCATCGTCGATGCCGATGCGCGGCTGCACCCTTCCGTCGAAGTCGGTCCCTACACGGTCATCGGGCCGGGCGTGGAGATCGGCGAGAACACCTGGATCGGCCCGCACGTGGTGCTCCGCGGCCCGCTGAAGATCGGCCGCGACAACCGCATCTTCCAGTTCAGCTCCATCGGCGAGATCTCGCAGGACAAGACGGCCCGCTACGAAGATGCCACCTCGGTGGAGATCGGCAACGGCAACACCATCCGCGAGTATGTGACGATCCAGCGCGGCACGCTGAAGGATACCGGGGTCACCCGCGTCGGCAACGACAACTGGATCATGGCCAACGTCCACATCGCGCATGACTGCGTGGTGGGCTCGCACACCATCCTGGCCAACGGCACCACTCTGGCCGGGCACATCACCATCGAGGACTATGCCGGCCTCGGCGGCTACACACTGGTACACCAGTTCTGCCGCATCGGCGCCCACGCCTTCACCGGCGGCGGTACCGTGGTGCTGCGCGACCTGCCGCCCTTCGTCATCGCCGAGGGCCAGCCGGCCCGTCCGCGTGGCATCAACAGCGAGGGCCTCAAGCGGCGCGGCTTCACCGCCGAGCAGATCGACCAGATCAAGGACGCCTACAAGCTGATCTACATGTCCGGCGCGATCATGGCCGAGGTCAAGGAAAAGCTCGCCGAGATGGCGAAGACCTCCGAGCATGCCGGCCAGACGCTGCACTTCATCGAAACCTCCAAGCGTTCGCTGTCGCGCTAGGGTCGTGTCGCCGATGCGTATCGCGCTGGTGGCAGGCGAACTGTCCGGGGACATCCTCGGCGCCGCCATCGTTCGCTCCCTGAAGCAGCGCTATCCGCAGGCGCAGATCTACGGCGTCACCGGCCCACGCATGGAGGCGGCCGGTTGCCAGGGCATCGCTTCCATCGACGTGCTGTCGGTGATGGGGATCGCCGAGGTGATCCCGGCGCTGCCGCGGCTGTTCCGCCTGCGCGCGGAACTGCTACGCCGATTCCTGCAGGACCGCCCGGACGTGGTGATCGGCATCGATGCCCCGGATTTCAATCTGGGCCTGGAGCGCCGTCTGCGCGAGCGAGGCCTGAAGACCGTGCACGTGGTCAGCCCCTCGGTCTGGGCATGGCGGCAGGGGCGGGTGAAGACCATCGCCCGTTCGGTGGACCGCATGCTATGCCTGTTCCCCTTCGAGCCGAAGTTCTACGCCGAGCATGGCGTGCCGGCCGACTACATCGGCCATCCGCTGGCCGATGAGCTGGATGACGCCGTGACGCCGGCGGCGGCGCGCGCCGATCTCGGCCTGCCGGCGGCCGGCCCGCTGGTGGCGATCCTCCCCGGCAGTCGCGGTTCCGAACTCAAGTACCTGGGCGAGCCCTTCGCGCAGGCGGCCAGGCTGCTGGCGCAGCAGCACCCCGGTATCCGCTTCGTCACGCCGGTGGCCAAGCCCAAGCTGCGTGCGGGTCTGGAGCAGGTGATCCGGGAGCATGCCCCTGGGCTGGATTGGACCGTGGTCGAAGGCCGTTCGCGCGAATGCATGCGCGCCGCCGACACGGTGCTGCTGGCTTCGGGTACCGCCACGCTGGAATGCCTGCTGCTGGGCCGGCCGATGGTGGTGGCCTACCGGGGCTCGCCGCTCACCGCCTGGCTGATGCTCAAGGCCGGCCTGCTCAAGACGCGCTACGTCAGCCTGCCCAACCTGCTGTCGGCCGAAGCGACCGTCACCGAACTGTTGCAAGACGCCGCCACGCCGGAGCGCATGGCCGAGGAAGTCAGCCTGCTGCTGGCGGATGGCGAACCGCGCCGCCGCCAACTGGCGCAGTTCCACGCCGTGCGCACGGAACTGCGCCGCGACGCCGCCGGGCGAGCGGCCGACGCCATTGCCGGACTGCTGGCCTAGAATCGACGCATGCCTCGCCGGGTCGCCATCTCCAGCTATACCCATACCTTCGTCGCCGGCGTGGATGAAGCCGGGCGCGGCTGCCTGGCCGGCCCGGTCTACGCCGCGGCCGTGATCCTCGACGTGGGCCACGGCATCCGCGGCCTGGACGATTCCAAGCAGCTCACGGCATTGCAGCGCGAGAACCTGTTCGACCTGATCCAGCGCCGCGCCGTGGCCAGCGCCATCGCCCGCGCCGAGGTCGACGAGATCGAGCGGCTCAACATCCTGCATGCCTCGATGCTGGCCATGCAGCGCGCGGTGCAGATGCTCAGTCCTGCCGCACAACACTGCCTGATCGACGGCAACCGCCTGCCGGTTGGGCTGCCCTGCAGTGCCGAGGCGGTGGTGGAGGGCGACGCCATCCATTCGCCGATCATGGCCGCCTCGATCCTGGCGAAGGTGGCGCGTGATCGCGAGATGCAGCGACTCGACGCCGAATACCCGGGTTACGGCTTCGCCAAGCACAAGGGCTACGGAACGCCGGATCACCTGACTGCGCTCAGGCGGCAGGGGCCCAGCGTCGTTCATCGGCGCGGATTTGCCCCGGTGATGCAGATGGAGCTCCCGGGAATCGGGAATGGGGAATCGGGAATCGTAAAAGACCACGATGCCGCTTCCAACGATTCCCGATTCCCCATTCCCGATTCCCGTCTGTCATGAGCTTCGTCCACCTGCGCCTGCACACCGAGTTCTCGCTGACCGACGGCATCGTCCGGGTGGAGCCGCCGAAGCGCAAGGGCGGCGGCGTCGGTGCCACGCTGACCTCGCGCGCGGCCGAACTGAAGTTTCCCGCCATTGCCGTCACGGACATCAACAACCTGTTCGCGATGGTGAAGTTCTACAAGTCGGCGGAGGGCGCCGGCATCAAGCCGGTGATCGGCGCCGACATCCGGCTGGAGGAACGCGCCGCCGGCGAGGCGCCGGAGCGCCTGACGCTGCTGGTGCAGAGCGACACCGGCTATCGCAATCTCACCAAGCTGATCTCGCTGGCCTATACCGATGGCCAGCAGCGCGGCCAGCCGCTGGTGAAGCGCGAGTGGCTGGCGCCGCATGCCGAAGGCCTGATCGCGCTGACGGGGCGCGACGGCAGCTGCTTTCGTTCCGCGGCCAGCGACCAGGTGGAAACCGCCAAGGCCGCGCTGGGCGAACTCTCCGCGATCTATCCGCGGCGCCTGTACCTGGAGATCAGCCGCTGCCAGCGTCCCGGCGACGAGGAATGGGTGCAGGCCGCCTGTGCGCTGTCGCGGCATCTGCAGATTCCGGTGGTGGCCACCAACGACGTGCGCTTCCTGTCGCGCAACGAGTTCGACGTGCACGAGGCACGTGTCTGCATTTCCCAGGGGCGCGTGCTGGGCGACGACAAGCGTCCACGGGACTACACGCCCGAGCAATACCTGAAGTCCGCCGAGGAGATGCAGGCATTGTTCGCCGACATCCCCGAGGCCATCGAGAATACGCTGCAGATCGCGCGGCGCTGCACGCTGACGCTGAAGTTCGCGCCGCCCTACCACCTGCCGAACTTCCCGGTGCCGGAAGGGCATGACACGAACACCTGGCTGCGCAAAGTGTCGGAAGACGGTCTTAAGCGCCGCTTCACCGAGATCACCTTGGCCAAGCCCGAGGAGGAATACTGGCAGCGGCTCGATTACGAGCTCGGCATCATCGAGAGGATGGGCTTCGCCGGCTACTTCCTGGTGGTGGCGGACTTCATCGAATGGGCCAAGACCCACGGCTGCCCGGTAGGGCCGGGCCGTGGATCGGGTGCCGGCTCGCTGGTGGCCTATGCCACCGGCATCACCGACCTCGATCCGCTGCCGTACAACCTGTTGTTCGAGCGCTTCCTGAATCCGGAGCGCGTGTCGATGCCGGACTTCGACGTCGACTTCTGCATGGACAACCGCGACCGCGTGATCGAGTACGTCACGCACAAGTACGGTCGTCCGCACGTGGGCCAGATCATCACCTACGCCACCATGGCCGCGCGCGGCGTGATCCGCGACGTGGCGCGCGTGATGGGTCATGGCTACGGCTTCGGCGATCGCATCTCCAAGTTGGTGCCGGGTACGCCGGGCGCCACGCTGGTGGATGCGCTGGACACCGTGCCGGAGCTCAAGAGCCTGTACGACACCGATGAGGAAGTGAAGGCGGTAGTGGACCTGGGGCTGGCGCTGGAGGGCACCACGCGTGGCGTCGGCGTGCATGCCGGTGGCGTGGTGATCGCGCCCAAGCCGCTGACCGATTACGCCCCGCTGTTCTGCGAACCGGGCGGCGCCGGCATGCGCACCCAGTTCGACATGAAGGACCTCGAGGTCGTCGGCCTGGTGAAGTTCGACTTCCTGGGCCTGAAGACGCTGACCGTGATCCGGGAAGCGGTGAACACCATCGTGCGCCAGCACGGCAAGCCGCTGGACATGCTGGCCCTGCCGCTGGACGACCAGGAAACCTTCCGCAAGATCTACCAGAGCGGCGAATCCTCGGCGGTGTTCCAGATGGAATCTCCGGGCATGCAGAAGGCCAGCCGCGATCTGAAGCCGGATTGCTTCGAGGACATCATCGCCCTGGTGTCGCTGTACCGACCGGGTCCGATGGAGAACATCCCGACCTTCTGCGAGAACAAGCGCGACACCAGCAAGATCGAGTACCTGCACCCGGAGATGGAGTTGGTGCTGCAGCCCACCTACGGCATCTTCGTGTACCAGGAACAGGTCATGCAGATGTCGCAGCGCCTGGCCGGCTACACGCTGGGCGGCGCCGACCTGCTGCGTCGCGCCATGGGCAAGAAGATCCGCGCCGAGATGGAGAAGCAGCGCGAGATCTTCACTACCGGCGCCACCGGTCGCGGGATCGACGGCGAGATCGCCAGCAAGGTCTTCGACCTGATGGCGAAGTTCGCGGACTACGGCTTCAACAAGTCGCACGCCGCCGCCTACGCCCTGGTCAGCTATCACACCGCCTGGCTCAAGGCGCATTACCCGGCCGAGTTCATGGCGGCGGTGCTGTCGTGTGAAATGCAGCACACCGACTCCGTCGTGCTGATGCGCGAGGAGTGCCTGCGCATGGGCTTGGAGATGATCCCGCCGGACATCAACCGCAGCTTCTACCGCTTCACCGTGCCCGGCCCCAACCAGATCCTCTATGGCATGGGCGCCATCAAGGGCGTGGGCGAGGCGGCGCTGGAGGGCATCGTGGCCGAGCGCGAGAAGAACGGTGCCTTCAAGGATCTGTTCGACTTCTGCCGCCGCATCGACCTGAAGAAGGCCAACAAGCGCGTGCTCGAGGCCCTGATCTACTCCGGCGCGCTCGACGTATTTGGCCTCAACCGGCCGTCGCTGCTGGCCTCGCTGCCCAAGGCCCTGGGCCTGGCGGAAAAGGCGGCACAGTCGGCGGACAGCGGACAGGTGGACCTGTTCGGCCTGGGGGGCGGCAGTTCCACGCCCGTCGAGCGCATCGAGCCACCCGAGGAAGTGCAGGACTGGCTCAAGCGCGAGAAGCTGGCCCACGAGCGCGACACCCTGGGGTTTTATCTCTCGGGTCATCCGATCGATGCCTATCAGGAGATCATCGAGCAGGTCTGCACCGATCGCATGCGGCCGCTGATCGAGCAGTACGCCAAGCCGCCCGTGGTCGGCGCGGACGGCAAGGTCCAGTTCCAGCCGCGCCAGAAGGTCATGTTCGCCGCCTGGGTCACTGACGTGCGCTTCTTCAAGGGCGACAAGACCGCCGACGGCAAGAGCGGGCGCGCCAGCTACAAGATCACTGTGGACGACCAGACGGCACAGTTGTCCACCTGGATCGACGTCGATGCCTGGCCCCACCTGCAGCCGGTGGTCAAGCTCGACGGCCTGGTCTTCGTGATCGCCGAGATCGGTGCTTCGCCGCCCCGGGACGGGCGTGAATCCGAGCCGCGCATGTACCGGCCGGAGTTCTTGGCACTGTCGGACATCATGCGTGACTACCCGGTGAAACTTGCCCTGGAATGGGGCAAGCCGGTGGCCGACGTCCAGGTGCTGCACAAAGCGCTGAAGCCCAACATGAAGGGCACGGTCGGAATGGTCGTGCACTACCGGAACGGGCGGCAGGCCTGCATCCTGGACCTGGCCGCCGACTGGAAGCTGCGCCTGGATGAAAATTGCCTGACCTCCATACAGCAGATTGCCGGCCCGGACTGCGTTAAAGTGACGTACAAGCGATATGCACCCCCCGTGACCGAGCGCCGCTTTGATCGCGCGTTTTCCGGTGGTGGGGGCGGAGACGACGAATAAAGGGGCTGGTGGCTGGGGGTGGGACCGGGGAGTATCGAAAGCGTAAGCTTTCAGCCCCTAGTCTCCCGTCCCCAGCCCCCGGTTCGACGGACCGAACATGAACCTGAACTATCTGGATTTCGAGCAACCGATTGCCGAACTGCAGCAGAAGATCGAAGAGCTGCGTTTCGCCACCTCCGGCAGCGGGGTCAACCTCACCGAGGAGATTGCACGGCTCGACCTCAAGAGCCGCGAGCTGACCGAGCAGATCTTTGCCAACCTGACCCCCTGGCAGGTGGCCCAGCTGGCGCGCCATCCGCAGCGCCCCTATGCGCTGGACTACATCAAGACACTCTTCACCGAATGGGAAGAACTGCACGGCGATCGCCACTATGCCGATGATCCGAGCATCGTCAGCGGCGTCGCCCGCCTGGAAGGCCGCGCGGTCTGCGTGATCGGCCAGCAGAAGGGCCGCGATGCCAAGGAGCGCGTCTACCGCAACTTCGGCATGCCCAAGCCCGAGGGTTACCGCAAGGCGCTGCGCATCATGAAACTGGCGGAGAAGTTCAACCTGCCGGTACTCACCTTCATCGACACCCCGGGCGCCTACCCGGGCATCGGTGCCGAGGAGCGCAACCAGTCCGAGGCCATCGCCCGCAACCTGTTCGAGCTGTCGCGCCTGCGCACGCCGGTGCTGGCCACCGTGACAGGCGAGGGCGGGTCCGGCGGCGCGCTGGCCATCGGCGTGGCCGACCACGTGATGATGCTCCAGTACAGCATCTACTCGGTGATCTCGCCGGAAGGCTGCGCCTCCATCCTGTTCAAGGATGCCGGCCGGGCCCCGGAGGCCGCCGAGGCCATGCGCATCACCTCGCGCGACCTGTTCCAGCACAAGCTGGTGGACGAGGTCGTGGCGGAGCCGCTGGGCGGTGCCCACCGCGACCCGGCGGCGATGATGAACACGCTCAAGCAGAAGCTCATCTCCAACCTCGAGCGCCTGCGCCATACCCCGATGCCGCAGCTGCTGGCCAACCGCTACCAGCGCCTGATGTCCTACGGCGCGCACGACCGGCTCAACTGAGCCCCGCCGTGAGCCCCTCGCTGCAGCTGCCCGCGCTGCCGCAGCTGCCGCGGGGGGGGCGATTCTGGGTGGCCTACAGCGGCGGCTGCGATTCGGCCGTCCTGCTGCAGCTGCTGGCCCAGGCGTCGCCGCGCCGCCTGCGCGCGGTCCACGTCCACCACGGCCTGCAGCCGGCGGCGGATGGCTGGCCGGCCCATTGCCGCCGCTACTGCCGCCGCCTCGGCATCCCCCTGACCCTGTGCCGGGTCGAGGTGGACCGCAAGCACCCCGGCGGCCTGGAAGCCGCCGCCCGCGAGGCCCGCTACGACGCCCTGCGCGCCCTGATGAGCCCCGGGGATTGCCTGGTGACTGCCCACCACCGGGACGACCAGGCCGAAACCCTGCTGCTGCGCCTGATGCGCGGCACCGGCGTCACCGGCATGGCCGGCATGGCGCCGCTGGCCCCGTTCGGCCCCGGCCAGCTCTGGCGCCCATTGCTGGATATCCCGCGTCACGCCCTGCGCGAGCATGCCCACGTCCAGGGGCTGGAATGGGTCGAGGACCCGCAGAACCGCGATCCGGCCTACGCCCGCTCCTGGCTGCGCCGCGAGGTCATGCCCCGGCTGCAGCAGCGCTGGCCGCAGGCGGCCGAGAGCCTGGCTCGGTTCTCGCGCCACGCCGCCGAGGCCAATGGCCTGCTGGCCGAGCTGGCGCAGGCCGACCTGCAGGTCGCCCGCCACGACGGGGGGCTGTCCATTGCGGCACTCCAGGGGCTCTCGGCCCCGCGCCGCAACAACCTGCTGCGCCACTGGCTGGCCGATGGCGGCCTGCCGCCCCCGGCCGACCTGCTGGAGCGGATCGGCCGCGAGCTGCTGGCGGCGCGCCCCGACGGCGCCCCGCGGCTGCGTCACGGCCAGGCCGAGCTGCGCCGCTACCGCGACCGGTTGTACCGGCTGCCACTGCTGCCGCCTCCGCCCAAGGATCTCGAACTGGCCTGGACGCGGCGGCGCGAGCTGGAACTGCCGGCCGGCTGCGGCCGGCTGGTCCTGCCGCGCGCCAGCTCCCGGGCGCTGACCGTGCGCTTTGCGGCAGGCGGTGAGGAACTGCGCCCGGCTGGCGCCAAGCACCGCCGTAGCCTCAAGAACCTGTTCCAGGAGGCCGGCGTGCCGGTCTGGGTGCGCCAGCGCACGCCCCTGGTCTGGCAGGGGCGGGAATTGCTGGCCGTGGCTGATTTCTGGCGTGCCGAAGGAGCGCCGGAAGTGGCCTGGCATCACGAGATTCCCGGTGTCCCGGAGCAACTTTGTCGCGTGGAACATTGAGAGGGGGAGGGTCAGCCTGTAAAATCCCTCAAACTTCCTGCCGATGATTCCCATGCCCGACGCGCCGCAGCAGACGCGATTCATTTTTGTAACCGGGGGCGTGGTGTCCTCTCTTGGCAAAGGCATTGCCGCTGCCAGCCTGGGCGCGATCCTCGAATCGCGCGGTCTCAAGGTCCACATGATCAAGCTGGACCCCTACATCAACGTCGATGCGGGGACCATGAGCCCCTTCCAGCACGGCGAGGTCTTCGTCACCGAAGACGGCGCCGAGACGGACCTTGACCTCGGACACTACGAGCGCTTCCTGCGTGGCAAGACCACGCGCTATTCCAACCTGACCACCGGCCAGGTCTACCGCAACGTGCTCGAGAAAGAGCGCCGCGGCGACTACCTGGGCAAGACGGTGCAGGTGATCCCGCACATCACCGACGAAATCCAGCAGGGCATCCGCAAGGGCGCCGCCGGCTGCGACATCTGCATCGTCGAGATCGGCGGCACGGTGGGCGATATCGAGTCGCTGCCGTTCATCGAAGCCATCCGCCAGATGGGCCACGAGCTGGGTCGCAAGAATGCCCTGTTCATGCACCTGACGCTGGTGCCCTACGTGAAGGCATCCGGCGAGCTCAAGACCAAGCCGACACAGCATTCCGTGAAGGAACTGCGCGGCATCGGCATCCAGCCCGACGTGCTGTTGTGCCGCTCCGAGCGCACCCTGCCGGACTCCGAGCGCCGCAAGATCGCGCTGTTCACCAACGTGCCCTACCAGGCCGTCATCGCCGCGATCGACCTCGACGACATCTACAAGATACCCGCCTGGCTCAACCAGCAGGGCCTGGACCAGCTGGTGGTCGAGCACTTCGGCCTGGAGCTGCGCAAGCCCGACCTGTCGGCCTGGGACTGGCTGGTGGAAGCCCGCGGCAAGACCGACCTGGACGTGCAGGTGGCCATGGTCGGCAAGTACGTGGACCTGGCCGACGCCTACAAGTCACTGAACGAAGCGCTGGCCCACGCCGGCCTGCACACCGCCACGCGCGTCAAGATCCGCTACATCGAGTCCGAGGCCATCGAGACCCAGGGCGTGCGTCTGCTGCAGGGCATGGACGCGATCCTGGTGCCGGGCGGCTTCGGCGAGCGTGGCGTGGAGGGCAAGATCGCCGCCGCGCGCTATGCCCGCGAGAACAACATCCCGTACCTGGGTATCTGCCTGGGCATGCAGGTGGCGGTGATCGAGTATGCGCGCAACGTCTGCAACCTCGGCAGTGCGCACTCCACCGAGTTCAACCCGCATAGCCCGCACCCGGTGATCGGCCTGATCACCGAGTGGCGCGACGCCACCGGCTCGGTGCACCAGCGCAGCAGCCAGACCGGCAAGGGCGGCACCATGCGCCTGGGCGTGCAGTCCTGCCGCCTCAAGGCCGGCTCCAAGGCGCGCGCGCTGTACAACGCGGAGATCATCTCCGAGCGTCACCGCCATCGCTACGAGTTCAACAACAACTACAAGCAGATCCTGTCCGACAACGGCCTGGACCTGGTGGCGGAATCGGCCGAGAACGAGCTGGTCGAGATGATCGAACTGCCGAACCACCCGTTCTACCTGGCCTGCCAGTTCCACCCGGAGTTCACCTCCACGCCGCGCGATGGCCATCCGCTGTTCGAGGGCTTCATCCGCGCCGCCCGCGAGCACCACATCGCCAACCAGTCCAGCCAGCCGGGCAGCGTCAGCCCCGCCAAAGTCGCCTAAGGGGCTCCTGATATGAAACTCTGCGGACGCGAGATCGGTCTCGACCAGCCCCTGTTCCTGATCGCCGGCCCTGACACCCTGGAGTCCCAGGACCTGGCGCTGGAAGTCGCCGGCCACATCAAGCCGATCGCGGATAAGCTTGGCATCCTGTACATCTTCAAGGGCAGCTTCGACAAGGCCAACCGCAGCTCGCATAAGAGCTACCGCGGCCCGGGCCTCGAAGGCGGCCTGAAGATCATGGAAGAGGTGAAGAAGCAGATCGGCGTGCCGGTGCTGACCGACGTGCACGAGGACACCCCGCTGGGCGAGGTCGCCTCCGTCATCGACGTGATCCAGACCCCGGCCTTCCTCTGCCGCCAGACCAACTTCATGCAGAACGTGGCCAGGACCGGCCGGCCGATCAACGTCAAGAAGGGCCAGTTCATGTCGCCCTGGGAGATGGGCAACGTCATCGAAAAGATGACCGCCGTTGCCCCGCACCAGTTCATGCTCTGCGAGCGCGGCTTCAGCTTCGGCTACAACAACCTGGTCGCCGACATGCGCGGCCTGGCCATCATGCGCAAGTACGCCCCGGTGGTGTTCGACGGCACGCACACCGTGCAGTTGCCGGGCGGGCAGGGCAACGCCTCCGGCGGCATGCGCGAGATGATCCCCGTGCTGGCCCGCGCCGCCATCGGCGCCGGTGTTTCCGGCCTGTTCCTGGAAACCCATCCGGACCCGGATTCCGCCCTCTGCGACGGCCCCAACTCGCTGCCGCTGAAGCACATCGGCAACCTGCTGGAGACGCTGGTGGAGCTGGATCGCGTAGTCAAGAAGAGCGGCCTGCTCGAGAAGCAGCTCGGCGCCTGAGCCGGGGCTTCATGAGACGGCGAGCCGATCCGGTGCGCAGTCCATGAATCGAAGCATCCTGCGCCATGTGGAAGCCTGCCCGGTACCGGCAGGCTCACTGCTCGACGCCCATCGACTGGCCGGCAGCTACACGGACTGCTTCGTCGCCGAGATGGCCGGCGACATCTCGACGGCGCAGTTCGTCGAGGCCTTTTATACCACGCCGCTGTTCAGGCTGGAGCGGCTGCTCCTCACCCTGGTATTCCGTCCGTCCAGCGACGCCGCCGCGCGCCAGCTGGCCTCGGGCCAGCGCGGGGACTTCGCGGCCTGGCAGGTCGAGCAGCGGCGGGCGGACGAACTGCTCATGGCCGCCGGCCGCACCCGCTCCTGGCTGCAGGCGGCGCCATCTGCGGAAGGCACATGCCTCCACTTCGGTTCCGCCATCGTGCCGGCCCGCGGTTCCGCACCGGGCGGCGATCCCCTGGGGTCGGTTTTCCGCGCCCTGCTGGACTTGCACCTTCTCTACTCGCGGGCCTTGCTGCGCGCGGCCTGCAGGCGCCTCACGCAGCACTGAGAGCAGCGTCAAACGCCCGCGTGGCGGGGCTTGCGCCCCTCCACTACAATGCGGCCCGAAATCCGCACCACACGAACAGCCGAGCCCATGTCCCACATCGTCCAAGTCACCGCCCTTGAAATCATCGACTCCCGCGGCAATCCGACCGTGGAGGCCGAGGTCGTCCTGGATTCCGGCGCCCGCGGCCGCGCCGCGTCGCCGTCCGGTGCCTCCACCGGCAGCCGCGAGGCGGTGGAACTGCGTGACGGCGCTCCCAAGAAGGGCAAGGCCCGTTTCCTGGGTAAGGGCGTGCAGAAGGCCGTGAAGAACGTCGAGGGCGAGATCGCCAAGGCCGTGCTCGGTCTGGACGCGCAGGACCAGGGCCTGGTCGACCGCACGATGATCGAGCTGGACGGCACCGAGAACAAGTCGCGCCTGGGCGCCAACGCGATCCTGGCCGTGTCGCTGGCTGCCGCCAAGGCCGCCGCCGCCGAGAACTACCTTCCGCTGTACCGCCACCTGGGGGGCATCTCCAGCGTGACCCTGCCGGTGCCGATGATGAACGTCATCAACGGCGGCGCCCACGCCGACAACAACGTCGACATCCAGGAGTTCATGATCCTGCCAGTCGGCGCCAAGAGCTTCTCCGAGGCCATGCAGTGGGGTGCCGAGGTGTTCCACACCCTCAAGGGCGTGCTCAAGGGCCGCAAGCTGAACACCGCCGTGGGCGACGAGGGTGGCTTCGCCCCCGACCTGCCGTCCAACGTGGCGGCGCTGGACGTGCTGCTGCAGGCCATCGAGAAGGCCGGCTACAAGCCGGGCAAGGACATCTACCTGGGCCTGGACGTGGCGTCCACCGAGTTCTACGCCAAGGGCAAGTACACCCTGCACGGCGAGGGCAAGAGCTACACCTCCGAGCAGTTCGCCGACTTCCTGGCCGGCATCTGCGCCAAGTACCCGGTCATCTCGATCGAGGACGGCTGCGCCGAGGGTGACTGGAAGGGCTGGAAGTACCTGACCGAGAAGCTGGGCAACAAGGTGCAGCTGGTGGGCGACGACCTGTTCGTGACCAACACCAAGATCCTGGCCGAGGGCATCATCCGCGGCACCGCCAACTCCATCCTGATCAAGCCCAACCAGATTGGCACCCTGACCGAGACCCTGGAGGCCATCCAGATGGCCACCGACGCCGGCTACACCAGCGTCGTCTCCCACCGCTCGGGCGAGACCGAGGACGCCACCATCGCCGACATCGCGGTGGGCACCACGGCCACCCAGATCAAGACCGGCTCCCTGTGCCGTTCGGACCGCATGGCCAAGTACAACCAGCTGCTGCGTATCGAGCGCGAGCTCGGCAAGCGCGCCCGCTACCCGGGTGCTGGCGCTTTTCCCGTGGTGCTGTAAGCTAGGGAAATGAACAACCGTGTCGCCATTGCGGTTCTAGCCCTGATGTTGACGGGGCTGCAATGGCGGCTGTGGGTTGCTGACGGCGGTGTGGCTCACACCCACCGCCTGAAGTCCCAGGTGCAGGCACAGCAGGAAGAGAACTCCAAGCTGAGGGCGCGCAACGCCGCCCGCGATGCCGAGGTCCGCGACCTGGGCACCGGTACTGCCGCCATCGAGGCGCGCGCCCGCACCACCCTGGGCATGATCAAGTCGAACGAGACCTTCTATCTCGTGGTTTCGCAGTAAGCCGCACCCAGCCGCTGTGAATTCCAAGGAGCGTTACTGGGCCGTGCTTCCTGCCGCCGGTGGCGGCACGCGCATGGGCTCGGCCCGTCCCAAGCAGTACCTGCCCCTGCGGGGCCGTTCCCTGATCGAATGGAGCCTGGCGCCCTTCCTCGAGTCCGAGTGGATCGACGGCGTGGTAGTGGTGCTGGCCCGCAACGACACCGAGTTCCAGCGCCTGCCGATTGCCCGCCATCCCCGCATCGTCACCACCACCGGCGGCTCCGCCCGGGCCGAGTCGGTGCTCGCAGGGCTGGAGATGGTGGCCCGCCGGGCCGCCGCCTTCGAGGAGGTCTACGCCCTGGTGCACGATGCCGCACGGCCCTGCGTGGCCTGGAGCGACATCGAGAAGCTCTGCGAGGAGGCGGCCGACGAGCAGGGCGGCCTGCTGGCGCTGCCGGTCAGCGACACCTTGAAGCAGGCCCGCAAGGGCAAGGTGGCCGGCACCGTGGACCGCGAGTCCATGTGGCGGGCCCAGACACCCCAGCTGTTCCGGCTGGACCTGCTGACGCAGGCACTGCGCGGCTGCAGCGAGCAGGGCCTTGCGGTCACTGACGAGGCCAGCGCCATGGAGCGCGCCGGCTACGAGCCGCGCCTGGTGCGTGGCCGCGAGAGCAACATCAAGGTGACCTACCCCGAAGACCTGCCGCTGGCCGAGTTCTGGCTGGAGCAACAGGAGAACAGCCCATGAACATCCGTATCGGCCATGGCTTCGACGCGCACCGCATCGAGGCCGGCGAGGGCGTCCACCTCGGCGGCGTTCATATTCCCTGCGCCTGGCGCATCATCGCCCACTCCGACGGCGACGCCATGATCCACGCCCTCTGCGACGCCCTGCTGGGCGCCATCGCCGGTGGCGACATCGGCAAGCTGTTCCCGGACACGGACTCGCAGTTCAAGGGCATCGACAGCCGCCGCCTGCTGGCCGAGGTCATGCGCCGCGTGCGCGAGGCCGGCTACGGCGTGGTCAACGCCGACCTGACGTTGATCGCCCAGGTGCCGCGCGTCTCGCCGCACACCCAGGCCATGCGCGAGGCCCTCGCCGCGGATCTCGGCGTGGACATCGGCCGGGTCAACGTCAAGGCGACCACCAACGAGGGCATGGGGCACATCGGTCGCAAGGAAGGCATCGCGGCGCATGCGGTAGTGCTGCTGGCCGGCGTCTAGCTTCGGCTTTCGGCCTGCCGGGCCTCGATCTCGTAGCGGTTGTCCCAGTAGGCCCGCCCGCCGCGGCGCCAGGCGTCCCAGGACGCCCACAGGTACAGCAGCGGAAACAGCAGGCCCCAGCGCTCGTATTGACGCACATGCATCAGCTCGTGGGCCAGGGTGCGTTCCATCGTCTCGGCGTCGCGTGCCAGCACCAGGTGCCCGATGGTGATGGCCCCGATCCAGCCCCGCGCCAGCAACCAGCCCCCGAACCCGCCGTAGGCGAACAGCGCGCCCGTGGGCCCCAGGCGCCGCCACTGCCAGCCGCCGCCCAGCAGCGTCGGCAAGGCCAGCAGCAGCCCGGCCAGGGTCCAGGGCAGGGGCCAGGCCAGGCGGACCAGGGTCCGGCCCAAGCCGGTGCTCATGCCGGTCCGCCGCCCTGGCGCCGCAGCAGCGCGTAGACCGCGCCGGTGCCGCCGTCCATGGGACGGGCAGAGCAGAAGGCCAGCACGTCGCGGCGCTTGCGCAGCCAGCCATCGAGCAGGCTCTTGATCACCGGGCCGGAGTTGGGCGAACCATTGCCCTTGCCGTGGATGATCCGCACGCAGCGCAGGTCCTGGTCCTGGCACAGGGCCAGGAAGCGGCTCACGGCCTCCTTGGCCCGGTCGCGGTTCAGGCCGTGCAGGTCCAGCTCCTTCTCGATGCGGTACTGGCCCCGGCGCAGCTTGCGGAACACGCTGTCTTGGATGCCGTCGGCCCGGTAGGAGAGGGTGTCGCCGCTTTCGAACAGCTCGTCGGGCTCTTCCAGCAGCTCCCGCATGACCTGGCGGTCGTCCGCCTCGCGGAAGCGCGGCAGGGTGGACAGCCGCCGGCCGGACAGGGTGATGTGCTCGCTGGGCGCCTTGGGGCGCACGTCACGGACCGCCTCGCGGAACAGGGCGCGGTCGTCTTCGTCGGGGTTCTTGGTCATGAAAAAGTCCTTCCAGCTCAACCATCATAGCCCCTGACCCGGTAAACTAGGGCCAGCTAATTCGGTTCGCATGAAAATCCTGCTCTCCAACGACGACGGCTGCATGGCGCCGGGCCTGCGCTGCCTGCATGAACACCTCCGCCAGCATCACGAGGTCACCGTGGTGGCGCCGGACCGCAACCGCAGCGGGGCCAGCAATTCGCTGACCCTGATGAACCCGATCCGTGCCCAGTGCCATCCCGACGGCGTCTGGTGCGTGGACGGCACCCCTACCGACAGCGTCCACCTGGCGCTGACCGGTTTGCTCGACACCAAGCCGGACATGGTGGTGTCCGGCATCAACGCCGGCGCCAACCTGGGCGACGACACCCTGTACTCCGGCACCGTGGCCGCCGCCATGGAAGGCCGTCACCTGGGCCTGTCGGCCATCGCCGTATCCTGCGTCTCGCACAACCCGAAGCACTACGACACCGCCGCCCGCGTGACGCTGCGCCTGGTGGAGCGCCTGGCGCAGGACCCGCTGCCGGGCGACACCATCCTCAACGTCAACGTGCCCGACATCCCCTGGGAGCAGCTGCAGGGCTTCGAGGTCACCCGCCTGGGCAACCGCCACCGTGCCGAATCCGTGACCAAGTCCGCCGATCCGCGCGGCCGGCCGATCTACTGGATCGGTGCCGCGGGTGGCGAGGCCGACTGCGGGCCGGGCACCGACTTCTACGCCGTGGCGCAGAACCGTGCGTCGATCACGCCGATCCTGGTGGACCTGACACGGCACAGCCTACTGGACCGGCTGGGGCAATGGGCAGCCCGCCTGTGAGGTACGACCTGCGCAACAAGACGCCGGCCCAGGCGCGCGCCGCCGCCAATGGCGGCGTGGCGGCGGCCGTTCCGGCGCCGCGCTCGCGCCTGATCGACGAGCTGCGCCGCCTCGGCATCAGCGACGAGAAGGTGCTGGCATCCATGGCCAAGCTGCCGCGGCACGAGTTCGTGTCCGAGGCGCTGAAGACCCGGGCCTACGACAACGACGCCCTGCCGATCGGCCACGCCCAGACCATCTCCCAGCCCTACATCGTCGCCCTGATGACGCAGCTGCTGCTGCAGGGCAAGCGCCTGAAGCGGGTGCTGGAGATCGGTACCGGCAGTGGCTACCAGACCGCCGTGCTGGCCGACCTGGTGGACGTGGTGTTCACCGTGGAGCGCATCAAGCCGCTGTCGGAGATCGCCCGCAAGCGCTTGACCGAGGTTGGCTGCCGCAACGTGCATTTCGGCTACGCCGATGGCATGCAGGGCTGGATGCCGTATGCGCCCTATGACGGCATCCTGGTCACCGCCGGCGCCGAGAGCGTGCCGCCGGCCCTGCTGGCGCAACTCGACAAGGGCGGCCGACTGGTCATTCCCGTTGGCCCCCAGGGGGGGCAGGTACTGCGTGTCATCGACCGCCGTATCACCGGCGCTTTCAAGGAGCAGGACGTGACGCCCGTGAGTTTCGTGCCCTTGCTAGCAGGAAAAGCCTGAATGGAAGCCTTTGGTCAGTGGTTGAGCGGCATCCTGTCGCACCTCGGCTATGCCGAGATCGTGTTCCTGATGGCGCTGGAGTCCAGCCTCTTCCCGGTGCCCTCGGAGCTGGTGATGATCCCGGCCGGTTACCTCGCCGCCAAGGGCCAGCTGAACCCCTTCCTGGCGGTGGCGGCAGGTGGCCTGGGCTCCCTGATCGGTGCCAGTGCCAATTACGTGCTGGGCCGCTATGCCGGCCGCGCCTTCCTGCTGCGCTACGGCAAGTACTTCCTGATCAACGAGCAGAAGTACCAGGAAGCCGAGGCCCTGTTCCTGAAGAACGCCAACCTGGCCACCTTCGTCGGGCGCCTGCTGCCCGTGATCCGCCACCTGATCTCGCTGCCGGCCGGCGTGTTCGGCATGGCATTGCTGCCCTTTGCGGTCATCACCACGGTGGGCGCCACGCTGTGGTGCGCGATCCTGGTGGCGGCCGGCTACTACTTCGGCGAGCCGGCGATCCTGGCCATCACCGAGTACACCCACGAACTGGCCATTGCGACGGTACTGCTGACGGCCGTCTTCGGCCTGTGGTTCCTGCTGCGCCGCCGCCCCCGGGGCGTCGCGTGAAGGCCGCCCTGCGCTCCGGCTTGCTGTCGCTGGGCGCCCTGGCGCTGGGCGGCTGCGCCGGCCTGGGCTCCTGGGAGGGCGAGCGCACGGTCTACAACGGCAAGAAGAGTCCGACTGCGGCCGAGAGCCCGGTCCGCGCCGAGCGGGCGGTGGGGGCGGATGACCACCTGGTGCAGCGGGGCGATACGGTCTATGCCATCGCCTTCCGCAACAACCTGGACTTCCGTGAGCTGGCGCGCTGGAACGGCATCGGCTCCGATTACCTGATCCGCCCCGGCCAGGTGCTGCGCCTGAAGGCGCCGCCGCCGGCACCCCAGCCGCGCTACACCGAGGGCGATGTCCAGACCACCGCCGCCCCCGAGGCCGATATCGCCCCGGTGAAGTCCGAGCCGATCACCGCGGACACCCCGCCACCGCCGCTGGAGCCCCCGGGCGCCGTGGTGGTGGATACCGCCGGCTTCCAATGGACCTGGCCCACCAACGGCACCGTGATCCGTGGCTATGAGCCGGCCCAGGGCAACAAGGGCCTGGATTTCACCGGGACGGTGGGCCAGCCGGTGTTCGCCGCCGCCCCTGGGCGGGTGGTGTACAGCGGCAACGCCCTGAAGGGCTATGGCGAGCTGATCATCATCAAGCACGACGAGGTCCACCTGTCGGCCTACGGCTACAACCGCCAGCGCCACGTCAAGGAAGGCGACGTCGTCACCACCGGCCAGCCGATCGGCGAGATGGGCTCCGGGCCGGAGAACAAGCCGCTGCTGCATTTCGAAATCCGCGAGCGCGGCAAACCGGTGAATCCGGTGGGTTTCCTGCCGGCCAAGGCCAAGCCGGCGGCCAAGTAGGGCGGGGCGCTGTCTTTCGCGCTGTGCCGGTCGTTTCCCGGGGTGGCTGTACATTGAACATCCGGGCTGCCGACTTGATAATACGTGCCCCCTTTTCCTGCTAACTGTCGGAACTCCCAGTGGAATCCGCCATGAAGGCCACTTCATGAAGAATGACTTCCCGCGCATCAAGCGACTGCCCCCCTACGTCTTCAACGTCATCGGCGAACTGAAGAAGGGTGCACGAGCTCGTGGCGAGGACGTCATCGATTTCTCGATGGGCAACCCCGACCAGGCCACCCCGAAGCACATCGTCGACAAGCTGGTCGAGGTGGTGCAGCGCGAAGACCCGGCGGTGTTTCGCTACTCCGTGTCCAAGGGCATCCCGCGCCTGCGCCGCGCCATCGCCCGCTGGTACAAGACCCGCTTCGACGTGGACCTGGATCCCGAGAGCGAGACCGTGGCCACCATCGGCTCCAAGGAAGGCCTGGCGCACCTCATGCTGGCCACGCTGGACCGCGGCGACGTGGTCATGGTGCCGAACCCGGCGTACCCGATCCATCCGTATGGCGCCGTCATCGCCGGCGCCGACGTGCGCCACGTGCGCCTGACGCCGGGCACGGATTTTTTCGCCGAGCTGGAGCGGGCGATCAAGGAATGCTGGCCGCGTCCCAAGTTCCTGATCCTGAATTTCCCCGGCAACCCCACCGCCGAGTGCGTGGAGCTGGACTTCTTTGCGCGCGTGGTCGCGATGGCGAAGGAGTACGACTTCTGGGTGATCCACGACATCGCCTATGCCGACATCGTGTTCGACGGCTGGAAAGCGCCGTCGTTCCTGCAGGTGCCCGGCGCCAAGGACGTGGGCGTTGAGTTCTTCACGCTGTCCAAGAGCTACAACATGCCTGGCTGGCGCACCGGTTTCATGTGCGGCAACCCCGAGCTGTGCTACGCGCTCAGCCGCATGAAGAGCTACCTGGACTACGGCACCTTCACGCCGGTGCAGGTCGCCTCCATCGCCGCGCTGGAAGGCCCGCAGGACTGTGTGAAGGAAATCGCGCAGATGTACCAGGAGCGCCGCGACGTGCTCTGCGAGGGCCTGCATTCGGCCGGTTGGAACGTGCAGATTCCCAAGGCCAGCATGTTCGTCTGGGCCAGGATTCCCGAGCCTTTCGCCAAGCTCGGCAGCCTGGAGTTTTCCAAGCTGATGATGAACGAGGCCAAGGTGGCGGTTTCCCCCGGCATCGGCTTCGGCGACTACGGTGACGATCACGTGCGCTTTGCGCTGATCGAGAACGAGCATCGCAGCCGTCAGGCGATCCGCGGTATCAAGAAAATGTTGAAAGAATCGAAAGTATGAAACCCATCAAAGTCGGTCTCATCGGCCTCGGCACCGTCGGCCAGGGCGTCATCAAGGTCCTGCGCGAGAACGCCGAGGAAATCACTCGCCGTGTCGGCCGCCCGGTGATCGTGACGCATGCCAGCGCACGTGACCTCTCCCGCGAGCGCGGCGTGGACCTGTCCGGCGTGCAGCTCACCACGGATTCCATGAGCATTGCCCGCGATGCCGACGTGGACGTCGTCGCCGAACTGATCGGCGGCCATTCGCCGGCGGCGGAGCTGATCCTGGCCGCCATCGCGCGCGGCAAGTCCGTGGTCACCGCCAACAAGGCGCTGATCGCACAGGACGGCAACCGCATCTTCGACGCCGCCCGCAAGGCTGGCGTGGCCGTGGCCTTCGAGGCGGCGGTGGCGGGCGGCATTCCCATCATCAAGGCGATCCGCGAGGGCCTGGCCGGCAACCGCATCGAGGGCGTCGCCGGCATCATCAACGGCACCTGCAACTACATCCTCACGCAGATGACCGAGAAGGGCGAGGACTTCGGCGAGGCGCTGGCCGCCGCGCAGAAGCTCGGCTACGCCGAGGCCGATCCGACCTTCGACATCGAGGGCGTGGACGCCGCGCACAAGCTGACGATCCTGGCGTCCATCGCCTTCGGCATCCCGCTGTCCTTCGAGGCCGTGGCGACCGAGGGCATCACCCGCGTCACCTCGCAGGACATCGCCAACGCCCGCCAGCTTGGCTACCGCATCAAGCTGCTCGGCATCGCCAAGCGCAGCGAGGGCGGGGTGGAGCTGCGTGTGCAGCCCACCTTCATTCCCGAAGACAAGCTGCTGGCCAAGGTCGACGGCGTGCTGAACTCCGTGCTGGTCAAGGGCAATGCCGTGGGCCAGGTCGGCTTCTACGGCCGCGGCGCCGGCAGTGAGGCCACCGCCTCGTCGGTGGTCGCCGACATCGTGGACATCGCCCGTGCGCTGAGCGGCGAGTCGCGCTACACCGTACCGGCGCTGGCCTTCCAGCCCGACGCGGTCAAGCCGCTGCCGCTGGTGCCGGCGGCCGAAACCGAGTCCGCCAACTACCTGAGCCTGCGCGTGGCCGACGAGCCGGGCGTGCTGTCCAAGCTCACCGCCATACTGGCCGCCCACGACATCAGCGTGGAGGCCATCGTCCAGCGCGAGCCACACGGCGGCGAGGATGCCAGGGTGGCCCTGATCACCTCGGTGGTGTCCGAGCAGCGCCTGGCTACCGCCATGGCCGAGATGCAGACCCTGCCATTCGTGCGCGAGGGCATCGCGCGCTTCCGCGTCGAGAAGTTCGACTAGCCGGCGCTCGCGCCGGCGTTGCCATGAACGCCGAACACCACGCCGCGCTGGCGCGCACGCCGCTGAAGCTGGAGCCGGTGACGCTTACCGGGCGCCACCTGCGCCTGGAGCCCCTGGCCTTGGAGCATGCCGACGCGTTGGCCGAGGCCGGCGACGATCCTGCGATCTGGGCCTGGTACACGCACTCCGGCCAGGGCCTGGAGCGCACGCGCCGCTGGGTGCAGGAGGCGGTGGAGGGTCAGGCCGCCGGCAGGTTCCTGCCTTTCGTGCAGCGCGACCTGGCCAGTGGCCGGATCGTCGGCAGCACGCGCTACATGGCGATCGATGGCCCGAACCGCCGTGTCGAGATCGGCTGGACCTGGCTCGCCCCGGCCTTCCAGCGCACCGCCGCCAATACCGAATCCAAATACCTGTTGCTGCGCCATGCCTTCGAGGCGCTGGGCCTGATCCGCGTGGAGTTCAAGACCGACGCCCTCAACCAGGCCTCCCGCCGCGCCCTGGCCAGCATCGGGGCTACCCAGGAAGGCCTGTTCCGCAACCACATGATCGCGGAAACCGGTCGCCTGCGGCATTCGGTCTATTTCAGCGTCACGGACAGCGACTGGCCGGCGGTGAAGGCCGGCCTGGAACGCAAACTGGCGTAAAATCCCCTTTTCGGCACCCCTAGAGAACCTGACGTGACCCGCTATACCGGCCTGATCGACCAATACCGCTCCCGCCTGCCGTTTGCCCCCGAGGTCCGCGCGATCTCGCTCGGCGAGGGCCGCACGCCGCTGATCAAGCTGGAGAACATCCCCAAGGACGTCGGCTTCGAGGGCGAGCTCTACGTGAAGTTCGAGGGCCTGAATCCCACCGGCTCGTTCAAGGACCGTGGCATGACCTCGGCCGTGACCCAGGCTGTGCACGAGGGCTCGCGCGCCATCATCTGCGCCTCCACCGGCAACACCTCCGCCGCCGCCGCCGCCTACGCCTCGCGCGCCGGCATCACCGCCTTCGTACTGATTCCGGAAGGCAAGATCGCCCTGGGCAAGCTGGCCCAGGCCGTGGTCCACGGTGCCGTGGTGGTGCAGATCCAGGGCAACTTCGACGACGGCATGCGCCTGGTCAAGGAAGTCGCCGAGACCGCCCCGGTGACCATCGTCAACTCGATCAACCCCTTCCGCCTGCAGGGCCAGAAGACCGCCGCCTTCGAGATCGTCGAGGCCCTGGGCCGCGCGCCGGACTACCACTGCCTGCCGGTCGGCAATGCCGGCAACATCACCGCCTACTGGATCGGCTATTCCGAGATGGCCGGCATGGAGACCGCCTCCAACAGCCTTCCGGTGGAACTGCGCAAGTACTCCACCGCCGCCGTGGTCTCGGGTCGCCCGAAGATGGTCGGCTTCCAGGCCGCCGGCGCCGCGCCCTTCCTGCGCGGTGGCCCGGTGAAGGAACCGGAAACCGTCGCCACCGCCATCCGCATCGGCGACCCGCAGTCCTGGAACCAGGCCTGGGCCGCGCAGAAGGAATCGGGCGGCTGGTTCGACGAGTGCAGCGACGAGGAAATCCTGAAGACGCAGCGCTACCTCGCCGAGAAGGAGGGCGTATTCTGCGAGCCGGCCTCCGCTGCCTCGCTCTGTGGTGCGCTGCGTGACATCAAGGCCGGCAAGATCCCCAACGGCAGCACCGTGGTCTGCACCCTGACCGGCAACGGCCTCAAGGACCCGGACATCATCGTCAAAGGCGGCCTGCAGGGCCTGATCCAGGTACCGGCGGCGCGCAGCGCGGTGGAGAAGGCGCTGCTGGATCGTCTGTCCTAAGTTGCACTGGTTTTGTGGGAGCGGCTTTTAGCCGCGATCTTTTCGGCATCATCAAAAGATCGCGGCTAAAGCCGCTCCCACTTTCACATCCGGGAGAGCTTGATTGACCCTGCTGATCCGCCCCCGTCCCGGCGCTGATGCCAGCGGCTTCCCGGAGACCCTGCATCCGGTGCTGCGCCGCCTCTACGCGGCGCGCGGCGTGGCCGCCGCGCAACTCTCCCTGGAACTGAAGCACCTGCTGCCGCCCTCCGGGCTGCTCGGCATCGAGCCGGCGGCGGCGCTGCTGGCGGACGCCATCGAAGCGGGCGAGGGCATCGTCATCGCCGGCGATTACGACGCCGACGGTGCCACCGGCACCGCGCTGGCCGTGCTGGGTCTACGCGCCCTGGGCGCGGCCGAGGTGCAATACGTGGTGCCGGACCGCTTTCGCATGGGTTACGGCCTGTCGCCGGAGCTGGCGGAACTGGCGGCGGCGACTGGTGCCGGCGTGCTGGTGACGGTGGATAACGGCATCGCCAGCATCGCCGGCGTGCAACACGCCCAGGAGCTGGGCCTGAGCGTGGTGGTGACCGACCACCATCTGCCGGGCCCGGAACTGCCCACGGCCGACGCCATCGTCAATCCCAACCAGCCGGGTTGCGGCTTCACCTCCAAGGCCATGGCGGGTGTCGGCGTGATGTTCTACCTGCTGCTGGCCCTGCGCGCCGAACTGCGCAGCCGCGGCGCTTTCGAGGGGCAGGCCGAGCCGAACCTGTCGGAGTGGCTGGACCTGGTGGCCCTGGGCACGGTCGCCGACCTGGCGCGCCTGGACTACAACAACCGCATCCTGGTGGAGCAGGGCCTGCGCCGCATCCGTGCCGGCCGCGCCCGTCCGGGCCTGCTGGCCCTGCTGAAGCTGGCAGGCCGTGACCCCGCCCGCGTCGGCTCGACGGACCTCGGTTTCGCCCTGGGGCCGCGCATCAATGCCGCCGGGCGCCTGGATGACATCCGCACCGGCATCGACTGCCTGCTGGCGGACTCCGAGGAGGAAGCACAGGCCCTGGCGGCGCAGCTCGACCGCTTCAACCGCGAGCGCCGCGAACTGCAGGCGCAGATGAGCGGGGAGGCGCTGCTGCTCAGCGAGGACAACGAGTCCGTCGGCGTGGTGCTATTCGAAGAGGACTGGCACGAGGGCATCGTCGGGCTGGTGGCATCCAAGCTGAAGGAACGCCTGCACCGTCCCTCCATCGCCTTTGCGCGCGCGCAGGAGCCGGGCCTGCTGAAGGGCTCGGCTCGGTCGATCGATGGACTGCACGTGCGGGATGCGCTGGCCGCGGTCGACGCGCGCCAGCCGGGCCTGATCGGGCGCTTCGGCGGCCACGCCATGGCGGCGGGTCTGAGCCTGCCGGAGGCCAACCTGCCGGCCTTCGCCCAGGCCTTCGACGCGATCTGCCGCGAATGGCTCAGCGAAGCGCAGCTGCAGCGCGTGCTGGAGACGGATGGAGAGCTGCGGGCCGAGGAGCTGCAGTTGGCCACCGCCCTGCAACTGGAACATGCCGGTCCCTGGGGGCAGGGTTTCCCCGAGCCGATGTTCGAGGGGCATTTCGAGGTACTCGACGCGCGCCTGATCGGCAGCGACGGCCAGCACGCCAAGTACCGCCTGCGCAGCGCGGCCGGCGGCGCGCCGCTGACCGCCGTGGACTTCAACGGCGGCGAGCGCCTGCAGCCGCCGCACAACCGACTGCAGGCGGTGTTCACGCTGTCGGTGAACCGCTGGCAGGGCGCGGAGTCGCTGGACCTGCGCATCGAGCACCTGCAGGCGCTTTGATACTGCTGGCGGCACCGGGCTTTTCGTGGCGCCTGGTTTCGTGCAGCGGAGCCAGCGCGCCGTCGCAAGCCTTGCAATCCCGGCTTCGCTGCGCGAGGCCGGGCTACGTCGACTGCAGGCCGCAAGTGCCGCCCATGAATACAGCTACTGCAGCGAAGACGCCCAGGAAGGCCCGCGGCCCTTTGCGGAGAAGCGCAAGCCGCGTGACACGGTTCAGGAGTCGGTTGCTTCACTTGCAAATGATTCATCGCCCCCGGGCGTGAAGAGCAAACGCCCCTGCGTCGCTCCCGTCATCAAAGGGCTGCTGGAGTCTCATGAGACCGAGGGTAAAGTCGTCCGTCTACCAAATGAAATCGGCACCGTTCAGGCCGTATCCTGAGTCTGCCCAGTCTGCGTTGAACAAGCCGGACTGAGCAGGCTGTTGCGGGTATCTGGCATCTGGACTTGAAAGCGCGCCTTATGGCGCGCTTTTTCGTGCTTGCTCTCGTGAGTTCCAGAGGGTGTTTGCCGTCATTTCGCAGCAGCCTTTCGTAGCCATGGCTGTTGCTGTGGCTCCCAAGCTCAGCCTGCCGGGAACACCAGCGGCACCGCACGCGCCAGCGCGTTGCCCTGGAGATAATCGGCACCGATGCGGCGCCACAGTTCGGCCAGGCGCGGATCGTCGAGGTTGTGCACGATCAGGCGGCGTTCCAGCGCCCGTGCCAGGCGCAGCGCCGATTCGGCCAGGGCCTGCTCGCCCGGATCGCTGGCGGCGGCGGGATACAGCGTGGCATCCACGCGCAGGAACTCCGCGGGCAGGGCGCGCAGCAGGGCGAGTTCGCCGGAGCCACGGGCGCTGAAGCCGTCGATCGCCAGGCGGCAGCCCATCGAGCGCAGCACGCCGGCGAAATTCACCGCCGACTGCGGGTGCGCCAGCAATGCCTTCTGCTCGGCCAGGAAGCAGATGCGATCCGGCGTCACGGCATTGCTCTGGCCCAGCTGCTCCACCACGCTCTCGATGAAGCGCGGGTCGATCAGTGAGACGCCGGAGAGGGGAATGAACAGCAGCGCCAAGTCCCCTAGGGTGTCCGGCTGGCGTGCCAACTGGCCGAGCATGCGCTGGATGGTCCAGCGATCCAGTTCGCCGGCCAGGCGCTGGCGTTCTGCCGCCGGCATGAAGCCCGGCGCCGGTGTCCAGAAGCCTTCCTCGTCTTCCAGTGCCAGTTGCAGCTCCAGCATCTGTCCGCGACGTGGCTGCGACTGCTGCAGGGTCTGCGTGGTGAGGTGCAGCAGGCCCTGCTCCAGGCCATTGCGGATGCGGCGGGCCCAGATCGCGTCATCGGCCGGCGCGCGGTGGCGGCTCATGCTCTCGTCGTACACCTTGATGCTGTTGCGGCCGGCGCGCTTGGCGGCACCGCAGGCCTCCTCGGCACGGCGCACCACTTCCTGTGCGCCCTCCGACTGGCCGTTGAATTCGGCGATGCCGACGCTCGGCGTCAGGTTGTACTGACGTGCCTCCCAGGTGAAGCGGGTGGAGGCCACCGTGCGCCGCAGCGCCTCGGCGAAGGTACGGGCGCGATCGGCGCTGGAGTTGCCCAGCAGGATCGCAAAGCGGTCGGCGCCCATCCGGTAAAGCTCCCCGGCGCTGCCGGTGAGGTTGGCCAGCAGCTCCGCCAGGCGCACCAGCACCGCGTCGCCCGCCGCGGGGCCGCCGCTGTCGGCCACGCGCGAGAAATGATCCAGGTCCAGCCACAGCATGGCGTGGCTGCGCGGCGCCAGCTTGGCGGCGTCGATCAGCTCGCGCAGGCGCTGCTCGCAGGCATTGCGCAACGGCAGCCCGGTGAGGGGGTCCTTGATGCTTGCGACACGCGCGGACTCGGTGGCTGGCAGGCCCGCCGTGGCAGCGGCCTGCACCGCGCTGCGCTCGCGCAGGACCACCACCGCACCGGCGATGCGGTTGCTGCGCGTGCGGATGGGGCTCGCGGTGGCCATCACCGGACGTTCCGCACCGCCGCGTGGGACGATGACCATGCTGTCGCCATGCTCGATGCGTGCACCGCGTTCCATGGCGGAGCGGGCCAGGTCGGAGCCGCCCTCGGAGGCGCCGTCGCTGCCGGTGTGGCGGGTGATGCAGATCTCCGCGAACGGCTGGCCGCGTGCCGTCTTCAGCGGCGTGCCGGTCAGGCGCTCCGCCGCCGGGTTCATGTCCTCCACGCGGCCATTCTCGTCGGTGCTGATCACCGCTTCGTCCAGCGCTTGCAGGGCTAGCGAGTGGCGCTCGAGCTGGCGGGCCGAGGACTCCTGCAGCCGGCGGCGTTCACCGGTCTCGGTGGCCAGCTGCGAATTGATGCTGATGTTGCGGTCGGTGACGTCGCGCAACTGGCGCACGCGCTCGTTGTGCCAGTGGGCGAACAGCCCCAGCTCGTTGGCGGCGCCGTCGTTGGCCAGCAGGCCGAGCGTGTCGTTGGTGCCGGAGGTTTCCGACATGCGCTCCACCATCTTCGACAGCGGCCCCAGTACCAGAACGCGGAAGCCGAGATACAGCACCAGCACCAGTACCAGCAGGGCGGCGGCAGTCAGGCCCAGCATGCGCAGGAACAGGGCATCGGCCCCGGCGAAGCCCTGGCTGGCCGAGGTCACGCGCAGCACGCGCCAGCCGGGGTAGCCGAGCTCGAAGGCGGAGACATAGCTGCGGCCGCCGAGCACCGGGTCGCCGGACAGTATTACGAAGCCCGGCTTGGCCTCCCACAGCCGGCGGTCCTTGCCGCTCATCCATAGCGACAGCAGGACGGTCTGCACCTCTTCCGGCGACAGCTCGCGCGTGTCGGCCTTCAGCTTCTTGGCCGCGGCGGCGAGAGGCGACTGCGCGAACTCCTCCAGTAGTTCCTCGTTGCGGTCGTGCAGCGCCAGGGCCAGCGGGTTGTAGGCGCCGAACTCCTGCGCCAGCCCGGCCAGGTTGAGCAGTTTGTCCTTCGGCAGCTTCTCCGCCATGGCCGGCGAGGCGGCCAGGATGTTGCTGTCGGCGTCCAGCAGCAGCGAGTAGCCGCGCAGGTCGCGGCTGTGGGCAGCGAAGGCTTCCAGCACCGTGGGGACCGGCAGGGCCACCGTCACCGCGCCGACGAAGCGGCCTTCACGCCGCAGCGGCAGGCTGCAGGTCAGGGTCGCGGTCTTGGACAGCGGCTCGCGCACGCTGAGGCTCCAGCTGCAACGGTCGTCATCGACCAGGCGAGACGGCGTGTACCAGCGCTCACGCCAGTAGGGCACCACGCGAGGGTCGTTGTAGTCGTCGCGCTGCTGCAGGCGGCCGTCGGCGCCGCGCAGCCACAGCAGGCTGGCGCGCTCGGCGTCCGGGCGCAGGGTATAGGGTTCCGGCCAGATGCCGACCGCGGCGGCGAGCGGGCTGCCGCCGGCCAGGGCAGGGACCAGGGTCTTCAGGCTGTCCGGGTGGGAGTGCGGCACCAGGGCGGCAATGCTCCGGGCGAGTTCCTCGGCCTGGCCGGCGTACTGGCCGATCTCCAGCGCCAGGCGGCGTCCACTTTCCTGCTCGTAGCGGAAGGTCTCGCCTGCCAGTTCGTCGCGCACGAAGAACTTGCCGGCGATGGCCGCGGCGGCCACCCCCAGCAGCAGCAGCACCGTGAGCATCGTGGCGAGCTTGAACTGCAGCGTCTCGTGCCAGCGCAGGACCGGCAGGACGGCGGCTTTCGGAGAGGGGGCCTGAGCATTCATTGGGAAAGCCATGATTGCACAGGGAACAGCGCCGCCACAGCCCCCCGTTGTAGAGCAGGCATCGTGCCTGCAGGCCGGCAAGTACCGGCCCCGCCAGCTCAGCCGAACAGCCGGACCACCTTGTGCAGTGCAGCAACCAGCTGGTCGATGTCATCCTCGCCGTTGTAGGCCGCCAGCGAGGCGCGGGCGGTGGCCGGCACGGCGAAGCGCTCCATCAGCGGCATGGTGCAGTGGTGGCCGGTGCGGATCGCCACGCCCTCCTGGTCCAGGATGCTGCCGATATCGTGCGGGTGGGCGCCTTGCATGACGAAGGACAGGATGCCGCCCTTGTTGGCGGCGGTGCCGATCAGCCGCAGGCCCGGGATCGCGGCCACGCGCGGCGTGGCGTACTCCAGCAGGGCGTGCTCATGGGCGGCGATCGCCTCCAGGCCCACCGACCCGATCCAGTCCAGCGCTGCGGCAAAGCCGATGGCGCCGGCCATGTCGGGCGTGCCGGCCTCGAACTTGTAGGGCACCTCGTTCCAGGTGCTGCCCTCGAAGGCCACGGTGCGGATCATGTCGCCGCCGCCATGCCAGGGCGGCATGGCTTCCAGGTGCTCGCGCCGGGCCACCAGGCAGCCGAAGCCGGTGGGACCATAGGCCTTGTGCGCCGAGCAGACGTAGAAATCCGCGCCCAGGGCGGGGAAGTCCACCGGCAAGTGGGCGATCGCCTGGGCGCCGTCCACCAGCACCGGGATGCCGCGGGTCTTGGCCTCGCGGATGATGGCTTCCACCGGGTTGACCGTGCCCAGTGAGTTGGACACATGCACTACCGAGATCAGCCGGGTGCGCGGGCCGATCAGCTTCAGCCACTCCTCGAACACCAGCTCGCCGGCGTCGTTCACCGGGGCGGCCACGGTCTTCGCGCCGGCCAGCTGCCAGGGCACGATGTTGGAGTGGTGCTCCATGCCGGTCAGCAGCACCTCGTCGCCGGGCTGGATGCGCGGCGCCAGGAAGCTGCGCGCCACCAGGTTGATGGCCTCGGTGGTACCGCGGGTAAAGACGATCTCTTCGCGGGTGGAATTGAACCAGCGGGCGATGCGGTCGCGCGCGCCCTCGTAGAGGCCGGTGGCGCGCTCGGCCAGCTCGTGCACCGCGCGGTGCACGTTGGCGTTCGAGGTCCGGTAATAGCCGTCCATCGCGCGCAGCACGCTTTCGGGCTTCTGCGTGGTAGCGGCGTTGTCGAGGTAGGCCAGGCGCTTGCCGCGGACCTGCTCGCGCAGGATCGGGAAGTCCGCGCGCACCCGCGCCAGGTCGTAGCCGCTCACTGCAGGGCCTCCAGCTGCTCGGTGTTCGGCAGCTGGCGCAGCAGGCGCTTGGTCACGCGGCCGCGCACGTCTTCCAGGCGGATGTGCTGCAGCACCTCGTGGGCGAAGGTCCAGGTCAGCAGCGCGCGCGCGGTGGATTCCGGCAGGCCGCGCGAGCGCAGGTAGAACAGCGCCTCGTCGTCGAGCTGGCCGAAGGTGGCGCCATGCGCGCACTTGACGTCGTCGGCGTAGATCTCGAGTTCGGGCTTGGCGTTGATCTCGGCGCCGGGCGACAGGATCAGGTTGGCGATGCGCTGCTCGGAGTCGGTCTTTTGCGCGTCCTTGTGGACGCGGATCATGCCGTTGAACACGCCGCGCGCCTTGTCGCGGGCGATGCCGCGGTACTGCTCGCGGCTGATGCAATGTGGCGCGCGGTGCTCGATGCGCGTGTGGTTGTCCACGTGACCGTCGCCGGTCGGCGCATAGAGGCCGTGCAGGTGGATCGCTGCGCCGGGCTCGGCGAGGTCCACGTTGAGGTCGTGGCGCGAAAGGCGCCCGCCCAGGTCCACCGTGACCACGTCGCAGCAGGCGTCGCGCGACAGGCGCAGGTTGATGCGCGTGATGCGGTGGGAATCGGCACCGGCGTCGTTGAGGCGGATCAGGTGCAGCTGCGCGCCGGCTTCCAGCTCGATATCCGCGAAGATGGTCTCGAACACTCCGTCGCCGGAAGAGTTGAGGATCATCGTGGCTTCGCTGCCGCGTTCCAGGTACAGGCGGTGGCGCTGGTGCGCGCGATCGCTCGGGCGGATCGGTTCCTCCCGACGCGTCTTGGAGGGGATGCGCAGCTCGGTGACGCCGCCGGCAAAGGCGGCATTGAGCGCGTCCAGTGCGTCGCCGTGGCCGGTGGCGGATGCCAGCTCGGCTTCCGGCTGCAGTGCCGCCTCAGGCAGCGAAGCCAGGGCGGCGAGATTGGTGTACTTCCACTCTTCCAGGTCGGTGGAGGGGAAGCCGGCCGTCAGGAAGGCGTCCAGCGCCTTGCGGCGCTCGCCGGTCTGCGCGGCCGCCGGCAGCGCCTCGAAGGCGCGGCGGAAAGGAGAGAGGTCGAGCATCTCAGGCCGCCTGCTGGATCCAGCCGTAGCCCTTTTCTTCCAGCTCCAGCGCCAGCTCCGGGCCGCCGGACTTGACGATGCGGCCACCGGCCAGCACGTGCACGTAATCCGGCTTCACGTAGTCCAGCAGGCGCTGGTAATGCGTCACCAGCAGCACCGAGCGCTCCTTGGAGCGCATCAGGTTGATGCCGTCGGCCACGATCTTGAGCGCGTCGATGTCCAGGCCCGAGTCGGTTTCGTCCAGCACCATCAGCTTGGGCTCCAGCACCAGCATCTGCAGGATCTCGTTGCGCTTCTTCTCGCCACCCGAGAAACCCTCGTTGACGCCGCGCGAGAGCATCGCCGGGTTCATCTGCATCTGCTTGACGCGATGCTTGACCCAGGCCAGGAAGTCGGCGGCGTCCAGTTCCTTCTCGCCGCGGATCTTGCGCTGCGCATTGAGCGCGGCCTTGAGGAACACCATGTTCGACACGCCGGGGATTTCCACCGGGTACTGGAAGCCCAGGAAGATGCCCTTGGCGGCGCGCTCCTCCGGGTTCAGCTCCAGCAGGTCGGCACCGTCGAAGCTTACCGTACCATCGGTGATCGTGTAGTCCTCGTGGCCGGCGAGCAGTTTCGACAGGGTCGACTTGCCCGAGCCGTTGGGGCCCATGATGGCGTGGACCTCGCCCGCGCCGATGCGCAGGTCGATGCCCTGGAGGATGTCTTTGCCCTCGATGCGGGCGTGCAGGTTTTGGATATCAAGCATGGCTAATTTTTCTGGCTAGCTTTGTCTGGTTGTGCCGTCCATGGCGCCTGGGTCCGGCCCGGCGCTCCATGGCCGGGCGTTCGCCGGCGCCGATTGCCATTCAAGGCAATCGTCGACAGCCTCCGGCTCACCCCACCGATCCTTCAAGTGAAACGGAAAGCAGCTTCTGGGCCTCAACGGCGAACTCCATCGGCAGCTCCTTGAACACGTCCTTGCAGAAGCCGTTGACGATCATCGACACGGCGTCCTCCTCGGCGATGCCGCGCGAGCGGGCGTAGAACAACTGGTCTTCGCCGATCTTCGAGGTGGTGGCCTCGTGCTCCAGGATCGCGCTGGGGTTACGGATCTCGGTATAAGGGAAGGTGTGCGCGCCGCACTTGTCGCCGATCAGCAGCGAGTCGCACTGCGTGTAGTTGCGCGCGCCCTCGGCACCGGGCAACACGCGCACCAGGCCACGATAGGCCTGCTGGCCGTGGCCGGCGGCAATGCCCTTGGACACGATCGTGCTCTTGGTGCGCTTGCCGATGTGGATCATCTTGGTGCCGGTGTCGGCCTGCTGGCGGTGATGCGTCAGCGCCACCGAGTAGAACTCGCCCACCGAATCGTCGCCGCGCAGGATGCAGCTCGGATACTTCCAGGTGACGGCCGAGCCGGTCTCCACCTGCGTCCAGCTGATCTTGCTGCGCGGGCCACGGCAGTCGCCGCGCTTGGTCACGAAGTTGAAGATGCCGCCAACACCATTTTCGTCGCCCGGGTACCAGTTCTGCACCGTGGAGTACTTGATCTCGGCATCATCCAGCGCCACCAGTTCCACCACCGCGGCGTGCAACTGGTTCTCGTCGCGCTGCGGCGCGGTGCAGCCTTCCAGGTACGAGACGTGGCTGCTCTCCTCCGCGATGATCAGCGTGCGCTCGAACTGGCCGGTGTTGCGCTCGTTGATGCGGAAGTAGGTGGACAGTTCCATCGGGCAGCGCACGCCCTTGGGGATGAACACGAAGGAGCCGTCGGTGAAGACTGCCGAGTTCAGCGCCGCATAGAAGTTGTCGCCAAAGGGCACCACGGTGCCCAGGTACTTGCGCACCAGCTCCGGGTGCTCGCGCACCGCCTCGGAGATGGAGCAGAAGATCACGCCGGCCTCGGCCAGCTTCTTGCGGAAGGTGGTGCCCACCGAGACCGAGTCGAACACCACGTCCACCGCCACCTGCGGCTGCACGCCGGCCAGCATCTCCTGCTCGCGCAGCGGGATGCCCAGCTTCTTGTAGGTTTCCAGCAGCTTCGGGTCGACCTCGTCCAGCGACTTGGGCGCGTCCTTCATCGACTTGGGTGCCGAGTAGTAGGACACCGCCTGGTAGTCGATGGGCGGGTAGTGCACGTGGGCCCACTTGGGCTCCGTCATCTTCAGCCAGCGGCGGTAGGCCTTGAGGCGGAATTCCAGCAGCCACTCCGGCTCCTGCTTGCGCGCCGAGATGGCGCGGACGACATCCTCGTTCAGGCCGGGCGGCAGGGTTTCGGAGTCGACATCGGTGACGAAGCCGGCGGAATAGGTGCGGTTGCGCACCAGGGCCTGGATGTCTTCCTGGTTCGTGGACATAAGTTAGAGCCTCTCCATGCGAGTGGCGCTGATGAATTGGACCGGCGTCTCGGACCGGCGCTGTGGGGCCGCCAGCTGGTCCAGGGTGACGGCTTCCAGGGCCTGGCGGATCGCGGTGTTGATCAGGCGCCAGCCATGGCGGGTGCCACACTGCGACTCCAGGCCGCAGCTGCCTTCGTGGATCGAGCACTCGGTGATCCCGATGGGGCCTTCCAGCGCCCGGATCACCTCGGCCACCGAGATCAGGCCCGGTGCCCGCACCAGCCGATAGCCGCCATGGGCGCCGCGGCTGGATTCCAGCAAGCCACCTTTGGTCAATGTTTTCAGCAGCTTGGCGACGGTGGGGGCGGGGATGTGGCTGCGTTCCGCCAGCTCCACCCCGGTGTGCACGCGCGCCGGCTCGGCGGCGATGAGCGTCATCACCACGGTGGCGTAATCGGCCAGCTTGCTGAGCTTGAGCATGCAATTAAGACCAAAGAAGTCCTGATTGGGGCGCGCATGTTACTGCTGCGCGTCAGCCGGGACAACCCTGGGATGCGTTTTGCTCATTCCCGAGGATGAAGAAGACGGCGTAGCCCGGTTTGCACAGCGAGCCGGGAGCGTCGACCGGGCATACCTCCCGGCTTGCCTGCGGCAAACCGGGCTACGGGCAGGACCTAGCGGATCGGCGCCGGACAGTCGTACTTGTTCGCCGCCAGGACCTCGCGATAGCGATCCGGAAAATTCGTGAACATGCCGTCCACGCAATAGCCGGCGATGCGTTCCAGGTCCTCGGTGCTGTTGACCGTGTAGGGATGCATGGCCAGGCCCAGGCCGTGGGCCTGCTGTACCAGGCTGGCGCTGACGTCGCTCATCGGCGGGCCGATGCCGAAGCTGTAGCGGGCGATCAGCGCCATGGTGGCGGCGTTGGTGGTGAGGGGCTGCATCAGCTGGATCAGCGGGATTTCCGGATCCAGGCGCTGCATCTCCAGCAGCACGGTGGGGATGAAGGACTGCACCAGCACCTGGCGGCGCTGCACCGAGCCTTCGCGCAGGCCGTACTGCTGCATCAGGTCCAGCAGGCGCTGCGCCACCGAGGGCGGCGTCAGGTCCAGGCCCGGCTTGATCTCGATGTAGTAGTTCACGTCACGGCCGTAGCGCTGGAACACCTCTTCCAGCGTCGGAATCTTCTGGCCGACGTACTCGGGCTTGGCGCGGTCCGGATAGGTCTCGTTGAACCAGCTGCCCATGTCGCAGGTCTTCAGCTGTGCCAGCGTCTTGCTGTTGACGTTGCCGGTGCAGTTCTCCGCCGGGCCACGGGCGGTGCGGTCCAGCGTGGTGTCGTGCAGGCACACCAGCACGCCGTCGGAGGTGGAGTAGACGTCCTGCTCGATGTACTCAGCGCCCATCTGCAGGGCCAGGTCGTAGGCGGCCAGGGTGTGCTCCGGCGCATGGCCGGAGGCGCCACGATGGGCGACGATCACCTGGTCGGTCTTCAGCACCGGGGTGGCGGCGCCGTTGGGGGCCACCGAGGAGCCGCAGCCGGCCAGCAGGCCGACGGCGAGGATCAGGACAGGACGCATGCGATACTCCGAAGATATCCGCACAGGTTAACCTGCTCGCATGACAGAACAAGCAAGGCCGGCGCCCGCCTGGGACGTGCAGAACCCCTTCGTCCAGCCGATCACGGTGGGCGCGGAGCATATCGACGCCTTCGGCCACACCAACAACGTGGTCTACCTGCAGTGGCTGGAGAAGGTGGCCTGGGCGCACTCGGTGAGCCTGGGTTTCGGCTTCGAGGACTATGAGCGCACCGGCGTGGGCTGCGTGGCGCGCCGCCACGAGCTGGACTACCTGGCCGCCACCTTCGCCGGTGACGAGCTGCTGGCGGCCACCTGGATCCACGAGAACGACGGCAAGCTCAGCATGTGGCGCCGTTACCAGATCATCCGCGCCGGCGACGGCAAGACCGTGCTGCGCGGGCAGACCCACTGGGTTTGCATCGACATGAAGACCGGCCGGCCGCGGCGCCAGCCGGAGGAATTCCTCAAGGCCTATGTGCCGGCCGTGCCCAGGTAGATCAGGCGCGGCGCCTCGCCCAGGCGGCCGCTGACGATGGCGTTCTGGCCGTATTGCCGGCCCAGCGCGCGTGCCAAGCCATGCGGCGGGTCCACCAGCAGGAAGCCGGCCTCGTCGGGCCACTGTCCCGAGGGGTCGCAATGCAGGCTGGGGTGGTGGACCAGCCCGCTGGCGCGCAGCCCTGCTTCCATGCCGGCGTGGCGCAGCCGGTTCTGCCAATTCATCAGCCGTCGCGAGTGGGGATTGCAGGGTGTGACCAGCGCCCAGTGCCGGCGGCAGCCGCCGAGCCGGGCCAGCCACCCTTCGCTTTGCGCATCACGAACCCCGATGCGCAGCGCCAGCTCCAAGCCGGGCAGGCGCACGCGGTACCGCGTCGCGCGATAGGCCCGGTCGAGCGAGGCGCGGTTCATGCCGCGCGGCGCAGCAGGTCGTCGAGCAGCAGGGCCAGGGTGTCGAGCTGGTCATTGAGCCCATGATCCGAGTCCAGCAGGTGCAGTGCCGCGCGGTTGTGGCGGGCAAAGCGGATGCCGCGCTCCACCGGCACGATATCGTCGCCCCAGCCGTGGGCCACGCTGCACAGGGCGGGGATGCCCTGCGGTTCTTCCTCCCAGCCGGGGAAGTACAGGGCCGGGGCCATCAGGAACAGGGCGCGGGGCTGCAGCGTGACGCAGGCCTGCGCCGACACGTAGCCGCCCATGCTGGAGCCCACCAGCACCAGGCTGTGCCGCGCCCGGGGGGCGAGGGCCAGCAGCTGGGCCATGCGCTCGCGGGGATCGTGGGTGTGACTATAATCCGGGCTGAGGACTTCGTAGCCACGCTGGCGCGCGGTCACGGCAAGATGCTGGATCTTGGTGCCCCAGGGCCCGGATTCCTTGCCATGGGCGAAAACCACGAGACGATCGGGAAGGTCTTTCATGTCTGAACGCTGGCTGACGACCGGAGCATTATGATGCCCGACAAGGACAAGCAGGCCGCCGAAGAGCGCCTGACCCTGGCGGAACGCCGCCGCAAGCGCCGCCGCGAACGCAAGCAGCCACTGGAAGTGCGCATGACCATGCGCTTCAAGTTCGGCGACGAGCCCGACGACGTCATCACCATGATGGATGACCGCGCGGTGCCGATGGTCGACAACGTATTCAAGAACCGCGACAAGATCGTGCGCGGCTTCGTGGGCCTGCTGGTCCGCGCGGGCATGAAGCAGCCCAAGGTCGCCGGCGAAGTCTTCCCCCTGATCAAACTCCTTCGCGGCAAGCGTTCATGAAAGGCATCCAGATCTTCAATGCCGTCGCCATGGCAGCGGCGGCTTCCTTCGCGTCCACCATCGGCGTGGTCACCCTGCTGTACGCCATCTACCTCGACAGCGTGCCGCGCCTGCGCGAGGACTGGCCCCTGGTGGTCACCACCTTCCTGGTGTTCTGCGTCCTGTTCCTGCTCTCGGTGCTGGCCTTCCATGCCCACCGGCGCGAGAAGGCCTGGCGCTGGCCGGCGGAGGCGGTACTGCTGCTGGGCATCTTCGGTGGCGGCGGGATCCTGTACCGCGCCCTGCTCTGATGGAACTGCCAGCGCCGCGGCAATGGGAGCCGCTGAGCTTCGTGCCGATCCTGGCCGGGCTCTGCTGGCTGCTGCCGGATGCCGGTGGCGCCTGGCTGTTCTGGTCCCTGCTGCCCGGCATGCTGCTGCTGTCCTGCGGCACCGCGCTGCTGCTGTTCCCCGGCGATCCGCGCATCAGCGCCTACATGGCGCTGGCTGGCTTGCTGGGCGTGCTGTTCTTCCTGCCGGCCTGGATCGCGGGCGGCTTCTGGCAGGCCCTGCTGGCCCTGGCCGGCAGCCTGGCCAGCTTCATGGCGGCGGGCAGGGCGGCACTGACCCGCGAGCCCCAGGGCCTGGAAGTGCCGCCCCCCGACCGCGGTCCGCAGATGGACCTCAAGGTGGGCATGGACGAGGCGGTGCTGGGCTACTTCGTCGGTGGCGCGCGCATGCCGGCTGGCGAACAGGCGCTGCAGGTCTGCCGCCAGGCCGAGCAGATGCTCGCCGCGATCCGGGCGCGTGGCCTGGACCGCGACCCGGCAGCGCTGCACCCCGAGCCGCCGCCGCCCGCACGGGTGTTCATCAAGAAGGCGCGCCACCGCGGGCAGGATTACGAGGTGCTGCGCTTCGACAGCGGTTTCGTCCCCGACGCGGGCTTGCCGGGCGCCGCGGTCTGGAATGCCCATGAACGCAACCGGGAATGCCACGTGCGCCTGCTGCGTCACCCCGGACCGCCGCGGCCCTGGCTGCTGTGCATCCACGGCTACCGCATGGGTACGCCCTGGCTGGACTTCAGCCTGTTCGGGCCGCGCTGGCTGTATCACCGCCTGGGCTTCAACCTGATCCAGCCGGTGCTGCCGCTGCATGGCCCGCGCCGCATCGGCGCCCGCAGTGGCGATCACTACCTGGACGGCGATCCGCTGGACCTGGTCCATGCCCAGTCGCAGGCGCTGTGGGACCTGCGCCGCAGCCTGGCCTGGCTGCGCCAGAACGAGGGCAAGGCCCGGGTCGGCGTCATGGGCTACTCGCTGGGCGGCTACAACGCCGCGCTGCTGGCCTCCTACGAGCGCGGACTGGACTTCACGCTGGCGGTGATCCCGGTCACGGATTTCGCCTCGGCGCTGATGCGCTTCGTGCCGCCCGAGCACCTGCGCTACTACCGCGAGCATGGCCTGGACGAACAGCGCTACCGCGACATCCTGCAGGTGGTTTCCCCACTGGCGCGGGTGCCGCTGCTGCCGCGCGACCGCCTGCACGTGGTGGCCGCCGCTGCCGACCGCATCGTCCTGCCCCACCACCCGCTGGCGCTGGGCCGGCATTGGGACGTGCCGGTCATCTGGTACCAGGGTTCCCACCTCTCGATCCGCTACGAGCGCGAGCCCGGCCTGGCGCTGCGCCATGCCGCTGCCGCCGCCGGCTGGCCGGTCTCCTGAGCCCCCTCCCAGGCTGGCGTGATTTCCCGCCGGCCGGCACTCCGGCAGGCTAGAATCGGGAAAATCACCGAATTCCCCCCAATTCCTCCTGGATTCCCCATGAAACGAGTTGCCATTACCGGCACCGGGCTGTTCACGCCGCCGAACAGCATCAGCAATGACGAGCTGGTGGCCTGCTACAACCGCTATGTCGAGCGCTACAACGCCGAGCATGCCGACGACATCGCCACCGGCACGGTTCCGGCCCTGGCGCCTTCGTCCTCCGAGTTCATCGTCAAGGCTTCCGGCATCCAGTCGCGCTTCGTGATGGACAAGGAGGGCGTGCTGGACGTGGACGTGATGCGCCCGCGCTATCGCACGCGCAGCGACGACGAGCCCTCGATCATGGTCGAGATGGGCCTGGGCGCGGCGAAGCAGGCTCTGGAGCGGGCCGGGCGCAAGCCCGAGGACGTGGATTTCGTCCTGGTGGCCTGCTCCAACATGCAGCGCGGCTACCCGGCCATGGCGGTGGAGCTGCAGCACCACCTGGGCATCACCGGCTACGGCTACGACATGAACGTGGCCTGCGCCTCGGCGGCCTTCGGCATCCAGGCCGCGGTGGATGCCGTGCGCATGGGCAGCGCCCGGGCCGTGTTGGTGGTAAGCCCCGAGATCTGCTCCGGCCATCTGAACTTCCGCAACCGCGACTGCCACTTCATCTTCGGCGACGCCTGCACGGCGGTGCTGGTGGAGCCGCTGGAGACGGCCGTGTCGCCGACGCGCTTCGAGGTTCTGGGTACGCGCCTGCAGACGCAGTTCTCCAACAACATCCGCAACAACTTCGGCTTCCTCAACGCCTGCGAAGTGCCGCCGCGCCGCTGGGACGACATCCTGTTCCACCAGGAAGGCCGCAAGGTCTTCAAGGAAGTGGTGCCGATGGCCTCCGAGTTGATCGTGAATCACCTGACCGACCTGGGCCTGGCGCCGGACTCGGTGCGCCGCTTCTTCCTGCACCAGGCCAACCTGGGCATGAACCAGCTGATCTCCAAGCGTGTCCTGGGCCGTGACCCGGGCCCGGACGAGGCGCCGGTGACCCTCGACGAATACGCCAACACCAGCTCCGCTGGTTCGGTGATCGCCTTCCACAAGCACCACGAGGACCTCAAGGCCGGAGATCTGGCCGTGCTTTGCGCCTTCGGCGCCGGCTATTCCGCCGGCTCCGTGGTGATGAAACGGGTGTGAACCCGGTCCGGCAGCGGCGGTCCAAGCGCGACTTCAGGTACTACAGGCATCCATGAGCGAACAGAAATCTTCCTCGGCCCTGGGCCGCTTCTTCGGGCGAGTCTGGAAGGTCGCGGTCATCATCTACCGCAGCCTTTTCGTGCTCAGCCTGGCCATCGGGCTGTTCGTGATGTTCACCTTCTTCGGCGGTGGCACGCCGCCGAAGATCGAGGACAACGTGGCGCTGATCCTGGCGCCAACCGGGGCCCTGGTGGAGCAGATCGACCAGGACCCGGGCCAGCACCTGGTGGAGAGCCTGCGCGGCGAGCCGCCGTCGCAGACCCTGCTGCGCGACCTGATCGACGCCCTGGAACTGGCGCGCGACGACAAGCGCATCACCTTTGCCGTGCTCAAGCTCGACGCCCTGGCCAATGCCGGCCTGCCGCAGCTGGAGGAACTGGGGGTAGCGATCAAGCGCTTCCAGGCCGCGGGCAAGAAGGTGGTGGCCTACAGCCCCTGGTACGACCAGGCGCCGTACTTCGCCGCGTCGCTCGCCGACGAGGTGGTGGTGGACCCGCAGGGCATGGTTCACATCGAAGGTTTCAGCGTCTACCAGAACTACTTCAAGGAAGCGCTGGACAAGCTTGGCGTGCGCATCAATGTGTTCCGTGTCGGCGAGTACAAGTCTGCGGTGGAGCCGTTCACCCGCAACGACATGTCCGAGGACGCGCGCCAGGCCAACATCGCCTGGCTGGGTGACCTGTGGACCGATTACGCCAAGGGCGTGGATAGCGCGCGCAAGCTGCCCGAGAACGGCGTGATCAACTACGTCACCGGCATGCGCGAGGCGCTGGAGACCGGTGGTGGCGACAGCGCGGCCTACGCCAAGAAGGCCGGGCTGGTGACGCACGTGGAGACGCTCAAGGAGTTCCGCCAGCGCATGGGCGCGATCGTGGGCGTCGACGATGACCACGGCAGCTTCCGCCAGGTGCACTTCAGCGAGTACCTGCGCGCCATGCAGCACGCCAGGAAGCCCAAGGCGACCGGCAAGGGCAGCAAGGTGGCGCTGGTGGTGGTGCAGGGCGAGATCGTGGACGGTCCGGGCGACGTCGGCCAGGCCGGCGGCGACACCATCGCCGACCTGCTCGACCAGGCGCGTCGCGACGAGGACGTGGCCGCGGTGGTCCTGCGCGTGGATTCGCCCGGCGGCAGCGTCTGGGCCTCCGAGCAGATCCGCCGCGAGGTGGATGCCCTGAAGGCCGAGGGCAAGCCGGTGGTGGCCTCCATGTCCACGGTGGCCGCCAGCGGTGGCTACTGGATCTCGATGGACGCCAACCAGATCTGGGCGCACAGCACCACGATCACGGGCTCCATCGGCATCTTCGGCCTGATCCCCACCATCGACCAGGCGCTGGGCAAGATCGGCGTGCACACCGACGGCGTCGGCACCACGTCGCTGGCCGGCAGCCTGCGCCTGGATCGGCCGCTGACGCCGGAAATATCCAGCATCATCCAGTCGCAGATCGACAAGGGCTACCGCGACTTCATCGGAGGCGTGGCCAAGGCGCGCAAGCTGCCGGTGGAGAAGGTCGACGGTCTGGCACGCGGCCGTGTCTGGAGCGGCGGCGAGGCCAAGACCCTCGGCCTGGTGGACCACCTCGGCGGGCTCGAGGAAGCGGCGGCTGCCGCGGCCAAGCTCGCCAGCCTGTCCCCGGAGAGCTATGAACTGCAGGAGTACAGCCCGGGGCGCGGCTTCCCCTTCGACTTCCTGCTGCCGTTCTCGGGCAGCATCAGGCTGGACTTCCTGCCGGCCGGGACCACGCGCTGGCTGACCACCCTGCTGCAGCGCACCGATGCCGAGCGCGCCCTGCGCAGCCTCAATGATCCGCGCGGCATGTACGCCAACTGCTACTGCACGCCGAGCATGGGCGGCAGCATCATGGGCCGCTGAAGCCTGCCGCCCGGCATGCCCACGGCCAGCATCGGCGATATCGACGTCCACTACGTCGAGGCGGGGTCCGGCACGCCGCTGGTGCTGGTCCACGGCCTGGGCGGCTCCTGGGCCGACTGGGACTACCAGATCGCGCCCTTCGGCGAGCACTACCGCGTGCTGGCGCCGGACCTGCGTGGCTTCGGCGATACGCCGATCGGCACGCAGGGGCCCGGGGTCATGCAGTTCGTCGAGGACCTGCGCCGTTTCCTCGATGCCATCGGCGTCGAGAGCTGCCTGCTGGTGGGCCACAGCATGGGCGGCGCGGTGTGCCTGCAGTTCGCGCTGCAGTACCCCCAGCGCGTGCAGCGCCTGGTGATCACCAACAGCGTGCCGGGCTTCCGTCCGCGCACGCCGCGACAGCACTTCGAGATCGGCTATCGCCTGCTGGTGATGGGCCTGCTGGGCCCGGCGCGGCTGTCGCGCATCAGCGCGCACCGCATGTTCCCGGGGCCGGAGAACGAGGGCCTGCGGGCCAAGGTGATCGCCCGCGGTGCCCGCAATACGCGGCGCGCCTATCTCGGCTCGCTTGGCCGGCTGGTGCAGTGGTCGGTGATCGACCGCTTGCCTGAGCTGAAGATGCCAGTGCTGGTGGTCGGGGCAGGGCGGGACTACTTCGGGCATGAAGACGTGGTGAAGTTCGCCCATGCGCTGCCGCGTGGCTACCTGCACTGGTTCCCCGAGGGGCGGCACGGCCTGCCTTCGGAGGCGCCAGAGGCCTTCAACCCGGTGCTGCTGAAGTTCTTCCGTCGCAAGGTGAAGGCATGAGCGAACAACCGGAGGTAGTGACTGAGGTCGTCGGCCTCCGCTCATGCCTGCGTCGACTCGCGACGCCAAGATCCCAGTGCTTCGTGCCGGGGCACTCAACGCTGCTCGCGACAGCAATATGAGTTCGGCGCCGATAGGTGTGTTCGACTCCGGCGTCGGCGGCATCTCCGTGCTGCGCGAGATCCGGCGCCTGCTGCCGCGCGAGAACCTGGTCTACTACGCCGACAGCGGCCATTGCCCCTACGGCGGCAAGACCCGCGAGCAGATCCAGGCACGGGCGGTAGCCATCACGGAATACCTGATCGCGCGCGGCGCCAAGCTGATCGTGGTGGCCTGCAACACCGCCACCATCGCCGCGGTGGAGCACCTGCGCGCCACCTATCCGATCCCCTTCGTCGGCATGGAGCCGGCGGTGAAGCCGGCGGCGGCGCAGACCCGAAGCGGTGTGGTCGGCGTGCTGGCCACCGGCGCGGCGCTGGGCGGCGATAAGTTCCACAAGCTGGTGGCGGATCACGCTGGCGGCGTGCGTGTGATCACCCAGCCCTGTCCGGGCCTGGTGGAGCAGGTGGAGGCGGGGCTGCTGGATACCCCGGAGACGCGCGAGCTGGTGCGGCGCTACACCGCCCCATTGCAGCAGCAGGGCGCCGACGTGCTGGTGCTGGGCTGTACCCACTATCCCTTCCTGCGGCCCCTGATCCAGGAAGTGGTGGGCAAGGAAGTGAGCCTGATCGACACCGGCGCCGCGGTGGCCCGGCAGGCGCAGCGCCTGCTGGAGCGCGAGGGGCTGGTCAACGATGCCGAAGCGGCCGGCAGCATCGAATGGCATGGCAGCGGCGACGCCGAGCAACTGGAGCGCCTGCGGCCGCTACTGATGCCAGAGGCGTAGAGGTGCACGAGGAGCGGGCGTTGGCCGCGAAGTCCGCCAGCCGTGTCGATCGGCGCTCGCGGCCAACGGCCGCTCCTACAAGTCAGTCAGGGTAATGGGGCCCTTCAGGCGAACCGCATCGACAGATCCAGCGCCCGGATGTGCTTGGTGATGCTGCCGATGGCGATGCGGTCCACGCCGCATTCGGCATAGCCGCGTACGTTCTGCAGTGTCGCGCCGCCCGAGTATTCGATCACGGTCTTGCCGCCACGGGCGCGGTGCTCGCGCACCAGGCGCACGGCCTCGCGCAGGTCCGGCAGGCTGAAGTCGTCCACCAGCAGCAGGTCCACGTCGGCTTCCAGCGCCGCGCGGGCCTCTTCCAGGGTCTCCGCCTCCGTCATCAGCGGCACGCCGGCCTGGAGGGCGCGGGCATTGGCGATGGCCTGGCGGATGCCACCGGCGGCGGCGATGTGGTTTTCCTTGATCAGGATTCCGTCGTAGAGGCCGATGCGGTGGTTGATGCCGCCGCCGCAGAGTACGGCGTACTTCTGTGCGTTGCGCAGGCCGGGCAGGGTCTTGCGCGTGTCGGCGATGCGCGCGCCGGTGCCGGCCACGGCGTCCACGTACTGGCGTACCGCAGTGGCGGTGCCGGACAGGGTCTGCAGGAAGTTCAGGGCCGGGCGCTCGCCGGTGAGCAGCGCGCGGGCCGGGCCCTTGAGTTCGTACAGGCGCTGGTCTGGGGCGACTTGCTGACCTTCCTGCACCAGCCACTTCACCTCGATGGCGGTATCCAGCTGGCGGAACACCTCGTCGACCCAGGGTCGGCCGCAGACCACGGCGTTCTCGCGGGAGATCACGTAGGCACGGCCCTGCTCGCCAGCCGGCACCAAGCGCGCCGTGAAGTCGCCGCCGCCCACATCCTCGGCCAGCGCATGCGCGACCACGGCAGACACATCATTGACGTACTTTGGCAGTTCCATTTCGCTATTTCGCCTCACGCCTCACGCCTCACGCCTCACGCCTCACGCCTCACGCCTCACGCCTCACGCCTTGGGCGTCATGCCGAGCAGGAATTCCACCAGGGCCATCTGCGCCCACAGGCGGTTCTCGGCCTCGTCGTAGATCACCGACTGCGGCCCGTCGATGACCGAGGCGCTGACTTCCTCGCCGCGGTGGGCGGGCAGGCAGTGCAGGAAGATGGCTTCCGGCTTGGCGCGCTTCATCAGCGCGTCGTCCACCTGGTAGCCGGCAAAGGCCTTCAGGCGGCGCTGGGTCTCGGCTTCCTGGCCCATGCTGGTCCAGGTATCGGTGATCACCACGTCGGCGCCGGCGGCGGCGCTGGCAGCGTCGGCCACCAGTTCGATGCGGGAGCCGCCGGCACGGACGATTTCCTGCGCAGGCTCATAGCCCTTGGGACTGGCGATCTTCAGCTTGAAGTCGAACAGCTGCGCCGCTTCGATGAAGGAGTGGCAGACGTTGTTGCCGTCGCCGATCCAGGCGGCGGTCTTGCCCTTGGGGCTGCCGCGGTGCTCGGTCCAGACCTGCATGTCGGCCAGCAGCTGGCAGGGATGGTGCAGGTTCGACAGGCCGTTGATCACCGGGACGCGGGAGTGGCGCGCCAGCTCTTCCTGGTCGGCCTGGGAATCATTGCGGATCATGATCGCGTCGCACATGCGCGACAGCACGTTGGCCGTGTCCCGCAGCGGCTCGTCGCGGCCCATCTGCGTGGCGTTGGCGCTGAGGAACAGGGCATGCCCGCCGAACTTCACCATGCCGGACTCGAAGCTGACGCGGGTGCGCGTCGAGCTCTTGGTGAACAGCATGGCCAGGGTCTTGCCGATGAACGGGCGGTAGGCGGGGTCGCGGCTGTTCTTGAGCGCGATGGCGCGCTCCACGATCCCCTGGGCTTCCTGCGCGCTCAGGTCGGACAGCTTCAGCAAGTGGCGGGTCATGACAAATCGGTTCCCTAGAAAAAGCAAAAGGGCCGCTACCGGATGGAGCGGCCCCGTTGCGGTGTGACTAAACGTTTAGCCGAGATTGCTCTCGACGAACTGCCAGTTCACCAGAGCCCAGAAGTGCTCGAGGAAGCTGGCGCGGGCGTTGCGGTAGTCGACGTAATAGGCGTGCTCCCAGACGTCGGCGGTGAGCAGCGGCTTCTGGCCGGCGGTCAGCGGGCAGCCGGCGTTGGAGGTGCTGACCAGGGCGAGGCTGCCGTCGGCATTCTGCACCAGCCAGGCCCAACCCGAGCCGAAGGTGTTCATCGCCACCTCGGTGAACTGCTTCTTGAAGTCCTCGACGCCGCCGAACTGCTTGACCAGCGCGTCGGTGAGCTTCTTGCCCGGCGGGGTCTGCTTCGGGGTGAGGCAGTTCCAGAAGAAGGTGTGGTTCCAGACCTGGGCGGCGTTGTTGAAGATCTTGCCCGAGGACTTCTTGACGATGTCCTCCAGCGCCATGTTCTCGAACTCGGTGCCGGCGATCAGCTTGTTGCCGTTGTCGACGTAAGCCTTGTGGTGCTTGCCGTAGTGGAAGTCCAGCGTCTCGGCGGACATGTGGGGAGCGAGCGCGTCGCGGGCGTAGGGGAGTTCAGGGAGCGTCAGAGCCATTGATTTGATTCCTTTTGTTGCTAAGCGGCGCCGGGGATGCGCCGGCCGGCTGCAAGTGGGGCCGACAAAATAGGCGAGCGGCCCCGCAAATTCAATACCACACATGGACTTGGACCGGTTCTTGCGAGGATTCATTCCCCGGGCAGTGCGCGTATAATCCGCGCCCGCCGTACCCTTACCAGCAGCCGGAGAAGGCAAAATGGACGCGCTGGAGCGCATCAAGAAGCAGGTCACCGACAACCCGATCATGATTTACATGAAGGGCTCGCCGGATTTTCCCCAGTGCGGATTTTCCGCCCGGGCGACCCAGGCCCTCAAGGCCTGCAACGTCCCGTTCTCCTACGTGAACATCTTCGAGGACGAAGAGGTCTATCGCGCACTGCCGAAGTACGCCAACTGGCCGACCTTCCCGCAGCTTTACGTCAAGGGTGAGCTGGTCGGCGGCTGCGACATCACGCTGGACCTCTACCAGTCCGGCGAACTGCAGAAGATGTTGCAGGAAGCGGTCGCGGACAGCAAAGCGGCCTGATTCACCCTCCGGTCAACGAAAAACGCCCGCGTAAGCGGGCGTTTTTCGTTTCCGGCCGCTGTTCCAGAGGATCAGGCGGCCAGCAGGCCCTGGGCGACCGAGCGGCGCTTTTCGGCCCCTGCCAGTACCTCCACCAGTTGCAGGCCGAACGCGACCGCGCTGGCCGGCCCCTGGCCGGTGACGCAGTGGCCGTCCACCACCACCGGCAGGTCCACATAATGCAGCAACTGTTCGCGGAAGGAGGGGTAGCAGGTGGCCTTCTTGCCGTCCAGCAAGCCATGCGCCGACAGCACCAGGGCCGGCGAGGCGCAGATCGCGCCGGTCCAGCGGTGGGCCTGGCGCTGGGCCTTGAGCTTGTCCACCAGGCCGGCATGAGCCGACAGGGCTTGCGCGCCCTTTTCGCCGCCCGGCAGGGCGATGAGATCGAAATCCCGGCCGGCGACATCCGCCCATAGCGCGTCGGCGGTCAGCTTCAGGCCACGGGTGCCTTCCACCTCGCGCCCACTCTCGATGCTGGCCACGGTCACCGCGACTTCACCACGCCGCAGCACGTTGATGATGGTGACGGCTTCCATGGATTCCGAACCGTTTGCGACGACGACCAGAGCATTCATCGTGGAAACTCCTTTGGTTTTTTTGGGTGAAAACCGTGGCTGGGCACGATGGTAGAATGCCACAGCCCTTTTCGCTTCCGCCCGACCCATAAAAATTAAGTTCGGAAAGCAGAGGATGCCGGGTTGTCGTCACATCAAAATCCCCATTGCCGGCGAGCGTCTGCGAGGTGAGGCATGGCTGTAGGTCTATTCGTGATCGGCGATGAAATCCTGTCAGGAAAACGCCAGGACAAGCACCTGTCCAGGGTCATCGGCCTGCTGGCCGAGCGCGGCATCGCACTGGACTGGGCGCAGTTCCTGGGGGACGACCAGGACCGCATCGCCGCCGCCATCGCCGCGGCCGTGGCGCGGGGAGATACCGTGCTGTCCTGCGGCGGCATCGGTGCCACGCCGGACGACTGCACCCGCCAGGCGGCGGCCCAGGCCTTCGGCCGTCCCATCGTCCGTCACCCGGAGGGCGAGGCCCTGATCCTGGCCCAGTACGGCGACCAGGCCCTGCCCAACCGGGTGCTGATGGCCGACTTCCCGGCCGGGGCGGAGCTGATCCCCAACCCGGTGAACCGGGTGGCGGGCTTCTCGGTGGAGAACTGCTACTTCGTCCCCGGCTTCCCGGAGATGGCCTGGCCGATGCTGGAGTGGGTGCTGGACCAGCGCCTGCGCCACCTGCACCAGGCCGAGCCGCCGGTGGAGTACTCCCTGAACGCCATCGGCCCGGTCACCGAGGGCGACCTGCTGCCGCTGATGCGGGAGACGCTCGAGCGCTGGCCCGCCATCAAGCTGGCCAGCCTGCCGTTCCGCGGCTCGCCGGAACGGCCGCGGCAGATCGAGTTCGGCTTCAAGGGGCCCAGGGCGGATGCGGCGGCGGCCTATGCCAGCTTCTGCGAGGGGTTGAAGGCCTGGCCGGCGATCGAGATCGAGGTGTTGAAGGCGCCTGCATAGGAAATGCAGGCCGGAGGGTTCTTCTCAGGCCTCCGCGGCAGGCGTCCGCTTCCACCCCACCATCACGCAGGTCGCCACCACCAGCAGGATGCCGAAGGCCGACCAGCCATCCAGGTTCTCGTCCCAGATCCACCAGGCCAGCAGGGCGGAGAACACCACCGAGGCGTAGGTGAAGGGCCCGACCAGGGCCGCCGGTGCCCAGGCGTAGGCCCGCGTCAGGTTGAGCTGGCCGACGGTGGCGGTGACGCCGGCGCCGACCAGCAGGGCCAGGGTCTGCAGGTCCGGAGTCTGCCAGGCCCACAGCAGGGGGATGGCGGAGATCACGGTAGCCAGGATCATGAAGTAGAGCACGATACGCTGTGCGGGCTCGGTGTCGGAGATGCGGCGAATGCTGACCATGGCGCAGCCGGCCAGGAATCCGGAGCCGGCGCCGACCAGCCCTGCCAGCCAGTCGATCTGGGTGCTGCCGGGTTTGACGATGAAGGCGAGGCCGACCAGGCCCAGCAGGGCGGCCGGGAACACCACGGCCGGCGGGCGTTCACCGATCCAGGCCCAGGCGATGAAGGGCACCCAGAGCGGGGTGGAGTAGGTCAGTAGCATGGCCTCGGCCAGGGGCAGGCGGGCGATGGCATAGAAGAAGGCATACATGGCCAGTACGCCGAAGCTGGCCCGCCAGAGGTGCCCGCCGACCCGGCTGCTGCGCAGGCTGTCGGCGCCCTGGCGCAGGACCCAGGGCATCAGGACCAGCAGGCTGACCAGGCAGCGGAAGAACACCACGACCTCATTGGTGGCTGTGGCGCTGGCGGCCTTGACGCAGACCCCGGTCAGCGAAAAGGCGGCTGCCGCGTAGACGGCATGGGCGGCGCCGCGCTTGAGATCGTTCTGCATGATGGGAGTATTGGGGGGAGCGATGGACGGCGTGGAAACGGTATAAACAATCCAAGGAAAGCCCCCATCACCACTGGTAGATTTTAGCGCAACGTATGGAGTGCCGAGGATGGCCATGATGGACAGCGAGGGAACGCCGGTATCCGCGACAGCGGATGGCCGCGAATACGTGCTGATGCTGGTGGAGGACAGCCCGGCGGACGTCCGGCTGGCGCAGGAGGTCTTCCGCGATGCCGGGTTCCGCCACCGCCTGCATGTGGCACGGGATGGCGAGCAGGCCCTGCGCATGCTGCGCCGGGAGGGCGAGCATGCCCGCCTGCCGCTGCCGGACCTGGTGCTGCTGGACTTGAACCTGCCGCGCCGCGACGGCCGCGAGGTCCTGCGCGAGGTCAAGGGTGACCCCAAGCTGCGCCAGATCCCGGTGCTGATCCTGAGCACCTCCAAGGCCGAGCGGGACGTGGTGGAGTGCTACCAGTCCCACGCCAACGCCTACCTGGTGAAGCCGGTGGACCTCGAGGAATTCGAGCGCCTGGCCAGCATGATCCGCGATTGCTGGCTGGGCATGATCCAGTTGCCGCCCCGCATGGAATGAGCGTGTCCGCAGCCCCGCAACCACCCACCATCGCCCCGTTCTCGATCCTTGCGGTCGAGGACTCGCCGGCGGACGCGCGCCTGCTGAAGGAGTCGCTGCGCGAGGCGATCGACCGCGGCGAACTGGTGCTCAAGACCGTGCGCAGCATCGGCGACGCCGAGGAGGAACTGCGTCGCAACCCGCATGACTGCGCCCTGCTGGACCTGGGGCTGCCGGACGGGCAGGGCCTGGCCAATGTCGAGCGCCTGCGCAGCCTGGCGCCGCAGCTGGCCGTGATCGTGCTCACCGGCCTGGACTGCGAAAGCTCGGCGATCCGGGCGCTACAGCTCGGCGCGCAGGAATATGTCGTCAAGGGGCAGTACGAGGGCGAGCGCCTGCTCAAGGTGGTGCGCCATGCCCTGGAGCGCAGCCGGCAAGTGCGCGAGTTGGAGGAACGCAGCGCGCGCCAGTTCGAGCAGGCCAGCCACGATCCGGTCACCGGGCTGATCAACCGCAAGCTCTTCGAGGAGCGCGCCCGCCAGCACCTGGCCACGGCCCAGGCCAAGCGTTTCGCCATCTGCTTCCTGGACCTGGATCGCTTCAAGGCGGTCAACGACCGCCACGGCCACGCCGTGGGCGATGCCCTGCTGTTGCGCATCGCGCAGATCCTGCGGGAGTCGGTGCGCGACAGCGACACCCTGGCGCGCATCGGCGGTGACGAATTCGCGATCCTGCTGTCCTCCATCGGCGAGCTGGCGCGTGCCCGCGAAGTGGCAGAACGCATCGTCGAGCGCATCCGCGGCATCGAGAGCATCGAGGGGCGGGCGGTCTCGGTGGGCTGCAGCGTCGGCATCGCGCTCTATCCGGAGCACGGCGAGACGCTGGAGGAACTGCTGCATCATTCCGACGCCGCCATGTACCGCGCCAAGGGCAGCGGCGGCGGTGTGCTATCGCTGCCCGACGAGTTCGGCGCCGCCGATGCCGAGCTGTCGGGGCAGTTCGGTGCCGACGCGGCCAAGGCCGTCGCCGAGGGCGGCTTCGAGATCCATTTCCAGCCCTGGCTGCATTACGGCACGGGCGACGTGGCCGGCATCGAGGCGCTGCTGCGCTGGCGCCGTCCGGAGGGCCTGCTGCTGCCGGCGGAATTCCTGCCGATGCTGGAGCGGGGTGGGCGCATGCCAGAGCTGGGCCTGGAGCTGGCGCGGCTGGCAGCGCGCGACTGGCGCGGCTGGCGTGACGCCGGGCTGGCGCCGGGCCTGCTGGCCCTGAACCTTTCGGGTGCCGAGCTGCAGGCGCCGCAGCAGGCGGAGCGCCTGGTGGCGGTGCTGGCAGAGGAGGGCATCCGCCCGGACCAGGTGCAGCTGGAGGTAGATGCCGCCGTCATGGGGACCTCCGACGGGCGCCTGGCGGTGCCGGCGGAGCGCTTCCGCGAGGCTGGTTTTGCCATGGTGCTGGAGGGCTTCCTGCCGGGCAACGGCGACCTGCATGCCCTGGCCTCGCCGGCCATTGCCGGCGTCAAACTGGACCGCAGGCTGCTGCGCGCCGCCGCTCGCGAGGGGCGCAACAGTACCCCGCATCGTTTCCTGCTGGGGCTGCTGGCGGCGGCTTCGGCCCTGCAGTTGCAGGTGTTCCTCACCGGCATCGAATCGGGCGAGGAGCTGGAGGGCTTTGCCGGCCTGGATTTCCGCTATGTGCAGGGCTTCTGGCCCTGTCCGCCGTTGGCCAGCGAGGCACTGGCCGACTACCTTCGTGGGGGTGCCGGCCAACGCCGGCCCGCCGCCGAGACCTCCGCCGCATGAACGTCCTGTTGAACTGGCTGGACCCCACGCCCCTGATGCCGCATTCGTTCTGCTTCGTGGGGCGCCAGGACCTGATCCTGCTGCATGTTCTCGGTGACCTGACCATCGCCCTGGCGTACTTCATGATCCCGGTGACCATGATGTATTTCCTGCGGCGCTACCGGAATCGCATCAGTTTCAACTGGGCCATCGCGCTGTTCGCGGCGTTCATCACGCTCTGCGGTGTCACCCACGTCTTCGGCATCATCACCATCTGGCACCCGGTCTATTACCTGGAAGGTTGGATCAAGGCCCTGACCGCCCTGGTGTCGCTGGCGACCGCGCTGGCGATCATCCCCCTGGTGCCCAAGCTGCTGGCCATGCGCTCCCCGCAGGAGTTGCAGGAGTCCAACCACCGCCTGCAGGAGGAGATCCTGCTGCGCGAGTCCGCCGAGCGGAACTTGCGCAAGTCCCTGACCGAGCAGAAGCGCGCCGCGGCGGAGCTGGAGCAGTTCGCCTACATCACCTCGCATGACCTGCAGGCGCCGCTGCGCAACATCTCCGGCTTCTCGCGCCTGCTGTCGCAGCGCTACAAGAGCAAGCTCGACGGCGACGCCCTGGAGTTCCTCGAATTCATCGAGCAGGGCACGCGGCAGATGCAGACCCTGATCAACGACCTGCTGGCACTGTCGCGGGTGGGCCGCACCGATTCGCCGTTCGAGAAGAAGCCCCTGGGCAGCACGCTGGACAAGGCGCGCAGGGCGCTGGAGAGCGAGTTCGAGCGCTCCGGCGCCACGCTGATCGCCGAGAACCTGCCGGAGATCACGGCCGACCACAGTCTGCTGCAGCAGTTGTTCCAGAACCTGGTCGGCAACGCCATCAAGTTCCAGCCCCAGGGCGGCAAGCCGGTGATCGAGGTCTACTGCGACCGTCGCAAGGACGACTGGCACATCACCGTGATCGACAACGGCATCGGCATCCCGGCCGACCAGCTGGAGAACATCTTCGCGGTATTCCGTCGCTTGCACGGTCCGGGCGAGTACGAGGGTACCGGCATCGGCCTGGCCATCTGCCGCAAGATCGTGGCCTACCACGGTGGCCAGATCTGGGCCGAGAGCCGACCCAAGGGGGCCGAGTTCCACATCCAGATCCCGGTGCAGCCAGCCACCCAGCGCAGCCCCAAGATCACACCGCCGGACGTCGGATAAGGGGAGGGGGTCTTGAAAAGGCCCGGCCGGACCCTATAGCCTCCGCGCCCGTTGTGTTTTTTGACGTTTCATCGAGGTTGCCATGCCGATTTACGAGTACGTTTGCCGGGATTGCGGAGTCGAAACCGAGATCATGCAGCGCATTTCCGATGCGCCGGAGACCGATTGCCCCTCCTGCGGCAAGGCGGCCCTGACCAAGGTCGTCTCCGCCGCCGGCTTCCGCCTCAGCGGCGGCGGCTGGTACGAAACCGACTTCAAGTCCGGCAGCAAGAAGAACCTGACCGGCGAGTCGGCATCCGGCTCGGGCTCTGACTCCGGCGCGTCCTGCACCCCGTCCGGTTGCGACAAGCCGGCCTGCGCCGCCAAGACCGACGCGGCGGCCTGAACGGCCCTCAGGCTGCGGTTTTACAGGCAAACGGCGCCCTCGGGGCGCCGTTTCGCGTTTCCGGGCAGGCGGTTACACTACGCGACCCGTCGTTCCGGCCGAGATTGCAAGGGCCGGCGTAAACCTAAAGATTCCAACATGATGCGTTCCCATTACTGCGGCCAGGTCACCGAAGCGCTGACCGGCCAGACCGTTATCGTTTCCGGCTGGGTGCACCGCCGCCGCGACCATGGCGGTGTGATTTTTATCGACCTGCGCGACCGTGAAGGCCTGCTGCAGTGCGTATTCGATCCGGATACCCCGGAAGCCTTCCAGCTGGCCGACAAGCTGCGCTCGGAATACGTCGTCAAGATCACCGGCCGCGTGCGTCCGCGCCCCACCGGCACCGAGAATGCCGGTCTGACCACCGGCAAGATCGAGCTGCTGGCCAAAGAGATCGAGCTGCTGAACAAGGCGGAAACCCCGCCGTTCCACCCGGACGACGAGACCGCCGGCGAGGACATCCGCCTCAAGTACCGCTACATCGACCTGCGCCGCACGTCGATGCAGAAGAACCTGCGCCTGCGCCATGAAGTGGTGCGCCGCATGCGCAACTATATGGACGCCAAGGGTTTCGTCGATGTCGAGACGCCGATCCTGACCAAGGCGACGCCGGAAGGCGCGCGTGACTACCTGGTGCCCAGCCGCACGCACCAGGGCCAGTTCTTCGCGCTGCCGCAGTCGCCGCAGCTGTTCAAGCAGCTGCTGATGATGTCGGGCCTGGACCGCTACTACCAGATCGCGCGCTGCTTCCGCGACGAGGACCTGCGCGCGGACCGCCAGCCGGAATTCACCCAGCTCGACGTCGAGACCTCGTTCCTGACGCAGGACGAGATCATGGCCCTGATCGAGGGGCTGGTGAAGGAACTGTTCCAGGAAGTCCTGGGCGTGGACCTGGGCGAGCTGCCGCACATGACCTACGCCGACGCCATGGCGCGCTATGGCTCGGACAAGCCGGACCTGCGCAACCCGCTGGAGCTGGTCGACGTGGCCGACCTGGTCAAGGACGTGGACTTCAAGGTCTTCGCCGGCCCGGCCAACGATCCCAAGTGCCGCGTCACGGCCCTGCGCGTGCCCGGTGGCCGCGAGCGCCTGTCGCGCGGCGAGATCGACAAGTACACCGAGTTCGTCAAGATCTACGGCGCCCGGGGCCTGGCCTACATCGTCGTCAACGACAAGGCCAAGGGCCGTGACGGCCTGCAGTCGCCGATCGTCAAGAACATCCACGATGCGGCCCTGGCCGGCATCCTGGAGCGCACCGGTGCGCAGGACGGCGACGTGCTTTTCTTCGGCGCCGACAAGCACGGCGTGGTCTCCGATGCCCTCGGCGCGCTGCGCCTGAAGGTCGGCAACGACCTGGGCATCACCGCCCAGGGCTGGAAGGCCCTGTGGGTGGTGGACTGGCCGATGTTCGAGTGGGACGACCGCGAAGGCGGCCGCTGGGTCTCGCCGCATCACCCCTTCACGGCGCCCAAGCAGTTCGACGCGCAGGAAATCCGGAACAATCCGGGAACGATCCTGTCCCAGGGTTACGACATCGTGTTGAACGGTATCGAGCTGGGCGGCGGATCGGTGCGTATCCACCGGGCCGACGTGCAGCAGGCGGTGTTCGACCTGCTGGGGATCGGCGCGGAGGAGCAGCAGGAGAAGTTCGGCTTCCTGCTGGAGGCGCTGTCTTTTGGCGCGCCTCCGCACGGTGGCCTGGCGATCGGCGTGGACCGCCTGGTCATGCTGATGGCGGGCGGGCAGAGCATCCGAGAGGTGATCGCCTTCCCCAAGACGCAGACCGCGCATTGCCCGCTGACCAATGCTCCGAGTTCGGTGGATGCCAAGCAGCTCCGCGAACTGAGCATTCGCAGCACCGTACAGCCCAAGGAGCCGGCGAAGCCGGCCTGAAGCGCATCAAATCTGAGGAATGCTGAAGATGGGAATCAAGCAGGGCGGAATCGTGGGCTTGGTCGCCGCGTCGGTCGTAGTGATGCTGGCCGGGTGCAGCGGCGTGGGCGACGGCAGCGCGCCGGATCCGAATTCCGTCAAGGATTTCGACAAGATCGGCGGCACGTCCCTGTTGGGCACTGACAAGCGCTACACGGTCTATACCTGCCTCCCGGAAACCCTCCAGTACGGCATCTCCTATACCAACGGCGGCGGTCGCGAGAACTTCTCCAATCGCGCCAAGTGGACCTCCAACCGCCCCGACATCCTGTACGTCAGCAACGTTGGCGATTTGGCGGTGCCGGCTGCCAACGATCCTGAGACAGGCAAGCCGCTGTACTTCCAGGTCGGCGGGCGTCTGGTTCCGTTGCAGGCGGGCGAGGCTGAGATTACCGCCGACTTCTATGGTATCAAGCTGACCAAGACCTACAAGGTCGAGAATCCGGAGGGCCTCCGGGTGCAGGCCGTGGGTGCCTTCAAGCCGGATACCAAGTCGGTCAAGTTGGCGCATAGCACGGTGATGAACGCGCTGCTGTCGGGCAAGGTGAACGGCACTGAAATCGACCTCGGTTTCGCCATCGACAAGTGGGCGTTCGATACGCCGGACGAGACCGTGGCCAAGCTGGAAGCCGCCAGTGTGGTTGGAGTCAACGTTCGTGCGCTGGAGAAGACCACCGCTGCGGGGGCTGAAATGAGGCTGCGGCCGCTGCTGCAGGCCTGCCCCCAGAGCAATGCCCTCTTGAGCAAAGCCTACCTCGACGTGGGTGTCGCGGCGGCTACCGGTCTGATAGTGGACCGTGAGTTCGACACCATGCCCAATGGCAACGTCCTGGCCGTGGTCGATCCGACCAAGTCCAAGACCGGTCTGAGCTCCGAACTGCTGCGTGTCTGGACGACCTTCGACGCCGCGCGCACCGAGCGAGAACTGGACGTTTCGAGCCTGTCGATCCTCAACTCCCCGCAATCCTTCCTCTACGCCAAGTCCTCCAACACGGACGTCATTCTTCCCGGCGCCGGCGCCAGGCCTTCCGGCATCCTGGCCGTGAATACGGCCAAAGCCGAGACGGGCGTGACCCCGCCCGAGACGAGTGCCCCGGTGACGATCGATTTCTGCCTGTCCGCTGCTCCGCCGCCGGATGATCCGGCGACTCCGGATGTGAACGAATCCACTACCGCGCCCATCACCTGCCGCGCCGCGCAGGCCGATCCGCTGACCTTCTACGTCAAGAAGAAGACCCTGCAATCCATCGACGTGACGCCGACAAGTCCGGCGGCTCTGGTCGCGCTGCTGTCGCTGCAGTTCCGGGCCACCGGCACCTACACCGACGGCTCGCAGCAGGACCTGACCCGGCATGTGAACTGGACCAGCAGCCAGCCGCTCAAGGCCACGATCGTCAACGGCGTGATCGCCGGTGCGGGCCTGCTGCGCTCGCTGTATGTCGACAACGTCGACGAGAACAGCACGACGCCCGAACTGGAGCAGCGCACCGTCAAGGTGACGGCGGACATCGATACCGCCACGGTCACCAAGACCCGCGAGGTCACGGTCATCCTCGACAAGTAAGCATCCCCCGGCCCTCAACCGGTAGTGGTTGAGGGCCGGCCGCGCTACAATGTCTGGCTAATGACGGGCATTTTCAGGCCTGGAGGCCGACATGGCTGCCGCGCTCAAGATCGAGCATTTCAATCTGCTGGACGATGGCGAATGCGACGCACGCATTACCGCCGCCAAGAAGCTGCTGGGCAAGCGCCTATGCATCCTTGGTCATCACTACCAGCGCAACGAAGTCTTCAAACACGCTGATTTCACAGGGGATTCCCTGAAGCTGTCACAGCTCGCATCGAAGTCGGATGCGGAATTCATCGTGTTCTGCGGCGTGCACTTCATGGCCGAGGTGGCGGACATCCTCACCAATGGCCAGCGCTCCGTGATCCTGCCGGACCTCGCGGCCGGCTGCTCCATGGCGGACATGGCCAACCTGGTCAAGGTCAACAAGTGCTGGGCGGAACTGTCCGAGATTCTTGATCCGGATCAGATGGTTACGCCAGTAACCTACATCAATTCCGCAGCGGACCTGAAGGCCTTCTGCGGCAACCATGGCGGCATCGTCTGCACCTCCAGCAACGCCCGCGCGGTGCTGGAGTGGAGCTTCGCCCGCCGCGAGAAGGTGCTGTTCTTTCCCGACCAGCACCTGGGCCGCAACACCGCCAAGAACATGGGCATCGGCCTGGACCAGATGATCGTCTGGGACTTCAACAAGCCCCTGGGTGGCAACACGCCCGAGGCGATCCGCGCCGCCAGGATGATCCTGTGGAAGGGCTTCTGCTCGGTCCACCAGATGTTCCAGCCCGCGCACATCGACAATTTCCGCAGCCGCCACCCGGAAGGCAAGGTCATCAGCCACCCGGAAAACGCGCTGCAGGTCTGCGAGAAGAGCGACTTCGTCGGCAGCACCGAGTACATCCTGCGCACCGTTCGGGCCTCCAACCCCGGCGACCACTGGCTGGTCGGCACTGAGCTGAACCTGGTGAACCGCCTGGCGGACGAGATGAAGCCCAAGGGCGTGAAGGTGGAGTTCATGTCGCCCACCGTGTGCATGTGCTCCACGATGTTCCGCACCGACCCGCAGCATCTCGCCTGGACCCTGGACAACCTGGTGGCCGGCAAGGTAGTCAACCAGATCCGCGTGCCGGCCGACATCGCCAGGCCCGCCAAGGCGGCGCTGGAACTGATGCTGGAAGTCGTCGACTAGTTCTATAAAGACGGGAATCGGGAATGGGGAATCGGGAATCGTAGAAGCCCAGCCTCTTTTGACGATTCCCGATTCCCGATTCCCGATTCCCGAGTAGAAAGAAGCCATGTGGACCAACGCCCCGAGCCTTTCCGAATTCGACCCTGAGCTGTCCTCTGCCATCCGCAAGGAAGAAGGCCGGCAGGAAGCGCACATCGAGCTGATCGCCTCCGAGAACTACGCCAGCC